>CP064999.1:4707500-5966411 GCA_016700115.1 Sphingobacteriales bacterium | reverse complement strand
AACCACACAAATTATAGTCTGACAATTAAGGGAAAACTGAGGTAAAGTAGTATTACCTACTAAACAAAAGATAGATGTATATATTTGTCCTTTACACCTCTATACAGACAGCGGCAACACTCCAAACTTTTTTAGATGGCTTTAAGGCTAATATCCATACTGGTATATGAATGTGTGAGTGCACCGACTGAAATAAAATCTACCCCGGTTTCGGCATATTCTCTAACCGTATTCAGGTTAATGCCTCCGGAAGTTTCGGTTTCATATTGGCGGTTGACCAACTCAACAGCCCGATAGGTTGCAGGTACATCAAAATTATCAAACATGATGCGGTCAATTTGTCCGGTTTCCAGTACCAATTCGAGTTCTTTCAAATTTCGCACCTCTATTTCTACTTTGAGCATTAAGCCTGTTTGAGAGAGATACTGACGCGTTTGGCGGATGGCATTGACAATTCCTCCGCAATAGTCGTGATGATTGTCTTTAATCATAATCATATCATACAACCCAAACCTATGGTTGTAGCCTCCGCCAATGCGCACAGCCCATTTTTCGATATACCTGAAACCGGGTGTTGTTTTCCGGGTATCTAAAATTCGTGCCGAAGTATCAGCAATTTCCTGAACATAGCGGTTTGTCAATGTTGCAATTCCGCTCATCCTTTGCATACAATTTAGCAGCAGGCGTTCTGCTTTAAGGATGGATTGTTTGTTGCCTGCTATCACCAAGCCTATATCACCGGGTTTTACACAATCTCCATCTTTTAAAAATTCTTCAACTTCCAATCCTTCATCCACCTCTTTACAAATCAGTTTGGCCATTTCTATTCCGGCAATCACCCCGGTTTCCTTGACCAATAAACGTGCCTTGCCGGTAGCATGTGCCGGAATACAAGCCAGAGTAGTATGGTCACCACTGCCGATGTCTTCGGCTAAGGCATTGCGAATAAATGCGGTTAAATCCATATTGCTGTGAATATATCGTGGGTTTAGTAATGGTGAGGAATTGTTTTACTTCGAAAATTCAATCTGGATTCTGGTTGCAAACCGATTGAAGGGTTGCAAAAATTGGCCGGTATTTAGATAAATTCTTCTTCCTTCCTGTTCAACCAGGACAAAGCCGATTTGTAAAGGATTGTGTTTTTGATATTGGGTTCAAGGTTCATGCTGTCGAGTAAAGCACCTGTATTCAGTTCGCCCAACGGGAAGGGATAGTCCGAGCCAAGGGCAACTTTTTCTGCGCCAAAGAGGTCAATATTATGTTGAAGCATGGTAGCATCAAAAACAAGAGTATCTACCCAAAACTGTCCGAGATATTTGGTGGGAGGGTACGGATTATCAATAGCAACCAGGTCAGGTCGGGCATTAAAGCCGTGCATGATTCGGCCGAGAGTGCCGGCAAATGCTCCACCTCCATGTGAAAACAAGACCCGTAAATTGGGCAACCTTTCAAACACCCCGCCAAATATCATAGAACAAATAGCGCGGGAGGTTTCGGCGGGCATACCTACTAACCATGGCAGCCAATATCGCTGCATATCTTTACTGCCCATCATGTCCCAGGGATGTACAAAAACAGAGGCGTTTAACCGTTCACATGCTTCAAAAAAAGGCATTAGCTCGGCAGCACTCAAATTCCATTCGTTGATGTGAGAACCAATCTGAACACCTGCCATATTCAGGTCTTTCATACATCTTTCCAGTTCCTGTATGGCTAAATCAGGGTCTTGCATGGGTAAGGTGGCCAACCCGACAAATCGCTTGGGATATTTGGCGACTACCTCGGCAATATGGTCGTTTAAAAAACGGGCGACTTCAAGAGTATCGGCGGGTTTTGCCCAATAATTAAACATAACCGGAATGGTACAGATTACCTGCATATCAATACGGTTGCGTTCCATATCTGCAAAACGCCGGTCTGCACTCCAGCAATTTTCTTCAATTTCCCTGAAAAACTTGTTGCCAATCATCATTTTGGCATATCCCTGACGGTGATGTTCCAAATGGATAAAGCCATCATAACCAAACTTTTCGGTAAAACGAGGCAGTTTATCGGGTAAAAGGTGAGAATGTATATCAATCCGTAGCACGATAAAGCTTAAAGTTGATGAATAAATACAGGGAAGAATGGGTATTTGCACCAATCAGGTTACCCGAATTAAAATATCCTTATATCTTGAGATGTGCGCAAAGATAGTAAGTAAATGGCAGTTTATCAGTTCCAACGTCTGGTAATTCCGGTTCAAAGAAAGATAAAAACATAAATTGTGCAGATCTCCTTCCCTTTCAAATTAGTAAATTCAGGTTTGGTAAGTTTTAAAAAATGCTCTTTTATCTGTCAGTATAAAATAGTCACTCCACGATTGCTATGATTTAAATTTTAGTTTTGGATTGTTCGGATAATTTTTTTCATAAAGTTTTGATTTTGATGGAACCTTTTCAGCCTTCAAATAGGTTTAAAAAAGTACTCGGCAATACATAGTACCATGCTAAGAAAAATTTTTTTTAAAAAGATGCAACTATTTAAAACTAATTTGCGTTATCTTTGCAGTACAGTACCTTGCAAAACATAGTACCTTAAATCTTTAAAGCAATGATATGAACTTAAATGCCGAAAACAGCAAAACGCAAATGCGCAGAGGAATTTTGGAGTTTTGTGTACTTTCAATCATAGCGAGAGGCGAGATGTATCCTTCTGATATTATCGAAGAGATGAAACACGCCAACTTGTTGGTCATGGAAGGCACCTTATATCCTCTGCTTACCCGGCTCAAAAATGCCGGCTTACTGACCTACCGGTGGGAAGAATCAAAAACAGGTCCACCGCGCAAGTATTATGCCCTGACCGATGAGGGCAGTCAATTCAAAGAAGAATTGCAACAAACCTGGATAGAATTAGTCAACGCAGTTAACTCCCTCCATTCAACAACCACACAAACCACCCAATCACATGAATAAGACTATTAGCATCAATTTAGGCGGCTGGTTTTTCCACATTGAGGAAGAAGCCTATAACCGGTTACATCATTATTTAAGCTCTCTTGGCAAACATTTTTCAGGAGAAGAAGGCGCGCGGGAAATAGTAGAAGATATCGAAGCGCGGATTGCCGAGATGTTTCAGGAAGCGTTAAACAAACACAAGCGACAGGTCGTTTTGCCCGGCGATGTAGAAACCATGATTGCCATTATGGGACATCCGGAAGAATTTGACCATCCCCACACTCATGAATCACATGCTGACCTCAACAACAGCAACGAACAAAGCAACCAATCACCGCAGAATCAGGCCAATCCTAACACACAGTCCGGTAGCGAGGATAAAAGTTACAGAAGACTGTACCGCAACCCCGACGATCAGGTTTTAGGGGGCGTATGTTCCGGCATTAGTGCCTATTTCGGCATCAGCGACCCTATTTGGATAAGATTAGCCTTTGTTGCTGCATTTTTCTTGTTTGGCTGGGGTGTGTTGCTCTACATCATCCTTTGGGCTATTGTGCCCGAAGCATCTACTGCTGCACAAAAACTTGCAATGAAAGGAGAACCTATCAATGTTCATAATCTTGAAAAGACTTTTCGGGAAGGCTTTCATTCGCTTAAAGACCAAATAGAAGATTTTAGCAAAAGCGAAGGCGGTAAAAACACGCGGTTTTTTTTTGAGCAATTGACAAGCAAATTGCGTCAATTTTTACCTAAGGCAATTTGGATTACCCTCAAAGTTGTAAAAATCGGAGTGATAATAGGGGGAGTAATTCTATTGTTCTCTTTGGTTGTGGCCTTGTTGGGCATCATTGTCGGGCTATTTGCTTCTGCAAAGTTTTTGCTCACCTTTATATTTAGCAATGCTTTGCTTGTTATTCTTGGCATCATCAGTTTGTTAATGTTGTTTGCCATTCCTATCCTTGGCATAACTTATTGGTTTACCCGAAAAGCCTTTAAAATAAACACCGAAACAGGCCGGTGGAAAGCCGGTGCTATTTCTTTTTGGGTATTCTGCTTTTTTGTGTTGTTAACCGTTTCGGCAAAAACCTATAACGATGCTTTTTCACAAAGAGCTATGTTGCAAGAAGAAATAGCGATAGCCCAACCCATCGGGAACACCATCTATATTTCAGCCTTACCGGATACATATCTGGAAGAAGTGCGACAGAACAATAAAAACAATGCTCAGATATTACTGCCCATCGGAAACTGGGGAAAAACGACATTTGACTATGAAAACAATGCCCTGTTTTTTGAATCGGTCAAATTGGATGTTGTAGAAAGTGAAGATGACCAGTTTCGGTTGATAAAATCACTTTCAGCTTTCAGCGGCACTCAGCAAACTGCCGAAAACCTTGCGCAGCATATTGAATATGTTTTTGACCAGGAAGACTCAATCCTGCACATGAACCCCTATTATTCTGCCCCTGCAGGTGATAAATGGCGAAATCAACAAATCCATCTCACCCTTAAAGTCCCAAAAGGCAAATCGGTTTTCTTTAATCCTGGCTCTGAACAGGTGATTTACGATGTTAAAAATGTAAGCAATACGCTCGATTCTGAAATGATCGGCAAACGCTGGGATATGCTCGAAGGCGGACTGACCAATGTCAATGCAGGCGTTGAAAAATTGGGTATTGAAAATGAAGAGGATTCAAATCTTTTGGATGAAAACGAAGATATTGACAGTGAAGCGGCTTTGGAAGAGGAAACATCAGATCCCACTTCAGTTAACGAACAGGGAATTGAAGAAACTACCAACACCGGAGAGCCCAAAATAGTAGGCAATCAGAAACTGTACGATATCACCGACTTTGAAGAACTCGAAATTTCGGGAATGTTTAAAGTTAATGTTCAGCAGGGTTCAAAATACAAAGTTGCCTTTTCGGGTGATGAAGCAAGTCTTGCCAATCTAAACCTCATCAAAAGCGGGAACACCCTTTCCATATCCACGCGTCAGAAAAAATGGTGGAACTGGCTAAATCAAAACAATCAGGAAACTCTTGAAGTAACCATTGTTGCACCAGAAATCACCGAAATTGAGTTGAACGGTGCTTGTAAGGCTACGATTACCGGATTTAAAAACAAAGACGAATTTAACATCATTATCAGCGGAGTTTCAGAAGCTGTAACTGATATAAATACGGGTACACTAAATGCAGAAGTAAGCGGAGCATCTTCTCTGACACTTAGCGGAAAAGCTAAAAATGCAGAGATAACTGTCAGCGGCTCTTCAGGGTTAAAAGCCTTTAACTTTGCAGTCAAAGAAATGGTTGCCGAAGTTTCGGGTGTAAGCCAAGCCGAAGTCAATGTTTCTGATAAATTGACAGCAGAAGCATCCGGAGCGAGCGGTATCTTGTATAAAGGCAATACAACCAATGTACAATCAGAAACCTCCGGAGCATCTTCGGTAAAGGCTAAAGAGTAAATTTATTAAACGAATTGGCTAATATTCACGCAAACGCCGGACGTGTTGAACCACGTACCGGCGTTTTTTGTCCCTGATTGTTGGTTGTACAGGTTATTGTCAGACTTCTCGTTACCTGATTAGGGTAATGTTTCCTTTTAAAGTTTCTGTTTCACCGTTCATAAAGGTGATATTCGCGTAATACACATACACCCCAAGTTCCTGATCAGTATCTCTGAATTTTCCATCCCAACCTGCGTCTAATTCGCCTATTGCTGCAAAAACTTCCTGCCCCCAACGGTTATAGATAAACAGTTCGATGGTTTCAATATTTTGACCGGTAACCCTGAACAAATCGTTAACCCCGTCTCCGTTTGGAGAAAATGCGTTGGGGATTACCACTATATTTCCGGCAGGCAAAATCAATACCTGAACAGATGCACTTGCCGAACAGCCATATTCATCAATAACCGAAGCGGTAAAATTGGTGGTTTGTGTCAGAATGACTTCCGGTGCCGTACAGTCCGTACAGGTCATCACATCGGAACCGGAGGTTGTCCAGCTATAAGTCAAGGTTGTTCCCAAAATTGAAGAGCCTGAAGCATCAAGAAGAACCGTTCCTCCGGAAGCCGTGGCTGTGGGGTCTGCAGTTACGGAAATGCTGACTAAATCTGTTAAAAGTTCGACCAATATACGCTCACTGACACAGGAGGGGTCTAAAATATTTACTGCTTCGGCATAAAAAACTCCTGCTGAGCTTGGAGTAAAGGTAACCCCCGTACCGATTAGATTACCGCCTGCCGGAGCATCATACCAGTTGACTAAAGTTCCGGGTTCCGTACTAACTACAAAAGGAGTGGTGTTTACCTCCCCTTCGCAAATTATTGCATTCACTGACTCACCGACCGGAGGAAGGGGTGGTGTGCAGGTAGTACAATCAATAGCAGTCAGGATAAAGCTATCTGTTCCTGTACATCCGTTGGCATCTGTTACGGTAACTGTATAAATCCCTGAAGCAGTTGCATCCAATGTTTGAGCCGCGCTGCCATCATTCCACGCATAAAGGTTAAAACCGGCCCCTGCATCTAAGGTGCTAATTTCGCCAATACAAATATTGGCAATGCCCGTAATGTCCGGCAAAGGATTGGTATTTACCGTTACACTGACATTTGACTCTCCGGTACAGCCTCCTGCATCTGTTACCGTTACGATATAAGTTCCCGAGGCTGTTACGCTGATCGTCTGACCTGTTCCGCCATTGCTCCATGAATAAGTGGCATAACCGGTGCCTGCATCCAATGTTGTGGTTTCACCCGTACAAATATCCAAATCTCCGGCAATGACCGGGTTTAGCGATGAACCGACATTCAACACAAAGCTATCTGTTCCCGTGCATCCATTGGCATCGGTTACGGTTACGCTGTATGTGCCTGCGGTGGATGCAACCAGCGTTTGTCCGGTGCTGCCATCATTCCAGAGGTAAGCGGTTAAACCCGAACCTGCGTCTAATGTGCTTGTCTGACCAATACAGATGCTTGCTGTGCCGGTGATATTGACGACTGGATTGGCGTTGACCATTACTGCAAAACTGTCCGTTCCGGTGCAACCGGCAGCATTGGTAACGGTTACCTGATAGCTTCCTGTTGAGGTGATGCTTAGGGTTTGACCGGTGCTGCCATCACTCCAGTTGTAAGTGGTAAATCCTGTACCGGCATCCAGCACAGAGGTTTCCCCGTTGCAGATATCTGTTGTTCCGGTGATAGTGGGTGCCGGATTAGTATTGACCGTTACTGCGGTATTCGCCTCTCCTGTACATCCTCCTGCATCGGTTACCGTTACAATATAAATTCCCGATGCAGTTACGCTGATGGATTGACCGTTGCCGCCATTGCTCCATGAATAAGTGGCATAGCCTGAACCGACATCTAATGTAGTGGTTTCACCGGCACAGATATCCAAATCACCGTCAATGACCGGGGTTAGCGATGAACCGACATTCAACATAAAATTATCTGTTCCTGAACAGCCATTGGCATCGGTTACTGTTACACTATAAGTCCCTGCGGTGGAAGCAGTCAGGGTTTGTCCGGTGCTTCCGTCATTCCACAGATAAGACGTATAACCTGTACCGACATCTAAAATACTTGTCTGACCAATACAAATGCTCGCTGTGCCTGTGATATTGGCTACGGGATTTGCGTTGGCCGTTACACTGACGTTGGCCTCACCTGTACAGCCTCCTGCATCGGTTACTGTTACAAAATAAATTCCCGATGCAGTAGTGCTGATCGTCTGACCTGTTCCGCCATTGCTCCATGTATAAGTGGCATAGCCTGCTCCGGCATCTAAAGTAGTGGTTTCACCTGTACATATATCCAAATCACCGGCAATGACCGGGGTTAGCGATGAACCGACATTCAACACAAAACTATCTGTGCCCGTGCATCCATTGGCATCGGTTACGGTTACGCTGTATGTGCCTGCGGTGGATGCAACCAGCGTTTGTCCGTTGCTGCCATCATTCCAGAGGTAAGCGGTTAAACCCGAACCTGCGTCTAATGTGCTTGTCTGACCAATACAGATGCTCGCTGTGCCGGTGATATTGACGACTGGATTGGCGTTGACCATTACTGCAAAACTGTCCGTTCCGGTGCAACCGGCAGCATTGGTAACGGTTACCTGATAGCTTCCTGTTGTGGTGATGCTTAGGGTTTGACCGATGTTGCCATCACTCCAGCTATAATTTGTAAATCCTGAACCGGCATCCAGCACAGAGGTTTCCCCGTTGCAGATATCTGTTGTTCCGGTGATAGTAGGAGCCGGATTAGTATTGACCGTTACGGCGGTATTCGCCTCTCCCGTACATCCACCTGCATCGGTTACCGTTACAATATATATTCCCGAAGCAGTTACACTGATGGTCTGACCGTTGCCGCCATTGCTCCATGTATAAGTGGCATAGCCTGCTCCGGCATCTAAAGTAGTGGTTTCACCCGTACAAATATCCAAATCTCCGGCAATGACCGGGGTTAGCGATGAACCGACATTCAATACAAAATTATCAGTGCCTGAACAGCCAATGGCATCGGTTACTGTTACACTATAAGTCCCTGCGGTGGAAGCAGTCAGGGTTTGTCCGGTGCTTCCGTCATTCCATAGATAAGCCGTATAACCTGTACCGGCATCTAAAGTACTTGTCTGACCAATACAAATGCTCGCTGTGCCGGTGATATTGGCAAGGGGGTTTGCGTTGACCGTTACACTGACATTGGCTTCACCTGTACAACCTCCTGCATCAGTTACTGTTACGAAATAAATCCCCGATGCAGTTGCGCTGATCGTCTGACCCGTTCCGCCATTGCTCCATGAATAAGTGGCATAACCGTTGCCTGCATCCAAAGTAGTGGTTTCACCCGTACAAATATCCAAATCTCCGGCAATGACCGGAGTTAGCGATGAACCGACATTCAACACAAAACTATCTGTGCCTGTACATCCGTTGGCATCGGTTACTGTTACGCTGTATGTGCCTGCGGTGGATGCAACCAGCGTTTGTCCGGTGCTGCCATCATTCCAGAGGTAAGCGGTTAAACCCGAACCTGCGTCTAATGTGCTTGTCTGACCAATACAGATGCTCGCTGTGCCGGTGATATTGACGACAGGATTGGCGTTGACCGTTACTGCAAAACTGTCAGTTCCGGTGCAACCGGCAGCATTGGTAACGGTTACCTGATAGCTTCCTGTTGTGGTGATGCTTAGGGTTTGACCGGTGCTGCCATCACTCCAGTTGTAAGTGGTAAATCCTGTACCGGCATCCAGCACAGAGGTTTCCCCGTTGCAGATATCTGTTGTTCCAGTGATAGTAGGAGCCGGATTAGTATTGACCATTACGGCGGTATTCGCCTCTCCCGTACATCCGCCTGCATCGGTTACCGTTACAATATATATTCCCGAAGCAGTTACACTGATGGTCTGACCGTTGCTGCCATTGCTCCATGTATAAGTGGCATAGCCTGCTCCGGCATCTAAAGTAGTGGTTTCACCGACACAGATATCCAAATCTCCGGCAATGACCGGGGTTAGCGATGAACCGACATTCAATACAAAATTATCAGTGCCTGAACAGCCAATGGCATCGGTTACTGTTACACTATAAGTCCCTGCGGTGGAAGCAGTCAGGGTTTGTCCGGTGCTTCCGTCATTCCATAGATAAGCCGTATAACCTGTACCGGCATCTAAAGTACTTGTCTGACCAATACAAATGCTCGCTGTGCCGGTGATATTGGCAAGGGGGTTTGCGTTGACCGTTACACTGACATTGGCTTCACCTGTACAACCTCCTGCATCGGTTACTGTTACAAAATAAATCCCCGATGCAGTTGCGCTGATCGTCTGACCCGTTCCGCCGCTGCTCCATGAATAAGTGGCATAACCGGCGCCTGCATCCAATGTTGTGGTTTCACCTGCACATATATCCAAATCACCGGCAATGACCGGGGTTAGCGATGAACCGACATTCAACACAAAGCTATCTGTGCCCGTGCATCCATTGGCATTGGTTACGGTTACGCTGTAAGTGCCTGTGGTGGATGCAATCAACGTTTGTCCGTTGCTGCCATCATTCCATAGATACCCTGTAAAACCCGAACCTGCGTCTAATGTGCTTGTCTGACCAATACATATGCTTGCTGTGCCGGTGATATTGGCAACAGGATTGGCATTGACCGTTACTGCAAAACTGTCCGTTCCGGTGCAACCGGCAGCATTGGTAACGGTTACCTGATAGCTTCCAGTTGTTGTGATGCTGAGGGTTTGACCGGTGCTGCCGTCACTCCAGCTATAAGTGGTAAATCCTGTACCGGAATCCAGCACAGAGGTTTCCCCGTTGCAGATATCTGTTGTTCCGGTGATAGTGGGTGCCGGATTAGTATTGACCGTTACGGCGGTATTCGCCTCTCCTGTACAACCTCCTGCATCGGTTACCGTTACAATATAAATTCCCGAAGCAGTTATACTGATGGTCTGACCGGAGCCGCCATTGCTCCATGAATAAGTGGCATAGCCTGCTCCGGCATCTAAAGTAGTGGTTTCACCGGCACAAATATCCAAATCACCGGCAATGACCGGGGTTAGCGATGAACCGACATTCAATACAAAATTATCAGTGCCTGAACAGCCGTTGGCATCTGTTACTGTTACACTATAAGTCCCTGCGGTGGAAGCTGTCAGGGTTTGTCCGGTGCTGCCGTCATTCCATAAATAGCCCGTAAAACCCGAACCAGCGTCTAACGTGCTGTTTTGACCGCTACAGATATTGGCAACTCCGGTAATACTGACTACCGGATTGGGGTTTACGGCAACTGTTGCATCAGTTTCACCGGTACAACCACTTGAATCGGTAACAGTAACGGAATAGTTTCCAGACATACTGACACTGATAGTTTGTGTTAATCCGCCATTGTTCCAGCTATAAGAAGCATACCCGGTGCCGGCATCCAAGACCGTGGTTTCACCAACACAAAGGTTCAAATTCCCAACGATATTGGGATTAAGAGAGGTACTTTCTGTAACATTAATCTGGTTTGATCCGGTACACCCATTGGCATTGGTTACCGTAACGCTGTATATACCTGCAGATGTTACTGCAAGTGTTTGGGTAGTGCTGCCAGTATTCCACAAATATTGGGTAAATCCGCTTCCCGCATTGAGCGTACTGCTGCTGCCGGTACAGAAGGTGGATGAACCGGAAATATTGACAATCGGATTGGGTAAAATGGAAATGGAAATAGCGGCAGTATTGGAACAACCGGCACCATCGGCTACCGTAACTGTATAAGTGCCGGCAGTGGTTGCCGTGATTGTTTGACCGGTGCTGCCGGTACTCCACAAATATTGGGCAAAGCCGCTTCCGGCATCCAGCAGACTGCTGCCACCCGGACAAAATGCGGTATTTCCGTTAATGGTTACCGATGGGGAAGCCGTTACATTTACTATCTGTGCAGCGGTGGAAGTACAGCCATTCGCATCGGTAACCGTAACAGTATAAGTAGTCGTAACTGGCGGGCTTACATTGATAGATGCATTGACCGACCCATTCGACCAAAGATAGGTGGTAAAACCCGATGTGCTTAGTATGGTACTGCTGCCTGCACAAATATTTGTATTTCCTCCGATGACCGGAGGCGAAGGGTTGTTAACGCTCACAGTAACCGCACTTGAGCCTGAACAACCGTTAATATCCGTAACGGTTACACTATACACACCACCGGTGGATGCGGTAGCGGTTTGAGATGTACTGCTGTTGCTCCATAAATAACTGCTGAACCCGGACCCTGCATTCAGAACGGTGTTTCCTCCAAAACAAAAAGACAGGGTCCCGGTAATGACCGGAGCTGTTCCTGTATTGACATTGACTACAAAAACATCTGAATCAGTACAACCATTTGCATCGGTAACGGTAACCGCATAGCTTCCGGCTGTATTAGTGGTAATGCTCTGTCCGAAGGTGCCCGTTGACCATTCGTATTGTAAAAATCCCGGAGTAGCGTTGAGGGTGGAGGAAGCTCCTATGCAGATGTTTCCGTTTCCGGTGATACTGACATTGGGATTGGTATTAACAACGACCGTTTCTGAATCTGTACCGGAACATCCGTTGACATCGGTAACAGTAACACTGTATGTTCCGGAAGTATTTACTGTAATGCTCGAACCTGTTGCCCCATTTGACCACATGTAGCTGTTAAAACCAGTTCCGGCATCAAGCGTGCTTGTTTCTCCCGGGCATAATGAAGTGTTGCCGGTAATCACCGGACTTAAAGAGGCGCTTTCTGTTACGGTGGTTTGTGCCGTTGCAGTACAGCCATTGGCATTTGTTACTGTTACAGTATAGGTGCCGGGGATAGAAATTGTGATACTTTGAGTGGTTGCGCTGTTCGACCATTGATAAAGGGTAAATCCCATACCGGCACTAAGCGTGGTATTCCCTCCAGTACAAAAAGTAGTCGAGCCGCTGATGGCCGTATTCGGCAGGGTATTGACCGCTACAGTTGCTGTTCCGACAGCCGTACAGCCGTTGCTGTTAGAAACAGTAACGGTATAAGTAGTACCGGTAGCCGGACTTACAGAAACACTTTGCGAAGTTTCTCCGGTTGACCATAAATAAGAACTATAAGCACCTGCATTTAAAGTCGTACTACTTCCAAGACAAATGGGTAGTACGGGAATAGTGAACGGTGCAAGATTATTGACTGTAACTGTAACCGAATTGCTTGCTGAACAATTGTTGTTATCAGTAACTGTTATAGTATAAGTAGTTGTGGATGCCGGGCTGACATTGATGCTCTGTGTAGAGGCTCCCGTTGACCATGCGTAAGTATTGTATCCAACACCGGCATCGAGTAATGCCGGATTTCCTCCGGCACAGGTAGTCGCAGCCGGAATAGAAGGAGGTGTTATGCTGTTGACAGTTACCGTAGTATTGGCAGTTGCCGTACATCCACCTGTAGCGGTTACCGTTACCGTATAGGTAGTTGTTCCTGCCGGACTGACATTAATGGTTTGTGTTGTTTGACCGGAAGACCACAAATATGCGGTAAATCCTGCTCCTGCATTCAGAGTTACCGGATTTCCACCTGCACACAAAGAAGCAGGCGGGATGGATGGGGGAGTTATATTGTTGACCGTTACCGTTGTACTTGCTGTTGCTGTACAGCCTCCGGCTCCGGTTACAGTTACAGAATAGGAAGTGGTAGCTGAAGGGCTGACATTGATACTTTGAGAAGTTGCACCGTTTGACCATACATATCCGGAATAACCGGAACCTGCATTGATTGAAGCCGGATTACCGGCACAAACGGAAACAGGAGTTAGTACCGGCGGTGAAATGGAATTAACTGTAACCGTTACGCTTCCCGAGTTTGTACAGCCATTTGCCCCAGTAACATTAACCGTATAGGTGGTGGTGGTCGCCGGACTTACATTGATAGTTTGAGAAGTAGCACCGGTTGACCAGCTATAACCGCTGTATGTTCCGGCATTCAGTGTTACAGGAAGCGCTCCTGCACAAGTACTCGCCGGAGGAATACTTGGTGGCAGAATGGTGTTAATGGTAACGGTTACGTTACCGATGGCAGTACAACCGGTTGCATTGGTAACAGTGACAGTGTAAGTGGTATTGGCAACCGGGCTGACACTGATGGTTTGAGTAGTAGCACCGGTTGTCCATATATAAGAAGTGTAAGCACCCGGATTCAGGGTGACTGCGTTGCCTCCTGCACAGGTACTTGCCGGAGGCATATTGGGCGGGATGATGCTGTTTACTGTAACGTTGGCACTTGCTGTGGCGGTACAGCCCGAAATATTTGTAACCGTAACGCTGTAAGTTCCACCTGCTGTAACGTTGATAGCGGCAGTATTTGCACCAGTTGACCAGACATAGGTGCCTCCACCTGCAGCAGTCAGTGTGGTACTACCTCCCGTGCAAAAACTCAGGTTGCCGCTAATGCTTGGAGTTGGAGGCGGGTTAGGAGAAATGGTAACTGTGGCCACGTCACAGCATCCTGCTGCATTGCAAATCTGATAGCTGAAATTCGTAGTTCCACTGAAACCCGGAGCAGGGTTAAAGGTAATCGTACCTGCTGCAAGATTTATAGCGCTGACTGTCCCTGCGCTATAAGGAGGTGCAGCATAAATATTCAATGAAGTTATAGCGCCTCCGGTAGGAGAATCATTGCCTAATACATTAATGGTTTGAGCAGTTGCACCTGCACAAAGCGAAACGTTATCGTTGACTGCCGTTGGAGGTGTGCCTGATGTAACCGGTCGCACCGATATGTCATCAATTGCCAAATCATAGCCCGTTGCCCCAAAGTTTTGGTTGGTTATACACAGCGTAGTGTTGCCACCGGCACCACTGTTAAACTGTATTCCGTAAAATTGCCATTGTTCGTTTTCCGGCAAAGAAGGGCTGTTTCCTAACAAACTGCCACCTACTGTAAATCCAAAAACAGGCAATGGCTGACCACTGCCTGTTGGCAGGATATTGGCAAAGAATGCCCCGAAGCAATAATTGGTAGAAGGGGTGAGATTTACGGTCTGACACCAAATTTGATTATTAGGCGCAACATTACCGGATGGGAAATCTACAATCATCATATTGCCGCTTCCGGAGGTATGATCATCCAATAAACTGGTCCAATCGCTATTACAGATATTGGCATTGTTTTGCACCGAAAAGTCATATTGGCATAGAATAGGCGCACTTGTAGAACTATTGACACAAACAATACCCGGACAGGGGCTGTAGTCATAACTGCTCGTAAAAGTTGCAAAAGGAGCGCCCGGATTAAAGGTTTCAAAATCACCATTGACCACAAGGTTGGCGCCAAAACAACCCTCCGATGAGTTACAAGTGCCCGGTGGAGCACAAACTACGTTGGGTGTAAAAGTAATACTGCCGCAGGCATTGGTAATGGTAAATGTAGGGAAGGTGCCGGCAGTGATGGGATTGCTGGTAAAAATGTTCCCTGCAAGTGTTCCCGGCGAACCGGTAACGTTGATAGGTGCTGTGCCTGCAAGCGTGAGGGTAATGGTATAATTCGTGCCTGCTGCGTTGCACACTTGTTGTGAGTTGGAAACAGACGGCGCAGTGCCGGGGGTATTGGCAATGGTAACGGATGCAGTTTGACTACATCCCGCACCGGCTGTTACCGTTACGGTATAGGTGCCGTTTGCAAGGTTAGTGGCAGTTACTGCAGTTTGCCCGTTCGACCAGGCTATTGTAGGGGCGACCGGTGGGTTGTTAATGGTCAGTGTTGCCGACCCGTTGTTGCCACAGGTTCCGTTTGTAGGAGCAACACTGATGGTCATTGGGCAGCAAGGTGCAACTGTTACCGTTACCTGATCGGTTGCCTGTGTGCAGCCCGCATCATCAACAGCGGTAAGGGTATAGGTAGTGGTAACGGTAGGGCAAACATTTGGGGTGAGGGTGTTGCTACCGGTCATATTCGTAGTAGGAGACCAGGTAACAATGGCGGGTTCACTGATTTCGGGGTCATCAAAACTGATGTTCCACCCATTTAGGAAACCCAATGGTAAGGTGCCGCTCGAGAGGTTGAAGGTGCCGGTAAAATTTAGAGTCCATACCCCGTTGGCATCACATCCGCTAAGGGCTGTAAGTGGCTGAACAGGTTGCCAGTTGCCGGTATAAGGTGCGCTACCCGAAGAAATAGGAGCTGTAGCAGTCAGGGTAAAACAGGCATTGGACAGATTCGTGCCTGTGATATTACCCGGATTTGCCAGAACAATAGTATTTCCTGAAGGGCAGGTTAGCGTAACTCCAAACTGATTGAGGTTACCGGCGATCATATTTGCACTGGATATACAAACACTGGTAAGCTGTCCGTTTTGGATAGTAACCGTATTCAGGTCTGTAATATTGATGTTCATCGAAATAGTTCCTGTAAAAATCGCCGGGCAGGTTTGGAAAAAAGCAACCGTTGAACCATTGGGACAAGTACATCCGCCAAAATTTAAACAAGGGAGTAGTAGCGCTGCCAAATCGGCTGCTGAGGGTAGTCCTGTCAATGCAGCAATTTCACCGTTGGAGTAAGTTGGTGTTTTTGCAGGCGACATAATGACCCGGGTATTGCTGCCATCTAAGGTAACACATTGACCGGGGCAAATGCTCTGATTAGGACCGGCATCTGCCACAATAACCGGATCAGTAACATTTACAGTAACTGAAGAAGTACAAGTGGTTGTACCGTTTGTCATCACAGCCGTATAGGTGGTAGTAGTCTGGGGGCAGACTTGTGTCGGATTTTCTCCGCCACTGTTACCCGCTCCGTAAGAATATCCATCGTGAGTCCAGGTAATATTATAAGTTGGGTCATTAAAGTAAATCTCTACATTGTCAATTCCCCAGTGATCGAAGTTTTGACCAGAGTCATTGTCCTGAAACCATCTGATTTGAGTAGCAGCGGTAATTGCACCGGGAGGCAAGGCAAAACACCAGTTGTTCCAGTTGGTCAAAGAAGGGTCATACCCTCCGTTTGGATCAAAGTAATATATATCAATCCAGGTTGCTCCGTTATTGGTCGAATATTGAAGGGCAACTCCTTCATCGGGTTCGTCAGGCCCTTCACAGGGAGCTGTTGCCTCATCTCCGGTTTGTTCGGCAAACAATAGGTCGAAACAAATAGTTACCCCGGCTGTTGCTGCTAAAAAGTTGTAGTTCACCGTTCGCAGGGTTCGGGGAACACCCGAGTTATTTCCCATCCAAAGGTGTGGGGTACCGTCAACTCCCCCCGGACTACAGGGGTTGTTAAACATGGCTTGGTTGGTAAATGCCCATCCTGTTGGCTGACCGCTGTTAAAATTTTCAGCAAAAACAATCTGCCCCTGTCCCTGTCCGAACGCATATAGGCTGACGCATTGTCCACAGACCAATTGGTCTATATAGGCTGATGTTGTGAGGGTACATTGGGCTTTTATTCCTGTGCAAACACAAAAAAATAAAATGACCGCCGGAAGGCTCGTGTAGAGTTTCACCATAGTAGTTGATTGTAGTGATTAATTGCTGGTGTTAAATTGGCAGGTAAATATAGGTGTTTGCTTTTAAAGCTATTGTCTTATTTAAGTAAAAAGACAAGCCAAAAACTATGTTTATGTCATTTTATTTTCTTTTTTTTAATATTAAGCTGCCTTATGTACCGAATCAGGTAAGTTGAAAAACAAACTCGGTTTCATAACAAGAAAAAAGTGGTGCTTTTTAAATCAAATTCCTTTATCCTTTACCCGATAATTTCGGGTCTGAAAACATAAAATGTACCTACTAAATGTTTGGATTTTTCCCGCCCACACTTACATTTGCAACCATAGTTTTGACAAAAACCACCGGCAGCCAACATTTTGTAAGTTTTCATATTAAAATTGATCTAATTGCCAGAATCTGTACGCTCTCTTTCTGTCCTTGAATCAACCGATGCTACCCGGCTTGCAATTGCCATCACATTATTGGCGGCTGTTTTGTATTTGCCTTTTTTAGGTGCAGTTTCGCTGTTTGACTGGGATGAGGTGAATTTTGCAGAATCGGCCCGTGAAATGTTGGTAAGCGGAAATTACGGACGGGTACAAATCGGTTTTAAACCCTTTTGGGAAAAACCCCCTTTGTTTTTTTGGATGCAGGCACTTGCCATGAAAATGTTCGGCATCAATGAGTTTGCTGCAAGACTGCCGAATGCCCTGTTCGGTATCTTAACGCTGTTTACCCTTTTTTATATTGGCAAACAAAAAGCCGGAAATTCTTTTGGTGTTTTATGGGCGCTTCTGTTTGGAGGCAGCATTTTACCAATGCTCTATTTTAAGTCGGGTATTATAGATCCGGTGTTTAATTATTTTATTTTCATAAGCCTGTTTTTTCTTTCAAAAGCTCATGAGGATATAACGGCAACAGATTCTGATTCTCGTAAACAAGCCGGACAAGAGGTCAAATTTTATGCCATGGCCGGAGTTGGTGCAGGACTTGCCGTACTCACTAAAGGCCCCGTCGGTTTATTGCTGATATTATTAACTGCATTCAGCTATTATCTCCTTCAGTGGTGGAAAAAGACTGCTCCGGTTCAGTTAAAAGCAATCCCTGTTCTCCTGTTCCTGCTATGCACCTGTTTGGTGGCTTCTTTGTGGTTTGGTGTGGAAGTGGTAAAACACGGACCCTCACTCTTAAAAGAGTTTGTTACGTATCAGGTGCGTTTATTTTCAACATCCGATGCCGGACATGCTCAACCACTATACTATCATTGGGTGGTTGTTTTTTTGGGTTGTTTTCCTTTGTCTGTTTTTGCCCTACCGGCTTTTTTCAGACACCGGTCCGGAAATTCCTCTTTTGCTCTGTTAATGAAGTGTTTGTTTTTTGTGGTGATGATTTTATTCACCATCGTCAAAACCAAAATCGTCCATTATTCTTCGATGGCTTATCTGCCCCTGTCTTTTTTGGCAGTCCAATGTTTACATCAATGGCTGTCTGAAGGACAACCAATTCCTAGGTTTGTGAAAGGCCTGTTTACCGGTTTAGGTTTGCTATGGGCAACCTTGCTGATTGCACTTCCTTTTTTTGCCGGAAACATCCATCTATTGCTGCCCTATATCAAAGACCCATTTGCGGCAGCCTGTTTTCAGACCACTGTCGAATGGCATAGTTGGGGGCAGATAATCGGGGTAGCTATAGCCTTTTTGGTATTGACGGTGTCTTTCACTATGAGTAAACACAAATATTGGTCAATATTCCTGATGCTGGTTACTTTCCCTTTGCTGTTGGGATTGTATTTTGCTGTAGTTGCACCAAAAATAGAACTATACACTCAAGCACCCGCCATCAGATTTTACAAGGAAATGGCAGGCAAACCGGTCTATGTCGAGCCGATAGGTTTTAAAAGTTACGCGCACTTGTTTTACTTTGGTCTGATGCCCGGACATCGCCCTGAGCAGTATTCAGATGAATGGTTGCTGACCGGCGAAATTGACCGTCCGGCTTACTTAATCACCAAAATCAACCGCACCAAATTAGTAACCGAAAAATCTCCCGATTCCCGACTGCTGAAAACAGAAGGAGGCTTTGTCTTTTTCGAAAAGCTACCTAAGAAAGTGAAAAGTGAAAAGTGAAAAGTGAAAAGTGAAAAGTGGGAAGTGAAAAGTGGGAAGTGGGAAGTGAAAAGTGAAAATTTTGACTTAGTTCTTAAAACTTACACCACTAACAATTATCCATTGCCCATTGCCCATTGTCCATTGCCCATTAACAATTATCCATTGCCCATTGCCCATTGCCCATTGTCCATTGCCCATTAACAATTATCCATTGCCCATTACCCATTGTCCATTGCCCTTTGTCCATCAAATTCATTACAATCCCAGCAGAAATCCGATGGTAAAATTGGCATCCCAGTCAAACACAAACTGCTTACAGTTGGTGCCGTCGGCAATAGCTTTGTAGATGTTGATGCCCGCTTTCTGTTTTTCACCGTCAATCTTGTAGGCATCGGGGGCTTTTAATACGGTAAAACGCTCTTTCCCGTTTCGGGTTTGTTTGGCCAACTCGAACGGAATTCCACCAATAATAAAGCAGGTCTCTCTGAGGTTTTGTGGTACTTGTTTCGCTTTGGCAACGGCATCCTGATAAACCTTTGCTGCATCCGTATTATTTTGGTAGTACTTAGAACCATGAGTTTCCAATGCTCCTACCTGACCGTTTTGAATCCAGGATATTTTAGTATTTCCCGACCCCATATCCACCACAAATGCTCTTTGGTCGAAAGCACGGGGTAAAGTCGCTTTTAAGGCTAATTTACCTTCTTCTTCCGGAGTAACGGTATTGACCACATATCCCAGTACTTTCAGAGCTTTGGTAATCTTTTGCGTACTCTCCGCTTTTTGAGCACCGGAACTGACCACAAAGTGAATGTCTTTGCCGCCTACTCCAAAAGCCAGCATGTCGCCGATGTATTTTTTCAAACCGCTTCGGATATCTTCGTCAGTTGCCATGTTTTCCATCACCAAACTGTTTCCAAATTCCGACTTCTCGAGTTTCCAGTTTTTAAGGTTATCAATTCGGATGATAAACGAATTGAAACCGGTTGCACCCAATTCTACCACGCCTTTCAATTTTCCGTTAACCGGCGGGGTGGGGGTATAGTTGAAAGATGCAGATGCTCCGCCACTGTTAGTGTTTTGAGTGCTATTCGGAACCGCATTCGTATTTTGTGTCGAATTGCTATTTGTCGAGGTTGTAGTGGTTGTTTGGGAAATTGTTCCTTGTTGGTCGTTACGCTGTTGCATGATATAGCGAAGTCCGAAAAAAGCTACGGCAACAATCACTGCTGTGATCAAAAACTTGGAAAAAGTGGTTAAGCGAGCCATAATCTTGATATATATTTGAAATGGTAAAATAGAGACACTTATTATAAGACCCTGCAAATGTAAAACACTTTTTACAACCAACCGAGTCAATTCATTTCCGGAGTTTTGTCATTTGACCAATCCGGAAGCCGGACTAAATGGGGTTAGAAGTAGCTTTGAAGTTAAAACAAAGTTGCGGTGGGTTGATTCTATCTAAAAGTTGTATATTCATGCCGCCAAATAAACACCTCATTCACCTATTCTTTAGAAACCAAACGTGGCGCTGATACACCAACAAAATGAACAGGGGTTATACAACCTCATTCTACCCGATATTGAACTATGGCCGATTTTTCTGCTCAGTAAAGACCGCACACCGTTTATTGAGGAACTGATCAGCAATAGTATGGCGCATATCCGCGAACTGTTGGACGATAGCCCCCATAAGTTACACGAAGAAATTGCCCGCGCCTTATATCTGGAACGCATCAGAATGAAAACCGAGCATTGGCGGGTGGATCCACCCGATGAAAAGCGGTTTTGGCAAAAGGTCAATGAAGCCATCGTGCAAAGTTCAACACAAAGAGGCTTTACCCCGGGACAACCGACTGACAAGGACACCCAACTCTTCCATCAGATTGTTACCCGGTATGCCAACGAAATACCCGGTATCTTCAGCCCGAATACCTACCGGTTTGCCAGCCGAGTCGTAACCTTTGGTTTTGCAAGACTGCTCAACACTGCCTCCGGCATGTTTTTTAAAAGCGAGTTTCGACTCGGCGACCGCATCAAAATTACCGGAAATATTGAAAAAATCAGAGAGCTTGCCCTCAAGGGAACGGTCATCATTACCCCCACTCATTCCAGCAATATCGATTCGTTAGTTTTAGGTTGGGCGATTGATGCGCTTGGACTTCCGCCCTTTCTGTATGGTGCGGGGCTGAACCTGTTTAACAGCAAAATATTCGGTTTCTTTATGAATCGGCTCGGTGCCTATAAGGTGGACCGGCGCAAAAAAAACCTCTTTTACTTAGAAACGCTCAAAATGTATTCTCGCATGGTATTGGAGCGTGGCTGCCACAGCCTTTTTTTTCCCGGAGGAACCCGCTCGCGAAATGGTGCCTTAGAAACCCATCTTAAACTCGGACTGTTAGGCTCGGCAGTCGAAGCGCAACGCCTCAACTTTATGCGGGGCAGTACCGTAACGATGGGGTTTGACACCGCTAACGCCAAAAAAATTTTTATCGTCCCTTTAGTACTCAACTACCATTTTGTGCTGGAAGCTGCTTCATTGATTGAGCAATACCTCAAACAAAGCGGAAAAGAAAAATACTATATTGACCGTGAAGAATTTCCGGATACCCGACTGTTGACCACTTTTCTCTGGAAATTTTTTGCTGCCAAATCGGAAGTTATCCTGTCTTTTGCCGAACCGATGGATGTGTTTGGCCATCATGTTGACGATCATGGCAATAGTCTTGACCAACACGGACAACCCATTGACATCAGCAGATATTTCGTGAGCAGGGGTAAAATTGGCAAAGACCGGCAAAGGGACGAGGAATATACCCGCCTGCTCGGCACAAAAATTGCCCAAAGTTTTAAAACCTCGAATACCGTACTGTCGAGCGATTTAATAGCTTTTACCGCTTTTCAAATTTTGCTCCGCAAACACAGCCGCCGTTTAGACCTGTATGGGGTACTACGGCTTCCCGAAGAAGACCGCATCATTCCCTATACCCAGTTTGCCAAAGTCGCCGAGCGGCTTCGGGATCACCTTAAACATTTGGCCGAACAAGGGAAAATACAACTTGCGAGCCACATGTTTGGAGATATCAACCGGCTCATCAAACATGGTCTTATTCATCTCGGCGTTTACCACTCCCTGCAACCGCTTACCTCAGACCCCGAAGGCAACATTACCAGTCAGGATATGAACCTGCTCTACTTTTACCATAACCGTCTCACAGGTTATGATCTCGAGCGCATCATATAGCCTGTTTCACTTTCTTTGTCCTCATAATTTATGTCTATGATTTCTGTCAGCGAAGCAATCGCCCTCGTTTTAGCATATTCGCCAAAACTCCCGCCTCAAACCAAAACCCTGTTGGATTCGCTGGGTTGTGTTACTGCTGACAACATCTTTGCCCAAACAGATATACCCCCTTTTGATCAGTCGGCCATGGATGGCTATGCTTTTCGCTTCGAGGACTGGAACTCTCAACATCCACTTAAAATAGCCGGCGAAATACCGGCCGGACAAATAGCGTCAAACATATTACCGCCAAATTTTGCCATGCGGATTTTTACCGGAGCTGCCGTACCCCCCGGAGCCGATACGGTTGTGATGCAGGAAAAAGCAGAACTTCAAAACAACGGACAGAAAGCGTTGATCATCAGAGACCTTGAGTTAAAAAAAGGTGCAAACATCAGACCTTCCGGCTCCCAAATCAGGCAGGGTGATTTAGCCCTCCCCCAAGGAAGCTTAATCACCGCCGGTGCCATCGGTTATTTGGCCATGTTGGGCATTTCAAACCTATCGGTGTATCCCCGTCCCAGAATTACCCTGATGATTACCGGCAACGAACTGACTTCACCGGGAGAAGTGCTTCCTCCTGGTAAAGTCTTTGAATGCAACTCTTTTAGCCTGACTGCTGCACTCCGCTCCATCCATATTCAACCGGTAGCGGTTTGTTTTGCACCGGATGATAAGCAACAGATCTCTTCGCAAGTCCAAACTACCGCCCCTAATTCTGACTTGATTATTCTGACAGGAGGGGTATCGGTCGGCAACTACGATTTTGTTCCCGAAGCGCTGACTTCCTGCGGCACGAAAACCCTGTTTCACAAAGTAAAACAAAAGCCGGGTAAACCTATGTATGCCGGGGTTTTGAACAATACTTTGATTTTCGGTTTACCCGGAAATCCGGCTGCTGTGCTGACCGGATTTTACCGCTACATTCTTCCTGCTATCAAAAGCATGATGAATCTGCCGCTTCCGCAATCCACCTCAATTTACCATTTGGCTGACAATTATCCCAAAAAAACCGGGCTTTCTTTTTTGCTCAAAGGGAAAATCATCAGTCGCGACGAAGTGATGCCCCTCCCCAACCAATTGTCCTATCTGATGGACAGTTTTGCCGAAGCCGATTGCCTGATCGAACTGGAGGAAAACAAAGCAGACTATCAAAAAGGGGATGAAGTAACCGTGTTCCCTTTTGTTTAACCATACACCTGTCAGAAGGAGGTTGTTTTTTTTGGCTAATCCAAAACGCCAACCTACATCAGCCTTAAAAAAGCACCGGCAGATATTATTCATACAGCGCAGTGCAATAAGAGGCGGGCTTTTAACTGACCTAAGATGCAATGCTTTTTTTACCGCAAAGAGCACATACTAAGACACAGAGTTTCACAGATTTTTTTGAACACCCCCCTTTTATTTAGCTTGATTTAATTCCCGCCTCGGACGGGTTAGAGATGGGTTCTTTTAGATAGTGAAGTGGTAAAAAATATCATTACAAGTAACCCTACTAAATATTGCAACAAAACAATATTTCACGTCTCATATAGGGTTGACTTTAACTCAATGCAAAGGTACATAGCATTATTGCAGGGGTACTTCAAGTTAATGCAAAGGTACATTAAGCCAATGCAGGGGTGCTTCAAACTAATGCAGAGGTGAATGATGCCATTGCAGGGGTATATTGAGTTATTGCAGAGGTACTTCAGGTTATTGCAGAGGTGCATTAAGCCAATGCAGGGGTACTACAAGTTATTGCAAGGGTGCATTAAGCCAATGCAGGGGTACTTCAGGTTAATGCAGAGGTGCAATCAACCATTGCAGAGGGACAACATAGTTTTGCAAAGGCCAAATAAGGTTTGTTTTTGGTAGGTTGATTCCAAAAAACGGATAAAACCGTATTGTAATTGGCAGTCGGTAAGAAATCTAACACTTAGCAGTTCTTGAAATGCACTGAATTAACCGGTTTAATTGTCCTTATAGTTGTTATTGGCAATTTCTAAAAGGAGACTATAAACAAAATCGGCAGGAGAGCGGTAGTCCAGATTTCGGAGAGAAACCTGGAAATGAGGAAACTGCTGTTTGGAGTTTTTGCTGACTTGATGGATATAGCGTTTCAGGGCAGTTTTGTCGAAGCTGTCAGTGGGGGAGTCGTAGTAGTCTATGGGGAAATCTAATGATTTAAAAAAGTCGGCATTCAAAATCCTTGTGCCTAAATGAAGGAGGGATTTGATATTGTCGGGCATGCCATAATGAAACATACAGTAATGAATGATGTATTCCAGTACGCCATGGGCAAGGGTGAGCTGATTGCGGCGTTTAAACTCTTTGACATCCTGAAGCAGCTCGTTGATAATGTCCGAAATTTGTGCGGGAGTAGCAAAAGAGGTGATGCCGAAAGTGGTTTGTGTGCGGTATAACTGCCGGTAAAATCTATCGGCAGGCAGGGTAAGCAGTTTTTCAAACTCGGCCATCATTTTGGCGTTTTTCCCCACCACCTGTTCTTGCCCGTTGTCGTTGAAATATAAAATATGGATGCGTTCAACAGATTCCATGACTGTTCCCTGTGGCACAAGCAGGTAGTCAATCTTATAAGCCAGATTGAGCAGCAGGTAGGAAATACCTCTAGAAAAAATATTGGGATCTAATCGCCGGACTTCGAGCAAGGTGTTTTGTATCCATTGCCGGAAGAACTTAAATTTTTCCGTTTTTTCCTGGTCAGGCATCGGATGGATATGTTCGTGCCCAAAGGCTTTCAGGGTGGTAAACTCGTTTAATAGCACATCATCCTGCCTGTCGGCATTGACGGCCATTTCTTTCAGGGCAAAATACAGTTTTTGCGGCGAGCCATCCAGAGCGCCGGTGTTAAATTTCAGGTAAATGATATCATCATGCAGCGCATACCGGCAATAACGCAGGTTATAGTTGATTTCCATGAGTTTGCGCATCAGGGCAACAGGAAGAGAAGTTGCTTGTGCCAGTATGGTTTCAGCCTGAACAGACTGAGGAGTGGCAGTTCCGGTGATTCGTTTTGAGCCTTGCAGCAGGTCGAACTTTATAAGGCCGTTTTTTTCATCAAAATGCACATTGTCTTCCTGTTCATCCCTCAAATAGCTCAAAAATTCGCGGATAGCCTCCAGATAACTGCCGTTTTCAAAAAGTTTGGTAGCATTGTCAAGACTTTGGTGTTGCTTTTCGGATTTATAGGAATCGCTGTACCTTCCGAATTTAATATCCGGCTCTTTTATCTGTGGCAGTAACCGGCTGAATAGTGTATCAAACAGGCTCATCGGCAATTTTTGAAAGCGCTTCAAGGGTATGTTGCAGCATAAGGTCGGTAAAATCGAGATGGGTTACAAATCTGATTTGGGATGGACCGAACTGAATGCCTTTTACATTATGAGCCGCCAATTTAGTTAAAAATTGCGGAACAGTAATACTTGATGATAATTCAAAAATAACGATGTTGGTATATGCAGTCAAAACCTTAGTTACAAAGGGGTGTTTTTGCAGCGCTGTCTCGAGAATTTTCGCCCGTTGATGGTCTTCCCGAAGGCGGTCAACATGGTATTCAAGTGCATAGAGGCCGGCTGCTGCCAGAATTCCAGCCTGTCTCATACCACCCCCCATCACCTTGCGCACCCGTCTTGCAGCTTTGATAAAACTATGGTTTCCCAACAAAACAGATCCAACCGGTGCACCTAAACCTTTGGACAAACAAACGGAAATGCTGTCAAACAATCCGGTCAACTGTTGGGCATGGGCATCGAGGGCAACGAGGGCGTTAAAAATTCTTGCTCCGTCTAAATGTAAAGCGAGGTGGTGTTGCCGGCAGGTTTGGCTGATGGATTGCATCTGTTCAATTGTGTAAAGGCTGCCACCGGCTTTGTTACAGGTGTTTTCAATGACAACTAATGAGGTTTGAGGAAGCCAGTCGAATGGGGGATTTACGGATGCGGTGATCTGTTCAGGAGAGATTCGCCCCTCTGAGCCTTGCAACAATTTAATCCCAACCCCCGAATGATAGGCATACCCGCCTGTTTCGTATTGGTAAATATGAGAATCCTGATGACAAACCACCTCATCCAACGGGCGGGTATGTACTTTGATGGCAATTTGGTTGGCCATAGTTCCCGAAGGGCAAAACAAACCGGCTTCCATGCCAAACAAGTGGGCGGTTTGTTGTTCGAGCGCTATAACAGTGGGGTCTTCTCCAAACACATCATCTCCCACTTCTGCCTGCATCATGGCTTGCAACATACCGGCGGTAGGCCGGGTAACGGTATCAGAGCGGAGGTCTGTTATCATAATCGCTTTTTTAAGTGAAAAGTGAAAAGTGAAAAGTGGTGAAACCTGCGGAATAAAAATCAGTTAAGATGGCCAATTAACCATTTATTACAGTGTCCAATAAGTCATCAACTTCGGTTTTTGGGTAAAACACCCTTTGATGTCAATCAGAATGCCATTTGCAGCGCTGAGTTTCAGGAAATCCTGTTCAGTCATCCGTTGATATTGCGTATGTTTTACCGCCACAATGATACAGTCGTAGTCATTAGTGGTTTGTTTGGTCAGGTGGAGGTCATATTCGCTGAACAGTTCGTCAGTGTTGGCATAGGGATCGGTCAGATCCACCTGAATAGAAAAAGATTGCAGTTCTCTGACTAATTCAGCCACCTTAGAGTTCCTGATATCGCTTACATTTTCCTTGAAGGTTACGCCCATGACCAAAACTTTGGTTTTACCGATGTCTTTACCGGCCTTTATCAGCAATTGAACCACTCGCTTAGCGATATGAGAACTCATAAAATCATTGACCCGCCTGCCGCTTAGGATGACTTCGGGTTTATAGCCAAGTTCGGTAGATTTATAAGTGAGATAGTAGGGGTCAACACCAATACAATGGCCACCTACCAACCCGGGGTAAAAGGGTAAAAAGTTCCATTTTGTGCGGGCTGCTTCCAAAACTTCGTAGGTGTTGATGCCCATCCGGCTAAAAATGATAGAGAGTTCGTTCATCAGCGCAATGTTCAAATCGCGTTGTGTGTTTTCTATGACTTTTGCAGCCTCGGCAACTTTGATGGAAGCGGCACGGTGAACACCTGCTGTAATAGCTGTTTCATATACCTTTGCGATGGTTTGCAGGGATTCTTCATCACATCCCGAAACCACTTTCACCACCTTGGTCAGACTATGCTCCTTGTCACCCGGATTGATGCGTTCGGGTGAATATCCGGTTTTGAACTGAGTGATATGCTGCAAACCTGAAAATTGTTCCAAAATAGGAATGCAATCTTCCTCCGTACAGCCGGGATAGACGGTGGACTCATACACTACATAATCTCCTGCTTTCAACGCTTTACCAACCGTTTGAGAGGCTTTAAGCAACGGAAGTAGGTTGGGTACTTTATGTTGATCTACCGGAGTAGGTACGGCAATCACAAAAAAGTGGGCTTGTTTCAGGTCTTCGGCTTGACTGGTAAATTCGATATCTTTCCCTTCAAACTCTTCGGGGGCTATTTCACGGCTGGGGTCAATTTTTTGTTGCATTTGAAAAATGCGGTCGCGGTTAATGTCAAACCCTATGACCGAAAAGTATCTGGCAAATTCGAGGGCGATGGGCAACCCCACATAGCCTAAGCCGATAACGGCAATTTTGCGTTCTTTTCGCAGCAGTTGCCCGTACATATCGTAAAAAACGGGCTGTTCTGTATCCGGCATATTCTTACCTGTTGATAAAAGAACGGCAAAGGTAGTAATAAAAACAGCTACACAGCAGTCAAAATTAAGGCGACCCTCTGACCGAATGTGGTAAAACGTTTTTTCAATCTGACCAATTCATTCATTTACTAATGCTTCAGATAACTTTTTTGCCTAAAAATATTCGATTCAAATTCAATCTCATTATCTGATTTAAGGTAAATTTATCTGCCTTATAGTGATGGTACTGTATAGCTCAACAAGAAATCAGAAATCAAAAAAACCATTAGTAGGCTTTTAATAATCTAACGAATGAAGAGTTTACCTGAGCCAATAAGGTAGTTTTCATCGGTGATTTCATAAAAATACATGCCTTTGGTCAAGGAAAGGGCTATATCTGTTTGAGAATCAGAAATAAAGGCATGATACACCTGTTCGCCGGCTGCATTAAACAAGGTCAAAATTCCATATTGGAAAGACATAAAATTGACATTCAGGGTAATGAACCCGTAAGATGGGTTTGGATAAACTGAAACTCCCGGATTACCTTCATTTAGTAGATGTTCCTGAACAGAGACCGGTAATGATTTTGAAGAGAAATAAGTATTGCCATAACTTCCTAAATTAATTCTGCTTCCGTTTGGTTGAGGTTCGTTGTCGTAAGCAGAGGCGGGGTCTCCGGCATCAATAGCCGGACTGTGAACGTCGTCAATCACCCAATCCTCTGCGGTTGGATCGTATCTTCCGCCCAGAGACTTCAGATGAAAATCTTCATTCAGCGCATCAACAAATAACGGGTCTGCCGAAAAATTTCCCTGTCCCGTAATCCCTTCCTGACTTAAAGTATAAGTAGCGGTTAGTTCGCTTCCGGTGGTTACAAAAAAATCATCACCGTTGCCATACATAATGCAGTTTTTTAACGTGCAAAATGAACTTCCGTCCACAAAAACGGCATTTCCCTCTGATGAGCCGGGAGAGTAATTGTTGGCAATTGTGCAGTTGGTCATATACACATAAGAAGACCCCGGATCGCCATAATCCAACGCCACGCCGGCACCGCCCCAATCAGTATAAGAAGTGTGGTTGCCATAAATCAACTCATTGTCCATATAGGCAGTTCCGCCCTCGTCCACAAAAACGGCGGCACCGTAGCTCGGGCAAAAATTATTCTTAATCACATTATAAGACAGGTGCGCTGTTCCCAAAATCAAGACTCCTCCACCCCAACCATAACTGTTTTGTAAATAATTTCCCGAAATGATATTGTTTCTGATGGTAACATCTCCATCAAGATATATCCCTCCTGCATGATCGTCATAACCGGTATTGTTTTCAATCAGATTACCCTCTATTACCAAAAAATCGGGCACACCGTTCCTGCAAATTCCGGGGCCCCTGCCTCCGTGATTGTTTCGGATGATATTGTTTGACACCAAATGATTTAGCCCGGCTACCAATAATCCTGCACCATAAGTAGTAACTCCGGGCTGCCCGTTGTTTTCGATGATGTTATTCGATATAGTTACATTTTCGACATGTGGCCATGAAACTTCGGTATCGCAAACAACTCCTTTCAGGCTGTTACTGACGGTAAAATTGTCAAATACAAAGCTGAACGGATTTTCGTCAAAACGAGTCAGTTTGACCCCAATGTTTCCTGCTCCGCCGCTTATGACGGTCAATGTCGGGTCGGGAGTACGGACAGTAAAATTACCGCCTGTGCCGTTTGAATAAGAAGATGGAGTGCCGCCCTGATATCCTCCTAAAATAACAAGGGACTTTCCCAAATTGTCTATCTGACCATAGTTGCCGGCAGCTACTTTGATGGTATCGTTTCCGGTTGCATTGGTAATCGCTGTTTGTATGGAAGAGTAAGGATAAGTACTGCTTCCGTTTTGAACAGAGGCATTATCGTTGTCAACGCAAATAACGCCGGCTTGAACTACAAGCGGTAGAGCGATAAGAAAGATTAGCTTTTTCATTACGCTGTGTTTTATGTGAGTGGTAAATTTTGAAAGTATGCTATGTTATGGCAAAAGGCTTTGCGGCCAATTTATGGACCATTGGCGTTGTAATATTTACTCTTAAACTTATGAGTATGTTACCTGAGTTTTTATCTGTAAAATAAAGCCTTCAAAAAGGCTATTTTTTAAACTCTAAAATTACAGATCAATAATAGTATTTGGATTTTTATAGCATGGAATTTTTCAGTTTTGAGAAAATAAATTTTTTGTGTTAAAGCTCAGCGTAATTATAGTTAAAAAATGATCTCCATTAAATTAGTTCGGGTTAGATGAAACAGGGTTCTTTCGGTCGTTTAAACAGTTAGCATTATAATTCCACTTAAAAAATGCGAACTTTGCGCACACGAATAAATTTGGAATGGAATACAACCTGTTCCTTTAATCACAAATCCACAACAGTTTGACTATGATATTTGCCATATCCCCATTAGATGGCCGATATATTGCTTCTGTAAGCGAGTTAAGCCCTTTTTTTTCTGAGTTTGCACTAATGCGCTATCGGGTCAGGGTCGAAATCGAATATTTTATAGCCTTATGCCAACTGCCTTTGCCGGCTTTGCAAGGAGTTTCACATCGTGATTTCGTACACTTAAGAAGCCTGTATGAGCAATTTTCGGAAGCAGACGCACATCGCATTAAAGAAATAGAGCGAAAGGTAAATCATGATGTCAAAGCTGTGGAATATCTGATTAAAGAAAAAATGGAGGATATGGGATTGGGTGCGGTCAAAGAGTTTGTTCATTTCGGACTGACCTCTCAGGATATCAACAATACTGCTACGCCTCTGATGCTCAAAGAAGCTTTGGAACAGATATATTATCCTATGTTGGACAAAGTTTTTCAATATCTGAAACAAAAGTCAACTGAATGGTTAGACATGCCTATGCTGTCCCGAACTCATGGTCAGCCCGCATCACCCACTTTGTTGGGCAAAGAGTTGATGGTGTTTTGTGAAAGGTTGCAAATTCAATGTACCCTTTTGCGCCAAATACCTTTTAATGCCAAATTTGGAGGAGCAGTAGGTAATTTTAATGCTCATCAGGTTGCCTACCCTCAAATAGGTTGGCTCAGATTTGCAGACGATTTTGTGGCCGGGTTGGGCATGTCGCGCAGTCAATACACCACACAAATAGAACATTACGACAACCTGAGCGCGGTATTTGATTCTCTCGCCCGAATCAATACCATTTTAATAGACCTCTGCCGCGATATGTGGTCGTATATCTCGATGGATTACTTCAAACAAGCCATTGTTGAGGGAGAAGTTGGTTCTTCTACCATGCCTCATAAGGTCAATCCTATTGACTTTGAAAACGCTGAGGGAAATTTTGGAATTGCCAATGCGCTGTTCGGGCATTTGTCGGCAAAACTGCCGGTTTCAAGATTGCAACGAGACCTGACCGACTCTACCGTTCTGCGCAATATCGGCGTTCCGGTAGGGCATACTCTTTTAGCTCTCAAAAATCTGTTTAAAGGATTGAATAAGCTGCGGTTGAATCGCACCGCTTTGGAAACCGACCTGAAACAACACTGGGAAGTTGTAACCGAAGGCATACAAACCATCTTGCGCCGCGAGGGATACCCCAATCCTTACGAAGCACTCAAAGCTTTGAGCCGCACACACGAACAGATCACACAACAGTCCATCCACGAATTTATAGATGGGTTAGACATTAACGAACAAATCCGGAACGAATTGAAACAAATCACACCCTTCAATTATACCGGTGTAATATTAAGACCTTTATGACCAAAGAGCTAAAAGAAGGAACAGATTATTATATTGATAAACAGGGGCGATGGGTGTTTACCTCCAAATATTTGCTCGAACGGGGATATTGTTGTAAAAATGGATGCCTTCATTGCCCTTATGGATTTAAAAAATCAAAAACCTTCAAACTCATCCGGCCCAAACAATAGTTTTGTTTTAAACATTTTCCCCATGATCAGACCATATTTTAAAGACTCCGGGTTGGAACAGGCTTTCTTCGAAAACGGATATATGGTTATTCCGTTTTTAGAAACAGAAGAGCTGATACAGTTGAAGGAGTTGTATAATCGGTATATGCCCAATGAAACAGAAGGTCTTTATGCGAGCAGTCTGTTTAATTCTGCAGAGGTTAACCGCAAAGTCAATCAAACCATCTGCAATATTATGCAATCAGCAACCCGCAGATATTGTGAGGCGGGTAAGTTGTTAGGCGGCTCTTTTTTGGTAAAATCTCCGGTCAATACCTCAAATCTGCCTTTGCATCAGGATTGGAATATCGTGGACGAGCAGGTTTTTGCCTCTGCCATGCTTTGGTGTCCGTTACAAGATACAGATGAAAGCAATGGAACCATGTATGTATTGCCGAATAGTCATCGCTTTTTTGTCAATTTCCGTTCCGGGGCCATGCCCAGCAAACGAATATTGGCTACTGAGGATTTGTTGCCTTATTTAAAGACAATCAATGTCAAAGCCGGTGAAGCATTGGTCTATCACCCCGCTTTGTTTCATGGTTCACACCCCAACCGCTCCGACAAACTGCGAATCGTTGCAGCCGGTTCAACGGTTCATGCAGATGCTACACTATTGTATTATCACTTAAATTCTGAAAACAAAGCGATAGAAGTCTATCGGGCTGCCGAAGATTTTTACCTCAACGAAATTCACTTACTGGAGTTGGGTAAAATTCCCGAAAACACGGAACTTCTCCAAACTTTTCAGGCTGAAAACCCTTCACCGGATGCTGAAGATCTCCTCATTAAACTAAATCCGAACTATAAAAAAATGGTAAAGCAGGAAATACCTATTTCCAGGCAATACCCTGGTTCGGGCAAGCGATTTTGGTCAAAGCTGCAAAACTTTTTCAAACTAAACTAACCCAACTGAAAGGGAATTAAAACCGGTTGTAAAACTGAACACATGAAAACTTACGGTTTCCTTAAATGGGGCTTTTTGGGTGCAATAGCTACAGGGTTATTGGCGATGCTCCGTTTCTTTTGGCGGAAATCAAAATCACCTGCCTCTAAGTCAGCTCAGCATACCTCCGAAGATGTGCGTGTTTTTTACAACCAATACACCGATAAGTTTCTCGAGGTCTATGGTCAGGTTATTCAAGCCTTCAGAACCAAGGATGTTCAAAAACTATTGGATTATGAGCTTAAAAGTATGGGACTTGAAGCGGGACAGACCCTCTTGGATGCAGGATGTGGAGTCTGTGCTCCTGCAATCTATTTTGCAAGCCAATTGCCTGTGCGAATCGAAGCAGTTACCATTTCCGAAGTACAGGCCTCAGAGGCTGCCAATGCAATTTCCCATGCAGGACTGGAAGATAAGATTACAGTTAAAACTGGCGATTACCACGAATTGGATAAACTTTATCCACCCGAAACTTTCGATATCGTTTATTTTTTGGAGTCTTTCGGACATGCTCACCACCCTGAAAAAGTCTTACAATCAGCATGGAAAGTGTTAAAGCCGGGAGGGACTTTGTATATCAAGGATTTGTTCAGAAAGATAGCTCCTTACCCTGCATTACAGGAACAAATAGATGCTGAAATAGGCAAAATCAACGCCGCATACCGGTACAATGTATCTGATTTGAATAATATTTTAGACATAGTCCGCAAAATTGGCTATGTAATTATGTCGCTCAATACTATTGACATCCCGTTAGAGGATTTCGAAAACCTGACTATTTCCAACGATTTTCAGGAATTGACGGGTGTCGGAAAAATCACCAATTGGGAGGAGTATGTATTTCCCATTGACTTTTTTGAACTCAAATGTTACAAACCTTTGCATGATCTGAGTCAAGGTGCCGGACGTTATTTCCTTCAAAATCTCTATTACATGCAGATAGAGCATCGCAAACCGCAGGACTTATGACCTCAAACCGCATCACCCCCAATGAACGCTTGCTGATTGCCGCCGGATTGGGAAAAACATATTACAAGGATGGTCGCTCGGGTGAAGGATTTAATGCGTTGAAAGATGTCAGCTTCACCCTACAATCAGGAGATGTGTTGGGCATCATTGGCCGGAACGGTGCCGGAAAAAGCACTTTGCTGCAAATCCTGAGCCGGATTGTATCACCGGACAGGGGAGAGGTGAGGTATCAGGGTAAGATAGCCGCTGTATTGGATGTCGGTACCGGATTTCATCCCGAACTTTCCGGCCGGGAGAATATATTTCTGAGTGGCGTTCTTATGGGCATGACCAAAGAATATATCCGAAGCAGCTTTGACGAAATTCTGGCATTTAGCGGGATAGCTTCATTTATTGATACTCCTGTCAAACACTATTCCAGCGGGATGTATGTCCGCCTTGCATTTTCTATCGCTGCTTTTTTAGAAGCAGATATTCTTTTGTTTGACGAGGTGCTTGCTGTTGGCGATATGGAGTTCAGGCTCAAAGTATATGAACGGTTAAAAACTCTGGCAAAATCAGGGGTCATTGTAGTAATGGCAGGGCATGACCTTGGTCAGATTTCGCAACTTTGTACCCGTTGTTTATGGCTGCATGAAGGTACAGTATTGTCAGACGATTTACCTTCTTTGGTAATTGAACAATACATGGAAAGTTTTCTATGGGAGGCTATGGGTTATGGTGCGCTTCCGCCAAAAGAATTTGCCGGCAAACCTGCCCCGTCTGTCCGGCAATGGCAACCCAACGAAGCACCGGGAAATGAAATTTTCCGCCTCTATTCCGCAACTTTGCAAGCAACAACAAACAATCCTGCATTGCTGAACCGAATAGAAATGGACATGGACTTTGAACTGAAGCTGACCTACGAAAAATTGCAATCCGGCTATTCTACAAGCTTTTATATATCGGTCTTTCATGTTTCCGGAAATCCGGTATTATCATCAGTTAATCAATTAGAAACCATTGATACGGAAGCCGGAATCTATGAGGTGAGTTGCCATTTTCCTTCCGGATTGTTCAATCACGGGTTGTATTATATAGATGTTTGGGTAGGAGATGAAGCCCGAAGGTTTACCTTAGAATTTAAACAGGTGATATTTTTCAGAATCTCTTGTCTGCCCGAATTAGAAAATACCCCTTGGAGGGATGTTCATGCACATATCCGCCCCAATTTGGTGTGGCACTGGAAAAAGAAACAGGAGAACCGATAACGCTAAATTACCCTCTGAACTTTATAAACTTCCAAACATTGTCGGCAATCACGAGCAGCAACGGCAGGTGGTAACACCAAACGGGGGTAGTTTCCTTGGCAAAAAAGATAAAGAGCAGGAAAAATGCGACAACAGGGTAATTGATATAACCTGTTTGGAGGTAAAATAAGGTGCAATTGACGGTCAGCATTAAAAACAAAATAATTCTCGTTGTCGAAAATCCCAGAACAACGGGCAGGGTTTGTACCTTGTGGGCTTTGTCTGCCGCTACGTCTTTAAAATCCCAAATAATTTCACCCATCAACACAAAAACCAGAAAGTAATAGTTTTCAAATAAGAGTTGGGGTACGGATTGCGGATACCCCTGATAGTATCGAAGAATGACAACAAGGGGTAGCGTCCATATAAAAATCGCCGAGTAAAGGTTTTTGATGAAGAAAAGGTTTTTAACCCGGATATTATGCTTCGTGAGCGGAAGGGTGTAGAGAAAGGTAAGCGGGATGAAAAAGAGGTAGGGTAGAACGGGATATTGGAAACAGAGAAGTAAACCGATGGGGAAAAGGGTTAAAGCAAGGGCTATTTTAATCCCCCATCGTGCCTGACGGTTGGAGAGCGCATCTTGAGCATCGGTTATAATGTCTTTGTTATAGTCATAAGCCCTGTCGAACAGATAGAGTGCCAGATTCCAGATAGCAAAAGCCAACAAAACAGGCAGATGAATGGGTTCTGCATTGTTGTTCAGATAATAGTAGATAATGTTGTGGTATAGGAAAAAGCATATTACGGCAACGTGTATCCGGGTTTTGAATATACTTTGCGAGATTTGCAGGAGGTTGGTCATTTTGGGAATTTACGATTTGCGATTTTAGACGTAAGACAATAGACGTAAGACAATAGACGTAAGACAATAGACGTAAGACAATAGACGTAAGACAATAGACATAAGACGAAAGACAATAGACGAAAGACAATAGACGAAAGGCAATAGGCGATAGGCAATAGGCGATAGGCAATAGTTGGTAAACAGCTTTTGATATACAATAGTCAAAAATTTCCTTCCTTGGAGAGGTTAGGGGTGGATTTTTAACAGACGATAGGCAATAACTATTCTATCAGTCCCACTTCTTACATCTAACATCTTTTGTCTTAAGTCTTACGTCTTCCCCCTAAAATCGGAAAGATAGGGTAAAAATTGGTTTCATATCTGTTTGTGATGGTAGGTTCTGTTTTACAAAAGATTTTTGAGGTTTCATACAATCAGCGATCGGCACAATGGTTGGTCAGGTTGGTGGGGATGGTGTATTTGATTGCGCTACTACCGTTTACCTTTCAGATAAAGGGGTTGATGGGTTCGGAGGGGTTATTGCCTGCTGCGAACTTATTGAAAACTGCATTTTCGCAGGAAGGTTGGTTGGCGTGGTTGCATTTCCCCAGTCTGTTTTGGCTGTTTCCGACCGATACCATGTTGTTGGTTTTGGTGTTGTTGGGAGGTGTCGGGGCTTTAGGGATGGTTTTAAATGTACTTCCGCATATCAGTTCCTTGATGGCATGGGTGTGTTTTGTTTCTATTCTCACCATCGGCGGCGATTTCACCATTATTATTATTGATGTTTTTTTGGCCGAAGTTGGTTTTTTAGTTGTATTGACTGCTTTTTGTTTTCGCTATCTCGGTTATCTGCCTTATCTGATAGCGTTTTTACTGAAACTCTTGTTGTTCCGTTTGTGGTTTTCGATGGGCATGGTGAAGTTTTACCACCCTGGCGAGAGTTGGGTAAATTTCACTTTTTTCCACTACTTTTTCCCCAATCAACCCATGCCCACCCCATTGGCATGGTATTTTCATAAATTGCCGCAGGCATGGTTTACCTTTACCATCGTTGTAACCTTTTTGGTCGAGATGATTGTGCCGTTTTTTGTTTTTGGAGTCCGTATTTTTCGATTTATCGCCTTGTTGAGTTTTACCGCAATTACCCTGCTAATTATGCTATCGGGCAATTATGGTTATTTTAATGTATTATCCATTGCCTTGAGTGTTGTGTTGCTGCACGATAAAGACTTTGGCACTCGGTTAAGCAATCAGGAACCTGTTCCTTATCGGTTCGATGGGGGAGGAGTGCGATGGGTGGTCGGTCGTTTGGTGTTGGTTGTTGGCCTTTTTGTTGGGACTATGCAAATGGTCTATCTCATTTTTCTGTTTACACCCCAAATGCACAATCCTCAAAACCATCTCAGCTATCCTTTTTATTTCGAGGGGTCGAAGAATTTACCAAGGCCGGTGAACTGGGTAAATAACATTTACCGCCTTGGGGCAAATTTCAGGTTATCAAGCCCTTACGGGGTTTTTAAAGACATGACCCGTTTCAGGGTAGAGTTGCGTTTTGAGGGCAGTCGAGATGGGGTTATTTGGTTGCCCTATACCTTTAGATATGTGCCTTCCGGTGTTTCTCAAAAGCTCCGGTTTTTTGCGCCTTACTATCCCCGTATTGACCATCTGATGTATTACGAAACAATAGGCGTGGGGGCGTACAATGCCAACCCGTTGCCGCCACATTACGCCCCGCAGAATTTGTTAAATCCCTATTATACAAAGGATAATGCGTGGATATGCCGCTTTGTAGAGGCACTGCATCATCAGAAAAAAGAAGTAGTTTCCCTTCTTGAAAAAAATCCTTTTGCCGACCGGTCGCCTGCTTTTATCAGGGTAGAAGTCTATGCCCTACGGTTTACCACAACTGCCGAAAAGGAAGTTTCCGGCAAGTGGTGGATGGATAAACATCTGTTTACTGCCTACAATAAAGCAGAGGGTTCCGACTGTATGCCGATGGTAGAATTACAGGATTTGTATTCGAGATATGCACGGGGGGATTTTGAATTTTAATCAGTTCAGAAGGATATTGGTTACAACAAAAGCAAGACGAGAGATGAAGTTACGTGGTTTGTTAATTGGATTATTTGTGTTTATGTCGGGATGCAACTGCCCGGAATGTCCTGAAAAGAGCAAAGTTCAGTCTGTTGAGCAATCGGAGTTGCAAGCAAATAAGGAAGTGGTCAGAAAACTTCACGAAGAAGTTTGGAGTAAAGGCAATGTTGCGCTGATACCAGAACTCCATCAACCCGGCTTTATTTACCACCTCCTGACTGATAGCAGTTCGCGCAGTTATTCCGAAACAACAGAGGAGGTAAACCGGCATCGTTTAGCCTTCCCCGATTGGCAAGAAAATATCACACAATTGATAGCCGAAAAGGATATGGTCGTTTCCCGTTTCAAAACCAAAGGAACACACCGCAGCAAGTTTTGGGATATCGACTCCACCGGAATCGTGTTAGAAATGCAAGAAGTAGTTATTTTCAGACTTCACGAAGGGAAAATTGCCGAGCAATGGTCTTTCCCCGATCTTTACGGAATGAGAAAACAACTTTTGGGAAGTTATTAGTTATTAGTTATGAGTGGTTCTGCTTTGTTAGCATGTCTTTTGTCTAAAGCCTAAATCTTATGTCTAAAAACCTCTTTCTGATACTCTCCGCTTTATTGGTGTTTTACGCTTGTTCAACAAAAGTGCCGGACAACTCCGAGCCTTTATCGGTTGAACAAACCGTCCTTCACGATACCTCGGAAAACGTCTTGTATAATTTATGGACTCGTCACGGGGTATATGCTGCCTTTTACGCTCCCGATGGCAAGACTATTGCCGTAGGCGGGGCAACGGGTTTGGTAGAAATTTGGGACGCCGCTTCGTTTACCCCTGTTTGTACCCTTTCGGGGCATACCCGCTCTGCAAACACCACTTTGTATAGTCCCGACAGTCGTTTTATGATTTCGGGTAGCGGGGACAGCACGGTTCGGATATGGAATGTGCAGGATTGTCGTTTGGAAAAAACACTGCGGTTTCACGGCAATGAGGCCTATACCACCTTATACAGTCAATCAGGGAGGATGTTTGCCTCTACCGGTGCAGATAGTGTGGTCATTGTTTACGATTCAAAAACCTTTCAGCCCCTAAAATACTTGCGAGGACATGCCGGAGCCGTATATTTTGCGTGGTTTTCAAACAGCGAACGATATATTGTTACAAGCGGACGAGATGCTAAAGTCATCCTTTGGGATATTGCTACCGCAAAGCCGGTCAGGGAGTACGTTGGTCATCAGGGGGCGATATATTGCGTGGTAATGAGCAACAACGACAGTCTGATTGTGAGTGGTAGTGGGGATAATACGGTGAAACTTTGGGATACATTTTCCGGTAAAAACCTGATGACCTACTACGGCGCGGATGATAAAAACTTAGTTGCCATGTTTAGTCCCGATGAACACTATGTGATTGCTTCGAGCGGGGACGGAATGATTAGAAAGTGGGATAAATTGACCGGTAAGTTGGTCTTGACCTACGAAGGTCATAAAGGGATTGTTTGTACCATCCACAACAGCCCCGATGGAAAACGTTTACTTTCAGGCAGCATGGACGGAACTGTCAGGGAATGGGATACCGAAACCGGAACATTGCTTAGAAGCAGAAACCTTTACCCTTCAAATCCATAATTGCCGGATTTTTTAAAAATTCCTATAATCCGTTGTCAGAAAAAAACGTTAATCAACCCACTTTGCCTGCTGTTTGTTATACCGTTAATTATTTTATGACCAAACCAACATGTATTTATCATGGAACAAAAAGAAACGATAAAATGCCTGATTATAGGCTCCGGTCCTGCCGGTTATACCGCTGCAATTTACGCTGCTCGTGCCAACCTTAATCCTGTACTTTATACCGGCGTAGAAGTTGGCGGGCAATTGATGCAAACCACCGATGTAGAAAATTATCCGGGCTATCCCAAAGGCATTTTAGGCCCCGAAATGATGGAAGACTTTAAAAATCAAGCCGAGCGCATGGGTGCTGAAATCAGGTTTGGCTTTGTTACTTCGGTTGATTTTTCGGGTTCGTTGCACAAAGTGGTGATAGATGAAACCACCGAAGTTTGGGCAGAAGCGGTGATTATTGCCACCGGAGCCTCTGCAAAATGGCTGGGTCTTGCATGTGAACAAAGGCTGAATGGAAGCGGCGTTTCGGCTTGCGCCGTTTGCGATGGATTCTTTTACAGAGGTATGGATGTGGCAGTTGTTGGAGCCGGAGATACTGCCTGTGAAGAAGCACTCTACCTTTCTAATCTATGCCCAACCGTTCATTTATTGGTGAGAAGAGATGAAATGAGGGCTTCAAAAATTATGCAACAGCGAGTTGAAGCAAAATCCAACATCATCATTCATTGGAACACCGAAACAGTTGAAGTACTTGGTGATAACACCGTAACCGGCGTTCGGGTAATCAATAATAAAACCCGTGTAAAGTCTGAAATTGCCATTCAGGGATTTTTTGTGGCCATCGGGCATAAACCCAATACCGACATTTTTAAAGAATGGTTGGACATGGACAACGAAGGCTATCTGATTACCAAACCCGGCAGTTCTCATACAAATATAGAGGGTGTGTTTGCCAGTGGCGATGCGCAGGATAAAATATACCGTCAGGCGGTTACGGCAGCAGGAAGCGGTTGTATGGCTGCATTGGATGCCGAGCGTTACTTGTCTCACAAAGAATTTGCCGAAGCCCAAAGCAGCAAAGCAAGCCCATCATTAAACACTATCTCCTAATTTTGCCCATCCGACTTTTTCCTACATGAAATCTAAGTACCAAATCGGTATCATTGGTGCGGGGTTTGGCGGAATGACCGCTGCTTTGCGACTTAAAGAAGCAGGAGAAAACGATTTTGTTATTTTTGAACGCGCAACAGATTTGGGAGGAACATGGCGGGACAACAGCTATCCGGGTTGTGCCTGCGATGTTCCTTCGCATTTATACTCTTTTAAAAATGTGCCCAATCCCAATTGGAGCGAAGCGTTTTCGGCACAGCCCGAAATATGGAATTATATGAAGCAAGTGGCCGATAAGCATCAGCTTCAACAGCACATCATCTATCAGGCAGAGATTGTTTCGGCAGTTTTTAACGAAGAAAACGCACGTTGGCAACTCACAGACAGGTCGGGAAGAGCTTTTGATGTGAAAATGGTCATTGCTGCAATCGGGCCACTTAATCGTCCATATTTTCCCGAGTTTCCGGGCATGGATACCTTTCAGGGAAAGGTTTTCCATTCCTCGCAATGGGACAGCACTTGCGATTTGAACGGGAAAAAGGTGGCGGTCATCGGAACAGGAGCAAGCGCCATTCAAATTGTGCCCAATATTGCCACCTTGGTGAAAGAACTGAATTTGTTCCAAAGAACACCTGCCTGGATAATGCCCCGCCGAAACCGGCGGTATTCACGCATCGGGAAAACATTGTTTACCTATCTGCCTTTCCTACAAAGGCTGAACCGGGAGCGCATCTACTGGGTTTCGGAATTTTTGGGAAACAACTTTTTGGGAAACAAACTGATGAACAAACTGGGGACTTTACAAGCCCTGTCAAAGCTCAAAAAAGAGGTTAAGAACCCCGAACTTCGCAAAAAACTGACCCCAAACTATACCTTTGGATGCAAGCGCGTTTTATTGTCAGACGATTATTACCCTGCCTTTAACCGAAGCAACGTACATCTGATTACAGAATCCATTGACCACATCGAACCCGATGGCATTGTTTGCGGCAACGGTAAAAAATACGAGGCTGAAATCATCATCCTAAGTACAGGTTTTCATGCCGCCGGAACCGAAGGTTTTGAGATGCAAGTTACCGGACGAAACCAACGCAACCTGCTTCAGGAATGGCATCAATCGGGCATTCAGGGGTTTAAAGGGGTGACCGTTTCGGGATTTCCTAACTTTACATTTATCTTAGGCCCCAACACGGGTTTGGGACATACTTCGGTGCTTCATATCATGGACTCGCAAATGAATTATATCCTCGATTACCTTCGCCTGTTGAAACAACAAGGGGAAAAGGGATTTTTGGACGTTCATCGGCAAACACAGGAAGCCTATAATGTATGGTTGCAAAGCCAGTTTGCGGGAACGGTTTGGGCTTCGGGTTGCCAAAGTTGGTATTTAGATGCACACGGAAGAAATACCACTATCTATCCCGGATTAACCCAAACTTATCGAAAAACCACTCAGCGTATTGACCAAAAGGATTACGAAACGGCTGAGAAGGCGTAAGTCATCTGTAGCTACATCTTATGTTTTGCGTATTATGCCATGCGCCTTATGATATTTGAACCACCACAAGAAAAAATACCGGTTTTATTAGCTCCCGGAACGGAGACCTCGATGATGATTTACAGCCATCTTCCGCAGGAAAATTCGCCGGTGTTTGTCTGCCTGCCGGCATTGGGGATATCGTCTAAACATTACGCTCATTTAGCCCGGCTTTTAGCCGCCGAATTCAACGCCGTTGCCATCACCACCGATTGGCGGGGCTTGGGTACTTCTTCTGTCAGAGCGAAGCGGGGGGTGGATTTCGGATATAAAGAACTACTCGAAGACATAGAACATCAATTGAGAATCGTCAAAACCAAATATCCACAAAGCCCGGTTTACTTGATTGGCCATAGCCTCGGCGGGCAATTGGCTTGTTTGTATGGGGCTTGGGGCAAGACAGTCATCAGCGGCATCATTTTGGTTGCCGCTTGTTCTATCTATTATAAAGGATGGCCGGGGTTGGAAGGATATAAAATTTTAGCCTTCACCCAAACTGCCCGCCTGTTGAGCAAGGTATTGGGCTATTTTCCGGGTAAAAAAGTCGGGTTCGGGGGTACCGAAAGCCGAACAGTCATCGAAGACTGGAGCCATACCGCCCGAACCGGCAGGTACGAACTTAAAAACACAGACTTTAACTTTGAACAAAGCCTGACAAAAGTAAAACTTCCCGTTTTGGCAGTCCAAATTTTCGGCGACCGGCTTGCGCCCTCCTTGGCAATCGAAAACCTTTGCGCCAAACTGAAATCGGCCGCCGTTGCCAAAGTCGTCTTGGGCAATCCGACCGATGCCCGCAAACTCAACCATTTCAATTGGGTAAAACATCCCGAAAACTTGCTGAAGATTATAAAAAACTGGATGTCTGAAAAACATTAACCTCCGGCGTTAATTCATAGGAGTTATCAGAAAATAAAACTGCTTTTGATGTTTTTACCTTTTTTATTGGAATTGAAAAATCCGGCAAACAGGTACAAGGTCTAAACAATGGATTAGTTTTGACCAAAAACACCCTTGACATAAGTTTTTTGTGACTCCGCAAAGCTCCAAAGCCCCCCTACATTACTTGAAATCGCCTCCGCAAAGACTTATTGCACCTGCTCAATAGCTTAATACCCCCCTGCAAAAGCTTATTGCATCTCTGCAATCAATTAAATCACCTCTGCATAGACTCAATGCACCCCTGCAATAACTCAAAACCACCCTGCAATAACCCAATACGACTATGCTTTGACTTAGAGTTCCTCTGCAATAGCTTGATGTGCCTTTGCATTAAATCAAATCACCCCTGCAATGCTTTATTGCAGACCCTTTTTTGATACAAAAATTTTTGTTTTTTTGCAATATTAAGTGAAGTAGTTGGTGTTGCTTTGAGGGCTTAACCAATACAGCTATGTCAGTTTAAACAGCAAAAAAATGACAATATATATATGTTATATTAATAGGGGGGGGGTATATTTGCAAATCATAAGATTAAAACCCAATAAATATGAAGCAAAGCCTTGTCATAACAGCAACCCTTATCGCTATTTTTCTGTTTGCGAGTGGGCAGTGTAAAAAAGAAGACGGCGAAAAACTGGCTTATTTCGATTGCGATTACTACAGCTATTTCCCAAACGAGGGGATTCCTACACTTACCCCCGAAGATAGCACCGAAATAGCCGAGTTTTTAGTAAAGAGTGGAATTTATACTAAAAGATATTTGGAATGGGAAAACTATGGCGGCACGATGTATTATTTCATGCCTTACTTTAAAAATAAAATTGACACAATGTTATTTAACCGTTATTTAATTAGTGGAGAACCCATTGACAAACAAAAGCCCATTTTTAAATCGCTAAATTGGTTTGACTTGTGCAATCTTATAATGTCAGAAGCTGTATTTACCGGAACTGTGGTTGACCGACAATATATAAGAGACTCAACTAAATGTTTGTGGTTTGGAATAAAAAATGTTTATCGGGTAGAGGAAGTATTACATTCCTATTTTCCGTTAAAAAAGGGCAGTTATTTGTTGGAGAGTAGAACAGGCGGTTATTCGGGAGCATGCACTCCGTCCGGCCAAGAAGAAATTTTTACTTATGAAACTCACCAAGAAAGCTATAGTGTAGGAAACAAAGCCCTTTTTGTAGCGAGCAGTCAAGGATATGCCCGTTTTTTTATGGGTCGTCGGTATTTAACAGGAAATTTTAATGACGAATATTGTCCGAACATGTTTACAATGCTGACTAATTCTAACAGTTGGAATCATGAAAAAACAAAAGACATGAAACAATTTTGTAAACAGAATTTTTAATACTCAATGCCATGAAAAAGTTAAAATTGTTTTATTGGTTGTTCTTTTTCATTTATAACAGTTTGTCTTCAACTATAGTTTACGGACAGTGGAGCGATTATTGTTTTAATTTTAGGTGGGTCGGCAACAATGGGGAATTTCATACACAAGGGTTTCAAATACCATTTTGGGTTCATAGCAATCTCGACGATTATTTTTTGAATCCCGAACCGGAATGCCCCAATCCTTCAATAGGACCTGGTTGTGAAATTAACAGCGATTTATTCCCATTTTCAGTTGCTGCTGCTGCAATGAATTGGAATAATGTTGGTGCTTATCCTTGGCTTCAAGTACAAGGAACCACATCAGCATCGGTACTTAATCAGTCCGATTATGAAAATATCATAGGCTTCTATCCTGACTCATTTATACCAGGAGATGAATCAGTATTGGCTATTTGTAGGATATATCAATCTGGAGAAGCATATCTTTGTAGCTCAAATACTCCTTACCATCCTACAATACTATTTTCAGGGTTTGACATAGTCATTAATAACAACGTTAAATGGGATGTCTTGGAAGGCACTAATGAAACAGATATTGATTATAGCTGTTATGATTTTGAATCTGTGATGCTGCATGAATTCGGTCATGCTTTGGGATTATGTCATCCCGCAGGTGCAAATATTAATAATGATGTTATGCATGGCAGCATGAAAAATGCTCAAATTAGAAGAATATTAAGCAGTTTAGATGCCGAAGCATTAAAAGCGCTTTACCCTGCAACTCCTCCTTATCCGCCTTGCGAAATTTTTAGGCCAGACCAAGGTCCTGATAAAACTGAAAAGCAGTCAGGGAATAATAACGGAGGCAGTATTTGCCATTACATACCGCCCGGTTCATTCTCTACAGAAGCCACTGCCGAAATGGCTTTGTTTTGGGAACGTGAGTTAGGCAATAATTTTAACATGCTTATGAGGAGGTTTGTGCAAAATACAGATGCTCTAAACGACATTTTTACTTCTACGGACGGTAGATATGAGGATGTTCAAAAAGCTTTAGACGATGTATTAAATATCCTTAAACCCTTGCTTGAGGATAATTTTGCCGAAAATGATTCGACTACAATTACCTCAGCGCATATCAATGCCGTATGTTGTTGGATAGACGAAATGATGCCAATGTTTGATTTAGTTGAATTTTATCGTGAGTCCTCTTTCTTATTGGAATTGAAAAACCTGCAAAAAGGGTTGAACACGCTGCTTGACAAAGATGTTCGTACCGCCGTGTTTGATTATGATCGAATCAGTAGTTTTTCGGGCATGAGTGAATGTTCATGCTCATCATCTAAGCGGGGTTTTGAGGAAAACAGTTTGTCGGTAATGATGTATGAAGGTCGTCCTTGGTTGCGCATGTACCTTGAAAAAGAAGCAATGTTACAATATCATTTGTTCGATATAAACGGTGCGCCTGTGTTGGTACTTCAAGAAGGGCATTTACAGGTAGGAATTCATCTGACAGAAATTTCATCGAGGGCATTAAAACCCGGATTGTATGTGGCATTACCCTTTATAAACAATGTATTTCAACCCGCTATGACTGTTAAAATTACAGTGTTACAATAATCATTGATATTGATGTTGCCAAACCCGTTAATTTGCGGTTTTGAAGTTTCGTGGTATGCACTTTGTCAGTATGGAGGTGTTGCGGTGATGCTGTTGTTTGGTAGTTGGTATTATAAGCATGGAATAAAAGAAAGGTTTCTCTTATGGCGTACAACCTTGTTATTTTGGTATAAAGGCTTAATAGAGTTTTACAAAAAAATGACCATGCATATTTGTTATATTAGTAGGGGGGGGTATATTTGCAAATCATAAATTAAATTACAAAAATCATGAAACAAAGTATTGTCATATCGGCAACCTTTTTCGCTATTTTGTTGCTTGCGGGCGGGCAGTGCAAAAAAGAAGAAGTTCAAAAACCCGACTATTTCAATTGTGAATACTATAGTTATTTACCAAATGAGGGGTTTCCTGTACTTACTCCAGAAGACAGTACTGCAACGGCTGAGTTTTTGGTTAAAAGCGGTATTTATACCAAAAGATTTTTGGAATTAGATTATTCTGGTACTTTTATTTTTCACTACTTACCCTACATTAAAAACGGGATTGATACAGCCTTATTTAACCGTTTTTTAATTACAGGAGAGGCCATAGACAAATTTAAGCCAATTTATAAATCTTTAAATTGGTTTGAAATAAGTATCTTAATTATGTCTGATGCACTATTTATAGGAACCGTAACAGAAAAGATATATGTAAGGGACTCGACTAAATGTTTATTGTATGGAATAAAAAATGTTTATCGGGTAGAAGAGGTATTGTATTCCCGCTTCCCGTTAAAAAAAGGTAATTATCTGTTAGAAAGTAGATTTGGGGGGTATTCAGGCGGATGTACTCCCTCCGGAGAAGAAGAAATATTTACATCTGTTACACATGAAGAAGACTATAATGTAGGGAGTAAACAATTATTTAGAGCAAACAGGCAAGATTATGCCCGAATATTTATAGGTCAAGGCTTTTTACGAGGAAAATATAATGATGAGTATTGTCCGAATATATTTTCTATGGTAACTAATTCTAACAGTTGGAATACTGAAAAAATAAAAGACATGAAGCAGTTTTACAAAGAGAATTTAAAACAATCGCCATGAAAAAATTAAAATTATTTAACCTGTTTTTGTTTCTTGCATGTTTTTGTAACCCGTTCTCTACTCAAATAGTAGGGCAGTGGGGCGACTACTGTTTTAATTTTAGATGGGTAACCAACAACGGAGAATTTCATACACAAGGATTTCAAATTCCCTATTGGGTTCATAGCAATCTAAGCACTTATTATTTGAATCCCGAACCGGAATGCCCCAATCCTTCAATAGGATCCGGTTGTGAAATTAACAGCAATTTGTTTCCCATTTCAGTTGCTGCTGCTGCGATGAATTGGAATAATGTTGGTGCGTATCCTTGGCTACAAGTTCAAGGGATTACTTCAGCCACTCCTATAGCTGATCAAGACGATGATACCAATATTATTGGATTTGATTACACACAGTTTGTTGATAATTTTGAGATTTTAGCAAAGTGTATCATATATCAAAGTGAGGATGCTTATCTATGCAGTACTAATGCGCCCTACCACCCTACAATTTTATTTAAAGGGTTTGACATAGCCATTAATAACAATGTTAAATGGGATGTGTTAGAGGGTTCTAATGAAACTGATATAGATTATGCTTGTTATGATTTTGAATCTGTGATGTTGCATGAATTTGGACATGCTTTGGGTTTATGCCATCCTGCCGGTGCTAATATCAACAATGATGTTATGCACGGCAATATAATGAATGCTCAAATAAGAAGAACTTTAAGCAATTTAGATGCAGAAGCATTAAAAGCACTTTACCCTGCAACACCTCCTTACCCACCCTGTGAAATTTTTAGGCCTGATAATGGATTTGATAAAGGCACAAAACAATCAGGAAATAATGGCGGCGGCGGCAGTATCTGTCATTACATACCGCCCGGTTCATTTTCTACAGAGGCTACCCGCGAGATGGCATTTTTTTGGGAACAAAATCTCGGCAATAATTTTAACCTTCTTATGCGTCGGTTTGTGCAAAATACCGATGCTCTAAACGATATTTTTACTTCTACTGACAGTAGATATGACGGTGTTCAAAATGCTTTAGACGATTTATTAATTATCCTTACACCCTTGCTTGAAGATAGTTTTGCCGAAAATGATTCGGTAAAAATTACTACGGCTCACATCAATGCCGTTTGTTGTTGGATAGAAGAAATGTTGCCGATGTTTGATATTTTAGATTTTCATCGCGAATCGGCTTTTTTATTAGAATTGAAAAACCTGCAAAAAGGGTTGAGCGCGCTGCTTGACAAAGATGTTCGTACCGCCTTGTTTGATTATGATAGTATCAGTAGTTTTTCGGGCATGGGTGAATGTGTATGCTCGTCATCTAAGCGGGGTTTTGAGGAAAACAGTTTGTCGGTAATGATGTATGAAGGTCGTCCTTGGTTGCGAATATACCTTGAAAAAGAAGCAAAGTTGCAATATCATTTGTTCGATTTAACCGGCGCACCTGTGTTGGTACTACATGAAGGGCATTTACCGACAGGAGTTCATCTGACAGAAATTTCATCAGGGACATTAAAACCCGGATTGTATTTGGCAGTACCCTTTTTAAACAATGTATTTCAACCCGCTATGACTGTTAAATTTACAGTGTTACAATAATCATTGATATTGATGTTACCAAATCCGTTAATTTGCGGTTTTGAAGTATCGTGGTATGCACTTTGTCAGTATGGAGGTGTTGCGGTAATGCTGTTGTTTGGTTGTTGGTATTATAAGCATGGAATAAAAGAAAGGTTTCTGCTATGGTGTACAACATTGTTATTTTGGTATATAGGCTTTTTAGCCTTGTTTGGTGCGCGTTTAGTGGGAATGTTAGAGTATTTTCTTGTTAAAGGCAGATTTGGTTCGATTGATGTTTTGTGGCAATACCCGCACTATGGGCATTTTAGTTGGTGTGGGGCTTTGCTGTTTATTGTATTGTTTCTGCCGCCGATTGGAAAAAAGCTGTTGGGAGTTTCTGCTTTTTGGCAATATTTCGATTTTGTTGCTATTTGCCTTTGCATGTTAACAGTTATAACTAAGCAGGGGTGTTTGTTATCGGGCGATGGCTGTTATGGCGTACCTACTGCATTGCCTTGGGGCATGCACTTTGCTTATGGACCGGTGCCTTCTTTACTTCCGGTTCATCCCACTCCTTTATATGACAGTATGTTTTATTTCTTGTTGTTATTGTTACTTTTGCACATCAACAAAAACAAACATTTTCAGGGTCAAACCATGCTGTGGTATTTTATGGCAAGTGCTATTTTTTATATCTTATTAGAAGTGATACGCATTAACCCCAAAATTTGGGGTGATATTACATTGCCACAAATCATTTACCTGATTGTGTTGGGTTATTGTGGGTATTTATATAATTTGCTAAAAAGCAAACCATCTTCACTATCCGTTTAGCGTAAGTTATTGATGCTTTCATGCTAAATTTGCAACAATTTCTACATTGATGTTCACTTGGTTTAAAACAAGTTAACGATCAATCCGTTTTATTGGACGTATCATTTCAACTCAATTCATACACTCATAAAAAATTATTCACCACAATGAATGCTGTAAATGCAAAAGACCACAATCAGCCCCCTTTAGTATCGGGCTTGCCTATTGTCGGCAGTACTTTTAGCTTGATCAACGCTCCGATTGATTTTATCGTTGAGCAGTATCACAAACACGGACCGGTTTTTAAAGTGAATACGGTCAATCAGCAAATTATTTTTTTAGCCGGATTGGAGGCCAATCAGTTTTTGTCGCGAGCCGCCAACGATTATTTAATTACCGGCGAAATATGGGGAAGTTTCGGCAAATCGGTAGGAGCCGATAAGTTTTTGGTCGCTCTTGACGGGGAAGAACATTTTAAAATGCGCAAGGTGATGATGCGCGGCTATTCGACAAGGATGATTGCCAACCGAATTCCCAAAGTAGCCGACATTACCCGGAAAATGGTGCTCAAAAAATTGAAAAACAAAGGCGAAATTAAAGTAGCATCGTTTATCCAACGCCTGATTACCGAGCAAATGGGCATTTTACTGGCCAATCGCGCCCCCGGAAAGTATTATGAACCCCTTTCTTTTTATGTGCGCACATTGCTCAATGTAAACATTGTCAAAATGTGGCCACGAATTGCCTTGTATCGCCCTAAGTTTTTGATAGCCCAGGAAAAAGCCAATAAGTTTGGCGAAAAAATTATTTACGAACACCTCACCGCTCCCAATCCCGAAACCCCCGATTTGGTGGATGATATTCTCAAAGCGGTTTATGAAGAAGGCTTGGAACTCAATCGCCCCGAATTATTGTTGGCGGTCATTGGCCCGTTTCTTGCCGGTATGGACACGGTTACCAATACCCTTGCATCCATGATTTACGCTTTGGCAAAGCATAGAGATGTGTTGAAACGCTTGCAAACAGAAGTAGATGCTGCTTTTGAAAACGGACTGCCCGATGTGAAAGAGGTGAACAATTTCCCCATTATGCACGCCACGCTTATGGAAACCCTCCGCCGCTATCCGGTAGCCTCTATGATACCCCGAACGGTGGCAGTGCCTTTTGAATTTGGAGGATATCGGATGGAAAAAGGACAAACGGTGTATATGGCTCAAGGCGTTACCCACTTTTTACCCGAACTGTTTCCCAATCCCTATGAGTTTGACATTGACCGTCACCTGCCTCCCAGAAACGAATACCGTCAAAAAGGCGCGCTTAGCCCTTATGGTATTGGCGCTCATAAATGTCTTGGTTTTCAGTTGGGCGAATTGCAAATGATGCTCACCATGGCCATTTTGGTTCACTTGGTTGATTTTAAATTAGTCCCCGATGATTATGAACTGAAGTTTCAAACCATTCCCACGATTGGGCCCGAACCGCGGTTTACAGTTCGCCTCATTCCTCGTAATATCCATAAACGGATGAGCTTCTGAAAAACGGGGTGAATCTTTTGCTTTTTTTAATTTTGCCGGCAAATCAGCCAATTAGTAGTGTTGTTTTGCCGGCAAAAATTCCGGTTTGTTATATTGAGCCGTTCAATTGCAGGTAAGTTGTTGAACTTCCATTCTGAACCATCTGCAATTATGGATGATATTGCAAGCGCATTGTTCCTCTATGTCCAGATGTTTTGATGTTTAACCGCCGGTTCAGCATAATCAAAAAACGGCAGCGGAACAACTTTTTTGTTCGACACTGCCGTTTTTTACGTTCAACTCAATCTATATTTTGCTTATTCGGAAACCTGATAAGGGGTATTCTCCAATCCTTCGGGAAGTTCTCCTATTTTTAGATGATTACCCGGCCCGGTTGGGTCGCAAATGGTATATTGCTTGTTTTCATAGATAACTGACCTGCCTTGTGGTTGTGGAAGCAATACTGCACAAGTTACATGGTCTTTAAACTCCAGCAATAAAACTTCAGTGTTCAGGAGTTTTTCTACCAGATATTTGAATAAAATAGCCCTGTCTTCACAATCGGAATATGGATAGTACAAAGTTTCTTCAGCGCTAAAAGCCAAATTGGGGGTTTTATACACCTCCATGTCTGTTTTATATTCAAAAGCAGTGCGGACAAAACTCAACAGTAATCTGACGGCTTCAGTATTGTTTTTATTTTTCAAAATGTTTTTCAGTGAAAACAAGAGGGAGTTCTGTGCATTTTCTGATAAGGGAATTTTGGCAATATCAGAAAGTGGCAAATTTGGATATTTCCACCTGATATAGAGCATGTTTTTATCAATATCAACATCAAATTTATAGCTATTGTTGTCGTGGATAAACGACAATGTCTTTGTTTCCAGATCAGGATTAGTAAAATTGGGTAGCTTATTTAACTGGAAAGAAAACGACTTACCGGTGTTCAGAACTTTGAAAATGTTTAAAGAGTTGTGAATCAATCTGTATTCTAGCTGTTTTTCCAACGATGACAAATCTATCATCCAGCCTTTTCCATAATCGCGATATGCAGCTTCATATATCTTTTCATCGCTGTAAACCACCAGATGCACCTCTTTCCCGGTATAGTTGATTTCGGCTATATAGCCTGATTTAGTTAATAAAAACCAGGAAAACAATGCATGGTAAGTGATGTTTTCTTTAGGGAATATAGCTTGTACACTTTTTCTGATTAACTGATAGTATAACCAGTCGTTTAACCCCATATTCTTTTTATGGTAAAACAGGTTTCCTAACAAAACATGGTACTTAGTGGCACTTAAATCCTGATAAAACCGGTAAAAAGCCTGTTCATTCTGCTCCCCTTTAAATGGCAGTAGCATAGAACTGCTATATGCTATTTCAATTTTTTCGGAGAAAAAATTGACTTCTAAGGTTTTCTTGTCGCTAAGCGAAGTTTGAGCGTTAAGTGTATAAATGGAAATTGTAAGTAGTAAGAGTAGGAGTTTTTTCATAAAAAACAAATATGGGTTAGAGCAGGGTTTAGTCGGTGCTAATTTAGAACTTTATATTTGTGTTGACAAGAATTTTAAAAAAATATTTGTATTTTACTAAAAATATGACAATTTTAGACGTGTTAAGCAAATTTGATAGAGTTTTCTGGTTTTGTTTGCTCAAAGTTAAGTCCGGGTTGGGTTGACGGTTGTTTTTAGAGTATCTAAATCATCAAACAATTTTGAAGTGATTTGACAAATCAACATGGCTGCCACACATTAAAAAAAAGAAGGGAGGCGATATCTTTGTAATTTTGCGAATTGCAAACCCAAAATCAAAGTATATGCCTCCCAACATTCTGCCTTTAGAGTTATATAAAGACATCCTGTCAGTAGCAAAGATATTACAATTAAGGGATTTTCTGTACTGTTTTATGTGTATTCGATATGGAGTAAGTGTACGGAGTTTATGCCGCTATAGTAACTACTCTGTTCGCACTTGGTTTCGTTTTATGTCAGAGGACTACCTGTGGGAGCGCATTCGTATGAAGTTGTTTTTAGAGTGGGTGTATCAACCGGAGGAGAATTATATTATAGCCATAGACAGAAGTGGTAGAAGGGAAAAGTCGGGACAAGACCTATGGTTTGTCAGAAGTTTTGGAGCAGCATTCAGAAATGCCCCATATTCGGGATTTGTTTTTTTGTGCTTCTCTGATAGCTGTGGGGAAACGGAAATCATATCCGATGGTGGTAGAGCAAGTCGTACAGACAGAGGGGGGACAGGAAGCGGATAGCGGAACAGAAAAAGAAGGCATTAGCTGGCAAGCGGCGCAGTGCCGAAGGCAGATGTTTGGTTCGTGGCAGGAAGCAAGGCAGCAAAAACCGACCCAAGCAGCCCAATCCTACGGCATCCTTTCGGGCATTCACCGCCTTGTTAAACAAGTTGCTTTCGTGCTTACCGGGCATCAACCTGACCTATATGGTAGCAGACTGTGCTTATGCCTCGGGCAGATTATTTCTCTGCGGTAACAAAGACCGGACTTCACCTGATTACCCGTTTGCCTGTAAATGCCGCCCTCGTCTATGCCTACTCAGACCCAGTAGCCCCAAAACATCGGGGAAGACCCAAAAATACGGAGAAAAAGTAGATTTGAACAACCTTGATAACCAAGAACTGAAAGACACCAAAACCGAAAATGGTCTCCTTACTCAGATATGGCAACTGCCCTGTTACAACAAATCCTTAAGCAAAAACCTGTTAAATGTGGGGATAGTAAAAATAACCAATTTGAAAACCCAAAAAGTAGCCTTCTCTAAATTTTGCACCACCGACCCTAACCTCGACTGGCAAACTATGATAGATTATTATAGTTTGCGTTTTCAGATTGAGTTTGACTTTCGGGATGCCAAACAATTTTTCGGACTATCCGATTTCAAAAACTACACCTCGAAAAATCTGACCAATTTTGTTAATCTATGCTTTACCGCTACCTTGACGGCTAAAATTTTGCAGGCACAATATCAGGTTAAATACAATAACCCTAACTTTAGCATTTTAGACCTCAAAATACTCTGTAATACGCGTTTTACGGTCAAAACAGTTATTAAATTGGTACGAAAATCGCCCGATTCAATTTTTAATACTCAATTCGCAGACGGGTTTATGCCAACAGATTTGGTCAATGTCGCTTAAATATCTATAATATAGAAGAAAAAACACGACCGTCTTATCTTATATTTGTGGCAGCCTTGTTGACAAATATAAACAAAAAAATTTTGGACTATCTCAGTTCGTTCAAAGTTGTTTTGCCGAAATTAGGTCGAAAAACCCCAAAATCGGGGAGGCCAGTTTGTCCGTCCATGTTTATATCTGTTGAAAAATAGCCGGTAAAAAAACCGATACTGCTTCGCCACAAATTGAAGTCGTGAAATGTTACTGCACCGTCCTGATTAACGTCTCCGCACGAAAGCGCCCAGAAACCATTGCCTTTGTCTGAAAGAATTAAATTGCCATATAGGGTGTTTTGAGGCAGTCTCAAATCACAGGTACTACCTGATGCACAGGCATTGCCATTGGGTAAGGTGATGGGGTTACTGCTCATTGCCGCCAAATGATTGCGATGTTTTACGGCAATAAAATAACTTCCGGTCGGGAGACCGGTAAAAGTTACTCCCGGTGAACCGTCTGCATCTTGCAAAGTACCATTGTTGAGCAATAACGCAGCTTTACGGGCTTCGACTACTGCGGGATTAGCCGGATTTCGGGCTTCAAGCACCTGAGATTGAATGTTTGTATTCATTGCTGTTGCTTCGGCGTTGAGGGCACCTTCTAAAAACAGACGCAAATGAACCGTTGGCTGAGGAATAACTTCGGCAATGGTTACAATTTGAAAATAGATGTAATCGCCTGTAGAGTTGCTGTCGTTATTGGCAGCGTTACCCACAGTGTAAAAGGTAATATCCCCTGTTCCTGTTGTGGATGGGGCTATCCAACTAAAGTTAAAGGTATAAGTATCGGTCATGACAGGGGCATTTTTATACCGATATGTGTGCTGCTTGCATAAGCCTTAATCTATGTTATTGGGAACCCAGGTGCCAACATTTTCATTTGCAGCATTACGGGCAACCATTGAAAACCCCCATCTTTTTTGACCAATATGGCTGAGGGTTACCGACATTTGGTAAGTTTGCCCGGCTATGTATTGATTGTTTCCGGCATTAAATGTTACTAAAATTGATCCGCTTCCTCCGGTGCCTGGACTATGACAACTCAGGCAGGTTTCGGTGGTTCCCGGTGCACCGGTCATGTTTTGTGGTGGTGTTTCTTCGTTTCCGGATACATAATTGCCATTTTTCCAAAATGAAAACAGCAGGAAACAAATCAACAAGATTAATATCTTAGATTTCATGAGTGCAATCAGAATTATCTTTAAACCTATTCAAATCAACTTAAAAGTAGCAAAGTTAAATCAAAAAAGGGCAACTCTTCCTCTAGTTTTATTTGTTCCACAAACATCAAAGACGGGATAAAGAATTAATATTCCTTTACCCCGTCCGGTTTATTTAAAAAAATCTGATTATTTTTTCAAAATTGCTTTTTGCATAGAGGGAGTGATTAAAATAATCCTTTGAAAGGGAATATTCATCGCTTTCACCTTTTTAAAAGTCAGGCAACTACTTCCTTGATCATCGCAAGGATCCACGGCACCAATCCCCATTTGTTGGGTTAATAATGTTTTTTGAGGCGCATCGAGGTGAGTAGTTGATTTGCCGCAGGTTTGACTGCCATCGCTTTTTACACAACAACAACGCCCGTCTGAGCTGATGATTAACATGCCGTTGGTACAGGTAGGACAATATTCTTTTACAAGTATTTTCTCTGTTGATGAAAATTCTTTAACAGTAGTAGCAAATTGTGCTTTTGATTCCTGGGTATTATAGAACAAGCAGGTGAAAAATGCAGCTAAGAAAATTAAGTTTTTCATGTTTGATTATTTGAATTGTTGTGATAAATTTAACCTAAAGAGGATAAGTAGGTAAAGATTTTTTAACTGATTACAATATTACACATTTTGGAGTTAAGAACAATAGTCTTCAGGAAAGTTTAAATCAATTTGAAGTTTTTTTTTGTTTTAAAATAGAGGATAGGTTATTTGACCTACCCTCTGATTGTAACCCCAAAAAACAAAGCCGGATATTCGAATAAAAAAGTAAGATACCCGGTTTTGTTTGTAGTTGGGTATTTTATTATTTAGTAACAGGAGCCAGGGGCATTTTCTCCTCCTTCAGCTTTCGTAATTCTGAACCAACGTTCTCCATTGAGGTAGGTTTTACCGTCTTCATAGCCAAGTCTATACTGAGATACATCGCCATCGGCATAATTGAGTTGTAAGATTGCGCCGCCTGCGTTGTCGTCTTTAATCACCCATGTACCGTCGCTTCCGCTGTTGCCGGCGTTGTAGGCGCTTGCGCCGGGGGCATTGACACTGAAATTGCTGCTGCCGGCGTAGGTAAAGTATCCCTGACTGCATAAATCCATGCTGCGTTTTACCGAATATCCGCCATAGCTGTCGCCATATCCCGAACTGTATGAACTCATATAGGTCAATCGGGTATCTGACAGTAAATCGCGCCATTGTCTGGCAGTTGCCGAGTTAGAACCTCCATTGTTAGAGGTTTGGGTGTGGTTTTTGATTGCCGGTTGAGTGGTGGCAGTGTTTGTATGTACAGGGGCAGTTCCTCTGTTAAAATTAAGAGTAACATCGCTAGTTTGATACGTTGAGGGATCAACGATGGAAATAGTAAAATCCAAACGGCTTCCACGAACGACTGCATGATAAGCGCTGACATCGCCACTGCTTGTTTCCTGTAATAAACCGTAGGATCCGTTGCCCTGAAGGGTGCCTAAAAAATTCGGCAGTTTCATTGCCCATAACTATTTGTCCTACGATGCCATCTTCATAAGGCATAATTTGCATGGAAATGTTTTGATTGTTGGCAGTGGTATAATAGGTGCCTTCAAAACTGTTGCTGACCTGAGCATAAGCACTGCCTACGGATAATAGCAAAAAGAACACTGCGAAGAAGAAAGATGCTGTTTTCATTGTTTTGTTTTTTTGGGGTAGTTAATTTTTGTTTTTGAAGTTAATTTTTGTGAGTAGTTATTTCCGTCTCACAATACAAAGATACCTCAACCTGTTTGGGTGCTGCAACCAAGTTTTACAAAAACATAGGTTTCTGATAGACCTTTATAGTTGGAAATGCTTTTAAATAAAGGGTTGGAGAGAGTTTGGACTTTATTACAAATGCTTGTAAACTTCGTTATTTTTTTGGAATAAACGGGAAAAATTGTCTTTAAACATATAGTAGCTGATCCGTTAGAGTATTAAAATTCCTTTTTAAATTGAGATTAAAAGTCAACAAGGCTGCCACAAATATAAGATAAGACGGTCGTGTTTTTCTTCTATATTATAGATATTTAAGCGACATTGACCAAATCTGTTGGCATAAACCCGTCTGCGAATTGAGTATTAAAAAATTGAATCGGGCGATTTTCGTACCAATTTAATAACTGTTTTGACCGTAAAACGCGTATTACAGAGTATTTTGAGGTCTAAAATGCTAAAGTTAGGGTTATTGTATTTAACCTGATATTGTGCCTGCAAAATTTTAGCCGTCAAGGTAGCGGTAAAGCATAGATTAACAAAATTGGTCAGATTTTTCGAGGTGTAGTTTTTGAAATCGGATAGTCCGAAAAATTGTTTGGCATCCTGAAAGTCAAACTCAATCTGAAAACGCAAACTATAATAATCTATCATAGTTTGCCAGTCGAGGTTAGGGTCGGTGGTGCAAAATTTAGAGAAGGCTACTTTTTGGGTTTTCAAATTGGTTATTTTTACTATCCCCACATTTAACAGGTTTTTGCTTAAGGATTTGTTGTAACAGGGCAGTTGCCATATCTGAGTAAGGAGACCATTTTCGGTTTTGGTGTCTTTCAGTTCTTGGTTATCAAGGTTGTTCAAATCTACTTTTTCTCCGTATTTTTGGGTCTTCCCCGATGTTTTGGGGCTACTGGGTCTGAGTAGGCATAGACGAGGGCGGCATTTACAGGCAAACGGGTAATCAGGTGAAGTCCGGTCTTTGTTACCGCAGAGAAATAATCTGCCGAGGCATAAGCACAGTCTGCTACCATATAGGTCAGGTTGATGCCCGGTAAGCACGAAAGCAACTTGTTTAACAAGGCGGTGAATGCCCGAAAGGATGCCGTAGGATTGGGCTGCTTAGGTCGGTTTTTGCTGCCTTGCTTCCTGCCACGAACCAAACATCTGCCTTCGGCACTGCGCTGCTTGCCAGCTAATGCCTTCTTTTTCTGTTCCGCTATCCGCTTCCTGTCCCCCTCTGTCTGTACGACTTGCTCTACCACCATCGGATATGATTTCCGTTTCCCCACAGCTATCAGAGAAGCACAAAAAAAACAAATCCCGAATATGGGGCATTTCTGAATGCTGCTCCAAAACTTGACAAACCATAGGTCTTGTCCCGACTTTTCCCTTCTACCACTTCGTCTATGGCTATAATATAATTCTCCTCCGGTTGATACACCCACTTCAAAAACAACTTCATACGAATGCGCTCCCACAGGTAGTCCTCTGACATAAAACGAAACCAAGTGCGAACAGAGTAGTTACTATAGCGGCATAAACTCCGTACACTTACTCCATATCGAATACACATAAAACAGTACAGAAAATCCCTTAATTGTAATATCTTTGCTACTGACAGGATGTCTTTATATAACTCTAAAGGCAGAATGTTGGGAGGCATATACTTTGATTTTGGGTTTGCAATTCGCAAAATTACAAAGATATCGCCTCCCTTCTTTTTTTTAATGTGTGGCAGCCATGTTGAAAAGTTGAAGCGGGCAATTTGCATGAGCAAACTACCCGCCTCGATTATGCTTTCAGGATTTTATGCACTTAAAATCCACTGCTGTTATTGCTTTCGTTGCCTTCCGTTACGGTGTTTTGAGTATCTACTACGATGGTGAAGGTAGCGGGGTCTGCCCAGTTATAGATGGCGGTGCTGGCATTATCCTGATGAGCGTGAACATCGTTTCCGTTGTTGCAGGACAACATGCGCATCAATTTCTTTTTAGATTTAGGACGTGCATAGCTGAATGATTTGGTTTCACCTGCGTTCATATTGGTAATGGTTTGTTCTTGTAAAACCGTGTTTCCACTTTTGAGTTGAACTTTAAAACTGCCTACAATCGGTCCACCGTTGTTCTTTACGCTCCAGGTAATGTTTGGCCAAGTGATTTCTTTTGTAACTACGGCTTGGCTTGTGCTGGGCGAACCAATGGAATTTTTTACTGTGTTGAGTGTGGCGTTATCGCTGCCAACTTTTCCTAAAGAACCACCGCATGAAGCGTTACTTTGCAGGGTATATTTTCCGGAAAGTGAACCTGGAACCAGGTCAGGTCGGGGATACAAGGTAATAGAAGGAATGGTTTTGCTGATTATGTGGTTGCAGAAAGTATGGGTTTCTGCAAATTTTATGCTTGTGATATTTGCCTGAGTGGTAGCTTTAAATACAACAGTGAATGTGCGGCTGGTAGAACTTCCTCCAGAGTTGACACTTGAACTTTGAACTTTTGAATCAGACAGGTCAAGCTTATTAACCGAAGTGCCGGTTATTGTCATTTGATACGTGCGGCCTGCTACTAAAAAGCTCGGAGTTGCTGTGCCTTCTTTTATAGTCAAAGTGCTGATTGTCGGTCGTTTGCGAATATCTACCTTAAAAGATGCTGTTAGCGTGTTGGCAATACCGAATAGGGATATGGTTACTCCATCCTGCTGAACAACATTTGTTCCTACGTTGATGTTAACATCTACCCATGTTTTGCATCCGTCAAAGTCGCCGATACCACCACTGTGTTTGCTTCCAATGGTTGCACTAATTCCAGAAACTCCAGATGAAGCTGAGCCAACTAAGTCACCAAACTTCACAAATACACGGATTTTTTGAGTTTCACCGGTTAATAAATTAGGTCGGTCGCTATTGCTTGTGTAGGTATGTCCGCACATCGTGCGTTTGCAAATGGTTTCTACTGCTTGTGCAGCTTGGAAAACGAAAAGGCCAATTACAGTGATTGCGATGGCAAAAAATTGGCGGGCTGAAAAATTGCTTTGTGTTTTCATGGTCGAAAAAGAATTTGGGGTTAAGAAATTTGAAAATTGTTTTTTGTTGTTGTTTTGAAATTGATTGTTGATGTTTCTTGTTTTCATGACTGCTGTTTTTGGGGTGTTAAAAAATTTTGTTGAGAAAAATTGTTGAATAATGCTTTCGATTTTCGTTTTCATGTTTTCTGAATTTTGGGGTGTTTGAAAATTTTGTGTTGATGATTTTGTTTGTTTGTGAAAGGCTGTTGTTTCCGTCTCACAGTGCAAAGCTACCGCAGCCCTAAGCTGCACGAACACCAGATTTTGCCAAAACATAGGTTTCTGATACCCTTTACCTTTCTTGAATCCTTTATTCCAAAGGGCTACAGAAAAGGAGGGCAGACGAATTAAATTTTGTAAAAAAAATGGAAACCGCCCGAAAAAACTTACTTTTAAGCCAACAAGCCCGTTTACTCATGCCCTCCGACGACCTTTTTACCCTCGTTAAATCACTTACCCCTGCCGAAAAACGGTATTTTAAACTCTTTGCCCAAACCCATGCTTCGGGCGAGGCCACCAATTACCTCCTCCTTTTTGAAGCAATGGATAAGCAAACCGAATATGACGAAGAAGCCATCAAGAAAAAGTATCGTAAAGAAAAGTTTGTGGCACAACTGACCTTTACCCGAAATGCCCTTCGCAACAAAATCTTGGATGCTCTTTGCGCCTATATCGGAGGCTCAAAAGACAATACTATAGTGTTTGAGTTCAGGCAGGCGCTCAATCACCTCCTTGCGTTGTATCGAAAAGGAATTTACGGGCAGATGGAAAAAGACCTGAAACGACTCCTGAAAATGGCAGCCGATTATGAAATGCCCATCTATACACTCGAGTTGTTGCAATGGCAACGCAGGCTGTTGTTAGAGCGAACCGACCGAAACATTACTGAGGATTTGGACGCACTGATTGAGGAAGAGCAGCGCGCTCAACAACTTCTTCAAAATGAAGCCCAATTCAAACATCTGCACGACCGTTTATTGGTTTCTTTAAAAGTGCGCATTCGCGCTAAAGATGCCGAGGCACTCCAAAAAATGGAAGAGCTGATACAAATCCCCCTTTTGCAGGCAGAAAACAATGCCTTAACGCGGCAAGCCAAGCTGTTTTACAACGAAATTTGGGGATTTTACCATTGGCGGATGGGCAACTTTGCATCAATGTATGCCCACCACAAACGAATCATCGAAATCTGGGAAACCAACGACTTGTTCCGAAACGAACACAGGCACGAATACCGAAAGGCTTTGTGTAATTTTCTAAATAGTTGTCACGCCTTTCAGAAATTTGAAGATTACCCGCCCACACTGGTTAAAATTCGCGCCCTTGCTGCTAATGATGTTCCTACCGAAGTCAAGATATTTCACATTTCCTTCTACCACGAACTGTTGTATTATCTCAATACCTTTTCGATTGCTAAAGGTGTAGCCGAAATTCCTGAACGCCTGCCTCAATTAGAAGCGTGGAAAGACCAAATTCACAGTTCCCGACTGCTGACCATTTATTATAATATTGCTTTGGTCTATTTTTTTGCTCATCGTTTTGGCGATGCCCTGACCTGGATTAACGAAATCCTCTCGCATCCCAAAGCCGATACCCGCCGCGAGGTCTATCATACGGCACATATCCTTCAATTGGCCATTCATTATGAGTTAGGGAATATTGATTTGCTCGAAAATCTGCACCGTTCAGTTTATCGAAATTTGAAAAATGCGGACGAACTTCAGTTGTTTGAACGATTGCTGCTGTCCAATTTTAAAAAATTAGCTACCGTCAATGAATACGACAAGAAAGCTATGCGCAGTTATTTTGAAAGTTTTGATAAAGAGTTGAAAGAACAGTTGTCAGAATTTCCCCAAAAGCACCTTTTGGGTTGGTTCGAGATACAAACATGGTTGTCGAGCAAACTTAATGGAATGACTATGAGCGAAGTATTAATCCAGAACAAATAGCCCGGATCCACTTAAAGTTACAGGCAAATGCTCTGATGATTCTCAAATCCACTGAGGATGCCGATACTTTTTGCTCTTTAAAATGTCAATGAGTTTATTATCTATCAACATTCTGTTTGTAACTTATTGTAACAGAGATTACTTTTTCATGATTAGAATCCTTTATAATTGATTCAAAGGTATTTTGCCTGCTTATTGCCCCAACCAAAAGGCTGACTTATACCTTATTTGAGCGCAGTATCAAATTGAACACGAAATAAAAAAACGGCAATGTAATATTGAATTACACTGCCGTTTTTTGTTTTTTGATTTATTTCTTAAATCTGACTATCTGGGCAATCTGATTTCGTGCGTTTCACCATCCGCAGTGGTAAGAATTGCAAATCTGTTGCATTCGCCGTCACCGTAGTCTAAAGTAGCGGTTTCACCGTTTCTGGTAAGTTCTTTTACCCCACTGACAATCCATCTGCAATTGTGTCTTTTTATGAGTTGCTCGGTGATAAGCGTACTGTATGCCACTCCGGTTTTACTGGTGCCACTGCTGTTTCCGGTAATTGCCCAAACATTATCCCAACGAGTATCTGGAGTATCCCACCCTTCAATCATGGTTACAGTTTGAGTCGCTTCGCGAGTCGCAATCGCACCATCGGGATAAGTCAGTGAGCCTCCGACAAGCGTGTGTGTATGGGACGGCTGCCCTTCATCATTCAACCCATTATTCGTTGTGGTATGCGTGCCCTGTACTAAAATGCCATTTACGGTATAATCCTGAAAAGTTTTGGTTTTAGTAGCACCCGGATTGCTCATGGCATCAGAAATGGTAATGATAATCTGACCGGAACGAATACGTCCGCCATCGCTTTCACAACTTGTGCCAAAATCAATGGTGATGGTGTTAGGATAAGTCCCTTCGGGGGCGGTTGAGGTAATTACAGGACATTCATCTGTTGTTTTTCCACTACCGCCGAAACTTTCGGCATATAAGTCTGTCAAGTCAACCACATCGGCAAACAAGTCTTCGGCATTGCTTTCATCGGTAGCAATAGTAATATTTTCATTATTGTTGTTGATAACCTCTTCCTTTTCGCAAGCAATAAAAGTAAGGGCAAACAAGGTCAGGACAAACAGGAACGATGAAACAACAAAGTTTTTTTTTCGGGTAATCATGGTAGTTTGGTTTGATGATGTTTAAAAAAATAAAAATAGAAACGTTTTAAATTATGCCGGCTTAGCTGTCGTGTTGTTGGCAGTTTGACAATTGGTTAATTTGCTTTATTCCCGCACTTTAAAAAAAACAAAAAGAAATTATCCTGTACCAATAATCAAGAACTGTCGTGCCGCAAAAAGAATTCAGGAGTTTATTGTCATATTCAATAAAAAAGTCGGTAATATTAACACAAGATAAAGTTATTTGCCCGGAATATCTATGTATGGGGTTATCTATATTTATTTGACTCAACATTTAAAGACCTGCAACAGGTTATTATCTTTGCGCCGCTTTTTAGATTACTTATATATGGCGTAAGACTAAATTTTCTACAAAACAAAAAAACAAATCAATGAAGTACGATGTAACAGTCATCGGTTCGGGTCCTGGAGGATATGTTGCTGCAATCCGATGTGCGCAATTGGGGTTTAAAACGGCCATTATAGAGCGCTACAACACATTGGGCGGCACCTGTCTCAATGTAGGCTGTATTCCTTCAAAAGCCCTTTTAGACAGTACAGAACATTATCATAATGCCCTGCACAGATTCGAAACACATGGCATCAAAATAGATGGCAATTTAAGTATTGACTTTGCACAAATGATGAAACGCAAAGAACAAGTCGTGCAACAATCTTGTGATGGCATCAACTACTTAATGAAGAAAAACAAAATTGATGTGTTTACCGGGCATGGTTCTTTTGTCAATACCAATACCATACAGATTGTAAAACAGGACGGAACTTCTGAAACTATCGAAACCGGAAAAACCATCATAGCCACCGGCTCGAAACCATCAACGCTGCCCTTTATTACCCTTGATAAAAAACGCATTATCACCTCTACTGAGGCATTGACACTGTCAGAAATTCCTAAAAGTATGGTGGTCATCGGGGGAGGGGTTATAGGTTGTGAACTGGGGTCGGTATATGCGCGCTTAGGAACCGAAGTAACGATTGTGGAATATATGGACAAACTGATAGCGGGCATGGATCACGATCTCGGCCATGAATTGGAACGTTCCTTGAAGAAAACAGGAATTAAATTTCACCTCAATACCGGTGTTACGGCAACAAGCAATGAAGGGACATTTGCCAAAATAACTGCCCATAATCATAAAACCAATACTGATATAGTATTGGAAGCAGAATATTGTTTGGTGGCAATCGGTCGGCGGCCTTACACCGATAACCTTGGGTTGGATAAAATCGGGATTACCCTAAACAAACGGGGGCAAATACCGGTCAACAAACATTTGGAAACCGAAGTGCCCGGAATTTATGCCATTGGAGATGTAATAGAAGGCGCTATGCTGGCACATAAAGCCGAAGAAGAAGGGGTATTTGTAGCTGAAACCATTGCAGGCCAAAAGCCACATATCAATTATCTGCTGATACCCGGTGTCGTCTATACTTGGCCGGAGGTTGCAGGAGTTGGTTATACCGAACAGCAGCTTAAAGAACAGGGCATCTCCTATAAGGTTGGCAAGTTTCCGTTTAAAGCAAGCGGCCGCGCACGCGCGAGCATGGATAAGGACGGGTTGATAAAAGTGCTTGCCGATTCGAAAACCGACGAAATACTTGGAGTACATGCTATAGGCCCCCGAATTGCTGATATCATAGCAGAAGCAGTTGTTGCCATGGAATACCGCGCATCTGCCGAAGATATTTCGCGTATGAGTCATGCCCACCCCACCTATACCGAAGCATTTAAAGAAGCATGTTTGGCAGCCACCGGCAATCGGGCATTACATATTTAAGTTAGTGAATTGTGGCTGATTGTCAGTCTATCAACTGATGAATGAATACCTGTATCGGGTAACATTAAAAACTTTATCTTTGCGGCATGAATACTCAATTAAAAATATACAATACGCTTACGCGTCAGAAAGAACTATTTGAACCGATTAATCCTCCTTTTGTAGGTATGTATGTGTGTGGGCCTACTGTTTATAGCGATGTACACTTAGGCAATTGCCGCACTTTTATCACTTTTGATGTGGTCTATCGTTATTTGCTCCATTTGGGATTTACGGTGCGCTATGTGCGCAATATTACCGATATGGGGCATTTGGAGGATGATGCAGATGAAGGGGAGGACAAAATTGCCAAAAAAGCGCGTATGGAAAGGCTTGAACCAATGGAAATTGTTCAACGATATACCAACGGGTTCAGAAAAGTCATGCAACAGTTTAACAACCTTTCACCCTCCATAGAACCTACTGCAACGGGACATGTGGTAGAGCAAATGGAAATGGTTCAGAAAATATTGGACAACGGATTAGCCTATATAAAAAATGGCTCGGTCTATTTTGATGTGCCCGCCATGATCAAACGGTATCCTGATGTTTACGGTAAATTATCGGGAAAAGTGATGGATGATTTGTTGCAGGAAACCCGCGATTTGAAAAATCAGGACGAAAAAAACAGCCCCACCGATTTTGCTTTATGGATTAAAGCAGCCCCTCAGCACCTGATGCACTGGAATTCGCCCTGGAGTATCGGTTTCCCCGGGTGGCATTTAGAGTGTTCGGTCATGAGTACAAAATATCTGGGCGAACAGTTTGACCTGCATGGAGGGGGCATGGATTTGCAGTTTCCACATCACGAAAACGAAATTGCCCAAAACGTGGGATGTTGCGGCGCAACCCCTGTGCGGTATTGGATGCACGGAAATATGCTGACCATTAACGGGCAGAAAATGTCAAAAAGTCTGGGCAATTCAATCTTACCCGGCGAATTGTTTGAGGGCAACAATAATTTTATGTCTCAGCCTTTCAGCCCCATGACTGTCCGATTCTTTATGATGCAGACCCATTACCGGAGCACATTAGATTTTTCGGATGCGGCATTGCTTGCGGCAGAAAAGGGTTATAAGCGGCTGATGGCTGCTTTGCAGCTTCTTCCCAACCTGAAACACCCGGGTAATACCCAACCTCAGGACCCGGCAGAAGATAAAGCTGTTCAGGATGCCTGTGATGCCTTATACCGGGATATGAACGATGATTTTAACACTGCCATGGTTTTGGCCGATTTGTTTGAGCTGGCCGGAAAAATTAATGCCATCCACAACAAACAACTACCGGACAATGCCCTTGGTATTGACACCTTTAATCGCCTTCAACATGTATTCCCTGCATTTATACAAGATATTCTGGGCTTGAAAGACGACACTGCCTCCAACAATAATCAACTGGCAGACGGGTTAATGGGTTTGGTGCTTGACCTGCGAACCGAAGCCAGGAATAAAAAAGACTGGCCAACTTCAGATTTAATCCGCGACCGGCTAAAAAACCTTCGAATTGTGGTCAAAGATGGCAAAGAAGGTTCGACCTGGACCGTAGAATAACGAAAAATCTGTAAGGATTACAGAATAATTTAAACATGACTGTTTTAAACAGAAAGCCTATAAACGGCATTATATCCTTTTAACTATGAATCTATTCACCCGTTTGTTTTTGCTGGTTTCAATCACAATAGTGTTTTTTGTTGCAGGTTGTACCTCTGATTCTAAACTGCCTCACTCAAAAGATACAACAACACCCGATTCGGGAACTACAACTGCCAATAATACCGGTAAACCGACTATCAATATCCCAAACTTTAGTGCGGACTCGGCTTATGCTTTTGTGCAGAAGCAGGTAGATTTTGGACCACGGGTGCCGGGCACACCGCAACACAAAGCCTGTGCCGAATGGCTGGAAGCTACTTTGAAAAGGTTTGCTCCGGAAACATTTACCCAAACTGCCACGGTAAAAGCTCATAACGGCAAACAACTCCCCATGTACAATATTATCGCAGCGTTTAACCCTCAGGCATCGCGCCGGATTATGCTGTGCGCACACTGGGATACCCGTCCCAACGCAGATCAGGATACCGAAAGAAAAGACGAACCCATCTTAGGTGCGAATGACGGCGGGAGCGGGGTAGGGGTTTTGCTCGAAATTGGCCGTTTGCTTGCAGCCAACCCGGTGTCCAATTTGGGGGTAGATATCATTTTGTTTGACACAGAAGATTACGGCAGTTATTTGGTGGATGATTCTTTCTGTTTAGGTTCTCAGTATTGGAGCAAAAACCTGCATACCCCGGGCTACAAAGCCGAGTTTGGCATTTTGCTGGATATGGTAGGTGCTCCCGATGCCTTGTTTATGCAGGAACTAAACTCGCTGAACTATGCCCCGAATGTGGTGAAAAAGGTTTGGAGCGTAGCCAACGATTTGGGATATGGCAGTTATTTCATCAATAAGCCCACCCGGTCGCCAATTACAGATGACCACTTATACATCAATAAACTTGCCCGTATTCCTACCATTGATATCATCCACTACACTTACGAAGGGAGTTTTGGTGCGTTTTGGCATACTCACAAAGACAATATGAAAGTAGTCAGCAAAACTACCCTTCAAGCAGTCGGGCATACCCTGACCACTGTTTTGTACAGGGAAGGCGCAAATTATAATTAGTCAGTCTGAAGTTCAGTTAAGATTTACCGGAGTTTTTCCCGGATTAGCTCCAACGTTTCAGGGTTACTCCATTGGTTATAACCTGTATGTGTGTGAACTATCTCGCCTTGAGTGTTAATCAGAAAGGTTTGCGGGTATTCAAAAACACCCAGCCATTTAGCACTGCTCTTAAGTTTGAAATTAGTTAACCCATTTGGCTGATGTCGCAGGTAAGTCTGAATAGTGTTCAGGTTTTCGTCTGACAGGCAAACAAACGCCACTCCTTCCTGTTCCAGAATTTGGCGGGCTTTATCTAATTCCGGTTTTTCGGCCCGGCAGGGCGGACACCAGGTTGCCCAAAAATTGACCACCACAGGCTTGCCGTTAAAAGTGTTCAAATCTACTTCGTTCCCCTCTAAATCGAGAACGGACAAATCTAAGATGCTTTGACTTGTGGGCGTACATCCGCTGTTGAAAAGCACAGAAAACACAAACAGAAACAAGAGCGCTTTTTTTGAAAGAAAAGACATGATATTCAGGGTTATCTAAAGAAAAACAAAAAACCCAAAAGAGGCGAAAAAGTTCGCAAAATAAAAAACCCCGGCAAGGATAACTTGCAGGGGTGTTGTTATAAATAAGAAAAGCGCCCTAGCCAAATTGATTTGCACAGCCGGAATATCCGTTAATGCAGGATTTTTAATCCGCTCAAATGTAGGATAAGGGATATTGCTTTTCAACTTTTTTTGACAATATAATGACAAAGTGATAAATCTTGACTACTATTATGCGTGCTTTTCTTCAAATGTCTTCATCACATCCACCAGAATTTTAACTCCATCCAGATCCATAGCATTGTATAAAGATGCTCTGAATCCACCAACCAACCGATGGCCTTTGATGCCCACACATCCGTTTTCGAGCGCAAAATTCAGAAAGCTTGTTTCTAATTCGGGTCGGTTCATCACAAAAGTAACATTCATTAAAGACCGGTCTTTTGAGTTAACCGTGCCGGTGAAAAGACTGTTCCGGTCAATTTCGGCGTATAAATGACCGGCTTTTTCCCGATTATCGGCTTCAATACGTTCAATTCCCCGTTTTTTTATCCATTGAAGCGTGAGATAACACGTATAGATGGCAAAAACAGGGGGCGTGTTAAACATAGATTTGTTTTTAATATGGATTTGATAGTCGAGCATAGTTGGAATTTGCCGGTCCACTTTTCCCAATAATTCAGTATTGACAATAACTAAGGTAGTCCCGGCAGGGCCGATGTTTTTTTGAGCACCTGCATAAATCAAATCAAATTTTGCTGCATCTGTTTTTTTAGAAAAAATATCGGAGGACATATCGGCCACCAAAGGGCAGTTACATTCGGGATATTCGTGAAACTGGGTTCCGAATATGGTATTATTGGTGGTAATGTGAAGATAGGAAAAATCGCTGCCTACTTTTGGGAATGAAGGAATGTATGAAAAATTGGCATCTTCAGAGGAGGCAACTACCGTTGTTTGCCCAAACATTTTGGCCTCGTGAATGGCGTTTTTTGCCCATACTCCTGTGTTAAAATATGCTGCTTTACCGTCTGAAGGGAGCAGATTGAATGGAATCTGGCAGAACTGCATACTTGCACCCCCCCCCAAAAACAGCACTTCGTACTTAGGGGGTAAACTCAACAACTCTTTCACCAAATCCCTTGCTCCGTTAATCACGTTTTCAAAAGTGCTGCTTCGATGTGAAGTTTCTAAAATTGACAATCCTGTTCCGTTAAAATCGAGCAATGCTTGTGCAGACTCTTCAATTACCTCTCGCGGTAAAATGGAAGGACCTGCGTAAAAGTTTATTTTTTTCATAAAGGTATTTTTAAGACTTAAACATGATAGGTTAGATACCGGACTCAAGACGTTAGATGTATGAGTTCAGATGTAAGACTTCAGATAAAAATACGTTGACTTAAAAATATAGGTGGTAAATCTGAAGTGGGTATGGTAATTTACACTTAGACCAAAGCGTTTGATACTATCCCTTTGTTAGGTCAGGTATTAAAATAAAGGGCTAAAAATCTATCTTCTTTCAATTTGAGCACCAATGTTTCGGAGGCGGTCATCAATAAACTGATAACCGCGGTCTATCTGATGGATATTGCTGATGACGCTTTTACCTTCGGCAGAAAGGGCGGCAATGAGCAAGGCCACCCCTGCCCGGATGTCGGGGGATGACATATTGATACCCCGAAGCGGGGAACGCCTTTCAAGACCTATGACTACAGCGCGGTGGGGGTCGCAAAGTATGATTTGTGCGCCCATATCAATCAGCTTATCTACAAAAAACAAACGGCTTTCGAACATTTTCTGGTGAATCAGCACACTGCCTCTGGCTTGTGTGGCGGTAACGAGCACCACACTCATCAGGTCGGGAGAAATACCCGGCCAGGGTGCATCGGCAATTGTCAGGATAGAGCCGTCTATAAAACGCCCGATATGGTAAATTTCCTGTTCGGGAATAAATATATCATCGCCTTTTAACTGAAGTTCGATGCCGAGCTTTTGTTGAAACAGGGCGGGGATGATGCCAAGCTGGTCAATTCTGGCGTTTTTGATGGTGATTTCAGATTGGGTCAGGGCGGCTAAGCCAATAAAACTGCCAATCTCCAGCATATCCGGCAATACTTCGTGCCGGCAACCGTGCAGGGTTTCCACCCCTTCGATGGTGAGCATGTTTGAACCTATTCCGCTGATTTTTGCACCCATATTGTTCAACATCAGGCAAAGTTGTTGGATATATGGCTCGCAGGCTGCGTTATATATGGTAGTGGTGCCTTCGGCCAAAGAGGCAGCCATCAGAATATTGGCTGTGCCGGTAATAGAAGCTTCTTCCATCAAAATATAAGCCCCTTTGAGTTGATCGGCAGAAACGATAAAGGCATTTTCCGTTTCGTCGTAATGAAAGTTCGCGCCTAAAAGTTGCAGTCCTAAAAAATGGGTGTCCAATCTTCGGCGTCCTATTTTGTCGCCTCCGGGCTTTGGCAGATAGGCCCTTTTGAAGCGTGCTAACATAGGACCGATTACCAATACCGAACCCCGGAGTTTACCCGTTTTTGTCCTGAATTCTTCACTGTCCAAATAGTTTAAATCAACTTCGTCAGACAGGAAAGTATAGGTATGAGCGTTGTTACGGGTAACTTTCACCCCCATATCCCTCAATATATCTATGAGTTTGTTGACATCCTGAATGTCCGGAATATTGGAAATTGTAACTTCTTCTTTGGTGAGTAAAGTAGCACTGATAATTTGAAGGGCTTCATTTTTAGCGCCCTGAGGAATTAACTCACCTTTTAACCGCTTGCCGCCGTTTACTATAAATTCGTCCTGGTACATTATTGATAAAGAGGGGATGCTAAAGGTTTTTTTTCCGGTTATTTTTCTTTTTACGTCTGCGGGAGGATTGGCCGTGAGGCTGTCCCTGCCCTTGTTGCTGACCTTTTAACACATTGCCTTGCCCCTGTTTGTTTTGGTTGTTTCCCATCTGTTGGATTGGGATAACCATTGGCTTAGGTACTCCTTTCGAGGCCAGGTATTTTTCTGCCCACTCGTGGTCCAGCAGCCCTTTGGACAGGCTGTTTAAATCGTGTTTAATCAAATCCTCGCTCACATTGAGGTCTTTGTTCCATGTTATATGAACCAGATTCATATAATAAACGATAATCCTGATTAACTCCGCTTTTTTTCTTTCGTCGTCAGTGGCAATTGCTCTTTGAACTAACGCCTCTATGTTTTTGCCATAGTGTTTAAGTTTGATTCTCGAAGAAGGGTAGGGCACTTCCCCGGCTTGCTGCATAATTTGGTCATAACTTTCCGGAGCAGGGTAGGGGGAGTCGATGTCTAATTTGAAATCTGCAATTGCGTGGAGCTGATCCCAAAGCTTATGCCTGAATTCTTCCACATTTTTCAGATTGGGATGTAGCTGTGCCATCAGGTTGACAATTTCTTTGGCAGCAGCAGTCCGCTCCTTTTTGGTTTCTAACTTGATGGTGGATTGTACCAATTTGAGCACGTTTCTTCCATATTCCTTAAACAGCAGTTTCTCCTGCTCTGTATTATAGGTTAAATTTCCTCTTTCGGTCATTTTTTTAATGGTTAATGGTTAGTTTGCCTATTGCACTAAGTCAATTGTCTTACGTCTATTGTCTTACGTCTATTGTCTTACGTCTTTTGTCTTACGTCTTTCGTCTTTCGTCTTTTGTCTTTCGTCTTTTGTCTTTCGTCTTTTGTCTTTCGTCTTTTGTCTTTCGTCTTTTGTCTTTCGTCTTTCGTCTTTCGTCTTTCGTCTTTTGTCTTTCGTCTAAACGCTACATTTTCCCCAATTCGCCTTTCAAAAAGTCTATCACTTTCACCTCTGTGGCATCCATATTGCGCTCCTGAGCAAGATACCAACTGAGCCAGTCGCCGAAATGAATCAGATATAGCAACCGTTCAGTTTTGGTGTTGCCCAATGCGGTCAGTTCATAAATGCTGTCCGTATATTGGCCGATGATCGTTTTGTTGATGTCTATGCGGTACTGTGAACGGTTAAAAACATCGGATGCCCGAAGGAAAACAGGAGCATAGGTATGGTCTTTGGTTCGCCATCCGACAAGTTCATTATGGTTCATTTCGGGGATAATATGATGCCAGCAGAGTTGTTTTCCGTTTTCGTTGATTTGTTGCCGCCATCTGATGGCAACTGAGCCGTAACCGTCCGGGGCATAGATTATAGGTAATTGTTTGGCCATGGTTTTTGCCCATTGAGCCGATTGACTTTTGATGTTTTCCTGCTCGCGGTCTAATAAAGCGATGGCAGCTTCGATTTCACCAATAAAACGGTTGTCAATAAACCCGAAGTATTGAAGGACAAAGAACTGCTGAACAAATGAATAACCCAAACTTGCTCGGGGAGGGCGACCGGAGGGTAGTTTGATGAGGTCTAAACCGTGTTCGGAGGCTATTTTTTCCATCGTACCACCTGTAGTAACACACACGATTTTAGCCTTTTTTTTAATCGCAATTTGCAACGCATGGGTCGTTTCTTCGGTATTGCCGGAATAAGAAGAAGCAATCACCAATGTATTTTCATTGACAAACCCGGGCAGCAAATAGTTTTTATTGACTAACATGGGAATCTGAAGATCGGAGGCAGTCAGGTCTATGACCACATCTGCACCCATGCCCGAACCTCCAAGACCTGTTACTAATATATTGGTAATGGGGTGGGTATGAGGGGTAAACGTTGCTTTTTTTCCAATTTCCAATGCCTCGGCAAGTTGTTTCCCGAAACCCGATATCAGTTCATACATTGTCATGTTTGCTAATTTTTGGTTAAATTTTGTGCAAAGTTACAAACCTAATGGTCAAATACCGAATCGTTGGGGAATTTAAAGAGGAAAGCAGGCTTTTTATGTTGAAAAAGTACAGAGGGTTTGAGAACCGGCATCAAACTAAATTTCGACTGATTTTTTTGGGCAAAACTATATCGTTTGCGACAACATGAATACAGGTGCAAGAATCGGTCAATTTTTAGGGTTGACAATAAAGCATTGCAGGGGTGCATTGCGTCATTGCACAGGTGATTTAAAGTATTGCAGAGTTGCATTGTGTCCTTGCACAGGTGATTTAAAGCGTTGCAGAGTTGCATTGTGTCTTTGCGCAGGCGATTTTATGCATTGCAGGGGTGCATTGCGTCATTGCACAGGTGATTTAAAGCATTGCAGGGGTGCAATAAGTCTATGTGCAGGTGATTTAAAGTATTGCAGGGGTACATTAAGTCAATGCACAGGTGATTCAAAGCATTGCAGGGGTGCATTGACTCTTTGCGGAGCAACAAAAAGCACCTGTCCAAAGGGAATTTCCGTTGCGCAGTTTTTTTCTGCCATAAAAACTTTTGAGAGTTCGATACAAATAAGAAAAGAGCAACTTCCAACAATAATCTTGCCTTGTTTGACCATAAGATTAAAACGAAATACAGTTTTTATTAATTGCTAATTCGTGAATTGTTTCATTAGGATACAGATAATTGGTCAATAGGTAATTTATTTTACAAAACCCCCGAAAATATTTATTAAAATTTGGATAATCGCCTCTGTTTTATAAGGAAATGCGATTTTTTGAATTTTTTTCCCCAATTTTTTTAAAAAAACCGGGTTGAATTGGTTGAATTAGCCTGATATAATGCTATATTTCCGCACCAGAATTTTTAAGGGTATATTTTTTAGAACAAAGAGCCCCGTTTTTCACCAGTATTTTGCGTGAACATTTCAATTTAATCACGCCATTTTTTAATTAAAACAAGTTTAATTCTACAACTAATTCAAATAAATACTTAACTATGAGAGAAATCTACAAAACCTTTAAATGTTTTTTTTATTGTTGTGTTTGTTTTTGCCTGTTCGCTCTATTCAGTTTAGAGGTTCATGCCCAGGCTGGTCAATGTCTTACGCTCGGATGCAGTACCGGTGTCTCTTTTGGAAGTACTCAATCAACTACATCTACTACTTTTGTCAATTCTGTATCCGGTACTTGGGCAGGAGAATATAACACCTATAACGTTACCTCCGGAATGCAGTATGAATGGTCTTTATGTACAGCAGATGGAGCTGTAGTAGGAACAAATACCGACAGCCAGTTAAGCTTACGCAGAAATGACACAAATGCTGCGTTATGCTATAGTGATGACTTATGTGGAGCACATGCTAAAATTTTATGGACTGCCACATTCACCGGTGTAGTAAGGGTGTATATTCACCGTTATAATTGTACCTCATTATCTACCAGTCATACTGTTCGTTGGCGTTGTGTTTCTTGCGGCGGCGGAGGCGGCGGGTGTGTAGGTCCTCCCTACTGCGATCAGACTCAACCAGGTCCGGGGTACACTCTTCTGCCTGCTTGTCAAACTTCAATATGTGCGGCGGATTCGTATTGTTGCTCTACTCAATGGGACAGCATCTGCGCAACTGCTGCTTCAACAAACGCAAATTGTGTCAATTGCCGCTCTACCTGTAGCGGCGGTGGCGGGTGTACTTATACTGTACCATTTTCAGGCAGTAACAGTATTACTACCTGTACCGGTACGATTTGTGAACATGCCGGTACGGCAAATTATAGTAACAATGCCAATGGATTTACAATTATTAATCCTGCAACAGCGGGCAATATGGTTCGTTTAACTTTTACTTCATTTTCTTTGGAATGTTGTTGCGACTTTGTTACCGTATTTAATGGTGCCGGTACCGGCGGTACAACGCTTTTTAACGGAAACTGTACCTCATTACCTCCTGTGTTAACCTCTACTGTAGGACCCTTAACCATTCGGTTTACTTCTGATTTTTCAGTTGTAAGTTCAGGTTTCAGTGCCAACATATCCTGTGTACCGCCCCCCTGTACACTTACTGCTAATGCGGGCTCAAATGTTTCGATTTGCAACGGGTCAAGCACAGTATTAACCGGAAGTTCTTCGGGAATTTCTCCCACCTATTCCTGGTCGCCTTCCGGCAGTCTGAACAATCCAAATATTTCCAACCCCACGGCTTCTCCTTCTACAACAACTACATATACACTTACGGTAACAGAAGGCGCTTGCACGGCAACCAGTCAGGTTACAGTTACGGTCAATCCCAGCCCATCCGCACCTACAAGTGTTACCGCTTCTCCCTCCAATCATTGTCCCGGAGGAGGAGTTACCCAGCTAAATGCGACCTCATCCGGTAACAGTATCCGGTGGTTCACCGTACCTGTCGGTGGCTCTTCTTTAGGTACAAGTGGAAGTGGAGTAAATTTCCCTGTATCAACGAGTAGCTCTACTACCTACTATGCCGAAGCTCTAACCGGTGCCGGTTGCATTTCTTCTACCCGTACTGCGGTAACTGTAACGGTTGGCGATGCTATTCCTCCCACCATTAACTGCCCATCCACGGTTACCGTTGGCAATATGGCGGGGCAGTGTGCTGCTACAGTAAATTTCATCACCCCAACGGGAACAGATAACTGTCCCGGAGCAACCACCATCCAAATTGGCGGGCTGCCCAGCGGCAGCAGTTTCCCGGTAGGCTCTACCACTAACACCTTCCTGGTTCAAGCGGGTAATGGTCAAACTGCACAGTGTAGTTTTAATGTGGTTGTCAATGATACACAAGCCCCAAGTGCCAACTGTCAAAACGCAACTGTTTCATTGGGACCCGGCGGAATTGCATCCGTGTCTGCTTCACAAATAAATAACGGCAGTGTGGATAACTGCGGAATAACAGGCACTTCCCTGTCTGGAACAACAAATTATAATTGTACCCATATCGGAGGCACCTTTACTGTAACCCTTCAGGTAAACGATGCGGCAGGAAACACCGCTACCTGTTCGGCAACTGTTACAGTCAACGATAACAACGGCTACTGTTGCGATGCCCCGCAAGCCATCTGCCATCCATCCCCTTCAGTTATATTAAATGGTTCGGGAACCGCTACTTTAACCCCCTCACAAGTTGATAACGGCAGCACCGCAGACTGTGGTTTGCAATCTATACAGGTCTCTCCCACCAACTTTAACTGTGCGCATGTCGGTTTTCCGCAAACCGTAGTGTTAACAGTTACCGATATCTACAACAATACCTCGACATGTCAGACCACATTAACCGTTGCTGATAATTCCGCCGCCGTCTGTGGTGTGTAAAAATCATCAGGTTTATTTGTCCGGTAATTCCGCCTCAATCACAACAACAGATGTTTATGGTTCGGGCAGCGATAACTGCGCACGGTCAATCTGCAGTCAGTCAGCCCCAATAGTTTTGATTGCAACGATGTGGGTTCCAATACGGTTGTTTTGACCGTAATGGATGTCAATGGCAATACAGCCACCTGTTCCTCTACAGTGATGGTCATTGACAACACCCCCCTTCTGTATCCTGTAAAAACATAAACGTCAATCTCGTCGGAGCATCGGTTACTGTTACCCCTGCCGATGTATATGATTTTGGATCCGATGACTGCGGTACGGTGATTTTGGAATCAGTCAGCCCCAACACGTTTACCTGTTCCGAAACAGGCACCAACACAGTTGTCTTAACGGTCAACGACGGCAATGGCAACACTGCCTCCTGTTCGGCAACCGTAACTGTAAGCGATACCGCTCCACCAATCTTTGGCTCATGTCCTGAAAACATATTGGTCAATGCCGATGAAAATTGTATAGCAATAGCGACCTGGATATTGCCCAACGCAAGCGACAACTGTTCGTCAAATATGATACAAATAGAAGGCTCTGAAAGCGGTCAATACTTCCCATTTGGCAGCAGTACCATAACCTATTTGGCAACCGATGACAGCAACAACACGGCCATCTGTAGTTTTACGGTAACCGTACAAGATGTATCGCCTCCGACAGTCGCCTGTCAGCCCGGCGAGGTTTCGGTTAACCTCAGCGGCTCAACGGCAACGATTAACCCGGTTGAGGTAATTTGGTATGGCTTTGACAATTGCGGCTACCTCTATTATGACTCGGTTTCTCCTGCCACCTTATCCTGCGAAGATGTTGGCAGCAGTCATACGGTTACGCTAACCGTACACGATGGCAATGGCAATTCTTCTACTTGTAACGCAAGCGTTGTGGTTTATGACAATGAAGCACCTGCGGCATCCTGTCAGGATATTAGTGTGGACTTAAACGAATCCGGCAATGTGAGCATTAGTGCCGGAGACATCAATGATGACAGTACTGACAACTGCGGTATATCGGGAATGTCTATAGACGTGAGCGATTTTGATTGCGAAGATGTGGGCGAAAATACCGTAACGCTGACAGTTACAGATGTAAACGGCAACTCTTCAGAGTGTACGGCAACTGTTACGGTCAATGATGATACAGATCCTGATGCTCAATGCCAAAACTTCACCGTCAACTTAGATGTCAACAACAGCGCTTCTGTCAGTGGAGAAGATTTAGACGATGGCAGCAGTGATGCCTGTGGCCTTGCAAGTTTAAGCGCAAGCCCCAATAGTTTTGGCTGCGGGGATGTGGGTGAAAATACCGTAACCCTTACCGTTTATGACAACAACGGCAACAGCAGTTCCTGCACTTCAACGGTAACTGTAGTGGATACCGAACCACCGGTAGCAGGATGTCAGGACGTAACGGTAACCTTAGATGAAAATGGTACGGGAAGCCTTTCCGCTGAACAAGTGAACAACGGCAGCAGTGATAATTGCGATTTCGACCTGTTATTGGATCAGACCGATTTCACCTGTGCCAATCAGGGCAGCAATACCGTAACGCTCACGGTTACAGACGGAAGCGGCAACACCTCGACTTGTTCGGCTATAGTTACGGTTATACCCGGTTTTAGTGCGTCAATCGAGCCAAGCGGATCTACTTCCTTGTGTGAAAATGAGTGCATTTATTTAGATGCCGGACTTTTTGCCTCCTATCTATGGAGTGCTAATGCAGGCAGTTCAACCGGTCAAACGGTAGAGGTGTGCGAAGCAGGAACTTATTCCGTAACGGTAACCGATAGCAATGGTTGTACCTCAACTGCCGAAATTTCTGTAACCGTAAACGCCAATCCTACCCCCGAAATTACCGCAGACGGGCCGGTAATTTTCTGTGAGGGCGGAAGCGTCGGGTTAGATGCCGGTCTTTACAGTGCTTATCTTTGGAATGAATTGGGTGGTAATGCCACCACTCAAAGCATCACGGCTACTGAAGGCGGTATCTACAGTGTTACGGTAACAGATGCCAATGGTTGTACCGGTGAGGCAAGTATTGAATTAACCGAATTGTCACTTCCCGTTGTCAGTGTAAGTGGTACAACCTACGGATGTGTGAGATGAAATCAGTTTTACCGCAAGCGGCGGGCTTGATTATGTATGAGCGGCCCGAACGATTTCACCTCAAACTCGGCAACGGTAACTTTCAGCAATGCTCAGGCAGATATATCCGGTGTTTATACCGTTACCGTAACGGATGCAAACGGATGTAGTTCCGAGTACGAGGTAACTGTAACGATCAGCACCATTGAAGGAGCAATGATAACCGGCAATACCATTGTCTGTCTCGACGATGTTTTGACCTTAACGGCATCCAGGGGCACATCTTACGAATGGAGCGGTCCGAACGGATTTACCTCAAGCGGCCCAAATCTGGTAAGACCCGATGCAGACGGAACGATGGCGGGTGAATATACGGTCAGTGTTTCAGACGGAGGAGGTTGTGTGGTAGTCTTATCTACAACGGTTACTGTATCCGGAGCCGGTTTTAGTGTCAGCATTTCCGGCATTAATTCAACCACTGCTATCGTTACAGGAACTACGGATGTATGTATCGGCGGAACTATCAACCTGATTGCTTCGGGCGGAAACAGTTATGTATGGAGCGGCCCCGGCGGTTATAGTTCGAATGCACACAGCATTTTACGAACAGGTGCCAATACAACGATGTCGGGAGTATATTCTGTAACCGTGAGCAATTCAACAGGCTGTACCGGAACTGCGAACATATTGGTTACCGTCCACACCAATCCATCGGCCACCCTTAGCGGAACCTCCACAATTTGTTCAGGAGGTACCATCACCATTAACGCTCCTGCCGGAGCAGCAGCCTATTCATGGACCGGTCCGAATGGTTTCACTGCCACCGGCGGTCCTTCGCTGATAAGAACGAACGCGAATTCTACGATGGCAGGTCAATACAAAGTAACCGTAACTAATACCGGAGGCTGTACAGCTTCGGCAGCCCGGAGCGTGTCGGTCAGTGCCCCGACAACTGCGGCCGTTACCCCCACAACCTCAACCACAAGCTTCTGCTCAAATGCCAATGTCATCTTTACCGCCACTACTGTCGGAACGGCATATAGCTGGACAGGCCCGGAGGGTTTACAGCCTCAACTGCCGCTATCAGCGCACCACCCGTAGCCGGTCAATATAAAGTAACCGTAACACTAAATACCGGTTGTATTGCCACTGCAACCCGAAATGCCTCAATTATCTCAGCCCCCAACGCAGTCATCACGGGTAATCTGAATGTCTGTGTGGGAGGTACGATTTCCTTGCTGGCATCCGGTGGTAATTCCTACAACTGGAGCGGTCCGGGCGGATATACCCGTATAGGTAATAGTGTGTTGAGAACCGGAGCAACAACAGCAATGTCGGGCACCTATACCGTAACCGTAACCGGAAGCGGCGGGTGTAAAGCTACGGCAAGTGTGGTTGTAACGGTTACTGCCTGCAAAAACGGTGAGGATGCAATAGCCTTTGAAACCTTGTTTGCCTATCCCAATCCGACCAATAATCAGACAACGATTACCTTTACTGCCCTAAAAGCCGAGCAGATGTACTTATCTGTATTTGCCGTTGATGGCAGGGAAGTTGCGGTCTTGTTTGATGGTATGACCGGGGAAGAAACCCCCTACGAGTTTGTGTTTGATGCCACTGAACTGCCTTCAGGCACTTACTACGCCATGCTTAGGAGGGCCGATGGAACTACTCAGCAAATTAAGTTGATGGTGGTGAGGTAATTGACGATTAACAATTGATTATTGAAAAATCCCCCTGCACTTTGGATAATTCCGGGTGCAGGGGGTTTTTTGTTAAACGGAGAATGGAAAATTGTCAATTGTGAATGATGAATACTTAAAAAATCAGCCCTTTGCGCCTAAGCGTTTTTGCAAGAACTAAATATCGTGTAAATCAGTGCTTCAAAAATGAATCTTGAATTCAACAAAGAATTAAAATTGGTGTGATTCATTCGTAGGTCTGAAACGAATCTCTAATACCGCCACATAGTCAAAAAAAACACCCCAACCCCTCCAGGGATGGGAATATTTAGAGACTTAAACCATTCATACGTGGTGCTATATTAAATCATAGTTGGTATAAGTTGTTGAATTTTCTTTTAGGTTTTAATCAACTTCTTCGTGGTTATTTTTATAAGGGTTTGCTCTTGTCCGTTCGGGATGAAGTCCCGTTGAAATCATCTTTCATTTAATTGACTTCTATGTTGTCGAGTTTCTAATCACAACCTGATTTTATAGAATAGTATTTAATACCCAAACAATTTTGTCAGAAAGAATCAAAAAATACAGCGAAATAATAGGATATTTTTGCTGTGCTTTTCATATATTTCGCCGCTATTTAAAAAAAGACAATGTTTATAGCTGTTTTACAAAAAGATAGTTGGAGATCGTTTTTCAAAATCTTCATTCCTTCATCATTAAAACCTTCATTATAAATCTGAATTTTTCAACCGAAAAAGAGTTCTACAGTTATGCGAAGTAAATTTTATGTTTTTGCGTTTTTTTGTTTTTCAATTTTTTTGGCAAGAGATGTACAAGCGCAATGTACCTATTCCATTTGCTTATCTGATACTTACGGGGATGGGTGGAATGGCGGGTATGTTAACGTTGTCGTAAACGGAAGTACGGTATTATCCGGCACTACCTTAGGATCAGGTTTAGGTCCTGCCTGTTATAACTTTACCGTAAGTTCAGGACAAACAATTGTGGTTAATTATTTTGCCGGCAGTTGGGCGTATGAAAATTACTATCGGGTTTATAATGGTGCTTCCGGGGGAGGCACACAAATATATAGTTCAACTATTGGAAGCAACCCGCCAAGTTCTCAAAGCATTACAAACAGTTGTAGCTCCGGTGGCGGCGGCGGAGGAGGAGGAGGATGTACTTATTCCATTTGTTTATCTGATACTTACGGGGATGGATGGAATGGCGGGTATGTTAACGTTGTCGTAAACGGAAGTACGGTATTATCCGGCACTACCTTAGGATCAGGTTTAGGTCCTGCCTGTTATAACTTTACCGTAAGTTCAGGACAAACAATTGTGGTTAATTATTTTGCCGGCAGTTGGGCGTATGAAAATTACTATCGGGTTTATAATGGTGCTTCCGGGGGAGGCACACAAATATATGGTTCAACAATTGGAAGCAACCCACCAAGTTCTCAAAGCATTACAAACAGCTGCTCTTCCGGTGGCGGCGGCGGCGGCGGCGGCGGGTGTGTAGGTCCTCCCTACTGCGATCAGGCTCAACCAGGTCCGGGATACTCTCTTGACCTTACTTGTCAATCTTCAATATGTGCGGCGGATTCGTATTGTTGTACCAGTTTTTGGGATAGCATCTGCGCATCTGCTGCATCAATTAACTCCGCTTGTGCCAATTGCCGTTCGACTTGCGTCGGTGGCGGTTGTACCTTAACAGCAAATGCAGGTTTAAATACAAGTATATGTAGTGGTGAAAATACAGTTTTAACCGGGAAGTTCTTCGGGAAGTTCGCCCACCTATTCCTGGTCGCCCTCCGGCAGTTTGAACAATCCTAATATTTCCAACCCCACTGCTTCTCCTTCTACAACAACTACATATACACTTACGGTAACAGAAGGCGCTTGCACGGCAACCAGTCAGGTTACAGTTACTGTGATTCCTCCAACCTCAGCACCTACAAGTGTAACGGCAAGTCCTGCAACGGTATGTACACCGACAACCGTTCAGTTAAACGCTACATCTCCTGGAAACACCATCTTCTGGTACACACAATCAACAGGTGGAACACCAATCGGTACCAGTGCAAGCGGAGCAAATTTTCCAGTTAACCCTGTAATGACCACCACTTATTATGCAGAGGCAGCTCAATCAATTCCGCCGGGTTCACAAACTTTTAATTATACGGGAACTTCACAGACATTTACAGTCCCTTTAGGAGTAACCTCAATTCAGGTGGATGCAAGAGGTGCTCAGGGGGGAACCGGAACTTCGGGTGCCGGAGGATTAGGGGGAAGAATACAAACTACCGTTTCAGTAACTCCCGGATCTGTCATTAATATCTATGTCGGTGGTCAGGGAGGCAGTTATAATACAGGAACTCCCGGATATAACGGAGGTGGTAGCGGATCGGGAGCTTATGCTTCAAATATAGGCGGTGGTGGTGGTGCATCAGATATCCGTTCCGGTGGCACTGCACTTGCTAACAGAATAGTCGTGGCCGGCGGCGGCGGCGGCGGGGCTTATAACGGATGTGGTGAGCCTGGTGCTGCCGGAGGTGGTTTGACAGGTGCTACGGCAGTTGCCGGTTGCGGATCTTCCGGTGGTGGCGGCGGAACTCAATCTTCCGGCGGACCGGGAGGTGCATATCCAGGTTATACCTCTGGCACACCCGGAACATCGGGTAATGGTGGAAATGGCGGCGTATCTACCGGCGGCGGTGGCGGTGGCGGCGGATATTATGGCGGCGGCGGCGGATCATGGAACGGCGGCGGTGGCGGATCGAGCTATTCTAATGGTTCCGGAACCACGCATACACAAGGCTTCCAAAGCGGCAATGGACAGATCATTATCTCATGGTCAGGAGGGACATCTTGTCCTTCTTCCAGAACTCCTGTAACTGTTACTTATGGCGATACAACACCTCCCACCATTAACTGCCCATCCACGGTTACCGTTGGCAATATGGCGGGGCAGTGTGCTGCTACAGTAAATTTCATCACCCCAACGGGAACAGATAACTGTCCCGGAGCAACCACCATCCAAATTGGCGGGCTGCCCAGCGGCAGCAGTTTCCCGGTAGGCTCTACCACCAACACCTTCCTGGTTCAAGCGGGTAATGGTCAAACTGCTCAATGCAGTTTTAATGTGGTTGTCAATGATACACAAGCCCCAAGTGCCAACTGTCAAAACGCAACCGTTTCATTGGGACCCGGCGGTATCGCCTCAGTTTCAGTTTCTCAGGTAAACAATGGCAGTTTAGACAATTGCGGGGTAGCAGGAGCATCCCTTTCAGGAACAACAAATTATAATTGTACCCATATCGGAGGTACCTTTACGGTAACCCTTCAGGTTAATGATGCGGCAGGAAACACCGCTACCTGTTCGGCAACTGTTTCAGTCAACGATAACAACGGCTACTGTTGCGATGCCCCACAGGCCATCTGCCATCCATCCCCTTCAGTTATATTAAATGGTTCGGGAACCGCTACTTTAACCCCCTCACAAGTTGATAACGGCAGCACCGCAGACTGTGGTTTGCAATCTATGCAGGTCTCTCCCACCAACTTTAACTGTGCGCATGTCGGTTTTCCGCAAACCGTAGTGTTAACAGTTACCGATATCTACAACAATACCTCGACATGTCAGACCACATTAACCGTTGCCGATAATTCGCCGCCGTCTGTGGTGTGTAAAAATCATCAGGTTTATTTGTCCGGTAATTCCGCCTCAATCACAACAACAGATGTTTATGGTTCGGGCAGCGATAACTGCGGCACGGTCAATCTGCAGTCAGTCAGCCCCAATAGTTTTGATTGCAACGATGTGGGTTCCAATACGGTTGTTTTGACCGTAATGGATGTCAATGGCAATACAGCGACCTGTTCCTCTACAGTGATGGTCATTGACAACACCCCTCCGTCTGTATCCTGTAAAAACATAAATGTCAATCTCGTCGGAGCATCGGTTACTGTTACCCCTGCCGATGTATATGATTTTGGATCCGATGACTGCGGTACGGTGATTTTGGAATCAGTCAGCCCCAACACGTTTACCTGTGCCGAAACAGGCACCAACACCGTAGTTTTAACGGTCAACGACGGCAATGGCAACACTGCCTCCTGTTCGGCAACCGTAACTGTAAGCGATTCCACTCCACCAATCTTTGGCTCTTGTCCTGAAAACATATTGGTCAATGCCGATGAAAATTGTATAGCAATAGCGACCTGGATATTGCCCAACGCAAGCGACAACTGTTCGTCAAATATGATACAAATAGAAGGCTCTGAAAGCGGTCAATACTTCCCATTTGGCAGCAGTACCATAACCTATTTGGCAACCGATGACAGCAACAACACGGCCATCTGTAGTTTTACGGTAACCGTACAAGATGTATCGCCTCCGACAGTCGCCTGTCAGCCCGGCGAGGTTTCGGTTAACCTCAGCGGCTCAACGGCAACGATTAACCCGGTTGAGGTAATTTGGTATGGCTTTGACAATTGCGGCTACCTCTATTATGACTCGGTTTCTCCTGCCACCTTATCCTGCGAAGATGTTGGCAGCAGTCATACGGTTACGCTAACCGTACACGATGGCAATGGCAATTCTTCTACTTGTAACGCAAGCGTTGTGGTTTATGACAATGAAGCACCTGCGGCATCCTGTCAGGATATTAGTGTGGACTTAAACGAATCCGGCAATGTGAGCATTAGTGCCGGAGACATCAATGATGACAGTACTGACAACTGCGGTATATCGGGAATGTCTATAGACGTGAGCGATTTTGATTGCGAAGATGTGGGCGAAAATACCGTAACGCTGACAGTTACAGATGTAAACGGCAACTCTTCAGAGTGTACGGCAACTGTTACGGTCAATGATGATACAGATCCTGATGCTCAATGCCAAAACTTCACCGTCAACTTAGATGTCAACAACAGCGCTTCTGTCAGTGGAGAAGATTTAGACGATGGCAGCAGTGATGCCTGTGGCCTTGCAAGTTTAAGCGCAAGCCCCAATAGTTTTGGCTGCGGGGATGTGGGTGAAAATACCGTAACCCTTACCGTTTATGACAACAACGGCAACAGCAGTTCCTGCACTTCAACGGTAACTGTAGTGGATACCGAACCACCGGTAGCAGGATGTCAGGACGTAACGGTAACCTTAGATGAAAATGGTACGGGAAGCCTTTCCGCTGAACAAGTGAACAACGGCAGCAGTGATAATTGCGATTTCGACCTGTTATTGGATCAGACCGATTTCACCTGTGCCAATCAGGGCAGCAATACCGTAACGCTCACGGTTACAGACGGAAGCGGCAACACCTCGACTTGTTCGGCTGTAGTTACGGTTATACCCGGTTTTAGTGCGTCTATCAATCCAAGCGGATCTACTTCCTTGTGTGAAAATGAGTGCATTTATTTAGATGCCGGACTTTTTGCCTCCTATCTATGGAGCGCTAATGCAGGCAGTTCAACCGGTCAAACGGTAGAAGTGTGCGATGCAGGAACTTATTCCGTAACGGTAACCGATATCAATGGTTGTACCTCAACTGCCGAAATTTCTGTAACCGTAAACGCCAATCCTACCCCCGAAATTACCGCAGACGGGCCGGTAATTTTCTGTGAGGGCGGAAGCGTCGGGTTAGATGCCGGTCTTTACAGTGCTTATCTTTGGAATGAATTGGGTGGTAATGCCACCACTCAAAGCATCACGGCTACTGAAGGCGGTATCTACAGTGTTACGGTAACAGATGCCAATGGTTGTACCGGTGAGGCAAGTATTGAATTAACCGAATTGTCACTTCCCGTTGTCAGTGTAAGTGGTACAACCTACGGATGTGTGGGAGATGAAATCAGTTTTACCGCAAGCGGCGGGCTTGATTATGTATGGAGCGGCCCGAACGATTTCACCTCAAACTCGGCAACGGTAACTTTCAGCAATGCTCAGGCAGATATATCCGGTGTTTATACCGTTACCGTAACGGATGCAAACGGATGTAGTTCCGAGTACGAGGTAACTGTAACGATCAGCACCATTGAAGGAGCAATGATAACCGGCAATACCATTGTCTGTCTCGACGATGTTTTGACCTTAACGGCATCCGGGGGCACATCTTACGAATGGAGCGGTCCGAACGGATTTACCTCAAGCGGTGCAAATCTGGTAAGACCTGATGCAGACGGAACGATGGCGGGTGAATATACGGTCAGTGTTTCAGACGGAGGAGGTTGTGTAGTGGTCTTATCTACAACGGTTACTGTATCCGGAGCCGGTTTTAGTGTCAGCATTTCCGGCAGCACCAATGCCTGTGTCAACGGCACGATCTACCTGACGGCCTCAGCAAGCGGAGCAGTATCTTACGAATGGCATGGCCCCGATGGATTAATCAGCCCCGGCGCTTCTTTAACAAGAACAGGAGTTACGACCTTGATGTCGGGCATTTATACCGTGTATGCCACCAACGCCGGCGGGTGTATTGCTTCGGCTACCCGCGAGGTTATAGTTAATTCAACCACTGCTATCGTTACAGGAACTACGGATGTATGTATCGGCGGAACTATCAACCTGATTGCTTCGGGCGGAAACAGTTATGTATGGAGCGCCCCGGCGGTTATAGTTCGAATGCACACAGCATTTTACGAACAGGTGCCAATACAACGATGTCGGGAGTATATTCTGTAACCGTGAGCAATTCAACCGGCTGTACCGGAACTGCGAACATATTGGTTACCGTCCACACCAATCCATCGGCCACCCTTAGCGGAACCTCCACAATTTGTTCAGGAGGTACCATCACCATTAACGCTCCTGCCGGAGCAGCAGCCTATTCATGGACCGGTCCGAATGGTTTCACTGCCACCGGCGGTCCTTCGCTGATAAGAACGAACGCGAATTCTACGATGGCAGGTCAATACAAAGTAACCGTAACTAATACCGGAGGCTGTACAGCTTCGGCAGCCCGGAGCGTGTCGGTCAGTGCCCCGACAACTGCGGCCGTTACCCCCACAACCTCAACCACAAGCTTCTGCTCAAATGCCAATGTCATCTTTACCGCCACTACTGTCGGAACGGCATATAGCTGGACAGGCCCGGGAGGGTTTACAGCCTCAACTGCCGCTATCAGCGCACCACCCGTAGCCGGTCAATATAAAGTAACCGTAACACTAAATACCGGTTGTATTGCCACTGCAACCCGAAATGCCTCAATTATCTCAGCCCCCAACGCAGTCATCACGGGTAATCTGAATGTCTGTGTGGGAGGTACGATTTCCTTGCTGGCATCCGGTGGTAATTCCTACAACTGGAGCGGTCCGGGCGGATATACCCGTATAGGTAATAGTGTGTTGAGAACCGGAGCAACAACAGCAATGTCGGGCACCTATACCGTAACCGTAACCGGAAGCGGCGGGTGTAAAGCTACGGCAAGTGTGGTTGTAACGGTTACTGCCTGCAAAAACGGCGAGGATGCAATAGCCTTTGAAACCTTGTTTGCCTATCCCAATCCGACCAATAATCAGACAACGATTACCTTTACTGCCCTAAAAGCCGAGCAGATGTACTTATCTGTATTTGCCGTTGATGGCAGGGAAGTTGCGGTCTTGTTTGATGGTATGACCAGGAAGAAACCCCTACGAGTTTGTGTTTGATGCCACTGAACTGCCTTCAGGCACTTACTACGCCATGCTTAGGAGGCCGATGGAACTACTCAGCAAATTAAGTTGATGGTGGTGAGGTAATTGACGATTAACAATTGATTATTGAAAAATCCCCCTGCACTTTGGATAATTCCGGGTGCAGGGGTTTTTGTTAAACGGAGAATGGAAAATTGTCAATTGTGAATGATGAATACTTAAAAAATCAGCCCTTTGCGCCTAAGCGTTTTTGCAAGAACTAAATATCGTGTAAATCAGTGCTTCAAAAATGAATCTTGAATTCAACAAAGAATTAAAATTGGTGTGATTCATTCGTAGGTCTGAAACGAATCTCTAATACCGCCACATAGTCAAAAAAACACCCCCCAACCCCTCCAGGGATGGGAATATTTAGAGACTTAAACCATTCATACGTGGTGCTATATTAAATCATAGTTGGTATAAGTTGTTGAATTTTCTTTTAGGTTTTAATCAACTTCTTCGTGGTTATTTTTATAAGGGTTTGCTCTTGTCCGTTCGGGATGAAGTCCCGTTGAAATCATCTTTCATTTAATTGACTTCTATGTTGTCGAGTTTCTAATCACAACCTGATTTTATAGAATAGTATTTAATACCCAAACAATTTTGTCAGAAAGAATCAAAAAATACAGCGAAAAAATAGGATATTTTTGCTGTGCTTTTCATATATTTCGCCGCTATTTAAAAAAAGACAATGTTTATAGCTGTTTTACAAAAAGATAGTTGGAGATCGTTTTTCAAAATCTTCATTCCTTCATCATTAAAACCTTCATTATAAATCTGAATTTTTCAACCGAAAAAGAGTTCTACAGTTATGCGAAGTAAATTTTATGTTTTTGCGTTTTTTTGTTTTTTCAATTTTTTGGCAAGAGATGTACAAGCGCAATGTACCTATTCCATTTGCTTATCTGATACTTACGGGATGGGTGGAATGGCGGGTATGTTAACGTTGTCGTAAACGGAAGTACGGTATTATCCGGCACTACCTTAGGATCAGGTTTAGGTCCTGCCTGTTATAACTTTACCGTAAGTTCAGGACAAACAATTGTGGTTAATTATTTTGCCGGCAGTTGGGCGTATGAAAATTACTATCGGGTTTATAATGGTGCTTCCGGGGGAGGCACACAAATATATAGTTCAACTATTGGAAGCAACCCGCCAAGTTCTCAAAGCATTACAAACAGTTGTAGCTCCGGTGGCGGCGGCGGAGGAGGAGGAGGATGTACTTATTCCATTTGTTTATCTGATACTTACGGGGATGGATGGAATGGCGGGTATGTTAACGTTGTCGTAAACGGAAGTACGGTATTATCCGGCACTACCTTAGGATCAGGTTTAGGTCCTGCCTGTTATAACTTTACCGTAAGTTCAGGACAAACAATTGTGGTTAATTATTTTGCCGGCAGTTGGGCGTATGAAAATTACTATCGGGTTTATAATGGTGCTTCCGGGGGAGGCACACAAATATATGGTTCAACAATTGGAAGCAACCCACCAAGTTCTCAAAGCATTACAAACAGCTGCTCTTCCGGTGGCGGCGGCGGCGGCGGCGGCGGGGTGTGTAGGTCCTCCCTACTGCGATCAGGCTCAACCAGGTCCGGGATACTCTCTTGACCTTACTTGTCAATCTTCAATATGTGCGGCGGATTCGTATTGTTGTACCAGTTTTTGGGATAGCATCTGCGCATCTGCTGCATCAATTAACTCCGCTTGTGCCAATTGCCGTTCGACTTGCGTCGGTGGCGGTTGTACCTTAACAGCAAATGCAGGTTTAAATACAAGTATATGTAGTGGTGAAAATACAGTTTTAACCGGAAGTTCTTCGGGAAGTTCGCCCACCTATTCCTGGTCGCCCTCCGGCAGTTTGAACAATCCTAATATTTCCAACCCCACTGCTTCTCCTTCTACAACAACTACATATACACTTACGGTAACAGAAGGCGCTTGCACGGCAACCAGTCAGGTTACAGTTACTGTGATTCCTCCAACCTCAGCACCTACAAGTGTAACGGCAAGTCCTGCAACGGTATGTACACCGACAACCGTTCAGTTAAACGCTACATCTCCTGGAAACACCATCTTCTGGTACACACAATCAACAGGTGGAACACCAATCGGTACCAGTGCAAGCGGAGCAAATTTTCCAGTTAACCCTGTAATGACCACCACTTATTATGCAGAGGCAGCTCAATCAATTCCGCCGGGTTCACAAACTTTTAATTATACGGGAACTTCACAGACATTTACAGTCCCTTTAGGAGTAACCTCAATTCAGGTGGATGCAAGAGGTGCTCAGGGGGAACCGGAACTTCGGGTGCCGGAGGATTAGGGGGAAGAATACAAACTACCGTTTCAGTAACTCCCGGATCTGTCATTAATATCTATGTCGGTGGTCAGGGAGGCAGTTATAATACAGGAACTCCCGGATATAACGGAGGTGGTAGCGGATCGGGAGCTTATGCTTCAAATATAGGCGGTGGTGGTGGTGCATCAGATATCCGTTCCGGTGGCACTGCACTTGCTAACAGAATAGTCGTGGCCGGCGGCGGCGGCGGCGGGGCTTATAACGGATGTGGTGAGCCTGGTGCTGCCGGAGGTGGTTTGACAGGTGCTACGGCAGTTGCCGGTTGCGGATCTTCCGGTGGTGGCGGCGGAACTCAATCTTCCGGCGGACCGGGAGGTGCATATCCAGGTTATACCTCTGGCACACCCGGAACATCGGGTAATGGTGGAAATGGCGGCGTATCTACCGGCGGCGGTGGCGGTGGCGGCGGATATTATGGCGGCGGCGGCGGATCATGGAACGGCGGCGGTGGCGGATCGAGCTATTCTAATGGTTCCGGAACCACGCATACACAAAGGCTTCCAAAGCGGCAATGGACAGATCATTATCTCATGGTCAGGAGGGACATCTTGTCCTTCTTCCAGAACTCCTGTAACTGTTACTTATGGCGATACAACACCTCCCACCATTAACTGCCCATCCACGGTTACCGTTGGCAATATGGCGGGGCAGTGTGCTGCTACAGTAAATTTCATCACCCCAACGGGAACAGATAACTATAGGCTCTACCACCAACACCTTCCTGGTTCAAGCGGGTAATGGTCAAACTGCACAGTGTAGTTTTAATGTGGTGGTCAATGATACACAAGCCCCAAGTGCCAACTGTCAAAACGCAACCGTTTCATTGGGACCCGGCGGTATCGCCTCCGTGTCTGCTTCACAAATAAATAACGGCAGTGTGGATAATTGCGGAATAACAGGCACTTCCCTGTCTGGAACAACAAATTATAATTGTACCCATATCGGAGGCACCTTTACGGTAACCCTTCAGGTAAACGATGCGGCAGGAAACACCGCTACCTGTTCGGCAACTGTTACAGTCAACGATAACAACGGCTACTGTTGCGATGCCCCGCAAGCCATCTGCCATCCATCCCTTCAGTTATATTAAATGGTTCGGGAACCGCTACTTTAACCCCCTCACAAGTTGATAACGGCAGCACCGCAGACTGTGGTTTGCAATCTATACAGGTCTCTCCCACCAACTTTAACTGTGCGCATGTCGGTTTTCCGCAAACCGTAGTGTTAACAGTTACCGATATCTACAACAATACCTCGACATGTCAGACCACATTAACCGTTGCTGATAATTCGCCGCCGTCTGTGGTGTGTAAAAATCATCAGGTTTATTTGTCCGGTAATTCCGCCTCAATCACAACAACAGATGTTTATGGTTCGGGCAGCGATAACTGCGGCACAGTCAATCTGCAGTCAGTCAGCCCCAATAGTTTTGATTGCAACGATGTGGGTTCCAATACGGTTGTTTTGACCGTAATGGATGTCAATGGCAATACAGCCACCTGTTCCTCTACAGTGATGGTCATTGACAACACCCCTCCTTCTGTATCCTGTAAAAACATAAACGTCAATCTCGTCGGAGCATCGGTTACTGTTACCCCTGCCGATGTATATGATTTTGGATCCGATGACTGCGGTACGGTGATTTTGGAATCAGTCAGCCCCAACACGTTTACCTGTGCCGAAACAGGCACCAACACCGTAGTTTTAACGGTCAACGACGGCAATGGCAACACTGCCTCCTGTTCGGCAACCGTAACTGTAAGCGATACCGCTCCACCAATCTTTGGCTCTTGTCCTGAAAACATATTGGTCAATGCCGATGAAAATTGTATAGCAATAGCGACCTGGATATTGCCCAACGCAAGCGACAACTGTTCGTCAAATATGATACAAATAGAAGGCTCTGAAAGCGGTCAATACTTCCCATTTGGCAGCAGTACCATAACCTATTTGGCAACCGATGACAGCAACAACACGCCATCTGTAGTTTTACGGTAACCGTACAAGATGTATCGCCTCCGACAGTCGCCTGTCAGCCCGGCGAGGTTTCGGTTAACCTCAGCGGCTCAACGGCAACGATTAACCCGGTTGAGGTAATTTGGTATGGCTTTGACAATTGCGGCTACCTCTATTATGACTCGGTTTCTCCTGCCACCTTATCCTGCGAAGATGTTGGCAGCAGTCATACGGTTACGCTAACCGTACACGATGGCAATGGCAATTCTTCTACTTGTAACGCAAGCGTTGTGGTTTATGACAATGAAGCACCTGCGGCATCCTGTCAGGATATTAGTGTGGACTTAAACGAATCCGGCAATGTGAGCATTAGTGCCGGAGACATCAATGATGACAGTACTGACAACTGCGGCATATCGGGTATGTCTTTAGATGTAACCGATTTTGATTGCGAAGATGTAGGCGAAAATACCGTAACGCTGACAGTTACAGATGTAAACGGCAACTCTTCAGAGTGTACGGCAACCGTTACAGTCAATGATGATACAGATCCTGATGCTCAATGCCAAAACTTCACCGTCAACTTAGATGTCAACAACAGCGCCTCTGTCAGTGGAGAAGATTTAGACGATGGCAGCAGTGATGCCTGTGGCCTTGCAAGTTTAAGCGCAAGCCCCAATAGTTTTGGCTGCGGGGATGTGGGTGAAAATACCGTAACCCTTACCGTTTATGACAACAACGGCAACAGCAGTTCCTGCACTTCAACGGTAACTGTAGTGGATACCGAACCACCGGTAGCAGGATGTCAGGACGTAACGGTAACCTTAGACGAAAATGGTACGGGAAGCCTTTCCGCTGAACAAGTGAACAACGGCAGCAGTGATAATTGCGATTTCGACCTGTTATTGGATCAGACCGATTTCACCTGTGCCAATCAGGGCAGCAATACCGTAACGCTCACGGTTACAGACGGAAGCGGCAACACCTCGACTTGTTCGGCTGTAGTTACGGTTATACCCGGTTTTAGTGCGTCTATCAATCCAAGCGGATCTACTTCCTTGTGTGAAAATGAGTGCATTTATTTAGATGCCGGACTTTTTGCCTCCTATCTATGGAGTGCAAATGCAGGCAGTTCAACCGGTCAAACGGTAGAGGTGTGCGATGCAGGAACTTATTCCGTAACGGTAACCGATATCAATGGTTGTACCTCAACTGCCGAAATTTCTGTAACTGTTAACCCCCTTCCCACACCTGAAATTACCGCAGACGGAGCGACAAGTTTCTGTGACGGTGGAAGTGTTGAGTTGGACGCAGGGGAATACAGTTCTTACCAATGGAATGCATTAGGAGGCAATGCGACAACTCAAACCATCACAACAACCGAAGCCGGTACTTACAGCGTTACAGTAACGGATGCCAACGGTTGTACGGGTGTTGATAATATAGAAATAACCATCTATGACCTGCCTGTTGTTTCTGTTGACGGAGTTACACAGGTCTGTGAAGGCGGTACTTTGAACTTTTCCGCAAGCGGTGGAAACGCATACACCTGGGTCGGACCGAATGATTTCAGTTCCAGCTCCGATAATGTGACGATTACCAACGCTGAGGCTTCTATGTCAGGAACTTATACGGTAACTGTTTCAAATGAAAATGGATGTACTTCAGAATATGAAGTGGAGGTATTGGTGAATACAGCACCCGATGCTCAAATAACAGGGAACTTTGTTGTATGCCAGGACGATGATTTGACTTTGGTGGCAACAGGCGGAACGACTTATTCCTGGAGTGGTCCAAACGGCTATTCTTCAACCGGAGCCACTTTGGTAAGAACCAATTTTGATGCTACTATGGTGGGAACTTATTCGGTTACGGTATCAGACAATATAGGTTGTTCGGCAGAAACATCTGTAACGGTTTCTATATCGGGTAGCGGCTTTACCGTAAATGTTACAGGAAATACCAATACCTGTATTGGCGGAAGCATCAGCCTTACTGCATCTGCAGTTGGCGCTGTTTCTTATTCATGGTTAGGTCCGGATGGGTTTGTAAGCAGCGGTGCATCTTTTACACGCCTGAACGCTACGGCCGGTATGTCAGGTATATATACAGTTTTTGTAACCAATGCCAATGGTTGTGTCATCACTGCAACCCGGGAAGTAACGGTCAGTTCTACGACTGCCATTGTAACCGGAACAACCAATGTTTGTGTCGGCGGATCCATCAACCTGATAGCATCGGGTGGAAACACCTATCAATGGAGCGGGCCGGGCGGCTTTAGCTCTACCGGTCACAGCATTTTGCGTACTAATGCCAACACTACTATGTCGGGTGTATATTCGGTAACGGTCAGCAACGCATTAGGATGTACCGGAACTGCGAACATCACGGTTACCGTACACCCCAATCCATCGGCCACCTTAACCGGAACCTCCACAATTTGTTCGGGAGGTACCATAACCATCACTGCCCCTGCCGGAGCTACTTCTTATTTGTGGAGCGGCCCCAACGGATTTACAGCCACAGGTGGTCCGTCAATGACCCGAACCAATGCCAATACAACGATGACAGGACAATATAAAGTAACTGTTACCAATGCCGGAGGATGTACGGCAACTGCTGCAAGAAGTGTATCGGTCAGCGCACCCACTAATGCCGCTGTTACCCCGACCACTACGACAACGAACTTCTGTTCTAATGCCAACGTGGTGTTTACCGCAACTACAGCCGGAGTTGCCTATAACTGGTCAGGACCGGGCGGATTTACCGCCACTACCGCCGCTATCAGCGCACCACCCGTAGCCGGTCAATATAAAGTAACCGTAACACTAAATACCGGTTGTATTGCCACTGCAACCCGAAATGCCTCAATTATCGCAGCCCCCAACGCTGTCATCACGGGTAATCTGAATGTCTGTGTGGGAGGAACGATTTCCTTGCTGGCATCCGGTGGTAATTCTTACAACTGGAGCGGTCCGGGCGGATATACCCGTATAGGTAATAGTGTGTTGAGAACCGGAGCAACAACAGCAATGTCGGGTACCTATACCGTAACCGTAACCGGAAGCGGCGGGTGTAAATCTACGGCAAGTGTGGTTGTAACGGTTTCTGCCTGCAAAAACGGCGAGGATGCAATAGCCTTTGAAACCTTGTTTGCCTATCCCAATCCGACCAACAATCAGACAACGATTACCTTTACTGCCCTCAAGGCCGAGCTTATGCACTTATCTGTTTTTGCTATAGACGGCAGGGAGGTAGCGGTTTTGTTTGACGATATGACCGAGGCTGAAACGCCATACTCCTTTGAGTTAGATATGAGTCATTTGCCATCGGGAACCTATTATGCAGTCTTGCGCCGTTCAGATGGAGCGGCACAGCATCTCCGACTGATGGTAGTGAGATAATGGCTGATTGACCGTGAGCTAAAGAGAAAATCCCCCGTACTTAGTTTTATCTAAAGTATGGGGGATTTTTTGTTTCTTCATATAAATGGCAAAAGAATGGTTTCTCACATAAAGCTGGTTTTAAAACAGTTTTTGTTATTATACGAAAATGACATTTTAAACAGCCCAAAAGGTATTTAAGCAGATATATTGGTAACTACAGATAGATTTTACCATATCCGGTGTAATGTTATTTATTGTTTCAGTAAAGAAGTTGCTGATTAGTTCAAGGCTTGTGAAGTGTTTGTTGGTGAACTTTCTTTTGATGTGGTGCCATATTTTTTCAGCTGGATTGAGTTCGGGACTGTAAGGAGGCAGAAAGACAAGAAAAATATTTTCGGGTATTTTGAGCTTTTTTGCCTTGTGGAAAGCCCCGTTGTCTAAAACAATGATTTTGTATTCAGCAGGAGTTTGAAGGGAAAATTCATGGAGAAACACCTGAAAGGTATTTGCACTGCAACAAGGCATTTCCAACTGAAACTGATCCCTGGTTACGGGAGAAAATGCTCCGAAAAGATAAGTGTATTGAAACACCTGCTGGAAATTGCAAACCGGCTGTATGCCTTTGGCGGTCAATCCCCTCCCGTGCCTGGTATGCAGACCAAAGCGGCTCTCGTCCTGAAAGTATAAATTTATGCTGTCATAGCATGGCGGAACAGACAACGCTATTTCCGCTATTTTTGAACTAAAGTTTTTTAAAAAAAACTACAGCCTCCGCATCCTTTTTCACATGACTTTTGCGTGCTGCCTTCACTTTGCTGCCAAATTTCCTGCCCGCATATTTTAGTAGCGTGTTATACTTAACTTCCTTTTTAAATTCCTGCTCTACCCATTGCTCCTGACTTTGACAGTTAAATGAGATAACCCGTTAATAATCAATGATAATAAGAAATAAAAAACCGCAATTGTAGTGGCAACTTTTTTTCTTAGGCTATTGTTTTTAAGACAATATGCTTACATTTGCGGTATGTTTGTAAAAGCCACTAAATCTAAAAACCATACGTATATTCAGTTAGTGGAATCTTTTCGTGAAGGAAAGACTACCAAGCACAAGGTAATTGCCAACTTTGGTCGCCTTGACCAGTTGCGTGATTCAGGATTCCTACTATCAGTTGGGCAGAAATTGCTGTCATTGAATAACACGCCTTGCATTGGGGCAGAGAATTTGCAGGAAACTGCACGCTTCTGTTATGGTCATTTGGTCTATAAAAAAGTATGGGAGCAACTTGGCATCGGAGAAATTATCAAAAAATGTGCTAAGGGAACAAGGATAAAGTTCGATATAGAAGAGGTGATTTTCTATTGTGTGCTTCATCGTCTGTTGAAAAGCAAATCAAAACATCAAGCATTTAAAGATCAGAAATTGTTTTATGGGCTAGGAAACATAATTGGGTTGCAAGAAATTTACCGAAGTTTAGATTTTTTGTGATAAAAAGCAGGCAATTGAGACACAACTGTTTTACCATAAAAAAGGCGTTTATGCTAAGCCCATCGAAGTTGCTTTTATGATGTAACGAATTATCACTTTGAGACAAACAGAGCAGATGCTTTACGCGAATTTGGGTTTAGCAAAGCTGGAAAGTTTAATGAAGTACAAGTGGTGATGGGCTTATTTATAGATAGCACAGGCAGACCGATAGGCTACGATCTTTTTCCGGGTAATACTTTTGATGGTCAGACGATGGTAGATGCGCTGAAAATGTTAGAAAAGCAGTTTAATATAAGAAAAGTCATTGTAGTAGCCGACAAAGGTCTCAACTCGAAAGAAAATTTTCATTTAATACGTCAAGCGGGTTATGACTACATTGTTAGTGCCCGCTTAAAATCGATGCCCCAAAAGTTGGTACAAAAGATTTTGGCAACCAATGATATGGAGACAAAGACTGTGTGCGAGGATACGGGTGAAGTAACATTTAGCTGGAAAGTGTTGGATTACGAAACAACCTACAGCGATGCCAATAAAAAGAAACAAAAATTGCAAGATAAACTCCTAATTACTTGGAGTGCCAAAAGGGCAGCCAAAGACGCAAGAGACAGGGAAAGACAAATACAAAAAGCAAAAGTCAAATTAGACAACGGAGCGGACTTGCAAAACAAAAAGGGGCTAACCGATTCCTGAAAATGGCGGAGAGTACCAATACAAAAGCTGCTGAAATAGACCAAGAACGAATAGATGAAGATGCAAAATGGGATGGTTACTACGGCATACAGTATAGTAAAACGGATATGACGAACGAAGAAGTCTTGGCAAACTACCATCAATTATGGAAAATAGAAGAAAGTTTCCGGGTATTGAAGACCACCCTATCCACTCGACCAATTTTTCATTGGACACCCAAAAGGATAAAAGGACATTTCATGACCTGTTTTTTAGCATTCATGCTCGAACGGACGGTGGAACTAACCCTAAAGTTTGCAAACATCAACTTAAGTCCATGCAGTATTAAAGAAGAACTCAATCAAATGCAATTGTCTGAACTAACAATTGATGATAAAAAGTACTTGCTGAAAGGTGCTGACACAGCATTAACCAACAAAATCCTTTCGGCATTTCGTATCCCTCCGTTCAAAGACTTAGCTCCAGCGAACTAAATAACCCGTTTTGTAGTGGCAACTATGCCATTTTTAGGAAACTTAACTCGCTGATTATCAATGGTTTGTGAAATTTAACTGTCAAAGTCAGGAAAAAAACTACAGCCTCCGCATCCTTTTTCACATGACTTTTGCGTGCTGCCTTCACTTTGCTGCCAAATTTCCTGCCCGCATATTTTAGTAGCGTGTTATACTTAACTTCCTTTTTAAATTCCTGCTCTACCCATTGCTGCAACTCTATATACCCCGCCAAACCATTATTGGGATCCTTTAACTTCTCTTCTATTCTATCTTGTTCTTCTTGCGTAAACACCGAGTGTCTGCCTGTTTTTCCTTTTCTGCCATTGTGAAGCAAGGCTTCTATTCCCCCTGTTCTATAATTTTTACGCCATGTGTTAATACTTTGACCCCATACCCCTACTCGTTCCATTAACTGCTGCTTCGTAATACCTTTTTCTCCGACCTTCTTCATCTCTATCAACATCAACAGTCGTAAACGAATCATCGCAGGTGACTGACGAAGTAGTTTCCTTATTTCCTCAAAACTCTCTTTTACAGGTATATATAGTGCCTTTGACATAACTATGACTCGGTTTTAAAATGACAAAGATAAAATTAATAACACAATTACTAAATCAAGGCTAAATTGTTTTTCATTTCTGTATTAACAATCATTTGGAATGAAATTTTTATATTTTTGCACCCGTCTTTTTACACTCAAACTTAAAAGCTAATCAACTTAAACGCTTTTATAGATATAATCTATTTTGTTCTTGCCCATCCATTCTTTTAATTTCCTCAAATTTTACATGTTTTATCTTTTTATTCAATTAATACCAAAATATGAACAGGAGTAGTACTATAATAAAAAGTGTATTTTATGCCATGGCTTTATGTAGCCTTTTTTTTAGTTTTTCTAATGAAACAGAAGCACAACCCGGAGCAGTAGGCACCAACAACCTCAATGGAAGTCCCTTTACCTGCACCACCCTTACAGATTTAGGTGCGTTTCGTCAGGCTCGCATACAAGCTAACGTAAGTTCATCCGGTGTTACGTGGGAGTTTCCGGAAACTTGCAGCTATCCGGGCAATGTGTGGCGACCTTACGCATCAGGCACAGGTGCCGTAGCTTTTAATTCGGTCATACCCCCCGTAGGCGGTACCGGCTCAGCTTTATTCAACAGCAGCAACGGCGGCAGTTCCGGCACTTTAGCTACTACTGTTAGCGGACGCTATTATACCTTTAATATAGAAGACAAAACTGCTCCTGATAACCTGTATATGGCGGTATTAGAAACCACTTACAATCCTAAAAGCATCACCTCAGTTACCCGATGTTTGGCAACACCTGCCGCCAATCAGTCGGTGTTGATTAGTATCGCCCTTTCTGCCAATCTCACATCGGGCGAGAACGTATTTGTGCGATATACTACCGATGCTTATGCTACTTCTACCATAGTGCAAGCTACTTTTAGCGGCACACTGGGCATCGCTACCATACCTGCTCTACCTGAATCAAGTGTGGTGAGTTATTATGTGTATTCCAGCAACAGAACCCTGGCAAACATCAATGCAAGTGTAACTTCACATGGACAGATAGCACACGATATGAGTACCTTAAATATTGACAACAATGGCGGCAGCAACTACGGTTACACGGTTATTGCTTCGGTAGGAAGCACATTATATGTAGATGCATCTATAGCCTCAAGCGGCAACGGTTACTCGTGGGCTACCGCCTTTAAAACCTTAGATGAAGCATTGGCTTTGGCACATTGCTCCGCAGTATTCAATACCATCAATGTAGCAGCCGGTACCTACAAGCCAACCAAAAAACCGTATAGTAGTGGTTTTGAAATGACCACTGATGATGTCCGTGATGTTACCTTTCACCTGCCCGATGGTGTAGCCTTATATGGCGGTTTCCCCAACGGCGGTGGCACACGCAACATCACCGCCAACCCTACCATACTCAGCGGCGATTTTAATAATGACGATGTAATTAGCGGTACAAACATCTTACTAAGCATCACCGGCAATACCGAAAACGCCTATCATGTAGTACTCTCTGTATCTGATGCTGCTACCACTATATTAGACGGTTTTACAGTAAGTGGGGGACATGCAGAAATCAACAGTAGTATATCGGTAGAAGGGGTAAGTATTTCGCGGCATTCAGGCGCTGGAATGTATAACCATGCCTCCTCTCCCACCATTACCAATGTTACCTTTACCGGTAATGATGCCCCCTTAAGCACACAAGGTGGCGGTGGCATGTATAATATCAGTTCGTCCGCACCTGCCATCAGTTACTGCACTTTTACCCTTAATTATGGGGATAACGGCGGCGGAATACGAAGCCGTGATTCATCGCCTACCATCAGCAACTGCTCTTTTATTGATAATAGGGGTATTGGTGGGGGTGGAATATCTATTGAATTATCCTCGTCTCCCACCATCAGTCATTGCACTTTCTATAATAACGGGGCTGCTAACGGTGCCGGAATACGAAGCTTTTCTACCGCCCTCCCCGTAGTTAGCAACTGCGCTTTTGTTGAAAACAGAGCCAGTACCGGAGGTGGTATGCATACCGGTGTTGCAAACATTAGCAATTGCACCTTTACCGACAACTTAGCTCCCACAAGCGCAGGCGGTATACATGCTACATCAACTGCCACCATAGTCAATAACTGTATCATTTGGGATAATAACAGTGGAATTGGTGGCACGCCCACCGTTAACAACTCCATAGTACAAGACGGTTATGGAAGCTGTACCAACTGCCCGAATACTAACGGCAATGCCGACCCCATCTTTGTAAATGCCGCCGACCCCGATGGCGCTGATAATATACACCGCACTGCCGATGACGGCATCCGCCTGCTAAGCAGCAGCCCCGCCATTGATACGGGTGATAACAGCCTCATTCCCTCCGGCATTACCACTGATATCATAGGCGCAGCCCGCATACAAAATACGACAGTGGACTTGGGTGCTTATGAAGGAGGAGTTTGCGTCACTTTAACCGCAGCAGCCCCCGCCGCCATAGTGAGCAGTCAAAGTACCTGCGCCGGCTGTACCCTTAGCGGTGGCGTTATAGCCCCGCCGGCTACTGCCTGCCCCGCCGGTTCTATCCTGCAATACTCTACCAATGGCGGAAGCAGTTGGACTACCACGCTGCCCACCTACAATCAAACCACCCCCATAACGGTACTCACCCGTTGCGCATGCATAATAGACAATAATATAGCAAGCCCCACAAGTAGCGTAACTACGGTGCCGGGAGTATGTACACCGGTTTCTGCCGGCATCACCAACAACACCGGCACAACAGGACTTACCTGCACTATTACTGCCATCAACGTTACCGCCACCGGCGGCACAAGCTATGCCTGGAGTGGCGGCGCAACTCCTTCAACGGCTGCCAATAGCTTTGCTGTTGCCGGAACTTATACGGTAACCGTAACCGGAACGGGCGGTTGTACGGCAACGGCGAGTATTGCCATATCTAATTCATCAGATACGACACCTCCAACCTTGGTCTGCCCTATCAATCAAGCGGTTACTACTGACAGCAATGGTACTGGCGATTGTACCGGCGGTTACACCATACTCAACCCTATGTCGGATGATTGCACGGGTGGCACATGGAGTGCTGTTTTTTCGGGGAATTCCAATGGTAATCCTGCCAATGTTTCGGGAATAGCCAACGGCAGTGCCAGCTCAATCATTACCTTCCAAAAAGGGGTTACCACTGTTACACTAAGCGCTACCGATGGGGCAAACAACACTGCCACCACCTGCTCTTTTACCATTACCGTAACCGACAACGAGCAGCCCACTATTACCTGCGCCGGAACTGTTACCATCAACAACACTCCCGGACTTTGTACAGGCACAACCACATTGACGGCGCCAACGGTGAGCGATAATTGTACGATATATGGCAATGCTCTGGATTTTGATGGCTCGAATGATTACATTTCGTTCACAGCCAATCTGTCAACTGTTACAAACTTCACTTATGAAACTTGGGTTTACCCGAGATCAAACAGCGGATGGCAACGAATTCTTGATTTTGGGAATGCTCCGGGTGTTAATATTTTCTTCACAACCTCTTATGATGGTGCAGGCCGACCGCGTTTTGCCATTAATTATGGTGTTGGTGAGCAAATAATTTCCGCACCCAGCCCATTAACCTTAAATACCTGGCAGCATATAGCAGTTACATTAGGAGGCGGCGTTGCCAGAATGTATATCAACGGCATTTTAGTGGCAACCAATATTTCCTTCACCTATACCCCATCAATTGTAGGAGGTACGGTAAACAACTGGATAGGAAGATCACAGTATGCCGATCCTTATTTTAATGGTAAGTTAGATGAAATCCGGATATGGAATGTTACACGAACAGCAGTCGAAATTTCTGCGAATATGAATGCTGAACTAAACGCACAACCGGGCTTGTTAGCAGTTTATCATCTTAATCAGGGAACCGCAGGAGGAGCAAATGCAGGTATCAATACTGCTATTGATGCTTCGGGCAACAGCCGTACAGGCACATTGAATAATTTTGCACTAACGGGAGCAACTTCTAACTGGGTAGGTGGTGTATTTGGCAGTTTAACCAACAACGCCCCCACCACTTATCCCGTTGGCAACACGACCGTAGTTTGGACGGCAACCGATGCAGCCGGCATTACCGCCACTTGCAGCCAAACCGTAACCGTTGTTGACAATCAGCCCCCCAGCGTAACCTGCCCTGCTACAACGACCACCATCAATACCAATGCGGGCGCGAGTTGTCAAATCACCATTCCCAACTATGCAGCCCTGTTAAGCCCTACGGACAACTGCACTGCTTCGGGCAGCATTGTGGAAGCACAAACTATTCCGGCAGGGGCATATAACGTCAGTGGCGATGGAGCGACTGTGGTGGTGAACTATACGGCAACCGATGGGGCAACCGTGCCCAAAACCACCACTTGCACCGTTACGATTACCGTAAACGATGACGATGCGCCGACTTTTACCTGTCCCACGCCAACATTAGTGTTAAATACCACCGGCAACGGTAGTTGCGAAGTAAGCATACCCGATTTGGTGGCGATGGTTTCCGATGCTGCCGACAACTGTGGATTGGCGGCTGTTCCGGTTACTCAAAGCATCCCTGCTGGGGCTTATAGTGGCGTATCGGATGGCAATACCATTCCTGTTGTCGTTACGGTTACGGATGCAGCAACACCTGCTAATACGACTACTTGTACGATTACCTTTACGGTGAATGACGACGATGCTCCGGTGGTTACCTGTCCATCGGCAACGACTGTTATCAACACGAATGCCGGGTCAAGCTGCGAAATTACCATTCCCAACTATGTGGCGATGCTTAGTCCTACCGACAACTGCACGGCTTCGGGTAGTATTGTCGAGGCGCAAACCATTCCCGCAGGGGCTTATAATACGGGGGTCTATCACGGGGCAACGATTACCGTTCAATACTCCGCTACCGACAGTGCAAGTCCGGCTAATACAACAACCTGTACGGTGGTGATTACGGTGAACGACGACGATGCACCCACGCTTGCCAATCCGGGCGATCAGGTGTTGAATACCATTCTGAATACCTGTGCTGCCAACTACACCATCATAGATCCGTTGACCGACAACTGCGTGGCCACCTGGAGTTATACCCTGAGCGGTGCTACTTTTGGTGCTTCCTCCGGCATAGCCGATGGCAGCAACAGCAATGTGATCTCGTTTAACAAAGGGATTACCAACGTTACCCTGAACGGGATTGATGAAGCCTCGAACCTGGCGATGACAGTATGGTTTACGGTAACGGTATTAGATATTCAGGCACCGACCTTGACCTGTCCGTCCAATCAGGTGTTCAATACTGCTCCTAATTCTTGTAATGCCACCTTTACGCTGGTTGACCCGATTTATGATAATTGTCCGGGAGTTACCTGGGGCTTTGGTCTTAGCGGCGCAACAACAAGCTCTAATTCGGGCATTTCCGACGGGGCAAACATCAACAATGTGTCGTTCAATCCGGGTGTAACGACTGTAACGTATAGCGGAGTGGATGCTTCGGGCAACCTGGCAACTACCTGCTCGTTTACGGTGTCGGTTACCGACAATCAGCCACCAACCTTTACCTGTCCGACACCTCCTTTGACACTGAACACGACGGGCAACAATAACTGTGAGGTAGTCATACCCAATTTAGTGCCATTGGTCATTCCTTCTGATAACTGCGGATTGGCGGTACCTGCTGTTACGCAAAGCATTGCAGCAGGAGTATATACCGGTGTCTCGCATGGAAGTACTATTCCTGTTTCTTTGACCGTAACAGATGCTTCGGGAAATACTGCGGGATGTACGGTTACGTTTACGGTGAACGACAATGATGCGCCCGGTCTAAGCTGTCCGTCCAACATTGTTCAGGCGAGCAATCCTTCAACCTGTGAGGCATCAGTGCCATTTACCCTTCCTACACCGACCGACAATTGTACGGGTGCAACCTTAGTGAGCACGCATTTGCCGGGCAGCTCTTTTGTTGTCGGAACGACCACAGTAGTCCTAATAGCAACAGACGGAGCAGGCAACAGCACGAGTTGTTCGTTTACGGTTACGGTCAACGATGTAACACCTCCGTTAGCGGTGTGTCCGTCAAACATTTCACAACCGGCAAGTCCGGGACAATGTTTTGCACCAATTACCTTTACCATTCCCCCTGCAAGTGATAACTGCACGGGTAACCCTTCTGAGTTTTCGAACATCCCATCGGGCAGCAATTTTGCAGTGGGAACAACTACCGTTCAGATAACCGCATCGGATGCGGCAAACAATACCGGAACCTGCAGCTTTACCGTTACAGTTACCGACAACCAAACTCCGGTTGCACAATGTCCGGCAAGTATCACGCAAACAGTAGGTACCGGAGTTTGCAACACGGCGGTTAGCTTTACGCTTCCACCGGCAAGCGACAACTGTTCTGTTGTTCAGGTTGCCAATCCTGCATCGGGCAGCAGTTTTGGTCTTGGCACCTCCACCGTAACAGTTACGGCAACCGATGCCTCCAACAACAGTTCTTCCTGCTCGTTTACAGTTACCATCAACGGAACCGCGCCTCCTGTTGCCAATTGTCCGGCCAATATCATTCAAGGGGTTGATACCGGACAGTGTTTTGCTACCGTTAATTTCACCCTTCCTGCTCCATCGGACGATTGCGGAGCGACCTCGACAGCTAACCCGGCATCGGGCAGTACTTTTGGCATTGGCACCACCACCGTAACGGTTACGGCAACTGATGCAGTGGGCAATATTGGAACTTGTTCGTTTACGGTAACAGTGCCCAATCCGGTTGCTCCAGCGATTTACGGAACACCTACCGGATGCAGCATCGTTACTCTGACGGCAAGCGGAGGGACAAGCTATCAGTGGAGTGGCGGCAACACGCCCAATCAGGCGTTAAATTCGTTTACCACAAGCGGCACCTATACGGTAACCGTTACCAACGGCAACGGATGTGTGAATACTGCAAGTGTGGTAGTAACGGTAATACCAACCACTTTCAATGTAACGACCGTAAGTACCTGTAACAGTTTTTTCTGGCCGATAACGGGTCTGACCTATACTGCAACGGGGCTTTATCATCACTTAGTCGGTTGTCATACGGAAACCCTGGATTTAACCATCGCGAACGGAGGCAACACCACGAATACGACCTATATGTTTGCGTGCGTTAGTTATACCTGGCCGGTAAACGGGCAGACCTATACCGAGACGGGTATTTATACCCATACGGTGGGTTGTACGACTGAAATACTCGACCTGACAATCAACGAAGGCAATGAAACGATTGGCTATGTATCCGGTATTACCAGCAGTATTTGCGAAGGAGAAACCATCAGCACGACAGCCAATGGCGGAACGAACTATCAGTGGAGCGGACCAAACGGATATACGGCAACAGGAGCAATCCTGAATCGCCCAAATGCCACGACAGACATGACAGGTCTATACACGGTTACAATCAGTGCCGGAAATGGATGCATTGAAACCATCATAACGACCCTGATTACGGTAAATACCAATCCGGTGGCAGGTATCACAGGGGTGAATAACCTCTGCATCGGCAATACAATCATGCTGACCGCAACAGGGGGCAATTTCTATCAATGGAGCGGACCGGGAGGCTATACCAACAGTGGTGCTGTTTTAACGCGGGTCAATGCAACTGCACCGATGAGTGGGGTTTATACCGTAACAGTAACCAATGCCAACGGGTGTATCGGTACGGCAAGTATGAATGTAACGGTCAATGCGGCACCGGTGATTACCATTACCGGAGCGACGGCAGTATGCACCGGCAGCATCATCAACCTGACGGCAACTGGTGGGGTAACCTATCAATGGAGCGGGCCGGGCGGCTTTACGTTTAACGGAGCAAACATGACCCGCACGGCGGCAGCCGGAACCGGGGGCAGCTATTCTGTAACGGTAACCGATGCCAACGGATGTACGGGCATCAAAGCAGTTACGGTGAGTGTAACCACCTCAACGGTATCTGCCAATATTACGGGAACGCTGACCTATTGTGCAGGCACAACGATTACCCTGACGGCATCGGGCGGTGTGTCGTATCAATGGAGCGGCCCGGGCGGGTATAGTGCAACGGGCAATGTATTGTCAATTCCCAACTCAACACCTGCCATGTCGGGAGTATATGTAGTTACGGTAACTAACGCAGGAGGATGCACGGCCTCCAACAGCCGCAACATCACGGTATATCCGTTGCCCAATGCGGTGATTACGGGCAATACCAATATCTGTGTGGGTAGCACGCTGATATTAAGTGCATCGGGCGGAACATCCTACGTTTGGAGCGGGCCGGGCTTTAGTTCCACCTCTGCCAATATCAGCCGTGCCAATGCGACTGTGGCTATGAGCGGAACATATACCGTTACCGTAACAGGAACAGGCGGATGTAAATCAACGGCAAGTGTGCTGGTAACGGTCAATGCAAAACCGGTTATCACCATTACAGGTGCAACCAGCGTTTGCAGTGGAACCACCATTACCTTTACGGCAACAGGAGGGGTTAGCTACGCCTGGAGCGGTCCGGGCGGATTTACCGACACCGGCGCAACGATGGAACGCCCCGGTGCTACCACTGCTATGGCAGGGGTTTACAAAGTAACGGTTACCAATGCCGCTGGTTGTACAAATACAGCAAGCAAGAGCGTTACCGTGTTAGCATCGCCCAATGCGGTGATTACCGGAATGTCGTCGGTCTGCGTAGGAGCAAACCTTTCTCAGTCTGCTTCGGGAGGTACCTCCTATTTATGGAGCTTCCCCGATGGACCGACCGCCAACACGGCAGCATTTGTCCGTATCGGAGCAACGCTGCCAATGGGAGGAACCTATACCGTAACCGTTACGGCAAGCAACGGCTGCAAGTCAACGGCAAGTAAAGTGATAGCAGTCAGTGCTTGTAAATCAGATTTGATCGGCGAGGAAATGGTGCAAGAACTGACCGCCTATCCCAACCCGACCGGAGGACTGACTACCATTGCCTTTACCTCCGTTGAAGCCGAACATGTTTCGTTGTCGGTATTTAACACCGAAGGCAAAGAAGTTGCAACGCTGTTCAACGGGCAGACGGAAGCACTTACCAACTACGATTTCGAGTTAGACCTGAGCCTTTTAACGCCCGGCCTGTATTATGCAGTATTGCATCCTGCCAACGGACAAATTCAGCGGATTAAGCTGATGGTGGTGAGGTAATTTTTAATGGTTAATGGTTAAATCCCCCTGTACTTAGGATTATTTCGGGTTCAGGGGGATTTTTGTTTTTAAATCCAGGACAAATCGTTCAAATCAAATTGATAAGCTCTGTTAATCTCCGTAATATTGCGGTTAAATCATTTAATACATGGAATTTAAAACCATTATTGAACCGTTTCGGATTAAAACAGTTGAGCCGATTACGATGAGCACCCAGGAGCAGCGGGAGCAGTATCTGAAAGATGCCCATTATAACCCGTTTCTCCTCAAATCGCGACATGTCATCATAGACTTGCTGACAGATAGCGGCACTTCGGCCATGAGCAGCAATCAATGGGCGGCTATGATGCGTGCCGATGAGTCTTATGCAGGTGCCCGTAGCTGGAAACGATTTGAAAAAGCCGTACACAAACTTACCGGAATGCCGCATATTTTACCCACCCATCAAGGACGGGCTGCGGAAAGAATTTTATACACCTATATCGGCGGCAAGGGTAAATACTTTTTCAGCAATACTCATTTCGATACCACCCGTGCCAATATCGAATACAGCGGGGCAACAGCTATTGATATTCCGGTTCCGGAAGCCAGAGATTATAACTCCCCCTTTCCGTTTAAAGGGAATTTAGATGTAAGTGAACTGGCGAAGCAGATTGAAAAAGTTGGAGCCGAAAATGTTGCCGGGGTCATATTAACCGTAACCAACAACAGCGGCGGCGGCCAACCGGTAAGCATGGAAAACACGCGACAAGTCCATCAATTGTGCAGACAATACAATATCCTGTTTATTTTAGACTGCTGCCGGATTGCAGAAAACAGCTACTTTATTCATAAAAACGAAACGGGGTATGCCCAAAAAACCTACCGCGAAATTGCGCAAGAGATGTTTTCATTGGCCGATGCGGCGGTAATGAGTGCAAAAAAAGACGGATTGGTGAACATGGGCGGATTTCTGGCACTGAGAAACAATGAGCTATCCGATGCCTGTATGCAGTTGCTTATCATTACCGAGGGGTTTACCACCTACGGCGGTTTGTCGGGGCGCGACATGGAAGCAGTAGCTGTTGGATTGGAAGAAGTATTTGAGCCTGATTATCTGAAATACCGGATAACAAGTACACAGTATTTGGGAGAACAGATTCTTCAGAAAGGCGTGCCTATCATATATCCTGTCGGAGGTCATGCCGTATATGTGGATGCTAAAAAGCTCTATCACCATATTCCGGTTCACCAATATCCGGGGCAGGCGTTGGTCTGCGAACTGTACCGGATTGGCGGCATCCGCAGTGTTGAAATAGGCTCGGTTATGTTTGGCAAATACGATGAACGGGGAAATTTAATACCCGCCCCCATGGAATTGGTCAGGCTTGCGATTCCACGAAGAGTTTATACACAATCGCATATAGATTATGTGATAGAGGTGTTTGATGAAATTCTGGCAAACAGACAACAGGTCAGGGGGTTAAAAATTACCAAAGAACCTCAGTTTTTAAGGCATTTTACCGCTCATTTCGGACTATTGGATTAATGGAAGTTCCTTTGTTTTCAGCTTCCGGTTATTTCTGATTTTTAGCCGGTTGCAACATGCTCTCTCTTTGGCCCGTAAATTGTAATTTTAGTGTAAATTATTTGATAGGTCAGATACTTATAAGTTATTTGGCAGAACAATAAACTCAAAAAAACAAATATTTGTTGTTTTTTTTTGCGAAAAATTAAGAACCGTTCTGTTTTGGTGCTTAACTTTTACAAAGAAGAGAAGCATTTTTGCAGATGAAATGTCTGAGATAAAAACTAACCTGTCTGAATGCAATTTCCCAATTTTAACCCCTATAGCATAAGGGTTTTGACCTTGATTCTTTGGTTAACATTTGCCGTGCACCTAAGTGCCAGGGAATACCTTGTGCAAATCAGACATTTTAGCATAGAAGATGGCTTGTCGCACCGCGATGTACAAAGTGTGTATCAGGATCGGCAGAATATGATTTGGTTGGGCACCAAATACGGATTAAACCGGTTTGACGGGTTGAATTTTAAATGGTACACCAAAGAAACAAGCGGACTTCAGGCAAACGATATCACCAATATCATTGAGGGGGCAGATGGCCGGATGTGGTTGATTTCGACAGAACATCACTCATTCGGAGCTATTAAAAACATTGACATTTTTGACCCTGTCAGAGAAAAGGCGGAACCATTCGAACAAGTATTTGGAAAAACAGCACCCTTTGCTCCGAAAGATGTTTTGAGCTTTTGTCGCAATGCTGCCGGACACCTACTTTTTTTAACACAATACAGCGAGTTAATCATTTATGACGGCAGTTTCAAAACTATGCCACTTTGTATTGAAGTGGCTAAAAAGGGGATGACATTAAGCAGCTCGCCTTCAGGGTTAATTTGGTTGGTTTTGAATATCCCGTTTACCGGATCTCCTGAGGACGGAGGCTCGACCACCATCTATGCCTTCAACGAAAAAGGCGAAGAACTAAGACGTTTTAAGCATGAAGATTATGACTTTTCGGCTATTATTGATATGGACGCGTTTGGAAACTGCAAATATATTATAGCTCAAAGTGGAAAGGCCAACCAATTTTACAAGATTATGCCTGATGGAAGGCGAACTAAAGACCCCGAAACGGAGCAATTATTTACCGGCTACTCCCTCAATACCCGTTCCTGGGATTACTATAACAATGTGTTGAAGGCCCATAACTTTTGGTGGGTGAGTACCGGAGATAATAAAGGGGGGGCGGGCTTTATGGGAATTCCATCCAACAATTCAAATACCCTTGTAACAGGAAATAAGTTTGATGGCATTACTTATGTAAATGACATTTTTCAAGACCGGAGCGGCAGATTGTGGTTAGGCACTCAGTTCGGCTTTTATCTGATAACACTGAAACCCAACCACTTTTCAAAACTGCTTTATACGGAAGGCAACGACAGAATGGCTATGCGCGCTATTGTTCAGGATGATGCTGAAAATTTATGGGTTGTTCAGGACAACAGATTTAACTTCTGGAAAATAGACGGGAGAACGGGCAAAGCAGCGATGGTCAATCATTCTGAGGAGATTCAGGACAAATTGCCGGTCGGCAATTATTTTATAGCCCTGTTTAAAGACAGCAAAGGGTTTTTATATTATCAAAGCGAAAATCAGATAGTTCAGTTTAACCCTGTTACACTGGAGTACGAACTGTTTAAAATATCGGATCCCGATACTAAATGGATGTTTTACCGTGTTTGGACGTTTTACGAAGATGAGTTTGGAAAAATATGGTTTTCGATTGATAGTGGGGAAATCGGATTTTTAGAGAACAAAAAGATTGTGATGTTGCCACCTTTAGAAAAGCTGAACGGGGCTGTTTCATTTGCTTATCAGTTCTTTAAAGACCGTACCGGCAATACATGGTTAGTTAGCGACGGGGGATTGTATGGTTTAGAAGTGCAGACCGGTAAAATTTTTGAACGGTATTGGTCAGGTGGGAAGAACCAATATTATTTCCCTTTTGATAACCTCTTGTATATGTATCAGGACCCGGACGGCTCTTTTTGGATAGGCACAAGCGGTTCCGGGCTGATACACTGGAACAAGGGGAAACCTTTGAACCGGCAACACACTTTTACCAACGGACAAAACTCATATAGCCCTGCATCCGGATTTTACGAACAGTTCACTACGGTTCATGGGCTAAGCAACAATGTAGTATATGCGGTTTATGATGACAACTGCGATAATCTGTGGTTGCCGAGCGATTACGGCATCATGCGCTTTAACAAAAATACAACCCGTACTGAAACTTTTTTGACCGGTGACGGAATAACACACAATGAATTTAACCGCGTTTCACATTTTAAAGCAAAAGACGGAACGCTATATTTCGGAGGTTTAAACGGGATTACATTTTTTCACCCCGATCGCTTTTCTGAAACAGAATCTGAGATAAATCCGCCCTTAGTCATCACAGATTATCAGCAGTTTACAGAGGATGGGGAAATTTCTGAAACAAGAAAGTCCGCATTTTTAAGGGATAAAACGATTACATTGTTGCCGGATGACCGCTTTTTCAGATTGGAATTTATGTTGCTCAATTACGAGGAAACAAGCAAGAACCGGTATGCCTATCTGTTAAACGGAGTGGACCGTCAATGGCATTTTATTAAAGATAATGTGGTTAATTTCAGCAGCGTGCCTTATGGCAAACACCGGCTTCAAATTAAAGGACAGACTCCGGACGGACAATGGTCTGATAATTTGTTGACGCTTCAGGTGGTTGCTGTCAAACCGGTTTACCTTCAAATCTGGTTTTTATTGCTTTCCCTCTTTATGTTGGGGCTTGCCTCTTATCTATATTATAGAAGACGGACACAATTGCTTCGCAAACGAAAGCAGGAACTCGAAAAAATTGTCGAGGAAAGAACGCATCAGATTTTGGTGGATAAGGTTACGATTGAACAACAGGCAAAAGAACTCAAATTGCTTGAAAGACAGAAATCCAGATTTTTTGCCAATGTCAGCCATGAGTTACGCACCCCGCTTTCGCTCATTATCGGGCCTGTAGCCACGTTGCTCAAAAGTAAAGTGTTGGAGTTTCAGGATCGTCAATTGCTAAATTTTGTTTATCAGAATGGCAAACAATTGCTTCGGTTGGTCAACGAAATATTAGACCTATCCAAGTTAGAAATGGGGTTTTTGGAGGTTAAAGAATCGGCCATCAATTTTCATGAGTTTATCAATTCCTTAGTTGCTCAGTTCGGCACTATCCATCATGGTAAATCCATCGAAGTTGGGTTGGAAAATTTATCTGACCCACAACTCAATATCCTGACAGATGTGGGAATGTTGGAAAAGGTAATTCTGAATTTTTTGTCGAATGCTGTCAAATTTACCGATCAGGGAGGCACTATAATTTTAAGGGTTGAGGATATCGGTGAACAATTGATGGTGGTTGTTTCTGATAACGGAACGGGTATTCACCCGGAAGACCTGCCGTTTATTTTTGAGCGCTATTTCCAGTCCAAACTGAAAAATGCTCCGACACAGGGCGGAAGCGGGATTGGGCTTTCTTTATGCAAGGAGTTAGCTTTATTGATGGGCGGGACTGTTTGGGTTGAAAGCGAGTGGGGCAGGGGCAGTACTTTTTATTTTCAGTTTCCCAAAAACGAAGCACCTGCCGACCTGGTTGTATCTTCAACTACAAACGAATTGGACAACGTTTTGACGAATAATTCAATGAATGGTAATCTGCAATTGCCGGAAGGAAACAATCCATCAATTGCCGTTAAACCGGTAATTTTGATCACGGAAGACAATAACGACCTGCGAAATTATCTGAACATTTTACTAAGCGACCAATATGAGGTGATTTCCGCCACCAATGGTCAGGAGGCTTGCGAAATCCTTATGTCCGGCAGAATTCCCGACCTCATACTTTCTGATATTATGATGCCGGTTATGGATGGGTTTCAGTTGCTGGATAAGATAAAAAGTAACGACAATTTCCGGCATATTCCCATTATTATGCTGACTGCCCGCGAAGACCTGAAGTCGAAACTTAAAGCGCTCCGCATAGGGGTAGATGATTACCTGACCAAACCTTTTGAGGAAGAAGAACTGAAGGTCAGGATAAAAAATCTGCTCGATAATTACAATAACAGGTTGGAGTTTGCAAAAAGCCCGTCCAATAAAAACAGCCAAAAGCCGGAGGAGAAGCAAATGATCATCAGTAGTGTGGATGCTTTATGGTTGGAAGAAGTTGAAAAGGTTTTTACCCAATATCTTGCCGAGCCTCAGTTTGATATGGATTGGGCTGCCGACAAACTGAATCTGAGTCAACGACAGTTTAACCGAAGGATTAAACAACTAACGGGGCTTGCTCCCTATCAGTATCTCAGAGAAATGCGCCTTCAAACTGCTAAAGTTTTTTTGGACCAGGGTAAATTCAGCACCATTAAAGAGGTGGGGTATGCGGTTGGCTATTCGGACATCAAGTATTTTTCGGCACAGTTTAAAGAGCGTTTTGGCATTTACCCTTCCGCCAGTCTTCATAGTTCAATCCATCACTGATTTTCTTCTGAATGTAATAGAATCCGGAAACTTATAATAAAGCCCATGGCAGGCGATTTTTGTTTCCCTGCAAAGACTTCATGCACCCCTGCATTGGCTTGAATCACCTGCACATAGCCTTCATGCACCCCTGCATTGCTTTTAATCACCTGTGCAAAGAAGCAATGTATCTTTGCAATGCTTTAAATCACCTTTGCAAAGACGCAATGCACCCCTGCAATGTTTTAAATCACCTGTGCAAAGACTTATTGCACCCCTTCAAAGCTTCAAATCACCTGCACAAAGACTTCATGCACCTCTGCAATACTTTAAATCACCTGTGCAATGACTCAATGTACCCCTACAATTTCCCAATGCACCCCTGAAAATTCTGCGAAAATCTGCGTTATCTGCGGGAAAAATAATGTGAACCTGTAATAACTAAGAGCTAATCCGACAACACTAAGTAATTGAAATGTTACTTGAATTAAAATTCTAAAACCGAAATTCAATACAAGATCATAAAAATTGCCTTTAATATGGATTGTAATATTAAAATAGTCCATTCAAGATAATGGCAGTTGATATTTTTTGGAACTGAAACAATTTTGTTATCCTTATCCCGTAGGGATAATATATTGGTAGCTACGAAAAACAACCCGTAATCATCATTCCGTAGGAATGTAATAAAGGTTGTAAAAGATGTTGTTCTATGTAAATTACATGCCTACGGCATTGAGATTCCTTGTACCGGCTGTTCTACCAATATAATATGCCTACTGCATTACATTTATCCCAAAACGCCAGATTTTGGGATATACAGAACAATTGGATTAGACTATAATGAATTGGCAATCCGTATAACTCCAAGATGCAACAGGTGCTCTTTTAGTGCTATTCACTTGGAATTAGTTGTCGGACAGGCACTTAACTGACCTGAGTTGCAATTTTTTTTATCGCAAAGTGCACAAAGTAAGACGCAGAGTTTCACAGCGTTTTTTAAAACATTGACTTAGCCTGATTTAACTCCAACTTCTCTTGTATAAACCTTAGAAAATAGTTGTTCAGGGGGCAAATATTTAAGAATTGGGGCAAAAATGTCCATTTTGACCCCCCAATATGTCCATTTTGTATCCTATTGGGCAATCTAAATTTGCGGCGACAATCACAATCTTATTATGAATCCTGTACGCCCGCAAAACATGATGTCAAACAACAGCAGAATTATCATCGGTGATTTATTTCCCAACCCGCCTATGCCCGATGGTGGGGTCTATCTGAATTGCAGTGGAAGCATACAACATGCGTTGGCTGTCATCATTAAGTCAGATCAGGGCAATGTGGTATATGAAGCAGCACATAACCTCCCTAATTCCGGTGGAACTATTTTTATGGACTTGAGCGCATTGCTACCGGGTGAATATGAAGTCATGATTGTTTGTGGCTATTACAAAGAAAGGCGCAAACTCTATATCTGGGAAACTGCCAAAAAAAGTATATGGAAAAAGTGGTTCAATTAGTTGGGATGAAATACCCGGCACCTTGTCAAGACCATAATCACAAGAAATGTTTTTATTTAACTATAATTTGAGGATCATGAATCTATCAGTACACAATCTCCAACTAATTAAAAAGTCAGCCAAGTGGCTAATTTTATTCTTATTGCCCTTCGTATTTATCAATAAGGCATACTCTCAAAACACTTATTATTGGGTGGGGGGTACCGGTGTTTGGAACGACCTCAATCATTGGGCGACCACTTCGGGTGGCACTATCAAGCATACCATTGTTCCCAGTATTTTGGACAACGTTGTTTTCGATGCCAATTCGTTTACGGCTTCAGGACAATCGGTAACGCTCAATCAGGAAGCTTTTAGTAAGGACTTTTCATGGAACAGTGTTAGCAACAACCCAACCTTCACCGGAGCAGGGTATAACCTCAATATTGCCGGCAACTTTACGGTACAGGGGACACCGTTCACCTTTAGTCATGCAAATGGTAACCTGCTCATCACCGGCGATTTATTAGTTGATGGGGTCAATATGTCGTTTACTAAATCGGGCGGCACTATGACCGTAGGTGGAGCTTTGACCATTCAAAACTCTGCCCCGACATTTTCCCGTACAGGGGGCAACACACAGGTTTCGGGCAATATGACCCTGCAAGGATTGACCGGAGGAACCTTTACGACCAACAACACCGTAACCGTGGGTGGAAACATGACTTTTCAAAATATTTCTTCGGGCAGCTATTCCATGGGCAACGGCCTCAATGTTACCGGTAACCTGACCTTTCAGAATATGACACCTTCTGCCTTCACGGTAAGTGGGTTGGTCATAGCCGTAACGGGAGATTTCCTGATGGATAATGCACCGTTCAATTTCAACCTCAATAATGTTGCCATGACCGTCAATGGAAACTTCTCTATTATCAACGGAGCAAGTACCTTCACCCATAGCAATGTCCTGACGGTGAAAAAATCATTTACGCTCAGTTCGGCTGTTACCTTTAACCAAACAAGCCGAGTAGATTTTACAGCTGTTACCACCGGACAAACCATTACCTCAGCAGGTAAGTCGTTCACCAATGTTCGTTTTAACGGGAGTGGTGGCGAATGGATTCTGCAAGACAATTTTAAAGCAACCGGCACCACCGAACATTTCACCGGTATTTTCCGGTCTAACGGAAAATCGGTTGATTATGGTCAAAACTTCAATGGTGTTGATAATGGATCAGTTCGCACCCTCGATTATGCCGGCACCGATACCGTGCGGGCACAATACCAGTTCAGGGTGAGTGCTAATGTGAATACCATCCTCACTATGGGCGGAGCAGTATTGTTGCTGCATACCGTAAACTGGAGTGAAATGTATATAGATGGAGGCGGTAAAACTTTCGGTACGGTAGTTATCCGGCATTTATACAATACAAATAGTGCTACCAACATCCGTTTCCGCAACAGCAACTCGGTGTATGGCAATGTATTCATCACCATCAATAACGGCTCACGCATCTACAAGGAAGACACCAACAATACTTTTGGCAATATAACAATTAATTATATTAATGCCTCAGTAAACAGTACCGACTGGAACTATATTTTGGGGACAAACACGTTCGGCGATTTCACCATTACCTCGAATGGTTTGAATCCGATGTTTTATTGCGACCAAAATAACACATTCGGGCAGGTAAGCCTGCCTGCCGGAACTAACTGGCAAATCGCTAATGCCAGAGTTCAAAACCTGACCGGTTTGTCGGCTACCGGCACTTGCCTCAAATTCGTCAATATCTACAGTAGTGGATCCGGTTCTACCATTACCGACTCAAACGGCGGCTCAAATGCCATAGACTTTGTTAAACTTACCAATATGGTATTTACCGGAGCAACCTGGAGCGCAACCAATTCGCTTGACTACGGAGGCAATAGCGGAATAACGATGACTCCGTTGACAGGGCAAACTTATTATTGGGTAGGAGGTGCCGGCAATTGGAGTAATACCGCCCGATGGTCGCTCACAAGTGGCGGAGCACCGGCAGGGTGTATTCCCGTAGATGTTGACCATGTAGTATTCGACAACAACTCGTTTACAGGCACAGACCAAACGGTTACGCTCGACATAGCTCCAACAATTACGAACATGACCTGGACGGCAGGCGTAACGGGCGGGCCTAACTTTAACGGCAGTCAGGCTTTAATACTCACCGGCGACCTGAATGTTGCAGGAACTATGGATTGGAACTTAACCGGGACATTGACTTTGCGAAAATCTATCATACTGAACAACACGATGACCTGGAACCACAACAATATCGTGTATTTTAGTGGTACTACCGCCGGCAATACCATCAATATGTCCGGAAAAACCTTTATTAACCGCGCAGTTTTTGACAATCCGGGTAATACCGCAAGCGGACAGTGGACTTTGGCTGCTGCTTTCAAGGTATTGCCCTCTACCTATACTACAATCAATGATGCTACTTTTAGTTCGGGCGGATATAGTGTTGATTTTGGCGACTATTTAGAAGCAAATGGAAATGCAATTAAAGTCATGGATTTTACCGGAACGGATACAGTACGGGTAAAAAGGGGTTGGTATATACTGAACAATACAAATGCCACTTTGACGATGGGCAATGCGGTGGTCTTATTGCGCCAACCTGCCGGCGAAGGCAACCATATTGTTTTTGAGGGTGGTGGTAAAGCCTACTATGATGTAGTGTTCGATGCTAAACAAACAAACGGAACCTACACTATATATGTCCGCCATAACAGTACAACGTTCAGAGATGTCTATTTCAATATTTCGGGTAACCAGAATGTGCGCATGGAACAAACATCTTATGTTTTCCGCGATGTGTATGCCGGTTACCTGAGTAGCAATACGGGCTATTCACCGAACTTCGAGGTTTTCAATAATCATACTTTTACAAGCCTTCAATTCACCAACCCCTCGGTGGTGCCAAAGTTATATCTCCATGCAAGCAACATCATTGATACCCTAAAGTTGTACCATGGAATGAGTGTCTTTTTTGGAAACAACCAAATACAGACTTTACAATCTGTTACCGCGACAAGTCTATGTACCCGTTTGATTAACATTGCCTCTACTTCGGCAGGAAACCAAGCCACGTTAACCGATGCAAGCGGAACCAACTCGCTCGATTATGTTTCTTTGAAAGACATCAAAGCTCAGGGTGGCGCTTCCTGGAATGCATCAAATGTGGTGGACAATGGCAACAATACGGGATGGACAATTACCGTAGCACCTTCCGTAACCTACTACTGGATTGGCGGCACCGGCAACTGGAACGACGGGGCACATTGGTCGGTGAGCAGCGGTGGTGCGCCTGCAGGATGCTCGCCAAACCCACAGGATGATGTGGTGTTCGACAACAATTCCTTCAGCGCAACGGGGCAAACTGTCACCCTCCTTGCAAACGCAATTTGCCGCAATATGACCTGGACAACAGGCGTAACACAAAATCCAACCTTTACGGGGTCTTTTGTAATGGAGGTAAACGGCGATCTACAAGTGTTGGGTACCATGACCTGGGTGCAAAACAACATACTCTACCCTCGCGGCGATTTTATTTTGAATGGAAATGTTACATGGAATCACGCTCATTACTTATATTTTTACTCCGACTCGACCAATAATATCGTCAATACGGCAGGGAAAACGCTCCTGCACGCCGTGGCTTTTGATGCAAAAACAACAGGATCAGCTCCTAAATGGACATTAGGCAGTAACTATAAATTGCAAAATGGCTCTAATCAATATATTACTTATGTGGTAGAAGGAACGTTGGAAACAGCGGGCTATACCGTAGATGCCGGCTATGAGTTTCGGGCTAACGATGGAAATGATGTGCGCACCATCAATCTAACGGGCACCGATACTTTGCGAATGCAAAATGCATGGCGCATCCATTCCGGTGTAAACACCACCTTTATAAAAGATAACGCAACCATTTTGCTTTTAACAAGTTCAGGCGATAACCAGCAATTTGAAGGAGGCAACCGCACCTACAATGACGTAGTGGTGCGCAATACGAGCAACACCCACAACTCCTATATTCAATTTTTGGGCAATAACAATATCCGGGATGTTTTCATAAGATTCCCTTTCACCGGAAATGCGGGCAAGCAAGTGTTTTTCGACAATGTAGCTGTTTTCAGAAACATAGATATAATTTATTCGGCAACGAACAATTTATTGGTGCATTTCCGCAACGGACCTAATACGTTCAACAATGTGAATGTCAATATGTCGAGTAGCGGGAGTTCCTATTTTTATTTTCAAAACACCGGGCACCAGTTCAATAATTTCAATGTACAGTCGGTCAGTGGAAATGCCAACTTTTACTTTCAATCGGCAAATAACCTGTTTCAAGATGTGGTGGTTACCTCGACGAATTTGGGAAGCGCCTATCTGCAAATGGAACAAAACGCAAGTTTCAACAAGCTCGATTTGCCCAATGGGTTTGACATGCTCATCTATGCCGGTCGTACCCAAACAATCGGCAACTTTATTCCTCGCAGCACTTGTTTGAAACGTTCCAAAATTCGCGGGCAAAATGCAACCACGTCTAAAATTTCACAGGCAAGCGGTGTTATCAACACCGAATGGATCACGTTGGAAAATCATACCGTACAAGGCGGAGCCACGTTCAATGCAACAGACGTAACCCAGGTAGGAACTATCACGGGTTGGAATGCGGTGGCAGTGCAGCCCATCACCCTGTTTTGGGTAGGCGGTACAGGCAATTGGAACGACGCTAATCATTGGGCTTTCGTATCGGGCGGCCCCGGCAACGGCTGTCTCATCCCCACATCTATTGACCATGCTGTTTTTGATGCCAATTCTTTCACAGCCGTGAGCCAAATCGTAACGATGAACATCACCGGACAATGTAAAAACATGATTTGGAATAACGTGGTGTTCACCCCAACGTTTTATCAAAACGGAAACACTCAAGACCTGACGGTGTATGGCGACTTAGTCGTGAACAGCACTATGGTTTGGAACTGGACCAACTCCGGCAACAGTATCCTTTACCTAAAAGGCTCTGTTACCATCGCTTCCACTGTTACATGGAACCACTTTAAAGAAACTCGTTTTGAGCCGTTGGCAGGAACCTATACGATCAATATGGGCGGGAAAACGTTTTTGAATAACATCCGCTTCAGCGGTGCCATATCAGCAAAATGGTACCTGTTGAACGGCTTAACTGTCTTTAACTCAGTTACAACTTACTTCGTACAGGGAGAGCTATATTCCAACGGGTATGCTGTTGACTTTGGTTTTGCCTTAGATTTCAACAACACCAATATCAAGAAAATGGATTTCACCGGCACTTCAACGGTAAAGGTACGCCGCGACTGGTTAGGTAACGGAACCGGAACTACACTGGTGTCGGGTGATGCAATCATTCTGCTCGAATCAAGTTTCAGTGAAAACCTTACGTTTAACGGGGGAAGTATTTCTACCTACGGTGACGTAACTATAAGACACCTTCATGCCAATAACCTGACAGTTACCCTCAATGGAAACAATGTTATTCAAGACCTTGTTTTTGAATATACCAACCGTAAGGACATCACTATAAATGGAAATAGTACATTTGGAAATTTCACCCTGACACAGGATTACAGTGTTACATCCAACATCCCGCAACACAGTATTACCGGCATCAATACATTTGGGTCATTCGTTATTTTATCCTTAGGGGTACAAGGTCCCGAATTTTCCATATCGCAAAACAACACTTATGGCAATCTCGTATCAGCGGGTAGAGGTACTCGTCTTAAGTTTGGCAACGGTAAAACTCAAACCATAAACGGAGAAATTTTGGTGTTGGGCACAGGAGGACAGCCCATTTTCTTCAATTCTACAACTGCAGGCGCACAGGCCACTATTTCAAAAGCTTCCGGCAATGTCTGCCTCGATTTTGTCTGGATAAAAGACATCAACGCCACAGGCGGTGCTACGTTTAATGCGGGAATCAACGGGGCCAACCTCGGCAACAATACCGGCATCAACTTTAATTCGGCCTGCGCCGCATATTATTGGATTGGAGGTTCGGGCAACTGGTCAGACCTGAACCACTGGGCAACCTCTTCGGGAGGCTCCACTCTGCACGTCCAATTGCCTACGGAAATTGACGATGTGTACTTTGATGCAAACTCCTTCACGGCGAGTGGCCAAACAGTTACCTTCGACGACCCTAATGCCGAATGTAGGAGTATGAACTGGTTTTCTGCCCTGTATCAACCTACGCTCGCCGGCTCAACAACCGGAATTGATATTTACGGGAGTTTGGTGCTCACCCCTTTTATGAACCAAAACTGGAACGGCACCTGGAATTTTATGGCTCAAAACGGGCAGTCCTCTATTGATACCAAGGGAAAAACGCTGCAAAACTTAACTGTCAATACCCTAATGGGAAGTGTACCGGTATTGTTGACCAACAATTTGAAAATTGCCAACGATTTAACGCTCACAAGAGGAAATTTCCAAACCATGGGATATGGTATAGATACCAAAAACTTCAATCTTGTCGGTACAGAAAGCAGAACTTTACAATTAGGTGCCTCTGTCGTTACTGTCTCAGACGGAAAATGGGATGTGCAGGATGCTACCAACCTGACCATCAACCCCGGAACCTCTAAAATTATCGTGAAAAGTAATGGCGGCTCGGCACATTTCTATGGCGGAAGTAAAACGTACAATAATGCGAATATTTACACCACCACCACGATGAGCAGCACAATGACCGGATCCAACACCTTCAGTGAACTGAAAGTAGAACCGGGGGTAACGCTTTCGCTGGAAGCGGGAAGCACGCAAACAACTACCTCATTACTCACTTCGGGCACTTGTTCCAAGACCCTGACGATACAGTCCACCGTTCCCGGTACACAGGCAAATTTCAGTCAGGCTTCGGGTGTGGTAAGTACCAGTTTTCTCAACCTGAAAGACAATAATGCCACCGGTGGCGCTACATTCAACGCCACCCAAGCCACCGACAATGGCAACAACTCGGGCTGGAATTTTATTAATGTTCCGGCACTTCAGGTATCGGTGGCAATAACAAATGCGACCTGTCCAACTCCTAACAACGGTGTAGCAAATGCAGTGGTCATTGGTGGTTCTGCTCCTTTTTCTTATCTGTGGAATACTATCGAAACTACTCAAACACTCAATAATCTGTCTGCCGGTACATACGCTGTTACCGTAACCGATGGAGCAGGCTGTGTGGCAATGGCTTCGGGAACTGTTAGTCAACCGGCTTCGTATAATTTTGCAGCGACGACTACCGGCAGCATGGTTTGCTACGGTTTAACCAATGGCACTGCTTCCGTAACATTGGGTGGTACTGCGCAGTTGCCTGCAACCTATCTTTGGAGCAACTCTGCTACTGCTGCAACAATAACTAACCTTGCTCCTGCAACTTATTCCGTTACCGTAACAGACGCAGTAAATTGTAAAGCCATCAGATCGGCGGTAGTGGACGAACGACCCAATATCAACACGAACTTATTCGTCAACAGCGGGAAATGTTTAAATGCTCCGATAAGTTTCACCGGTAGCGGAACGGGTACCGGGCTGCAATACGCTTGGGATTTCGGCGATACGGGTACGGCAAATATTCAAAGCCCCAGCCATACTTATACTGCTCCTAACTCCTATACGACACAACTTACCATTACCGACGAAAACAACTGTTCCAGTTCTGCTTTACAGGTATTGACAATCACTACCCCCCCGGCTCTTGCGGCGGTTACCGCCACCAATGCCAGTTGCCTCAATACCTGTGACGGTGCTGTAACCTTAACACCCTCCGACGGGCTTTTGCCTTTTTCAGAAGGGAATTTTGAATTTATCCACAACTTCGATGGAACAGTTTTCAATTCTTCAGTTTTTAGCAGGGATAATATTGCGACCTATTCTCAAAATAACGCACTGAACGTATCACATGCCACCCCTTCATGGGATAAATATGTATATACCAATCAGACTTTTGCCCGCGCAACCGGCAAGGATTTTACCTTTTCCTATTATCATCCGGCAAGTACAAATTCTATGATTGGCTGGCACGGCAACAGTACCACCGGCAACAACACCAGCCGGTATATTGATATGCTCTACGCATTTTATTTCAACGGCAATAGTACACTGAACATTTACGAAGACGGCAATAACAGGGGTACATTCACAGCTCAGGTGCCCGGGGGATATACCACAGATACATGGTATGAGGGTAAAATAGTTCTGAGAAATACCGGTGCCGATTACTACCTGCGCAAACAGGGCGATGCTACTTATGCGCTTGTTTACAGTTCTACATTTTCTACCGAAACCAATCTCAGGGCAGGCTTTACTTACTACAGTTCAGGTACGGCGATAACCGACAACTGGAAAGTGGGGTATTCTAACCCTGCAACTGCAAACGTTTGCCCCGGTACCTACCAATATTTTGTTACAGATGCCAATTTCTGTACAGCTTCTGCTTCAACTACGGTTAGCGTAGGCGATGCAACCCCTCCGACTGTGAATTGCCCGATCAATCAGACGGTGAATTTATCGGCGGGAAATTGTAGTGCCGCTGTTACCGTAGCAGCGCCGACTTTCAGCGACAACTGCACTATGTTAGGTAATGTATTGGATTTTGACGGCACTAATGACTATATCACCATTCCGGGTTCGTTCAATTCCAATTTCAGTAGCAACCGTATCACCATAGAGGGTTGGGTCTATAATGCCTCAGGCTATACACCCAATAACTGTATGTTGGCAGGCGAATCCTTCCTGGGCGATGGTAATATCCGCTTTGCCGTACATTTAATAGGTGGAAATATCTACGCCGGTACGCACCCTGCCAACCTCGCCGGAGTATTTGCCCCATTTGCTACCAATACATGGGTTCATTTTGCCGGCACCTACGACGGCAGTCTAATTCGGTTGTACCTGAACGGCACACAGGTCGCTTCGGCAGCAGTAGCCGGACTGCCAAACGGCAACGAAGAATGGCGAATCGGCCGCCGTTGGGACAATGCAGATTATTTCAAAGGGAAATTAGATGAAGTGCGTATTTGGAACGTTGCCCGCACCGCAACCGAAATCAATGCCAACAAAAACCAGACTATCAGCCCACAGACAGGGTTGGTGGCTTATTACCGGTTCAATCAGGGCGTTGCCGGAGGCAACAACACCGCTATTACTCAGGCAACCGATGCATCGGGTAACAACAATAACGGAACCCTGCAAAACTTTACACTAAATAGTGCAACTTCCAACTTTTTGTTGGACAACCCCAATGTCAGTTTCTCAATACCAACCAACTCCTTTAATTCCACTACCAATGCTTCGGGTACGTATCCTCTCGGTACTAATACGGTAACATGGTCGCTGACCGACCAAAACAACAATATTGGCACCTGTTCACATACCATCACGGTACTTGAACCAACTCCGCCTTCGCTCACCTGCCCCGCCAACCAAACATTGTCGCTTGACGGCTCGAATCAGGCAACGCTACCTGATTATTCCGGTTTAGCAACTGTGAGCGACAACTGCCCGGGTGCTGTTCAGCTTGTGCAATCACCGACAGCCGGTAACACCATAACGGGCACGACACCTGTAACCGTAACTTTTATAGCAACCGATGTATCGGGAAATACCGCTACCTGTTCGTTTACCGTAACGGGTGTAATTATAGATATGTTGGTTGAAGGCAACAGCCAGCCCATTATGGATGGAGATACCTCACCAAGCTCTGACGACCACACGCAATTTGGAAATGTAAACGTGGGAGGAAACTTGGTACGTACCTTTACCATACAAAACACAGGTACAGCCCCGTTAAACATTAGCAGTGTCAATTCAAACAACCCTTTATTTACGGTCGGCGCACTTACTCCTGCATCTCCGATTCCGGCTCCCGGCTCGGCAACTTTTACGGTAACATTTTCGCCAACGGCTACCGGCACACAGAATGCTGATATCGGCATTAACTGGGACGAGGGAGTCTATGATTTTTCAGTACAGGGAACGGGAGTATGCGGCAATACCTGCCTCAACGGTGCTACTCAAAATAACGATTGTAGCTGCAATTGCCTTCCAGGTTATTCCGGTGCAAATTGTCAAATCGTCAGTTATATTTTCTATGGTTATACCAACACCGACTGGTCAACCGCCTCGAACTGGAATACCGGGGTGGTTCCCACTACAGCTTTGCTCAACAGCGGCGATGCTGTAATTGTTGCCGCAAACTGCATCATGCCTGCGCTCAGTATTTCATTCCCTTCGGGTACAACTTTTACAATAAACCCGGCAGTATCGCTGACTGCCGATTTGAATGCTTATATTACCATCAATTCAGGCGTTGTCTTTACAATTAACGGCAATCTCTACCAAGGGCGCGTAACCAACACCGGAACCATGGATGTATATGGCATCTATTCCGCCTTTTATATGACCAATATGTCGGGTGGTAACATGAACGTCAAAACAGGAGCATCGTATTCATGCCCCGCCTGTGCAGAATCGATGCAAGCCGGAAGTTTTGTCAATAATGAGGGCACATTACATGTAGGTACTTCGGGTACTTGGAATTGTACGTTGACCAATTATGCAACAGGCTCGGTAACGGATGGTGGTTTGGGTGCTCAAATTACGATAGGCAGCAGTGGAACGGTTCATAACTACGGGTATTACCTCAGCAGAACCTCCGGAGTAGCGGGCGTTTTCAACAATTACTCGACCGGCATACTCACCATGCCCAGCTCTTGCAATTTTACCATTTACAATGGAGGGCAGTTTTTCAACAGTGGCAATATCACGATACCCGTTGGCGATCCATTCAGTGTAAATGCAGGAGGAACCCTTACCAATAATAGTACAGGCATAATCACCAATAACGGCAGTATGCCGGTTGCACTGACGGCAACGATGACCAACAACGGTACTTACAAAGGCAACGGCACTTTTAGCACCAGCCTGTTTACCAACCAAACGACGGGTTTTGTCGTGCCGGGCAGTTCTCCGGGTTGTTTAACTTATGGCAGTGGATTTACCAATTCGGGTACCTTAAATATCGAAGCAGCAGGAACTACGCCCTGCACCGGTCATGATAAATTATTTGTAACCGGAACTGCTACACTCGGCAACACACTTGCTTTAACCATTACCTTTACTCCGGTTGTTTTAACGATTTTAACCATTATAGATGCCGATGTTTTGTCGGGAACGTTTACCACTGTAACAGGTCTGACGACCAATTGGTCGGTCAATTACAACACTGTTGCGGGGAATGTAGAGTTGGTTTATACGCCACCGGTTCCGGCAACCGCCCTCCACCTAAATGGTGCTGCTCCGTCCGACAATGTAAATTCGCCTTCCATCACCGCCTTCGGCACTCAACCGGTTACAATAGAGTTTTGGGCGAAGAATGAAAGTTCATTTTGCTTCCCTGTCGGTTTTGCCAATTCCTATTTATTTATGTTTGCCGGCGGTAACTTTGTCATCCGTAAAGATTTTGTAGGTGATTACAACACAGGTGCTACGGTGAGCAATACCGGAACGGTGTGGGAACATTTTGCATTGACTTATGACGGGATCAATACTTTCCGTGCATACAAAAATGGTGTACCCACACCAACACCCTCGTTTACCGGCTTTTCCGGCTCGGCTGCTACCGGCACCTTACAAGTTGGCGAACCCAAAGGAGGATATCCCTATACCGGTGCTATTGACGAAGTGAGGATGTGGAGTGAACTGCGCTCCGATGCCCAAATACTTGCCAACTACAATACAGAACTGACCGACATGACCCCTTGTTTACAGGTTTACTGGAAATTCAATCAGGGGTATATTGGAGCAAACAACAGTGCTGTTACTTCCGCTTATGATAATGCTTATGCGGTGAATCAAGGCGGCACACTAACCAATTTTGCGTTGACAGGCAGTACCGGAAACTGGGTGGCAGGTTCGGGAATCACAGATGTTGTATCTGAGTACATCCTTGCGCCCGAAGCCGATTTGAAAGGAAACGGAAATGGGATTGCCGATGGCGACCCCTCTCCAACACCTACCGACCATACCGATTTTGGAAACGTGCCCCTTTCGTTAAGCAGAACGTTTACGGTCGAAAACAACGGAACGGCTACGCTTAACATTTCGGGATTAACGATTACCGGAACGAATGCCGCAGATTTTACTGTAACCACTCCTCCGGCGGCAACAGTGTCTATTGGCAACAACACTACTTTTACTGTTCTGTTTACACCTTCATCGGTCGGTTTGAAAACTGCCGTTATGCACATCAATAATGACGATTGCGATGAAGGCGACTACAATGTTACCATTCAGGGAACAGGTACTTGTGTTGCTCCGACAATCACCTGTCCGGGTAATTTGTCGGCTAATACATCGTCAAATTGTGATGCAGTTGTAACTTATTCGCCCACAACTACCGGAAACCCTGCACCATCTGTCACTTATGTATTCAGTGGCGCATCTTCAGGCAGCGGGTCGGGCAATGGCAGCGGCAGTGCATTTAATAAAGGAACAACTACCGTTACTTTGACGGCGACAAATGCTTGCGGTAGTCAAACCTGCTCGTTTAATGTGGTAGTAACAGATACAACCCTTCCGACAATTACCTGCACCGGCAATGTCAGCATCAACAATACTCCCGGACAGTGTACCGGTTCGACCACACTTACTCAGCCCACGGTGAGCGACAATTGTATTGATTTAGGTAATGCTTTAAACTTTGACGGCGTTGATGACAGAGTGAACTTACAGACACCTTTATTCTCTACTTCCAATGCCGGTCAAAATTATACCATTGAACTATGGATGAAAGCAAGCCCATCAGCTAACGTGGGTGGTTTGATAACACAATACCCTAACACCGCCAGCCCAATCCGCTGGGGAATACGATTGAATGGAAGCAACCGTATTTCTTATTGGAGGGGAGGGGTATATCTTCTGACTTCTACCATAGATGTTGCTGATAATACCTGGCATCATATCGCCTTCGTAAAAAACGGAAGTGGTTCTAACCAGTTGTTATTATATGTTGACGGAGTTTTGAACGGAACCGGGACCGATAGTGACTTTTTTGAAAATACGAATACTGTGCTTGGATTTTTTCCAAATGCAGGCAGTCCTTACAATGGCAGCTTAGATGGAGTAAGAGTTTGGAATGTTGCCCGAACACAGTCGCAAATAGTTGCGAATATGAATTTGGAATTAAATGCACAATCAGGTTTGATAGCCGCATATAATTTTAATCAGGGAACAGCGAATGGGAATAATGCGGGGATAACGAATGCCATAGATGATTCGGGGAATGGAGTAACCGGAACCTTGCAAAATTTTGCTTTAAACGGAACATCGTCTAATTGGGTGAATGGAAAAACAGTGGTACCGACAATCACCAACAATGCGCCCGGTACCTATCCCATAGGCACGACAACGGTTACCTGGACAGCAACGGATGTTGTCGGCAATACCGCCACTTGCGCCCAAACGGTAACGGTAACCGACAACGAACCTCCTGCACTTACCTGTCCCGCAAATCAAACCATCAATGCGCTGTCTGGTATTTGCACAGCCAACTATACGATTGCCGACCCTGTGTCCGACAATTGTAGCGGACCAATCTGGAGCTATACTTTATCGGGTGTAACTTTAGGTTCGGTTTCCGGCATTGCCGATGGAACCGGCAGTGGCTCGCTTACTTTTAACAAGGGGGTTACCTTGGTGTCGCTTTCGGCGACCGATGCGGTCAGTAATGCCTCAACCTGTTCTTTTACGGTAACGGTGAATGATACGCAAGTGCCAACAATAACCTGTGCCGCCAATGTCAGTATCAATAATACCCCCGGACAATGTACAGGAACTACCACATTGACACAGCCAACGGTGAGCGATAATTGTCCGAACAATTATACGTTGAGTAACGCCATTAAATGTGATGGCAGCAATGACTATGTTGAAAGTTCGCCATTATCATTGGGCAGTAGTGATTTTACGGTTGAATTCATGGTAAAACCTGCAACACTTGGCGGTTACCCTGTATTGTTTGCACAAGATCAGGCAGGAACAGGGGCACCGGCATTTAGAGTAGAGGCTACCAACGGGAGTAATGTACTTCTTTTTGTTATGTCAGATGCATCATACTCGGTTGCATTTTATTCAACAACAGCTCTTTCTGTGGGAACTTGGACACATGTTGCCGTTGTACGTTCGGGAAGTACTTACACCATCTATATGAACGGGGTAGCCTCGGGCACATCAACAATTGGGGGAAGTATCAATCAAAGTGCAAACACTTTTAACCTGCGAATAGGGTCGCGAAGAAATAGTTCGGGTACAGTCCAGGATCCGTTTAATGGAACTTTTGATGAGTTTAGGGTTTGGAATGTGGCAAGAACTCCGGGTCAACTACTCACCAATATGACTGTTGAGTTGGCCGGAAGCGAGAGCGGCTTAATCCGTTATTACAAGTTTAATCAAGGAACAGCAGGGGGTAGCAATGCCGGATTAACGACTGTTACTGCCACCACCGGTGCCAATGCCACTCTATTCAATTTCGCTTTGACGGGAGTGGCTTCCAATTGGGTACAAGGTATTCCTACTACAGCATCATTTACTGTAACCAATGATGCCCCCACCACCTACCCGAAAGGCAATACCACTGTTGTATGGACGACAACGGATGCTGCGGGCAATACGGCGACTTGTGGACAAACGGTTACGGTGGTGGACAATGAAGCCCCCACTATTTCTTGTCCGGTGGATCAAGGAGTAAATGCGAATCTAAACACCTGTACAGGCACTTTTACCATTGCCGACCCTGTTAACGATAACTGTAGCGGTGCTACCTACGGGTACATCCAAAGCGGTGCCACGACCGGCACTGCATCAGGCTTTCCCGATGGATCAGGTAGTGGGCCTATATCGTTTAATATTGGCACAACAACCGTTACCCTTGTCGGTACGGATGCTGCCAACAACACGGCAAGTTGTTCCTTTACATTAACCGTCTATGATATTCAGCCGCCCTCTATCACCTGTGCCGGCAATGTCAGTATCAACAATACTCCCGGGCAATGTACCGGAACAACCACATTGACACAGCCAACAGTGAGCGACAACTGCTCTGTTGCCAATAACGCACTACATTTTGATGGAAGTAATGATGGAGTAGCTACAGCCTCCTATTCGGGCACGAGCATATTTACCGGCGACCTTACCATCGAAGCATGGTTCAGAAGTTCCGCCAATCTGAACGGGCAATGTCTGTTATCGAGAGCGCATAACAGAGAATTTGACCTAACTTTTTGGGGGAATCAGTTGAATTATTATCATGGTAACGGTTCTACTTATGTGAACAATGTTGCCTTTAATTATGTGTTTTCGCCTAATATTTGGTATCATATTGCCGTTGTCAGAAACATTTCTACGAATCAGATTTCGTTGTACGTAAATGGTGTATTCGAACAAACCATCGTTGCACAAGTAGTGGCAATTTCGCCTACTACTATACCGCTATACATAGGAAGGCGACCGGGCGGAAACTATTTTCCGGGAGCAGTGGATGATTTGAGAATTTGGAATGTTCAGCGAACAGCCTTGGAAATATCGGGCAATTATAATTCTGAATTGAATACTTATCCGTCCTCTTTAATTGCCTATTATAAATTCAATCACGGTGTACCGGGTGGGAGCAATGCCGGAGTAACAACCCTGACAGATTTTGCGACAACCCCTCGTAACGGAACTTTAAGCAGTTTTGCATTAACGGGTGCGACATCAAACTGGATAGCAGGTCCGTTAGGCGGTCTTAGTTGGGTAAGCAATGCACCCGGTACCTATCCCATAGGCACGACAACAGTTACGTGGACGGCTACCGATGGAGTAGGGCTAACTGCCACTTGCAGCCAAACGGTAACGGTAACCGACAGCGAAGCACCGACCGTAACCTGCCCTGCTACAACGACCACCATCAACACCAATGCGGGAGCGAGTTGCGAGATAACTATTCCCAACTATGCAGCCCTGTTAAGCCCTACGGACAACTGCACTGCTTCGGGCAGCATCGTGGAAGCACAAACTATTCCGGCAGGGGCATATAACGTCAGTGGCGATGGAGCGACTGTGGTGGTGAACTACACGGCTACCGATGGGGCAACCGTTCCCAACACGACCACTTGCACCGTTACGATTACCGTAAACGACAACGATGCGCCGACTTTTACCTGTCCCACGCCAACATTAGTTTTAAACACGACCGGCAACGGAAGTTGCGAAGTAAGCATACCCGATTTGGTGGCGATGGTTTCTGATGCTGCCGACAACTGTGGATTGGCGGTTGTTCCGGTTACTCAAAGCATACCTGCTGGGGCATATAGCGGCGTATCGGATGGGAATACCATTCCGGTAGTCGTTATGGTTGCAGATGCAGCAACACCTGCTAATACGACTACTTGTACGATTACCTTTACTGTCAATGACGACGATGCTCCGGTGGTTACCTGTCCTGCGGCAACGACTGTTATCAACACGAATGCCGGGTCAAGCTGTGAGATAACTATTCCCAACTATGTCGCGATGCTTAGTCCTACCGACAACTGCACGGCTTCGGGCAATATCGTTGAAGCGCAAACCATACTTGCGGGCGGATATACAACCGGCGTGTATCACGGGGCGACGATAACGGTTCAATATACGGCTACCGATAGTGCAACTCCGGCAAATACAACAACCTGTACGGTGGAGATTACGGTGAACGACGACGATGCACCCACGCTTGCCAATCCGGGCGATCAGGTGTTGAATACCATTCTGAATACCTGTGCTGCCAACTACACCATCATAGATCCATTGACCGACAACTGCGTGGCCACCTGGAGTTATACGTTGAGCGGTGCTACTTTTGGTGCTTCCTCCGGCATAGCCGATGGCAGCAACAGCAATGTCATCTCGTTTAACAAAGGGATTACCAACGTTACCCTGAACGGGATTGATGAAGCCTCGAACCTGGCGATGACAGTATGGTTTACGGTAACGGTATTAGATACTCAGGCACCGACTTTGACCTGTCCATCCAATCAGGTGTTCAATACTGCTCCTAATTCTTGTAATGCCACCTTTACGCTGGTTGACCCGATTTATGATAATTGTCCGGGAGTTACCTGGGGCTTTGGTCTTAGCGGCGCAACAACAAGCACTAATTCGGGCATTGCCGACGGGGCAAACATCAACAATGTGTCGTTCAATCCGGGTGTAACGACTGTAACGTATAGCGGAGTGGATGCTTCGGGCAACCTGGCAACTACCTGCTCGTTTACGGTGTCGGTTACCGACAATCAACTGCCTGTGTTTACCTGTCCGACACCTGCTTTGACACTGAACACGACGGGCAACAACAACTGCGAGGTAGTCATACCCAATTTAGTGCCATTGGTCATTCCTTCTGATAACTGCGGATTGGCGGTACCTGCTGTTACGCAAAGCATTGCAGCAGGAGTATATACCGGTGTCTCGCATGGAAGTACTATTCCTGTTTCTTTGACCGTAACAGATGCTTCGGGAAATACTGCGGGATGTACGGTTACATTTACGGTGAACGACAATGATGCGCCCGGTCTAAGCTGTCCGTCCAACATTGTTCAGGCGAGCAATCCTTTAACCTGTGAGGCATCAGTACCATTTACCCTTCCTACACCGACCGACAACTGTACGGGTGTATCCTTAGTGAGCACGCATTTGCCGGGCAGCTCTTTTGTTGTCGGAACGACCACAGTAGTCCTAACAGCAACAGACGGAGCAGGCAACAGCACAAGTTGTTCGTTTACGGTAACGGTCAACGATGCAACCCCTCCGTTAGCGGTGTGTCCGTCAAACATTTCACAACCGGCAAGTCCGGGGCAATGTTTTGCACCGGTTACCTTTACCATTCCCCCTGCAAGCGATAACTGCACGGGTAATCCTTCTGAGTTTTCGAACATCCCATCGGGCAGCAATTTTGCAGTAGGAACAACTACCGTTCAGATAACCGCATCGGATGCGGCAAACAATACCGGAACCTGCAGCTTTACGGTTACAGTTACCGACAACCAAACTCCGGTTGCACAATGTCCGGCAAGTATCACGCAAACAGTAGGTACCGGAGTTTGCAACACGGCGGTTAGCTTTACGCTTCCACCGGCAAGCGACAACTGTTCTGCTGTTTCGGTTGCCAATCCTGCATCGGGCAGCAGTTTTGGTCTTGGCACCTCCACCGTAACAGTTACGGCAACCGATGCCTCCAACAACAGTTCTTCCTGCTCGTTTACAGTTACCATCAACGGAACTGCGCCTCCTGTTGCCAATTGCCCTGCCAATATCATTCAAGGGGTTGATGCCGGACAGTGTTTTGCTACCGTTAATTTCACCCTTCCTGCTCCATCGGACGATTGCGGAGCGACCTCGACAGCGAACCCGGCATCGGGCAGTGCGTTTGCGATTGGTACGACCACCGTAACGGTTACGGCAACTGATGCAGTGGGCAGTATTGGAACTTGTTCGTTTACGGTAACAGTACCCAATCCGGTTGTTCCTGCTATTTACGGAACACCTACCGGATGCAGCATCGTTACCCTGATGGCAAGCGGAGGGACAGGCTATCAGTGGAGTGGCGGCAACACGCCCAATCAGGCGTTAAATTCGTTTACCACAAGCGGCACCTATACGGTAACCGTTACCAACGGCAACGGATGTGCGAATACGGCAAGTGTAGTGGTAACGGTAATACCAACCACTTTCAATGTAACGACCGTAAGTACCTGTAACAGTTATTTCTGGCCGATAACGGGTCTGACCTATACTGCAACGGGGCTTTATCATCACTTAGTCGGTTGTCATACGGAAACCCTGGATTTAACCATCGCGAACGGAGGCAACACCACGAATACGACCTATATGTTTGCGTGCGTTAGTTATACCTGGCCGGTAAACGGTCAGACTTATACTGAGACGGGTATTTATACCCATACGGTGGGTTGTACGACTGAAATACTCGACCTGACAATCAACGAAGGCAATGAAACGATTGGCTATGTATCCGGTATTACCAGCAGTATTTGCGAAGGAGAAACCATCAGCACGACAGCCAATGGCGGAACGAACTATCAGTGGAGCGGGCCAAACGGATATACGGCAACAGGAGCAATCCTGAATCGCCCAAATGCCACGACAGACATGACAGGTCTATATACGGTTACAATCAGTGCCGGAAACGGATGCAGTGAAACCATCATAACGACCCTGATTACGGTAAATACCAATCCGGTGGCAGGTATCACAGGGGTGAATAACCTCTGCATCGGGAATACAATCATGCTGACCGCAACAGGGGGCAATTTCTATCAATGGAGCGGACCGGGAGGCTATACCAACAGTGGTGCTGTTTTAACGCGGGTCAATGCAACTGCACCGATGAGTGGGGTTTATACCGTAACAGTAACCAATGCCAACGGGTGTATCGGTACGGCGAGTATGAATGTAATGGTCAATGCGGCACCGGTGATTACCATTACCGGAGCAACGGCAGTTTGCACCGGCAGCATCATCAACCTGACAGCAACTGGAGGGGTAAGCTATCAATGGTCCGGCCCCGGCGGCTTTACTGCTACCGGAGCATACATGACCCGCACGGCGGCAGCCGGAACCGGGGGCACCTATTCTGTAACGGTAACCGATGCCAACGGATGTACGGGCATCAAAGCAGTTACGGTGAGTGTAACCACCTCAACGGTATCTGCCAATATTACGGGAACACTGACCTATTGTGCAGGCACAACGATTACCCTGACGGCATCGGGCGGAGTATCCTATCAATGGAGCGGCCCGGCGGGTATAGTGCAACGGGCAATGTATTGTCAATTCCCAACTCAACACCTGCCATGTCGGGAGTATATGTAGTTACGGTAACTAACGCAGGAGGATGCACGGCCTCCAACAGCCGCAACATCACGGTATATCCGTTGCCCAATGCGGTGATTACGGGCAATACCAATATCTGTGTGGGCAGCACGCTGATATTAAGTGCATCGGGCGGAACATCCTACGTTTGGAGCGGGCCGGGCTTTAGTTCCACCTCTGCCAATATCAGCCGTGCCAATGCGACTGTGGCGATGAGCGGAACATATACCGTTACCGTAACAGGAACAGGCGGATGTAAATCAACGGCAAGTGTGCTGGTAACGGTCAATGCAAAACCGGTTATCACCATTACAGGCGCAACCAGCGTTTGCAGCGGAACCACCATTACCTTTACGGCAACAGGAGGGGTTAGCTACGCCTGGAGTGGTCCGGGTGGATTTACCGACACCGGCGCAACGATGGAACGACCGGGTGCTACCACTGCAATGGCAGGGGTTTACAAAGTAACCGTTACCAACGCCGCTGGTTGTACCAATACGGCAAGCAAGAGCGTTACCGTGTTAGCCTCTCCCAATGCGGTGATTACCGGAATGTCGTCGGTCTGCGTAGGAGCAAACCTTTCTCAGTCTGCTTCGGGCGGTACCTCCTATTTATGGAGCTTCCCCGATGGACCGACCGCCAACACGGCAGCATTTGTCCGTATCGGAGCAACGCTGCCAATGGGAGGAACCTATACCGTAACCGTAACGGCAAGCAACGGCTGCAAGTCAACGGCAAGTAAAGTGATAGCAGTCAGTGCGTGTAAATCTGATTTGACCGGCGAGGAAATGGTGCAAGAACTGACCGCCTATCCCAACCCGACCGGAGGTCTGACCACAATCGCCTTTACCTCTGTGGAGGCCGAACATGTTTCGTTGTCGGTATTTAACACCGAGGGCAAGGAAGTTGCAACGCTGTTCAACGGGCAGACGGAATCACTTACCAACTACGAGTTTGAGTTAGACCTGAGCCTGTTAGCCCCCGGCTTATATTATGCAGTATTGCATCCTGCTAACGGGCAAATTCAGCGGATTAAGCTGATAGTAACCAGATAACAGGATGATGCCGGCAACCTGCTAAAGGCTATGCCCTAATCATTCCGTTCTGTTTTAACTTCCCGAAGGTTTTGGCTTTCGGGAAGTTTTGTTTTAATACAAACTGAAACAGTGAACACTCCGGAACCTGTTCTTTGCTAAAAAACTCAAAAATCATCGTTAAAAGTAAAGTAGCTGTTTTCAAAAAATCCTTTATTTACAATGACTTGATGCCAAGTATTGTGATGGATGACAACAAGTAGTGTTACAGGCTGCAATACATTGTAACAGATGACAACAAGTAACGTTAAATGAAGCAATCCATTGCGATGGATGACAACAATGTAGTCTTATACACTTCAATCCATTGTGATGGTCGAGAACATGTAACGTTACATACTTCAATCCATTGTGATGATCTGGAACATGTAGCTTGCGTTGTTGCCAACTATCGTAAGACATGGTTATTTGTAAAACATTTTCTTGTAAACGATTGAAAGAAGACATCTGCCGAAAGAATTAGGATTGTCATCTCTTCAAAACAGGGAATGCATGTTGGATGTATGATTTTCATCCATCAAAAACATAGGCTACAAACCATAGTGTATTTTATCGTTCATTCAAAAAAATTAACTCGCGCCAATAAACTTGACATGTCATATTTTCATAAGTTGGCTGAGATGCTGGTATAAGCTATAGGGGGAATTGATAAGTTTGATTGCTCCCCTTTTTTGATTTTCATACATCCAAGCCGCCAAAATATTTCGGTATGGGACCATAACATCAATGGACTACCACTTGATTATTTTTTGCAAAACGGGTCCTGCCTGTGTATTGATATATACAAAATACATACCTGCCGGTACAAAGTGGATATCTATTTGAGCAGTTTCTGTTTCATAAATGATTTGTCCGAATGTGTTATAAACTTTCGCACAGGTGATGGGATAATCGGAGTGAATTTGGTAAGTGCCAAATCCGGGATTGGGATATACATACAAGGTATTTTCTTTTACTTTAGAAGGCGCAATATCGGTTGGCAAAAGGGAACAGGTCGTTACACTGTTAAAATCAAGCTCAATTCCCTGTTTTCGATAGGAAACAGATGTAAAAGAGCTTTCTATACCCATAGAACAACCCCAGAAATCAAAAAAACCTCTACCATACCCAATCCCTTCAATAATAAAAGCATTGAAACTATCCGGTTGAAAACAAGAGCAGCAGTATTTTTTCAGAGGCGTTTCGTTAAAGTAAATGGTATCAATATCGCTGATAGTGCAAGTAGTAACAGTACTGCCAATGTTGTAGTTAAAATCCACAAAATTTACCTCCGTGCCGTTAGTATTGAGATAATAAAATCTTTTCAAACTGTCTTCCCTGATTGGTTTTGAGGGGTGAATGGAGGTATTTGTAGTAACAAACGGGATATTAGCTCCATTGACACAAAAAATAGAATCTATTAAATTGTATTCCATTTTATAGTAAGCCATACTATTTACTACTGTATCGCCGGTGATGTAATAAGTAAGATAGGACTTATGATATATAGTGCCAAAAGAGCCGCAATAAGTGCCATTAAAATCTGTATCTAAGCTTATATTCAGAATAGTCCATTCGCTTGTATAATCAATATAGTTAGAATACGGAGTTTGGGCTGCGATTTTTGGAATCACCCCCACAAAAAGGCAAATTGTCAAAGCAACAATAAAGTTTCTCATGGTATAAATGTTGTAGTTTGTAGATAAAGTTAAATTTGTAAATTAGTTGTTCAATGCCATTTAGAATGAACAATAGTGTTAGATTTGCTACGGGCAATTTCATTTCGTACTGACTATGAGCAAGTGATTGTTGAGTATCTGTTTAAGTTTGAGGTTTCATTTTCTGCTTTCATTTGTGTTGAAAAAAAAATAGTTATCAGAAGCATCGTGCATCCATAAAGAGATAGCCGATATAACAATAGGTCATTTAAAAGTCAGCCAATCATTGTTCTGATTTACCTGTAACAGCATGATAAGACTTGATGATTGGTTTACCATCCCAACCTTAATACCTAGTAACCGGATGATTTCTATTCTTTTCAACCTTATTACTTAGGTATCACGAATATGCCGACAACTACCGCTTCAATAAAATAATAAGGTTTGAGAAGTTGTTTGTTTCTGTTTTGTTACTAAGGCAATAAGTTTTCTAAACTTTTCCGACTTCTGCCTTCCGCCTTCCGTCTTATAATTTCCGATTCGCCGCTTTATAATACCAAAAACCTGACACAATAAGGCTTCTAATTCCAACCTAATATAAATATTAACCTAAAAAGAAGACAATTTAAGCAAGTTGTAAATAAAAAGTCCGAAGTTTGTATAAAATATACCTCAATCAATCTCTTCTTTCCTCCTCTGTTAAATATTAAATTACTTACGATGACCAATCTCTTATCGCGTCTTGTAATTTTGCTGTTAGTTTGTGCCGCTACGTTTACTATGCAGGCACAGGAATACTGGAGTTACGAATGGAGCAAGTACAACCTTTCGTTTATCCTTCCTAATGACTTTAAAGAAGTAACCAACACTGCCGATGAATTTACTGCGGTAGGAGATGGCATGGAGATTGCCATTTTCCCGTTCAACGATGCCTCCATAGAACATTCAGACATCACTTCCTACACCATTTCTATTGCCAAGGCTATAGAATTGGGAGAATTGGACGATGTAGATGTGTTAGAAATGAACGGACTGAAAGGGGCTTTTGTAGAAGGCTATAAAGACGGCGACCGAATAATATTATTGGGCTTTATTGACCCCGTTTCGGCTACCAACTTTTTTGCTACGATTACCTTTGGCGATGCAGATGAGGCAGCCGAAGACGAAGCAGTTCGTATAATTAGCAGCATCAGAAGAAAATAATCTCACTATAAACGGTTTATTGCGTGGCTGTTTAATGCCACTAAACAACAGGCAGCATATTTTCGCTACTTCATCTCATAGAACGGCGTTCTTTACGTCATCAACGGTAGTTACGAGGATATGCTGCCTTTGTTTTTTAAATAATGCTTTGAAGCATTGCCCCTCATTTTAAACCGGAAATAATTTGGTGCAACAAGATGCAAGTTTTGGTAAGAGTCAGCACTAAGTTAAAGGGCTGAAGGCAATGTTTGGCAATCAGCTAAAAGTAAAAGGTATTTTTCTGCGCAGAATAGAATAGGAAGCAAAATCCGGTTAAATCATTATTTTTGCATTAGTTAACCGGAAACAGGATTTACATTTTTCAATGACACAACTTATGGCAAAACATATAGAAACCGGAAAGCTTGGTGAAAAAATGGCCGTACTTTTTCTAAAAACTAAGGGATACCAAATCTTAGAAACCAACTGGCGTTTTGAAAAAAGCGAGATAGATATTATTGCCCAGAAAAGCGGTCTGATTGTATTTGTCGAAGTTAAAACCCGAAGTACCAATTACTTTGGATATCCCGAAGAATATGTTGATAAAGGTAAACAAAGGTTAATGAGCAAAGCGGCATCAGCCTATCTTGCGGCCAATTGTGAGGATTGTGAAATGAGGTTTGATGTTATTTCTATTACCCTGCCCAAAAAAACTCATCCGGAAATCAAACATATCGAAGATGCTTTTTTCCTCTACGACGAGCCGTAAATTTTATCTTTCAGGGTTTAAAAATTTCAGATTTTGCGGGCAGATTTCTTCAGTTTTGTTTTATGGGCAATCATTCTATGGACAACATATAAACCCTCCATGCTCAGGTCGCAGCCAACTAATCCCGAATGGTATCAACAAACGGTAATTTACCAGATATATCCCCGCTCATTTCAGGACAGCAATGATGACGGCATTGGCGACCTCAACGGCATCATCAACCGGTTGGACTATCTCAAAGACCTCGGTGTCGAAACCATCTGGATTTCCCCGTTTTTCCAAAGCCCGCAGCAGGACTTTGGATATGATATCAGCAACTACCTCGACATTGCGCCCGAATATGGCAACATAGAAGATGCAGAGAGGTTGATTGCTGAAGTTCACCGCCGACAGATGTACATCGTATTGGATATGGTGATGAACCATACCTCTGACGAACACGAATGGTTTACAGAGTCGAAAAGCAACCGCACCAACCCCAAAGCCGATTGGTATATCTGGAAAGACGGCAAGGGCAACAAGCCGCCAAACAACTGGCATTCTATGATTGGGGAAAGGGGATGGCATTACGAAAAATCGCGCGACCAATGGTATTACGCTTCTTTTTTACCGTTTCAGCCCGACCTGAACTATCGCAATCCGGAGGTAAAAAACGCGATGTTCGATATTGTCCGGTTTTGGTTAAACAAAGGCGTTGACGGGTTCAGGCTCGATATTTTTAACGCCATTATGAAAGATACTTCTTTCAAAGACAACCCCTTTAGCTTAAGATTGATACCGGGTACTTCCAATCCGGATGGCTTGTTTCAGGAACACCGCTACAATATCAACCATCCCGACGGGTTTGTGCTGGCCAAAGATTTGCGCAAAGTCATTGATGAGTACGACCATCCCAAACGCTTTACCCTGGGAGAGGTTTTCGGTCCGCATCCTACCATCAAACAATATTTGGGAAACGGGACAGATGCTTTGAACCTTGTTTTTCAGTTCGATTTGCTGCATTTTAAGTTTAACGCTACTTTTTTGAAACAACTGATTCAGACTTACGGGAACGAGTACCCTGCTCCATATCTGCCCACACTTGTTTTTGGAAATCACGACCAAAAACGAAGTATTGGCCGGGTGAACAACAACAGGGAAAAAGCCAAACTGCTGGCATTGTTTCAATTGACCGCAAGAGGAGTGCCCGTGATGTATATGGGTGAAGAAATAGGGATGACCAATGCAGACATTCCGCTAAAAAAAGCCAAAGACCCGGTTGCAAAGCGTTTAGAATGGCTTCCACAATGGATTATAAACCTGATACCTGTGGCGTTAAACAGAGACATTTGCCGGACTCCGATGCAATGGAACAACAACAGGAACGCCGGATTTTCGGATGCCACACCCTGGCTGCCGGTAAACCCTGATGTGGAAACAATAAACGTAGAAACCCAAATAAAAGACAGTAGTTCTTTACTGAACACTTACCGAAACTTGCTGAATCTGCGGAAAACTTTTACAGCCCTGCAAAGTGGAAATATAGCCCTGATAAAAGAAGTGCCTGCTGATATTCTTGCTTATCAAAGACAACAGGAAGGCGAACTTGTCATAGGCGTTTATCTGAATTTTTCGGAAAAACCCGTCAAAGTCGCTTCAAATTTCACCCAATTGATATTGCAAACTCAACCCGGGGGCAGGATAGAAGCAGGTTGGTTAATTTTACCCCCATTAGGTGGAGTGGTGGTAAACTGAGTGGATGAATGGGATGGAAAACGTTACAAATAAAGGGGAAAGGCGTTCAGTTTCGGGACATTCAGGTTGGATTAAATAAATAAGACCGGGTTTTGCCGGTTTTATATCAACTTTACGAACTTTGAGGTTTATTCTTCTTTTCATAACTTTGATTTGACGGAATTTAACTTTTATGATCATGCCGGTTATATCAAACCAAATGCCTCCTGTTTTTAACAATCCCGAACATCAAGCGGTCTTTGAACAGGATGGATATATTGTTATCCCCAACTTTCTGACTTCGGAAGAAATATCGGAGCTAACCAAAGTCTATCAAAGTATGGAACATCCTAATCCCATTGGATTTCACCGCACTTATGACAACCCCGATAAAGCATACAAAACGCGGTTAAGCCAGGCTATTCATCAGACAGTAACACCAAAAACAACCGCTTTGCTTTCTGGCTACCGCTATTTTCTTGCTTCGTATATGGTCAAAGAGCCGGGCAGCGATACCGCATTTGAACTGCATCAAAACTGGAATTTTGTGGATGAAAGCAAACATCAATCGGTCGTTTTATGGATACCGTTAGTGGATACAAACGAGCAAAACGGAACCATGTATGTCGTAAAAGGCTCAAACCGTTTGATGCCAACCTTCAGAGGAGGTCCGTACATTCCTTCCGTTTTTGAAAACATTCTGAGCCATATCAAGCAGCATTACCTCACACCGATACCTTTAAAAGCAGGCGATGCTCTGATTTTGGACGATGCTCTGCTGCACTACACCTCGCCCAACCATAGCAACCATACCCGTTATGCAATGGCACAGGTAATGATTCCGAAAGCCGCAACACCGGTTTACTACTACCTTTCCGAACCATCGGACACTAGGCTTCATGTTTTTGAAATAGACATGGATTTTTATCTTTTCTACAACAACCGTTATCCGAAAGGAGAATATCCTCAGGACATGAAACACATTGGCACCATTCCCTATTCACATCGCCCGTTGAACGAAATAGCCTTCGACCGCTTATATTTTGAACACAATCCCCAACTTATCAAGCGAAAACCTTTTCAGGTCCTGCGCCAGTTGAAAAACAACCTTCTCCGGCTTTTTAAATCGGAATAGCAAATATTAACCCCTCTGCCGGTATTGGTCATGTCAAGTCCGAACTTATCTAACCGTTTGTCTGAAGCGTGGAACTACAAAGCTCCCGTATTGGTTTCGGTGCCTTATTTTTTTGCAATAATAGGGTCTTTAGATGTCTTTCAAACCTTTGTCGCGATGGTTGCCTCCTACTGCACAATTGCCGGGATCGCTGCCTTCGGCTATTTTATCAACGACCTATCCGATGTAAAACAGGACTCAGATGCCGGAAAACCCAATTTCATTGCTAAACTTTCGACAGGTCAACGGGTTGGTTTGATGGTTGTCATTCTGATGTTGGCGTTGCTGCCATGGTGGTATCTTCCGCTCACTTTCCTGACAGCAACTTGCCTGTTCATTCAGTTTTTGTTGTTTTTGGTCTATTCTTTACCCCCTTTCAGACTGAAAGAACGGGGTCTGTTCGGAATTTTTACCGATGCAGCTTACGCACATGCCAACCCTGCTCTATTGGCGGCTCTGACATTTAGTGTAATCATTAAAATGCCCGTTTCTGAAATTGCCGGTTATTTGGTTTGTCTGTTTTGCTGGCAAATGTTTTGGGGTATCAGAAACATCCTCAACCATCAGTTGGAAGACCTCGACAATGACAGGGCGGCAGGAGTTAAAACCTGGGTTCAATCATTTCCGACCGGAAAAATTGAACGGTTGATTTCGCGGTATTTAATTCCACTTGAGTTGGTTACATTTTCGTTATTCGTTTTATCCCATACTGTTCAAACCATTTTCTTATCGGAACTTGTGCTTTTTCCGATCTTTGCTTTGGTTCAGTTTATAGCCTTGTATTTAGCAGGACAGCTTCCGATTGGGTTTTTAAATAGAACAACCCTGTTGACAACTCGATTGTATTTGGTTTGGTTGCCATTGACTTTGTTGCTGATCGGGGTCTTTCATCTAACTTCCAATTTGTGGTTAATTGTATTGCATTATCTGCTTTTCCCCAAAATGAAAGGGCTGACAATTTCACCGTTCATTTTTATCGCGGGTTATATCTACAATGAAGTTCGCTTACCCCGTTATACCTTGAATGAAATGGTTTCGGAATTTAAACTAAAAATCAGACAAGCAAGAAAACAAAAGTAATTGCCCAAGCATTAAAAGGCTTCAAATAGAAACTAAAAATGCCTTAATGCTGAATCGTTACGCGCAAATATTGAGGGGAAGGGTTTGATTCCAAATAGATGGCTGCAATATAAAACCCGTCGGGAATTAGCGAAACATCAAGAGCCTGACTTCCCTTGTCAATCGTATAGTTCAGGACTGAATTTCCTTTGATATTATACAAAATCATTTCGGCAGGTTCGACGCTATCAATAAACAATTGTTTATGTGCAGGGTAGGGGTAAAGCCTGACCGGAGTCCGTTCATAATCATCTGAAATACCGACAAAATCTTCAATAGTCAGCAAAAAAGTGGATCTGGAAACCGTTTGGTTGTCCGTCATGCCTCCTGCAACAACAAATTGGTTGGGAGAAATTTTGGCGAGGCCACGCAAGTCCATCACATTGGGTAAGATATCGTTAATGGTGGTCATTGTTCCGGAATTGGAATGGTAAATCTGAATCCGGTCGAGTGCATGAACTCCGCCGCTTCCGTCATAGGCTATGCCATCATAATTAAAAGACTTTAAAGAACCTCCAATCCAGATTGCTTTATCTCCGAAACTGCCAACTCCCATCCGGTATCCGCTAAACGTCAGGTTTTCATCAGAAGTCCAGTTGATTTGAGCCGGTGAAGAGGGATTGATCGTTCCTTTTCTGAGCACAGTTCCTAATGGAAAGCCGGCACTGAAAATTGCCCCTCCGGCATAGTAGATGGTATCGCCTATCACTACTCCTGATGCACCAAAGACTTTAAAATTTGCCTGATTGGGTACCGGAGTTCCGATTTGCCACAAATTGGTGGAGGGATTGTAGATTTGTACGTTGGCAACATTGCTGTTGTTGCTCCACCCCGAAATGATATATAACAAACTATCCCGCCAAACTACCTGAACATGGTCTTTTACCGGAACCGGCATAGGAGGTGCATCGGGCAAAAATGCATTTGTCTGCGGGTCATACACATGAACCTTGTTGGAGGTAACTTCAGCACCACTGCTAAGCACATGATATCCGCCGGTGATGTAAATCTTATTTCTGATGAAGCTTGCTGCTGTTCCGAGTTTTCCCATCGTATCCGGTAAGGAGGGGATCGCCTCCCACAGGTTGGTATTGGTTTGTAACCGGTAGGAACGGCGGTGGATGCCTGAATAAGATTTTGAACTGTCAATCCCCCCAAATGAATATACATACTGAATTTCGCCAACGATTGCCGATACCACGGCATTATTGCTGATGGCTTCAGGCAGTTGTTTCATCGGGGCAACCACAAAAGTTTGCGCTTCCACTCGCAACGCAAAAATACTTAACACAATAAACAAACATAACCGCCTGTTTACTTTGTATAGATATGTTTTCATGGAAATTAACGCTTTAATGGTAAAGAAAACAGCAATTAAAGCACAAACTACAATTTTATTGCCGATTTTTGCCCCTATTGGTTTTTTGGTTAAACAATTTTTATTCCAGTTCCTATTTTACCACCTGTAAATACCTCTTCACAATGAAAAATCTTCTGTTTCTTGTACTTTTTGGTTGCGCTGTCTGCCCTGTACTTGCGCAGGATACTTCCAAAGAAAGCTACAAAGATTATAGCTATATCACGCTTCAACCGGAAGACAGCGAATATTTCGCCAATATGAAGCAAGCCATTTCAATCATGGATATTGCAATGGACAAAACACAACTCGAACAAGCCATTAACTTTTTTACCGAAATCAGCGAAGAACAGCCCAAAGAATGGTTACCTCCTTATTATGCAGCTTATTGTTATGCCACAATGTGTTTTCTGGAACGAGACCGGTTGTTAAAAGATACCTATCTAAACAAAGGACAGACCTATATTGACAGAGCTTTTTCTATTCAGCCCGGCAATGCTGAAATTTTGGTCCTACAAGCCTATCTTTACCAACAAAGGGTAGAAATAGACCCTGCCAACAGACTCGATGAATACGGAACTTTGGTTCAGGTAACCCTGGACGATGCCGCCAAATTAGACCCCGAAAACCCGCGATTGCATTTCCTCTATGCCCATACTACCTTTTTTGCCCCGGAATCAACCGGAGGAGGAATGATTAAAGGATGTCCTTTGGTCAACATTGCTGCAAAAAAATACGAAGAAAATCCACCGCTCAACGACATAGCTCCTAAATGGGGAATTGCATTGACTAATTATATGCAGACGATTTGTGAGTCGATTAACCGGTAACTTTTAAAATGCCGGACACTAAACCTGATCTGTTTTTTTCGCTTAAGATTTTTGACATAAGTTAATCTTAATGCCGCACTAACTTTTTCCAATACTGTAAAAACTCCAATGTCGCCTGTACTCATCCTGTCAGTTGTCGGACTTTATTTTGTAGTGCTGTTTATTATAGCCCTTTTTACCGGCAAAGACAGCGGAAATAGCGCTTTTTTTGTAGGAAACAAACAATCGCCCTGGTTTTTGGTAGCCTTCGGCATGATTGGCACCTCTATTTCCGGGGTTACGTTCATTTCTATTCCGGGATCGGTGGGAAATCTGGCGGCATCAAACCCCAATGCAGCCTTTTCTTATATGCAGTTGGCCATGGGGTATGTTGTGGGGTATATCGTGATTGCAACCATACTGATGCCGGTTTATTACCGCCTCAATCTGGTATCCATCTACACCTATTTAGAGCAGCGTTTTGGTTTTTGGAGTTATAAAACCGGTGCTTTCTTTTTCCTGCTCTCCCGCACAATTGGTTCTGCTTTCCGGTTGTATCTGGTAGCAATGGTCATGCAGATTTTTGTGTTTGATGCCTGGAATGTCCCTTTTGCGGTCAACGTCAGTTTGATTTTATTGCTGATTTGGCTTTACACACTAAGAGGAGGAATCCGAACCATTGTTTTTACCGATACCTTTCAAACCGTTTTTTTGCTCCTTGCTTTAATAAGCGCCGTTTGGTTTATGAGCAGCGAAATGCAACTTGGTTTAGGCAGTCTGATTCAAACGGTACATGACAGTCCTTATGGCCAATTGTTTTTTTGGGACTTCCGGGAAAAAAGCTTTTTCTTCAAACAGTTTTTGGGAGGTGCTTTTATCGCCATAGCCATGACCGGTTTGGATCAGGACTTGATGCAAAAAAACATCAGTTGCAAAAATCTGAAAGATGCCCAAAAAAACATGTTCACTTTTAGCTTTATCATCCTTTTAGTCAATCTTGTTTTTGTAACCCTCGGTGCTTTGCTTTACCTGTATTCAGAAGCTAAGGGCATTCAAATTCCGGCCAAAACCGATCAGCTTTTTCCGGTTTTGGCTTTTGAACATTTCCCCCCCTTAATGGGCATCCTTTTTTTACTCGGCCTGACTGCTGCAACTTTTGCCAGCACCGATTCGGCTTTAGCAGCCCTGACCACTTCCTTTTGCGTTGATTTTTTAAACTTCGAAAAAAGAACAGCAACGGCCGGATCAGATTCTTTAGTCAGAACCAGACATCTTGTTCATATCGGGTTTTCGGCTTTATTTGTGGGGGTGGTGTTGATATTTAAATATTTTTTGAATGACAGCGTGATTAACGCAGTTTTTACTATTGCCGGATACACTTACGGGCCTTTGTTGGGGCTTTATGCCTTTGGTTTATTTGTTTCCAACCGAACACTTAAAGATCGGTTTACCCCGGTGGTATGTGTTATAGCACCTTTGATAACTTATATGGTCAACACCAATTCTCTGACTTTAATGAACGGATATAAATTTGGATTTGAACTCTTAATTCTCAACGGACTACTTACCTTTGCAGGATTATGGCTTATTTCTGAATCCCGCACGGATAAACAGACAGAATTGTCAAAAAATTTATAGACAGAATTGCGAATTATGGATGCTTTAAAAACCAAAACACCCCATCACGAAAAGCCCTGGTCAGAACTTCAGGCAGAGTCCTCCTGGAGAATTTTTAAAATCATGTCTGAGTTTGTAACCGGTTTTGAAACTCTGAATACCTTAGGCCCCTGTGTATCAATTTTCGGTTCTGCCCGTACAAAACCTGAACATCATTACTATCAAACTGCCATCGAAATTGCCAGATTACTGGTGCAGGAAGGTTACGGAATTATTACAGGAGGAGGTCCGGGCATCATGGAAGCGGCAAATCGGGGTGCTCAAATGGCGGGCGGCAAATCGGTAGGTTTAAATATTAACCTGCCGTTTGAAACCGGCGCTAATCCGTTTATTGATCGCGATAAATCGTTAGACCACAACTACTTTTTTGTCCGTAAGGTCATGTTTGTAAAATATGCGCAGGCTTTTGTCTTTATGCCCGGCGGTTATGGCACCCTGGACGAGTTGTTTGAATGTCTGACTTTGGTGCAAACACATACGATTGAACGAATTCCAATCGTATTGGTAGGCAGCAAATTTTGGCAGGGCTTGTTGGATTGGATAAAGTCAACACTGTTGGAACGCGAAGCTACTATCAGTCCAAACGACCTGGATTTAATACCTGTAACCGATGATGTGAATGAAGTAGTGCAATACATCGCAGACTTCTACAAACACGGAATTTTGCGCCCAAACTTTTAACCTTTTTTCCTGACTTTGACAGTTAAATTTCACAAACCATTGATAATCAGCGAGTTAAGTTTCCTAAAAATGGCATAGTTGCCACTACAAAACGGGTTATTTAGTTCGCTGGAGCTAAGTCTTTGAACGGAGGGATACGAAATGCCGAAAGGATTTTGTTGGTTAATGCTGTGTCAGCACCTTTCAGCAAGTACTTTTTATCATCAATTGTTAGTTCAGACAATTGCATTTGATTGAGTTCTTCTTTAATACTGCATGGACTTAAGTTGATGTTTGCAAACTTTAGGGTTAGTTCCACCGTCCGTTCGAGCATGAATGCTAAAAAACAGGTCATGAAATGTCCTTTTATCCTTTTGGGTGTCCAATGAAAAATTGGTCGAGTGGATAGGGTGGTCTTCAATACCCGGAAACTTTCTTCTATTTTCCATAATTGATGGTAGTTTGCCAAGACTTCTTCGTTCGTCATATCCGTTTTACTATACTGTATGCCGTAGTAACCATCCCATTTTGCATCTTCATCTATTCGTTCTTGGTCTATTTCAGCAGCTTTTGTATTGGTACTCTCCGCCATTTTCAGGAATCGGTTAGCCCCCTTTTTGTTTTGCAAGTCCGCTCCGTTGTCTAATTTGACTTTTGCTTTTTGTATTTGTCTTTCCCTGTCTCTTGCGTCTTTGGCTGCCCTTTTGGCACTCCAAGTAATTAGGAGTTTATCTTGCAATTTTTGTTTCTTTTTATTGGCATCGCTGTAGGTTGTTTCGTAATCCAACACTTTCCAGCTAAATGTTACTTCACCCGTATCCTCGCACACAGTCTTTGTCTCCATATCATTGGTTGCCAAAATCTTTTGTACCAACTTTTGGGGCATCGATTTTAAGCGGGCACTAACAATGTAGTCATAACCCGCTTGACGTATTAAATGAAAATTTTCTTTCGAGTTGAGACCTTTGTCGGCTACTACAATGACTTTTCTTATATTAAACTGCTTTTCTAACATTTTCAGCGCATCTACCATCGTCTGACCATCAAAAGTATTACCCCGGAAAAAGATCGTAGCCTATCGGTCTGCCTGTGCTATCTATAAATAAGCCCATCACCACTTGTACTTCATTAAACTTTCCAGCTTTGCTAAACCCAAATTCGCGTAAAGCATCTGCTCTGTTTGTCTCAAAGTGATAATTCGTTACATCATAAAAAGCAACTTCGATGGGCTTAGCATAAACGCCTTTTTTATGGTAAAACAGTTGTGTCTCAATTGCCTGCTTTTTATCACACAAAAAATCTAAACTTCGGTAAATTTCTTGCAACCCAATTATGTTTCCTGCCCATAAAACAATTTCTGATCTTTAAATGCTTGATGTTTTGATTTGCTTTTCAACAGACGATGAAGCACACAATAGAAAATCACCTCTTCTATATCGAACTTTATCCTTGTTCCCTTAGCACATTTTTTGATAATTTCTCCGATGCCAAGTTGCTCCCATACTTTTTTATAGACCAAATGACCATAACAGAAGCGTGCAGTTTCCTGCAAATTCTCTGCCCCAATGCAAGGCGTGTTATTCAATGACAGCAATTTCTGCCCAACTGATAGTAGGAATCCTGAATCACGCAACTGGTCAAGGCGACCAAAGTTGGCAATTACCTTGTGCTTGGTAGTCTTTCCTTCACGAAAAGATTCCACTAACTGAATATACGTATGGTTTTTAGATTTAGTGGCTTTTACAAACATACCGCAAATGTAAGCATATTGTCTTAAAAACAATAGCCTAAGAAAAAAAGTTGCCACTACAATTGCGGTTTTTTATTTCTTATTATCATTGATTATTAACGGGTTATCTCATTTAACTGTCAAAGTCAGGTGAATGAAGTAGTGCAATACATCGCAGACTTCTACAAACACGGAATTTTGCGCCCAAACTTTTAACCTTTTTTGTATCTCTAAACACACAACCCTGTCGCTTCAACAGATACCTTACTAAACGAAAACTCCCCTTTTTCATGCCTCAGGCATTGCAAAAGGGGAGTTTTTTTGTAGCGAGCTTCAGACAAGGAGCTAAAGGCTCATAAAAGTTACATCTATATTCCTATTCCATAAAAATAAGTGCTTTTGGGAGCATTGGGATAGATGCCCTTCAGCAATGCGCCGTTGCCTTTTTTCTCGTACAAAACTTCGGACAATTGATCGGTCGAAGATACCAGGGTATCGTCAACTTTAGTGATGATAAATCCTTCGCGAATATTGGTATTGTTGGATAATTGGCCGTTTTTTAGCTTTTTTACCCGCACTCCGCCCTGAATTCCCAAATCTGCACTTTCGCGGTTGGTCAGGTTTTCAAACTCAGCGCCTAAGGAGGTTAACAAATCAAGTTTTTCGGTGTTTTTGGTAACCAATCCGGTATTGCCTTCTTTATTTTTCAAAACTACCGGTAATGTTTTTTCGGCACCTTTTCTGTTTACGGTAACCATAAGCCGGTCGCCGGGGCGGTGAAGTGCAATTTGTTCCTGAAGCTCAGAAATAGACTTGATTTCGGCATTTCCAATTCGGACAATCACATCGCCTTTGGTGATACCGGCTTCAACTGCCGGACCGGATTCCAACAATTCACCCACATAAACGCCTTGTGTAACGTTCAGCCCGTTTTCTTTGGCCAATTTTCCGTCAACATTGCTAATGCTGATGCCTAAAAACGCACGCTGAACCACGCCGTATTTTTTCAGATCATCTACCACTTTACCGACAATATTGGCAGGCACAGCAAAAGAATAGCCGGCATAGGTTCCGGTTGGCGTTGCAATTGCGGTATTGATACCCAACAATTGCCCGGAGGTATTGACCAAAGCCCCTCCACTATTTCCCTGATTGACTGCGGCATCTGTTTGAATAAACGATTCAATGGCCATCTTATCTTCCAATATTTTGATATTGCGGCCTTTCGCACTGACAATACCTGCGGTAACTGTCGATTCGAGGTTAAACGGATTGCCGACAGCCAACACCCATTCGCCAACCTGCGCTTCGTCAGAATTAGCCAATGCAAGGGTCGGAAGGTTGGTATCGTCAATTTTAATCACAGCCAGATCGGTCGAAGGGTCTGTTCCTACGAGAGTCGCCTTGTAGGTTCTTTTGTCATATAAGGTAACTTCCAGCTCTGTGGCTTTGGCTACAACGTGATTATTGGTTACGATATATCCGTCAGAACTCAGAATAACTCCGGATCCGGTTGCAATCTGAGGCCTTGGCTGACCCCCTCTGCCTCTGGGGCCAAAAAAGAAATCATCGCCAAAAAAATCAAAAGGATTTGTGTACTGATTGGATGTTGCCTGATATTGAATGGTGGATTGAATATGCACCACAGCCGGAGTAGATTTAGCAGCAGCAGCAGTAAAATCAGTAGGTGCGCTCAACGGCAAAGAGGAGGGCATGCCATAGTTAGTAAGGGTTGAATGAGGTGTTGTCAGGTTTTCAGAATTGGTAATTGATTCTGAATTACCCGGATTGGATGCAGGAATAAATCCCATTTTTTGGTAGGCAATTAAGGTAACTGCACTACCCAACACAGCAGCAAGTACTAACTGAAATAGTTTACGCATAGTTTATAGGTATTTGGTTAAAATAAAATTTTGTTTTACGTTTTTGGACGATTGCAATATTAACAAAACAACAACAGAAAAATTTTTCAATTGCCTATAGATTAACCTTTTTTAACGACAATAAAACGGAAACCTGCATTAGCCAATATGTATTTCAGTCCCGGGTTGTTTAATCGCTTCGTCTTTTTTGCCCAATGTGATGATCAAAATACCATCCTGATAGGCAGCACTGATTTTTTTGACATCTATATCGGGGTCGAGTTTAAACGATCGGGAGAACGCAGAATAGGTATGCTCGCGCAATACAAACTGCTCGCCTTCTTTTTCGCTGTCCACTGTTTTTTCAGCACTGATAGTCAGGGCATCATTGTTTACCTGTAGTTTAAAATCAGATTTAGTATAGCCGGGAGCAGCAACTTCAACCCTGAAATTTTCACCGGTTTCTACAATATTGATTGTAGGAACTGTGCCTGTAGTTTTTCCGGCATTTCCACCACTACCGCTAAATACATCTTTCATGGTTTTGTCGAGCATATCCATGCCTTTATTCAAACTTTGAGCACCTTTGTTGATCAGGTCTTCAAACATTTCTGAAATTTTCTCTTTCTTTTCCATCTGTCCGGATGTTTTAAATGTTAAATAACTAAGTTATCAGGTTAAAAACGCAAATTATTGGGGTAAAAGTTCAAAGGATGTTTTTTTTAAACACAAAAATTTAAAGTAAAAAGCAGTAAAATTAAATCAAATGAAAATTTTCGACTACGGTTGTTTTTCTTAGCATAATTACACGCAGTTACTTTTTATGAAATCAGAAGTCCACACTAAGCCCGTAACAACAACCCAAATCTAACGCTCAAATTTTAACACAAAAACGAAACTTTCTCAAGACAAAACACAAACCCTAAAAGTTGACAATAGTATTGTGAATTTTTGAATTTAAAATTTAGCCGTTAATTAAAAATGCCCTCCCCTTCCTTTAAAAATATAACGGACAACATCGAAAAAACACTAACCCTTATTGCTGTTTTGCTACGCCATTTTCAAATTTTAGAGATAATAAACAGAAAAAGGTTGAAAAACATTTCAATTAAAACTTAGAAAATTGCAATTGTAAAGAAAAATGAAACAGGAAATGAACCATTTCTTGTTTGAAAAACGAGTGAAATTGCAATTTAAAGGAGAATTGAAACAGGAAATGAACCATTTCTTATTTTAAGAACCGGCCAAATTGCAATTTCAAAGAGAATTGAAACAGGAAATGAACCATTTCTTATTTGAAAACCGGAGAAAATTGAAATTCAAACTCTGAAAATTGCAATTTCAAAGAGAATTGAAACAGGAAATGAACCATTTCTTGTTTTAAAAACGGAGGAAGTTGCAATTAAAAACCAGCGATTCTCGGTTTAGGGATAATTTACTATAATTCTATTCAAGCGGGGTACTTTAAGTTGTTCGGCTTTACCAATAAATCTATAAACTGCCCCGATAGAAGTTATTGGGACAAAATAAACAAGCGCTCTTACTTTTTCCCACAATGCTTTGAGGGTTTTGGCAGCTTTTTTGGCAGCTTGGAAATCTTGGTCAAGATGTTGGGCTATTTGGTTTACTAAAAAGGAAAAAAAGGTAAGTAGCATAAAGTTGGTAGGCAAGTACATCTGTCCATGTACGTAATTGTGCTCTAAGTTGTAACCCTGATTTTTGAGGGTATTTAAGGGTTCATTTTCTATTTTCCACCGACAACGGGCTACGACACATAGTTCTTGAACGGTCGTTTCATCAATAGGCAAGAAGTCAGTGATAAAAGTACCAAAATGAGAGCTAAGCTTTGAAGTGAAACATAGCAAATGCCAAATTCAGTAGCTCACCCAATTCATTGGTGCAATTTGATTTCCGTTTACCTTCCACCTTACTAAGACCCTCTCTCACAAATTTGAATAAATTGTCTATCATGGTTATGTTTTTTCTAAAAAAAAGACTATTCTTGCAACAATGTTATCTACAAGATTATATTTTTATTCCGTTAAACCGAGAATTGCAGAAGGGAACAGTGTCATTTTTATTAAATAATAAATATATTATTTAATATCGTTTTTAAGTGAGATTGCTTTTTTGCCACTTTTTTCTAATCATTGTTTATTATTCAATAAAATAACACAATATGCAATACCTGATATTGTGTGTTTTGTTTTTCAAAATGATAGATGTTGCAGTCCTTAAACAATGCTATATTTTCAATATGTCTCTTTTTTTATCACATATTAAACAGTCTGTTCTATGAAAAAAAATACCAACTCCAATGTAACAGTAGTAAACATTATATTGATGCTTGCACTAATGGCACAGCCGGCCACTATAATAACTAATCCAACAGGTCATTGGCAGTGTCCTTTGGTGGTAAACAACCAGACACGCTTACAAGCTATTGACTTCTACACAATGCCCAGAGCAAACCTAAATGGCAATTTTGTAGCTGCCAATGCCACCAATCACTCATTTTCCCGCCCTGCTGCGGCTGCAATAGACAATTTTAACAACAACAACAATTTTCAGGTCGCTAATACTGTAAACTTACAAACATTGGTAGCAGGAGGTTGCAACTTACCGCCTACCAACCCCACCATAAACCCGCCCTCCAGCAATAATTTGTGTATTGTACCTATTACCCTTACTGCCTCATCAATACCAGCTGGCTATCCAGAATTCGTTTACCATTGGTTCAGGAACGGCACCTTTATACAAATGACTAGCTCTTCAAGTTTATTAGTTTTCAACCCCGGAAGTTATACAGTACGTTTACAACATGCAGCAATGTCCAACTGTTTTACTACTCAATCTTCACCGATTGTACTTATTGAACTTCCTCCCGATGGGCCCATCATTACTCCTTCAGAACTAACTTTATGCCGAGGAGGCAGCGGTGTTTTAACAGCATCGGCAATACTACCTCCTTTTTCATCTATGCATTATAACTATCGTTGGTACAAAGATGGCGATTTGATAAAAGGTGCCTCAGCATCAACTCTTACTGTAGGTTCTATAGGTGCCGAAGGGCATTATACAGTAGAAATTTACTCAATACTAAGTTCCAATTGCGTATCTCCGTTATCCAATTCCGTTTTAGTTTTGGTTAATCAGGCATTAAATCCACCCGGCTCGCAAAATTTCTCCTCCCCATTCCCCCCACCTGGATACGAAGTAGTAAACGCCGATAACCATATAACCTGGACTGCACAAACAACTGTTTGTAACGGGCAATCGGCTTTTTTAAATCACTATAATTATAGCTCCACAGGGCAGGTAGATATTTTGACCCTCCCTATTTATGACCTTTCTTCTCTATCCAACAGCACCTTTACCTTTGATATAGCCTATGCCCCTTATGATGCCACCTACTTTGATGCCCTTAGGGTAGAAGTTTCTAACAACTGCGGCATTGATTTTAATACTGTTTATGACAAAAGCGGTAGCAACTTAGCCACCGCTCCCGCTACTATAAACAACTTTGTGCCAGATTGTAGCCAATGGCGTACAGAAACCATTGAGTTAAACCAATATGTCGGCAATTCGGTATTGGTGCGTTTTGTAGCCATAAATGGATATGGTAATAACTTGTATTTAGACAATATAAACATTAGTGGCACACCCTCACCAGGAGTAAGGGTAGAAGCTACTGTAAACTTACAAGGTCCTTTCAACTCTGGTACAAACAATATGAATACTACACTAAGCAACCTCAACATGATACCATTATTCCAACCCTATAATTCAGATCCATGGTATTATGAAGGCACCGAAAGTGTAGAAAGCATACCACCCAATGTGGTAGATTGGATTTTGGTGGATGTATGCGACCTGTTAGGCAATGTAATTTTTCGTAAAGCAGCTTTTTTACGAAACGACGGCGTGGTACTACATACCGACGGCACTGTAGGTGCCTTGTTTCCGGCAGCCGGTTTTTATCATGGCAATAACTACAAAATAGCCATTAGGCATCGCAATCATCTGGCGGTTGTGAGCGCTAATATCCTTAGCTTACCCAATGCCGGCACGCCTTACAATTTTACACTCCCCGCCAATGTAGCAGGCGGCGTTACACAATTAGCGCCGTTAAACTTTACTTACGGCCTCAAGGCAGGCGATGCCAATGCAGACGGTGTCATTAATTACCAAGATTACAACGTATTCAGAAACCAATTAGGGTTCACTGGTTATGTTAACGGAGATTTTGACCTTAATGGCCAGGTAATAGTTACAGGAGACTATGCCCATCATACTGCTAATGCCTCAGCCATTGGGTGGAGTTCTGTAAGGTAACGAGTTAACAATCAACCGTTTCTTCTGGTGGTTTATAGAGCAAACATACAACACCTTGTAACCCACAAATACCACCCCAAACACTTGATTGTGCCGCGTTGCTGCACTTTTGTAAAAGCGGTATGCCTTTTACCGTCTTTTTTCTTAACATTTGTACCAAAACCCATTAACCATTTGGGTAGCAGGTTGTTTTATGCCCCAAACCATATAGGTTGTTTGTTTCACCTCGTTATTGGCTACATATATGCTTCAGCAACTCAGCGATTCTCGGTTTAGGGATAATTTACTATAATTCTATTCAAGCGGGGTACTTTAAGTTGTTCGGCTTTACCAATAAATCTATAAACTGCCCCGATAGAAGTTATTGGGACAAAATAAACAAACGCTCTTACTTATTCCCACAATGCTATGAGGGTTTTGGCAGTTTTTTTTGGCAGCTTGGAAATCTTGGTCAAGATGTTGGGCTATTTGGTTTACTAAAAAGGCTAAAAAGGTAAGTAGCATAAAGTTGGTAGCCAAGTACATCTGTCCATGTACGTAATTGTGCTCTAAGTGATAACTCTGATTTTTGAGGGTATTAAAGGTTTCATTTTCTATTTTCTACCGACAACGGGCTACGGCAAATAGTTCTTGAAAGGTCGTTTCATCAATAGACAAGAAGTCAGTGATAAAAGTACCATTATAAAGTTGCTCGCCGGTGCTTTTGTCTTGCACACTTACCTCAAAATAATTGGTCGTCTTGTCCTGATGTTGCCCATTTAGCTCCATTGCAATATAGTCCGTCTAAAAGGACGATAATCTTTTCCGCTCCAATTCTTTCCCTAATCTGTGGCAGTAGTCGTTTAATGGCATTGAGTTCGCAGTCATTTTTACTGTTGCCGTCTTGTTTGACTATAGCCTCTGCACCTAACACAAATACCGTTGCCTGATCCGGATGAACACATACCGCACCATGTGTCTGATGGTAGTAACCCGTTTCCCCGTCTCGATGCTCTTTCACTAAACATTGCGCACAACACTTATTGCCTGAACAATAATGATTGGTACCATCAATGGCTACCGCCGTAAAACCGCTCAGTTTAGCCAACACCCTACGTTGTTGCAACACACCACAATCACGCAAAAACTGTATAAATACTCCGAACAGACCCTGCAAAGCTCTTGGCTCTTCTGTGTCTATTGCCTGCCTTAGCGTGGTGTCACCCGGTAGTGTTTCTACCCCATAAACCATTTGCAAATTTTTGGCACGTACAGCATATTGATCACGAAATGAGCTTAGAGAGTTAAGCTTTGAGGTGAAACATAGCAAATGCCAAATTCAGTAGCCCACTCAATTCATTGGTGCGATTTGATTTCCGTTTATCTTCCACTTACTAAGACCCTCTCTCACTAATTTGATTAAATTGTCTATCAAGGTTATGTTTTTTCTAAAAAAGACTATAATTGAAACAATGTTATCTACAAGATTAAATTTTTATTCCGCTAAACCAAGAATTGCTGAATTAAAACTCAGAAAATGGCAATATTAAAAAATTGAAAAAAACCGCTATGAAGTTCTTATCCTTCATAGCGGTTTATAATCTCTGCTATCCTTGTTTAAATAAAGGCTTAATTGTTTATAAACATTTACCAGTTAATACAATAACATTTTCCGGTATTCGAATCGCAATAAGCATCTCCGGAACAAACGTTAGTATCGAACATTTTGATACAATCATCTTCACCATCACATTCGCATATAATAAACCCGCAATGGAAGTTTAAACCTTTACCGCCGGTAGTTTTAATGCTTTGTGCTTTTGCTGTATTAATTTCGGCAATTAAATCGTTGCTTTTGTTTTGGTTATTAACCGCGAACATGGATACAATCTGACCGCTTTGTTGTACAATTTCAAGGGTTTTAAATTTATTGACTGCAATGATGTTCACGCCTTCTTTTAACGCTCCTTTTTGAATGACATTTGCGGTGGTTTTACCTCTGTTAAAGGCTTTTTGGCTAATTTGTTTTTGTGAAACATAGTTGGTATTAACCGTCGTAGTTGTAGTATTAGTTGTTTGCTCATATTTCGTATTCATCCAATCTGATTTAGTTTTGTCATAGTTGTTAAACTTACCTGAAGAATTAGATTTTGGTAACTCTTCACAATTTCCGGCAGTATCGCAGATATACTCTTTACAATTGGTTTTCATTTCTTTGTCATCGCAAACAGTACAACTGATACAACCTACTCCACAACTGCCACATTCTTTATAAGGACCTAAATCTGATTTTTTCTTAGCTTGAGCATAAACATGAGAGGCACTGAAGATAAAAAGACAACATAAAACGGAAAGAAATAAAATTGAAGTTTTCATTTTTAAGAGTTGTTTAATTGGTGAATTAAGGAATTGGTTTTTGTTTTGAAAAGAACACCCTCTTTATTCGGGAAAACAAAGAGGATGTTTTCGATGAGATTTTAATGGATTTAGAATTTAACAGTACCGGCTGAACATTCATACTCTGTGCAAAGACCGGTTGTATTGTCTTTTTTCACACATTTGCATTTGATTGGTGGGCGAGGATTAGTAGGCGGTGTTTGGTTAGAACCTGCTTTTTTTGCCGAAGAGGTCGTTGCGTTTTGAATAGCAGCTACATCAAGAATAAGGTTTACATTGTCGCCAAATTGATTTACAGCAAAATACTCTTTGCTTTGATTGGAATTCGTTGTGGCATAAATTTTAATTTCTTTGTCTTCGTGTATCAGCTCTTTTGAATCTTTGTTTTTGGCATCTACACTTGCTCCCTGAGCTTGAAGGTGTGAAAGGTTTTTTAAACTGTTAATACCACTGTTTTGGGCATTTAAAGCTCCGGAAAAAAAGAGCGCAGTAAAGAATGTAAACAGAACAATTGTGTTTTTCATAAGACTTAAAAAATTTTGGGTTGAAAAAATGTTTTTTGAATTTGAAAATTTGGGAAGGTTTGAGTTTTTCATTTAAAGGATGATTTGTTGTTTAAAAATTTTGGTGGGTTACTTTCGGGTTCTATAATGTACTTCCGGCTTTATTTCTTTTGTGACAGTTTTTTGAATGATTTTTTCATTTTTTTTTGCGCAGGGTTACCAAATTTTAAAATGGCCAATTTTTGTAGATGAAAAGATTGATAAGGTCTTATTGCTCATGTAGTTTGATGAGCAGTTTCTTATTTCACCATATTCACAGGAATTGAAACTAAAGGTTTTAACAGACGTTTCTGGTTGAGTAAAACAGAGTTGGTTCTGTTTTTATCTGTAAGGTTTTATTTATGTAGCTACAAAGTTTTACTTTGATAATCACTTTACACGGCTTTAAATTAACGCCCTGACTGTACCAAATCTATGATTATCTAAAGTGAAATGCACAACCTGGAATTTATCTTCATCTTTTTATCAACATAGATTGGACTATGTAATGCTTTTTTAGCATATAAACAAAACCACTATGATGGTTAAATCATTCATAGTGGTTTAGTGTTAAAGTTTTGATAAGAGTTTTAGTTATTTAAATTTTTGATACTACTATATCAGTTTGTTAAAACCTAAGACAAAAACATTTTTCGATCTCTAAGTCACACCAGACAGTTCCGCCACAAACAGTTTCTAACATATCTTTACAATCGGCTTTATTTTCGCAACCACAAGCAAATAAACCACAAGAAAAACTTAACCCTTTTCCGCCGGCAGTTTTCATGCTTTGTGCTTTTGCCGTATTAATATCGGCAATTAAATCGTTGCTTTTAATTTGGTTATTAACTGTAAACATGGATACAATTTGACCGCTTTGTTGTACAATTTCCAGGGTTTTTGATTTATCAACGGCAATGATGTTCAACCCCTCTTTTAATGCTCCTTTTTGGATAACATTTACAGTTGTATTGCTTTTATTTAAGGTTTTTTTGCTTATTGCATTCTTTGAAACATAGTTGATGTTTACGGGGGAAGTTTTGGTTGTGTTGATTTGTTCAGTGTTTGATTGTATCATTTCTGTATTGTTAAAATCATAAAATTTAGATTTAGATTTTGGCAATTCATCACAATTTCCTGCGGTATCACAGATGTATTCTTTACAGTTGGTTTTCATTTCTTTGTCATCACAAACAGTGCAGCTGATACAGCCTTCTCCACAACTTCCGCATTCTTTATTAGGACCTAATTCTGTTTGTTTCTTTGCCTGAGCAAAAACATTGGAAGCACAAAAGATAAAAAGACAACACAAAACAGAGAGATATAAAATTGAAGTTTTCATTTTTTGGAATTGTTTAATTTGTGAATTAAGTAATTGGTTTTTGTTTAAAAAAAAACACGCCCTTTTTTCAGGAAAACAAAGAGCGTGTTTTATATGAGATTTTAATGGATTTAGAATTTCACATCGCCGGCTTTACATTCATATTCCGTGCATAGTCCGGTTGCAGGATCTTTTTTCACACATTTGCATTTAATCGGTGGGCGAGTATTTGTCAGAGGGGTTTTGTTGGAACCTGCTTTTTTTGCCGAAGCTGCCGTAGGATTTTGAGATTTAGAATCGTCAAAAACAAGGTTAACAATGTCGCCAAACTGATTGACTGCGTAGTACTGTTTCGGTTGGTTAGTGGCTGTTTTAACAAAAACTTTAACTTCGCTGTCTTGATAGATTAACTCATTTGAAAAACTTTGGACATCAAAATCAAGTGATTTAAGATCGGCTTCAACATCTTTCATATTGGCGGTATTACCAATTTTGTTTTGGGCAGTTAAGTTGCCGGCAAATAAAAGTGCAAAACTAAATACAAACAGGGCAATTGTGTTTTTCATAAATCTTAGAAAATTTTGGGTTGAAAATTGTTTTTTTGAAATTGAAATGTTGTGGTTAATAGTCGTTTTCATTTTGTTTAGGTTTTGCTTGTTCTAAATTTTTTGGTTGCTTTCTGGCAGGTTTGTTTGGGTTAGTTATCTCTTACTACCCCTTTTGATTGGATTGTGACATGCCGGCTGAAAATTTTTTACATTTTTGTATCTTTGATTGACATCTTCGTAGGGTAGGATCAAATTTCAGGCGATATGCTTCAAGAACAGATAGAAGTTGTTCAACAGTTGTTTAATAGAAATCAATACGCAAAAGCATTGGAAATAAGCCATCAGCTACTTCCTTTGTTGGAAGCTGAGGAAAATTGGGAAGCGTATATAGACATGTTAATTCTTGAATGTGAATGTAATTGGCGCACCGGAGCCAACGCCATTGCTTTGGAAACAGCAGAAAAAGCACTGTCAACAAGTTTGAAGCAGTTGGGAGAAAATGATTTACACACAGCAAATTGCTACCATCATATCGGAGCAGCCCTCCTTAATTTGGGAGATTATGACAAGGCCATCGGTTTTTTTAAAACCTCCCTGAACATTCGTCAAAATAAGCTTGGAGAACATCATTATGAAACTACTCACAGTTATAATAATTTAGGGGTATGTTATGTAGAAAAAGGTTATCTGGATAAAGCCATCAGTCATTTTGAAACCTGTTTGGATATTCGGCTAAAACATTTTGGCAATTTACATCCGTTAGTGGCATCCGGGTATAACAATCTGGGTATCTGTTTTCACAAAAAAGGGGATTATGACCTGGGTGTAAGATATATGGAACGAGCTTTGAATATTCGTTTGACCTTGAATGGTGAGCAACACCTTTTAACTGCAATGAGCTACAATAACATGGGCGTTTGCTATGAAAGCATGAAGAATTTTGATGAATCTGTTTTATACTATAAAAAATCGCTTAAAATCAGAAAAAAAGCCTTCGACAGCCGGCATCCTGAAATTGCTATGAACTATAACAATGTAGGCATTTGTCACGAAAAAAAAGGCGATTTTGATAAAGCCATCTATTTCCATAAACGCGCCTTGAGCATATTGCTTTTTGCGTTTGGCGAAAATCATCCTTTGGTAGCAGAATGTTACAACAATCTGGGAGCTTGTTATGAAGGGAAAAATAATTACAAAAAAGCCATTGAATATTTTGAACGCTCTTTAAAAATAAGACTTCAGGTTTTAGGTGAAAAACATTCCGATACGGCAGTTTCATATTTGAACCTCGGATTGTGTTTGAATAAACTGGGTAAGGACCCGCTCCAATGTTTTCATCAAGCTATGAATTGCCTGTTTTCAGACTATTCCGATCCCGACCCATTTCACAACCCCACTATCAGGGATTACAGTAACGCCCCTGTTCTATTGGATGCCTTGGTCAGAAAAGCCGAAGCTCATTTTGATATTTTCAAGACCAATAATCTCAAACCCATACTTCATTTGCTTGCAGCCTACCATACTTTTCATCATGCAATTCAATTGATTGACCAAATGAGAGGAAGCTATCAGGCAGAAGGGAGCAAACTGATTTTATCAGAAAAAGCAAAAAATATTTATGATCAAGCCATTAATGTTAACTGGCAAGTCAATCTTTTTTGGAACGATTTGCAGATGAAACCTCCTTTGGAATCTGCTTTTTTCCGGTTGAAACAAATTCACCCGGATTTGGAACTGCCTCATCCAAATGAGGCTTTGAACTATATTTTTGTTTATGCCGAAAAATGTAAAGCGGTGCTGCTGTTTGCTGCCATTAAGGAGCGACACGCCCAACAAACCGCCGGAATTCCTTTGCATTTGAAAGAAGAAGAACAACGGTTAAGGGTCGAAATCAATTTTTTAGAAAAAAGGATCGCTGAAACACAATATGAAAAAGAAGACGACAAAAACATTCCGGTTTTGATGGAGTGGAAAAGCAGTCTGTTTGATTTCAAACAACATTATGCCTCTTTGTTAAAAAGTTTTGAAGCAGATTATCCCGATTATTTTCAACTTAAATATCAGACTCAAACAGTTACTGCTCAACAAATCCGGCTTCCTGCCCGAACAGCATTGCTCGAATTTTTTGTTGGGGAAACTTATATTTATATATGCTTGTTTGTTTCGTCCGATATACTTACTCCAGACAATAACGCATTCTGCCATCAAACCGTTTTTCAGATAGATAAACCCCCTAAGTTCGAAGCTCTGATTGCGGCTTTTGTCCGAAACATCGAAAATTATAATAACCGCAATTACGTACATCAGGGATATGTGCTTTACCAAATTCTGTTACAAAACGCACTTGAAAAATTACCCCCAAACTCAACCGATACCTTAGTTATTATACCGGATGGAATATTGACCAAACTTCCGTTTGAAGCACTGCTAACACATCCCGTTGCAGCTAAAGGTAGTTTTGACTATCCTTATTTGCTGATGAAATTCGATATTCAATACCATTTTTCTGCTACTTTATGGCATTATTACAGAACCCGCCCTTTGGTTGAAAATCTCAGCCACCCATCAAACAACGCTAATTTTATAGGCTTTGCCCCCGTTTATACTGATAAACAATCCCATAATGATGACAAGCGAACCGGAAACCCGGTGGAAAATCTTCATGCGCTTTCTGATTTGTCGAACAAATCAATAAAATACCGTTCTATAAAAATTGGAGATAAAGAGTTTGACTCACTACCTGAATCTGAAAATGAATTACTTGGAATTCAATCAATTTTTCTACAAAACAGATTAACTGCTACCCTTTTTATGCACGAACAGGCGACCATTTCCAATTTTTTGGCAGAAGCGGGCAATTATCATTTTGTCCATATTGCCGCTCATAGTGATTACAATGATCAGTTTCCGGATTTGACTGGTATTCTGTTTTCACCCGAATCGAACATGGAAAAACCGGTACTTTATCTCAACGATATTTTTCAACTTCAGTTAAAAGCAGGTTTATTGGTGTTGAGTTGTTGTGAAACAGGATTGGGTAAACAAAATGAAGGAGAGGGTATGATGGCGTTGAACCGCGGTTTTTTGTATGCAGGCGCACATAATATTATATACACGCTTTTCAAAGTTTTGGACAATCCGACCAGTCAATTAGCCCAGATTTTGTATAAATATATTTTAGAAGGTTTTCCATATCCCAAAGCCCTTAAAATGGCAAAATCAGATATGGTTTATCGTCAATATCCGCCTTCCTATTGGAGCGGATTTGTCTTGATGGGCAGGTAAGCAATGGCTTTACTTCTTGTTTTTGTTCCCAACCCATTTACTCCCCTTCAGGCATCAGGTCTTTACGGATAAAAAATGAACCGGTTGCCGAACCATATCGGGCTTGCGCCTCAAAATCTGTCGCTGAAATTTGCCAATAATATCTGCCCGGCAACATGTTTGACGGAAGTTGGATGGTTTGATGTTCTGTTTCAGGCAAAAAAACTGCATTGCCGATTTCAATAATCTGCTCAAGATTATCATGTACGACAACCTCAAGAGTTGCTTCGACCGGAGGAAAAATTTCAAAAATCAATTGATTGCCGGAACAATCTATTTCCGGTAATGGAAAAACTATCCTATTTTGAAGGCTATCTTGTTGAGTATTATTGCTTCGACTTACCATTTCTAATTCCAAATGTTCGATAGGGCGAAAAAGGTCGAGCAAATCTTCCAAACTATAAGTTGGTTCAGTCGGTTTCAGGTCTTGTTCTTTTCGGTCATAAAAATCTTCACCTAAGCGGTTGACTATTTCCTGTGCCGATAAAAGCGGAAAACGTTGAAATACCTGTTGTATAAATTTTAAGGTTAAGACTTCCTTCCTCCATTCAGAATCTGTTTTCAGCCTTTGTTCTAAATCTGTTTTTTCAGATGGGCTGAGTTCTCCTTTCAGATAAGCCTCTATCATTTCAAAAGGATGGTTATAGTTCATGGGTTTTATTTTTTTAGTTAATGGAGTGGTTAAAAAAGAGGTTCAAAATTGCACAGTTCATCGAAAATTCCGGTCTCAGTCATTTTTTTTCTCATCGCTTCCAGACATCTTGCTTTTCTTTGCCGGGTATTGGTATTGGTTGTGTTTAAAATTAAAGCGATATCGTCTGAACTTTTGTTTTCCCAATAAGACATTCTAAATATGATGCGGCAATCTTCCTTTAAAAAATTTAAACAGGCATCAAATATTTTTTTTCTCAAAACACCGGCAGTCATGTCTGCATCATTTATGTTTTCAAAATCTTCCGTATTTGATAAAAGTACGTCCCAGAAATTGGCACTTTGTTCTTTGTTTAAATCAGATTCCGTTTTCAACTCAATAGAACGTTCCCGTTTTTTATTGAAAATATTCATTCCTATATTATACACATAGCCTATCCAATTGCCGCTCAAGGTAAAATCCGGTTTTTGACAATTCTGATAAAAGGCTTCCCAAGCCAACCAACATACTTCGTCTGCTGTGTCGGCATTCACTTTCCTTTTTTGAAGGGTTTGTTTAAGGTTAGGGAACACCGCCTTTTGAACATGTATGATGGCATCTACATTGCCTGCCCGGATTTTTTCAATCAATTCCTGACTATTCATTACTGCCGTTTTTCTCGTTTATGTTACACAAAAGTAGAGAATAAATATTTTGTTCCAACAACTTTATCCGATTACCTGATGGTCTGTGGTAAAAACTGAGTGGTCATTTTCACAAAAAGCAAATTGAAAATTTCGGTTTTTGTTGGTTAAATAGTTGTCAACAGTTGCATTTTTTTGGACAAAATTCTTCTGTGCATGTTTGGTTAACCAAACTGATACGATATAGATGGGCAATATCCTGAAAAAGTGCGGAATAGGTTGGTACGGTTAAAAACACAATCCCGATAAAAATCGTAATTTTGCCGTTTAAATTAAAGCTATTTGCTTTATGGTTAAGCAGTAAACCAAAAGTTGTAATGCCCTATACCTATGAATATCCACGACCGGCAGTAACAGTAGATTGTGTGGTTTTTGGTTTCGACCCCACAGAATCAGACCTGAAAGTATTGCTCATTCAAAGGGGTGCCGACCCGTTTAAGAATGACTGGGCTTTGCCCGGAGGTTTTGTGGACATGAACGAGGAAATTGAAACCGCCGCTTTGCGGGAATTAGAAGAAGAAACGGGCATGACCGATGTTTTTTTGGAACAACTTTACACTTTTGGAAGCCCAAACCGCGATCCAAGAGGCAGAGTTATCTCTGTTGCCTATTATGCTTTGGTAGCACAGGCAGACAAAATCATTCAAGCCGCTTCGGACGCAAAAAATGTTCATTGGTTTCCGGTCAACAATCTGCCCCATTTAGCTTTTGACCATCATAAAATTCTGGAAACCGGATTACAGCGTATTCGCGGAAAAGTTAGTTACCAACCAATTGGGTTTGAACTGCTGCCCGAAAAATTCACTCTCTCCGCCCTTCAGAAACTATATGAAACTATTTTGGAACAGCCACTGGACAAGCGAAATTTTAGAAAAAAAATTTTGAACATGGGAATACTGAGCGAGTTGGATGAGTTTCAAAAAGAAGTTTCGCACAGGGCTGCAAGGTTATACCGTTTTGACAAAAACAAGTATGAAGAAATGGTAAAAAATGGCTTTTATTTTGAATTAAAAGAACAACGACCCAGAGAGGATAAAAGTAAAACAGTCAAAAAAACAGATATTTAACCGGGCAAGCAACCTTTTGCCCTAAATTTTCGATTAATAAATGAACAAAAAGTGTGACGAAAACAGAATATAGAAGTCTGATTGTTGGCTTGTTTTTTGTAGAAACATCAACTATGTTTAGTCATTGCCTTGTCTTTAGAGATTTAAACCTTGCTACCATCGTCTTTATATGAATAAGCTAATAGGAATATCATTTATTTTATGGACTACTTTCAGATTGAATGCATTTGAATGTAGCACCTTTCCCGAATTATCCGGAGGGATAAATAATGATATGACAAAGACTTGTGAGGGAGGTGAGAAATTAATAAAACAAATAGGGACAGACTCATTAAAAAATTCAGTGCAAAAACTGAATACCGACTATGAATATACGGTTTCAGGATTAACTGTGCGTTATGAAAACAACAACCCGAATACACCGGAATTTGCCAAGCAGCATACGTATGTGTGGGATTTCAGTGATGGCACAAAAACAACTGAAAAAGTGCTGGAATATACGTATCCGACAATGGGTTCTTACTATACCTGTCTGACTATAGTTGAGAATAGTTCACAGAAGGTAGTTGCAAAAAAATGTAAGAATATTGAAATAATTGATGAAAACCTATGCGATGTTTCCTGGGACCCTGTCTGTGGTTGTGATAATCAGACCTATATGAATGCTTGTTTTGCCGAAAACTATCACGGGGTATATTATTGGATTCCCGGACCCTGTCTTGAAATAGAACATTCCTTAGATTGCAGTTTTTCTTACTCTACAGACGATTTAACCCTTCAGTTTATCAATACCTCAGTCGGAAATTACGATTCATTTGGCTGGGATTTTGGCGATGGTAAAACCAGCCGTCAACGCAATCCTGAATATACTTACAAGCAACCCGGAGTGTATCCGGTTTGTCTGACAATTGGCAGTACAATAACAAAAAAGAATCTGACTTTTTGCCGGAATATTGCTTTAAGTACTGACATAGAAGTTCCCGAATAAGACAGTGTAAAACTGCTTTCCATCGAAGTTTGTCAGGCTATTTCCCCCAAAAATTTTTCAATTTATCAAAAAAGCCTTTTCCTTCAGATAAGGGTTTAGAGGCTTGTATTTGTTCCTGCTCGTTTGCATGAGCTACACTTTCGTCAATGGTATCCTGTAATACTTCATCACCCGACTCAATGGCAAAAGGTCGGGCAGTTTCGTAAGTGGAAACAGCCTCAGCCCATTTTTTTTGTTCTTCATAGATACCGGCAATCTGAATATAGCAGGAAGCAGTTTCGTAGGGGTTAGGAGATTGAGTAAACTTTTCAATTGCCAATTGATACAAGGATATTGCTTCTTTGAATTGCTCTTTCGGAACCCATAATTTAGCAGCCAATGCCAAACAAATACCGGCTTCGTCAAAGTTTTCGGCGTTTGTAAAATTAGCCGAAGCTTCCTGATAACTTTTTACAGCCTTATCTGTTTTGTTGTGAAAAGCCATTATTTCGGCTATAATCTGGTAAATCGCACCCAAATAGGAAAAGGAATCGTTTTTCTCATAATTTGAGATAGATAGTTTGTAGTACTCTAACGCTTCTTGATGTTGATTTTGAATTCGGTAGATATCAGCAATAGTTGCATAAGTCCCTCCAAGGTCATCCCAGTTTTCTAATTTTTCTGCCCATTCTACCGACTGTTCCAACGCTTCTAAAGCGGCATCCCAATTGCTTTCAGAAATATGTATAAGTCCAATTCGCTGATAAACATTAGAAAGCTTACCGTTTTTATGCGCTGACTGAAATAATTCAAGCGCTTGTAAAGCAAATTCCATAGCTTTTGGATAATCTTCCTGAAGACGATGATGCGCAACAGCAAGTTCGTACAACAATTCTCCTTTCTCATCTTCAATTTCAGACGTACTTTCAACAATTTGCAAGGCTGAATCTAAATGAATAATGGCTTGGGCATATTCCGAAAGATTTGAGTACTGTTCAGCCAGTTCTTTATGAATATGGACCATAGCCTTAGAATCATTTTCTTCAGCAACAGTCAAACCTTCTAAACCAAGTTTTAATTCTTCAATTTTTTGGTTGATTTCTTCTTCAGTGAGTTTTTGCTTTTTCATATTTGATGGTAAGAGGATTCACAGATTAAAATAAAATTCATAGTCCCGTATTCAAATGTAAGCCGGTTTGACAAAAATAGTAAACCTTATTTTCCAAGTCCAAAGTAGGTTAAAACTTTTTGCACCCAATTTCCAAATTCAAACTTTTTTTGAGCGGCTAATCTGGCCTCCATTTCTGCGATTTGGGAATTTAAGCGCTTAAATTCCTTCTCATAACTTTCTAATTCAACAGCAATGGCTTCGGCCGCAATCGCTCTGGCCATTTGATCAATATATGCCGGATTGGCAAGTTTGTTGGTGGTGTCTAATGTATTGGTCATTTTTAAAAGTTGTGAAGGAATTTCTTTTTGGATGTTCCTGACTATTACATTTAAGGCTTGAATCTCTCCGTTAACCTCATCCAGTTTGCCCATTTCCTGTTGAACGGCATCCTGAAAAGATTGGCTAAAAGCATCTAAAATTATTTTCAATTTTTCGAGAGCGGCTTCAAACTTTTTGGTACTGTTGTCAAATCTGTTGCCGGCACTTTGCGTGTTGCTTAAATTGCTCCGCGTAAATTCTGTTATGGATTTTATCTCAGCTTTAAACTCCAAATGTTGCTGCTTTGAAAGATCAATAATTTCTTTTAACCAGTCCCAAAAGTCGAGTTCTGTTTGATGAAGCCGCTCAGAAAGTTGCGAGATTGTGGCGTTGTGCAGATTTAAAGCCTCAACCAATTTATATTGTTCCGGAGCCATTTGGTGGTTTAAAGGTGTCAGATTTTGTGCCAATTGTTGAAGAGCGGTGAAAGATTGAGTCAAAGTATCCTGTGCCTGAAGAAATGCCGAAACTCCATTTGTCAACTGAACACTTAACTGACTGAGTTTTTCATATTCAACAGAAATTTGCTCAGAGGCATGTAACAAATAATGTACTGTATTGTTGGTAAGGTTTGTGTTATGAGCTACCTGCCCAATTAACTGATTCATTTGGGTCTCGGTATCTGTCGGGTTAAATACAGGCAATAAACGGGTAATTGTAAATATTTCAAGTTTTGAATAGAACTGAGAAGACACCATCTTCCATGCAAAAGCCATCAAATAGATGAAAAAAGCAGCAAGAAATCCGGTAAAGACCATAATCAACCCTTCTTTGAACGAAGAAACAGCAGTAACAAAATTTAAAGGGGCTGAAAGATCGGATTCTAAAAATTGGTTCATGGACTCATTTCCGGATTTTTGTAAAATTGGCAACAAATAGACGGACATTTGGCTGAGACCTCCAAACAAACCTGAAAATCCCAACAATAAAACAAAAGCGGGTGAGTGACGCAACATCATTGGTAGTATGGATGTCTTCCGCCGTAAATTGTCGGCAGGCAGATAACTTTCAGAATTTACTTTTTGGTTTTGAGATTTTAAAAAATACAGGGTGTTTAATCTCCGCATAACTTCGGCACCCATCGAACAGTTATTGCCAAGGGTTTCTACTTTTTTTGAAAGATTTAAACCTTGTTCTTTCATGTTCAGAAAATTTTTTTCCATTTGTTCTAAGGCAGGTTGCTCTCGGAACAAAACATGCCAACAACCCATCAATGAGCTGATAAAATTTAGCAACAATAAGATGCCAATCGCCATTAATATAAATTGACCCCACGTTGAATTCATTAAAAACCAATCACTCATGTACCCTGTATTTTAGCGAAATTGCTTGTTTAGATTATTAACAGCGTTCAAATTTAGGTTATTTTTGTACTTATACGTCTTAACATTGTTTTAAATTGGTTAAATCTGCTTCCAAACCCTATTTGATTACAGATTTTCAACTTAATTGGAAGCAAATTAAAATATTATCGCTTTGCCGGTAAGTTATACAATAGAGTTGCCTCGTATAATCACCAAACGAATGTTTGTTTGTTATTTTACTACTTTTAGTAACTTTGCAAAATGAAAATTATTGAATGTCCGAGAGATGCCATGCAGGGTATCCAAACCTTTATACCTACTGAAAAAAAGATTGAATATATCAATGCTTTGTTGAAGGTTGGATTTCATACCATTGATTTTGGAAGTTTTGTTTCTCCCCGGATGATACCCCAAATGTCAGATACCTGGAAAGTTATTCAACATCTTGATCTCAGCGAAACAGACACACAGCTTTTGGCTATCATCGCTAATCTAAGAGGGGCAAACGATGCGCTCAGCTATGAAACTATCAATTATTTAGGGTTCCCTTTTTCAGTTTCCAATACTTTTCAGGTTCGCAACACCAATGCTTCACAGCAAAAAGCATTCGATATTGTTCAGGATGTTTATGAGTTATGCCAAAAAAAGGGGAAAGAGTTGGTGGTTTATTTGTCAATGGGTTTTGGTAATCCTTATGGTGATTTATGGGACCTCTCAATTTTGGAACATTGGATTGACCGGTTTGTGTCAATGGGCATTGAAACAATTTCTTTATCTGATACAGTAGGGATTGCTACGCCCGAACAAATTGAAGAGGTGTTTAAAAACATGACCTATTTTTTCCCGGGTATAGAATTTGGCGCTCACCTGCATACAGAATCACATAACTGGCTTCCTAAAATAGATGCCGCCTATCAAAACGGATGCAAACGTTTCGATGGTGCCATCAGTGGTTTTGGAGGATGCCCAATGGCTCAAAACAAACTTGTGGGCAATATGCCAACTGAATTTTTAATTCAGTATTTTAAAGAAGAGCGAGCCGATTTTTATATTGATGACGAGGCCTTTGAACACGCTAAATTTTTGTCAGACGGAATATTTCATGGCTCAGAATCTCCTTCTTTACCCGAAGTAACTTTCTGATGACATGTTTTCAACTACAATAACTAAAAAACCCGTATTGGCTCATTTTTTTGCCTGATACGGGTTTTTTGATTTAAGAGAAAGTAGGGTTATTGTATCACAATTTTTTGGGTGATCGTTTCTTTATTACGGCTAATACGCAGATAATAAACTCCGGCGTTCATATTACCCTTTTCGAGGGTGTACTTGTCAGATGGAGGCAGGGTAATGGTTTTTAAGGTTTTTCCGTTGATATCAATGATTTCCAGGGTACCACCTGCAAATTTTGAAGGAAATTGAATAAGAGATTTTCCGGTAACAGGGTTGGGTAAAACCTGCACAGCAGAGTTGTTTGCCGGATTTGATATACCTGGCAAAACACATTGTGCAACGGTTACTTCATAAGAGATTGTATCGGAAGTATATTGATTGCTGGCAATTAGCTGAACATTATAGGTTCCGTTCTGAAGATAAGTATGGATAGGATTGTTTTCATTAGAGCCATACCCGTTTCCAAAAGACCATTGAAAGGAAGTGGCATCTAAAGACAAGTTGGTAAACTGCACTTGCAAACAGGAATCGACAAAAGAAAAATCGGGTTGCGGAATGGTCGGCATCCAAGAAGGGTTGCGAAGTTGCAAAATTTTATCGTCATCTGCCTGTGGGAAACCAGCCCAACCAGCAGCTCTTCCATCTTGATTACTGGTGCCTATAAACACTCTTCCATCAGGAGCAACACAAATATCTCTCAACCGCCCGTAAGTATAGTTGATGATGTCTTTTTGCTGAATTATGGCAGTTCCGGACTGGTCAAAAATCAATTGTTTAAATGTTGGCGCTTTCAAATTTGTCATCAATACACATCCAACCCATTCGGGGATAGCCGGGTGATTGTAAAAGTCAATTCCGGCAACAGCAAGTGTGGGTGTCCATACTACAAGCGGCTCACGAACATTATTTGTCGTGCAAAAAGAAATCTCTGAACTTGTATTGCAAAGCCCTTCAACATTGGGCCATCCGTAATTGCGATTAGGTTCGATAATATTAAACTCGTCATCATTGCTTGGCCCATGTTCTGAGCTATAAATAATGCCGGAAGGAGATCGTACCAGCCCCTGAGCATTTCGGTGTCCCCACGAATAAACATAACTTCCTGAAATTGGGTTGTCTGCGGGAACAGAACCATCTAAATTAATACGTAAAATCTTTCCGTTTAAGCTGCTCAGATTTTGTGCAACGGCATCATTGTAGTAATCTCCTGTGGTCATTAACAGGGTTTGGTCAGGCAACATCAATAATCTTGAGCCGCTGTGATTTCCTCCACTGCTGGCATTGATTCCGGTAAGCAAAATTGTGGGATCTGTCAGGACAGTTCCGTTATAAGTATAACGAACCAACTTTACCTTGTTCCCTCCGCTATTGTAGTTATAGGCCACATAGACATAAGGATTATCGGTAAATTCGGGATGCAAGGCCATACCTAATAAACCAGATTCACTGTATTCATAACAATCAGAAATAGTAACCAATAATTGTTTGGTTCCAGTTTCAGGATCAATACGGTTAATACGACCGTTTCTTTCAGTTACCCAAAGCCAATCATCAGGACCCCATAGAATTTCCCAAGGTACATGCAAACCGGTTGCTACTGTGGTAATTTCCAAAACTGTTGAATCTAAAGTTAAGGTTGAAGTTTGGGCCTTAACAGAAGAAGTTAATACATTTGAAAAAACGGTAAATACAAGGATAGACAGAAAAAGTGGGATAACTCGGTTCATTTAGAAGGATTTTTCAGTTGAATATCATTTATTAGAAATTGTTCAGCCCATGGAAAGAAATAATTTCTGTTTATTGATAGAGAAAGGGCAAATACGTTGCAAAGTTACTTGGTTTCTGTAAACAGGCAAAAACCAATCTATTCAACGCATGAAGATATTTATAATTGCAGGGTTAGATAATTACAAATGATTGAATCGAAAAAAGGGTCATGATTTAATATTTGCTTTTTGGATAAAATCAACTACAACAAATTTAGTTCCTGTTAAGAATTTAATCCCATTTTTGGCGACAATTGAATACCTGTTTGCACATTCAAAACTATAAACACAAAAAGACATCGAATGTTTTAATACATCCGATGTCTTTGAAATTGAAAATGTACCAATGTCTTATTCTCTTTTAAAAAACAGTATTGTTTCTCTGAGACTATAAAACAGCTATTTTAACTATTCACTTACAAAGTTTATGCGACCGGCATTGACTCTGAATAGATTGAAGTCAATCGTATTAATTACGGCATTCAAATTCAGGTCAGCAATATTGTAATTATTTTGCCCTACTTGATTATTCAGGATGTTAAAATCTGAATAGTTAATAGCTCGGTCGTTTTGACAATTTCCTGCAACCATTGCAAATAATCCTGCAGCTACCTGAGTAACACAGGCGGGTTCTATATTTGATTCAGAAGTTAAGTCATAAGCACTTGCATTAGGCAAAATTATGGTTGTTTTGGCTATTACCTTGAAATGGTTGCGGTGTGAAACGGCAATCAGATAGCTGTTTCCTTCCACCAAACCTGAAGGGAATACAACCCCTTCCGAACCGTCCAGATCTATCAGTATTCCGTCATTTCTCAGAAAAGCAGCTTTTCGGTAAACAGTCCCATCAGATTGAGAGGTTACAGATAATAAAACCCAATCAACCACATTCGCAGGAATAGAAGCTACAGACTCAGTTCCTGAATAATTAAAAGGTGCTGAGTTATAGGGTTGGTTTACCGGAATTAGTCCATTTGTGAATAAGTAAGTGGTCATATTTCCTGTTAAGAAGTTGTAGGCACCTTCGAGCATAACTTTTGCTTTTACTCTAACACCGGGCGAGTTTGGTCCTTCAAGGTCATTATTAGCGTTAAAAGTAGGTTCTTGAATTACAAAATTTCCGGTACCATTGGGAACGCGGGCATAACCTAAATCGGCTTGCTGAGCACCAAAAACCACACCATCTGAAATGGTCAAATCGGGACGAACCAAGTAAACCAATTCCCCACTTGCTGAAAGTTTAAATGCGGCATGATAAGCTCCTTCAATGGCTTCGTCGTCTGCCCATATAATCATGTAACTATTTGGAGGAATAACCGATCCTGCAGGGAAGATCCATTTAGTTAGATTGTTGGCAGCATCGGTTAAGTACCAACCGCTTAGGTCTTTAGATGTATTGGAATTGTTGTATAACTCTATCCAATCTTCAAAGTCGCCAAATTCGTCAGTGATAGTTACAGTATTTGAAGCCATAACTTCGTTTATGACTACGTCTGGCAGGGTAGAGGTTTCAAAGTTGTTGCTGGCATTAAAAGTTGGTTGTTGAATAACAAAATCACCAAGGCCATTAGGAACTCGCGCATAACCCATATCAGTTAGCTGTGCGCCAAATACTACTTCGTCGGCAATACTTAAATCTGGTTGCACCAGATATAACATTTCACCGGCTTGCGACAGTTTAAAATTAGCGTGATAGTTGCCTTGTCCACCCTCTTCATCAGCCCAAACTATCATATAATTATTGGGTGCAATCACAGAACCTGTCGGGAAAGTCCACTTGGTAATATTTTCAGGATTATCTGTTAAATGCCAACCGCTAAGGTCCATACTTGAGGAGGAGTTGTTGTAAAGTTCAATCCAATCATCGTATGTTCCAAATTCATCCGCCATTGTATTGCTGTTGGATGCCATTAACTCGTTAATTACTACGGGTGTTGGAACAAACTCTGAAATATTGACCCGATAGGTAAATACATCGTGTTCTGCACCCTCCGGTTTATATGTTGCTGTTTTGGGAGTGTTATTGGCTATTGCTTCGATATAATAACGAACTCTTGTCCCATTTGGAAATCCGGGGATAGTTTGTCCAAAAATTCCATCACCTGCATTGCCATCGTTATGCAATCCATCGTCAAACATGTCAATACGGTCAAAAGAACCCACATTGTCGGAAGCATAATACAGCCAGATTTTGTAAACACCCGTTGTTCCACTTATTGCTGCAGTAACATTGACCGGCTGGCCGGCATCAGGAGCGAGGAATGGGGTGTTGTTGCTGTAATATATGACTTCACCTATAGTTAGACCGGTTACATTAACCTCAGAATTTGCATTTAGATTGGTACGGCGAGTTTGGATAAAATTTTTGAGGACATTTTTCTCGTTATTAAATGCAGTAAAGGTGTATAATTTTTTAGTATCATTTTGTACCAAAGTGGAGATAAGGCTATAATAATAATCAATCCGAGTGTTGGCCTGTGTTTGTTCCAAACTTTGATTGATTATGGTTCTGACATGAGCAAGATAACGCTGACGCAGTTCTGGAACAGCTAACAAACGATTTAGAAGTGCAAAGTTAGCGTCATTGGCGTGGTAAAAAGGGCTCCAGTTTGCGTTGTTTGCTTTCATACAAGTATTTCCATCATATTCCTGCGGCACAATTCGTCCGGTTTCAGGTTCATAATAAACATAATAATCCATTCCACCTTTATGAGCATAACCATCGTCGTCTGAAAAGATGATTTCATGTGCTAAAAACCATAATGCTCTGTCAATATCCAGCCAGTCTTTCAGCGTTTCAGGTAAAGTAGCTAAAGGGGGATTATTCAATTCATAACAGGTATTGACCAGGTCAACCCAGGGATCTTCCTTATGTGCTGATTTAAGGATGTAGTACCCTTTATAAACGGTAGTATCCCATCCGAGCCAGTTGAGGGAGCAATAACCTGCCCCAAAGCCACCACCTCCTCCAGGGCCGCCTCCACCGGTTCCGGTAGTTTTTAGTGCGCGCCAGTTAGTCCCATTCCTACTCATAAACCACTCGTCATAAAAATCCATGTTTAACTGTTGTATGCTTGGGTAAACACCCCAACTTTCCCCGTTAATGAACAATTGAACATAGTTGGCTTTGGCACATGGTATATGCCGGCGGTTGAAATGATAATACAATACTTCGCGAACAAAAGAGGGGTCGTCAAAGCAGTTATTTAAATTAAATGTTTTGTAACCCTCATACTCCTGATCTTGGTTTACATAGTCGAGGCTTATGTTAAACGATTTTTTCTGCGAACTCATCGTATTTGAGTATGAGGTTTGCCCTTTAAATCTAACCCCTACCGGATTAGGTAATGTATAACCATTGATGGTTAATGTTGCAGGCAAATCGGTACTCGATGCATAATTTGCTAAAAGCAAATTCCAGTAGTTTGGTTGTGAAAACTGAAGTTCGAAAGTATTGATGATTGCTTCATCATACAAGCCTGTTGTTGGATTGTTTCCAGTAATAAGACGTAAACTGTCGGCACTTAGGTGCATTTCGAGTGGTAGGCTTTGAGCTTCAGTTTGCCATAGAACTGTTGGCAGCAAAAAAAGGCAAATCAACAATTGTAGTTTGTTGGCAGTCATTTTCCATTTTTTTTGAGAGGTAAAAATTTTTGGTTTTGAATGGGCTTTATAAATACAAAATTGGACAATTTAAGTAACAGGTTTATTCCTTATTACTGGTTATATTTCTGAAATTTTTTCTCTTTCAGCATTATACATTAACCAAAGCAAATAAAATCAGTTAGCCAACCCTTTGTTGTTCAGTTCCATAAAGTTTGAAAGCTTAAATTTAAAGATTATCCCTTTGCGCTCAATATAATAGGAGCTATTCAGGGTTAATTTCATTAAAAAAAAGGTGGATTAAAGGCAAAAATTTTGGTTGACATAAATCTTTTGCAGGGGAACTCTACGTCATTGCGGGGGTACACTATGTTTTTGAAGGGGTGCATTGATGTATTGAAGGGGCGAATAGAGCTTTTGCAGAGGCTCAATGAACCTTTGAGGTGGCAATTTAAGTCATTGCACAGGTGCAGTGAGTCGTTGCAAAGGTGATTTTATATAATGCAAGGGTATAACAAGTCATTACGGAGGCACAAAAAATCTATTCAGGGAGAAAAAAATGTATTGCAGGGTGGACCTGAAGTTTTGCGGATGGATTTTAAACCTATGAACAGGTCCTTTTCACCCGAAACCATTCAAACTTTGTAATATGAATGGGGCGTTGATTTTACTGATGGCAGGGTTGTAAAAGTCCATTTAACATTTGGAGGCAAGGCGCATAGCTTGATTCTGTCTGAAGAATCTTGTTATTCTTTTAAGAACCACGAAGGGATGTAAACTTTGACCATAGATAGAACGCAATTAGTTCAAACAAATTTGAATAAGCTAATCGCAATAAAATATCTGTATGAGAAATGAGTGACTTTTTAAAAACAAAAGCCCCGAACTAATGAAAGTTCGGGGCTTTGTTTATCTAAAACCGTTAAGTACGGCAAATGAACTATTGTTTAACAATACGTTCGGTAGCTGAGAAGTTGCCATCAGAAACTTTAACAAAGTACATGCCGGCTGGCAAACTGCGAACATCCATAGTAACAGTATTTACTCCGTCATTAACATCTGCTTGCTGAGTGCTGACCATACGTCCTGTAACGTCATAAAGTTCTACAGTAAGTGTTTTGTTTTCGTCTGCATTGATGGTCAATTGAGCAAAGTCAGAAGTCGGAACCGGAGCTACACCGCCAATACCAAATGCAATTCGATTGCGGGTAAGTGCGATGATTTCGGTGCTGCTGAATTGTCCGTCAAAGTCAACCTGAGTTACACGATAATAGCTGATACCGGAAGGAGCGTTTTGATCTAAGAACTGATAGCTGCTGGTAACTGTTGTTGTACCTGCACCTTCAGTGCGATAAATTTCGGTAAAGTTAATTCCGTCCAAAGAACGCTCGAGAGAAAAGTAGTCGTTATCTACTTCGGTAGCAGTTACCCATTTCAATAAGTTGCCGTTATCCTGAACTTTTCCTGTAAATGATAACCAAGATACATAGTTACCTTTTTCACAGTTGGTTGTGGCAGAATAAGTATCAGAAGTACAACCATAATCATCGGCAGCAGTTAAAATCCAGGTTGTTGCATCACCAATTTGCGGAGTAGAATAAGAAATACCGGCATAAGTTTCGCCTGAACTGTTGATTTCACCACTTAGAGTATAGGTAGCACTGGGTTCAAATGAAGGATAACCTCCGCTAACGGAAAATGCATAGGTAGTCAGACCGGTTGTATTATCGCATTGAGGAGCGCCAACTGTAATCATAACGGGAGAAAGGAAAACAACGGGGGTAGATGTTGCTGATCTGGTAGTACATTCGTTAGAAATGTCGGGAACACCATTGCCATTGTCATCTACATTACCTGCCAAAGCGGTGATGTAGTAAACGGTATTGTAAGCTCCGCCAAAGTCAAAGCTAAAACTACCACTTGTGCTTTCAGCCAAAATATTGGCTGCAGATACGGTTTCTGTTGTATGTAAAGCATAGCCTACAAAAGATCCTTCTTCCAATGTAGAAGAACTAAGTGTGGAGGCAACAGATCCGTTATGACAAGCGACTACTAAATCGGCAGGCATATCACCCATCGTATTTTCAGGACATTTAGTACAATTGGTAGTTCCTTCTATGGTAGTAACACAACCTGCTGCATCAGAAATGATGATCAGGTAAGCATCCTGATCGGCAAGACCCGGAATTACAAATGGATTACCTTGTTCTGAAGTATTGGTACCAAATAGCGTTCCTGCAATGTAATAACCATCTGTATCGTCAGGGAAACCTCCGGTAACAGTTACAGACAAGTCAACGGTACCTGTAACATTATCACAAGCCGGATCGAGGAAGATGACGATAGGATTGGTATCGCAAGTAGGAGTAACCTGACAAGCAGGATCCGTACTATCAAGAATGGTAAATGCAATTCCTGTAACATCTAATTCTGCACAGATATCGCCATCAGCAATCAATTGAGCAACATCTCCACCGGTAACTGTTCCGCCTCCTAAAAGGGCTGCAACAGTGGGGAAGTCAGCATCTGAAATGTTGAAAGCATGAACAGTGTAATTACCGGGAGCATAAGCAGAGAAATTAATACTTCCTTGTCCAACAACTTCCAAAATTGTCAGTTCAACACCTTGAGTAATCACTAAGTAAGTTGAAAATCCTTCAGTATTATCACCCGAAGCAACAACGGGGTCGCTGTTTGTGCCTTCGCAAAGTGTGGTTTCACCAAAGGCAACATCACCATAATTTGCTTCGCATGCAACGGCACAAGGAGATACTGCAGTTACAGTTACGACTTGCCCGCTTAAATTATCGGTTACGGTAAATGAAGCATCGGTATTACAATTGATTGGATTGCTCACATAGGTAGTTCCATCGAAAGTGCCTTCGGGAGATATGGTATAGTCTCCGCTACCATCAACAATGGTGAAAACTACTACATATTGAGCACCTCCGATAGTAGTTGATGCATCCGAAGCGACTAAGCCAGGATAACCACTGCAAAAAGGATCAGAAGCCTCAACAATGGTAATGGTAACGCTTGTTTCAGCTATATCTGCACAAACCGTTCCATCGTTTACTATTGCAATCAAATCGGTTAAATTGCCACCACCATCTACAAGAGCAACAATGGCTCCCTCGTCTGCTGTTGCATAATTTAAACAATATAAATTGTATTGTCCGGGAGGTACTTCAAATAGGTCAAGATCCTCACAAACAGGAGCAAAACCTATGATATCTAGGCTCGGAAGCGTAGCTACAAAAACTGTAGAAAAATCAGGGCTTGTATTATTACCATCAACGCAAATAGCGCTAACTATGCCGTCCTGACAAATTGTAGTGGTACCGGTTGGTGTCATTACACCGGCATTCGCTTCGCAGACAACACCGCACTCTTCCACTAAAATAATCAAAGCATTTGAAGACAGATCGTAACAATCACCGGTAATATCGCTGATATTATCGCCAACCAAAATAGTTCCTTCATAAGCAATACCATAAATAAAATAAACTCCGGCAGGAGCGCCATTAAAGTCAAAGGTAGCGCTTGGATCGGGACCAAATAAAACATTACCATCGGCATCGGTTACGATGTATTCGTAAGCAACAGTTGAAGACAAATCTGCAAAGACACCATCGAAAGGACTTCCATCGGCTTGTTGAGCCACGGGAGAACCGGTATTGATTTCACGAATGTAAATGTCCTGATTGTTGTAGTCTTTGCCTTCAAGATTACCTGCAGCATTTCTGAATACCATTCCAATTCCGTAAATAGTGGTACCCGCAGCCAATCCATAATATTCTGCACTAACGGTAATTGCCCACATATCGTCGGCAATCTCTGTCATTTCTCCGATACCATCGTCTTGTCCCCAATTACCTATAACAGCTTCCCAAGCACTGCCGGGGCCGCTTGTGCCTGCTCCGGAATGAATATACACTTTGTCAGAGCCAACTAAACCGGTTGTACCTTTTGTGGCATCATAAACGATATTAATCAGCAATTCTCCGCCTTCACCACCTGTGGTAGTAACGGTTACATAATCTTCGATTACATCATCATTACAGAATGTGGTAGCATCGGTAGTGCTAAGCTGACCTCCATCCACTTCGCAAGGAAGTGCGCAAGTACCTAAAGTTACACAATAGTCTGCTACATCATTGATGGCATAGCACAATTCTGGCAGAGGAATAGGAGGTTCTGCTAAAAGACCAAAGATAGCCGGAATGGTTAAGTCGGGAATTAAGCCGCCGAAGGTATCGAAAATTACACCCAAATCGGCAGGAATAGGAATTGTAGGTAAACTTAAGATAGGCAAAAGTCCATTAAGGGCAGCAGCCATAGCATCTAATTCAGTTTGACTGTAAGCAAAGCCCCAATAGCAATAATCTCCATCCGGCAAGCCGGTAAAATCGAATGTGCCATCGTAGCTAACACCTTGAATTAAAGGATCGCCGTTCGGGTCGGTACCGTTACCGGTTACAATAAACAAATAGTCAGAAGTATTTGTGTCAGTTGGAATAGCTACAGCCAAATCACCGGCATTGCTGCCGTCATTGCAAGCGAACAGGTTGGCAGGGGGTACAATAGTACCAACGCTTGCTTCGCAAGCAGTTGCACAAGCTATAACGGTGGCTTGGTAATCTAAATAAGCAGTGATAGAATAGCAGGGAGCAGGAGCTCCCAAGATTCCTCCAAGTCCTTCAACAGTTCCTATCAATCCCAGAAGACCGTTAATTGTAACAGGTGCGCCGTCATTAAAAGTAGAGGCTAATTCCAAGAGTGTATTCAAATCTGCTGATGTAACACCTGCCAAAGTGGCGCAAACAACCGGATCAAGCACAACAGGGCAAAGTCCGCTACTTCCCACCGCAGTAATGATGGCTAAAATGTTGGATTGGTCATAACCAAATCCGGTTACATTCACTACAGTGCCTTCACTTAACCCCATAGCCGCAGCGTCAAAAACATCACCGGCTTCCACAACACCTAAAATTACGGTGTCAGGAATTGAAGTTATGAAATACGCATAGTTTGGAGCGCCTGTACCGGGATCTGCCGGCATTGTTGTGGAGCCATCTGAACAAAGCTCAGCTACAACCGTAGGCACTTGTGTTGCGTATCCGCATGAAGATGCCGGAGGTGTTGGCCCCTGCGCAAATACATTTCCGGTACCGATACCGAAAAGTACAAACAGGGTTAAAAGAGTTGCTAATAGATTTTTCTTCATAATAAAATGTTTATTAACTTTTAGATTAATTTCAGTGAACTTTGGGGGTAAAGATAGGTAATTTGACTAACAAGCAAAAAACTTTGCGGTAAAAGTATGTATTTTTTTGTTTTTGCACCTACTTTAATATCCGATATAAAATAATAAAATTCCCGGAAAAGAATTATTTGCAACTAAAATGCAATCATCTGTTTTAAAGGCACTAATTTAATGCCAAAAAACAGAATTTTTTACTGTAAGTCAGATGAATTGAACTGTTATATTCTCATTTGTCAGAGTTTAGCTGTTTTTCCAGATTACTAATTCGCTGAATTAGGCGTTTGTTTTCGGGCATAGCTTTCAAAGCAGATTTAAAGTCAGCTATTGCCCCCTTTAAGTCGCCGTTTTTTTCTTTTGAAAAACCTCTTCGCTGATAAAAATCCCCATCATCAGGATTAAGGCCAATAGCCCGGGTATAATCTTCAATGGCACCTGAATAGTCTGACAGATTTTCTTTGGTCAGTCCGCGGTTAAAATATGTTGAGGCATCAGGTGCTAAAGCTGCTGCTTTGTCATAGTCCTGAAGTGCAGCAGCATAGTTTTTTAATCCGAAATGAAGGGCTGCCCGGTTATACCAGGCCTCAGCTAAATCCTTATTGTAAATAACTACTTTGTTGTAATCTTCTATGGCTGCAGGTATATTTCCTAAAACATCGAGTACATAAGCGCGGTTAAACAAGGCTTCGTGATCGTGAGGTTTCAGTTCGATAGCCCGGTTGTAATCAATTAATGCAGCCTGAAAATCTTCGGATGCTTTGAAAACATCACCTCTGAATCGGTACGCTTCCTGATAATTTGGTCTTAGTTCGATAGCTTTGTCAAAATCAGCAATAGCAAGTGTGAACTGATCCAACATATAGTATAAAACCCCGCGGTACTTATAAGTAAGAGCAGATGTTGGGTCAAGTGCAATGGAGTGCGTATAATCGTCTAATGCTTTTTCATATTGACCCGCTTCCTGAAATGCAAGACCCCGATCGAAAAAAATTTCTGCATCATCAGGTTGAAGATCAATGGCTTTAGAATAATCGCTTATTGCTGATTCTAATTTGTTGAGATTAAATTTTGCCTCAGCCCGGAATTTATACAATTCAAAATCAGAAGGAGACAGTTTAATGGCTTGTGTTAAATCGGGAATAGAATCTTTAAATTCGCTGAGTTCGAGGTTTAACGCGCCTCTTTTTTTATAAGCCTCAGGTTCATTGGGACGAAGTCTTACCGCATCATCAAAATCGGACATCGCAGCTCCATATCGAAACAGTTCTATTTTTGCCAATCCTCGTGCAATAAAAGCTTCGTAATAATTTGGTTCAGCAATGATTGCCTCACGGTACTCATTGATTGCTCCTTCGAAATCTTTGGCTTCAAATTTTTGGTTACCCAAAACAAAATGCTTGATAGCGGATTCGTTGTACATATTCTGTTTCGATTAATCGGGTGAACAGACAATAATCAATCTGAATAAGCTTCTAAGGGAGGACAAGTACAAACTAAATGCCTGTCTCCGTAAGTGTTATCTATGCGTGCTACCAATGTCCAAAACTTATTGTCATGCAGATAGGGCAGGGGATAGGCTGCTTTTTGACGGGTATAGTTGTGTGGCCAATAATCGGCGGTAATTTCGTGAATGGTATGCGGTGCATTTTTTAGAACATTGTCCTCAGTGTCAGCAATTCCGTTTTCAATTTCAGCAATTTCGTTCCGGATGGCAATCAAGGCATCGCAAAAACGGTCGAGTTCTTCTTTGTCCTCGCTTTCGGTTGGTTCAATCATAATGGTGCCGGGTACCGGAAACGAAACGGTAGGGGCATGAAATCCGTAATCCATTAACCTTTTGGCTACGTCTTCAGCTTCTATGCCGACGCTTCGTTTAAATTCGCGGAGGTCAACAATGAGTTCATGGGCAACTCTTCCGTTTTGACCTACATAAAGCACATCGAAATGCTGACTTAACCGGTGTTTAATATAATTGGCATTGAGAATGGCGATAGCGGTTGCGTATTTAACCCCATCCCTGCCTAACAATTTGATATAGGCATGGGAAATCAGCAAAATGCTCGCGCTTCCCCAAGGGGCAGAGGTTAAAACAGTTTCAGGTGTTTGGGTTTCATTGTTCAGGTAGCGATGCTTGGGGAGGTAGGGGACAAGGTGTTTTGCTACACATATAGGGCCCATTCCCGGTCCTCCTCCCCCATGTGGAATACTAAAAGTTTTGTGCAAGTTTAAATGACAAACATCGGCACCGATCATGGCGGGACTTGTGAAACCTACTTGTGCATTCATATTGGCACCATCCATATAAACCTGCCCCCCATATTGGTGAATAATCTGACAAGCCTGTCTGATTCCTTCTTCAAATACGCCATGAGTAGATGGATAAGTAACCATCAGAGAAGATAAATTATTCGCATGTTGCGCAGCTTTTTGTTGAAGGTCTTCCAGGTCAATATTACCTTGATCATCGCATTTTACCACCACTACATCCATACCTGCCATTACCGCACTTGCAGGATTTGTTCCATGAGCCGAAGAAGGTATCAGGGTGATGTTTCTATGATTGTTACCCATGCTCAGATGATAGCCTCGAATAGTCATAAGCCCTGCATATTCACCTTGTGCGCCCGAATTAGGTTGCAGAGAACAGCCTGCAAAACCCGTAATCTCACACAATGCTTGTTCAAGTTCTGCAAATAACTGATGATAACCGGCTGCCTGATCTTTGGGAACAAACGGGTGCATTTTGCTGAACTGCGGAAAACTTACCGGCATCAGTTGGGCAGCAGCATTTAGTTTCATGGTACATGAACCCAATGGTATCATTGAACGGGTCAGCGATAAATCGCGGCTTTCTAATTTTTTGATATATCGCATCATCCTCGTTTCAGAATGATAACTGCTAAAAACCGGATGACTCATAAATTCATCGTTTCTTTTCAACGTTTCGGGCAGTTTAACTGCATTTATTTTCCCATCAAACATTGCCAAATCCGGTGTTTTTTCATTGATAGCCTCTGCAAAAATCCGCACAATTTGCTGGATATCCTCTAAATTCGTAGATTCGTCAAGACTGATTCCGATTAGATCGGGTTGGTTGTCAAAATAACGGAAATTGACCTGCTCAGATTCGGCAACCCTGCGAACCCGCAACCCCGAAGTACTTTCATGTTGGCTGAGGTCGAGCAGTAGTGTGTCGAAATAATAACGGTTCAACTGCCTATAACCAAGTTTTTGCAGCGAATCCTCCAACAAGACACATAAATGATGGATGCGTCCTGCAATTCGTTTTAACCCTTCAGGTCCGTGATAAACCGCATACATTCCTGCCATAATAGAAAGTAATGCCTGAGCCGTACAAATATTAGAGGTAGCTTTATCCCTTTTAATATGTTGTTCGCGGGTTTGCAAAGTCATTCTGAAAGCCTGTTTACCGCTCCGGTCAACCGATACTCCGATGATACGGCCGGGTATTTGCCTTACAAACTCTTCACGAGCGGCAAAGAACGCGGCGTGAGGACCTCCGTAACCCAAAGGAACGCCAAAACGCTGACTATTGCCAACAACTACATCTGCTCCCCATTGTCCGGGAGGAGTTAACAGGGTCAGACTCATCAAATCGGAAACAACGGCTACATATACTTCAGATTCGTGAGCTGTTTTGGTCAAATCTGCAAATGAGTGAACCTCTCCGTCATGCGCAGGATATTGCAACAGGCATCCGAACACATTCCCCTTAAACTCAAACTCGCGGTGTGGTTGTATTTTAATTTCTATTCCCAAAGGAATGGCGCGGGTTCTCAACACATCAATAGTTACAGGAAGACAGGTATCGGAGACCAAAAAAGTATTGAAGTTTTGTCCCGGGCGTTTGTTTTTAACCCGATGCAGCATTTGCATCGCCTCAGCGGCAGCCGTCGCTTCGTCTAACAAAGAAGCATTGGCTACGGGCATTGCCGTAAGTTCGGATACCATAGTCTGATAATTGAGCAAAGCCTCTAACCTTCCTTGCGCTATTTCAGATTGATAGGGTGTATATTGAGTGTACCATCCCGGATTTTCAAAAATATTCCGCTGAATAACGGCCGGCACAATGGTGTTATAAAAACCCATGCCAATATATGTTTTCCAGATTTTATTTTTGGCAGCTATTCCTGAAATGTATTGTAAATAGGCAAATTCGGTCATAGGTTCTCCGAGGCTCAGTTCTCGATCATAACGAATGTCTTTGGGTATAGTTTGATCTATCAATTGTGCCAGAGATTGAAGTTCCATGAAGTCGAGCATCTCCCTGACATCTGCCGGTCGGGGTCCGATATGTCTTTGTAAAAATTCGTTCGATGGGTTCCGTTCAATTGTCATTACCTATTGTTTTAGCTGTTTTATGGTTGATGGATGGAAGTTCAGTTTTTTAAAATTGCATTGTTTTAAAGGAGAAAGTAAATACAGCAGCCCTTATTTATTTCATAATCCAGGTAGTAGGGGGTGCTTCGGGATGCAAATATTCGAGTAAAGCCCAAAGCGCATGTACAGTGGCATGATCGTGCGGATTATTTTGCGACATTTCGCCCAAAGGCCAACCACCGTTAGAAAGCTGTTTTTGACTAATCAGGTTTATCCATTCAGGTTGCAGGTATTCTCTTCCACCGATATACATCAGAATGGCAACCGATTCCATTTGCAGGTCTGTCGGTTTGCCCAATTTATCAATCAGTTTTGCGATGAGTTCATGTTGTTTTTTTCTTAGCTTTTGCGCTTCTTCACGGTTGGTCAGGCAGTTGTTTTCTTCTAACCATTGTAAAGATAAAGCGGCATGAGTCAGAAAATACCGGTCTAAATCGGTCAATTGTTCTAATAAGGCAAAGTATCCGGGAGAAAGCGGAATTTTATCGCACATCAAAGCGCAGTTCATTGCATAAGAAGTATTGCTCAGATTGTCTAACAAAGAAGTTCCTTTTGACATTACACCCAGTTCGGCAGAAGTTGCTCCTGCATTGGGATTAACCATGCGTTCCAACGCTTTTCCCTTTGCATCTTTGATTGGATAGGTTTCAAAAAAGTTTGAAAACTCATACTCTTTGCCCAACGAAAATTTGCGCTGCAAAAAATGAAGCACCATTGCGGCATTGGGTTCTATATCATTTCCTCTTTGCAGCAGATAGTCCAACCCCTTTTTGATATTGACTTCAATTGCTTTATTATTTACCCCGTCTGAAGTAGGTTTGGTTTCACCGGCAACCTTGTTATTATCACTTTCCTGTTCTGAAGGCTGACAAGAGCTAAAACTGCTAAAAGCAATCATCAACAGGAAACAAACAAATGTAGTTTTCACAGACAATGAAAAAATATGGATGAAAAAAAACAAGTTGAACCATTGAAACAAGTGGCAAAGTTACAAATATAACAATGCCAACCAATACAGGTTAACACATAAATCAAAGAACTGAAAGATTTAGAAAATCTTCTTCACCTGATTCAAACCTGTACTGTGAGGTGGTTCTGCTTCAGCAATTTAGCACATAGCATTGTGAATCATGGCTTTTGGTTAACCCATCAGTTGTATGACAGGTTTAGGGGCAGTTGTTGCAATAGTTGCCGTTGTTAGCAGTTGGGTTTCAAACTTTCATTGCTTCACCACAATTCCAGTTTTACTTACTCCTTTATCGTTCTTTAACTCATAAAAGTAAATGCCATTTACGAGTTGTTCTGTATGAATAAGTGTAGAGTTTGTGAATGTTTGTTGTATTACCTGTTGCCCGAGAAAGTTGTATAGAGAAAAAGTTACTGATTCTCCGGTTGAAAACCGAATCATTAGCTGATTGCCAAATGGATTTGGATAAAACTCCGGCTTTGTTTCAGATGTGGACTCAATGCTACTAATAATTTCAGAAACAGCCAGCAGAATATCGGGCTGATTATTGATGCTATAATACATTTTAAGTGTTGTCTCTTCATCAAGTACCGTACCGCCCAGAATTTGGTCAGGCATATTGCTCAGCACTGCTCCGTTACCCGCAATACCCGGAATCTTCGTCCACGTTTGCCCATCGGTAGATTTGGCGAAACCAATTCGAATATTGCCGGTAGCGTTACCACCGGAATACCACATCCAATATTCATTTCCTTGTTTGATGACAACCGGAAACGCTTGTGTCCCTTCGTCAAAATCCCCGGGAGAGCCCATAGACATGATTGTTCCGTTGGGACCGGGACCCGGAATGTTAGTCCAGTCAATTCCGTTTGGGGAGGTGGCATGTGCCAGGGTTCTTATTACCTGCACCCCAACCACATGTGTACGAACATACCACATGTGGTAGGTTGCTCCGTCTTTGAGCACACATGGGGTTGATACAGCCAGCGCACCGGAACCGTCCATGTTTCTGTCGAAAATACTTTGGTCAGTTCCCGATCCGTCTGTTTTGTTCCATATTATTCCGTCCAAAGACCAGGCATACCCTATATTGCCTATGTTTGGGCCATCACCCCAGTACCACATCCGCAGGGTATCATTTTCTTTAATCACCCAGCACTGCCCCAGTTTTTGAGAGTCAAACCGGTTGGGGTTAGAAGATGGTTCTAATACCGTAGAATCTACAAGTGCCCAGTTCATGCCATCCAGTGAGGTGGCATAGGCAATACGCTCGGAGGTGCTGCCTTGCTTAGTGGTAAACCACATGTGATAAGTGCCGCTATCTGACAAAACCATGGGAGAGTAAAAAACATCGGAACTGCCGGCAAATCCTTCGCCTATTACGGGATTGCCTGTATAAGGTGCCCAGCTAATCTGAGCTGTGATTAGATTGAAAGAGAAAAAAAGAACCAAAGAAACTGTAAACCTGACCATAACCTGTTAATTTTAATGTTAAACAATTAGGTACCGGGGTTATCCCATATATGCCCTTCTCAATATTCTCCGTTTCGGTTTTTTAATTTGTAAACATGCCCATCAACTAATGTGATGCCCATTAAAACCCATTCGTTAAAAACGATTCCTTGATTTAAAATCCGCACAAATCCAAAAGTCTTTTTAGCACCAATCTGAGCAATTGAATGCCCGATCACAAGAGTTGTTATAAAAGAAAAGAAGGGATATTAAAAACTTTTTCATGGCTTGGTTTTAGAACTATACAACCAAGTTCACTCAATCCGTCAAGAGTGAGTGTTTTAATGACAGCTTGTGAATAAGCAGTTTACAAATATACAATTAAGTTTTTAGCGGCGATAAAAAAAGCGCATCTTTATTCAATATGCTACCTAAAATTTATACCCTGCCAACAGATGAAAACAGTCTGTTTCATTGCAGTTACAGAATCAATAACCCGTTGCGGTTTATTGATATTTTTTTGGAACAACTTGACCGTCAAAATTTGGTTTTGAATGACTAACTTTAAACAGTGTTTTTTTAATGACTGATATTTATGGGTAAAACACCCAAAATCCTAACACAAGCCCTTTTTTAACACCTATTTTACCTTTATAAAATGCTGTTATTTCTTCATGAGGGGAGGGGGTGGCGTTTTGGAGATATTTGTGAAGCAGACTTCCAAGTTGTAAGCATACTTTAATCTTATCCCCCATGTCGTCCTGTGTCTTTTCTTTGCTTTAAACTATTTTTTAAAAATGAAATACACGGCAAGAATGAGAAAACAAAAACCAATTAAATGGTTGATCCGAAAACTCTCATTTTTAAAAACAAGAATAGTAAACAGAGTAAATACAATCAGCGTAATTACTTCCTGAATTACTTTTAGTTGCCACAAATTAAAAGGTCCTCCATTTTCGACAAAGCCAATTCTGTTTGCAGGAACTTGAGCAGAATATTCAAAAAGAGCAATCCCCCAACTGATAAGAATGATGAGAGGAAGTCCTAATTTATTGAACCAACTTAAATCTTTGAACTTCAAATGTCCATACCAGGCGATTGTCATAAAAATGTTTGACAAGATCAGTAAAGCTATAGTATAAATTCCTTTCATCCGGTGTTCTTTTAGTTTTTTTGAATTTATTCCTTTCAATTTTGAATTTTTCCTGTACTCAGTGCAGGTGAAATAATTATCAGTTTCACTGTAATTTTCATATAGAAAAAACCATGGCGTTTCTTTCTGAAAAGTTTGTTGCCGATGTAAATTCCAATATCTGCTGAAAGTGTTACAATGATAACCAAATTTATGTTGTCAATGAGTTATGGTTTGGCAGATTGTGTTAAACCAACCACAACTGTTTCTATTCCGGATTGCTTTATCATGATTGGGAAAACCAAAAAACATCAAAATCCTTTGATGAAAGGTGCCCTTTTAAAAACTTGGGTTGTTGGCAGTTTTTTGTTCTGTTATAGTATTCCTTCAATCTTACGGTTAACGTCAGTCTGTAAAAAAACTAAGAAAAACAAAATTGCATTAAAAACATGCAACATGCAATTATCTGATTATTTGTAAGCTCCAAATCATCTTTATCAATATATGGCTCTGTTGGGTATTTTTTACAGCCTGATGATTTTTTAATACTTGGTGCAACCCGATTAGGGAGTACAATTGAATTTCCGCTGTTGGGCGTACATGTTATTTTTATTTAGGTTTTTCCCCCTGTGCGAAAACAATTTGTTCGATGTTATTTTCGACAGGTTCGATAGATTTAAAGAACTTGTACAGTGCTTTAAGTTCGACTTCGTTCATTCTTGAAAAAGCTCCCCATTGCATAGGACTACCTTTGTGTACTCTTCCTTGTTTAAAACGATTTACAAATTGCTCTTCAGTCCAACTTGCCATAATTCCAGTTCCTTGATGTGGAGTTAAGTTTGGAGATACGTATGAATATCCTTCTGAAAATTCATCAGGTGGAAAATAAGCCTTTCCTGCAAAGTCTTTACCGATGTATTCACCTGTATTCATATCCACTTCAGTATGACATGACCGACAATTGGCAACATTATATGCAAGGTACTTGCCATACTCAGGGGTAGGCTCAATTTTTACAGACTTTGGTGGAGCTTCTTTTGCTCCTTCTGGTTTTATCATTCCTACTGACAACAGAGCTTTGTACATGAATTGGTATTCAAACGGCTTCACTTTATTGTGAACAGGTGGCAGGGTTCTCAGATACGAAATAATTGCAGTTAAGTCTTCATCGCTCATTCCTTGAAATGTCATCATTGGAAAAAGCGCTCTACCGTCCGTTCCAACTCCGTGTCGGAGGCTCCTTGCAATTTCGGAATCAGTGTATTTTCCTATTCCAGTATCTAAATCCGAGGTAATGTTTGGCCCGGTAAATGTTCCAAAGCCTGGAAAAGACAATTCCCAACCACCTTTGAACTCAACCATTTTTCCTTCATCAAATAACCGGACATCGTTCATACTGGTATGACAAGCACCACAATGAGCAGGTCCATTTGCAAGATAAGCACCTCTTGCGATTACTGTAGAATCGCTACTGGCTGTAATTTCAGGATATGGAGCTTCGTATTTCTTGTCCCAAGTCAGTTGAACAAATACAACAAAGCCAAGGGTGAGTACAATCAGCCCAATTCCTGTCCATTTTAAAATTTTGATTAATCGTTTCATTTTTTTTCATTTTTACATTGCAATCAAAGTCAGTTTGTGCAAAAACTATACAAAAGTACCAAACTATTTTACACTATGAAAAAATGCTCAATTTTATGTCATGCCATTCCTTCAGGGATCTTTTCGACAACTAAGGAAATATTCTGTCTTGAGAGCAGCAATGTGCCGATTACCCTATTCTGTTTATAGATGCTTAACTTGAGCCTTTGGATATGTCAAAATTGGGTGTTCAACCTCAAACTCTAAAGAACAAGAGGTTGAAAATCAATTCGGTAATTATTTTGGGTTCTACTTGAAAAAAAGAAGGGGAGTGATGAACGGTTGGCAAGCCTGTCGAACCAGCAAGTAAAGTCGGAGCTTATTTCCTCTTAAAGGCTAATCTCGTAAGGATTTTCGAAAAAGCAACTGAACATTTCTTAAAAAGCCCTTCAAAAATACTACACCAAAGAGGTGCAATGATTGCATCAGACATCTGCCAAGTCTCACAGAACCCTGTATGGGTGATATTAAAACAGGAATAAGAAATAAGGTAATAAAGTTTTCAAACTAACTGTCGCCGTATTGTTACTAAGGTTTCAAACTCTTACGCCTTCCGATTAACCGCGTAACAATACTACAACCCGATTAAATATTATGGATTTTATTCCAACCTCAGGTTTTCAATTTATCTGCCTCTTTATTTAGCTAACTTTTTGCCTTTCATCTCTTTTCCACCCTGCAAAAGGGTTAAACTTTCAATTTCCCCATTTTTTCCTTTGTTAAAGGTGATTTGGGCAGGGACTACCTTTAAATAAAAAACATCATTGGACTTTGGAAAAATATCCGCCATTGATTGCTCGGTAGCCTGAGCTTTCAACTGATTGCCGTCTTTGGTAATAGTTATAATGAAACCCGGCATTAGTTCATATTTGCCGGTATAGGTTTTTAAAATATCTTCAGGTACAATTATCTCTTTTTCCAAACTACCGGTGTCTATTCCTAATTTTTTCAGCATATTAATTCCATTTTGATTAGCCGGATTCATTTCTACTGAAATTTTATAATTTTTTATCGCTCCTTCATTTTCACCTAAATTCATTAAAGCTTCTGCGTAACTATCGTAAACATTAAATGACTCGGGAAAGGCTTCGATATTTAACTTAAAAACCTGAGCAGCTTCTTCAACACTACCTTCACTCATTAACCGGTAGCCAATTTGGTTCATCTCGTTTTCATTTAATTCAAACGTTTTCGAGTCTTTATTTGAATTAAAATATATAACACCTTCTTTAATCCCTTTAGCTTTGATCACATTTAAAAGATCATAAGCCAGAGATTTTTTTGGCAGATCATAGGGCTTGCCATACATTACGCCCCAAATGGCTCTTGTCATTTGGTTTAGCGGCGCACCTCCCGTATTGTTTAAAAGTATGACCAAAGATTTATCAGAGTTTGAACGCGAAATAATCGTATTAAAGCCATTGATTCCGCCTCCATGTGAAATCACAGCTATACTATCTGTTGAGTTTCCGATTGCCTCTTTACCTACTCCCCAACCATACGCATAATGAAAATTATCAAAAGAGGATATGTACGGTTTGAAAAACATATCCATGTATTTTTGTGGCAGCAATTTTTCGGTATATAGTGCCTGATCCCAGATGTATAAATCCTCAACAGTAGAATATAAAGAGCCTGCGGAATAGGGAATAGACATGTCTAAATAGTTCGAGTTGACAAAGCTGTTTCCATTTTTTTCATAACCGGTTGCTCTGTTCATTATTATTTCTCCATGATTATCGTAACCGGAATCATTCATGCCTAAAGGACTAAATATTTTATCATGTAACATTTTTTCATAGGTCTTACCTGTGAGTTTTTCTATGATTACACCTAAAAGAAAATAACCTGAGTTGCTATAACTAAATTTTTCACCCGGTGTAAATTCCAATTCCTTATCCTGAAACCTTTTAACAAACTCTTCCGGTTTATAGTAATCGCGACTCACTTCCTCAAAAAATCCCGGAAATGAAGTGTAATTTGGAATTCCGGAACTATGAATTAGTAAGTGATGTGTCGTTATTTTATCCCCTTTTTCTTTGGGATAATCTGGAAGATATTTGGAGATAGGTGCGTGTAAGTCTAATTTGCCTTCAGAGGCAAACTGCAATATTAACATAGCAGTAAATTGCTTCGTGATAGAACCTAAACGATGTTTAGTATTTGGCATATTGGGAATATCCCATTCCATATTTGCCGGTCCGAATCCTTTTTTAAATATAACCTTACCTTGCTCGGCAACCAATACGGAGCCGTTAAATTTTCCATATTCAAAATATTGATTAAGCAATTCGTTAAGTTGGTCGTTTTTAGTTTGCCCAAAACAAAAGTTACCGGAAATCAATAAAGTTATTACTCCAATAACCATTGTTCTTAGCAGAGTATGGTTCAGTAAATTAATGATATTCATGTCGTTAGTGTTTGATTTTCTATTAATCTGTAACTCCGCAGGATTTAGGTAATAGGTTTTTCGATTTTGACGATCAATTCTGCTGTTTTCTTAGGTATTTCAGCGATTTCCCAGTTCTGATTAATTTTTAAGGTTTTTATACCGGATAAATGTAGGAGAATATCTTTGGGGGTATATTTTTTTAGTAATCTCCTCTCTGTTAATATTTTGTAGAGTTGATAGTAAAAAACTGTTGCCATGAAATTGATGAACAGCCATGCTTCCATCTCTGCTCCTCCTCTCATGTAAGTACGGTCAGCATGTAAAATGTTTTTGAACGCATCAAAGAGTTGCTCGATATGGGTTCGGGTTTTGTATCGTTGATAAATCTGTTCAGGCTGATAGTCATCTGGGAGGTTGGTTAGCAGTGCCAAGGTGCCAAAGGCATCTTGCTTCTGATAGAAGGTGTCCATATCATAGCCCTTTGTTTGGTTTTCTATTCTACGAATAAAGTCTTGTTTTTCGGTTGCCTTGAGGTAGTCATTCACAAAGACAATAATTCGTTTATTGTCCGGTAGTTGGATAGTGTAGTACCAAATGGGTTGTTGTTTATAAAGAAAGTACTGGAGTTGCTGCCCTTTGTTAGTATGCAAAGGAGTGTAATTGACAAGACTTGAATTCCGACGCAAAGGCAGCAGATACATTAGCTGTGCCTCATCGAGGTCGGCAATATTTTTTTGAGAGCAGAAGCCTTTATCGGCAACAATGATAATATTTTGAAGTCCGCTCTCCAGGATACTCAATTTCATGGCAGAAACATCACGTACATTACCGGGAAGCAGTCGATAATAAACAGGTAGAGACAAATCGGTGGAAAACATGAAAAACAAGTTAACCTGTGGGTCAAAAGTTCGCTGACTATTATACCCTACTTGTGCAAGATCCAGCTCCTCAGAAAATGAGGTAATATGCGTAACATCCAATAAAATAAAACTATTGCCTTTCATCAATGCTTTGAGGCAGTTGACTATCTGTTCCCTTTGTGATCCTACAGAACGCAAAAGGGCAGTAATGTTCTTATCGCTTAATTGGGCTGCCGGCAGTAATTCTGATAAGTAGGACTGTTCATAGTACAGGGGCATGTTTTTTAACGGGGCGTGGTGCAATAGGCGATAGGCAGATAAAACAAATAATTCCTTATGCCAATCTGGAAAGTGGGTCTGTAATGCTTGCAAAATATCGGTATGTTCTTTGTAAAGATAATGAGAAGCACCGTATTCTTTAACACTGACAGACTTAGCCAATATTTGAGGAGTTCCGGTAGAACGGGTTAATAATCCCTCTGGAGTAATTCTACCAATAAACTCCCCACTTATCTTTTCAGCGCGTTTCTTTTCTTTGTTCCAACGACTACTAACCTTGTATAAGTAGTAATTTCCGTTTATAAACTTTATTTCGGAACCTTTAATCTTGTGTGTCAAAACCCAATCAGGATGCGCCATAACTATTACCTATGATTAGGGAATAACAAAGGTAGAGCCAATTCTTCTTAAAACAAGGCTTCCAGCATTTTTTTTACACCTATTACCTATGAAATTGCGGAGTTACAGATTAATGATTAGTGTTTGCTTTTAATTTCTGCAACTGCCTGCCTGTTTGATTTTGCTTCACTCAGGTCGGCAACAACTGTTTCAATTTCCCTATTGCTTGTGGCTTGAATAATTTACGATTTCACTTGAGATAATTTTTCTGAATTTCTTCCAAGTAAAATTACAGCACAATTATTTTTTGCTAATTCAACGTGAGGTTGGAAATTGGAGCCTTATTTTACAAGGGATTAAGTGATATTAAGCAACAAATTGGATGGTGTTTGTGTAATTATTTTCGTTGGGGATAAAAACAGATGGTTTTTTATCTAAGTGTTGATAGGCAATTAGCGCAGCCATAAAATGTGTAGCAGCGTTTTCCGGTTTGCGATGTCTTGTGTGTTCTAAATTGCAAACTGTTTTCAGAATATCATTTACCGATTCAATCAATGCTCTTTTTTTACTGAGAGAGACATCTTTAGGCAAAGCGGGATATTGATTTTTACGGTTCTTCTTTGGTTTTAGGATAAGTTGTAAACCTTGTTTAACAAATTCGTCAAAGAGTTTGGTGTAATAGCCTTTGTCTGCTGCACATTTGCCCTGCAAGTTGCCCAACAGATAGCGCAGCAAGTTGTGGTTATTGTCTGCCACATTTCCAGCAGTAAACGCAAACTTAACAATTTCTCCGAATTGGTTGATGACTAAATGCAACTTCAAGCCAAAGAACCAACCTGTGGAGGTCTTACCTTTGGCAGCGATGTCTTTAAACACCCGATTTTGGCTTTGACGATGTATATGGCATACCGGTAATTTGGTTGCGTCTATGAAGTAACAGCCTGTTTTGAGGGCTTTTTCACATGAACGTAAATATCCAAAGCACTAATACCGGCAAGCATTTGTGTATCAATGATAAAAAGTGCTTATAGCCGGGTGCTTTCGGAAAATAATGGTTAAATTCGCCCAAAATGAGTTGTTCATAGTAGTATTGAAAAGTTTTGTAACCGGATAATTGGTAAAATACAAGAATTGTGGCTATTTCCGATGGACTTAAACCAAGCTTTCGTCCCTGAGGTTTATGACCCAAAATACAGTGTGATTGATTGCAGTTAGTATAGTCAAGCAATAAATCGTCAATCTCTATGTACAACGATACCAGTTTGTTTGTTATAACAAGAAGCATAAAGAATAGAGGGGTTGTTGGTTGGTGATTTTTTTTCCAAACTCAAAATTATATCAACCACAACCTCTTTTTTCTATTCCCCACTATTATTTATCTAAATTTAATTCCAACCTCACGTTAATTCAATTGCTGTGGCTTTGCCGATAGCACCTGTGGCTCCGGTTACTAAAATTGTCTTTTTCATTTCACTTATAATTTTGCATGATGTTGTAAATATTCGGAAAACTATAAATGGCTTTTATGGATGCAATAATCAACATGATGCTGATTGCCATTGTTGCATAAGATTTAAGAAATGGAAAAATCATAGCACAGTAAAGTAGCATGAAGCAAGCAACGATGATACTGATTACCCCGCCACATTGAATTTTACTTAACATCATCAGCCAGCACATGAAAACCACTGCACCTGATAACATTAAAACATGACCGTCCATTAAAAGCCGTAAAAGTTCCCTGTCGTAATTACCTTTATGTTGCATGAGCACTTCTCCGCTATGCAGTATTCCGTTTCCGAAATACCACAGCGATGCAATCAATGCCCAATGAACAGAGAGAATGGTTTTCATTTTAACTTACAATCTTAATGTTGAATGCTCCGTTATTGGTTGCACCATAAATGCTCAACCATATTGGTAAATACATTTCAGTTCCTCTCGCTTTGGTAATGTCGCCTAAGTCAAGAATATTTTTATCGTTCCACCCGAATGAATTCAAAATGGTTTTCACTTCTTCTTTTGCCGAAGCATCGTTACCACTTACAAAAACATGATGGTCGCCACCATTTATCATGGCAGGATTAACCATAAGCCCGCACCACATGGTGTTTAGTGTTTTTACAACTTTGGTTTGTGGAAATGCTTTTTGAATTTCTTCACCCAATGAATTTGTATTTACAATTGAGAGTGATGGCGGCATTCCTTTGGAAAAGTCAAGCGGATTGGCAATGTCCACAATTATTTTTCCATTGATGTTTTTCTCCCCTGCCATTTTCATTGCTTCAATTGAACCAACGCCTGCGGTGCAATTGAAAATAATTTCACCGAATGCTGCGGCATCTGAGTAAGTTCCTGCAGTGGCTTTGCCGTTGTGTTTGGCAACAAATGCTTTTGCCTTTTCGTTGTCTTTAGTTCTGGAACCCATCATAACGATGTGTCCTACTTCAATTAATTTTGAACCGATGGTGTCTCCGACATTGCCAGTTCCTAATACTGCTATTTTCATTTTATTATCGTTTTAATTGTTTATGATTTTATTTCTATGGGTTTAACTTATTGAATGTTGCTTTAATTGCTTCGGGTGCTGCGTTAAGCATTGCATCGCTAAAACCGAAAGTGAGTTCAGTTTTTCCTTCTTTCAATTGTTCAAAAATTGACTGGATAAAATCACTTACCGGTGGTTGTCCGTCATGCAGACCCTTTCCTCCCAAATCAGTATTCAGGGCTGGCGGAATAATTTCTATAACCTCAATGTTTTTGTTTTTCATCTTATGTCTTAGCGAAAGAGTGAACGAACGCATGAACGCTTTGGTGGCACAATAAATGGGCACTTTTGAAAGTTGAACAAAAGCAAGCCCTGATGTTACATTCATAATGGTATCAAGCGACTTTAGTCCCATAAATAATGAAGTTAAATGTAATGGTGCAACAACATTGGTTTCAATTTCTGTTTTTGCTTTTGCATAAAAATCATCACTGGTTATTTCCATCCAGTTTTGAATACCTGCATTATTTACCAATACATTCAGGTCGCTGTGATTTTCTTTCACCCAGTTAAATAGCGAAGTCCTCTCACTTTCAATATTCAGGTCGCAAACTTTAGTAATAACCTCAGGGTTCTTATCAGTAATTTCTTTTAAAGCATCAGCCCTTCTGCCACAAATAATTACGGTGTTACCTTCTTTAATAAATCGTTCTGTAAGTCCCAGACCAATGCCTGTTGCACCGCCTGTTACTAAAATTTTGTTGTTTGATAGTTTCATATTTGTGAGTTAAAATTTACAATGCAAAGATGAATACATTCATCCTTTGGTGAATGGTCAATAACTTGGTTGTAATGGTAGATTATTTTTTAACAGCTAATTTTCTGAATTCAAGTGGAGTTTGGTCAGTGTGCTTCTTGAAAAACTTTCCAAAATTAGCAGGGTCAGAAAAGTTAAGCTGATAAGCGATTTCAGATATGTCATAATCCGTAAATTGTATGAGTGATTTTGCTTCACTCAGCAGACGGTCATTAATAAAAGATAAAGCTTTTTTATCTGATGCTGTCTTTACAGATTGAGAAAGATGATTGGGTGTAACATTTAACAGTTCAGCATATTCTTCTATGGTTCGCTTTTCTATGTAGAAATTGTTTACAAGCTGAACAAATTTTTGCAATAAAATTTGTTGTGGTGTTGTAAACCCTTCTTCCCATTGATAGAAGGCATTCGTTATGTCTTTAAGTTGGTAAAGCAAGGCAAGTAATTTAACAGATGCTACTTTATGCTGTCGGTCAGTTGTGTTTTCATAAGCACTGAATACTTCTTCAAAGTGAGGAGCAAATTCCTGAAACTTTGTTTCATTGAGTTTAAAAAAATTAGTATGTAGAATATTAAAAAATGGAAACTCTTTTTCAAAGTCGGGTTTGAAGAACGAGAAACATTCTTTTTTAAAATACATCAGGTAACCGTTTGCAGAATTGTCACGATAAAAACTGTAGAGCAATCCCGGTGACTGAAAAACCAAAAAAGAATTGAGCCGTGTCACATTGGTGTTGTCGTAAGTTATTTTTGTTTTTCCTGCATTAGAAACAAGTGCAATAAAATAAAAGTCCTTGCGAAAGGGTGGTTTGTAGTTGCTGATTGAACCTTCATTTTCTTTCAGCCGAAGACAAAAAAAGTTTGGGTCATCCGTCCTATAGTCAGACGGAATTGATTGAAGAAAATTATTGATTTCTTTATAATATGGGATAGAATATTTCAGTTCTTCCATTGTTCAAAGATAGTAATAGGGGATGGCTCTTTTGCTTTTGCCTTTTTGTTAGCTTGTGTGTGGCGGCAAAAGCAAATGTGCCAAATGTGCGGTGGCAATAAAATTTTTAGCGGGGGCTTTAAAAAGAAATTTATTTTTTGAAGCGTTGGCATTAAAAGCGTTCTGTCTGTCCGATTTGGTATAAAAAAAATGTCCGTTCAAAGCCCGTCAGTTCAAAGTTGGCACTGTCCCAATAAACTTGCAGCTAACGGCAGTCTGTGAAAAAACCGGTAACAAAAATACAAGAATATTTTAAGCCGTGATAAAAAATGCTTAATTTTAATCTATGGCATACTTAAAAGAAACACCCCGCCGGCATATGCAAATAATCTGTTTGGAGAGCAACATCGGAGTTGATAACCCGGTTCGGTTTATTGATGCTTTTACTGAGAGACTGGAGTTATCGAAAACACAGGATAAGTTCATAAATCACCAAGAGCCTTTAATTTGAAGGCAAGGTTTTTTTAAAATCGGGTATATAGTGGTTTTTGAGTAGTTATGCAACAGATACTGATTTTGATAGCTGCTCTCTGTCCTTCCTTAGCTAAGTCGTGTAAAGCGTGCTTACACTTTTTCTGAAGCAATTTAAATTCTAAACGATGTCTGTCGTAGTTATCAGTGTGCGTTTGGGTTTTTTAATTCTTTTTTAAGTGTTGAAAGAATTTTATTATTCAATTCTTTTCTGGGTTAAACAATGACATTCTCTTGCAAGTATAGTTTCATTGGTAAGTTTCATGCGACTTATAAGAATGTGTTAATGTAGTGTAGCAAGTATTTTTCAATGATACTTATAGTCCGTTGATATGGTGATTAAATACATCCACCTTTACACCATGAAAAAGAATAAAGTCCTTGTTCAAATAGGAGATAACATTCGCAATGTCCGACTTAAACAAAATTTAAGTCAGGAGCAGTTGTCATTTAAAGCAGGACTTGACAGAAGTTACATTGGTAGTGTTGAAAGAGGTGAAAGAAATATTGCAGCAGTAAATCTTGTAAAGATTGCTGAAGCACTCAACATTAAACCTTCTGCTTTATTAAATGATGTTACAACCAACAAAGAAAAATAGTGTCACGAAAACTCAGCAATAAAAACTTTTTTGATAACGAGATTCTTGCTTCAGTCGGAATGAAGATAGAATACTTAAAGGAAGCAGTAATTTACGTTCATTCAATTTTTGATTCTATTGATTCAAAGCTCATTAGTGTAGGTGCTGATAGAATGTCTGAAATGGTTGAACTTGCAAACCTGTCGTCAATACTTGGTAATTTATTCGGTGCAGGTTTAGCTAATAATTCCGAAAAGAGGTTTAAGAGAAATGGTCCGCATAAATACCCTGATATTTTGGCGAATCATAAATCAGCAAAAGACATTGAAATAAAAGTTGCACTTGAAAACAATAAGCCTAAAGGTCATTTAGCAAAAGCAGGATATTATCTAATCTGTCGTTATGTTTTGGGCGATGAAAATGGAAATTTTGTGGTCGGTAACCGTGGAAATGTAGTTTGGATTTGGGAAATACGATTTGGCTATTTAGAAGAATCGCATTTCAATTTGAGTAATACAGCAGGAGATTCCGGAAAAACTGCAGTGATAAACAAAGAAGGATTTGAAGCAATGAAAGTCCTTTACTGTGATTTAGAAAAATGTCCACACTCAAAAAGCGGAAAGGTTTACAAATTCTACGCAAGTTTATATCAATAACCATGTTCCAGTATTGCATCTGCAATAACTTTTCCTAATAAAGGAGGAACAGCATTACCAATCTGTTTTACGATTTGAGATTTTGTTCCATAGAATTTAAAGTTGTCTTCAAAACTTTGTAATCGCGCGCCTTCTCTTGGAGTGAGTGCTCTGTTTTGATAGGGATGTATGCACTTATTTGAAGATGGATGAACGAAATTCACTGTAATTGTTACAGAAGGTCTGTCTGCTTCCAAGCGGCTATAACTTGTGCTGAAACCACTTGTAACCAAATGTGCAACACTATTAATGTTGCTTCCACTTTGACGGATTATTTCCATCATCTCTTTTGAATGTAAAGTTGATGTATGTAAAGTCAATAATGTTTCATTTCCTCTCATTCTTCTCTCATAATCTGTTAGTGAAATATTTTGTGGGTAGGTTGTTGATGATTCTCCACTTTCAAGTTTTGGCAAGTCATGAATTGCATCCATAATTGTCAAAGCGATTGGTAATTCTTGAGAGAACAAATCACCATTGTTTTTTACTCCATTGCCTTTTGCCATGCTTTGGAAGTTGTAGTAGTGCGTTGGTTCAGGAAAAGCGAAATCAATTTTTTTATTGTTGCCAACAATAAATAATCTTTCTCTATTCTGAGGTAGCCCATATAAAGCACCATTCAAAACTTTGTAATTTACTTTGTAACCAATTGCTTCAAATGCACTAACAACCAAATTTAATGTCTGCCCGTTTTTGTGTGTCAATAAGCCGACAACATTTTCAAGAACGAACCAATCTGGTGTCAGTATTGAAACGTAATAAGCGAACTGTTCAAATAGTGTATTCCGTTTGTCGTTTATGTTTATAGAGCGAAATGGTCTGATTGAAGAAAAACCCTGACATGGAGAACCACCAATGATAATTTTTGGTTTTGGAATATTTTGCAAAAGCAGTTCAGGCTTTAAATCGTAGATGTCATAGCAATATGCATGAGCATAGTCATGATTAAGATAAAATGTTTCTACTCTGTCTTGTAGCAGGTCAACTCCAGCAACTACTTGAAACCTGCCTGTTAATTCAAAACCATGAGAAAAACCGCCAATGCCGCAAAAGATGTCAAGTATTGGAACTTTGCTATCTGTAGGTTCTTTTCTTCTTGGAATAATTTGATTGCTTGTTGATTGAGAGGTTACATAACCTTCTCCAGTAGTTTGATTTTTGTAAAGCTCCTCTTGTGCAATTTTGATTAGCTTGTAGTCAACAGAAAAATAATTTGCAATGTCCTTGACAAGTTTTGTGTTTGGAATTTTAAAACCTCTTTCAAGTTTTTTGAGTTCTTGTTCCTTAACCTGAAAAAGCGATGCAAAACTTTTCAGAGTCATTCCCTTTGCTTGGCGAATACTCCGAATATCAAGAATTTCTAAGCCGAAAGCTGATGAACTCATTTTTATAAAGGTAAAATTTCTAGAGCAAATTTACAAAACAAATTGATACTTATAGTCATCCGCCTTAAATTTTTTACAAACATTATTTTTGTTCGTGACTTAGTAAAGCACGGCAAGATTTGGCTTTTTCGGTTTTGTAAGTAGAGTGTATGTTGGAAGGCAAACCAAAAAGGGCGCAAACCAAAATATCGCTCAAGCGGTGTTCTTATACCCCATTTTAGCGTTAATAACATCCCTTAGTTTTTGCTTTTTTCCACTCTTGAAAACAGCGCGAATATTGAGCACGGCAGCCATTCTTTTGTCCATCTTTGCCCTGCTAACTTGCATCTTTGCAGAACCACTATGCTGATAACAGACTCTATTGCTCCGCTACCAATACTGTATCCTGACAATAAGTATTTATCGTATTTCATACGGTAGCGGTTCTTTTCATAATAGGATTTCAAATCCTCAGAATTCCTGATAATACAGTTCTGGTTATCGGCTGCTTTCAGACTTATGTTGTCTATCACTTTATCTAAATTTCCAACTAACTATGATTCTTTGTACTCTTCTATTTATGCAGTTTTCGCCGGATTTGAAATGAAGAAATGATTAACAAATTCGGCTAAATGTTAGGTAGAGTGGTAAAAATCAATGATGACGGTTGCCGAAGAAAAAGTTTCAGTCAGCCATTTTCCTATCCACTCTGCCCGATTGCTATAGACGGCACAAAGATTAGGGCGAACAACAGCAAAAAAATAACTACAACCCGAAGAAGATAGAGCGTCACTTAGCCTACATTTCCCGTCAAACGGAGCAATACATAACCGAATTAGAGCAAAACGACCAAAGCGACCGTCAAGCTGAGATAAAGCACATACAAGAGAAAATCAATCGCCTGCAAGCCGGCAAGCTGAAATACGAAGTGTTGGCATCCCAAATAGAGAAAACAGGCGCAACACAAGTGAGTACGACTGATGCCGATGCCCGCGCCTTGTTCATTCATGGTCAGGTGGTAGAGGTAGCCTATAATATACAAACAGCAGTGGATAGTAAACATAGCCTTGTGGTGGCTACGCATACCATCAACCAAAACGACAGAAACGCCCTTAGTGGCATAGCCACCGAAGCAAAAGAAAACTTACAATTGGAAAACACGACCATTTTAGCCGACAAAGGCTACCACAATGCCCAACAACTGAGCGAGTGAAAAGAAGCCGGCATCACCACCATCGTTGCCCAACAGGAAACGGTAAACAGCAACGCACACGGCACCACTGAAGCCTACTTGGTCACTCAGTTCACCTACAACCAGGAAACAGACACCTACACTTGTCCGCAAGGCGAAACGCTTTCGACCAAAGGCAGATGGCACAACAAAGCAAGAGATTACACCCCTACAAGTTTAAAAAATATAGAACCTCTGCTTGCAAAAACTGCCCGGTAAAACACCTCTGTACCGGCAGGCAAAAAGGCGGAAGGGAAATAGAACGCAGCGAATTTGCCGAAGTAGTAGCCCAAAACAGCGAACGCTATCAAACCCAAAAAGCACAATACCGCAAACGGCAGGAAATCAACGAGCATATTTTTGGAACTATCAAACGGCAATGGAACTACTACTACACCAACCTTCGTGGGTTATCCAAAGTAAACGGAGAACACAGTTTGATTTTGTTGGTCTATAATATCAAACGCACCATCAACATACTTGGGATGGAAGAACTATTGATAAAGCTCAAAAATTGGCAGCCCGACTATCCAAAGTAGTCTTGGTTGCTCAAAAAAACGACTTTTATATTGCCTCTCAGCACTCTTTTTCATTTTGAACAAAAGTTGTAGCCTCAAAAACAACTCCACTCCAATCAAAAGTATAGGTTTTGGGGATTATGCTATAGCCAGTTTTTATGGGAGTTTTTGCAAAAAACAAGTTTTTTCACAGCCTGACGGTTCTCAGCTATACGCAGGCAGGGATTTACACCACTAAACTTCCTACGAAGAACTGAATTTCAAATTTAGCACTTACCTGTCATACGAAGCACTGAACCGCCACTTTTGCCAAACCGCTGTTAGTGGCTGGGCTTCTTTGTTTTCCGTCTGTCAGCAACATTTTTTGTCCTGCTGAATTGGTGGACAAGCAACACTTCCGTAGCTACAATAAACACAGCAGTCGCCTTGTTTTGGTTTTAGAACTTGTTTGCATTTTTCACATTCGTAAAAATATTGGCAAGCGTCTGTCGGCATTGTTTCTTCTTTCTTATGTCCGCAGTTGGGGCAAGTTATTGTTGATTGTAATTTGATTTCCATTTTAATTTTCTTTTTTGTCGGTTACAGAATATCCTGTTGAGTTTATTGCTTTTTCGATTTCAGAAATATTTGTTTTTGAGTTGTCAAATTCTATGATTGCATTTCCATTTTCATATGAAGCGTTTGAACTTATTATTCCTGTCAATTTATTTACTTCGTGATTTACGTGTTCTTCGCAACTCGCACAAGTCATTCCGCTAATCGTAAATTTTACTTTTTGAATATTGGATTTGTCCACTACTATGATTTGCTTTTCTTTCTTTGGGTAGAAAATGCTTGAATAGTATGGAAAGGCAAGCATAACGATTGCAAATGCTGTTACAATTCCTAAAAACATTTTTGACTGAATGAATTTTGGTTTTTCTTCTGTCTCACAGTTGCAGTCAATTTGCTTTTTAGGTTTCAACTTTTGATACCAAGCAAAACCAAGAACCAAAATTGTCAAACCGATAAAATACGGTCTGAAAGGTTCGAGCCAAGAAAAAGTAGAAGCAAGTCCGCTTGTTCCTGCAATGAGAGCCAAGACAGGTGTAATGCAACACAATGAAGCTGCAATTGCTGTTAAAAGTCCTGCTCCGATTAGTTTGTTGTCTGTTTTCATAATGTTTCTAATATTTTGTTTTCGTCAAGTATTTTGAAAAACGGTTTCAGCATTTTTTCATACTCTTTTGTCAACGAGTAAAAAATGGTTTGTGCTTCTCGTTCGGTTTCAATAAGTTTTCTGTCTTTGAGTTTTCTCAAGTGTTGTGAAACTGCTGAAATTGTCATACCGAGAATGTCGCTTATATCACAAACACAAAGTCGTTTTTCTTCATAGAGCAGAAATAGAATTTTCAGTCTTACGTTGTTTCCTGCCAATTCAAGTCCGTTCGATAAATAGTCAAACGAGCCGTTGAGTTCTGAAACTCGGTCTTTACAGCGGTTTATTTGTTTAATGTCCGCTTGTTGTCTTATACAAGAATTGTTGTCCATAGCACAAAGGTAGTCAATTTGTTTATTTAAGCAACTGCTAAAATATAAAATGTCAAAAAGAACCCGATTTTGTCTGACGGGTTGTGTCGTCATAGCCTTGCCACTAACGGCAGCCTGTGAAAAAACTGCCAACAAATATACAATAATATTCTAAAAAGTAACAAAAAATGCGTAATTTTATGCTATGGCATACTTACAAGGAACACCCCGCCTGCAGATGCAAATAGTCTGTTTGGAGAGCAAAGATCAGAGCTGATAACCCGGTTCGGTTTATTGACGCATTTGTTGAACATCTGGATTTATTAAAATTGGGTTTTGGAAGTACAAACATTAAAGCCAGAAGGGAGACCACCTTTTGAGACCTCTTTGTTTCTGAAAATATATTTATACGGCTATTTAAATGGCATCCGCAGCAGCCGGAAGCTCGAAAAAGAGTGTATCCGCAATATAGAAATGCAGTGGCTTTGTCACAGTTTGGTGCCTAACTACCACAGCATTGCCGATTTTCGCAAAGACAATCCGGATGCGTTGCGCAAAACCTTTAAGTTGTTTTTGCTTTTTTGAAAGATGCCGAATTGGTGAGTGGTGAAACAATTGCTATAGACGGCACAAAGATTAGGGCGAACAACAGCAAAAAAAATAACTACAACCCGAAGAAGATAGAGCGTCACTTAGCCTACATTTCACGTCAAACGGAGCAATACATAGCAGAATTAGAGCAAAACGACCAAAGCGACCGTCAAGCTGAGATAAAGCAGATACAAGAGAAAATCAATCGCCTGCAAGCCGGCAAGCTGAAATACGAAGCGTTGGCATCCCAAATAGAGAAAACAGGCGCTACACAAGTGAGTACGACTGATACAGATGCCCGTTCCTTGCTCATTCATGGTCAGGTGGTAGAGGTAGCCTATAATATACAAACAGCAGTGGATAGTAAACATAGCCTTGTGGTGGCAACCCATACGATCAACCAAAACGACAGAAATGCCCTTAGTGGCATAGCCACCGAAGCAAAAGAAAACTTACAATTGGAAAACACGACCATTTTAGCCGACAAAGGCTACCACAATGCCCGGCAACTAAGCGAGTGCAAAGAAGCCGGCATCACCACCATCGTTGCCCAACAGGAAACGGTAAACAGCAACGCACACGGCACCACTGAAGCCTACTTGGTCACCAGTTCACCTACAACCAGGAAACAGACACCTACACTTGTCCGCAAGGCGAAACGCTTTCGACCAAAGGCAGATGGCACAACAAAGCAAGAGATTACACCCCCTACAAGTTTAAAAAATATAGAACCTCTGCTTGCAAAAACTGCCCGGTAAAACACCTCTGTACCGGCAGGCAAAAAGGGGGTAGGGAAATAGAACGCAGCGAATTTGCCGAAGTAGTAGCCCAAAACAGCGAACGCTATCAAACCCAAAAAGCACAATACCGCAAACGGCAGGAAATCAACGAACATATTTTTGGAACTATCAAACGGCAATGGAACTACTACTACACCAACCTCCGGGGGTTATCAAAAGTAAACGGAGAACACAGTTTGATTTTGTTGGTCTATAACATCAAACGCACTATCAACATACTTGGGATGGAAGAACTATTGATAAAGCTCAAAAATTGGCAGCCCGACTATCCAAAGTAGTCTTGTTTGCTCAAAAAAACGACTTTTATATTGCCTCTCAGCACTCTTTTTCATTTTGAACAAAAGTTGTAACCTCAAAAACATCTCCGCTCCAATCAAAAGTATAGGCTTTGGGGATTATTCTATAGCCAGTTTTTATGAGAGTTTTTGCAAAAAAACAAGTTTTTTCACAGCCTGACGGTTTGCGGCTTGGCGTAGTGGGGGCTTTTCAGCACAAAACTTGATACGAAGCACACAGTTCAAATTTAGCACAAATTTTCATACGAAGCACGTCCGCCCCCATTACGCCAAACCGCTGTTAGCAGCTGGCGTTCTGTCCACCGTCTTAGTAAACCATTGTCTGTATGTCGTTCAAGTGTCGTTGTCGGCTTGTGTGTTCGGGTATTTTTTCTTTTTTCAGAAGGGCAGGAAAATTTTTTATTCATTTTTTTTCGGGGGAACAAGCACACTCTTTTTGCAGCTTTGGTTTGCGTGTTGGCTTGTAGCGGCTGCAAAATGTGTGTGCTTGTGTGCGTTGGCTTTTTATTTCGCTAACTGTAATATCCTGTATGCTCCTCTTGCAACAATTACAAAAACAATTGCTCCAATAATCAAGTCGGGATAACCTGAATTAAGCCAATTAACCAAAAGTCCTGCAAGGATTACACCCGAATTAATTATTACGTCATTGGAAGTAAAAATCATACTTGCTTGCATATGGGCTTCTTTACTTTTTCCTTTTTGTAATAAGTAAAGACAAATCACATTTGCTATCAGGGCTAAAACAGAAACTACAATCATTGTTTGGAAATCGGGCATTTTTTCAACTCCGATAAAACGTCTGACAACTTCAACGAAACCGATAACAGCTAAAAGGATTTGAAAATATCCTGCAAACTTGGCGATGTTATTTTTTCTTGCAATCGTTCCTCCAACTGCAAATAATGCCAATGCGTAAACGATACTGTCAGCAAGCATATCCAAACTGTCCGCTACCAATCCCATTGAATTGGAAAAAATGCCAAACAGCATTTCTAACCCGAAAAACAGAAAATTGATAATAAGAACCGTCCACAATAATTTTCGTTGCATACTGCTTGTGTCTGCTTCTATTTCTATTGTATTTTCTTCCGTTGAAATTAAAGTTGTATCAAGATTTAGAGTTTCCAAAGCCGAAAGTATAGGTTGGCTTTCCGCAATATGATGAACTGTCAATTTTCGGTTTGCAATATCAAACTCCAATGATTTTATTTCATCAAACTTTTGCAGTTTCATTCGTATCAATTGCTCCTCGCTTGGGCAATCCATTTTTATGATTTTAAATATTGTCTTTTGCATAATTCTTACAATTTTAATTTTATACCGCCATTAATTAAAAATCCGTCAAGCGGTGCGTAAATGTCCCTGAAAACAGGATTGATAACTGTTCCTGTATAAATGGTGTCAAATCGGGTTTGTCGTGCGTCAAGGAAATTTTCAAAGTTGATGTAAACAGAAAATTTTTCCCATAGCTTTTCAACCATAAATCCGCAAAGCACATATTGTTTTCCTGTTGCTCCGTCACTTAATTTTTGAGGGCTGAAATAATACGCTTCCAAACCTACTTTCCATTTATCCTCTATTTCATACATTAAAACTGAATTTATCCTGTGCTTTGGCGTAAGTGGCGTATTTGTTGAAACTCCGTTTTGATGCAAGCGTGTATCTGTAAACGTATAGCCCAAAAACAATTTAAAATCTTCATAGCCGATTTTGATATTGGTTTCCGTTCCTCTTGTATCAATATGCCCTGCCGAATTGATAAATTGGTATAAGCCGTTTGTTTGATAGTCAAGCAACAAAGGATTATCCAAATAGGTGTAAAAGAAAAGTTGGTTAATGCTAAACGTTACTTTTTCGCCAAATGCGGTGCGATAATTAAAATCAACATTTCCTCCGTAACTGCGTTCTAATTTGTTGATGTTTTTATCAATCGGCATTACATTTTGATATTGTATGCGTTCGCTTTCTTCTGTAAAAATGGTTGGCGTTTTATAGCCAAATCCACCGCCAAGACGTGAAGAAAATTTATCCGTTATTTTGAATAATGCCGAAACTCTTGGCAGTAATGCAATGCCATAGTCAATAACATAATCGGCTCTGAAACCTGTTTCAAGATTGAGCCACTTGGTAGCTTTCCACGAATTTTGAGCAAATGCACCAAAAGTAATTTGGTCGTAATTTCTCAACGGAAAAGTATCTAACTGCTTTTCCTGAAAATTGTCTGTCCAAAGATTTACCCCTGTAACCCATTCTGTTTTTTCCCTGACATTGGTATAGCTTGCTTCGCTGAAAGTTGCCGTTTGTGTGCCGTCAAAACTATAATTAGGAATGTTGATTATCCTGTTAAAGTAACTCACGCTGTTTTTAAAATTGAAAAAACTTTTGTCATTAAATTTATGGTCAAAAGACAATTGTGTAGAATAGCGTTGTGTTTTGTTTTCTTCAAAATAACTGTGGATAGTGTCGCCATTTCCCTGAATATAATGTATGTCGCCACCGATACGGTTTTCAATGGCTGTGTTTAATCCAACATTCAGTTTTGTTTTATCGCTGAAATAAACAAACAACTTGGGATTGAAAACATACCTGTCAAATTTTGGAATAGCTGTAAGGTCAATATTGGCAGGGTCGTAAGCCCAATTGCGGTTATGTGAGGCAAAAACAGTTGTCCCGATTTTGTTAAATCGTTGTCCGTAAAAACCATTTATATCAAAACCTCTGCCCGAACTTCCGTTTAAATGAAAACGCAACTCTCTTTCATCAGTTGGCGTTTTGGAAATCAGGTTTACCAATCCTGCTATTGCTCCACCTCCGTAAAGCGTAGATGAAGAACCTTTAATAATTTCTACCTGCTTTAAGTCAAGCGGTGGTGTTTGCAAAAGTCCCAAACCACTTGCTGCTCCTGCAAATAAGGGAAATCCGTCTTTAAGAATTTGGGTGTATCGTCCGTCAAGTCCCTGAATACGAATAGAAGCGTTGGCAGATGTTGCCGATGTTTGTTGCGTTTGTATGCCTGTACTTTCGCTCAAAAGCATACGAATATCGCCCGCTTTCATATTTCCCTTTTCTTCTAATTCCTCTCCTGCAATAAATTCAATTCTTGTCGGAATGTCTTTGATTGTTCTTGAACTTCGTGTAGATGAAATCACAATTTCGTCCAACTCGTCTGTTTCTGATTGTAGAAAAATTTCAATCGGGTCTATTGTTGTTAAAGGAAATTCAAAGGTGTCTTTTCGTGTTTCATAACCTATATAACGAAATTCAATTACCTGTTTTCCGTTCGGAATATTGGTTAAGGTTATCAGTCCGTCAATATCTGCGGTTGCTCCTGTTGCTGTTCCTGATAAAATTGCTGTCGCACCGATTAACGGCTCTTTTGTTTCGCTGTCTTTTATGACCGCTTTAAATGTATTCTGTCCGAATACGGTATTTATATGAAATGCTACCATTAGCAGCAAAATGATTTTTAACTTCATTGTCTGAATGATTATTAATGTTTGAAAAATAAGAATTGGCGGTGCGTAGCACCGCAATTTGTTATTGTGCCTAAGGCACTGAAACATTAACTAATCTTAGGCGGTTGCCAAATGGCAGAGAAAAAGTCAGACGTAGTATTGTCCTTGTATATGGAAACTTTTTTGTCTGAATAGGTAAGAACAGAGTGTAAAGCAAAGTTTGCTATCGGGAAAGTAAACCCTACACAAGTATGGCAATTCATAAAAGGTGAACAACAATCGCCACAATCTTTATCATCTTGGTTGTCTTGGGATTGTTCAGTCGTTTGCTCCTGAAAACATTTGTCCTCCACTAAGTTCGGTGCTGCTGTCAGCAACAAAACGTAAATGGCTAATATGGAAGATAAATATTTCACGGTGCAAATTTAATAAAAATCATTTTTCTACTGTCCAATCATCATTGTCATTTTCTTCAACATTAATTTTGCTGATAACAGCGTTTGCCCCTGAGTCTGTGTAAGTTCCATATCCATTAACAAATACGCCTTTTGCTCCGTCTTTTCGGTTTCTCATTGCGTATAAAATGGCTTCATCGTCCAAGTCGTTTTGTCCGGTAAAACGATATATTTTATCAATAACGATGTCGTTCAAATCAACTTTTTCGCCTCCTTTTTTATATGAGATGTTTTCTTCTAACAGGTTAAAGTCTTCTGTGTAACCTCGTTGTCTTAATATTTCAATTACTTCTGATAATGTTTTCTCTGTTGATAGCATAGTGTTGTCTTTATAGATGTTTTATAAATGCAAAGTTAAAAAAGCGTTGGGAAAAATGGCTCTTTGGCTTTTGCCGAAGCGTGGGCTTTTGCGTGTCGGGGCAAAAGCCAATGTGCCATTGTGCGGTGGCAAAAAAATGAATAAAAAATGTGCGGTGGGGAAAAAGAAAAAATACAGAAGGGTCAGCAAAGAGTGTCGGCTTACCCGTTGTCCCGTTTCAATATGGTCTGTCTTTGTTTGTCTGTCTGTCAAAATGGTTTACTTTTCTTGTCCGTCCGTCCGTTACTGTCAGGTTGCACGGTCGTCTGTTACGCTTGCTGCTAACGGCAGCCTGTGAAAAAACTGCCAACAAATATACAATAATATTCTAAAAAGTAACAAAAAATGCGTAATTTTATGCTATGGCATACTTACAAGGAACACCCCGCCTGCAGATGCAAATAGTCTGTTTGGAGAGCAGCATCAGAGCTGATAACCCGGTTCGGTTTATTGACGCATTTGTTGAACATCTGGATTTATTAAAATTGGGTTTTGAAGTACAAACATTAAAGCCAGAAGGGAGACCACCTTTTGAGACCTCTTTGTTTCTGAAAATATATTTATACGGCTATTTAAATGGCATCCGCAGCAGCCGGAAGCTCGAAAAAGAGTGTATCCGCAATATAGAAATGCAGTGGCTTTGTCACAGTTTGGTGCCTAACTACCACAGCATTGCCGATTTTCGCAAAGACAATCCGGATGCGTTGCGCAAAACCTTTAAGTTGTTTTTGCTTTTTTTTGAAAGATGCCGAATTGGTGAGTGGTGAAACAATTGCTATAGACGGCACAAAGATTAGGGCGAACAACAGCAAAAAAAAAACTACAACCCGAAGAAGATAGAGCGTCACTTAGCCTACATTTCACGTCAAACGGAGCAATACATAGCAGAATTAGAGCAAAACGACCAAAGCGACCGTCAAGCTGAGATAAAGCAGATACAAGAGAAAATCAATCGCCTGCAAGCCGGCAAGCTGAAATACGAAGCGTTGGCATCCCAAATAGAGAAAACAGGCGCTACACAAGTGAGTACGACTGATACAGATGCCCGTTCCTTGCTCATTCATGGTCAGGTGGTAGAGGTAGCCTATAATATACAAACAGCAGTGGATAGTAAACATAGCCTTAGTGGTGGCAACCCATACGATCAACCAAAACGACAGAAATGCCCTTAGTGGCATAGCCACCGAAGCAAAAGAAAACTTACAATTGGAAAACACGACCATTTTAGCCGACAAAGGCTACCACAATGCCCTGGCAACTAAGCGAGTGCAAAGAAGCCGGCATCACCACCATCGTTGCCCAACAGGAAACGGTAAACAGCAACGCACACGGCACCACTGAAGCCTACTTGGTCACTCAGTTCACCTACAACCAGGAAACAGACACCTACACTTGTCCGCAAGGCGAAACGCTTTCGACCAAAGGCAGATGGCACAACAAAGCAAGAGATTACACCCCCTACAAGTTTAAAAAATATAGAACCTCTGCTTGCAAAAACTGCCCGGTAAAACACCTCTGTACCGGCAGGCAAAAAGGGGGTAGGGAAATAGAACGCAGCGAATTTGCCGAAGTAGTAGCCCAAAACAGCGAACGCTATCAAACCCAAAAAGCACAATACCGCAAACGGCAGGAAATCAACGAACATATTTTTGGAACTATCAAACGGCAATGGAACTACTACTACACCAACCTCAGGGGTTATCAAAAGTAAACGGAGAACACAGTTTGATTTTGTTGGTCTATAACATCAAACGCACTATCAACATACTTGGGATGGAAGAACTATTGATAAAGCTCAAAAATTGGCAGCCCGACTATCCAAAGTAGTCTTGTTTGCTCAAAAAAAACGACTTTTATATTGCCTCTCAGCACTCTTTTTCATTTTGAACAAAAGTTGTAACCTCAAAAACATCTCCGCTCCAATCAAAAGTATAGGCTTTGGGGATTATTCTATAGCCAGTTTTTATGAGAGTTTTTGCAAAAAAACAAGTTTTTTCACAGCCTGACGGTTGAGGGCTTGCTGTCAGTGCGGGAATAGAAAGCACTAAACTGTCCACCTACGACAAAAGTATGTAAAAAGCACTACCGTTCAATTAAGCACGTCACCCCGCATTGCAGCAAGCCCATGTTATGTGCTGCCCTTCTGTCTGTCCGAAGTGGTGTCGTGTCGGGTTAGCACTGAATTGTCTTGGTAGTTTGTTGTCGGGTCTGCGGTGAACCCGTGCGGTAGATTGCACTCTCTTTTGCTTTTGCAGCGTTTGCCTGTGCGTTGTGGCAAAAGCAAATGTGAGTGCAAATGCGTTGGCATTAGTTGCAGGGTCTTTCCGATTTACAGTCAGTCGTTTCCTTTTTGCAGTTGATTTTTTCCACTTTGAAGTTAAGTTTCTCCAAAATCAAGTTGCTTGTTTCCATTTGTTAGTAGTGAAAAAACTGTCGGTGGTAGAGTTTACCTAAAGTCAAGTAGCAAGTTTCTAAAATAAAGAAAGGTTTCTCCAAAGTCATGTATGGAGAAACCTTTATTAAGTAGGTCGTCTGCTGATGTCAGGATTTGATTTTCGTGAATTTTAGTCCGCTTACTTGTTTGTATTGCAGGCTTGTGCCACCGAATACAGATTTTACATAACTCTTTACATCACCTGCCAAGTCAACCAGTCCTGTGCCTTCGGCATAGAGAATGGTGTCGCGGTTTATGCGTGCATTGCTAACGGGGGTGTATGCGTTTACTGCTGCGGTGTTTGTGTTTCGCATGTTGCCGAGAGTAGCTGTAAGTCCTGCAACGGTTAGTTCGGGTTCGTTTGGAATGTAGGCAGGTTGTGCCGCTAAGAGTTGTATGAGTTTGTCTAAGTTTTCAATGCGTTGGTCAAAACTCATTTGTGATGCTGAAATGCTTTTTGCAGTTGCATCTGATGCTATTACAGCAGGTGTAGGTGCATCAGGTGATGTTGGCGTGTCCTTTTTTGGTGTCGCTCTTTTTCCTTGCAGTTTTCGTGCAATGGTTTTTACATCAGCTTTTACTTGTTTGGTTACATCGCTTGCATCGGCTGCATTCACCACTCTTGTAACAAGTTTACTTAATGGTGAAAATGCTGCTTCACGGGCGTTTACTGCGTTTGTGTTAGCAGGCAGTAAGGCGTTGATGTTTGCTAATGCAGCTAAAGCATTGGCGTGTGTTGCCGATAGAGCAGGTAGCTGTATCGCAACTTTTGACGGGTTGTAGCTTGCACCGTATCCTGTGCAAAATGATATAAGGTCTTCAAAGTTTGCTACATTTTTTGCATGACCTGTTTCTGATGTTGATGCCATGTTATTTGATTTTGTGTGATTAAATATTTGTGTTTAAAAATTCGCTTTGTGAAACTTTTAGCGCCTCTGCTATTTTATCTAAATAATCAATTGTAAAATTTTTTCTTCCCGCTTCTATGTTCCAAATATGCTGACGGTCTGTTCCTAATAAATCAGCTAACTGTTCCAACGTGAGTTGTTTTTGCTCACGCACCTGCTTTATCTTTTTACCGATAATCTGCCTTGATTTATATGGAAAAGAACTATGCAAAGGAACTTGTATTTAGCGGGATGTTTGTAAACCTTACAGCACTACAAACAAAAAAGCCCCTGACATTTGTCAAGGGCTTTTGTTTAACTGATTTTTCAGTTCGTTTATCTTTACTAATGTCTTTCATCAGCTGTTACAGTATATTTTTTAGTAATGATTTTATTTTAAGAATTTCAATGATTGATTTTTGTTAGTTAAACTTCATTTGTTGTATTCTTACTGCGTTCAGTATAGCTAACAATGCCACACCCACATCAGCAAAAACGGCTTCCCACATTGTAGCCAAACCGCCTGCGCCAAGCACTAATACAATTCCTTTTACTGCAAATGCCAATGTGATATTTTGCCAAACGATTTTCTTTGTCTGCTTACCGATGTTGATTGCCATAGGAATTTTACTCGGCTTATCATCTTGTATTACCACATCGGCAGTTTCAATGGTGGCATCGCTTCCTAAACCACCCATTGCAATACCTACATCACTTAATGCCACAACAGGTGCGTCATTCACACCGTCCCCGACAAAGGCAACGGTTTCATTTTTGGCTTTTATTTCTTTTACCTTGCTTACTTTATCTTCGGGCAGTAAATCGCCAAACGCATTAGTGATACCCAATTTTTCTGCAACAAATTTTACTACTGTTGATTTGTCGCCACTCAACATTGTTGATTTTACATTGAGTGATTTCAATTTGTCAATTGTAAGTTGTGCATCTTCTTTTATGCTGTCGGCAATGGTGATATAACCGACAAACTTTTTATCGTAAGCCACTGCAATTACTGTGTAAACAATGGTGTTAGGGTCAATGCCATAAGTGATAAAAAATTTATTCATCAGCTTAAAATTTCCTACTAATAATTCTTTGCCGTTTATGCTTGTTCTCAATCCGTGTCCTGCGATTTCTTCGGTATTTTCTAATTTGATTTCGCTGTTTATTTTTCCAACATATTCGTAAATGGCGGTTGCAATAGGGTGTGTGCTGTGGCTTTCCAAAGCATTGACCATTTGCAGAATTTCAGCTTGATTAAATTCATTGTCAAAAATCACTTCCTGAACCTTAAAAACGCCTTCGGTCATTGTGCCTGTTTTATCCATTACTACATTTCGGATATTGGCAAGAGCATCTAAAAAATTACTTCCTTTAAACAGTATTCCGTTTTTACTTGCTGCACCAATTCCACCGAAATAACCCAACGGAATACTTATCACTAATGCACAAGGACAAGAAATAACCAAGAATACCAAAGCCCTGTAAAGCCAATCTTTGAGTTGATAATCTGCCACGAAAAAATAGGGGAGCAAGCATATTGCAACGGCTAAAAACACAACTATTGGCGTATAGATTTTTGCAAACTTTCTGATAAATAATTCTGTGGGCGCTTTTTGAGAAGTGGCATTTTGAACCAATTCCAAAATCTTGCTCAACTTACTGTCGGTGTATGCAGTGGTAACTTTTACCTGTGCAACGGTGTTCAGGTTAATCATTCCTGCTAATACGGTTTCGCCTTTTGATTTAGTATCGGGTTTGCTTTCGCCTGTCAAAGCTGCTGTGTTGAATGATGCTGTTTCTGATAACAGTTCTCCATCTAATCCTAATTTTTCGCCTGACTTTAATTGTATGATTTCGCCAATGTTTACGTTTTCCGCTTTTACTGTTTGCGGCTGGTTGTTTTTTAAAACGGTTACTTCATCAGGGCGTTGGTCAAGCAATGACTTGATGTTTGCTTTGGCTCTTTTTACGGCTAAAGTTTGAAACACTTCGCCAACGGAATAGAACAACATTACGGCAACGCCTTCGGGATATTCGCCAATGGCAAATGCTCCGATAGTGGCAATGCTCATCAGCAAAAACTCTGAAAATATCTCGCCTTTACCAATGCTTTCAAATGCTTCTTTTATTACGGGTAAACCCACAGGAATATAAGCCACTACATACCAAACAATCCTTACCCAACCTGTAAACCATTCTGGTTTCAGAAAATTATCAAAGTAAATAGCAATGAGTAAAAGCACTAACGAAACAATGCTTGGCACAAACATTTTCATTGCACTGTTTTCGCTGTGGCTGTGGTCGTGTTCTTCATCTTCGCTGTGTTCGTGCGGTTGTTTGATTAAATCTTCTGCACCTGCTTGGGTGTAGATTTTTTCTTCCTGTGTGCAACAAAGCTGCTTTCCTTGTGCATCGTAAATGTGTTTATGTTCCATTTTTATCGTTTTTATTTATCTGTTGAAATTTCTGTCGCTTTAAAACAAGCCTGAACAGAGAAAAAATATTGCTACACCGTGCGTTATGGTAGAAGCTAATACACCCGCTTTAGAGCGTATCAATCCTGCAATAATTCCCTCAAAAGCGGTGAAAGCGAGCACTCCCCAACCTGCATTGGTAACTGTTGTAGCTAAAAATATATGGCTGAACGAAAAGAGTAAACCCGATAGAACAGCCGATTTAGCCGGACTAAAAAATTGCTCAATGTAACCTTGAAAATATCCCCTGTAAATACTTTCCTCTAAAAAATTGACGGACACGCAGAATACAAGCAGAGATAGTAAAAAGACTGAACTGTTATTTACCGTTCCGCCTCTTTGTTCCATAGGAACGAACTGATAAATCAAAAACATAGGAACAAGAATAATTGCAGCACCAATCAGCCCTGTTCCAATAGCTTTGATATAAGACATTTTTCTGAAAACATATACTTCGCTGGCTTCTTTATCGAGTTTATTCACAACTACGATGAGAATGATTGATAAACCCGAAATTAAAAGCAGAAAAACAGGGTTGTCAACGGTTCTAAGCCAAAAGATACCTTCTGTTCCAAAGTCCCAAATGTTTAGCGGGGTCATCACGTCCCGCATAACGATGAACAAAAGTATGTATGAGAAAATCCGTATGATTAAATGCTGTTTTCCCAAAAGCAAGATGAACGCTAATCCTATAATCAAACTTGGAAGAGTTCTCAGGAAGTAATCGCTTAGTAAGTTTAATGTGTCCATTTGTTTTAATGTTTAATATTCGTGTTCGCCTTTCCGTTCCTAATTCTTTCCACGTTTTTATTCATTTTGTGTCTAACGATATTCCTAAAAATGAACTTTTGTGCAGCGTTTAGTTTTTGCTGATGTTTTGAGTAAAATTCATCAGGTGTATCAAACACACCAAAGTCTTGATTGATGCCTTTGTCTTGAATAAATGTGCTGTTTAGATTAAATTCTATTGGCGGATTTTCAAAATTCTCGGTATAAACTCCGAAACCGCAAAAGGTAGTTTTACAATCACTATTTTCTTCCTGTAATTTGGTTAAGTATGATTTATCTAAAATCACACCCTCTAAAAAATACCATTGTTCGTTTACCAATATCTCAACCCAACTATGTAAAATATTTTGAGGCGAAAGTTTATACCAAATGCCTGTAATTGCTCCTTTTTGCAGAGCTTTATCAATAGTAAAACCGTGAATGCGATTAGGCACTCCTGTTGCCCGCAACAAAGCCATTAGCAACGTGGCTTTTGTATTGCATTGCCCGTAACCGTCTTTCAGAACTTCTGATGCAGGTATATCATCTGAAATATTATAGCCAAATTTTATTTCATCTCTCACAAAATTGTATATGGCTTTTACTTTGGATACTGTGTCTAAATTTATCCACTCTCGTTGCTCCAATAGTTTTTGGATTGAAGCATTTGAGTAATCAAGGATTTTGGTTTCTTTTAGATAACTATTCATACATTTTTATTTAATGTTATGTTCGCCTAAATCATGTGTTTTCGTGAAAGCCGATACATGCCCCACCATGCAACCGGTGCAAGAAAAAACACGCTTGCCATTCCGGGAAAGTAGCCATACGGCTCTTTGGTAAATAATGGGAAAATGAAATGTGCAAGTTCTGTGATGCCCATTGCTGCGAAGAATGTCCACGCTAAATAATATCCGAAAGCGTATTGCCGTGAAACAAGAAACGGAACAAGCAGCCATGCCACTACCGAAGCGAGAACAAGAAGAATAACGGATACCGAAGTAATTTCGGGAGTGGGAGTTCCTGTAATTTCAGCAAGTCGGGCAAAGAACCCACATACCTTTTCCTCTACGCGGTGAGCTATGAACAAAGCAAATGAGAGCCAATAGGGAACTTTTATTGTGGCAAACGATGGTGTGGCAGGTATAAAAAGCCACAAGACGAAACCGCCTAAGAAGCCAGAAGTGAAGATGAGCGTTGTCCAAAACCCGAACGAGATATATCCCAGAGAGAGAACCGTTACTGTAAAAAGAAATGCCAGTATGATAGTTAAAACTGATTTTTTCATTTTGATTTTTAATTTAATTGTTATTGAAATGTAAATCTCTAAATGTTGTTTAATGTGCGTGTGCTTCGCCTTTGTTGTTCATCTTAGCTAAAATGAAAAATGCCCCGTTCACCACTACTTTGCTGTTGACGGGAATTTCTTTCAGTAAAGTAATTTCGCTGTAACCTATATCGGTTGTGCCTTTGCGGATTGGAATTTTCTCAAAAGTTGTTCCTTCTTCATTGGGTTCGGGTTTTTCCTTTTCGCTGTGTTGGTGTCCGCCTTCATCGTGCTTGTGTTCGGTAGTTTCTTTTTCCGAATGATGTTCTTCTTCCTTATGAGCATCGGTAACAATAAAAATGTAGTCCTGCCCTTCGTGGTTTACAATGGCGTTGGTGGGCACTGCATCAACGGTAGCGTTTTCTAAACTTACCAATGCCGTAATGCTCATGCCGTCAATCAATCCCTGCTTGTTTCCTTTCACCATTGCATGAACGGCAACGGCTTTTGTGTTTTGCTCAAAAGTGTTTGAAATAGCAAAAACATCTGCATCGTATTCTTTGCCCGGATTGTTGGTGAGTGTGAAATGGATAGTTTGACCAACTTTAAGTTTGTGCAAATCTTTTTCATACACATATAAATCCAAATGCAGTTGGCTGTTATCAACTATTTCGGCAATGGGGTTGTTGGCATCCACATAGGTGCCGATGTTTACCATTACGTTGCTGATTGCACCGCTGATTGGGCTTGTAATGCTTACAGCCGATTGAATATTATCAGATGAAAGTGTTGTTGCATTGATGCCGATTAACTCCAACTGTTTTTGCAAACTTGCTTTTCGGGCTTGCAATGTTTTTAACTCCGCTTCGGTTGCTTGCAAATTTTTCAATGCTGTGGCGTTGCCCTGCTGCAATTCTTTTTGCCGGGCAAATTCCAGTTGCGCCAACTCCGCTTTGGAAGAAACGCTTAAATATTCTTCCTGTAACGTGATGAATGAATTGTTGGCAATGGTTGCAATTACCTGTCCTTTGCTGACGGTATTGCCTGTTTGCACTAAAATGGATTTGATAACCCCACCCGACAAAGCCGTTGCATTCGCCTTGTTATGGTTAGGCACTTTTAAAATTCCGTTGGCTTTGAGCGAAGCGGTAAGTTGCTTTTTCTCAATACCGCCTAACTCAATTTTTATGGATTTTATCTGTTCGGCTGTTAGCGTGGCTGTATTGGTGTTTTCGTGTTCGTCATGGTGTGCTGTTTCTTCACCATGCGAATGCCCGTCTTTTTCAGAATGAGAATGACAAGACGAAAGCAACATGAAAGTTGCGATTACTGCTATACTGAATTTTATCTTTTTCATTTCTGTGAAATTTTATTTGTTGATTAAGAAATTAATGTTGATGACTGACTGATTGAGTTGGTTAACACTTTGCAGATAATTCAACTGCACATCGGTAGCGGTTTGCAATGCCTGTAAGTATTCTATGTAGCCAATGTCGCCACTTTTGAAACCAAGCGTTGCGGTGCTGATAATTATTTCGGCATTAGGCAAGGCAGTTGATTGGTAGAAATTGTATTGCGACAAATTCTGGTTGTATTGCTGAAAAGCATTTTTCAGTTGGTTTTGTAAAATGAGTTTTCCGTTGTCGGCTTCTGCTTGCAATGCCTGTTGCTTGTAGTTCAGCGATTTTATTCTTGATGCGTTGCTGAAAAAAGTAAGCGGAACACTGATACCTACATTAAAACCTTGAAAGCGTTTGCTACCGTCAAAATTTACATCTGCTCCATTTATGTTTTGCACTCCAATTAACGACTGGTTGAAATAACCCACATTAAAATCGGGCAAGGTAGATGCAGTTTCTAACTTTTTATTTTGTTCTGCAATTATAGCTTGCTGATACAACACTTTCAAAGAAGGATTATTTGCAACAAGCGTGGTGTCAAACGAATTGCTTAACACAAGCGGTTGCAAATTTTCATTTACGCTAATTGTAAAATCTTCGCTTGTATTCATCAGTGTTTTCAGCGAATTGTAAGCGGTTGCAAACTCGGTTTCGTTTTGTTTGAGTAAAAGCAAAAGCTGTCCCCGTTTGGTTTCGGCTGTGGTTTTTTCCAACAGATTTGTTTCACCTGTTTTGTAACGCAAAGCGGCAGCACTTACAAAATCCTTATACAAACTGTCTAACGATTGCAGTTGTTTTTTTGCAGTTTGCAAATACTGTAACTGATAAAACCAGTATTGCACCTGTGCTTTTATTTCGTTGGCTGTGGCTTGCTGTTGCAATTCACTGTTTTGCAATTCGGCTTTATACAAACCTGATTTTGCTGTGTAATAAGTAGGGAAGGGAATACTTTGTGAAACCTGAAATGCCTTGTCCTGATTGATGCTGTTGTATTGCCCAAATTGTAAATTAAAATTTGTTTTAGGTAATTCAAATACCGATTTTTTCAAAGTGGTAGATGATTGCACATTGAGTTGTTGTGATTGGATTTTCAAATTGTTTTTCAGTGCGGTGCTTATTGCATCATCAACAAAAAGTGCTTTTGTTGTTGGCGTTTGAGCATTGGCAACATTGAATGAAAGCAATGCAAAAACTAAAATGCTTACTGCTGAAATGTTGATTTTGCTTTTTCTCTTTCCCGAAAAAATCACATATAACAAAGGCAAAACAAACAGGGTTAAAAAAGTTGCTGTAATCAGTCCGCCTATTACAACGGTTGCCAATGGTTTTTGAACTTCTGCCCCTGCACCGTGCGATAATGCCATTGGTAAAAATCCCAATGATGCAACAGTGGCGGTCATCAGCACGGGTCGCAAACGGATTTTAGTTCCTTCTCTAATTCTTTGCAGAATGTCGGTCATTCCGTCTTTTTCCAATTGGTTGAAAGTTCCAATCAGCACAATGCCATTTAATACGGCTACACCAAACAAGGCAATAAAACCTATACCTGCTGAAATGCTGAAAGGCATATCACGTATGAGCAAAGCGAATACGCCTCCTATGGCACTCATAGGAATTGCGGTATAAATAAGCGTTGCTTGTTTTACTGAACTAAACGTAAAATAGAGTAACATAAAAATGAGTGCCAATGCCACAGGCAAGGCAATCATCAGGCGTTTGGATGCTGCTTGCAGGTTTTCAAATGTGCCTCCGTAGGTATAGTAATATCCTTCGGGCAATTTTACTTTTTCATTCAGTTGTTTTTGAATGTCCTCTACCACACTTTCTACATCCCTGCCTTTGATGTTAAAGCCAACAACTATTCTGCGTTTGCCATCTTCACGGCTAATTTGTGCGGGTCCCAATTCCATTTTTATTTCGGCTACTTGCGAAAGAGGAATTTGTGTTCCGTTGGTTGTAGGAATATACAAGTGGCTTACATCATCAATGTTGTTGCGGTGGGTGCTGTCGAGGCGAACAACCAAATCAAATTTGCGTTCGTTTTCATACACAACTCCTGCACTGCCACCCGCAAATGAAGTAGAAACAATATGGTTAATGTCCTCAATGTTCAAACCATAGTTTGCAATTTGCGAACGGTTGTATTTGATAACGATTTGCGGCAAACCTGCAACCCTTTCAACGCTTGGTTCGGTTGCACCGTCCACACTTTGCACAACTGCATTTACCTTATTGGCGTAGTTTAAAAGTGTGTCTATGTTTTCACCAAATATTTTTACTGCAACATCTTGGCGAATGCCTGTCATCAATTCGTTAAACCTCATTTGAATGGGTTGGTTTTTTTCAAAGAAAACCCCAGGGATTGTATTTAGTTTTTCTTCAAATTCCTCTGCCAATTCATCATAAGAAATCTCTCGTTTCCATTCGCTTTGAGGTTTCAGAATTATCATCATATCCGTTGCTTCGGGTGGCATTGGGTCGGTTGGAACTTCGGCTGCACCCGTTTTTCCAACTACCATTTTCACCTCGTCAAATTCTTTAATCAGCCTTGATGCTTGCATGGATGTTTCTAAACTTTGTGAGAGTGAAGTTCCTTGCGGAAGGATGCAGTGAAAAGCAAAATCGCCTTCCTGTAAAGTGGGTATAAACTCTCCGCCCATTTTTGAAAACAGAAAAACAGAAACAACAAATACTACAACAGTTACACCTACAATTACTTTTTTGAAACGAATGGCTTTTTCTAATAACGGTGCATAGATGCGTTGGAAAAAATTCATCATTTTATCACTAATGGTTTGCTTGTGCGAAATGGTTTTGGATAAAAACATTGCACACATCATCGGAATATAGGTAAGCGATAAAATCAATGCTCCGAAAATGGCGAAACCAACGGTTTGAGCCATCGGGCGGAACATTTTGCCTTCAATGCCAATGAGGGTAAGAATAGGAATGTAAACAATCAGAATAATGATTTCGCCAAAGGCAGCACTGCTACGAATTTTAGAAGCAGATTGAAAAACTTCTTCGTCCATTTCGGTTTGCGATAGCTTGCCGATTGTTTTTCGCAAACCCAAATGGTGCAAGGTAGCTTCTACAATAATTACTGCACCGTCCACAATCAAACCAAAGTCAATTGCACCCAAACTCATCAGATTTGCACTTACTCCGAAAACATTCATCATTCCCAATGCAAACAACATGGATAAAGGAATGGCAGAAGCTACAATCAGCCCTGCCCGAAGATTTCCAAGAAACAGAACCAAAACGAAGATTACAATCAATGCACCTTCAATAAGGTTTTTTTCTACTGTGCTGATAGCACGGTTTACCAAATCTGTTCTGTCTAAGTAGGGTTCAATCACTACATCGGATGGCAATGACTTTTGAATGGTTTGCATTTTGTTTTTGATGCGGCTAACCACATCGGCACTGTTCGCACCTTTCAACATCATTACCACTCCACCAACCGCATCTACTTCACCGTTGTAAGTCATAGCACCATAACGCACAGCACTACCAAAATGCACTTCGGCAACATCTTTAATAAGTATGGGAATGCCGTTGGGATTTGTTTTTACTACTATGTTTTTGATGTCGTCAAACGAGCCAATCAAACCAACCCCACGAATGAAATAGGCGTTTGGTTTTTTGTCAATGTATGCACCGCCTGTATTTTCATTGTTCTTTTCTAATGCGGTAAAGATTTCGGGAATGGTAATTCCCATTGCCACTAATCGGTCGGGGTTTACAGCAACTTCGTATTGTTTAAGTTGTCCGCCAAAGCTGTTTACTTCCGCTATTCCTGCCGTTCCGTAAAGTTGTCGGGCAACAATCCAGTCTTGCATTGTCCGCAAATCCATAGCGGTGTATTTGCTTTCGCTTCCTTTCTTCGGATGAATGATGTATTGATACACTTCGCCCAAACCTGTGCTAACAGGAGCTAATTCGGGTGTGCCAACACCTTTTGGGATTTTGGTTTCGGCTTCTTTTAATCTTTCGTTTATGAGTTGTCGGGCAAAGTAGATGTCCACTTTGTCGTCAAACACAACGGTAATTACCGAAAGTCCGAAACGTGAAATGCTTCGCAACTCTTCCAAGTCGGGAAGGTTGGCAATGCTTTGTTCAATCGGGTAAGTTACCAACTGTTCAACCTCTTGTCCTGCAAGGGTTGGGCAAACCGTAATGATTTGCACTTGGTTGTTGGTAATGTCGGGAACTGCGTCAATAGGCAGTTTTGTCGCACTCCACACTCCCCAAACAATGAGTGCAAGTGTCATCAATCCAATGATGAACTTATTTTTTATGCTGAACGCAATTATTTTGTCTAACATTATTTAATCAGTTTAATGAATGAATACACGACTACTTGCGGTGCGTTAGCACCGTAAGTAATTTTGTTTGTTCTGCGTTAGCAGAACATCATAAATTCATTAACTGATTTTGGGCGGTTGCCAAATGGACAAATACACCTCTGAAACAAAAGAGGCGTTGTAAACAGGAAAGTCCTGTGATGCAATAGGTGTCAGGTTGTATAATGCAGTCGGGTAAAAAATGTTGGTTATAGATTGTCCGCAGCAAGCACACATACAAAAAGGTGAGCAATGCTCTGTATCGCCTTCATGGTCTGAATGGTCGGTGGTGGAAGATTGCTCAACAGTCATATAATTACAGTCGTCTTTGTCGCTGCATGGCATAACTGCCAAAGCCAAAAGGTAGAAACTGAATATGAGTGTAAAGAATTTCACGGAGCAAATGTATGGAAAAAATTGTCGGTATAGAAGAAATTTGTCGGGTGGTTGTGGTGCGGTTGGGCAAAATTAAATGTGGTGTTTTTGTGTCGGCTTGTGGGTGGCAAAACACCTCTTTTAATTTTGCGAAGGGATAGCCAAACGGCTTTGCCGAAAATTGTATTGTCGGTCAGTTTAAAGTGTTCGTTTGATGGTCGCACGGTCGCTGAATAGGGTTGCACATAACGTTTTGCGGCTTGGCGTAGTGGCGGATTTTTAGCACAAAAGTTCAATCGAAGAACTGCACTTGAACCTACCACAAAACTGTCATACGAAGCACTGAACCCGCCATTACGCCAAACCGCTGTTAGGTGCTGGCGTTTTTGTCTTTCGTATATTTTTGTCCTTGTCACGCTGTTGTTTTTTTAGTCTTTTTTTGTTTCTCTTTTGTAAATAAGTCTGCTGTATATTTTTCGTAAAGTTCAAATAAAAATACCATTCTGTTTGCTTCACTTGTAAATGCTTGTGGTCTGTAAGCCAAATCAACTGCTTTGTCCAATTCGTTGTGTGCTTTTACTAATGCAGGTGGCATTGTCAACGGGTCGTAAAGGTCGGCAAGAGAACTGTTAGGAAATTGCAGTCTTGCATCTAATATTTTTTGTGCTGCGGTTTCAATGGCTTTTACTTGTTTCTCGTTTGGGTTGTCTGGGAAAGGGTAGTTGTTATATACCAATTCATTTGAGTAACGATAATCACTTTTAATACGACCACACATATTTTTTACCCAAGCCATATGAATACTTGACATTAAAATTCCAAAATGATACAGTTTTGCATTTGGGATAAATGAGCAACTATTATTTGCAATAGAATTTTTGTCAAAAAAACCAATCGGAATATATTTTCTATTTTCAGAAGAATGAAGAGGAATTAATACATAATCACTTTCAGGTTGTCTATCTTCTCCAAATAATGTTGGGAAAGCTGCAAGTTTTTGAGTGGCTTGTCTTGTGCTTTCGGCTCTTAGTTTTCTAACGTTTTCAACTCGTTCAGTTACAAGTTTTGCTACTTTTAAGTCAGTCGGATTGGCATTTTTAAGCCACAAACACCAACGCTTATGACCATTAAGAAACTCGTGTGCAGAAATAAGTGGTCTAAAAAACTTTTCTGAATTTGGTTCTTTCGCTACAAATTCATTTTTTTCTTCGTCTGTAAATAAGAAGTTACCGCCATCATTTGGCATACTACCAAAAGATATTTCAGGCACATTGCAAATTGGCTTTCTGCGTTTGCCAATGAAAATATCTTTTGCATCAACCAAATACGGATTGATATTTTTTGCTTTCAGTTCGTGGGCTTCTCCTTTAATGTCTTCATATTCAAAAATACTCTTGTTTGCAGTGTCGTAGTTGGCGAAGCCAACTATCACACAATAAACGGCTGCATTTCCTTTGGCTTCGTTGCTCCATTTAAAAGTTCGGTGAGCAAAATGAATTTTGATATTGTATTTATTGAGCATTTGTCCCCAAAGAATACTCGTTTGCTCGCCTTGAACTATTGAATTTGTAGAAACGAATGCCGCCTTAATTTTTGTGTCTTGAATGTATTTGGCTGCTTTTATATACCAACCTGTTACATAGTCTAAAACTCCGCTTCCGTCTGCATTGTCAAATTCTTTTACAATTTGGTCACGCTGATTTTGCTTCATTATTTTAGAACCAATGAAAGGTGGATTTCCAATGATAAAAGAAAGTTCGTTTTTAGAAACTACATTTTCCCAATCGGTTTCTAATGCATCAGCGTGAACAATGTTTGCGGATTTTTTTAATGGTAAACGAATAAAGTATTGTCCAAACTCGCTACTCACCAACATATTCATTTGGTGGTCAATCAGCCACATTGCAACTTCGGCAATTCGGGCAGGAAATTCTTCGTATTCAATTCCGCTAAATTGGTCAACGTTTATCCAAAGAATTTGGCTAACGTCCAAAAATGTTTGTCCCGATTTGTTGAGTGCTTTCAACACTTCAAATTCTAACAAACGTAATTCTCTGTATGTAATTACAAGGAAGTTTCCGCAACCGCAAGCAGGGTCAAGAAATTTGATTGTGCTTAGTTTTTTATGAAATTCGGGAAGTTTGTTTTTGTTGTCTTTTATGCTTTCAAACTCTTTCCAAAGTTCGTCAAGAAAAAGCGGTTTAATGAGTTTTAAAATGTTGGTTTCGCTGGTGTAATGTGCTCCTAAATTTCTGCGTTCTTTCGGGTTCATTACGCTTTGAAACATAGAGCCGAAAATGGCAGGCGAAATTTTGCTCCAATCAATATACGAACAGTCTAAAAGTGCTTGTCGCATTTTGCTGTCGAAACTTGCCGTAGGCAAGATTTCTTCAAACAGTTTTCCGTTTACATACGGAAAGTCTGCAAGTTGTTCGTCAAGGTTTTTAAATCGGTTTTCTTTGGGTGTGTTCAACACTTGAAACAGTTCTTGCAATTTGGCTGCAAGGTCGCTTCCGTCAATGTTGGTGCGTTGTTCAATGTATTCTTGAAATTGTTGTTTGTTGAAAATGGTCGTGTCTTCAGCAAATAAGCAAAACAGAATACGAACCAAGTAAACTTCTAACGGGTGTCCGGTGTAGCCGATTTCTTCCAATCTGTCGTGAAGTTTCCCCATCAACTCGGCTGCTTTAATGTTTGCCGGGTCTTGTTCTTTGTAAACTTTCTTTTGGTAGCCCAATAAGTAACCAAAATGCTGAACGTTGTTTACAAGGTCGTTGAGTTTAAAGTCAACCGTTTTATTTTCATCAAGGTCGTAAAGTCGAAAATTTTCAAAATCCGAAATGAGAATGTATTTGGGAAGTTCGTGTTCTTTTAGTCCGTGAGTGTATTCAATGGCTTGTGAATAGGCTTTGTCAAGGTTTTTGCCCCGACTTTTCATTTCAATTAAGATTGTTCCTTTCCAAAGCAAGTCAATGTAACCGTCTTTGTCGTCCAATTTTTTTACTCTATGCTCAAAAGTCGAAACTCGTTTGCTCGTAATGCCGAACACGTTAAAAAACTCAACTAAAAATGGTTTTGCATCTGCTTCTTCGTTTGAAGTGTCAGCCCATTCTTTTGAGAATTTTAATGCTCGGTCTTTTATTTCGTTCCAACTTAAAGTCATTCTTTTTTCTGTTTGTTATCGGTCGTTTTCTTGTCGGTTGTGTGTCGTCCTACGCTTGCACCTAACATCTGTATAAACGCAACTGTAGTGTTTGTATGTTCAAAACTTGCGTTTATTTCCGCCTTATCCGTAGAGTTTGTTAACTCCCCAAAACGATAAATTGTCATTTTAGAAAGAGCAAACTTTGGTTTTAATATTCTGATAAACAGGACATTCTAAAACACAGACAAAGTTAAACATTGAACATTATATATCCAAACTATCTAACGGACTTTTTATTTGGTCGAAACCTTTGGTGGTTACGTGAGTATATACTTCTGTGGTTTTAGAGCTTTCGTGTCCCAACAATACCTGTATGTAGCGCAAATCTGTCCCGTTTTCCAATAGATGAGTTGCAAAACTATGGCGCAAAGTATGAACGCTTACTTTCTTTTTTATCCCTGCTTTTTTACAAACTTCTTGAAAAAATGTCTGTATGCTTCTTGTCGAATACGGCCCACCTTCTTGCCCTTCAAATAACCACTCTTTGGGTTTGTATTCTTTAAAATAAGATCTCAATAAGTCAAGGGTTTTGATAGAGAGCAATGTATAGCGGTCTTTTTTCCCTTTACCTTGCTCTATTCTGATTTGTTTTCTTTCAGAGTCAATATCTTTAATTTTTAAGTTGATGAGTTCGCTAATTCGCAGTCCTGCCGAATATATTGTCGTCAGGATTGCTTTGTGTTTGAGGTTCTCTGCTGTCTTTAAAATGCATTTAATTTCTTCTGTATTTAACACTGTGGGTAAAGCCTTTTCTTTGTCGGGTCTTTGCAAAAAATAAAACTTGCGTTGCCCTCCAAGCACCCTTTCGTAATAAAATTTAATGGCATTAATTGCCTGATTTTGATAGGAAGCGGATACTTTACGGTCAATGACCAAATATTGACAAAATGCAATGATTTTTTGCTCGTCAATTTTGTCTATTTCAAACGTTGGATAATGGTTGATCAATTCCTCAAAGAGGCTTTTGTAGGTCTTAATGGTTTTTTCGCTATATCGCAACTCTTTAAGTTTTAGTATCATTTTTTCAGGACAAGGGCGATAGTTGGGTATGTCGAATTGTGTTTTTCGGGCAACCTTGTTTGAGTCTGCTTTTTCTTCTTCAAAACTAAAATTCAAGCCTTCGCTTTTTGCAACTTCTTGTATTTGAACCAACAAGTTATCTGTAAATGGTATCGTCCACCACTTATTTTTGCTATCCCAACTCCAAAAAGGCATTTTTTTGATGGCAATAGTGAGCACTTTATTAAAACCAAAGATGAGTTTGAGCCTACCGGTTGATGTTTTGATACATAAAACATCTTTAGCTTCTACTAAATGAACCGTTTCCTTATTTGTTTTAATTTCTATTTCTTTGTGTACTATAATTTTTGAAATTCTGTCTTTAAAATACTCTTTAATGAGTTCTAAGTTGTTCGAATAATTCGGAATTATCCAAACTTTTTGCACTTTGTCCCATTTTGAAAAACGCAAAGCCAAAATAAATTTTGTGTCTAACTCATTTTTAGGGAGTTTTATTATAATTTTTCGTCCGGCTACTTCCACCAAAACGGAGGAAATATAGGGTGAACTCACTTTTTCTTTTTGGCAGATTGCAGAAGCGACTTTCGTTTTTTCTGCCTTTTCAGATTTCTCTATTAGTATTTTTGGAAAGAGCGATTGTAGCTTTTCATATGCTTCTTTGGAATATGGAATGTGCCATGCCCTGTGGGTTTGGCTATATTTTGCTCCTTCTATTTGGCGAAGTAGGGCAATAAATTCTAGATTGTAAGGACAATCTATTTTAATTCTTGGTTCTTCTTTATGAAGAATTTTGCTTGCTTTTATCATAAAACCTGCGTTTATTTCTTTATTGCGAGTGATAAACGCAATAAGTTTAGAAAAAGACAGAAGCCACTGCGTTTTAAAACTATTTTTAGTAAATTTTATATGTTTTGTCAAGGTTGCAGGTTACAAATTGCCTGCAAAGCACAATTTTTTCATATAGTTCTCTCGTAAACTATCAGTATGAAGAGCCAGTGGCTCAGTCTGAACGGGGGCGTTGCTTGTTTCAACTATTTGGAGGGTTGAAAATTGTTGTTTCAGTTGGTTAAAAACTGCTTTTTCGTAAAGTAAATACCAGGATTTATAGGTTTTACTATATTTTAAAGTGCCGCACTCCCGCAATACTGCTTTTGCAGTTGCATTGGGGTAGGTTTTTATGCCTATCTTTTTACCCTCGTTTTTGTATTGAAGCGGAAAAATGGTAAGCAGCATCCTATAAATGTGGGGTAATTTATTATTGGTTCAAATGTACCATATCTGTTTTAATAAACAAACTTATTCTGCTTTTTTTTGTGTATTCTTTTACTTTGATTATTGCATTTTTATATCCCCGATTTGGGTTTATTTTTGAGTAATTGTGCAACAGTTACCTTTGTTTTAAGACATTTCAGTAAAAAGTATTTTCTATTTGACCAACAAAAAGCGGTAAGTTCAGGAGGATTAAAACAAACAAAACAGATTTAATTGACTTTTGAAGGAATAAAATTGACATTCCAGGCATTTTTGAAACAGGTTTTGATCCGTTTCCTGTTTCAATGATCATTATTGAAATAAGAATTGGACTGTTTCTTATTTCATTGGTGGGTTTTGAAATTAGAAACAGGCTGTTTCTTGTTTTGTGGATGATTTTTAAAATAAGAAATGAACCGTTTCTTGTTTCACTTCTTAAAAAGGAAGTTGGAAATGAACCGTTTCTTGTTTCATTTTCTTTTTGGGAAACAAGAAATCAGCCAATTCTTATTCCTTTATTCACTATTAAATTGATTTTGACGGCTACTGTTTCTTAATTTCTTTCTTTTTTCAGTTTCTCCGGGATAAAATTGTTTATATAACTCGAAGAAAAGATAATCGAAGCTATCCGGATTGAGATATAAACCCGTTCAATTGTACTAAACGTTTTGAATAAATAATCCTCCATCATTTTTATACAAAGACAAGCGGGTTTTATGGTTGCTTTGATAGCCGGTTTGATATTTTTGGTTTGTTGATTTCAATTCAACCCCGATAAATCAGCCGTCTAATTTTGTATAAAAATGCAAAATATGGTCTGCCTTCGTGTCATAAGTATGGATGAATTAATGGTTTGATTTCCAATGATTTATCTGTTGCATTTTCCAAAATTTTAGCAACTTTTTGATGCATATCCCGATTCAATATTCACAAATTTGTGGGGTGAATTCTATTAAAAGTTTAAAAACCAAAAGGCTTGTTAGGGTCAATCACAAGAAACAGGTACAAAAAGCAGAAATAACCCGACCCTTATACTTTTGTGAGTAAATTGGGATAGGAGAAACTACAAATCCGAGAAAGCGTGAGTTTCTTAATAATATCTTTAGCTGCGGATTGCCCTCAAAATATCCTGTTTCAGGGCTTCTGCTTCTTCCGGTAAAAAACTGACCTCTACCGAAAGGCAGTAAACAGGCAGGTTGAGTTGTCGCAGTTCTTGTTGAAACGGCAACAGGCGCATGGAATCTTTTTCGGTGGTAATGATGATTTTATTGGGTTCGGTTATTTGGTGGAATTTTTGATTGATCAGTTTCAGATCCTTCGGAGTAAACACATGGTGGTCTTTAAAAACCATAGTTTTAACCTGATTAGCGTTTGAGCGCAAAAAATCGGTCAGGTAACCTGGGTTGGCAATTCCACAGACAAGCAATACCACAAATTCAGGGAGGGTTGATAAGTCTATTTTTTGCGCCTCATCTGTCAATGAGTGCAGATAATTGCCATATTGGAGATATGAAAAATAAAGGCTTTGGTGCTTTTTCGGATTGATTTCTTTGCGAATGTCGGATTTTTCTTTTGGAGATAGACTTTCGGGACATTTCGATACGATGATGATATCAGCCCGCCGGTATCCCGAAAAACATTCGCGGAGTCTGCCCGAAGGAAGTGGCAAATCTCGGGTAAACAAATTTTGGTAATCGGTCAATAATACCGATAGTTTGGGCTTAACTCTCCTGTGCTGAAACGCATCGTCTAATAAAACGACCTCTATTTGGGGTTTTTGCTGCAATAACGCATGGAGGGCGGAAGTCCTGTTTTCGCCGACAGCTACTGTAATTTCGGGGAACTTCATTTTTATCTGCAAGGGTTCGTCGCCTATCAAATCAGCATCTGAATGGCGGTCTGCGGTTAAAAAACCGGTAGTTTTGCGTTTATATCCCCTGCTTAGGGTAGCAAGTCGGAACTGCGGGTGCAGCAATTTGATTAAATATTCAATATGGGGTGTTTTACCGGTTCCGCCCACACTCAAATTGCCTATCGAGATAAGAGGTACCGGAAAAGATTGGGAAGTCAGCCATCCGGAATCATAAAAAAAGTTGCGCAAACCGGTCAGACCGGCATAAATTGCCGTTATGGGCAACAAAATAAATTTTAAGAGGCGTTTAGCTTTTAGTTTCACCCAATTACTGATTTAATTGCGGGGCGATCCGGCTGTAAGTGCGTCCGTCTATCGTAATTTGATTGTCTTTACGGTCAATACTGACTTCGAGATGTTGCGGATGCTGATAGGTGAACGATTCCGATTTTATGTCGTAAAACTCAATCAGCAAAAGGTTTTCCAACTCCTTGACTACTTTGTATTTACCTTTTATTGGCAGAGGCGGTTGGGCGTGAATTTCAAAATCAGTTTCCGAAAAAAGGTAATTGATATGCCAGGGTTCGCGATTGCTGCCAACCCCTTTGTACTGCCAGTTTCCTTTTAAAAATTGTTGGTGCAATAAAAACTGTTTTTCTTTGCCGGGTCCCATCAGATAATAAGCCAAAACGACAATCGTAAACAACACATACATAGAGATTAAAGTATAAAAAGCAGCATCACTCATGCACCGATGAATTTAGAGAGGTAAAAATCACACAAATATATCCATAACTTCAAACCTGACCTTGTTTGTTTGAAATACCTTGTAAGAGTTGGTGATTGAAAAACAAACTATTGCCTGAAAAGTTAATTTGCGTTAAACTTCAGGGGGTGTGGAATAAACCGGTGTTGAATTTCGTCAAAGAAACTGAAAGAAAATTCCTAAATCTAAAACTAAAAGAAAATTCTATGAAGTATTTAAAGTTAATGAGTTGGAAAAGGTTGCTTTTGTTCGCCCTGATTTTTGCAAGTGGGGCAGTATTTGCACAACCGCCCCAAGGAAAATTAAACCCTGAACAACGCGCCCAAAAAATGACAGAGAAAATGACCGAAAGCCTCAAACTAAACGAAAAACAGGCAAATGCGGTCAGCGAAATCAACAATCGCTTTGCAAAACAAGTATCGGAAATTTGGCAAAACAAAGAACTCACTCAACCCGATAAAAAGGCTAAAATGCAGGCTTTGAAAGCTCAAAAAGAAAAAGAATTGCAATCGGCACTTACCAAAGAACAGTTTGACCGGTTCAATCAAATCAAAGCCGAAAACCATAACCGGATGAAAGGTAAGATGAAGGAACATGGCAACAAAAAGATGGCCAATCCTGAAGAACGGGCAAAACATCAGACAGAAAGGTTGCAAAACCACTTGAATCTAAGCCCTCAACAGGCTGAAAAAGCCAATCAGATTAACCTGAAATATGCCAAAGAAGCAGAAGTTCTGCATCAGGAAAGGGAGGCTGCCAGAACAGAAATGCAAAACAAACATCGAACAATGAGGGAAACGCACCGGCAGGAAATCAGAAATATTTTGACAGAAGAACAGAAAAATCTGTACGACCAAAAGAAACAAGAAATGAAAGAGAAACACAAAAACGGCAAACAACCCCGTATGTGGTAGAATTTAAAATGGGTAGAACCGGTTAAAAACTCCGGTTTTTTATCTGAGGATAAACCGGTTTAAAACAAAAACGCTGCAACTCTTGAAATAAAGTGTTGCAGCGTTTTTTTTGGGTAGCCCGTAGGGGAATCGAACCCCTGTTGCAAGAATGAAAATCTTGTGTCCTAACCCCTAGACGAACGGGCCAAGGTTGCTTTTTTTCAAAAGCGGTGCAAAGATATGACCTGTTTTTGTTTTTACAAGCAAATGTTTAAATTTTTGTGAAAATTAAAATAGAATCTTTTCGATTGCGGTCTTTATAACTAAATTTGCACAGATTTTGTTCCTAAAATAATTAAAATTTAAAAATTATGTCCAATTTCAAAATTGCAATAAACGGCTTCGGGCGAATTGGTCGTTTGGTGTTGCGTACCTTTTTGCAGCGTCAAATTCCGGGTGTATCTATCGTTGCTGTCAACGATTTGACCGACAATCCAACCTTAGCGCATTTGTTCAAATATGATACTGCTCATGGTATATTTAATGGTACGGTCAGTGCAGATGACGAATTTATCCATGTAAATGGAATTGCCATTGATGCTTTGGCAGAAAGAGACCCGACTAAACTTCCATGGAAAGACATGGGCGTTGATTTAGTACTTGAATGTACGGGTATTTTCACCGCTAAAGAAAAAGCGACATGGCATCTTGATGCCGGAGCTAAAAAAGTGTTGCTATCTGCACCCAGTAAAGATGATGTAAAAACCATTGTGTTGGGCATTAACGAGCATGATTTAAGCCCCGATGATTTGATTATTTCAAACGCATCCTGTACCACCAATTGCCTTGCACCGATGGTCAAAGTGTTGGACGATAATTTTGGAGTTGTCGAAGGTTTGTTTACCACAGTTCATGCCTATACAGCAGACCAAAACCTTCAGGACGGACCCCATAAAGATCTTCGCCGTGCCCGTGCTGCAGCGTTAAATATAGTTCCGACTTCTACCGGTGCTGCCGATGCCATTGTGAAAGCAATTCCTAAATTGAACGGAAAATTAACGGGAGTTGCCACCCGTGTTCCGGTCATTACCGGTTCGCTGACCGATTTTAATTGTATTCTCGAAAAACAACCTAAGAAAGAAGAGATCAATGAGGCCTTTAGAATTGCCGCTGAAACCAATTTAAAAGGTATTTTGGAATATAGCACAGCTCCTTTGGTTTCGAGCGATATTGTCAGCAACCCGTACTCTTGCATTTTCGATTCCAAACTGACTTACCGGATTGGAAACATGACCAAAATAGTCGGATGGTATGACAATGAAACCGGTTATGCAAACAGGCTTTTAGAACTTGCCATTAAGATGGCGGCACTTAAAAACTAAAAACCTATTTTTTCTTGACCTGTATTTGGTTTAAAAACCGGTTTTTTGCCGGCTATTAAGAACTGTACAATATATATGGTATCAACAACGGTGAAGGTAAAATACCATTGAGGAGTTTTGCTTTCACCGTTTTTTGCGTTCTTGTGATGTTGTTTGATGAACAATTACTGCCTTAACCCCTCGTTTATCCACCAAAACAGCCTATTTAATATCGTATGAAAACAATAGCCGATTATCAGTTCTCCGGTACAAAAACCCTAATGAGGGTAGATTTCAATGTGCCGCTCGATGATGAACTACAAGTAACCGACAATACCCGGATTAAAGGTGCTTTGCCAAGCATCAGAAAAATCTTGTCAGATGGCGGCAGTGTTGTCTTAATGTCGCATTTGGGAAGACCTAAAAACGGGCCGGAACATAAATTTTCCCTGAGTCATGTTGTTTCCGAACTGTCCGGACTTTTGGGCAGTGAGGTCAAAGTTAAATTTGTGGATGATTGTATTGGCAGCAAAGTCAGAGAAGCGGTTGCTGATTTGCAATCCAACGAAGTCTTGTTGCTCGAAAACGTGCGTTTTTATCCCGAAGAGCAAAAAGGGGATGAAAATTTTGCCAAAGCATTGGCAGGATTGGGATGTTCGGTGTATGTAAATGATGCTTTTGGAACTGCTCATCGTCCCGATGCCTCCGTTTTTACCGTTGCACAATTTTTTACCCCCGACAAACGGATGTTTGGATTTTTGATGGCCAAAGAAGTGGCAACTGCCCAAAAAATCATCCATCAACCCGAGCACCCATTTACGGCAATTCTTGGCGGGGCCAAAGTATCGGATAAAATTTTACTCATTGACAATCTGCTGGACAAAGTGGACAACCTGTTGATTGGCGGGGGGATGGCCTATACTTTTCATCAGGCAAGGGGCGGAACGATTGGAAAATCGTTGGTTGAGCCCGACAAAATTGAATTGGCCACCCAGTTATTGAAAAAAGCAGCTTCCAATGGCGTGCAGTTGTTGCTGCCCGAAGATTCTTTAATAGCCGATGCTTTTTCTAACGAGGCGAAAACTCAAATATCTTCCAGCATGGTTATTCCCTCCGACTGGATGGGATTAGATATCGGACCCAAAGCCCGCGAACAGTTTGCAGCGGTTATCAGAAATTCAAAGACAATTTTCTGGAACGGGCCAATGGGCGTTTTTGAGATGGAAACGTTTAGCAATGGTACCCGAAGCATTGCCGAAGCCGTTGCTTATGCTACTCAGCACAACGGGGCATTTTCTTTGATTGGCGGCGGCGATTCAGTAGCAGCCATCAACCAAATGGAACTTCAGGACAAAGTCAGCTATGTTTCTACCGGAGGAGGGGCAATGCTGGAACTGTTGGAAGGGAAAGATTTGCCCGGAATATCGGCGATTGATTAGTATTTCAGATATTGGAATAAAATAGTCTGATTTTTTCCAGACCCGCTTCTGTTATATCCTGATGCCGGATTTCGATTGCTAATCACTTTGCGCTTTTAGGTTGTCGCCATAAACAGATGGGCGAACAAAGTTAAATTTAGTTATTTTTGTAGCTTTGCGACATAGTTTACGTTAAATAACGCATCTGTTATTGTAATTGAAGCGTATCGGCAAATCCGTTACCAATCTATGGTATAAAAAACAAGTATCGTCATGTTAAATATCAGCGACCAGGAAATATTAGAGAAGTTCAGAGTACCGGCCACTAAGGAAGCAGCATTTGGTCTGCTCATGAAAAAATATCAGGAGAAAATCTATTGGATTATCAGACGGATTGTGTTAGACCACGATGATGCAAATGATGTTTGCCAGAATGTATTTGTTAAAGTTTGGAAAAGTTTGGATGCCTTTAAAGAAAACTCACAACTTTATACCTGGCTGTACCGGATTGCGACCAATGAATCAATTACCTTTTTAAATCAAAAAAAGAAACGGGCTTCCATTCAAATCAGTACAGAAGATTACGACCTGACCAAACAATTAGAAGCAGACCCGTTTTTTGAAGGGGATAAACTTCAGATAGAACTTCAAAATGCCATTGCCTCACTGCCCGAGAAGCAACGCGCCGTATTTTTATTGCGCTACTACGATGAAATGAAATACGACGACATGTCTGAAGTGCTCGATACTTCAGTTGGCGCACTCAAAGCTTCTTATCATCACGCGGTTAAGAAAATTGAAAAATATCTTACAAGGCTTTAAACCGTTTCCCGTTCTGCCTATCTAAAGGGGGTTAATTCGGAAAAATTGAGCAATGAACTTCACAAATGCCATATCATCAGAACTGCTAACCTTAGCGCCATTCCTCTCAACCATAGAAAAAGGAAACCCGTTTCGCGTGCCTTATGCCTACTTTAATCAGTTTGCACAAAACACCTTAGACGTTATCCTTGAAAATGAAGAGTTGAGCAAAGAAGCCGCTACCGCGTTAGCACTGAAAAATGGCAAAGCCATGACCATCCCTCAAAACTATTTTGAAACATTGTGGCATGAGGTAATGGCTAAAACTTATGAAGATGATGGAGTAGAACAATTGCCCGAAACAGCATCAGAAATATTCTCAACTCCTGCCGGCTTTTTTGAATCTATGCAGGCCAATGTTTTTGCCGCCATCAAAGATGCCGAGGAAGATGAAGAGTGTAGAAACGAACTGAATTTCCTATCCGGAATTGAAGAAACAGGATTAACCGTTCCGCCAAACTATTTCAGACAATTGCAGTCTGCGGTTATGGAGCGCATTTTAAATCTTGAAGACGAAGAAGAAAATACCGATACTTCCATTATAGATCAGGCAGCTTTACAAAATCCGTTTGCCTTACCCGCAGAATATTTTGAAAATGCCTCCGAAGTTGTTTTATACGCTGTTTCCGAAAAGGAGTATGAATCTGAAATAGTCAACGAAATCGCCGGTAAGCAGGATTTTGAAGTGCCTCATGGTTATTTTGAACAACTGCAAAACAGCGTATTTCAGTCCATAAAATCGGATGAAACCGCAGCAGAACCCGAAAAAGGAAAAACGGTTTCCATGCCTGCCGGGCAAAGACAAACCTCATCCTTTGTCAAATATGCCATGCGCATTGCTGCCATGTTAACCATCTTGTTTGTTGGATGGCAATTGTTAGACCGTCAGGAAACCGGTAATAATGAATTGGCAATGTTAGGCCCAAGCCCTCAGTTGCTAATGAAAATGGAACTGATGATGAAAGAATCGGGATTGACCAGTCAGGACTTGAAATCGTATATCAGCAATAATGCCGAAGAATTTGAAAACATAGAACTGGAAGAACTGGGAATTGATGCCTCCAGTTTGGCTATGAAAAACCAAAATGCAAAAGACATTCTGTTAACCAACGAAGCAATGGATTTGCTCGATATATCAGCCGATGAAATTGAAGACTTTTTAAACGAATAACTCAAATCACTTGATACATTTATGAAAACCTTACTCAGACATAATGCCACGGTTTTGTTCTTTATGGTTTTGTCCATTTGGTGCTTGTCATTACAAGCAAGGGCTCAGGATAACTCTGAAAATCAGGAAAAAATCAAGTCTATGCAGGCTATGTTTTTTAACGAACAGTTGAACCTGACTCCCGAAGAAGCCAAAAATTTCTGGCCTTTGTACTATCAATACAGGGAAGAGATTAAAAGCATCAACCAGAAATTGCGCAACTTAGAATCAGAGAATTTATCTCCCGAACAAAAACTGGCTAAGAAAAACCAGTTAGAAGAGCAAAAACTCGCTATTTCTAAAAAATATCAGGATCAGTTTAAAAAAGTGCTTCCGGTGGCAAAAGTGGCACAAATAGATAAAGTAGAGCGCGATTTTAAGATGTGGTTATTGGAACAATTTAAACAAAGACCTTAATTCGCCGTTATTGATCCCTTTTTACTATAAGCGTTCATAGTTTCGTATATAGCACAGTTTAGAGTGGTGAACACCCCGGTTGTCCTTTTGGGCATCCGGGGTTTTTTATTCGCCAATCTATTGTGTATTATAAAAGGCTTCTTGAGTTGATAGACTTTTTGAAATCGCCAACCTATTCGAAAGTAAGGTTAGTCCTTCGATTTTATCAGAACTACTCCGGATGCTATCATCCAACCCAAACCAACCGGTAAAATAGTAAAGCTCAAAAAGTAAGCGTCAGGAACTAATATGCCATAAATTGCCAATAAGCCCATCAGTCCGGCAAAAAACCCCCAAACCCGAAGCCATGCAGGTATCCAGATGTTATGTCCTGATATTGAAAGGAATAAAGGCGCAAAGCCAATAATTGATAAAGTTGCAATATCGTCTAATCTTGCGCCTATCCAACCAATATTTGTGGCAAATAAAAGGCTGTTTTGAATATTGTCCGATGAAATAGTAATCGCCAGAGACACCATCAAAACAAAGGAAACAATAGCAACAGGAACAGCAGCATTGACAACAACCCTTGCAAGGGTTGCAGGGATGATGTTTTCCCGGCTTAGTTTTGACATCAGTTGAATGGCAACACCCATCAACAACACACCGAGTACCCAAAAACAGGTATTCAGCACCAGGAAAGTCTTGGCTTCGGGAAGTTTGGTTAAATAGTTTTTCATGTCATTGGTTGCCAGTGTTGCCCATAAATCGGTTCCTGTAGATCCCCACAAAACTGCACCAATGATCATGGATAAAGTTCCGGCAATCGCAAACATGCCGGCAGAAGATTTGAAGTTGTTTTTCATTTGTTCCATAGTGTTTTTTTAGGAACAAAGGTAAAGCGCAGATTTTTGCCTGAATTGTACCCATGTAACATGGGTTATAGGATGCCCTTTAAATTAACAGGGAAATTGTCCAATCAGATTTGATTTTTGTTGAAGATACTGACCCGGTGTCATTTCAGCATATTGCCTGAATATTCTGATAAAATGGGAGGAATCATAAAACCCATGATCAAAGGCCAAATGAGTTAAAGATTCGTGCTGAGTGTGAATGGCGTTGACCGAACTGATAAATTGTTGAAGAGAAATGCTGTAAGACGGTGAAAGTCCGAACCAATCTTTGAACAAACGGTAAGTGTGCATTCTCGAATATCCGGTAAAATCTTCCAGTTTAACCGGAGTGCCGATTTTTCGGTAATCAGCCACCTGTTTCAACAATTTCGATATTTTCAACGCTAAATACAACTCCGGGTTTTCGCAAATCAAAGCATACAAATACTGTTCAAGCCATTTTGCCCGTAACTGAAAATCGGAAAATGACCGGATAGCATCCTCTACATACGCTTTATTGTGAAAGATTTCTTCTCCTTTTAATGCCCAGTCTTTTAGCTCGAAACAGGGTATTTTAAATAATGATTTAGCTGCAACCGGTTCCAATCGAACGCCCATCACATGAAACTGTGAATAAGTCATACAAAGCGGTTGTGTATGCAAACCTGAAAGAAAGCAAAAGTTTTCGGTAGGGTTAAAACTTTGGCCTACCTTTTTCCCGCTCAGGTCTTCCATTTTTTCGCCAAGATTGAAAATCAACTCAATATACCCGCTGGGAAGAATTTTCCAACGCTGTGAACTATTGCTTTTTTGCTCCCAAATCATAGAAGCAATTCCTTTGAGTTGTAGCGGGATATAAATGTTTGCCTCCACCAGATTGATTTGATTTTTGTTTAAAGCTAAATATATTTTAGCATTCTCACAAATTTTCAAAGAAGATTTCTAACCAATGCTATTGGAAGGTAAAAAAGGCATATCCTGTTTTATGCCTCACAATGAGCGACAAACATAGTGGAGATGTAGTCAGTTATCAGTTCAGCTTTCTGCCCATCAGAAAAAAAACAGGGTTAAATACTCTCCCCGATAAACAACAAAGTTTTGGTTTCGGGAATTTCAATATGAATCTCCCTCATTTTATACTCACGGTCAAATGGCGCTTTGACTCTTAACCCCTGAACCTTGTCTTTGATGTTGTTCCAAAGTTCGTCAACATGGTCAACTTCGAGGTAAAATTCCATTTGTCCAATATCCTCTCCGGCAGGTAACAAATGAATGGACAGGTTATCCTTCAGATAGATTGCATAACCGGTGGTGTCCATAAAAGTCGAAAATCCCAAAACATTTTTAAAAAACTCGCCGGTTGTTTTAAGGTTATATGATGGAATCATCGGGCTTAAATACAATGCTTTGTACATGCGATGTATGGTTAAAGGTAAGTTACGAAAAAAAGCAACAGCGTTTGGGCTTTAAAGATTATTGGTGGAAGGCAGAGTTTTCGGGGAATCTTCTATTTTAAGAGTTGCGATAAACAAAACCACGACCACCGCACCCGCTAATTTCCAGAACTCTGAAATACCGGATGTTGTATTCAAAGTGTTTAAAAAATTTACCAAAATAAAAAAGCCGGTCATTGAAAAAATCAGTTTCAGAACCTGTTTGACGCTAAATCGGATTTGTTTCATAAACATAGATTGGGTTTGTTAAGTAAATTTTTTTCAGCACAGTTAAATCAAGCTGTAATATATGTTGAAAAGCTTCCAAAGTAAATTACAATATGACTTCTTTTAACCAAAAAAAAGTGTGCAATTCGTAAAAAGTTCAGGCTATCTGTTAAAAATCAGAAACACAATTTGGAATATCAGGAAAGCAAAAATTCCGATAAAACCGCTTTTTAACCAGGATAACTTGTGTACTGTTTTTACGGCAATTGGAAACAGAACAAGGAATGCGATAAAGTAAATGGAATAGGCTATCCAAAGCAGGGTTCTGAAAATTGTCGGTGAATTCATATCAATTTCATGCTGTCGCGCATCAATTACTCCAACCGCACTTAAAAAACTCATAGGAAGGTCGTGTAACAATCCTCCCCACATAGCGATACTGATGCTCAATGCAATGGCAGACAATGTTTGTTCATATTCGCCAACTCCATTAAAAAACCGGGCAAAGACTTGAATAAACGAAGAGGTAACGAACCAACATAATATCATGCTTGGAGCTAACATAAACCGGTTAACAGCATAATAACTTTCTTTAGAAATATTGAGCCATGGTGTAAATACTGAGGGCGCTCCGTTGCCAATGGTCAGAAAAATATACATCAAAGTATAGGCAATAATTGGAATGGAAATATAACCAAATCCAAGCTGAAAGTAATTTTCTTTAGCCAACAACTTATTAAACGATTGCTGGGGTTGAATAATGGTTAATAGATAATCTGACCAAAATGTGCCCATTGTTTTTAGTTCAAAAAGGTGAAACAAGTAGATGGTAACAGAGTTGTGAAGTTTTATTCACTAAAGCTAAAAGGATGCTGTTGTAATCCCTCTGCAAGTTAGTTTAAACAGATTTAGTTCTGTTCCTTTGAGTCGCTATTTAAAAAAGATGATTTAGTTAATCGCTTTGTCCATGAATAATTTCGTTGGGCAATCCAACCTGATTTTTAAGATGTAAATAATTACCTTTGCAAAGCACCCCTGATTTTCAAACAGGAACTAAGTAGAAGCTAAATACGTTATATACTACAAATCAAATCAAAAACATAAATTACAATCATGCGAACATCAAATCCTGTTTTATCTGATAAGGCTTTCCAAAAAGTAGCCAGAACTACTGTTTCACAAAGTGACGGGCAGTTAATGACTGTAAACGGAACCGTTAACAAAAGCCTGATGCTATTGGCCTTGCTGGTATTAACGGCCGCTTTTTCGTGGTCAATGCCATTACCCCAGTTTATCTTGGGCGGAGCAGTTGGCGGGCTTATTGTGGCTTTAATTACCATATTCAAAAAAGAATGGTCGCCTTACACCGCACCTGTCTATGCTATTTTAGAAGGGTTATGTCTTGGCGCTATTTCTGCTCTGTTTGAAGCCGAATTTGCAGGCATTGTCTTTCAGGCTATTTTGTTAACTATTGGTGTATTTGCTACGATGCTGTTTATTTACAAATCAGGATGGATCGAAGTAACCCAAAATTTTAGAATGGGCATTGCAGCAGCAACCGGAGGCATTGCCTTGATTTATATTGCTACGCTGATTTTGGGCTTTTTTGGCATTGATATTCCATACATTCACGAATCCGGATTGATCGGAATCGGATTTAGTATGTTTGTAGTTGTCATTGCTGCGCTAAACTTAGTGTTGGATTTTGACTTTATTGAACAAGGTGCTTCACACAATCTTCCGAAATATATGGAATGGTTTGCTGCGTTTGGGTTGATGGTAACTTTGGTTTGGTTGTATCTCGAAATTTTAAGGCTACTCGCAAAATTGAATAAGCGATAGGATTTTTTAGTGGCAAGTGATGAATGATAAGTTGTGAATGGTGAATGGTCATAGGTGAATTGCTATTGCCTATTGCATTTTGCCTCTTGTTTAATGAAAAAACCCCCTGCATTTCAACTTGCAGGGGGTTTTTGTTTTGAATTTTCTGATTAAGATAAAACCGATTACTCAACAATTAGCTTTCCATGTCCGATGACATTCCCTTCATTAGAACTTAAAGTGTAAAAATAAACACCTTTGCTAAAGCGGCTGATATCTAATTGTACCTTTCCGTTCAGGTTATTCCAGATGCCTGCATTTTGGCCTAACAAATTAGTTAAGGTCAAAGTACAATTATTGAAATTATTGGTAAGGTCAAAGTTAACAGTACCGGTTGTTGGGTTAGGGTAAATTATGATGGAGTTTGCCGCAACTTCGTCAATATCTAAACAGAAATCAACGGTTACCTCTTTGGTTACCACGGCACTGATACCATCAATACCGAGTGCGGTTAGAGAAACCTCGTAAGTTCCGGGTTCGGGGAAAGTATAAATCGGGTCTTCCAATGTACTTACATCTCCTGTTCCAAAATCCCAATCATAAGCAAGAGCGTTGGCACTTGCATTAGAAAAGGCAACGGTCAGGCAGTTTACAGTAAAGTTGTATTCAGCTTGAAGTGGTCCGGGTTGTGCCAAATATTCGATACTTGCAGGAGTAGAAGTGCCTGAAATAGGGTTTAACAACATAGTAACTGAAGCAGCGGGATAACCTTGGTTTTTAGAAATAAACCGGTAGCTGTTGGTGGTTACTGTGGTATCCAAAAAGCTAAGGTCAAAGGGGATTTCTACTCCTAACAAATCGCCAAGAGTAGCAGGGTCAACCGGAATAAATATCCCCGGAAACGGAACTAATCCCAATTCTACACCAACCGTGTTACTTTCGTTATAACGCAATACTTCGAGGTTGTAATCAGGTAATTGTAAAGTTCCGAAAGCATCTACATTGATAACTTTATCAACATTAAAGCGCAGACCAAAATTAAATCCCATCAGGCTGATTTCCATAATATACCCTCCGTCATTTTCAATTACATCGCCAAAATCGGCCGGAGTTAAGTATAAATCGTTAGGTTGGGCATTAATGTCTGTTGGTCCCAAATCAACCAATCCGGGAATGGAAACATTCATGTTAAATCCGTCTATAAGGACTTTTCCCTGTGAGTTTTTGACATAATAGGCAGTAGCCTCCGGTAATCCTCCGCCACCAATGGGTAAAATATCACCCAAAGAAATTCCTAAAATGGAATTAATCGGACCGGTTCTTGCAATTGTTGATTGTGGGAAAGTACCTTCGCTGGGTAATCCGTCAGTGCTTGTAAACACAGCAGAACTATAATTTCCGGGTTCTAAAGAGGTAAAATCCCAAACCTGAGCAGTTGAAGACGCAGCACCCAAATCAATATCAGGAGTATTGGTTACTGCCACATATTTTTGAGTGCCGACTGCGGGCAAATCACTACCTGCTATGTTAACCTGTGCTTGTAAAGGTTCAATTGTAAAAGCAAATAAACATGCAAAAAGAAATAAGTACAAACTTTTCATGATTTAAATATTGTTTTTTCAAATTTAGTATAAAGGTACGATTTTAAGTTGTATCAATAAACAACAAATCTTTTTTTTACAATTCTGTGCAGGAATAGGCTTTAATCCCAACCGAAAAGCGTACTTAGTTCGAGAGATGGTTAAAACCCCGATGAATTGGTTAATTTTGCATCCTGAATTTTATAAAACCATTTATTTCTTAGTTTGCTTATGCTATCCCGAATTGATACTGCTTTAACTCAACTGCTTCCTATTCAATATCCCATTATTATGGCACCTATGTTTTTGGTGTCAAACATAAAGATGACCATTGCAGCAATTAAAAGCGGAATTACCGGAGCTATTCCCGCACTGAACTACAGAACAGATAAAGAGTTTAGAGCAGCTATGCAGGAAATCAGAAATCAGGTCAATGGACCGTTTGGCATTAATCTGATTACCAACAAATCGAACATCAAACTGGAAGAGCAACTTAAAGCCTGCCTCGATTTTCATGTGGATTTTATTATTACCTCCTTAGGCAGTCCTGAAAAGGTAATAAAAGCTTGCAAAAATGAAGGGATGCTGGTGTTTTGTGATGTGATTGATGCTTTTTACGCTAAAAAAGTAGAAGATATGGGTTGTGATGCATTGATTGCAGTGAATGCTGAGGCGGGAGGTCATGCCGGTAAAATTTCTTACAAAGAGTTAATTCCAATGTTGACAACTGTTTCTAAATTGCCTGTAATTTCAGCAGGAGGTGTAGGAACCGGTGCCGGTATTCTCGATAAACTCAGTTTAGGAGCCTGTGGGGTTTCAATGGGCAGCATTTTTATTGCCACCGATGAAGCAGGCGTTTCTCAGGAGTATAAGAATGCGATAGTTCAGTATGGAGCAAAGGATATTGTAACGACAACCAAACTATCGGGAACCCCTTGTACCATCATTAACACCCCTTATGTGCAAAACATCGGCACCAGTCAAAACTGGCTGGAAGCGTTGTTAAATAAGAACCGCACATTAAAAAAGTACGCTAAAATGCTGACTTTTTATAAGGGAATGAAATCACTCGAAAAAGCTGCTTTTAGTGCTACCTATCAAACACTTTGGTGTGCAGGCCCATCAATTGAATACGTACACCAAATTCGACCGGTTCATCAGATAGTTCAGACTTTGGTGGAGGAATACGAAAAGGCTTTACTAAGCCCTCAGACTATTTAAGAAAAGAGAAGGATAGCATCGCAGTAGGAGAGATTAACAAATCTAACCTTTAAATTAGTTGATGTAGAAATGTTCTTTGCTTTGTGCATAAACGGGGAGTATCCATCCTAAACGCAATCCAAAAAGCAAATCGGTTCGTCTTCCTGTTTCAGAGGTTTTGGTGTCAAAGTTAAAACTTCGTTGGTTTTTGGTAAAGGCTTGTACCATTTCAAATGCAACCCAAAAGTTTACCCTCCTGTTTTTGTTCAAATGAATATAACCGATATTTTGTTGAATGGCGGGTCCGTTAGTTAAACGGTCGTACCCTTTTTTGTAATCTCCTTGTAATTGGGGAACAGCCTGGCTTTTTTCATCTATATGGATCTTGTGTTGCATATATCCGACACCTCCTAAAACAAATAAACCCGAACCGGGATTTTTTGCTTTTCCAAACTCAAAAATCTTCCCCATCTTTACCGTTGCTAAATATCCCCTCAAGAAAAAGTTTACATCAGCCGGTAAACCGTCTGTACCTGTAATATATCCATCGGAGTTGATGAGGTTAATAGCTAAAGAATCTTCGGCAATCAAATTGCCAAACAGAAAATATCCATCTACGCCATACAGAAAATTTTTGGTTGTTTTGTGCAGTACATTGCCCCCCACTTTAGAACTCATGCCAAATCGTTTGGCCATATCGCCTGCAGGAAGAATCAATCCATAGTCAATTGTAACCAAGGTAGCAGGAACATTGACTGCCTTTGTACTGCTATTCGCGGGTTGACCGGTTTGTGCAGTCAGAAAATTTGGAGACAACAAACAGGTTATTAAACTAAGGAAGGTAAAGCAGGATTTCATATTTAAAAAGTTCGAGGTGTTTTGAAGCAAATTTAAAACAGATAGGGTCAATCTCAAATTGGTAAAAAGGGTAGCCCTTTAAAAATAAGAGACTAAGATAATGGCTTACTATTTCTTGCATTTGTCCAAACAAAAAGGCGTTGCAACTTGTTTTGCAACGCCTTTTTAATGATTAAATTTTTCAGGACAGAAATCCTGTTCGCAAATTCAATTAATTATAATTGATCACGGGTATTTGAGCCGGTTTTTTAGATTTAAAGGTATAGCCGATTGAGATACTGCCTTCCAATTTTGGATTTGCTCCTTCAACTTTAGAATATGCAGTTACAGTAGGAGTAATACCTGCCCGGAAAAACAAACCACCGTTAGAATTTTGATAGCGGTATCCAATTCTTGTAAAAGCATATAAAGAAGTGTATTCTTGCCCCGATTGATACTGAATGACTTTTGTACCGTTTTCAGTAATTTGGATGGTAGCAGGAGGAGTCTCGTCAAAACCAAAAGCTGCAACTACTCCCATGCCGGTTTCAAAATGATGTTTGTTTTTACCAAACCAAATATTGCCTTCAATAGGAATAATTGGATCAATATCTTTTTCGAAAACAGAAGATGACAATCCCATTCCAATACGGGTGCTAATCTTAAAGTTGTGTCCGGCCAACAAAACCTGATCTATATTAACAGAGTATAAAGTACCATTTCCGCCAACTTCGGCAAAAAATGTATTTTTTTGGATTTCAACAGTTTGAAATATTGTCTCTTCCTGATCGGGGGCAGTGGCAAGGTTTGAATTTTCCTGTGCCTGAATTGATAAGCCTGCCAAAACTAATACTAAAACTACAAAAGCTTTTTTCATGATGAAAAAATTATTTTATGTTGGTTAAATTAAAATTTGCTTTGTGTAGTAATAGGCTATAGGCAGTGTTTTTTTTGGAGTTAAAATTAAAATTTTTCTAACCTTGTTCAATTCGTGCCGCAAAGGTACGTTTTATTTTTAACAAACAAATAAATTTATTGGTTTTTTCTGTGTTTTTAAAAAAATCTACAGGCTTACATTTCTGATACGATATGCTTTTTTAATGTTTTTTCCTAAGAAACTAAAACCTGAATCATTAATTATAGCCTACCTTTGCAGGCTTAACATCATCACTATTATTCAATCCTGTTCAATTTTTTTATGAGTAATACAGATTCAGAGTATATCTATTCCGTGTTTAACAATCAAAGAGAAGCTTCTTACAGGATTGCCCTTACAACAGCAAAAGAAAGAGTTGAGAAACTGAAGCGAGTGGCCAACTATTTAAAAACACAGGTTGCCATATTTCAGGAAGCTATGTATCGTGATTTGCGAAGAGCACCAATAGATACCTTAGCTGAAATGTTGCTGATAAAATCGGAAGCAGATTTTGCAATTCAACATCTTTCTTCCTGGATGAAACCTCAAAAGGTCAAAACGGGATTGATGAGTAAAGGAACCAAACCGTATATTATATACGAGCCAAAGGGAGTTACGCTGATTATTGGTCCTTGGAATGCGCCGCTTGCCTGCAATTTAGTTCCTATGATAGGCAGCATTGCTGCCGGCAATACGGTAATCATCAAACCCTCAGAATTCAGTCCGAATACGACTGCTGTTTTAAAAAAGATGATCACTGATTTGTTCCCTCAGAATGAAGTGGCCTTTTTAGAGGGTGATGTTGAAACCGCAAAGGAATTATTGAAACTACCCTTTGACCATATCTATTTTACCGGAAGTCCTCAGGTAGGAAAATTGGTCATGCAGGCTGCTTCGGTTAATCTTACCCCTGTTACTTTGGAATTGGGTGGTAAGTCTCCGGTAATTGTTGACCAAACAGCCGATTTAGATGGAGCTGCGTTAAAAATTACCTGGGGGAAATGTGCCAATAGTGGGCAGGCTTGTGTTGCTCCTGATTATGTATTGGTAGAGCAAACAATATTTGATGTTTTTGTGGAGAAGGCAAAACAAGCCATTGAAACCATGTACAATCCGGAAGGTAAAGGGATTGAACACTCAGAAGCGATTTGCCGCATCATCAATCAACGACATTTTATGCGGGTAGTTTCATTGCTGAATGATGCTTTGGAAAAAGGGGCTTCCGTCGCTGCAGGAGGAGTATATAATGAAGAGGATCTCTATTTTTCACCCACAATATTAACCGGAGTTACTCACGAGATGCGGGTAATGCAAGAAGAAATATTTGCCCCGATTATGCCTGTAAGTGTTTACACTTCGAAAGAAGATGCTGTAACCAAAATCAGAGAATTGCCTAAACCTTTAGCGTTGTATATTTACAGCAGCAACAGGGCAAACATTGATTATTTTTTAAAACATACATCGGCAGGCAGTACCGTTATAAACCACAATATGATTCAGGCAGGGGTAAATCCTTATTTGCCCTTTGGTGGAATTCAAAACAGTGGAATGGGGCGTAGTGTGGGTAAGGCAACGTTTACAAGTTTTTCAAATCAACGTTCTGTAGTTGAAAATCCAACGGGATGGCTCGACTTTTCAACCATAAGCCTGCCTCCTTATTCAGGCTTATACCGGAAGATGATTAGCTATCTGTTCAATCGTTGATTAAATTTCAACATAAAGCAAACATAAGTTTAAACTATGATAGTTCGACTATGAGTACTAAATCGGTTTTTATTACGGGAGCAGCCACCGGTATCGGTTTGGTTACGGCTAAGAAACTTGATTCAATGGGCTGGGAAGTGTTTGCCGGTGTCTTGCCAAACCAAGATACGGAAACATTGACACAAAACGCATCGGGTCGGTTGAAGGTAGTTAATATAGACATTACCAATGATGGACTAGTCGCCGAAGCTGTTGAATTTGTTCGGCATACTGTAGGAGACAAGGGACTTTACGCTTTGATTAACAATGCAGGGGTAGCCAATATTGCAACCGGGGTATTAGAGGGAGTGTCTTTGGATGAAGTCAAAAGGTTGTTCGAAATCAATGTTTTTGGTACTTTAAGGGTAACTCAGGCTTTTTTGCCATTGTTGCATCAATACGGGAAAGCCCGGATTATCAACCTGTCTTCAGGAGCTGTCAGAGTACCTGTGCCCGGAGCCGGAATTTATATGATGACTAAAAGCGCTATTGAGGCATTTACCAAAACACTTCGAATGGAACTTTTGCCTTTGGGTATTACTGCTACTGCCATTGAACCCGGAGCAGTCAGAACACCGATGACTGACAATGCGGAAGAAAACCTGAAAAATGACTGGGCTAAAATGTCAGACTATATCCGTCAACGCTATGAAGCAGTTATGAAGCCGGCAAGTAAAAACTTAGTGAAACAAATCAAATCTGCCAATGAGCCGGAACTGATAGCCAATGGCATCATTTATGTCCTTACGGTTGCAAAACCAAAGCCCCGATATATGGTAGGAAAGGAGGTGCGATTATTGCCGGCAGTTCAAACATTGTTGACAGAATCGGCATTTGAAAATATCTTACTCAAACAGTTTGGTTTAAAGCGAAAGGTATAGTGAAACGAAAAGCAGGGCTTATTCCCTTTTTGGCAATTTGCAATGGGCATTTTGCAATAGGCAATTTGCAATTAGCAATTTGCAATAGGCAATAGGCAATTTGCAATGGGCAATGGTCAATTTTGCAATAGGCAATTTGCAATGGGCAATGGTCAATTTTGCAATGGGCAATTTGCACTCATAACTCATAACTACTTTCACTGTCCCATTTTCTTCAAAACCACAACTTCCTGATAGGCATTGTTGAGCTTTTCAATCATCGCGTTCCAGTCGGTAAATCTTTTTTGTTTGAGCATGAGGTGGTTGATGTAAACGCGTAGGTTCAAGGCTACGCTTCCGGCATCTTGGGTGTAGTTTGCCGTAAACCCAAACTCCTCGTCTTTAAATTCCATGGCAGTAGGGAGGTAGAAAACTTCGTATCCGTCAGGAATGTTTAGGCGGTAGGTAAAGTCTTCGATGTATTGATACTCTACTTCTTTATCTAATTTGCGCTCTTTGAGGTCTATGGCCGATTGTTGGTATTTCCGGTTGAGGTTCAGATTGACATAGATTTTATCTCCGCTGATGGTTACATAGTCGGGAATTGAAAAATCGTATTGAATGGCAATTTCCGGATTATTGTTGTCATTAAATCCGGTCGAGGTGATGTTTTTACTTTCAAATTTATTGCTGCCTTTTCTCAGGAAATCGTTAAAAAAACGCGCAGATCTTCCTGCTGCATCTGCTTTCAGCTTTTCATATTGGGTAAAAACTTTTTTATACCCATTAAACTTCAAAATACCCGTTCCATTTAAGTTTCGACCTGAAAGTGTGAGGGTAAGGTTTTCAGTTTCCGTGCTGTTTTCCATTAACGATGTCGGAACCACAACAATTTCGTAATGTTCTTTATCAATTCCTATCAATGCTTCTTTGCCTTGAATCATAGAAGTTGGTAAACCGAATGGCTGATATTCACCGGTAGCATCTAAAAAAACATACTCATTATTAACTTTTACTGAAGCAATCATGTGATTATCGGCTATAGGTGTCGGCACTTCATTATAAGTATAGGGTTTGTCTCGTGTACCAATCCATGTGTAATAAGCAGGAACACCGGCCAACTTAAGCATTTGAAACAAAATGCTTGACATGTCTTTACAATCGCCGTATTTTTTTGCATATATATCGTTGGCATCTCGCGGAATAAACCCACCTAATCCATCTTCAAAGGCAATGTATTTGATATTGCTTTGCACCCACTGAAAAATACGTTTTGTTTTTTCATAATCGCTGCCTGCATCTTTTGTCAGAGATTTTACCAATAGTTTCAGCTCTTCACCGGCTTCAGGGTTGATGTTTTCAACCAAAGAATAGTACCAGTTATACAGTCCTGAAACATCTTCCAGGATTTTTACCTCATTTTTTCCCTCATTTACTTTATTGATGTAAATAACTAAATGAGGTTCGTAATAACTACTGCTTGGAGCGTTTTCTTCGGGTTTTAGTCGGCTGATATTTTCTGCAGTCCATGTATAAGTAATCAGATTATTTTCTTCTTTTTTTTCAAAACTAACCATATCTGTGTTTTCTCCCATTAGCTTATAAGCTATTTCAATTTTTTTCGGAAAACTGACGCTAAAAACAGACGATATAACCGGAGCTGAATAGTTTCCAAAATAAAAAGCATCTAAAAGCCGGGGTTCTTTGCTAATCTGCGTATAAGTCAGAAGGGTGGTTGCCCCTTCCTGCAAAGCAGGGAAGCTGAATTTCTTTTCCTTAAAATCGGAATAGAATATACTACCCATCATCACATCTTTGGTTTCCACCTTTTCCACTTTAAACTCCTGCATTTCGTTTTTCTTTCCTTTTTTTACAGGTACAAGCGTTTTTGCCTCAAGGTTGGTAATTTCATCAAACCCACTGAGGAAAATTGATTTTTGAGCATATAGCTGCTGGTCGCTCAGGTAAAGGGTCTTTTCGTTGATTTTGCTCCAAATGTCCCATTCCCCATCACGGTAGTTGATGTTTAAATGTTCTTGTTTTTCAAGCAAAACCTGTTTGCTGTCCGGAAATTTCAGACGGGTGGCTTCCAGAAATGTAAGGTTGTTTTGTGCTTCTGAAATCAGAAAAGCGAATAGCGGAGACATGAAAAGCAAACATAGTCTAAACATGTGGCATGAATTTTAGGGCTTAAATCGGATATTTAACAAAAGCTAAAGATGGAAACGTTTGTAAACAAACGTGATTTTATACAAGATTGTTGTAAAGATTGGTTTTATTACTTGTATATGTAAAATACCATTCCTTATCAAAATAAGGAATTATGGCAATGCAAGAAGCTAATGCTATTAAGGCTAAAATTGGTTACCTGTTGAAAATACTGATTTTTTGTTCGCTCCTTTTAATATTGGAAGTCTGTTCGATAAGTTGTAAGATATAATTACCGGAAACCAGGTTAGCAATATCTATAAGAACAGACGGGGAATTGGGGGCAATTGACATGCGTCTCAACAACTTACCCTCTAAGTTGTAAAGTTCGAGCAAATGTGAGGTTTCCAATGTTTCGGTAAAAACAATCGTAATCTTACCTGAGCCCGGATTTGGGAAAGCACTAAAAATGCTGTTGGGTTTGGAATGTATTGGAAAATCTGATATGCCTACGGCAATGCAATCTGGTTGATGGGTGGTTAAAGTATCTGTACGGGTGGGGTCAATAAACCCAAGCGCATATTCTCCGAATTGCAGATTATTGATTCTAATAGAGCCGCGCCGGTCTGTATTGCTCGCTCCTGCAAGTAATGTTGCCGAAGTAAGTATTTGCCAGTCAACTGCCGATGAAGGCCGGTACAATAACCGAAGGTTGGTTTCAGACCCACTAATCAGATTATGGTCTAAATAACCGCCGTTTGTGCTGCTTGTTCCATTATAGGTAAATTCAGCAGATCCATTGAGCAGCCCTCCTGTATTATAGCCTTCTATAGTCCAGTATCGGTTGGGGTGCAAAATGAGGTTTGTTATCGGGGTTTGAAGCCTGTCGGGCATGACCATATTATTGGTGGCACGAATAAATGTTTGTCCTGCTTGCGCTGCTATATCCAGGGTAACTCCCGCTTCCACAAAATTAACAATACCCGGGGTGTCAATTATCTCATACCGGTCAACAGTTGCATCTGAAAGGCGTTCCTCCAAATCAGCAACAGCAAGTACCGGATAAAAGGGGAGTGAAAACTGCTGTGTACTACAATCACCATTGACCTGCATCGTTACGGTTTGTTGATTGAGCGCATAGTCAAAAAAAGTGATTTCTAAAGGAACTTGTGTGAAGAACTCAGGAGCAGCGTATAAGCGTTGGCGCACAAAAACATTAGTCAGGTAATTAACACCGGTACCATCCACCTGCACTTGCAGGGAGTCTATCGAAAAATGAGGAAAACCGGGCGAAAAAATCCAGTTTTGAAAAAACGGAACAAGGTCTATGCCTGAGCAGGAACTTAAAAAATCACGCAATTCGTTGCTGTTGACATGGGTAAAAGCATGGGTATTGAGGAACTCTTTTGAACAATGAAAAAACAAAGAGTCGCCCATATAAGCTCTTAGCGTATGTACCATATCTCCGCCTTTGCTGTAAACGTGTGAACCATAAGTGGCATCAAAAGGAACACCGGAAACAGGAAGGTATGCTCCGTCGCGTATATTGGCATAAAGCAACACATCGTTGTGAGTAGTTCGGATATCAGTCTTGTATTGTTCTTTGCCATAAATATATTCTGAAAACAGACTTTCATTATAGCTTGCCCACCCTTCGTTGATCCACATATCTGAGGCGGTTTCGCAAGTTACCAGATTTCCCCACCAGTTGTGGGCAAATTCGTGTGCCATCAGAGATTCCCATTGAAGATTTCCATTTACGGCAAATAGGGGATAGGCAATATTGGTGGCATGTTCCATTGCACCTCCGTTAAAAGGAACAACGACATAACCGGCACGGTCAAACCGGTAAGGTCCCCATGCATCTTCAAAGGCTGAAATACAATCGGGCAGATGTATAAATGAGTTTTTCAGGTTGGTCGTATCGCTTGCCCTCGCACCGAGTTGTACCAATATATCGCCGTTGCTACCCGGATGGTTAAAGGAAAGGGTTTGATAATCGCTGACAGCAACCGAAGCGAGGTAAGTTGGGATAGTTTGAGAAAGCTCCCAATGCCAGGTTTTAGTACCTCCGGGGTTGTCTGTAACATTTTCCAGCAAACCTCCGCAAAATGCTTTATGGTTGCCCGCAGTCGTAATATGGCAGGAAAAGGTGGCACGCTCAACAAAATTGTCAAAACAAGGGAACCAAACTCTGCCAAAATTGGGTGGATCTACCCCTATTCCTACACCTAAGTTATAGGCATAGGTTGCTGTGAAATAAAACCCGCCAAAAGAAGCAGTTATGGGGTTGCCATTGTAAAAAACACTGAGTTGAAGGGTATCAAGGGGTGAAACAGGTTCAGGCAGAAAGACGCGCAAAAGGGGGGAAGTATAGTCAAAAGCAATATCTGCATCATCAAGCATAACATTGCTGACATTCATGTTTTGAAGATCCAACAAAACTTGAGTCAGGTCTGAAATTTTAGGAGTAAGGGTAATATTGGCATGTCCATTGATGGCTTGGGCAGCAAAATTAGTTACGGTAAGGTGAATATCGTAATGCAATATGTCTAAAGTATCGCTTCGGCTGTTGGCAGCCTGCATCTTAGCGGTTTCTCCATGCTTAAAGCAAGGAGTATTAGATCTGTGGGAACAAAAATTTGCAGAGGTTGAAAAATTTTGTGCCGTCAGGAATTGGATAGTGTTTATCAGTAAAAAAGCTAATAACAATCGCATAACGTTGTTAAGTGGTTGGTTTAGGAAGGTAAAGTTAAGGATAAAACCGATACCTTGTGAATGGTCAATTGTCAATTTATAATGCAGTCTTTCTTCTTATTCCACCGGCAGTAATTGAGATAGCAAAAAATATCTCGTAGGGATAAAATATTGGTAGCAAAACATCAAAGGAAAACGTTCTATACCTACGGCATTGATGCACGTTGGTTTGGGGGGCTACCTATATATAATGCCTACGGCATTGGGGATCTTCAACAATTTCTTATTGCCGTTATAAATGAGCAAATCCAAACCCTCAAACCCTTATTGCCTTAGTAACAGACCAATTCCAAAGCATCGAGACCTTATTGTCTTATGCTTTTTTTGATAAGGTAATAAGGTTTTTTAGGGAGTGTAATTAATTGGTTACTAAGGGAATAATGTTTTTCCCTCTCGGGCTGCAAATTTCAAACTACCGTATCTAACAGCCTAAAGGGAATAGGAACAGGGAATCCTATTCGCAAGAATACTCCAATTAAAGAAGCTGACAAGTTCTTTAAAGGTATTAATCCGGTATTTTATGATTATAGAAATAAAGCTGTTAATTCCGGCATATACCTTTGTTCCTTTTAAAGTGCTAATACAAAGCGGGCTACCGATGTTTGATGCCTGTCGGCAGTGAAACAAGTATCTTGATACGGCATTTTGTCAAGGAAGCCCTCGCTTTTAGGGAAGGCTTCCATTTTCCCCCGAACCCCAAAAAATCATCGAACTATTGTAGTAATAAATACATGAAAAAATGCAAAAACTCTGAAAACATGATTTACTTTGTAGGGAATATTACCCTAATAAAAAGGTAATAGGAATTTTTGAGCAGCTTCTATCGCACAACAGCACATTTTCAAAAGAATGTATTTCGTTTTCCGAAAAAACATTTGTGCTGATTAGCCCGCCCATCACAAATCTAAAAACCGTTATCGGCAACTTTATGAAACGACAAAGCTACCTGCTAAAAATTGACAATCCCTGTGGACAGGATTGGAATTCAATGACTCAAAACGACATCGGAAAGTTTTGTTCGAATTGCTCAAAGACAGTTGTGGACTTCACCAACTTAACGGACGCTGAAATAATTCAACTCATTGAACAGTCATCGGGTAAACTCTGTGGACGTTTGACAAAGCAACAGTTAAACCGAAGTATTGAAACCGGTCAACCCAAAAATAACTCCCGGCTTTACAAATTGCTTGCGGGACTTATGTTGGTTGGGACAACCGAAAGCGCAATTGCAATAGAAAAACAAGCCTCACAAATTGAAATTGTATCTCCTACTCAAAGCGAAGAGTTATCTAAGGAACCGGTAAATGCAGAAGCAAATCTATTGCCCGACAGCCTAAAAAATGTTGTGCAAGGAATAGTTTATGATGCAGAAACAAAAGACCCTTTCCCATTTGCAAACGTTTGGCTAAAAAACACCCAAATTGGAGCAGTAACAGACTTTGACGGAAAATTCAAATTTGTCATACCTGACAGTTTGATACAAATAAATATGGCGTTAATAATTTCGTATGTTGGTTATGAAAGTTTAGAAATCTTAATAGACAAAGAATACCTGCCAATCACCCAAGAACTTGTAATTAAGCCTGGTCAGTTTTATAATATTGAATTTTTAACTGCAGTGGTAGGAGGTGTAATCGTTATAAGAAAGAAAAAATGGTGGCAATTTTGGAAGTAACACTGCCTTTCGATAGCCTTTATTGTTTAAAGAGGGTGTAAAAGAAACATTTGCGGCAAAAACTCATAACTTCACTCCTATAAGGCAGCATTTTGTACTTGCTTGTTGCTCTGATTGTAAAATCAATTAAAAGCAAAGGCAAGTAATTTTGAGTTTCACAAAAGCCTTTGAAACGACCGAAGGCTTTTGTATTTTTACAGTAATTATCTGGAAATGGCAAAAAAGTTAGTTCGTTTCGATTGGGCGATGAAAAAAATGCTTTGCCACAAGACAAACTTCGATATTTTCGAAGGTTTCCTGTCCGAGTTGTTGAGCGAGGATGTGAAAATCAAGCAAATCCTTGACAGCGAGAGTAATAAGGAAACAGAAGACGACAAACACAATTGGGTGGATATTCTCGTGGAAAACTCAAAGGATGAGTTGGTGATAGTAGAAGTGCAGAACAGCAAGGAATACGACTACTTCCACCGTATGCTGTATGGCACATCCAAGGCAATAACCGAACATATCAAAGAAGGTCAACCCTATGCAGAAGTGAAAAAGGTTATTTCCATCACCATTGCCTATTTTGACTTGGGGCAGGGAGCGGATTACGTTTACCATGGCACGACTGAGTTCAGGGGCTTGCACAAGAACGATATATTGACCCTCGCCGACAAACAGATTGAACTCTATAAAAAGAACTCAATCCATGAAATATATCCCGAATACTGGGTTATCAAAGTCGGCAAGTTCCACAACCGAGTCAAGGACAAATTGGACGAGTGGATATATTTCTTCAAGAACGCCGAAATAAAGAGTGGCTCGACCGCCAAGGGCTTAAAAGAAGTGGCTGAGAGGTTGGATGAAATGAAACTGAATGAAAAAGATGCAAAGGATTATAAAAGGTATTTGAAGCTGTTGCGAGATGTTGCGAGCGACCAGCATACTAAAATGGCGGATGCACAAGATTTAATCAAAAAAGGAGAAGAGAATAAAGAAATTGAGGTTTTATTAGAAATGCACAAGGATAACGTCCCGATAAATATAATTGCTAAGTACTTAAAAATTTCAGAGGAACACGTCTTGAAAATCATTGAAAGCCGGAAGGGTAAATAAATCGCCGTAACTATTTAGGTACAGGGAATCCCAGCATCAGTTATGAGTTATGAGTGAGATTGCCTTCACTCCCCCGCCTCCACATCCAACACAAACGACTTCACCCGCCCATTATACCGCGCTATTTTTTCTTTGTTTTTGCGAATAGTGGCGGATTCTGCGTTCTCTATGCCTCCGAAATAAAACGCCTGTAATAACGCCAGACCGCTGGCAAAACCGGTTATATAATAGCCTTGCCAGATTTGAAAAGCGCCAAAACCTAATAATCCCAATTGCAACCCAAGACTTACCAATCCCTGACCAATATTACCCCCGTAAATTTGCCCGGTTCCGGGTATAAATGTGGATAATGTCCTTGCTTTTTGTGGATTTTTCAGTTTCGGATTTTTTAAAAATGCGTAGTATTCGTCTGACAAAGCAGTTGGTAACGCATGCAATTCCAGAAACTTTTCAAAACTTTGTTTTGCGCTCTCCCATTGCTGCAACTCGTTAAGGACGAGAATTTTTATGAACAAGAAGTCATTTAGCCGGACAGTATCTTTCGCGTTTAGATGTTCAATTTGCAAAAGCTCTCTTTCGGCTTCTTTCATCATTCCGGAAAGATAGGCATTGAGGATGGTTTCATAGACCACTATCCATCTGACTGAATCGGAAAGCAGGAGTACATCTGTGCGTTGAAGGGTGAGAAATGCTTTGGAAAACTGCCCCGTAGCTTTATAAGCAAAAGCTTTTTTTAAAAGAGCTTCATGATAATAGGTTCTGTTTGTATCGGCAGCATAAATAGAACGTTCATAGGCAATAGCTGCTTCTGCATATAGTTCCATTTTAAACAAACTGTCAGCATGTTGTAAATATATTTCTTCCTTGTTTTGCGCTTTAGTTGCCAAACACATTGCGCAAAGGAATATGCAGGTCGAACAAAATGTGATGATCAATCTCATGGTATCGCTCTTGTTGTTTGATTTGTACGCTTAAGGCACTGCCCCAAATATTGCCAATATAAAAAACAGAAAAAAGCCCGGTATAAAAGATACTGAACCCGTTTTTAATACCTCGTTTGTGAATGTTCTCAAATGCCTGAACTCCGAGTAATGCGACCGGAAAAAAGGAAGCTATCCCCTGCTTGGGTTTACCGGCATAAACTTTGCCCAAACCCGGAACAACAGCCGATAACAACCCGGCAACAAATGGAGAACGATGTTTGACTTTCAGCAACTGCCGGTAGGCTTTTTGGAGGTTTTCCTGTTCTTTTTGCAACTGATAATAAGAATAAGAGAAAGATTGGGAATATTGCTCAAACTGATTAAAGTTTCGACTTAACAGGGCGTTACCTGAAAGTTGAAGTGCGCGAAGTTCGAGAAGAAGGCTGTCGTCTTCTAAGTATAAATCATTCAAAACACCGGCTGCCTGGGGATAAAATTCTTTATAGGTCAGTTGATATGCTGCAAAAAAACGGGAAGAATAAAATTTAGAGGAAGCACCGGACACCTGAAGCAGTTGTTCTGTCGAGGGGAGTAGTTGTTTAAGGTTGTATTTTGCCCAGCCGTTCAGATAATGCAACGAATCGGCTTGTGTCTTTGATAATTTCCCAACTGTTACTGTGTCTAATTGTGAAAACACAATAGTAGCTTCTTCATATTCCTGACGGTCGAGCAGATATAGACCAAAATCTGTCTCCTGCCTGAATATTGAGTCTATTGGCGAGTTTTGAGCTTTTACAGAAAAGAGCAATAAACATAAAGCGCATCCGGTTAAAATTTGACCCGATGTCCTGTAAATACCCGACCAAATACTATCTATGCTCATGGTAATGAAGTCGGTATTGCCTTGGTTCGTCTTTAAATCGCAGGGTTTTAGTATCTAAAGTCAGAGGGTTTAAATCTAATGCGCTGATGCGGTTGCAGCGCAAAAGCCGGTCGGCAGTCAGGAAAACCCCTTTAACCAATCCAAATTCAAGGATTGCATGTTTGCTGAAATTGGAACAGGATATTCCATACAAACATTGCCTTCCCAATTGAGAAGATAATACATTTTGATAGAAATACATGCTTCCGGTTAAAGTAAGTGTTAAAGGATTGTATTTGGCCAATACCGATTGGTTTTTCACCTTTAGTGGTTTTTTATTATTGGGGTTAGTAGCCGGGGAATAGGATTGACCGGGTTTTACAATTTGCAACAAAACTAAATCGGTGTTGCGGTTTTGGGCAGTACTCTTTCCGGGAGTAAGAACAGACAAGCAACCTACAAGCAGAACCCAAATAATAACCGGGCGATATATTTTCATGAATCTGGGATAAAAGTTAGCATAAAGCCAATCCTCAAGCTATTTCAATTTGGCGTTTGCAGGAATCTGAAAGTCGAAATAACTTCCTTTTGCCTGCTCATTTACCAGAATATTGGAATAATTGGTGCGGCTCACGATTGAATCGTTGTTTTCAAGGTAATTTATATCAGTTATTGTTGCAGGGAGATTGACATGCTGGATTTTTTGGTAGTTGTAGAAAAACACTTTTCGCAAATATTTACCTCCCCATTCTTTGTAGCCAATAAAAATGGGAATGCTGTTTTCGTGAACTAATTCTACAAAAACCGGTGTATTTCGATCTACGAGCTGAGGTTGCCATTCTGTAACAGTAGCATTGGTCTCAAACCGCGTATTGTATAAAGTAAAACCAAGATTGCGCAACCCCATATCTGTAGTCCGGTTGTTCAGAAAATGCCCAAAATAAGTGATGTCGGTACTGAATGCTTCACTTTGGTTTTGTTCTACTGTATTCTTATTAGGGTCATAAATTTTGTATTCACCCTTGTTATTGGTTACCAACACATATTCACGGGGTTGGGTGAAATGAGTGATTAATTTTCCACCTGAAGTATAGTAAAGTTCTGCCTTGACAGTTGAAGATTTACCACTCCTTACCTGTTTGGTCGTAATATCTGCTTTCAGTTTTTGAATGGGAGGGGTTAGCTTATTGGTAAAAGAAAATAAAGCCAATTGGAAAATCAGAAACAAAACGGACTTTAGGGTGAATTGCATTTTGTAGTTGATCGGGTTAAAATTATTAAGTGTTAACGCTCTTGTTTAAAAAACAGATTATACCATGATTAAGTACAATTGCAGCGTGTCTGAACCTCAAAAAAAGTCAGAAAATTTTTTGACAGAAATGAAAATAAAAATTCATTAAGCACAGAAAGACACAAAACTAACTGCTTGGGTTATACTGAAAGTGGATTACCGGCTTTTATTAAGTCTTCCTTTTCTTTAGGAGCTAAAAACTCGAGGGCTTTATTAACCATGTTTTCTGACCCGATAAAAATAGGGCATCGCTCGTGAAGTTTGGTTGGTACAATATCCAAAATTCGCTGCGTTCCGTCGGTAGCCTTACCGCCGGCTACTTCGGCAATTAGTGCCATCGGGTTACATTCAAACAAAATCCTCAGCTTGCCTCTCGGATGTCCTTTGAGTGCGGGATACATAAAAATTCCCCCTTTGATGAGGTTGCGGTGAAAATCGGCCACCATAGATCCCACATATCTCGAACTATAGGGTCTGTTTGTCGCTTTGTCCGGTTGTTTGCAATATTCTATATAATCGTTCACTCCTTTCGAAAACTTATACTTATTGCTCTCGTTGACGGAATAAATATTGCCGTCTTTTGGCGTTTTGATGTCGGGATGTGAAAGGCAAAATTCGCCGATAGTGGGGTCTAAAGTAAACCCGTTGACCGACTCGCCGGTAGTATAAACAAACATGGTCGAAGAACCATAGATAATATAACCGGCAGCGACCAGTTTGTTTCCGGGCTGTAAAAAATCGGCTTCTGTACAAGGGCCATTCGCAGAAACCCGTTGATAAATTCCAAAGATAGTTCCTATGGAAACATTTACATCAATATTGGATGAGCCGTCTAAAGGGTCAATACAAACCACATACTTTTGCGAACTTTTGGGCTGTTTGGGGAATGGAACAAAATCGTCGTTTTCTTCTGAAGCCACTCCCGCACATTCTCCGTTGTTTTGGAGTGAATACAAAAACTGACGGTTTGCAAATACATCGAGTTTTTTTACCTCTTCGCCTTGTATATTATTTTCGCCGGTTGCACCAAGAATATCCACCAATCCGGCTTTGTTGACATCCCGGTTAATAATCTTGGCCGAAAAACCCATGTCTCTCAACAATCCCGACAACTCTCCGGTTGCCCAGGGATATGCCCGTTGTTCTTCTAAAATAAACCCACCTAACGTGGTTACTTTGTGTTTAATGGTATGGTGTATGGATTGCATAAATAAAAGCAGGGAGATTGTAAGTGAAAAAAATCTGCACCTTAAAGGCACTTAAAGTTTATAGATGATTTGTCCGTTCAAATTCTGTTTTTTTTGCTTTTCGTGTATAGATTATAAAGCCGGAATCACAATAAACTGATAAAATTCTGGCACACACTGTTATAAGCCAAGTCGAAAAAAAAATATTAGAGGTTGTCTAAGTGTTTGTACAAAAGTAGATAAGTTAAATGCAATTACCAAATGCTTTTTTCTTTTCTTTGTCCGGTTCAGTTAACTTGCTCGTTTTTAATTTAGTTTTTAAAGGATTGGGCAATCTGTTCAGGACATTTTGTATAAAATTCACCTTTTAAAAATCTGCTTGAATATGGAAATCACGATTCGAAAAGCTGTAAAATCAGACCTTGCTCAAGCGTACAGGTTGATTTGTGAACTTGCCTTGTTTGAAAAAGCGCCTGATGAAGTAACATTAACTCTGGAACAGTTTGAAAAAGACGGATTTGGAGAAAATCCTTTGTATTTTTTAGAGGTGGCAGAGTTGGTTGTACCAAATGGTGAAAAAGAAATTGCAGGAATGGCGTTGTTTTTTTATAGTTATTCGACCTGGAAAGGAAAAATCCTTTACTTAGATGATGTCATTGTAACCGAAAAACACCGCGGCAAAGGCATAGGGAAGTTGTTGATAGACAAAGTTTTCAAATTTGCAAAAGAGCATGAGGTTAAACAGGTCAGATGGCATGTTTTGGATTGGAATACGCCGGCTATCAACTTTTACCGGCAATTAGGAATGAGCCTTGAACCGGAATGGATTACCTGTAAATATTCCCAAAGTCAGATTGAGCAATATTAGTATAAGGGTTAATTTTTATCCTTGCTTTCTTTTTACCCCACCGGTTAAAATTATCCCCCGTTAAAGCGAAAAAATAGCTTTTTTTGCTGAAAAAATTGACTTTTTAAAAAAGCTTTAAGAAAGATTACGATTATAATTTTGAAGAGTAAAGAAAAAAGAAACGGTTCATTTCTTATTTCATTTTTGGTAAAGTTTGATTTAAAAACAGCTTTTTTGGGGCAAATACCTTAAAATGATCATCAATGCTCGGGTAAGTTTCCATTAAAATTCTGTGCAAATTATTTTGTTAATGTTTTGGATTCCAACTGTAGGGTTATTCCTATTTTACTAAAAGATACTAACCATAAAACCTCCGGAACATCTATATTTCCCGAGTTTGTTGTTCATTGAATAATTGGGATATTGTACTTTTTAGTTATCGGAATATCGGATTATTCCCTGCTAAAAATGAGCATAAATCTAAAAAAATGGTGCAGAATACGTGCTTCAATCATTGAACAACAATCTACGCAACTGAAATCAAGTTTTTAAGTTCAGCGCATAAACTTAATGCAGAGATTTAATCATTTGTCTGCAAAAGATTGATCATTTCTTTTAGATTACGCTGATTTCGCTGATTAAACAACGCATTTTTTATATCGTGTTTTTCCTTCGTGGTCAGATGCAGGCTCATTGCTGCCTTTTGACTTTTGACAGAGGGTTCGTACTCGAAATTGATGACCTGTAGCTTGCCATATAAGGTTTCATCGGTAATCGTAGCCATGTAATCTGCATAGTTGTCCTGAATTTCGTTGGTCATAAAAACCGTTGCCGGCTTCACCACTTTGGCAATCAGACTTTCTGTTAGCGGCTTTACTCCCCTGTCTTTAACATCCGAACGGATAAAAACTACAATGACTTTTCCGACATTTTGGTTAATCCAGTCTTTGAAAACATTCAAGAACCGAAAAGTTGTTTCAAAACCGGTATTATCTCTGAATCCTGCGTCCATCACTTCAACTGAAGGGTTACTTGGCAAGAAGGTGGAAGGTAAAATATAAGGGAAAGTTGCACTCATTCGCATAGCAGAGCTGAGCAACAGGTTATGCCCGTCCTGATCGGCAAAAAATTGTGCACAGTCAATGCCGTCAGCCTCATACGAATCATGGTTAAAGCCATACTTGTTATACGATCGCGTAAGATAAGTTACCGGTTGTGAAGATATAAAGAGTTTTCGCCTATCGGTTACGATGGTGGGAGTTAATACCAACATGGGAATAACTGCATTTTTTTCTGCTTCGTAATAGTCTGAAATCTTCCTGTTATCCATATTGATCACCCCTTTTGTGTTGTAGGACAGTTGTTTTTCAAAAATATATGCCCTGTTTTTGCGGTAAGTATGTCCGGCAGTAGTAAAAGATTGAAATGGGTAAAACAAATCGTTAGTGGCAATTGAAAAGATAAGAGCATTAAGATAATCTTCTGCCATATTGTCTGCAAAAGAAGGGTGGTGTAAAGAAATGCTGCTGTCTTTGGTTTTTTGCAGGTAATGTAATTCGTGTAAATAAGAGCCTGCCAACATTCCGCCCGAAGCTCCTGCTATCAACATAGTACGGTCAAATAAGGTGCTTTGCAAAAGGCTGTCAAGCATTTGAAGAACGGTCATACTCCAAAGAGCAGATCTTAACCCTCCACCGCTCAGATTGAGTAAAATCATATCGGGTTGATGACTTTCCGGGGTTAATGGCATGTTTTTTTCTTTCCACTTTTCAAGTGTAATCAGAGTCTGATCAAAGTCATGTTGAATCCGTGTGGTGTCGGACATTTCTAAAATGGATTCAGAGTTATAGGTTGCCGGCTCACAAGTATAGTTTAAGCCATAGGCCTTTGTGTCGTAATTAAAGATATCATAACGGGTAAAGAAATTCAGGATAATCAGCGCAATCAATAAACCAAGAGTTCTCCAGCTTTGCAGCCAGTAACTAAAAGCACCAAGCAAACCCGTTAGCACCGAAAAAATAAGAAACATACTTGCTGCTGCCGGAATTTGAAAGGCAGGTTTATCCATCAGCAACCCCAACTGCATTAATAAAGCAAGGGCAACCCCCTGTACGATTAACGCATTGCTGTGATTTTGTTGAAAAACTGCCAGCAAACTCTGTCTTGTGTAGTGTTCTGTCAAACGAACCCGTCGGATACTGAGTCTTTGATTGATAAAATAAAGCACCGGCCATTCATTGGGCTTTGCAGCCTTTGTTTGTTTTTTATAACTGCTGCTAATGCTGCTTCGTCGGGTTTGACGACTAAGTGGCTGAGATTTGTTTAACGGTAGTTCCAGCTTTTCTATGCGCTGTATAGCATCCAATATCTTATCAATATTGGTATTCGTCAGGAAAAAATAGACGGAAAATAGCAACAACATGAGTAAACTACCGGTCAAAAATCCTCCAAAATATTCTAAAGTAGCTATCAGAGGTTTGAACTCAAAGGCTTCCTGAAACCGGGCAACAGAAATGAAATAGGTAATTATAAAAGCAATTGGAATGATGCAGTTATTGATACAGAAATGGTAAAAAGGGCTATGTAAGGTTCCCAAAAACGGAAACCTGAAACTGTTGCTCATATAAGCAGCAATGTTCCAGGAAATCAGGAAAAAACCGAAAGCCAAACCTACCCAAAAAAAACCCCAGAAATTTACTTCTCCTAAATATTCGGGGTCCAGAAACAAATAAGCTCCGCCCACTTGTCGCAAAAAGGAATTTGTAACGATGGCAAATAAAAGGAACCAAAAAGAAAGTAAAAGTTTATTCCTTTTAATATGAAGCATCAATAACTGAACAGGGAAGGAATAATATATGCCGTTAAGTATTTTTTGCATTTTATTTAGTTAGTTTCCCTAAAACTGATTTATTAAACCAAATTATTGATGTTCATGTTGGGAGTATTGTCGCCTGATGGTTTAAGATGGACGAACATATTTGGTAAAAAGTTGAAAGGCGGCCATAAAAAAGCGTACCTTTGCGAAAATTTCATTTTAGATAGTTCTTATGCTTTCCCGAAGACACCTGCGAGTTAAAGTCATGCAAATTATTTATGGTTGTGAACAGAAAGAAAATCATGTTTTCGACTCTGCAAAACGCCAACTATTACAGAATATTGATAAAACCCATCACCTATACCATTATTCATTATATTTTTTGCGGGAAGTTGGCAGTTATGTAAAGACCGACAAAATGCGCCGCGAGCAAAAATTCCTGCCTACCGAAGAAGACAAAAACCTGAGTTTGCAACTTTATTACAATCCTTTGATTCAAAAGTTGCAGACCGACTCTGCCTTTACAAATTTTCTAAAAAAGGAAAAGCTCAACCCTCTGTTAGATAATGAAGTGGTTAAAAAACTTTATCAGATATTTAGCAAAGATAGCCGATACCTGCAATATGCACAAATCGCACAGCCTACAACTGCTCAACATGCTTCTATTATCCTCCATTTATTTAATTTTCTGTTCAAAGACGAACTATTTGTTTCACATGTAGAGGAGCATTTCAGCAATTGGGAAGATGACAATATAATTGTTGCCGATACTATCAAAACTTTGATTTATCAATTTGGTAAAAAAGACAATCTCGGGTCCTTACATATTTTTTCCCAACCCGAAGATTGGGAAGAAAAATTAGAATTTAGTCAGGATTTACTTCAGAAAGCTTTGTTGTATGACAAAGAACTAAAAACACTTATCGAACCTCAACTGCAACATTGGGATATTGACCGGTTGACACAAGTTGATATTATCCTGATCAAAATGGCTTTGTGCGAATTTTTATATTTCCCTACTATTCCCACAAAAGTTACTATTAATGAATATATTGAGGTGGCCAAGATGTATAGTACACCCGGTAGCAAAAACTTTATCAACGGAGTACTGGACAAAATAATGAAAACCTTAAAGTCTGAAAACAGGATTCTAAAAACCGGAAGAGGTTTGATTGATTTTGATTAACCAAATTCCTGTCTGTGTTTTTTATAAAAGAATTGCATTGAAGTTAAAATGGCTACTATTCCCGTAAGAGATATTACATAAGCTGAGGAAATAAAGAAACTGAGCCAGCTCAAATCTGCCTGTCCGAAGTTTTTATAAAGTACAACCCCCACACTGCCAAGATAACCAAAAGCATCGGCAACATAAATCATAAATCCTGATGTGCCGCTAAATTTAAATGCAGCAATCAGCCGGTCGAAAAATACACAACCAAACGGGACATAACCTACATATAACCCTAACCCGGTTAATATCATCCATAAAGCCGGATGAACTATTCCGGCTTGGTAAAGCCAAGTGCTGATACCAATCATTATAGCACCACCTAATATCAACCAATGATAGACCATAAGCGCTTTGATATTGCTTTTTATGTACATGGTTGCTCCCAATATTATCAATACAAATATAGCGATTGGTGTTTCTGATGCAGTGAAGATAAAAGGCATGTTTCCGAATCCTAATGCGCCCCAGAGTTCTGCTGCAAAATTGTCTCTGAAATCACGAAAAGCGGTCAGGAGAACATAAAACAAGGTCAGTATTATGAATCCAAAAGCAAAATTTTTGAAAAATCGTTTTCGCTCTGTAGCATCCATAGGCAGTCTTTTAGTGCGAAGTTCCTCATCTTGTTGTGTAGGTGGTGGCAGTTCATTAAGCAAAAAAGTAAATACCACCATCGGGATTAAAAAGATTAAGCCTGTAACAAATGGCATCATAAACTCAGATACCCCCCAATATGTCATCACCATTTTACCTACAGTTTTGACCGCTCCGGATGCAACTATAAAACTGGCACTCAGTCCGGCACCTAATATTTCAGAAAACCGCCTTCCTTCCAGATACGAAAACACAATCCCCCATATCATTCCTAATGGTATTCCGTTTAAAAACAGACATATTATATTATAAGGTACCGGTACAACGGCAAACAGCAACAACGCCAACTCGGCAATACCAATCAGCAGCAATAACAGTTTTGCCCTGCCGTTGCGGCCAAGCTCGGAAATCACTTTTATTCCTGTAAATTTTGAAAAAGTGTATCCAATGACTTGTGCTACTATCAGCCATATTTTGTAATCTACATAAGCAAAACTCAGATTTTCGTAAGTAGCGACCGAAAAAGGTTTGCGAAACGCATACATACAAAAGTAAGTGCCGAAAGCAGCAAAAATGGCATAGCATGCAAATACAAAGTCGTTTTGACGTTGCAGCCATTTTGTAATTGAAAATCGAGTCATAAAATGATGATTATGGCTGCGGGATACTTGACTGACATATAAAATCAGGCTAACAAGATGTTACTTTGAAGGCTTTTCTTCTTCTTCCCATAATTTGGTGAATTCTTTGTAAAACCAGGGGATTGTTTCAATACCTTTATAAAAATTGAACAACCCGAAATGCTCGTTTGGAGAGTGAATGGCATCTGTATCCAATCCAAATCCAAGCAATACGGTTTTTACTTTAAGCGTTTCTTCAAACAAAGCAACAATAGGTATGCTTCCTCCTTCACGGGTTGGAATAGGTGATTTTCCAAAGGTAGTTTCAAGGGCTTTTGCAGCAGCTCTGTAACCAATCGAATCTGTAGGCGTTACAGCAGCCTCGCCACCATGAAGAGGGGTAACTTTAACTTTTACACATGCGGGAGCTATGTTCAGAAAATGATCAGTAAAAAGTTCAGCTATTTTATCCCATTTTTGATTGGGAACCAATCTCATTGATATTTTAGCATAAGCCTTTGATGGCAGCACTGTTTTTGCCCCTTCACCGGTATAACCACCCCAAATCCCATTAACATCTAAGGTCGGACGAATACTAATTCTATCAATGGTTGAATAACCTGCCTCTCCCTGAACATCATTAATTTCTAAATATTTTTTATATTCATCAAGATTAAAAGGACGTTTGTTCATGGCAATTTGTTCTTCATGATTGATGACTACTGCATCGTCATAAAAACCCGGAATTGTGATATGCCGGTTTTCGTCATGCAGTGAAGCAATCATTTGGCATAGAACATTGATAGGATTGCCAACTGCTCCCCCAAAAGTGCCTGAATGTAAATCGCGGTTAGGACCTGTAACTTCTACTTCCATATAAGTCAATCCTCTCAAACCAACAGTGATACTCGGAGTATCGTTGGCAATCATAGAGGTGTCTGAAATGAGAATAACATCGCAGCGAAGTTTACCGGTATTTTCCTTTACAAAAGGAGCCAGGTTTTCAGAACCAACTTCTTCCTCTCCTTCTATCATAAATTTTACATTACAAGGCAAAGTACCGGTTTGCATCATAGCTTCAAATGCCTTTAGGTGCATATACATTTGCCCTTTGTCGTCACAAGCTCCTCTTGCGTAAATTTTTCCGTCTTTAACTACCGGATCAAACGGAGGAGAACTCCATAATTCGAGCGGGTCAGGAGGCTGAACATCGTAATGTCCATAAACTAAAACCGTAGGCAAATCCGGATGTATCATTTTTTCCCCGTAAACAATAGGATTCCCACCGGTTTCACATAACTCAACATGGTCAGCTCCTGCAACTTTTAGTTGATCAGCTACAAATTGTGCGGTTTTAAGAATATCAGGTTTATACTTGCTATCAGCACTAACCGATGGTATTTTTAACAATTCGATTAATTCGGTTAAAAATCGTTCTTTATTTTCCTGACTATACTTCAGTGTATTTTGCATATTTTGGATTTTGGTTTTCTAAAGTCGCAAAATTACAATTTTTACCCTATAATTAATATATGGAATTATCTACACTCAAATCTAGACATATCTTTCAGGTTTTGAACTTATAGTATTAAACTGTTGCCAAATCAATGGCGAATTATTATATTTCTTTAGAGCCATTAAAACGAAGTTGACCAAAATTCAACCTGGGATTTAGTAAATGATTGAATGGGGAAAATCACATTTAACAAAGATTATTTACTGAGTTTTTAAAACTGCAAACAATTAGAAAAAGGGGAGTTTAGCCTGAATTTTAGATTATTAAGGAGGAGCCGTTGATTACATTACTGTCCATAAAATAAAGTAACAGATCTATAAATTCGAAATTGGTTTGATTTTTGGGAGCATATAAATGGCAGCTATTGACGGGTTTTTACCTAACAGTACCTATCTGATAAAGTATAGTTTAGACAGATGTGAAGCAGACAGCGTATTTTTTTTACTTTTTCTTGAAATATATTAAGGAGCATGGTATTTTTACGCCAAAATATCTCTTTGTAAATAGAAAATTATTTATTTGAAAGTTGCCGACAAATATTTTACTAAAAAAATGTTGTGGTTTATTACAAAGTAGCTAATTTTAGGCCAACGTTTGAATTAAATCATATTCAATACGCATTATTTGTCGAATATTTACAGATTTATTTAACAAAGAGAATTAACTTTGTTTAAAACCGCATAATGTTTATACATTGTGCCGTAATTGTAGGAATTTAAAACAGATAGGAAGAAAACAGGAATTAAAATCAACAAAATCAATAAAACTTAAAATCATAGCTATGAAGTTTAAGGCAACTTTAATTAATCGTTTAACCTGGATCGCTTGCATGATATTGGTTTTTGCAAGTACAAATCAGGTAAATGCAGGTGTAGTGAATGTACAGTTTGCTAATCCGGTGGTAAACTGTGTTTCAGGAACCCCAACTACCTTTTGTATTACCTTGCAGGTTCGTGCCCAAACCGGCACCTTTAAAATAGGTAATAGTACCGCGTTTTTTCAATACAATGCCAATGTGATCAACAATCCGGTGAAAACAGCAGGAAGTGATGCACTTTTTAGTACAGGAAGCGGCTATGGTTTTGCCCCACAGTTTTCTTCTTTGGAACAAGGTAATATTGGAGAAGGAAATTTTAATGTACTTTTAGGAGCAGGTGCCGGAACTCCAACAACTGATGTTACAAGTACAGCTTGGACAAATATGGCCCAGTTTTGTTTTACTATCGTAAATAGTGCCGGAACTGCTAACATTTCCTTTAATACTACTTATACCGGTTTTAACGATCAAACAAATAACCCCGCAAATTCTCACACACTTGGAACAAGTAGTCCGTTTAGTGGTGGAGTATCGGCTTGTTCAGTGGTAGGTACTATAGTACAACTTAAAGCTCATTTAGAAGGACCTTATAATACTACTACAGGTATTATGAACAAATCATTAAATACCTCTAATTTGGTTCCCCTGCTTCAACCCTACAACCAAACTCCCTGGAACTATACAGGTACAGAATCTCTCGCTGCAATTCCTACGGATATGGTGGATTGGGTATTGGTTTCTGTTGCTACTTTGAGCGGAACCACCTGGACAATTGTCGAACGAAAAGCAGCCATAGTTTTACAAAACGGAACGGTTACCGATCCTACAGGCGGCAGTACGACGGGCGTAACCTTTAACTCTTTAACTCCGGGAGGCAGCTATTATATTATTGTACGTCACAGAACTCATATTCCGACTGCTTCAAGTTCAACGATTGTTTTGCCTAACGTTTCTCCTTATGATTTTGGTCTTACCAACCAAAGTATTACAATTGGTGCGACAACATACACCCAACAAAAAACAGTTGGAACCGGTGGAACCCAAAAATGGGTAATGCGTACCGGTAATGCCAATGGCGATAACAATGTCAATACGTCTGACCGTAACTCCTGGAACGCCAACAACCCCAGTACTAATGTATATAAAAATCAGGACTTTAACATGGACGGTCAAGTCAATACGGCAGACCGAAACCGATGGAATGCCAATAATCCATATACCGGATTTGTAGTTCCACAACAGTAAAAAGGTTATTCAAAAATCAGATAACTTCATGTTTCTGAAATCTCAGATAAACAATAAAACAACCGACAGTTTTTTGTCTATCCGCAATTAAAAATAAAAAATTTAAATATTATGCAATTAAAAAACTTTACAATTGCCTTGAGTTGCATGGTGCTCGCCTTTTTATTCTCAAATAATGCGTTTGCGCAAAACTTTGGGATTGTAGTCGGCGCTCCTACAGTAGATTGCTCCGGAGGAACACCAACTGTAACATTCACCCTATCGGCAACTTCCACTTCTGCTTATTTAGTAGATAACTGGAATGCCTTTTTGTATTTTAACCAAAATGCAATTACCAACCCGCAAATTACGTTTGCTCCCGGATTTACCGGCAACTATGGTAACGGTGTGGATGTCCTTGTTGGTATTACACAATTTAATGCCTTTTGGAATGGAGCAGCAAACGGACAAACCCAAAGTTTCAGTACCACACCAACACTGTTGGTAACTGTAACATTTGATATTGTTAACAATGCCTTGCCTACCGGGTTATTATTTGAAATTGCTCAAACCTTTGGAACTGACAACAGCTTTAACGAATATTATCTTGCTGATGGTAGTTTGTTTGGAGGTATTACATTGGCTTGTCCGGCAGGGCCATGTTCTATCAACAGTTTGGTTGCCGGTGCTCAAAGCGCATGTGTTCCTGCTTCAAATACTTATACTCAGGTAGTAACTGTTAACTACAGCAACCCGCCTGCAGGTGGAAACTTAATTGTTAATGGTCAAAGCTTTCCTGTTACTTCCAGCCCTCAGGCTGTAATTTTAACAGGTCTGACCGCAAATGGTAATGCAGTTAACGTAACTGCATCCTTCAGCGCAGAACCGGGATGTACTTTAACTACCAACAGTTTGTTTACTGCCCCAGCAAGTTGTGCACCGGTTTGTAATATCAGTGGCATAACTGCAGGTACTCAAACTGCTTGTGTTCCTGCTTCTAATACTTACACACAACAGGTTACAGTAACTTATAGCAACCAGCCTGCAAGTGGTCAGTTAACGGTAAATGGCCAAAACTTTGCCATTACAAGCAGCCCACAAACTGTAACCCTGACCGGTTTGACTGCAAATGGCAACAGTGTCAGTGTAACTGCATCTTTTACAGCTGACCCCGGTTGTACTTTAACTGCCAATGATTTATTTACCGCCCCTGCAAGTTGTGCACCGGTTTGTAATATCAGCAGCATAACTGCAGGAACTCAAACTGCCTGCGATCCTGCAACCAATACTTATACACAACAGGTAACCATTACTTTTAGCAACCCACCTCCGGTAGGGAACTTAGTGGTAAGTGGTCAATCTTTTACTATTGGCACCAGCCCACGCACAGTAACGATAACCGGACTTGCTGCTGACGGAAACCCTGTTAACGTTACAGCCAGTTTTTCGGTGAATCCCGGTTGCGCGCTAACAGTAAATGGTTTGTTTACTGCACCTGCTAACTGTACTCCGGTTTGTAATATTACCGGACTATCTGCAGGAGTTCAAACTGCATGTGTTCCGGCAACCAATACATATACCCAACAGGTTACTGTTCTTTATGTGAACCCACCTGCTTCCGGTCAATTAACTGTTAATGGTCAAAATTTTGCCATCACCGGCAGTCCTCAAACAGTAACCCTTACCGGATTGAACGCAAACGGAGCCGGGGTAAATGTTACCGCCTCTTTTACTGCTAATCCAAGTTGCTCATTGACAAATACGAATGTTTTTGTTGCTCCTGAAAGTTGTGCAATAGTAGATCCATGTTTGGGCGTTATTGTAAATGGTACCGCAACTTATAATTGCACCACTAACTTACAACTCTCATCAACCGGTGGTTCAGGCTCTTATACCTTCACTGCCAACGGCAATCCCGTTAATAATGGCGATGCTTTAGCAAATGGTACCTATACGATTGTTGCAACCGACTCAAACGGTTGTTCAGATTCTACTCCATTCACTTTAGTTGTCAATAGTCTAACCGCATTATCAGTTTCATATAGCTGTGTAAACGGACTAACATTTAATACAACAGGTGGTGTCGGCCCATTCTTATTCACCGCAGATGGAACACCGGTAACTAATGGAAGTTTCTTAATTGATGGCACCTATACCATTAATGGTTCTGATTCCAATGGTTGTGTTGCTACCACTACTCTAAGCGTTGGATGTGACCTGTGTACAGGCGTAGTGATTGATGTGGATGCTTCTTATGACTGCGACCTCGGCTTGGACGTTTTAGTTAATGGTGGCACTTGCGGTGGATGTAGCTTTAACATCACGGCCAATGGTATTGCGGTTACGAGCGGTTCTTTCCTGCCTAATGGTACCTATACAATTGTAGCTACTGATGTAAATGGTTGCACAGGCACACAATCCGGATTAGTAGTTGATTGTATTTCAACCGGTTGTACCGGTGTAGATATTGAGGTAACGGCTACGTATAATTGTGCTACCGGCTTAGTGGTATCTGCCACAGGTGGAGATGGTGAATATACTTTTAATTTAGAAAGTGGTGCTGTTTTGGCAAATGGTTCTTATACTATAGTAGCAACAGACGAAAATGGTTGTACTGGAAGTGTTGGATTAGATGTAGATTGTATTTCTTGTGTTGGAGTTACTATAGATGTTACTGCATCTTATGACTGCAATTCAGGATTATCAGTCAGTGCCTCTGGCGGAACGGGTTCGTTTACTTTTATGACCAATGGATTTTCAGTAGGCAATGGATCTTTCCTTCCCGATGGTGCATACATTATTACAGCTTTTGATGATAATGGTTGTGCAGGTAGTGCAACTATTACTGTATCAAGCATAAATTTAACCGTATCTTACAACTGCCTTACAGGACTTAGCATCAGTGCTACCGGTGGAACAGGCTCTTATAGTTTCTCGACTACCCAAGGTAGCTCAGTAGGTAATGGAACGATTTTAGCAAACGGCTTCTATCAGTTTAATGCTGTTGACGGAAACGGTTGTTCCGGAAACATTGCCGGCTTAACTGTTAACTGTGGTGGTACAGGCGGACCTTGCGATGGAGTTGATTTCCTTGTTGCTGCAACCTACGATTGTGAAAACGGTCTGTCTTTTACTTCTATAGGTAATGGCACTTCTCCTTACACTATTATAGCAGATGGTACAACACCGGTTACTGATGGTTCTTTCTTAGCTGATGGCACCCATACTTTTTCAGTTACAGATGCTAATGGTTGCTCTGGTTCATTCCCGGGTACAGTTACTGTTGATTGCGGCATTACACCCGGCCCATGCGATGGAGTAACTATCAGTGTTTCAGCTACATATAGCTGTGCTACCGGTTTATCAGTAAGTGCAAGTGGCGGAACAGGTCCATATAGCTTCGGGCCTTTAAATGGCACTTTCCTTCCCGAAGGAGTGTATATTATTTCTGCAACCGATGCCAATGGATGTTCAGGCACGACCGTATTAACAGTTGGAAATTGCAATCAAGCACCTGTTGCTAATCCGGATGCAATTGTTGCTTTAGAAGGAACTGCAACTGTAACTATAAATGTACTACCCAATGATAGTGATCCCGATGGCGATCCGATTTCATTAGTAAGTATTGATGGTGTTTCTCCTTCCGGAGCAGGTAGTGTAACAAACTTTACAGCAGGTGGTCAGGTAACATTTGCAATTACCCCCGGATTTACAGGTAATGTTGTCATATCATATACTATTCAGGATTCTAATGGCGCATCTGCTTCATCAACTATTACTGTGACGGTACAAAGTTGTGATGCGAACGCAGGTATCTTAAACAATTCATTTAATTTGTCTTGCGCCGATAGTTTGGGATTAGGAGGTTTTGACATAGCTGCAACAGGGTTTAACAATTCTGCAGGTTATTCGCAAAGCTATTTCATCGTTGATGGTGCCGGTAATATTTTAGCCATTTCTGCATCCGGCGATTTGACAAATATTCCTTCAGGAACTTATTCTGTCTATGCTGTTAACTATGCTGATGCAAGCGCACCAACTTTTGGTGTTGGCACAAATATAGCAGACCTTTTAGCCCAAAGCGGAGATGCTTGTTTTGATGTTTCAACTCCTGCAGAAGCTGTTGTTTTAACCCAGGTTACTTTAGATTGGGAAACATTCTGTGACCCAACTGTGGATGGTGGTTTCTTTGTTAGACTTATTGCAAACGGAGGTTTCCCTGCTTACGCTAATGTCGGTGGATATGGTACAAACTTGCCGCCTTACTTCATACCTTGGGATCCTATTCTTGGAGCAGGTGTATTGGTTTCAGGTCCTTTCCCCAACGGATTACCATGTTTCAAAGTAGATATCGTGAGCGATGGTTTCTTGTGTACTGTCGGAGATATTTTGGTTTGTCCTCCTGAACCTTGTGTAATTGAATGTACACCTGAGGCCGGTGATATGTCAGACGAATTACAACCTGTTTGTGATGGAGCTTCTGCTTCCGTTCTTTCAGTTGGTATAGAAATAGATGTTGAAGAAGTAGGATTTTATGTAGTACATACAGCCCCCGATCTTGGAGATGGCGATGTATTGGCTGTTTTTGCTGTTCCATTCAATGTTACCGATGCAGTTTCTATTGCATTAGCTGATGTTCCGGGAGCAACAACTAACACCGTATATTATGTAAGTGCTATTGTAGGTCAAAATGACTTTGACGGAGATGGACTTCCCGATTTAGGCGACATTTGTACAGATGTTTCTGACAGCACTCCCATCGTATTCTTAAATCCATTATTAGTAGATATTCAACCCATCTGTAATGATGATACACAGGAATACACTTTGGTGATAGCAGTGTCCGGTTCTTATCCCGAATTTGACCCCAGCGCACTTTATACAGTATTTGGCGATTTCAACGGTCAGATTTCAGAGTCTGTATTGGTAGCAGGTTATGCTTCAGGAAGTGAATATTTTATTGGTGTTACAGACGATGCAGGATGTTCTTATACCGAAAACAATTTGGTTACCTGTAAACCTACTCCAATTACCTTGCTCACTTTTGATGGTAAAGTTTTAGCAGAAGGAAATATGCTTAACTGGACAACAGCTACTGAAACTGATAATGATTTCTTTACTCTCAAACGTTCAGTAGATGGGGTTAACTTTAATGCTATTGGTACGGTTAAAGGTGTTGGTAACAGCATTATAGCAAATAGCTATGAATTCTTAGACAAAAATGCACCAAATGGACTTAGCTATTATGTCTTAGAGCAAACCGACTTCGATGGAACAACAACTATTGCTTCAGAAGTAATTACGCTTCGTCGCGATGCTGCTCCTTTTGGATTTGTAGATGTAGCTCCAATTCCAACTGCAAATACTTTGACTGTAAGCTATAACACAAGCCTGGGTGGTGAAGTGAAATTCGTAATCCATGATGTTGCAGGTCGTTTAATTTCAAGCCATATTGTTTTGGCTCAAAATGGGTTGAACAATGTTAGTTTTGATGTTTCAAACTATTCTGCAGGTGTTTACTTTATCACTATCAACAACGGTCTGAACGTTCAAACTACCAGATTCGTAAAAGAATAACAGATTTCATTAGTTAAAATCTGAAAATTAGCCCTGCTTCAATAATTGAAGCAGGGCTTTTTTATATTATCAGGTATAGAACTGGACTCCTGGCAAAATGCATTTGGAAATTCATGAAATGTCAGGAAATTGTAGTATAGTATAATGATTATTGTAAAATATTGACTCTGATAGCAAAAAATAACCTGCCAAGTTGTAAGTTTGCATTTGAATATTTAAAAACTCCTGATTTTGTTTATGTTAATAAATAAACGAATCTATGGAAGGAGATTGGTTTTACAAAATGAATTACTCTGATTTAAAATTAAATTAAGTATTATGCAGTTGAGAAATTTTACATTTTTTCTTTGCTTATTTGCTCTAGTGCTGCTTGGCTCAATCAACGTGAAAGCTCAAAGTTTTAATGTGACAGTAGATAATGTAACATTAAACTGCACTTCTGCGCCTCCACAACTTACTCTAACTCTGTACGCTAATTCTGATGTGGAATATCTTGTGGACAATTGGAATTTGTTTTTGTATTTTAATTCACTTGCATTGTCGAACCTTCAGGTAACAATTGCACCAGGATTTAGCGGTAACTATGGAAACGGAGTACAAGTATTAGACGGAATAACCCAGTTTAATGCCTTTTGGAATGGAGCCGCCAATTCGCAAACCGAATCTTTTAGTAATCTTCCCAACGAGTTGGCAACCCTGACTTTTGATGTTTTGGATGGTAATTTGCCTTCTGGATTATTGTTTGAAGCAACTCAAACATTTGGTTCTGATAATAATTTTCAGGAATTTTATACTTCTAATCCGGATATTTTTGGAGGAATTTCTTTGCTTTGTGCCGTTCCGGTATGCCAAATTACAGACTTACAAACGGGAGTTCAAGGAATTTGTAACCCGAACACCAATACATACACTCAGGAGATTGTTGTAACATATCAGGACAGTCCGGCAAGCGGGCAGTTATCAGTTAACGGTCAGGTTTTTGATATTACTGCAAGTCCGCAAACTGTAACTTTGACCGGTTTAAATGCTGATGGAGCTTTGGTCAGTGTGAATGCCTTTTTTACTGATGATAACGCTTGTTCATTATCATCTTCAGATTTATTTACCGCACCTGCTAACTGCATAGTAGTACCGGTTTGTGCTATTACAAGTATTACAGCCGGTGCTCAAAGTACATGTGACCCTATAACAAACACCTACTCTCAGGAAATAACCGTTACTTATGAAAATGCACCTCTTGGAGGCAGCTTAATGATTAATGGTCAATCCTTTGCAATTACAGGAAGCCCCCAAACAGAAACACTAAACGGTTTGGTTGCTGATGGTGGAAATGTAACAGTGATGGCTGCTTTTACCGATGACACAGCTTGTAATAGTGTAGTAAATGACCTTTTTACAGCTCCAGCTAATTGTGAGGTGATTCCTTTTTGTGCTATTACCAGTTTAACAGCCGGTGCTCAAAGTACATGTGATCCTATTACAAACACCTACTCTCAGGAAATAACCGTTACTTATGAAAATGCACCTCTTGGAGGCAACTTAATGATTAATGGTCAATCATTTGCAATTACAGGAAGCCCTCAAACAGAAACACTTAATGGTTTGGTTGCTGATGGAGGAAATGTAACAGTTATGGCTGCTTTTACCGATGACACGGCTTGTAATAGTGTAGTAAATGACCTATTTACAGCACCGGCAAATTGCGAAGTTGTATTGAATTGTGCAATTACAGATATTACAGCCGGTACACAAAGCATTTGCGATCCATTAACTAACACTTATACTCAGGAAATTACGGTTTCTTATACAGATGCCCCCAATACCGGAGATTTAGTAGTAAATGGACAATCTTTTGCTGTTACAGGAAGTCCGCAAACAGTAACGTTAAACGGATTAACTGCTGATGGCTTGATGGTAAGTGTTACAGCATCATTTTCTGACGATGCAGGTTGTAATTTTGCAGTGGATGATTTATTTACAGCACCGGCAAATTGCGAAGTTGTATTGAATTGTGCAATTACAGATATTACAGCCGGTACACAAAGCGCTTGTGATCCATTAACCAATACCTATACTCAAGAAATAACGATTACATACGAAGATGCCCCTGCTTCCGGTGATTTAATGGTAAATGGCCAGGCTTATGCTATTGCTACAAGTCCCCAAACCGTTATACTTACCAATTTAATAGCCGACGGTGCAACTTTTAGTGTATCGGTATTCTTTTCAGATAATGTGGGATGTGCAATAGTTGCCGATGATTTCATAACTGCACCTGAAAGTTGTGCTTTGCCCGACCCCTGCGAAGGAGTTGTTATTGAAGTTGCTTCAGCATATACTTGTTTGACCGGATTGTTTGTTTCCTCATCCGGAGGTGTTGAGCCTTATTCATTTACAGCTAACGGTACCCCTGTTGAAAATGATGATATACTAACTAACGGAACTTACACAATTGTTGCCACTGATGCAAACGGTTGTTCCAATGCGGTAGATAATGTTTTAACAGTGAATAACCTGACCACACTTTTGGTTGACTATAATTGTGAATCGGGAATTCTTTTAAATACAGTTGATGGAGTAGCACCATTTTCATTTAGCTTAAATGGTGATCCGATTTCGGATGGAGAATTGTTGGATGATGGCACATATTTAATTGAAGCTTCTGATGATAATGGTTGTAATGCAAGCTTAGTATTGGTAGTATCATGTGCTTGTGCTCCTGATGCAGGAAATATGTCAACGTTATTGCAAACTGTTTGTGATGGTAATTTAGCCTCTGCGCTATCTGAAGGATTGATAGTAGATACTGATAGTGGTGAGTTTGGTGTTTATTTAGTTCATACAACTGCCGACGTTAATGATGGAGGTATAATTGGTGTATTTGCAACCCCATCTGATCCTGCCGAATCCATCACGTTTGCTGCTTCTGACTTGAACGGAGCAGTTAATAATACCTTATATTATATTACTACTGTTGTAGGTAGGACTGATGAGGATAGTGATGGAATTCCTGATCTTGGTGATGCCTGTACAGATATTTCAGAAAGTCAGCCTGTTGTGTTTTTAGACCCACTTATTGTGGACATTCAACCAATATGCGATCCGTTCACTTTTGAATATACGTTGACGATTTCAGCAAGTGGTGGATATCCTGCTTTTGACAATGGTGCTTTATATACTGTTTTCGGAGATATGGATGACCAATTTTCCTCAACAATTCAATCGGCACCTTACCCCTCAGATGCTGCTTATCTAATAGGTGTAAGCGATGGTGGTGGTTGTGCTTACAGTGAAAGCAGAATAATTGATTGTAACCCAACTCCTGTTTCGATGCTCCGTTTTGATGGCATTGTTTTGCCACAAGGAAACCTTCTTTCATGGACAACAGCCACTGAAACTAATAACGATTACTTTACCTTAACCCGTTCGGCAGATGGCATTAATTTTACCACTGTCGGGATAGTTAAAGGTGCAGGAACTGTGAGCACTTCACGTAGTTATGAACTTCTTGATAAAAATGCACCCTCAGGTATCAGCTATTACAGACTTGTTCAAACTGATTTTGACGGTACAACTTCACTTGCTTCCGGAATAATTGTTTTGCAACGCAATGTGGCAAATTTAGGTTTTGTAGAAGTATCGCCAATTCCGGCATTTAATCTGTTGAATATTACTTTTAACACAGGATTGTCTGGTGAAGTCGAATTTGCGATTTATGATTTAACAGGCCGTAAAATAGAAGCACTCAGCAAAATAGCTCAACAAGGGGTAAACAATTTAAGCATTGATGTGAAAAATTATGCTTCCGGAATTTATTTCCTGTCAATGAATAACGGACTTGATGTTCAAACCATCCGGTTTGTCAAAGAATAAGAGTTAAATTTACTCTTAAAACCCCCGTTTGGTAACCCCAAACGGGGGTTTTCTTTGTTCGCCAGCCAATTATTTTGAGTTTTTAAATATTTTTGTTTGAACATCGAAATATTTTTAAAATAGCTTCGTTTAATATTAAAACTTAAACATGCCACTGATTTTCAGAACATCCGGGCTATTTGTTACATTCCTCTTACTTGTTTTATTATTCGAATCGTGTAAGCACGAACCTATTTTGCCAGATGAAAATCCATTAGATACAATTACAAACCCTATAGATACCACTACATTGCCACCACCGGATACTACCGATATCAACGATAACCCTTGTTTGCCAAATGTAATCTATTTTGAAAGAGACGTACTTCCAATTTTATTATCAAATTGTGCAAAATCAGGTTGTCATGATGCTTCTTCACATCAAGATGGTGTCATATTAGATAGCTATATAAATGTTATGAATACTGCTGATGTTGAACCTAATGATTTAGACGGAAGCGATATTTATGAAGTTATAACTGAAGACGATCCTGACAAAATTATGCCCCGGCCTCCGAATTCGCCGTTAAGCAGTGCTCAAATTTCCATTATTGGACAATGGATCTCACAAGGAGCTCAAAATTTAACTTGTGATGAAACAAATGGATGTAATACAGAGAACGTAAGTTTTAGTGCAACTGTTTTTCCCATCATTCAGAACTACTGTATGGGATGTCATAGTGGAAGCAGCCCGCAGGGAGGACAATTATTAACGAATTATGCTCAAATATCGGCAACTGCAAATTCAGGTAAATTAATAGGAGTTCTGAACGGTACAAGTTATACTCCAATGCCATATTTACAACCACCACTGAATGCCTGTTTTATTGATAAAATTGAAGCCTGGGTAAACTCAGGTTCTCCTAACAATTAAAAAGAAAATTGTTATAAAAAAATTAGATGCAGAAATGTCTGACATTGAGTCTATCAGTTTTTTTTCATCCATTACTATTGAATGTTAAACCTAATGTCAGTTTATTTATCTAATTGAGAGGGAATTGTATATGGTTAGGCGAGTTTAAACAATTTTTAATACTGATTTTTAACATTTCAAGTTAAATTCAAAACACCTAAGAATGTCAGTCTGATTTCATCTTGTTAGGATTAGTGAATAATAAGCAATATTGTAATCATGGTTTAGTGTAACTTACAGCGCTTCAATTAATTAACAGTTTAAGTCTGATATTTTAACCGTATAGCCACCATTTCAAGTTCTTAAAGTTCAACCTGTGCTAAACTGAAACAACATGTATCGAAAACTTTTTTTTCCTTTTATCATATTGTTTATACTTGCATTTCATGCAGCTTGTTATTATGACAATGAAGAAGAACTTTATCCGGATAACGGGCAACCCAATAACTGCGATACCATAACTGTAACATATTCGGGCACTATTCTCCCTTTACTGCAATCGAAATGTTATGTATGCCATAGTTCTGCGGCAGCTTTAGGCGGAATTATTTTGGAGGATTATGCAAATGCAAGACAATATTCGCTGAATGGTAAAATGTACGGTGCAGTCAGCCATAGTACAGGATTTTCACCAATGCCTCAAGGTGGGGCAAAATTACCTGTTTGCGACATTGCGGCAATTAAAAAATGGACCGATGATGGTGCGCCCAACAACTAAAATTTGATTGTTTTTTTTTACTAACCAACAATTATCATTTATGAAAACGAAAGCCTTATTCGTATTGTTGATTGTAGCAGCTTTAGGTGGCTACATTGGATGGAATATGTACAACAAACCTGTATCCCAGACAACAGATTTGAAAACAGATTTACAAGTAGATGCTCAGGCATTATTTGCCGAATTTGAGCAAGATGAAAATGCGGCAAACCAAAAATACAACGACAAAGCCATTGAAGTAAGTGGAGTTATAACCGGAATTGAAGCGCAAGACGGTAAAACAACAGTTGCCCTTAAAGGGGGAGATATGGGTGGTGTTAGTTGTGAAATGCAGGATGCTTCGGGAACCGAAAACCTTAAACCGGGAGATGCCGTAGTTATTAAGGGTGTTTGTACCGGGGTTTTAATGGATGTAGTTTTAGTCCGTTGTGTACTTAAAAAATAATAAATCCAATAGTTTATAGCAATTCTAAACAACTTTTATTTCTAAACAAATTTGAACTTATGAAAAATCAAGTAATTCTCGTTGCATTCTTATTAGTGTCAAGTGCTTCAATTTTTGCTCAAAGCAAATATTTTACCAAGAACGGGCACATTGATTTTTTCTCATCCACTCCGGTTGAGGATATTTCTGCGGTTAATGATAAAGTAACCAGCATATTGGATATTGAAACTGGAAAATTGGATTTTGCCGTTCTAATCAAGGCATTTGAATTTGAAAAAGCCTTGATGCAAGAACATTTCAACGAAAACTATATGGAGTCTGATCAATATCCCAAGTCAACTTTTAAAGGTCAGATTGATAATATCGCTGATGTAAATTTCAGCAATGATGGTTCTTATTCTGTAACTGTTTCGGGCGACTTAACCATTCATGGTGTAACAAAACCGGTATCAACTAGGGGAACTATTGATATTGTTGCCGGAAAAATTGCTGCCAATTCAAAATTTACCGTAGCAGTGGCTGATTATAATATCGAAATCCCAAAACTGGTCAAAGACAATATCGCAAAAAACATTGACATTACGGTTGCTATAAAATATCAACCCTATAATCAATAAATCAGCCGATTTTTTTTTAAAACGGGTATGCAGAGCCTACAATTCAGTGTAACTTCGCATACCCGTTTTTGTGTTTTTAGATATTCAAACAAGTTCCTATGAAAGTTTTGCGATTTGCTGCAGCAGTTATATTTCTACTTTTTACACAATTTCATGCAGTTGCTCAGGACGATTTGCTCGACTTATTGTCGGATGATGAAGAACCTGTAACTGAATATGTCAAAGCCAGTTTTAAAACCAATAAAGTAATCAATTCTCATTCACTCGAAAATACAGCCGCAGGAGTATTGGATGTAAAGATTTCCCACCGATTTGGGTATCTGAACAGCGGCTGGGAGAATTTTTTTGGAATAGACAATGCTACTGTAAGACTTGGGGTAGATTATGGGATTACCGATTGGCTGGCAACAGGTTTTGGGCGCAGTAGTTTTGAAAAAATTTACGATGGGTTTATTAAGGCAAAACTATTGAGACAAAGTACCGGCAAACGCAAAATGCCGATTAGTGCTATTTATGTAGGAACTATGGCAGTTAAAACTTTAGAATGGAGCAATCCGGAAAGAAAAAACTATTTCACCTCTCGCTTATTTTTTACACACCAGGTCATTGTAGGCCGCAAATTCTCGGAGGGCTTTTCACTACAAATCATGCCTACTTTGGTACATAGAAACCTGGTTGCTACTAAGGATGAAAAAAATGATGTATTTTCAATTGGCGTTGCTGCTCGTCAAAAACTTACCAAACGGGTTGCGATCAATGCGGAATACTATTATGTATTACCAAATCAGGTACAAGAAGACATAAAAAATTCTTTGTCTGTTGGAATTGACATAGAAACCGGAGGGCATGTATTTCAACTGCATTTTACCAATTCCAATGCAATGGTTGAAAAAGGGTTTATTGCCGAAACAACAGGCGACTTTTTTAAAGGAGACATCCATTTTGGATTTAACATTTCAAGGGTATTTACCCTATATAAGCCTAAACAAAAATCGAAATAGACGAATTACCTCTTTCTTATAGGTTGATACTCAATGTGTTTTAGCGGTTCGACTTTCTTCTAAGTTTCCAATTGCTGTTTTTTGCCGTTGTTTGTCCGGAATTCAGGCTATTTTCAGGATGTTTGTTTTTTGTTTGGTGATTAGCCTCTAATAATTTGGTTGCTATGATGGCAGCAAACAGCGCCTCTTTTTCATTGGTTTGAGGATTAAGAAATTCAGGTTTAAAATACCTGCTGACAAAATTTGTATCAAAATTGCCGGAAACAAAGGCTTCATGGTTCATTACAAACTTTCCGAAAGAAAGTGTATTTTCAATCCCAATAATTTGGTAGCCTTGAATTGCACGTTTCATCTTTTCTATTGCTTCAGTACGATTTGACGCATGAACCGTAAGCTTGGCAATCATAGGGTCATAATAAATCGGAATAGCCATTCCCTGTTCAAATCCATCGTCCACCCGAATACCCGGACCTTGTGGTGGTATATAGGTTTGTAAAGCACCAATATCGGGCAGAAAGTTATTGACCGGATCTTCAGCATAAACTCTTAGTTCGATTGCGTGCCCGTTTATTTTCAGGTCTTCCTGACTAAAACTTAATGGCTCGCCTCTTGCTATTTTAACCTGTTCTTTTACCAAATCAATACCAGTTATCATTTCCGTAACCGGATGTTCAACCTGAAGGCGGGTGTTCATTTCCAGAAAATAATAATTCATTTGATCATCCACCAAAAACTCAACGGTACCGGCACCAATGTAATTACAGGAACGGGCAACATTAACTGCGCTGATACCCATTCGAGCCCTTAGTTCAGGGGTCATTATTGCAGATGGCGCTTCTTCGATCACTTTTTGATGTCGCCGCTGAATGGAACATTCACGTTCAAATAAATAAACAATATTGCCATGGGTATCGCCCAATACCTGGACTTCAATATGTCGGGGAGAGGTTACAAACTTTTCAATAAACACAGAACCATCTCCAAATGCTGCCAATGCTTCACTGACCGCTCTTTGCATTTGTTCTTCCAATTCCTCCTGATTTTGAACTACCCGCATCCCTTTTCCACCACCACCTGCTGCCGCTTTGATTAAAATAGGGAAGCCGGTTATTTCTGCAATTTTATGAGCTTCGGCAATATCGGTTATCGCCGTATCTGCTCCCGGAACCATCGGGATTTTATACTTAGAGGCGGCTGCTTTTGCAGCCAGTTTGTTGCCCATCATATCTATTGCCTGTGGAGTAGGGCCGATAAAAATAATTCCTGCATCGGTAACAGCCTGAGCAAATGTTGCATTTTCAGACAAAAAACCATACCCCGGATGAATACCGTCTACTCCTAATTTTTTGGCAACTTCAATAATGGTATGACCTTTTAGGTAAGATTGGTTGGAAGGAGGCGGCCCAATACAAACAGATTCGTCTGCGTATCTGACATGAGGGGCATAACGGTCTGCTTCAGAATATACGGCAACGGTTCTTATGTCCATTTCTTTCAATGACCGCATAATGCGCAAGGCAATCTCGCCTCTGTTTGCAACCAACACTTTCTTCATAACCTGTTAATAGTTGTTTAGCTTGCAAAGATGATGCAATTAATTGACAAAGTGAAACCATGTTAATTAAACGATGTTTAATATAAAGGGTCAAATCAACAGGTGAAGTATTTAACACCATTAAAAACAAATTTTATGAGAACCGGTCTTGTTGTAGTTTTAACCATTTTCCTGCTTTCCTGCTTAAATATTAAAGCACAGGAGTCTGTTTTGCATCTGCAAATGCACGATAAATCTCCTTTTAGCTTAGTGCTGAACGATGTGCATTTTAAAGACATTCGCACTTCATATACCATTAGAAATGTGCCGCCCGGCGTACATTTGTTGAAAATAGTAAAGCCCCGGGCTAACCGGAAAACAGGGCGCATCATTTTTGCCGATTATATCAGGATACCCGAAGGTAAAGAAATTTTTGCTTATCTTGATTCTGACAAAATCTTCCGGGTACATGATGCAAAAGATTTATATGCAGAGCGAAAATCTTCACAGCGTCCGGATGATCCCTATATTTCTGACAATCGCAATCAGACTATTACCCCTGAAAACAAACAGCCTTCAAACCAAACAAAAGTTGAAACTGAAACCTCAGCAAATACACCGGCACCCGGAATGAACAGTGCGGTGTTTAACCAACTTAAATCAGAGGTTAAGGAGCAATCTTATGATGACACCCGCCTCAGCATGTCAAAAAATGCGATTTCAGGTGAAAATAAAATCAATTGTGCTCAGTTGGGAGAATTGATAGATGTTTTTAGTTTTGAAGCAGGAAAACTGGAGCTGACAAAATACGCTTATCCCTATTTGACGGATAAAGACTCGTTTACCGGGCTGTTTAATCGCTTTAAATTTGAAAGCAGTAAAGCGGAACTTTCAAAATTAGGCAGTAACAAATAATGGTGTGAGTTAAATATGGTATATGGGTTAAGGGTTTTTTAGATAGAACTCAACGATACTGTGCCATCTCCATCTTTATTGGAAATCATTGTGATTTTGTTTTAACCGAATAAAATTAAGGCAAAAAAAAAGAGCGATGCTGCATAATTATTGCGCATCGCTCTTTTTTTATTTGACCGGTAAATATCCGGACATTTCTTATCTTGTTTTTTTGGTGGTGTCGGGGGTTGAAATTGTTTTTTGGAGTTGAGCAGGTTGTGCTGTTGTTCCTCTTGGTGAACTTTGGTTGGGAACTAAATCCGAGATTTCCATTTCATATAATAAAACGGAGTTTGCCGGAATGGTTCCACGTTGACGATCGCCAAAAGCAAGGGTCGAAGGTATGATAAATGTGCCTTTTCCACCTTTTTTCAACAACGAGATGGCTTCTCTGACACCTTTAGACTGCCTGTTCATAGGCATTTCCTGAATATTACCTTTACTTGATTCGACTTCAGTTCCGTCTAATAATTTAATGCTATATTTCATTTTAGCTATTAAATCATCCTCAGGAGTGATTTCTCCCGAACCTTGCTTTGCAATATTATAGTGAAGACCGGAGGCTGAAGTTTTCATGTTAAGGTTTTTGGCTGCCCTATAATCTTCAATCAATTTTTTGTCGGTTTCATCCTGTGCCATTCTTTGTTCATCCCGCTCTTTGGTGTATTCTTCCTGAGTTTGCACCTTGAGTAAGGTAATGGTGTATTTTAACATATCCCCTTTTTTGGTGAAATTTGGAATTCGGTCACCATAAATGGAATCAACCGGAACAAGCATGGTCGCACTATCACCGGCTACCATTTGGGTTATTCCGTCGTTTAATGCACCTTTGAAAAGGGTTTCCTGAAATTTGAATGAAAGGGGGCGGTTGTTTTTATAAGAAGAAAAGATTACTGAATCTTTTGACGTGGCATATTGCATGTGTAGTGTTACAAAGTCGCCGAGTTTTGCTTTGGTTCCTTCGTTTTTTGTATGAACAATATATTTCATTCCTGATGAGGAAGAAGTATATCCACCCCCTCCCTTACTACATCCAATAACCACAGCCGACAAGATTATAAATGTAAGGACAACGTTTTTCATGAAAAATGTAATTTGAAGCTATGAGAAGAAAATATTCCTGTAAATTCTAAAAAACAGCCTTGACAATTCAAAAAAAGCTGAAAGTACAAGGCTGTTTTTTTAAATATGGTGAATTTTGCTGTAAATTATTTTACTTCCAACAATTCGATATCAAATACTAACACCGAATTAGGGGGAATACTTGGGCCAACTTGCTGAGGTCCGTAAGCCAAACCTGAAGGAATGATAATTTTACCTTTTCCGCCCGGTTTAAACAAAGGAATACCTTCCTGCCATCCTCGAATAACCCCTCTCAAAGGAAATTCAGTCGGTTCACCACGGTCATAAGAAGAATCAAATTTTGTCCCATTTAAAAGGGTGCCGGAATAATGAACTTTTACAGTGCTTTCTAAGGTAGGGTTTTTGCCGCTACCGGGTTTATCAACCACATAATAAATACCGGACTCGGTAGTTTGAGCCTTGAGATTGTTGGTGGCAACAAATTTTTGAATCAATTCAGCATCAATACGGGCTTGTTCCTGTGGGTCAACCGGGGTGGTTTGATGTTTCGGTTGAGGAGGTGTTTGGGTTTGTTGTTGTTGTTCTGTTTTTGCGTCCGTAGTTTCAGTTTCTTTAGTTGAGTTTTGATTGCAAGCGACCCCTAAAAAAAGGATAATGCCAAGCATTAAAAGCATCTTTTTCATTGTGTAAGTAGTTTTTATGTTGATGATTAAATCGGCCGCAAAGGTAATAACAATAACAACGTCAATGAATAACGTCAACATAAATTTATCATGAATCAACCTGTGGATAGGGTTAATTTTTGGTAAAAATAAACTTAGGTGGGTCGAAAAGGCAGAATTCAAATCCGGAAACTGAATGTTACCATGATAACCCATAGATTTGCCGGTCATGGATGTTTTGTTGTTCAATATTTATGATTCTGCTTATAATTTGTGTTGTTTTTGAACTAACAATTAAAGAATTTGCCATAAATCCTGTGTATAAACCGTGAAATAGGTCAAACTACCAAATACCGTACTCCAACCATCCTCGCATTTTTATCCGAGATTTTGCTTTGACATCATTCAGATGATTGATATCTCAACATACTATTCGGTCTTCTGAGTGGGTATAAAAAGAAAGAGGGGGAAAATCTCACGTTCGATATATCTTAATGTTTGATTATCATGGTAGGGATACCTCTCCTCTTTCCGGGTTTAACCCTCACAAAATAGCACTTCTATCTGAAAAAGTACTACTAATGTGTTTCTGGGGCAAACATACGAGGTTGGATATAGAATCCTTATTTTATCGGGTTTTTGGTATTGTTAAGCCGCAAATCGGAAGGCGTAAGAAATTGAAACCTTATGACCTCAGACTGTCTAAAAACTATCCGGCAAAACATATCAATAAAACGATATGTGGCATATAAAATGAACTAAAAAATTCTTTTAATAGTATTAGTTTTCGTAAATTTGTGTATGAATTATATACAAGGTAAAAACAGAGATCAGAGCATTCTCTTTCCTGAAACACTCGAACAAATCATTGATCGGGACAACGAAGTTCGGCTTATAGATTTGTTTGTGGAAAGCATTGACATTTCGGATTTTGATTTCAAGATCAAAACAGGTACTACCGAAGGCAGACCTCCTTATGATCCGAAAGATTTGTTGAAACTTTATATTTACGGCTACTTAAATTCTATTCGCTCATCAAGAGCATTAGAAAAGGAGTGTCGCAGAAACATTGAAGTGATGTGGCTCATGAAAGAATTGACCCCCGACCATAATACTATTTCCAACTTTCGGCGGGATAATGAAAAAGCCATACGCAAAGTATTTAAATTTACGGTATCCGTTGCTAAACAATTTGACCTCATCGGGGGGAAACTCATTGCCGGAGATGGCACCAAACTTCGCGCTCAAAACTCAAGGAAGAATAATTTTAGCGATAAAAAAATAGAGAAACGCCTCGAATACATAGACCGGAAATTAGATGAATACAATACGGCGCTTTCTACTGCCGATGAAGATAACAAACAAATTATACAGAAAGCTATCGACAAACAAAACCGGCAAAAAGATAGTTATCATAAGCTTCTGAAACAATTAGAAGAAACAGGAGAAAGCTAAATATCTACCTCCGACCCCGATAGCCGCCTACTCGTTACCCGAACCGGTGTTACCGAAGTTGGCTACAATGTTCAAACAGTTGCAGATGCCGGGCACAACCTGATTCTGGACTATCAAGTAACCAACCAAACCGACAGTAAAGCGATGGGCGGTATGTTGAAACGAACAAGCGGCATCATAGATATAAAAGGCGTTATCGGTCTTTTCGACAAAGGCTACCATACAGGCTCGGAAATCAAAACGGCGATTGACCTTGGCGTTAACATCATGGTTGCCATTCCCGAACATGCCTCTCATACTCCCGACCCGAATTACGATATAACACATTTTACTTACAACAAAGAAAACGATACTTATGCCTGCCCGCAAAATGAAACGCTGACTACGAATGGAACTTGGTATAGCAAGCAACGGAACAACGGAGCTGCTACTAAAATGAAACACTATCTATCAGAAGCCTGCCTTACCTGCCCGATGCAGGGTAATTGCACCAAGAACCCAAAAGGCAGGCTCGTTGAACGAGCGAATATGCTGAATACATCGAACAAAACAAGGCCAATATCGAAGCCGATAAAGAGACCTGCAAAAGACGGCAATGCATCATAGAGCATCCTTTCGGCACCATCAAACGGCAGTGGGGATTTAACTACATCATGACCAAACGTACTAAAGAAAGAGCAAGCGCCGATGTCGGGCTGATGTTCATTGCCTACAATTTGCGAAGATTGATGAACATTAAAGATAAAAAAGCATTCAAAGAGTTCCTCATGGAACTTTGTTTTGCTTTTCCTTCAAATATGATCTTATCAAACCTCAAAACTTCCAATTTAAGCCTATCTATTTTTGGATTTGCTAAAAATGAACTATTTAACAACGCCGCTTAAATTGCTTCTATTTGCCTCTATTTAATCCCAATTGCCTGATATTTGAGAACTGTAGGTAGTTTTTAGACAGTCTGACCTCAGTAACTACACGGCCGCAGGCAGTTTTAAAAACCTTATTACCTTATTTTTGATTACGTTTTTAAGGTCACCCTTTCAGGGTTCTTTGCCGATTGGTGTTTGTTACAATCATTTCACCTCTTTGAGTTTGTATTTTTGACGGGCTTGCCGACCATTCATCACTCCAAAAGCCCACTCTTTTCTTATAGAACGCCCAATAATTACCCCAATTTAATTCCTGCCTCACATTAGAATAAATGAACTTTTGCACCTCATTTATGGACACAAAGCCGAACGTTTTATTGCTGCTTCTCAAACCCCACCAACCGAGCAACTACAGCTTGGATCTGGAGAAATAGCCCAGGTAGATATCAATGCCGCTGAAGCAAGTACATCGCGGAAGAAGAAAAGATAACCTATACCCGCTAAAAACAACAACATCCCGGTAGGCGTTCCATTCCCAGGCATTTGCCGGTAGAGGAAATCGTTATGTATAGCTTCTTTGGTGCTTGCAAAAAGCAAAACATCAATCTGTTAAAATGGTCAACAGCAGTGCTGAAGGTATTTGCCGGCTATTCCATCAACAAACTCGAAGAACTGCTGCCCGGAAATTTGGAAATAGACAAAGACCCCTAAAATCTAACGCTATTCTTTTCTGACAAAGCCCACCCCTTGCCCCCTATTTGCCAATATGGGGGTAGTAAAGGGGGGGCGGCTATATCTGACAATGTTGGTCGAATGGATACTTCTAAATCCCACATGGTTTTCAAACATTTTTTGCAAATATTTGAGCAACACCGAAAGAACCGGACTAAAAATGGTTGATTGCCGAAAATTCCTTGTAGGAAAAAATAGTTTTCCTCTAAGAAAAAAATATTTTCTTCTATGAAAAATTTGTTTTCCTCTAAGAAAAATTAGTTTTCCTTTAGGAAAAGAGCTTTTCCTCTAAGAAAAATTAGTTTTCCTGTAAGAAAAATCGCAAACCCTCTAAGAAAATTTTTTTTTATTCCAGACAAAATTTTTTTTCCTCCAAGAAAAATTAGTTTTCCTGTAAGAAAAACTTCTAAACCTCTAAGAAAAATAAGTTTTCCTTTAGGAAAAGAGCTTTCCCTTCAAGAAAAATTATTTATCCTCAAGGAAAAAAGTTTTTTCCTCTAAGAAAAAATATTTTTCTTACTTGGAATCTGCACAATTTAAAAGTTAGCAGGGGATTGTTGGCAGTACCTATGAAAAAACCAATGTTGTGGGGGTCAATTTCAGAAGACAAGACCCCCTTTTGTATTTTATTGCCGATTTTTATTGCCATCAGGCAGGTTTGGTTGTTGAAATTGACGGTTCCATCCACCAAATTAAAGAACAGTACCAATACGATGTTGCTCGTACTGCAGAACTGGAACAACTCGGAATTGAAGTCATACGTTTTACAAATGAAGCGGTTATAGCAGATACAAAAGCAGTGTTTGAATCAATAAAACAGACTGTACAAAACCGTTTATTGTTTACCCGTTAACCCACAACTTCCCCTACGAAGCAAGTAAAAAGTCCCCTGCAGGGGATTTAGGGGTAACAAGACTTGCCCATCCAAAAACTAAGCCCTAACTTTGAAGCATCGGTTGGGGTAGAGGCGAATAACTATCAGTATAATGGCAAAGAACTGAACGAGGATTTCGGGTTGCATTGGTCGCATCATGAATACCGATGGTTAGATTTGCAAACAAACAAATGGACAAGTATAGACCCCTTGGCAGATAAAAATAACAGCGTAAGCAGTTACAGTTTTGTACATAACAACCCCATACGTTACCGTGACCCTTATGGATTAGACACATTGCCAACCTTCACAATAACCGCTACAAAAATAAACAAAACTCATTCGGAGCATATATGGTGGCACATGAAACAGGGGAATCAAAGAATGGTAAAAAGTACCAAAGGTAATTACAAACCCATTTTGTTCGGACCTCGAAATACCTCCGGAATAGGTGATTATGCTTACCAAGAGGGTTTAGGCACATTAAGTTATCCAATTATGGCAACGCTATCGGGAGCAGGTTTGGCTATTTTCATGCCTGCTTTGCTAAATTCACCGCCATTATTAGCCAAATCAAATCTAAGCATTTATGCGGTAAAGGCAATTGCAAGCGGTAGTGCGCAAGGAATAATTACAGGGCAAATAGATATACCCGATTTACTTGGTGATACATTCCTGACACCTATTTATAGTGGGTTGTTGGGAGGGTTTGCTGACGCAACTTATTCATTGAAAACAGGTAACATAGAAATCGACTATTTTGGCCCTGGAGGCACAAAATCCGGTTCAAATTTTTTAATTGATTTCGGTTTTAGTACAGGGGTAGGTTTATACCATAGTGCATCTGAAAACATGTTTAAATCCTTTGTTACTACTGAAGCAAAAACTACACCTTTGTTGCTCTATCATCTACCTACTTCGCCAATCATGTCGGGTGTCAATTATGGAGGAGGAGTATTAACAAAATCAGAAAACAAGTAATAATATTATGGAAGTTAAGAAAGTAGTTGGTTGGATAGGGTTAATTTTATTATTAGCATCGCCAATAATATTTGAACTTTACGGTTGGCTAGTATCCTATAAACAGCGATATACAATTGGCTTTTTAATTGACCTAAAAGGTTCAAGAGGGGGTTATCAACCAGTATACAATTACGAAATATTAGGAGAAAAGATTCAAGTGAAGAGTGGTAGTAAAGGGATGATTGATGCAAAAGATAGACACAAGTATATTGGGAAGAGATATTATGTAATGGTTGATGAGGTAAAAAAAAATAGGAGTAGAATTCTATTTGACTATCCTGTACCAGATAGTATTAAAGTAGTACCTCCAAACGGTTGGGACAGCATACCGGGAGTAGGAGAATTAGAAAACCCATTTATTTGGTGGGCTAGTAAATCTCCTCCTATAAAGAAAAAATAAGGAAGTTTCTGCCTAAACAACAACAATTGTTCTCGGTTTGGAATACCTTAACGAAGAAAAAGAAGGCTATTACCACGAAGAAGGGCGCATCAACCTCCTCGAAGGCGGGCGGAAAGAATACACCCTGAAAGACCACTTGGGCAACGGCCGCGTCTATTGCTACCACGACAGTGCCGAAAACGAAGCCAAAACCATACAAGAAGCACATTATTATCCGTTCGGCTTGCCCATCCAAAAACTATCTCCTAACTTTGAAGCACCATTAGGGGTGGAAGCCAACAACTACCAGTACAATGGTAAAGAACTGAACGAGGATTTCGGGTTGCATTGGTCGCATCATGAATACCGATGGTTAGATTTGCAAACAAACAAATGGACAAGTATAGACCCCTTGGCAGATAAAAATAACAGCGTAAGCAGTTACAGTTTTGTACATAACAACCCCATACGTTACCGTGACCCTTATGGATTAGACACATTGCCAACCTTCACAAAAACCGCTACTAAAATAAACAAAACTCATTCGGAGCATATATGGTGGCACATGAAACAGGGGCATCAAAGAATGGTAAAAAGTACCAAAGGTAATTACAAACCCATTTTGTTCGGACCTCGAAATGCCTCCGGAATAGGTGATTATGCTTACCAAGAGGGTTTAGGCACATTAAGTTATCCAATTATGGCAACGCTATCGGGAGCAGGTTTGGCTATTTTCATGCCTGCTTTGCTAAATTCACCGCCATTATTAGCCAAATCAAATCTAAGCATTTATGCGGTAAAGGCAATTGCAAGCGGTGGAGCGCAAGGAATAATTACAGGGCAAATAGATATACCCGATTTGCTTGGTGATACATTTCTCACGCCTTTATATAGTGGGTTGTTGGGAGGTGAAGTGGATTATACTATTTCGCTAGAAACAGGACGAAGAAGATTTCAATACTACGGACCTGGAGGGACAAAATCAGGATCAAGTTTTTTAATAGATTTTGGGTTTAGTGCTGGTACAGGTTTATATGGGAATGCAAGTGAGAGTATGTTTAAATCATTTGCTGCACAAGAAGCAAAGGCAGCACCATTAGCTTTCCCTGTGCTTATCTCACCTGTTTTTTCGGGCATTAACTACTTTGGCAGTAAAACTGCAAATGACCAAAATAAATAGAACTACTATGAAAAATAAAGAAAAACTCGGGTGGGTTGGATTATTTCTACTTATAATGTCCCCACTTTTTTTTGGAATTTTTGTGTGGTTAACTAAGGGTGAAGAGCGTTACACGATTGGAGAAGTAATAGATGTAAGAGGTACTAGGGGTGGGCTAGAACCCATATATAAATATGAGATCAATGGCAAAATAATTAGAATTGGAGGAGGTGCCAATTCAATCATTGAAATAAAAAAGACGCATGAGTATATTGGGAAAAGGTATTACATAATGTTTGATGAAACTAAACCTAAGCATAGTGACATACTTTTAGACTATCCAGTCCCAGATAGTATTCAATCAGCCCCACCCAAAGGATGGGATAGCATTCCAGGAGTAGGACAATTAGAAAACCCCTTTGTTTGGAGTACAGGTAAATCACCACCCATAAAAAAGAAGTAGCCATTATTTCTGTTAGTTACAATCGAAGCAAGTAAAATTCCCTTTTTGGTTTGTCCAGATAGCTCGTGGGGATTTAGGGGTAACAAGGTTTGCCCATTCAAAAACTATCTCCTAATTTTGAAGCACCGGTAGGGGTAGAGACTAACAACTACCAATACAACGGCAAAGAACTGAACGACGATTTCGGTCTGCATTGGTCACATCATGAATACAGATTTTTAGATTTGCAAACAAACAGATGGATGAGCATTGACCCATTAGCAGATAAAAACAACAGCGTAAGCGGATACAGTTTTGTACATAACAACCCCATACGTTACCGCGACCCTTTTGGCTTAGACACCCTACCAAATAATCCTGATGGCATACCTGAGAAAATGTTGGAAGAAGTTGTAATTAAAGCCACCAAAATAAACAATACCCATTCAGAAAATATACGATGGCACATGAAACAGGGGCATCAAAGAATGGTAAAAAGTACCAAAGGTAAATATAAACCCATCTTGTTCGGACCTCGAAATACCACCGGAATAGGTGATTATGCCTATCAAGAGGGGTTAGGTAAGCTAAGTTACCCTATTATGGCAACACTATCGGGGGCAGGCTTGGCGTTATTTGCCCCTGCGATGCCACCATTATTAGAGCAACAATCAATAGGCATTTTATCAACAAAATTCGTGGCAAGTGGCTTAATGCAAGGGTTAGTGAACAACGAGATAGATGCTGTTGATTTGCTTGGTGATACCTTCTTCACTCCTTTTTATAGTGGACTTGCTGGTGGATTGGGAGATTTTGGGTATAACCTTAGCTCTGGTTCTTATTTTGGCAGGCACTTCGGTATTAATGGTACAAAGTCAGGCACAAATTTTCTTTTAGATTTTAGCTTTAGCTTTGGTGTAGGATTAAAGCATACTGCTTCTGAAAGCATGTTTCGTTCTTTTGTGGGTTTAAGTAAAAAAGCCGAAACACCTTTGTACTATTTTTTACTAACATCTCCTTCTATGTCAGGTTTAAACTATGGAGGAAACTTGATAAGCAAACAAACCGTTGAGGAAAATAAATAAAGGCAAAAATGAAATTACAAGATAAAATTGGATTGACAATAATAATTTTGGGACTTATTTTTTTATTAGTAGTTCCTTATTATAATTGGAAAAATGCCGGTTTAATGCGATATACAATTGGTAAATTGTTAAAAATGACAATATCAAGAAATGGCTATCAGCCAACGTATGAGTATATTGTATTAGGCAAAAAATACAATATCGAAAGAGGAGGGTCAAGAAACATATTGCCGGGTACAGAAATAGATAGTATGGCTGGAAAATATTTTTATATTATTTATCGCGCCAATAATCCAAGCTATGCCGAAATTCTCCTTGATTACCCAGTTCCCGATAGCATACAATCAGCCCCGCTCAACGGTTGGGATAGTATTCCCGGAGTTGGTCAGTTAGAAAACCCATTTGTTTGGCATGCTGGCAAATCACCTCCAGTTAAAAAGAAGTAGGCATAATTTTAGTACGATTTCTGTCGAAGCACGAAAAAAGGAGGCTGTCTAAAAAGTCTTTATTTTGCACACATATAATTCAGAAGCAAGTGTATAATAGCTTTATTTAGACACATACACATATTGAAGGTCTATATGTGAGTAGATTCTCGACTTTTTAGACAGCCTCTTTAGGGGTAAAACGGCTTGCCCATCCAAAAACTAAGCCCTAACTTTGAAGAATCGGTTGGGGTAGAGGCGTACAACTATCAATACAATGGCATTGAGTTGGTAGAAGATTTTGGGTTGCAGGTCAATCATGCGGAGTTTCGCACGCTTAACCCGCAAACGGGGCGGTGGTGGCAAATAGACCCGAAGGCGGAGGAGTTTTATGCTTGGTCGCCGTATAATAGTAATTTGGGTAATCCGGTACGGTTTGAAGATAAGAAGGGGGATACACCGGGTGGAGGCACAGAAAAAGAACCACAAAACAAAACCTATACATGGGAAGTCGGTGGGGGGGTTGGTGGTGGATTTGGAGGCAGTTATGAGGTTGTAACAGGTGAAGATGGGAAACCGGTGGGAAGCGGTTGGTCGTTTAGTAAGTTTGCAACAGCATGGAATGGTAAGAGTTATGGTTCTTCCCAAGTGACGAAAAACAGAGTTGCCGGCACTTCTGCCGAAAAAGCAGGTGCAAAAGCTATAGAAGAAGCAGGTTTTACCGTAGCATCAAAACAAACTACAACAAAAGTTGAAGGAGTAAGCAGTAAAAATGATTTGTTAGCCAGAAATACTGAAGGAGATTTAGGCATTGTAGAACAGAAATTGGTTCCCGATATTAGTAAGGTAGATGCAGGTAATGCGCATAAACTGCTAACTCCCAACCAAAAAGCCACCGCCAAAGCAGTGCAACAAGGTAAACCTTTGGAAAATAGAAGCGGGGAAGCCAATGCACCAAAGGGAGCCCGACGAGGAGACAATATTACCCCGCAATTTTATCAAATGCAGGTGATGGATGCCAAGGGATGGAAAATTATTAACGTAGACATACCTCAGTAAATTGAAAGCAAATGAAAAAAAATGAGCTTTATATGTACTTGTATGAAAACCTAACCCCATTTATGGACAGTTGGGGTTATAAGCTGATAAAAAGTCGTTATCAGTACATTCAAAAGTTTAAAAACGGTTTTTTAGCCGTTCATTTTGGCACAGTAAATTATTTTCCAGAATATCAGTTGAATGTGCGTTCAGAAGTACGTATTGACGAGGTGATGGAAATAGTGTCAATGTTTAGCGGTGGGAATATGAAATATGCCAAGGAATGGGTTTGTATGGGTCGGGATATCCATGACCTAAAAAACTCCCCAAACAACAATCCTGATTTTACCGACATCTACACCCCCGAAGACGTTGCCGAGGTTAGCCTGCATATAAAAAGTTACCTTGCCACAGAGGGGTTTGAATTTTTAGAAAACTGTAAAGACCTCATTTTTTTAGACAGCTACTTCAACGACAATATTTTCAATTTGCACCCCTCTATTTTAGAAGATTTGCATGCTTTAAGAGGTGTTACCATAGCCAAATTGTCTGCCCGCCCAGACTATGAAAATTTAATAGTTGACTATGAAAAACTCATTTATAAAGCATATAAAAAACGTCCTGAAAGATATTGGCAACCAATTTCTCAACTGATAGAATATTTAAAAGATGTAGAACCACTTCAGGGTATGACAGAACGTAGGCAGCAAACGTTATAGGTGATTCTCTTCCCACGAAGCAAGCAAAAAGTCCCCTGCAGGGGATTTAGGGGTAACAAGACTTGCCCATCCAAAAACTAAGCCCTAACTTTGAAGCACCGGTAGGGGTAGAGGTGAATAATTATCAGTACAACGGCATCGAGTTGGTAGAAGATTTTGGGTTGCAGGTCAATCATGCCCTGTTTCGCACGCTCGACCCACAAACAGGGAGGTGGTGGCAGATAGACCCTAAACCCACTTATAATATCAGCAATTATGCTGCAATGGCAAACAATCCAATACGGTACAGTGATGTTCTGGGTGATACGATTAGAACACATTTTGGCAATAACTCGCATACCGTCCATGCTTATAACTTATGGATGAGTACTGAGGAAGGAGCGAAATTTGCAAAACAATACAAAGAAGGTGGAAAATATGGACATATTTTAGTAGAGTTTACCGACAATAGAATGTTTGAGAATGGCACAACTCAAATGTACTATGTAGATAAAAGGAATAAATCCACAATGGTAGTGCCATACGGTAAACTTCCAAATGATTTTATCAATGCTGGGAATGGTGAAACTGAAGATGGCTTCATAAAATTTATAGTCAATGTTGATTTTCCTTATAGCCCCACTGGTTATGAAAACTTTGGTACACAATTGGCGAGTTTTGCAATCACGGTACAACACGAATCTCAACATGTCAATATTTTTGTGAAAGACCTTTTAACACAAGGTGTTAGAAACACAAAAGACAATCATCATACCAGAATGAGAAGTGGAAAATTATTTGCTGAACGGGAAAGGATGTTACGACAATTCAAGCCATTTTGGCAAGAAACTTTTGAAAAAAGAAAAAGAGAAAATGGAAAATCTGAAAGAGACTTTATTGATGATATTATAAATGAGTTTAAATAAAATGAAATCAAACGTGGCATTTTTTTTATCATTTCTATGGGTTATTATGCTAACCCAATGCAATCCTTCAAAGGAGGAGATCGGAATATATAGAAAAAATAGAAGTGTAACATACGAAATCTACCATCCAGCTTGGAAGGATACATTTTACTTTGGTACAAAAGACTACGATACGGGCTTCCCTTTAATACATGATTCCCGTAGAAACATTTTGTTTCTGTTTGACAATTACGTCGATATTTATAAAATCAATGGGTTAGATGGTTCTTTGATAGATAAAGTTAATATTGTTGGCAAATACGGTAAATATAGTCCATACGAAAAAAAACAAACTCATATACGCATATCCAGCTTTGTTTTACTATTATGATGAGCTAATCGTTCACTACGACATTTCAGGAGCATTTATTGAAAAGGCATACTATTTTGATTCTTTGAGCAATGAAATTGACAAAAGATATCCCGAAGGTGGATACACGGCAAGTTTTTACATTGACTCCGTTCGGCTTGTACCACCCGATAAAATATGGGTTAGAATGTCTAATGCTATTGATTTAACAGAAGACATGATTTTTAAAGTCAATGCAGAGATGTCAGATACAGTTATTTACTCAACTTATATTGTAAGGTAAGTAAGGTTGGATTTACGCTGCCACCGGCCGTAAACTCCAAAAACGAACATGTGAACGGCGAGTAGGTGGCAGCACCCCCATCAACATATCCGACATAAAACGCCCCGAATTTATAGACACCGTCCGCCACCAAAGCGAGCGCATCAAACACATCAGCACCAACCGCACCCCCTCAGAAAGTACCTTAGACATTATAGACTACTACGCCGCTACCAACATCAAAATACAAACCGCCATACAGCAGGTCTATACCCAAGTAGGCGAGCCTACCGTCCGCACGAACCCGCCCGAAGTAGTGCCTGAAAGAGAAAGTCGCACCATTCGCGACTACGTACTCGGCTTAGAATATCTGAACGAAGAAAAGGAAGGCTACTACCACGAAGAAGGGCGCATCAACCTGCTGGAAGGCGGGCGCATAGAATACACCCTCAAAGACCACTTGGGCAACGGGCGGGTATATTGCTACCACGATGCCGCAGAAAACGAAGCCAAAACCTTGCAGGAGACGCATTATTATCCGTTCGGCTTGCCTATTCAAAAACTTTCTCCTAACTTTGAAGCGGCAGTTGGGGTGGAGGTGAACAACTATCAATACAATGGTATTGAGTTGGTAGAAGATTTTGGGTTGCAGGTCAGTCATGCCCTGTTTCGCACACTTGACCCTCAAACTGGGCGGTGGTGGCAGATAGACCCGAAGGCGGAGGAGTTTTATGCATGGTCGCCGTATAATAGTAATTTGGATAATCCGATATTACTTAACGACCCGAAAGGTGATTGTCCGCTTTGTCCTCTTGTTATTGGGCCTTTGTTGGATTTAGTGTTGATTTGGCTTTTCAAGTTGGCGCAAACATACATGAAGGAGGAGTGGAAAATGCTTTCTCAAGGATTGATGGGACTAGCCTTGCTATGTCAACTGCCGCTGGTGCGTTAGGCGGATTTGCAGCAATGAATATTAAAACTTTAGGCGTAACAGCTACCGAAGTTGTTGCTTTAGGTGTGCCAGCGAATACCGGAATTGGCATGGTAGAAAGTACCACTAAGCAGATTTTATCTGATAATACACTTGATGCTTCTAAAGTAATCAGAGATGGCATTATTTCGGGTGTAACAGGTGGGTATGGTGATTCTGCAAGTCACCTTGCTAAAGAATTTGCAGGCGAAAGCATGGAAAAGTATTGCCATCAATTAGTATCAATGGATCAAGTGAAATAATGGAAAATACATTTCAAAATATAGGAGATAATATGCAGGGCGGTAACTGCGAAAATGGTAATAATGCACCTAAAAACGTAGCTGCATCACCCTATAAAAATCAAGAAAGAAATGTACCACAAATGTTAGAGAACATGCCAAATCAGTAATCAAAGTAAATTCATTTATTTATGGCTAAATTAAGCTATTATTTATTGCTACTCATTGTTGGGATAGGGTTTGTATTAGTAGTTAGAGATACTTATGTTGATATTGCTGTTTATAAAAAAGGGGATATAGTTAAAGCAAAAATAGAAAAGGTTGTTTGCAATAAAAGAAACAGCAACCTTGATTTAAGTTTTATGAACGCAAATCACTTCATTATTGTTCCTTATTCAAATTGCATAAAGGGGAAATATCAGGTCGGAGATTCAATTACCGTAAGAGTGCTTCCTGAATACAGACGAACACAATTTCCGAACTCTAATGCTTTTGGAGTTGGAGCTTTTTTAATTGTAATTGTTTTTATAATGTTAATAACCTGGGTTGTTAAAAGAAAAGCAATAATACTGCAATTATCTGGAAAGGAGAATTAAAAAGCAGTTAGACTTTAGTTTTTGCGATTATTCAACTTGAAACAAATGTTCATTCAGGTAACTTTGCAATAAACACAATTTTCTCATTATTTATACCACCTCAACTTGCCTCGAACTGTTACCTTTGCAGACGGCAAAACCATCACCTGGATTTACGATGCCACCGGCCGCAAACTCCAAAAACGAACCTGCGAACTGCGAAGCGGCACTACCCCCATCGTCATATCCGATGTAAAACGCCCCGACTATATAGACGAACGCCGCCACCAAAGCGAGCGCATCAAACACATCAGCACCAACCGAACCCCGGCAGAAGCCACCTTGGACATTATAGACTACTACGTCGCCACCAACATTAAAATACAAACTGCCATACAGCAAACCTATATACAAACCGGCACCCCACCCATACGCACCAACCCACCGGTGGTAGAACCCGACAGAGAAAGCTGCAACATTCGCGATTATGTACTCGGTTTAGAATATCTGAACGAAGAAAAAGAAGGCTACTACCACGAAGAAGGACGCATCAACCTGCTTGAAGGCGGGCGGGTGGAATACACCCTGAAAGACCACTTGGGCAACGGACGGGTCTTTTGTTACTACGATGCCAACCTGCACCAAGCCAAAACCATACAGGAAGCACATTATTATCCATTCGGCTTACCCATCCAAAAACTAAGCCCTAACTTTGAAGCATCGGTTGGAGTAGAGGCGAACAACTATCAATACAATGGCATTGAGTTAGTAGAAGATTTTGGCTACACGTCAATCATGCGGCTTTTCGAACACTTGACCCACAAATAGGGCGATGGTGGCAGATAGATCCTTTGGCAGAACTTGCTCCCCGGATGGACACCATACAGGTTTGGATTAGATAATCCTTTGTTGTTTAAAGATGACAATGGACTTCTTGAAACATATGGTGTAACCCCTGATGGTGTAATAACTAAAATAGACGACAAAAAGTATTATGACGAAAATGGCAATGAAGTCGATATGTTGGTAGTTGGAGAAAAAGTAAAACTTGATAAAAAAGGAGAAATTAAAAATCAAAAGACTGAAGTTAAAAAAACTGTATTAAAACAGGCAAGTGTTAAATCAGCTAAAGTATCTGTAGGAAATAAGGAGGAGATTACTGAATATACCAATATTGATTTTGGCGGAAATGATGAGGATAGAATAAATTGTTTAAATTTTTAGCAGACAACACAGATGTCGAATGGTCAATTTTCCAAACAGATGAAGGCTACGAAAACTTTAAGAATACTAAAATTTATACATCCCATACTTATGATAGTGAACCTGTTGGTAGTATGCATTTAGAAAGAAATCCATTCGGATTAATTTATCACAAGCATAGTCATCCCAGAACCAATGTGATGTTTGATACTTCAAGGTTAATACCGTCTCAAGAGGATGAAAAATTTGCAGAGAAAATGCGCCAATATGCACCTTTAGCCAAATTCATCCTTTATTTTAATAATAATACCAAACCATATTAAGGCATGATTTTCAAATATAGGTTGTTGTTTTTTATGTCCATGCTTATCCATATAGGCATTATTTCATCTTGCTCAAAACACTTGAAATTGCGTGAGGTTGTGGACGATAATTATCATTTTTATTTGCAAAATATTTTACTAAGTCAAGTAGCAATTTCTGACTCTACAATATTACCAATATTAACTGAAATTGAACATTCACTAAGAAGTATTTGAACAATACGTAAATATAGGCAGAAAATATGCTGTAAATTATAGCGTAATAATAAATAGCTTTTGTAGAAATGATAGTTCTTTCTTTGCTTTTAAAATTATAGGTGGCAGCTTTACTCTTTTTAATGATTCAAATTTTTTAGACAAAAGACTTTTAGAAAAATTTAGAATTATTAAGGGCTTGGATAGACAATTTTTAATTGATACACGCGTTTATAATAATTGCCCTTCAATTGTAAGTTTGTTTTTTGAAGAAGCGAGCAAGATTGATACCTTTAAATTAGAATGGTATAAAAACAACAATAATGACTGGATGATTGATTTTCATCCATATTTTATTGAAATATATTACTTCAATGGTGTAGAATTGAAATTTTTAAAGAGAGAGTTTTCTGAAATAAAATAAATTAAGTATTTTTTGTTGCTAAATTTTGCTGCAGAAAAAAAAAAGCAAAGATTGTAGCATTATTCAAAAACTAACTTTTCAAGTAATACAACCATCTCAACATATGTAGATAGAAAAACCATCACTTAGATTTACGATGCTACCGGCCGTAAACTCCAAAAACGAACCTGTGAACGGCGAATAAGTGATACTACCACAATCGTCATATCTGATGTAAAACGCCCCGAATATATAGACGAACGCCGCCACCAAAGCGAGCGCATCAAACACATCAGCACCAACCGAACCCCAGCAGAAGCCACCTTGGACATTATAGACTACTACGTCGCCACCAACATTAAAATACAAACTGCCATACAGCAAACCTATATACAAACCGGCACCCCACCCATACGCACCAACCCACCGGTGGTAGAACCCGACAGAGAAAGCTGCAACATTCGCGATTATGTACTCGGCTTAGAATATCTGAACGAAGAAATGGAAGGCTATTACCACGAAGAAGGGCGCATCAACCTGCTTGAAGGTGGGCGTGTTGAATACACCCTGAAAGACCACTTGGGCAACGGACGGGTCTATTGCTACCACGATGCCGCCCTGAACCAAGCCAAAACTATACAGGAGGCGCATTATTATCCATTCGGCTTGCCAATACAAAAACTAAGCCCTAACTTTGAAGCATCGGTTGGGGTGGAGGTGAATTTGTATCAGTATAATGGTATTGAGGTAGTAGATGATTTTGGGCTACACGTTAATCATGCGCTATATCGAACCCTTGATCCACAAACAGGGCGATGGTGGCAGATAGACCCGATGGCGGAGAAGTTTTATCCTTGGTCGCCGTATAATAGTAATTTGGATAATCCGGTTCGGTATAATGATCCGAAGGGGGATTGTCCTCCTTGGGTTTGTGGCGCATTAGCTGGAGCAGCAGTTGAATATGGATTTCAAGTTGCTGAGAACTATTATAATGGAAAAAGTGGCTTGGAAATGGTTACACCGCAGTTAGATAAAATTGGAACAGCATTTATTGCCGGTGCTTTAACAGGGGGCTTTAGCACTTTAAACAAAATTAGTAACATATATCTAAAGGTTACCGTAAACCGGATAGCAGATGCTACAGTTGGTACTGGAGAATCTATTGTAAAACAAAACATTGATGTACAAAGTGGTAAAGAGGAAGCGATATCTATCACTGAAGCAGTAATAGATGGGGGTATTTCCGCAGTAACCGGTGGCTGGGGAGAGGGTTCAGAAATGGCGGCAAAAAATTATTTACAAAAAGAGTTTTCAAACACCACCCAAGCAACCATTTCTGGAGCTACAGAATTTCAGGAGAATAGTTATCAAAGAATTGTAACGGCAACTATAAATGAAAATAACACGCCCAAAAATCCATCAACAACTTCGCAACCAACCAACACCTATTCAAATATGCCTGCCACAGGCAATAAAATGGTAAATCCACAACCCATTTCACAACCCGATATTTTTTAGTATATGCTAAGGACCTTATGGAGATTAATTAAAAAATTGGGTTACACATATTTTGTTTTGTTTTTAGTAGCGATGTCTATAATTTCGGGCTACCGGGACTATTGCATATACATGTATGGTGATATTATATATGCCACTATTGTAGATGACCCATACATATCAAAAAAGGATTGTGTAGCATTATTACAGTATCAAGAATTCAAATCAGTACATACATTAGGGCATCGGAATTTATGTGGCAAAGAAAAATTTAAAAAGGGTAATACCTATCCTGTAATGTATTTAAAAGGCATACCAAGATATGTCGAAGTAAGTGCTTCTCGATATTGGTTTGCACTTCCTTTTGCACTATTCTGCATGTACTTTGTTTTCTTCACCATTAAAGAACACATCAAGTTTTTTAGAGAAGAAAAGGAGAAAAAATTAGAAGGGACATAAATATAGTAGCAATTAAGTACAAGTCAGTTAGTGCTTCTCTACACTTAACCATCAACCATGTAGCAGGGAAAAAGTCCCCTTTAGGGGATTTAGGGGTAAAACAGCTTGCCCATCCAAAAACTAAGCCCTAACTTTGAAGCACCATTAGGTGTGGAGGCTAACAACTATCAGTATAATGGTATTGAGGTAGTAGAAGATTTTGGGCTACACGTTAATCATGCTCAGTTTCGAACTCTTGACCCATAAACTGGGCGATGGTGGCAGATAGACCCAAAACCAGTTTATACGAATAGCAACTATACTGCAATGGCAAATAATCCAATACGGTACAGTGATGTTCTGGGTGATACGATTAGAACACATTTTGGCAATAACTCGCATACCGTCCATGCTTATAACTTATGGATGAGTACTGAGGAAGGAGCGAAATTTGCAAAACAATACAAAGAAGGTGGAAAATATGGACATATTTTAGTAGAGTTTACCGACAATAGAATGTATGAGAATGGCACAACTCAAATGTACTATGTAGATAAAAGGAATAAATCCACAATGGTAGTGCCATACGGTAAACTTCCAAATGATTTTATCAATGCTGGGAATGGTGAAACTGAAGACGGCTTCATAAAATATATAGTCAATGTTGATTTTCCTTATAGCCCCACTGGTTATGAAAACTTTGGTACACAATTGGCGAGTTTTGCAATCACGTTCCTACACGAATCTCAACATGTCAATATTTCTGTGAAAGACCTTTTAACACAAGGTGTTAGAAACACAAAAGACCATCATCATACCAGAATGAGAAGTGGAATATTATTTGCTGAACGGGAAAGGATGTTACGACAATTCAAGCTATTTTGGCAAGAAAATTTTGAAAAAAGAAAAAGAGAAAATGGAAAAACTGAAAGAGACTTTATTGATGATATTATAAATAATTTTAACTAAAATGAAATCAATCGTGGCATTTTTTTTATCATTTCTATGGGTTATTATGCTAACCCAATGCAATCCTTCAAAGGAGGAGATCGGAATATATAGAAAAAACAGAAGTGTAACATACGAAATCTACCATCCGGCTTGGAAGGATACATTTTACTTTGGTACAAAAGACTACGATACGGGCTTCCCTTTAATACATGATTCCCGTAGAAACATTTTGTTTCTGTTTGACAATTACGTCGATATTTATAAAATCAATGGGTTAGACGGTTCTTTGATAGATAAAGTTAATATTGTTGGCAAATACGGTAAATATAGTCCATACGAAAAAAACAAACTCATATACGCATATCCAGCTTTGTTTTACTATTATGATGAGCTAATCGTTCACTACGACATTTCAGGAGCATTTATTGAAAAGGCATACTATTTTGATTCTTTGAGCAATGAAATTGACAAAAGATATCCCGGAAGGTGGATACACGGCAAGTTTTTACATTGACTCCGTTCGGCTTGTACCACCCGATAAAATATGGGTTAGAATGTCTAATGCTATTGATTTAACAGAAGACATGATTTTTAAAGTCAATGCAGAGATGTCAGATACAGTTATTTACTCAACTTATATTGTAAGGTAAGTAAGGTTGGATTTACGCTGCCACCGGTAACAAACTCCAAAAACGAACATGTGAACGGCGAGTAGGTGGCAGCACCCCCATCAACATATCCGACATAAAACGCCCTGAATTTATAGACACCGTCCGCCACCAAAGCGAGCGCATCAAACACATCAGCACCAACCGCACCCCCTCAGAAAGTACCTTAGACATTATAGACTACTACGCCGCTACCAACATCAAAATACAAACCGCCATACAGCAGGTCTATACCCAAGTAGGCGAGCCTACCGTCCGCACGAACCCGCCCGAAGTAGTGCCTGAAAGAGAAAGCTGCACCATTCGCGACTACGTACTCGGCTTAGAATATCTGAACGAAGAAAAGGAAGGCTACTACCACGAAGAAGGGCGCATCAACCTGCTGGAAGGCGGGCGCATAGAATACACCCTCAAAGACCACTTGGGCAACGGGCGGGTATATTGCTACCACGATGCCGCAGAAAACGAAGCCAAAACCTTGCAGGAGACGCATTATTATCCGTTCGGCTTGCCTATTCAAAAACTTTCTCCTAACTTTGAAGCGGCAGTTGGGGTGGAGGTGAACAACTATCAATACAATGGTATTGAGTTGGTAGAAGATTTTGGGTTGCAGGTCAGTCATGCCCTGTTTCGCACACTTGACCCTCAAACTGGGCGGTGGTGGCAGATAGACCCGAAGGCGGAGGAGTTTTATGCATGGTCGCCGTATAATAGTAATTTGGATAATCCGATATTACTTAACGACCCGAAAGGTGATTGTCCGCTTTGTCCTCTTGTTATTGGGGCCTTTGTTGGATTTAGTGTTGATTTGGCTTTTCAAGTTGGCGCAAACATACATGAAGGAGGAGTGGAAAATGCTTTCTCAAGGATTGATGGGACTAGCCTTGCTATGTCAACTGCCGCTGGTGCGTTAGGCGGATTTGCAGCAATGAATATTAAAACTTTAGGCGTAACAGCTACCGAAGTTGTTGCTTTAGGTGTGCCAGCGAATACCGGAATTGGCATGGTAGAAAGTACCACTAAGCAGATTTTATCTGATAATACACTTGATGCTTCTAAAGTAATCAGAGATGGCATTATTTCGGGTGTAACAGGTGGGTATGGTGATTCTGCAAGTCACCTTGCTAAAGAATTTGCAGGCGAAAGCATGGAAAAAGTATTGCCATCAATTAGTATCAATGGATCAAGTGAAATAATGGAAAATACATTTCAAAATATAGGAGATAATATGCAGGGCGGTAACTGCGAAAATGGTAATAATGCACCTAAAAACGTAGCTGCATCACCCTATAAAAATCAAGAAAGAAATGTACCACAAATGTTAGAGAACATGCCAAATCAGTAATCAAAGTAAATTCATTTATTTATGGCTAAATTAAGCTATTATTTATTGCTACTCATTGTTGGGATAGGGTTTGTATTAGTAGTTAGAGATACTTATGTTGATATTGCTGTTTATAAAAAGGGGATATAGTTAAAGCAAAAATAGAAAAGGTTGTTTGCAATAAAAGAAACAGCAACCTTGATTTAAGTTTTATGAACGCAAATCACTTCATTATTGTTCCTTATTCAAATTGCATAAAGGGGAAATATCAGGTCGGAGATTCAATTACCGTAAGAGTGCTTCCTGAATACAGACGAACACAATTTCCGAACTCTAATGCTTTTGGAGTTGGAGCTTTTTTAATTGTAATTGTTTTTATAATGTTAATAACCTGGGTTGTTAAAAGAAAAGCAATAATACTGCAATTATCTGGAAAGGAGAATTAAAAAGCAGTTAGACTTTAGTTTTTGCGATTATTCAACTTGAAACAAATGTTCATTCAGGTAACTTTGCAATAAACACAATTTTCTCATTATTTATACCACCTCAACCCGCCCAGAACCGTTACCTTTGCCGACGGCAAAACTATCACCTGGATTTACGATGCCACCGGTCGCAAACTCCAAAAACGCACTTGTGAACTGCGACATGGTAGCACCCCCATCACCATATCCGACATAAAACGCCCCGACTTTATAGACGAACACCGCCATAAAAGCGAGCGCATCAAACACATCAGCACCAACCGAACCCCCGCCGAAACCTCTTTAAACGAAATAGAATATTACACCGCCACCAACATCAAAATACAAACTGCCATACAGCAAGTTTACATACAAACAGGCACCCCTCCCATTCGTACCAACCCGCCCGTAGTAGAGCCGGATAGAGAAAGTTGCAACATTCGTGACTACGTACTCGGTTTGGAATATCTGAACGAAGAAAAGGAAGGCTACTACCACGAAGAAGGACGCATCAACCTGTTAGAAGGCGGGCGGATAGAATACACTCTAAAAGACCACTTGGGCAACGGGCGGGTTTATTGCTACCACGACACCCCCTTAAACCAAGCCAAAACCATACAAGAAGCACATTATTACCCGTTTGGCTTGCCCATCCAAAAACTAAGCCCTAACTTTGAAGCATCGGTTGGGGTAGAGGCGAATAACTATCAGTACAATGGCATTGAGTTGGTAGAAGATTTTGGGTTGCATGTAAATCATGCCCTGTTTCGCACGCTTGACCCTCAAACAGGGCGGTGGTGGCAGATAGACCCTTTGGTGGAAGAGTTTTATGCTTGGTCGCCGTATAATAGTAATTTGGATAATCCTATATGGTATAATGACCCGAAAGGGGATTGCCCGCTTTGTCCGGTTGCCCCGATACTTATTGGTGCAGCAGTTGGTTTCATTGCTGATTTATCTTTTCAAGTAGGAGCAAACATATATGAAGGAGGAGTAGAAAATGCTTTTTCAGATATAAAGGTGAATAGCCTCATTGCATCAACTTCTGCTGGTGCTTTAGGCGGCTTTGCGGTAATGAATATTGCAACTTTAGGCGTTGCTACTTCTGAAGCCATAACATTAGGCGTAGCGGCAAATACAGGAATTGGTATGGTAGAAAGTACTTCTAAACAAATATTATCAACCAATACAGTTGATGGCTCAAAAGTAGTGCGAGATGGCATTATTTCTGGTGGAACAGCTGGTTATGGCGATTCAGCAGGATATCTATTTAAAGAATTTACAAGTGAAAGTGCTGAAAAAGTATTACCATCAATTAGTATCAATGGAGCAAGTGAAATAATGGAAAATACCTTTCAAAATATGGGCGATAGTTATGGGGCACAGAATAAAAGCACAAACTTAAACAATAATTTACGGAGCAACAAAGGTACTAAAGAAAACAATACGACTCAAAAAGTCACTCCATCGCCCTACAAAAACCAAGACAGAAATGTTCCTCAAATGTTAGAGAACATGCCAATTCAATAATTAAAAATTATATTTTATGGCTAAACTAAGTTATTATTTACTACTGTTTATGCTTGGAGGTGGATTTGTATTAGTAGTTAATCTAACATACATTGATATAGCTGTTTATAAAAGTGGAGAGATTGTAAAAGCGAAAATAGAAAAGGTTAATTGTAAACGAAAAAACAGCCATCTTGACCTGAATTATTTAAACAGCAAACATTCTATTTTGGTTCCTTATGAATCTTGTATAAATGGTGTGTACCAAGTAGGTGATTCTATTATGGTAAAAGCACTCCCTGAATACAGACGAACGCAATTTTCCAAATCATATGAATTTGTGTGGGGAATAATAATGTTGATAGTTCTTACTTTTATTATGGTTTATTGGATTGTAGCTAAAAAAGAAGTAGTAAAATATTTATCAGGGAAAAGTAACTTCAAAAGCAGTTAGGCGGGCGGAAAGAATACACCTTAAAAGACCACTTAGGCAACGGGCGGGTCTATTGCTACTACGATGCCGCCGAAAACGAAGCCAAAACCATACAGGAAGCGCATTATTATCCCTTCGGCTTGCCCATCCAAAAACTTTCCCCTAATTTTGAAGCACCGGTTGGGGTGGAAGCCAACAACTACCAGTACAACGGCAAAGAACTGAACGACGATTTTGGCTTGCAATGGATGGATTACGGGGCAAGGTGGTACAATGTGCAAATCGGCAGATGGGGGCAGATAGATCCTTTGGCGGAGAAATTTTATGCTTGGAGCGGGTATAACTATGTTTTGGGAAATCCTGTGAAGTTGATAGACCCAGATGGAAGGGAAGGAGTTGCTGCCATAGATCAAAAAAACAAAACAATTACGATAAAAGCAATTTATTATACACAAACCATTCCATCAAACAATATTGCAAGCACTGCATATACATCTGAACAAGTAACTTCGATGCAAAGTGATATCAATTCGACTTTGAACGGATTAGGTTTATCAGTTTCAGAAGGACAATATGAAGGATTTTCAGTGCAATTTGATTTACAATTTAAAGAAGGTGGGCATTCATTTGAATTGTCATCTAAAGCCATCAATGAACAATTTGAAGGAGTACCAATTGGAAATACTTTTCAAAGAGGCAACGAACAGACCCATCCAAATTTATTTACAGAAAGAGAAAATGGTGGTGTAATTAAAGTTACGGGTGGAGTAACTCAGGATCATAAACTGATACTAATGAATGAAAAGTATGACTCCGAGCGAAACCAAATACATGAAATATTTCACACACTATTTTTTGATAATGATGATGCGAAAAAAGGAATTGGCTCATATTCTCGTAATGACCTTCCTAACCAGAGCGACATAAACAAGTTGATAAATAATAAAGCCCTTCCAAAAATTGATATTGAAAATGAATAAATTTATCTCAATCATTCTTATTCTTTTACTGAACTTTAATTGTAAAGTTCAAAATGTTATAGAAGGTGTTGTTTGCTCCAAAGAAACAGGTGCCCCTTTGGGATTTGTAAATGTAATTGCGAAGTCAAAAACCAAAGTTATTGGAGGGGCAAACACAAACGACAAAGGACAGTTTAAATTTGAATTGCCAACAAGTCACGACAGCCTGATAATTGAAATATCAAAAGTAGGTTATGCTCCTTTTGATACAATATTAAAATTAAAAGGTAGAACTTTAGGAAAAAAAATCAGACTTTTGTTGGGTGGTGTTAATGCTGCTGAACTAATTTTCGATAACACAAATGCAAAAGAAGATATTGAGAACGGCATTATTCAAATTTATCATTTAGGATTGCCCGCATACAGTTCTGAGGAGATGAACAAGATTGCTTCACAATATGGCTTTCAATACAACTTTTTAAATTGTGAAATCAATGAAGCAGTCATTGAGAGTGTCAATCGTTATAATGAAGTAGTTGAAAAATATTTATCAAAAATAAATTCACAAGGTTGGCAAGACAGCCTGTCTAAAAGAATAAAGAATCTTTAAATATGTAGAATCTAAATCGTCATATCAAATGCTAAACATTTCGACTGAATATACGAACACCGCCACCAAAGCGAGCGCATCAAACATGTCAGCACCAACCGCACCCCCGCCGAAACCACTTTAGACATCATAGACTACTACAACGCTACCAACACCAAAATACAAACCGCCATACAGCAACCCTATACCCAAGTAGGCGAGCCTACCGTCCGCACCAACCCGCCTACAGTAGAACCGGACAGGGAAAGTTGCAACATTCGCGACTACGTTCTCGGCTTAGAATATCTGAACAAAGAAAAAGAAGGCTACTACCACGAAGAAGGGCGCATCAACCTGTTAGAAGGCGGGCGGATAGAATACAACTTAAAAGACCACTTGGGCAACGGACGGGTCTTTTGTTACTACGATGCCAACCTGCACCAAGCCAAAACCATACAGGAAGCACATTATTATCCATTCGGCTTACCCATCCAAAAACTAAGCCCTAACTTTGAAGCATCGGTTGGAGTAGAGGCGAACAACTATCAATACAATGGCATTGAGTTAGTAGAAGATTTTGGCCTACACGTCAATCATGCGGCTTTTCGAACACTTGACCCACAAATAGGGCGATGGTGGCAGATAGATCCTTTGGCAGAACTTGCTCCCGGATGGACACCATACAGGTTTGGATTAGATAATCCTTTGTTGTTTAAAGATGACAATGGACTTCTTGAAACATATGGTGTAACCCCTGATGGTGTAATAACTAAAATAGACGACAAAAAGTATTATGACGAAAATGGCAATGAAGTCGATATGTTGGTAGTTGGAGAAAAAGTAAAACTTGATAAAAAAGGAGAAATTAAAAATCAAAAGACTGAAGTTAAAAAAAATGTATTAAAACAGGCAAGTGTTAAATCAGCTAAAGTATCTGTAGGAAATAAGGAGGAGATTACTGAATATACCAATATTGATTTTGGCGGAAATGATGAGGATGCGAATAAATTGTTTAAATTTTTAGCAGACAACACAGATGTCGAATGGTCAATTTTCCAAACAGATGAAGGCTACGAAAACTTTAAGAATACTAAAATTTATACATCCCATACTTATGATAGTGAACCTGTTGGTAGTATGCATTTAGAAAGAAATCCATTCGGATTAATTTATCACAAGCATAGTCATCCCAGAACCAATGTGATGTTTGATACTTCAAGGTTAATACCGTCTCAAGAGGATGAAAAATTTGCAGAGAAAATGCGCCAATATGCACCTTTAGCCAAATTCATCCTTTATTTTAATAATAATACCAAACCATATTAAGGCATGATTTTCAAATATAGGTTGTTGTTTTTATGTCCATGCTTATCCATATAGGCATTATTTCATCTTGCTCAAAACACTTGAAATTGCGTGAGGTTGTGGACGATAATTATCATTTTTATTTGCAAAATATTTTACTAAGTCAAGTAGCAATTTCTGACTCTACAATATTACCAATATTAACTGAAATTGAACATTCACTAGAAGTATTTGAACAATACGTAAATATAGGCAGAAAATATGCTGTAAATTATAGCGTAATAATAAATAGCTTTTGTAGAAATGATAGTTCTTTCTTTGCTTTTAAAATTATAGGTGGCAGCTTTACTCTTTTTAATGATTCAAATTTTTTAGACAAAAGACTTTTAGAAAAATTTAGAATTATTAAGGGCTTGGATAGACAATTTTTAATTGATACACGCGTTTATAATAATTGCCCTTCAATTGTAAGTTTGTTTTTTGAAGAAGCGAGCAAGATTGATACCTTTAAATTAGAATGGTATAAAAACAACAATAATGACTGGATGATTGATTTTCATCCATATTTTATTGAAATATATTACTTCAATGGTGTAGAATTGAAATTTTTAAAGAGAGAGTTTTCTGAAATAAAATAAATTAAGTATTTTTTGTTGCTAAATTTTGCTGCAGAAAAAAAAAGCAAAGATTGTAGCATTATTCAAAAACTAACTTTTCAAGTAATACAACCATCTCAACATATGTAGATAGAAAAACCATCACTTAGATTTACGATGCTACCGGCCGTAAACTCCAAAAACGAACCTGTGAACGGCGAATAAGTGATACTACCACAATCGTCATATCTGATGTAAAACGCCCCGAATATATAGACGAACGCCGCCACCAAAGCGAGCGCATCAAACACATCAGCACCAACCGAACCCCAGCAGAAGCCACCTTGACATTATAGACTACTACGTCGCCACCAACATTAAAATACAAACTGCCATACAGCAAACCTATATACAAACCGGCACCCCACCCATACGCACCAACCCACCGGTGGTAGAACCCGACAGAGAAAGCTGCAAAGATTCGCGATTATGTACTCGGCTTAGAATATCTGAACGAAGAAATGGAAGGCTATTACCACGAAGAAGGGCGCATCAACCTGCTTGAAGGTGGGCGTGTTGAATACACCCTGAAAGACCACTTGGGCAACGGACGGGTCTATTGCTACCACGATGCCGCCCTGAACCAAGCCAAAACTATACAGGAAGCGCATTATTATCCTTTCGGCTTGCCCATCCAAAAACTAAGCCCTAACTTTGAAGCACCGGTTGGGGTGGAAGCCAACAACTACCAATACAATGGCATTGAGTTGGTAGAAGATTTTGGGTTGCAGGTCAATCATGCCCTGTTTCGCACGCTTGACCCTTTTCTACCCCTAAATCCCCTGAAGGGGACTTAAATATGTTTATACTATCAAGTGTTAGTAAATACAGACAATGTTTAGGCAACAATACAATTCATTATTTTATTTACCAACTTCACCAAAATTAAAATCATATACTGAACCCATGGAACCCGAAAACAAACCTGATAACCAATTTGCAAATGCCCCACCATAGTTGTTTCAATATGCAAAAACACTACGTACAAACCCTACTCCTGCAGAAGCGATGCTTTGGCAGTACCTATGCAAAAACCAATGTTGTGGGGTCAAATTCAGAAGACAACACCCCCTTTTATATTTTATCGCCGACTTTTATTGCCATCAGGCAGGTTTGGTTGTTGAAATTGACGGTTCCATCCACCAAATTAAAGAACAGTACCAATACGATGTTGCTCGTACTGCAGAACTGGAACAACTCGGAATTAAAGTCATACGTTTTACGAATGAAGCGGTTATAGCAGATACAAAAGCAGTGTTTGAATCAATAAAACAGACTGTACAAAACCGTTTATTGTTTACCCCTTAACCCACAGCTTCCCCTACGAAGCAAGCAAAAAGTCCCCTGCAGGGGATTTAGGGGTAACAAGGCTTGCCCATCCAAAAACTATCTCCTAACTTTGAAGCATCGGTTGGGGTAGAGGCGAACAATTATCAATATAACGGCATTGAGTTGGTAGAAGATTTTGGGCTGCATGTCAATCATGCACAGTTTCGCTCGCTTTACCTATTCTACTCCTAAATTCTCTGAATGGGGTTTTTATGGTTCGCATATCCATTTTTCATGTGATTTAACGAAACAAGACTAAACTTACTAAATTGTAAACCAACATGAGTACAAAAGGCGTTTTATCAGTACAATAATTTAAATTAGAAAACTTGATATTACCTGGGGTTTTATCTTGCTTACATCGCAACAAAAAATACTCAATCCTTAAACGGCAAAAAGGGTGGGAGAGAGTTCATCGGTATAGAAGGGTAGTTTTTCAATAATTTTATTGACCGTTTCTTCGACCGAAAGGGTTGAAGATCCTCCTGCCGCATTTTTATGCCCACCACCGTTAAAAAATTTTGCTGCAAACTCGTTGACCGGAAAATCACCTTTTGAGCGGAGGGACAAACGTGTTACATCTTTGTCTTCTTTGACCAAAGCGCTAAATCTGACCGAACTAATACTAAGCGGATAGTTTACAATGCCCTCCATGTCTCCGGATTTATACTGAAAAAGCTCCATGTCCTCATTGGTAACTGATATAATTGCAGTACTGAATTCGGGAAAAACTTTTAGTTTTTGGGTGATGCAATACCCCAAAAATCTCAGTCTGTTTTCAGTAAAACTGTCAAAAATTTGTTCATTAATGAATTCGATATCTGCTCCTTGTTCCATTAAAAAAGCGGCAATCTTAAAAGCCTCCGGAGTGATATTGTACTTAAACCTGCCTGTGTCGGCACAAATTCCGGTATATAAACCATCAGCAATAGATTTGCCAATGAAATCTCTCTTGCCCAACAACGAAATGAACCGGTACACAAGCTCGGCGGTAGAGCTTGCCTTGGAATCACAAATTGAGAAATCGGCAGGAAAGTCTGGCAGCAGATGATGATCAATCATCAATTTGACTGCTGCAGAATTGGTCAATAATGTATCCATTCCCTTAGCGCGCGATGCAGTGTTAAAATCCAACACAAATAACAAGTCCGCGCTACTTATCAGATTAGCACCAGCTTCTTCATTTTCCTCAAAATTCAAAACAGCATCTGCTTGGGTCAAAAAAGATAAAAAAGAAGGAGGAGCATTAGGTACGATAACTTTAACCTGATGACCAAAGTTGTTCAAAAAGTGATACATCCCCATTGAAGAACCTATGGCATCGCCATCAGGGCCGGTATGTGTTACGATGACAATATTTTTAGGGGAGTTTAATAAATCATTTATCTGTTGTATTTCGATCATGTCAGTAAGTTAGGATTGATTTATAAAAAGGGATACAACCGGATAAATAAGATAAAGGGTTGTAAAGATGGAGGTTTCAAAGGCAAAGTTCTGATTTTTTAATAAACTCTTAAAAAAAATGAAAAAATATCTGATTAACAGAACGGATTCTTTTATACCTTTGCAGCCCTGTTCGGAGAAAAACTTCCAATTTTTTCTTCAATTAAAAAGTAAAACGAATAAAAAAAGCTGAAATGACGGGCAACAGAACATTTTCAATGATTAAGCCGGATGCAGTTAAAAGCAATCATGCAGGTGCAATTTTAGCACAAATGAATGCTGCAGGATTTCGAATTGTCGCAATGAAATACACGAAGCTAACCAATGAAAAAGCCGGTGAATTTTATGCTGTTCATAAAGAACGCCCTTTTTATGGTGAATTAGTGTCTTTTATGTCTTCAGGACCTATTGTAGCTTTGGTTTTAGAAAAAAACAATGCCGTTGAATCATTCAGAACATTGATAGGAAGTACTGACCCGTCAAAAGCAGAAGCAGGAACTATCAGAAACCTTTATGGTACCAATGTTGGTGAAAATGCAGTACACGGTTCTGATTCAGATGAAAATGCGGTGATTGAATCCAACTTCTTTTTCAGTTCATTAGAGTGTTTTTAAAACACGCTATATATATAATAAGGTATTCGGTGAACATGCTAAGTTAAACCATGAAAACTGAATGTCTGAGGAGATTGAGAATATGTTTGTGCAACTGAGTTTATAGTTTTAAAATGCCAACCAAAATTTTGTATTTTTTTACAAAAAAAGTTGGAATAGCACATTTTAAATGCGTATCTTTGCACTCGCTTTTCTTGAAGGCATCTTTCTTAACTTTTTTTCACTTTTAAGTGGTGAAAACCTGAGAACAGATGCCATTTAATTGGGCGAAAAAAACAGAAACAGAATTTATATACTAAAACGTCGCGAAGGTGTTAGAGCTTTCGCAAAATTGAACGACTTTAAAATTAAGGGTTACACATGCCTACAATACAACAGTTGATTAGAAACGGAAGGGAGCCGATTGTTTCGGTAAGTAAATCCAGAGCTTTGGATAAATGCCCACAAAGAAGGGGTGTTTGTACGAGAGTATATACGACCACTCCTAAAAAGCCGAATTCAGCACTTCGCAAAGTTGCCAAAGTTCGTCTTACCAATCAAATTGAGGTGATTGCATATATTCCCGGCGAAGGACATAATTTGCAGGAACACTCGATTGTCCTTATCCGCGGAGGCAGGGTAAAAGACCTTCCCGGAGTTCGTTATCATATTGTAAGGGGCACCTTAGATACCGGAGGAGTGGACAAAAGAAGACAAGGTCGTTCAAAGTATGGCGCTAAACGTCCTAAAAAAGGAGCAGTTGCAGCAGCACCGGCTAAAGGCGGAAAGAAAAAATAAAACAGGTTTAAGTAAATCCATCAATAAACAGAGATAGAAACGATATGCGCAAGGCAAAACCAAAAAAGAGAATACTTCTGCCGGATCCTAAGTTCAACGATACTCAGGTAACGCGGTTCGTAAATATGATGATGTGGGAAGGCAAAAAAAGTGTCTCTTATAAAATTTTTTACGATGCAGTAGAAATGGCTGAAGGGATGTCTCAGGAAAACGGTTACGAATTGTGGAAGAAAGCATTAAACAATATTATGCCTTCTGTCGAGGTTCGAAGCCGCCGTATAGGTGGAGCAACATTCCAGATTCCCAGCGAAATCAGGCCTGAAAGACGAGTATCTGTAGGTATGAAATGGTTGATTACCTATTCCAGAAAACGCACCGGCAAATCTATGGCTCACAAATTAGCCTCTGAAATTGTCGCTGCATCTAAAAACGAAGGCGCATCTGTTAAAAAGAAAGATGAAACACATCGTATGGCTGAGGCAAACAAAGCTTTTGCGCACTTCAGAGTTTAACAGAAATAATAATAGTTATAAATATTTTTTGATTTTTGACTAACAGATTAGTAAAATGGCACGAGATTTAAGATATACGAGAAACATCGGAATTGCAGCGCATATTGATGCAGGTAAAACGACCACAACGGAAAGAATACTCTATTACACGGGTATTATTCACAAAATGGGAGAAGTGCATGAAGGTGGTGCTACAATGGACTGGATGGAGCAAGAGCAGGAACGCGGTATTACGATTACCTCGGCTGCTACTCGTACAGCATGGAAATTTCAAGATCAGGACTATCAAATCAATATTATTGATACACCCGGCCACGTAGATTTTACTGTTGAAGTAGAGCGATCTTTGCGTGTACTGGATGGGGTGGTTGCTTTGTTTTGCGCCGTTGGTGGTGTTGAACCTCAGTCTGAAACAGTTTGGCGTCAGGCCAACCGATATAATGTACCTAGAATTGGCTTTGTAAACAAAATGGACAGAACCGGAGCAGACTTCCTCGAAGTGGTCAAACAGGTTCGTGAAGTATTGGGTGCTAATCCGATTCCCATTCAAATTCCGATTGGTGCAGAAGAAACTTTCAGAGGGGTGGTTAACCTTATTCGCAACGAAGCCATTATTTGGGATGATGATACCCAGGGAATGACGTATAAAGTAATCCCTATTCCGGAAGACCTCGAAGAGGTGGTTGCCGATTACCGTCAAAAGATGTTGGAAGCTGTTGCTGACTATGATGATGGGATTCTCGAAAAGTTTTTCGATGATCCGGATTCAATTACTGAAGACGAAATCAACAATGCCATTCGCAAGGCGACTATTGATATGTCTATCATTCCAATGATGTGTGGTTCGTCTTTCAAAAACAAAGGTGTTCAGGCTATGTTGGATGGTGTTATCAAGTTTTTGCCTTCGCCATTAGACAAACCTGCTATCGAAGGCATGAACCCTGATACAGACGAACCAACTACCCGCAAAGTTGATGTAAAAGAGCCTTTCGCAGCCTTAGCATTCAAAATTGCAACCGATCCTTATGTGGGTCGTTTGACATTCTTCCGGGTCTATTCCGGACGTTTGGAAGCTGGTGGACAGGTTTTAAATACAAGAACCGGAAAAAAAGACCGTGTTTCCCGAATTTATCAGATGCATGCCAATAAGCAAAATCCGATTGAAGCCGTAGAATGTGGCGATATTGGAGCAGGGGTCGGTTTTAAAGACGTGAAAACAGGAGATACAATTTGCAGCCCTGAGCATCCGATTGTGCTCGAAAGCATGAATTTCCCTGAGCCCGTAATTTCATTGGCAATTGAGCCAAAAACTCAAAAAGATATTGATAAACTTGGGAACGGACTTTCAAAACTTGCTGAAGAAGATCCCACCTTTAAAGTGCGGTATGACGAAGAAACCGGACAGACCGTTATCAGCGGAATGGGTGAATTGCACCTTGAAATCATTGTTGACCGCCTCAGACGCGAATTTAAAGTAGAATGTAATCAGGGCGCACCTCAGGTAAACTATAAAGAAGCGATTACCCGCAGTTATGACCATACAGAAGTGTATAAAAAACAAACCGGTGGTAGAGGTAAATACGCAAAAATATCTTTGGAAGTAATGCCTGCAAAACCGGATGCTGAAACCGGTGAAATTAAACCCGGACTTCAGTTCCTTAACGAAATTGTCGGAGGATCTATTCCTCGTGAGTTTATCCCTTCCGTACAGAAAGGATTTGAACTCGCAATGAAGAACGGACCTTTGGCAGGGTATCAGATGGAATCGCTTTGTGTTCGTTTATATGACGGAGGTTTCCATGCGGTTGACTCTGATGCTTTTTCATTCGAAATGGCGGCGAAACTGGCTTTCAGAACGGCTACTAAGCAAGCCGGAGCACAGATATTGGAGCCAATTATGAAATTAGAAGTAGTAACTCCAGATGAATATACCGGTGATGTGATGGGGGACCTGAACCGTCGTCGTGGTATTATGGAGGGTATTGACATGAAAAACAATGCACAGGTAATCAAAGCTAAAGTTCCGTTGTCGGAAATGTTTGGCTATGTAACTTCGTTGCGTACAATAACATCGGGACGTGCGACTTCGAGTATGGAGTTTTCGCATTTCGCCCCTGCACCGGCATCTATCGCCGAAGAAGTAATTGCAAAGGCTAAAGGTAATGTAAAAGTTGAATTAGAATGACAACACAAAGAATCAGGATTAAGTTGAAATCTTATGACCACAACTTAATAGACAAGTCTTCGGCAAAAATTGTTAAAACCGTGCGTTCTACCGGTGCTGCGGTATCGGGACCAATTCCTCTGCCCACAGAGAAAAAGATATTTACGGTTCTACGATCCCCTCACGTTGATAAGAAAGCGCGTGAGCAGTTTGAGTTGTGTACTTACAAGCGATTGCTTGATATTTACAGTTCAACTCCTAAAACTATTGATGCGCTGATGAAATTAGAATTGCCTAGCGGCGTTGACGTTGAAATTAAAGTGTAAAATACCATGAAAGGTCTGATTGGCAAAAAAATAGGGATGACCAGCTTTTTTGATGATTCAGGAAAGCAGGTTCAATGTACGGTTCTCGAAGTAGGGCCCTGCTATGTTACTCAGGTAAAAACTGTTGAAACAGACGGTTATAATTCTGTGCAACTTGGTTTTGACGATAAAAAAGAGAAAAACACCTCAGCCCCATTAAAGGGACACTTCAAAAAAGCAGGTGTTACTCCGAAGCGTTTGGTAAAAGAATTCAGAAACTTTGATGTTCCGGCCAATTTAGGCGACACATTTGATGTCAGTATGCTCAATGGCGTTAAAAAAATAACTGTTGTTGGCACCTCTAAAGGTAAAGGATTTCAGGGTGTTGTAAAACGACATGGTTTCAGTGGAGTTGGCGGACAGACACATGGTCAGCATAACCGGTTAAGAGCTGCAGGTTCTATTGGTTCAGCTTCATATCCTTCCCGCGTATTCAAGGGAATAAGAATGGCAGGAAGAATGGGATCTGACCGCGTAAAAGTCAATAATTTGAAGCTGGTTAAAATTTTAGAAGATAAAAACTTAGTGTTAGTGGGCGGTGCTGTACCCGGCGCTAAAGGTTCATACATAATCATTGAAGTGAAATAGGACTATATGGTACGCAATATTTTAAATATAAACGGACAAGATACCGGTAGAACGGTCGAATTGCCGGATGAGGTTTTTGGCTTAGAGCCAAACGAGCATGTTATGTACCTTTCGGTAAAACAATATTTGGCAGCTCAACGTCAGGGAACGCACAAAACCAAAGAAAAATGGGAAGTTTCCCGTTCTACCCGCAAAATCAAACGCCAGAAAGGTACCGGAGGTGCTCGAGCAGGAAGTTTAAAAAATCCGATGTTTAAAGGAGGAGGAACAATTTTCGGACCTCGTCCCCGGGACTATAGCTTTAAATTGAATAAAAAGGTTAAATCCTTAGCCAGAAATTCTGCACTGTCAGTTCTTGCACAAGACAATAGAATTGTGATTGTTGAAGACTTTGATTTTGCGCAACCACGGACAAAAGAGTATGTAAAAGTTCTTGATTCTTTAGGGCTTGGCAGTAAAAAAACATTGTTAGTGTTGAACAATGTAGCTAAAAATGTTCACCTGTCTTTGCGCAATATTCCAAACGCCAAGATTGCTACAGCTAAATTACTCAATACTTATTCTATTTTGAATACCAACACATTAATCTTAACCGAAAGTGCGGCTAAGTCATTTACCGGTTCTGAAAATTAACATCCTGATAAAGGGCTAAACTATTTAAGTCATGTCGCGAGATATATTGATTAAACCTTTGGTTACAGAAAAAACGGCAAAACTCACCGACAAACAAAACAAATATTGCTTTGTCGTTGATAAAAAGGCCAACAAAATAGAAATACGTAAAGCAATTGAAGCTATGTATGGAGTTACAGTGGTAGAAGTCAATACCGTCATTTCTCCAACCAGGGTTCGCTCGCGCTTTACCAAAAAAGGGGTCGTTGAAGGAAGAACCAAATCTGTCAAAAAAGCTTTTATCACCCTTGCTTCTTCAGACACAATTGATTTTTACGCTGAAATTTAAGCTACTAAAATAACAAGCTAAAAAATAAGGTTTCAGGATAACCGATAACTATCCTATTTGTACTATGGCAACTAAAAAATTAAATCCCATTACCCCCGGCTCTCGTTTCAGAATAGCCAATACTTTTACCGAGCTGACGGTTGATAAACCGGAAAAAAGTTTGGTAACCGGTATTTCTAAATCGGGAGGAAGAAACAATCAAGGGCGGATGTCGGTAAGACAAAAAGGAGGGGGACACAAAAAACGTTACCGCTTTATTGATTTTAAGCGCGATAAAAACAACGTGCCTGCAAAAGTAAATTCCATCGAATACGATCCGAACAGAAGTGCATTTATTGCCTTGTTGTTTTATGTTGATGGAGAAAAAAGATATATATTGGCTCCCGAAGGTTTAAAAGTTGGGCAAACTGTTGTCTCCGGCGATGGAGCCGATATTTCACCCGATGTTGGAAACTCTCTCAAATTGCGGTACATACCTTTGGGAACTGTTATCCATAATGTTGAGTTAACACCCGGTAGAGGTGGTGTTATGGCAAGAAGTGCCGGAACTTATGCACAATTGGCAGCTAAAGACGGAAGATATGCCATTTTGAAATTGCCTTCAGGCGAAACCCGCATGGTATTGCTTGAATGTGTTGCGACTATAGGAACTGTTTCAAATTCAGACCACAACCTTGAAAGACTTGGTAAAGCCGGCCGCAAAAGATGGCTTGGTATTCGTCCAAGAGTACGGGGAGTTGCCATGAACCCGGTAGATCACCCAATGGGTGGTGGAGAAGGTCGTGCTTCAGGAGGTCACCCCCGCTCACGCACAGGCTTGTATGCCAAAGGGCAAAAAACCAGAAACAGAAACAAACCGTCTTCCAGACTAATTATTAACAATAGAAAGAAAAGTAAATAGTTATGGCTCGCTCCTTAAAAAAAGGACCTTATATTCACCATAAACTGCTCAAAAAAATTGAAGCAGCAAATGTTGGCAAGAAAAAGTCGGTCATTAAGACCTGGTCTCGTGCATCAATGATTATTCCTGATTGCGTAGGTCTGACATTTACCGTACACAATGGAAACAAATTTATCCCTGTGTATGTAACGGAAAATATGGTAGGGCATAAATTGGGTGAGTTTGCCCCGACCCGTAACTTTAAAGGACATGCTGCCAAAAAGAAATAGGCAAATTGTTTAAAATTATTTAAGTAAAAGCGAATAAACTATAGCTGGCACATGGAAACGAATGCAAGTTTGAAAAATTATCCTACCTCTCCCCGGAAGATGAGACTTCTGGCTGATGTGATCAGGGGTAAAAAAGTGGAAGATGCGTTGAAATTGCTTAAATTTTCTAAGCAAGTTGCCTCAAAACCTCTGACACAGTTGTTGCTATCGGCAATTGCTAACCGACAAAACAATTCCGACGCAGGCCTTGAGGAAGGCTCGCTGTATGTAAAACGAATTATGGTTGACAGTGGCCGAATGATAAAAAGATTTCGACCGGCTCCGCATGGTCGTGCACACCGAATTCGCAAACGTTCCAACCATATTACTATCGTTTTGGACGCAGAAACCGTTAAAAATTAATTCAGGCTTAAACCGGCATCTAAGAAATAAACAAATTTATGGGACAGAAAGTAAACCCAATATCACATAGGTTAGGATACATCAGAGGTTGGGATTCCAATTGGTTTTCACCCCCCTCTACTTTTCCGGAAAAACTACGCGAAGACGAGCAAATCAGACAATATCTGAATGCGCGTATCGCTAAAGGCGGTATTGCAAGAATTGTAATCGAGCGCACTCTTAAAAGAGTAACCATTTACATTCACACATCAAGACCGGGTATTATCATTGGAAAAGGTGGTGGAGAGGTTGACCGTGTAAAAGATGAATTAAAAAGGCTGACCAAAAAAGATGTTCAGATAAACATCTCCGAAATCCGGACACCGGATTTAGATGCCAGCATAGTTGCAGAAAATATAGCCAAACAAATTGAGTCCAGGGTCAATTATCGCCGTGCAATTAAAACAGCAACCGGTGCAACTATGAGAGCAGGTGCAGAGGGAATAAAAGTTAGAATTTCCGGTCGTTTAGGTGGTGCAGAGATGGCTCGTAGCGAAGAGATAAAAGACGGCAAAACGCCGCTCCATACTTTTCGTTCAGATATAGATTATGCTTTGAAAGAAGCCCAAACGGTTTATGGTAAAATTGGCATTAAAGTGTGGATTTGCCGGGGAGAAATTTTAGTGAAACGCGATTTAGCTCCTGAACAATCGTCAAAAGACAAAAAACGAGGACCCAGAAGCGGCGGAATGGGAAATAATAATAACAATCGTCGCAAAGGACAGAATAGTTAAGAAGAAATTTATTGTAGTATAATTTTTCAGAGTGCCGGCCTTTAAAGAGAGGCCATTAAAAAGAACAAACGATGTTACAGCCCAAAAGGACAAAATACAGGAAAATGCAGAAGGGCAGAATGAAAGGAGATGCTCACAGAGGCGCTTCTCTTGCTTTCGGCTCTTTCGGATTAAAGTCTTTGGACAGTTATTGGATAACCAACAGACAGATTGAGTCTGCACGGGTAGCGTTGACGCGTTACATGAAAAGAGAGGGAAAGGTATGGATCAGAATTTTTCCTGATAAAACCATTACCAAAAAACCTTTAGAAGTGCGGATGGGTAAAGGTAAAGGTGCGCACGATCAATGGGTGGCAGTTGTAAAAGCCGGCAGAATTATGTTTGAAATCGAAGGTGTGTCCTTGGAAATAGCTCAGGAAGCTTTGCGTTTGGCTTCTCAAAAGCTTCCCATCAAGACCAAATTTATTGTTAGAAGAGATTTTCAGGAATAATAACTTTTTGTAGAAGTCATGGCGAAAAAAGTAAAAATCAATTTTAAAGATCTTTCCACCGACGAACTATTGGATAAGGAAAGAGAAGAAGTAATGCGGTTGCAAAAACTCCGGTTTAACCATGCCGTATCTCCTATTGAAAACACCAACGTGCTGTTGAAGCTCAGAAGAGATATTGCCCGCATTAAAACCGAGTTACGCGCCAGAGAAATTAAAAACCAAGCGTAACGCATAGCATATCATAAAAGTAAAATCTGCATAAGATGACAATGACAGAAAGGAATTTGCGAAAGCAGCGTACAGGTGTGGTAGCCAGCAATAAAATGCAAAAAACCATTACCGTTTTGGTAGAAAGGAAGGTAAAACATCCTATCTATGGAAAATTTATTAAAAAGAGTAAAAAATATGCCGCACACGACGAGAAAAACGAGTGTAACATTGGAGATGTAGTGCGCATTATGGAGACCCGTCCGCTAAGTAAAACCAAAAGCTGGCGATTAGTGGAAATTATTGAAAGAGCAAAATAATAAGTGCCATGATTCAACAAGAAAGCCGACTCAGAGTAGCAGACAATAGCGGTGCCAAAGAGGTGCTATGTATTAGGGTTTTAGGAGGAACAAGAAAACGATATGCTTCTTTGGGAGATGAAATTGTCGTTAGTGTAAAAGACGCACTTCCATCTGGAAACGTTAAAGCAGGAATTGTTTCCAAAGCAGTTGTTATCAGAACTAAGAAGCAGGTTCGTCGCAAAGATGGAAGCTATATCAGGTTTGATGATAACGCGGTTGTTTTGTTAAACAATGCCGGTGATTTGCGTGGAACACGTATCTTTGGACCTGTTGCCCGTGAATTGCGTGACAGGGGATTTACCAGGATTGCTTCGTTAGCCCCTGAAGTCATTTAAGTAATAGTTGGTGTTTTTATAAAAAGACAGAAATTTTGATCTATGAAAAGTCAAAACAGGCCTAAACTGCAAAAGCGCTTTAAGCCAAAATTTAAAATAAAAAAAGGTGATAACGTCATCGTTATTGCAGGGGACAGCAAAGGAGTTTCCGGTAGAGTGTTGTCTATTGATACTGAGAAAGGGAAGGCTATTGTTGAAGGAGTGAATATGGTGGTTAAACATGCCAAACCTTCTGCAAAACACCCTAATGGTGGAATTATTGAAATGGAAGCCCCCATTACTTTATCTAATCTGATGTTGGTTGACCCAAAATCAGGAAAACCAACCAGAGTTGGGCGAAAAGTTAATGAAGGGAAAATTATCCGTTACGCTAAAAAAAGTGGGGAGGAACTAAACTAATGACTTACACACCAAGACTTAAAGAAACATATAGAAAAACTGTTGTCAGCAAATTAAAAGAACAGTTTAATTACACTTCAGTGATGCAAGTACCGAAGCTTTTGAAGATTTGCATCAATCAGGGTGTAGGCGCAGCAGTAGCTGATAAAAAACTGATAGATACAGCTATTAAAGAGCTTACAACAATCGCCGGGCAAAAAGCTGTACCTACCAAAGCGCGTTTGTCAATTTCAAATTTTAAATTGCGCGAGGAAATGCCCATCGGTGTCAGAACGACTCTTAGAGGAGATATTATGTGGGAATTTTTAGACCGTTTGGTTACCATAGCTTTACCGCGGGTTCGCGATTTTCGGGGCATCAATGATAAAAGTTTTGATGGACGTGGAAACTATACTATGGGAGTTACTGAACAAATTATTTTCCCTGAAATAGAAATTGATAAAATCAGCCGAATTTGTGGGTATGACGTAACTTTTGTTACCTCTGCCAAAAGCGATAAAGAAGCGTATGCTTTGCTTTCAGAATTGGGAATGCCATTCAAAAACAAAAAAACCGAACAAGCCGATGTCTAAGATTTCCATTATAGCCAGACAACTTAAACGTGAGCAACTTGTTGCTAAATATGCCGAGAAAAGGGCAAAACTCAAAGCAGAAGGCAACTACGATGAGTTAGACAAACTGCCCCGAAATGCTTCACCTGTTCGCTTGCGAAACAGATGCAGCTTGACAGGACGACCAAGGGCATTTATCCGGCACTTTGGAATTTCACGTTTGAAGTTCAGAGAATTGGCCTCTTATGGTAAAATTCCGGGAGTAAGAAAAGCGAGTTGGTAAATTTATTAAACCTGTTCATTCGCGCTTTGGCGCATTTAATATTCAGTTATCAGATATGTCAGCAGTAACAGACAGCATAGGTGATTTTTTAACGCGTATCCGCAATGCCATTATGGCCCGGCATCGGGTGGTCGAAATTCCGTCTTCTAATTTGAAAAAGAGAATGACAGAGATTTTGTATGAGCAAGGCTATATTCACCGTTATAAGTTTGAAGAAACAGAAAATGGACAAGGCGCTATTAAAATAGCGTTAAAATATGATCCATATACCAAAGAATCTGCCATTACTAAACTCATACGTTTTAGCCGTCCGGGATTAAGACAATATAAAGGTTCGGATGATTTACCAAGGGTGATGAATGGATTAGGAATTGCTATTGTTTCCACTTCCAAAGGAGTAATGACTGATAAGGAAGCTCGTAACCTGAATGTTGGCGGCGAGGTATTGTGTTTTGTTTACTAATTTTTTAAAGTTTACTAGAATGTCTCGTATAGGAAAAATGCCGATTACCCTCCCCAAAGGAGTAGATTTTAAATATGATAAATCGGCAAGTAAAGTGATAGTCAAAGGTCCTAAGGGCGAATTGCATCAGGCAATTGATCCGGATATAGAGATTAAGATGGAAGACGGAGTAGTTACTGTCAATCGCCCAACTAACCAAAAACGCCATCGTGAATTGCACGGGCTTTACCGGTCGTTATTAAACAATATGGTAAGTGGTGTTTCTGAAGGCTTTAAAAAACAATTGGAATTAGTTGGTGTAGGGTATAGGGCAAGCAATAAAGGCCAGGTATTAGAATTGGCATTAGGCTTTTCTCATCCAATTTATTTTGTAGTGCCTCGCGAGATCAAAGTATCTACACTTTCTGAAAAAGGACAAAACCCAACGGTTATTTTGGAAAGCAATGATAAACAGTTGTTAGGCCAAGTTGCCGCCAAAATCCGCGGCTTGCGCAAACCAGAACCTTATAAAGGTAAAGGTGTCCGGTTTACAGGAGAGCTTGTCAGGCGTAAAGCCGGTAAATCTGCCGGTAAAGGTGGAGGTAAAGGTAAAAAATAGTTTCGTTGATTGCTTTTTAAGCATATTTCATATATTAAATTAAAGGTTCCCTGATTATATGGCGTTCAATAAAACACTGAGGAGGCAAAAAATTCGATACAGAATCCGGAAAAAAGTTTCCGGCACATCAGAATTGCCCAGATTATCGGTATTTAGAAGCAATAAGTTCATTTATTGTCAGTTGATTGACGATTTGAATGGCATTACATTAGCTTCATCATCATCTAAAGAGCCGGCTATTTCATCTCAGCAAATGTGCAAGGTGGATTCGTCTAAGTTGGTTGGAAAATTAATTGCAGAGCGCGCATTAGCCGCAGGAATTGAGGGAGTTGTGTTTGATCGCGGAGGCTATTTATATCACGGACGAGTCAAAGCAATCGCTGAAGGCGCTCGTGAAGGCGGGTTAAAATTTTAAAAAACATTGCAAATCATGCAGAACGATAAAAAAATAAAAGCTACCGAAACAACTGAGGTTAAACACAAAGTCGTAGGTATCAACCGCGTAGCTAAAGTAACTAAAGGTGGTAGAACATTCAGTTTTTCTGCTATCGTTGTTGTAGGCGACGGTTCTGGTGTTGTCGGTCAAGGTTTAGGTAAAGCAAGAGAAGTTACAGAAGCGATTGATAAAGGCAAAGACGATGCAACAAAAAGTATGGTGAAGGTGCCAATTAAAAATGGTTCCATTCCTCACCCGCAATTTGCTAAATACGGAGCTGCCAAAGTCATTATTAAACCTGCGGCTAAAGGTACCGGTGTAATTGCCGGTGGAGCTATGCGTGCCGTTTTGGAAAGCGCCGGTGTAACAGACGTAATTGCCAAATCGCTCGGTTCATCCAATCCACATAACGTGGTCAAAGCAACTATTAGAGCGCTAACATTGTTGCGGAGTCCAATTGAAGTTGCTAAACGCCGCTCGTTGTCTGTTGAAAAAGTATTTAACGGTTAATTGTAGCGATTGAAAGCTATATACATAAAAAAACCTTTACAATGACCAAACTAAAAATAACCCAAAAGAAAAGTGTAATTGACCAAACAAAAAGGCAAAAACGAACGATGATTGCCTTGGGTTTGCGAAAAATAAACCACTCGGTTGAACATACAGCCACACCTCAAATTAAAGGGATGGTTAATAAAGTATTGCATTTAGTAAACGTTGAACAAATAGACTGAAATGATAACACTAAGTAATTTAAAGCCTGCATCTGGCGCAATTCATAAGGAAAAACGAGTTGGAAGAGGGCAAGGATCTGGCCGGGGCGGAACCAGTACTCGTGGTCACAAAGGAGGTCAATCCCGTTCAGGCTATTCGAGAAAACGTGCCTTTGAAGGTGGACAAACGCCTATTCAAATGCGTGTGCCCAAAAGAGGATTCAAAAACGTCAACCGTATTTCTTATACCGTAATAGATTTGGCAAAATTGGAAATGGTTGCTGAAAAGCATGGAATTTCTACAATTGATTATGAGACAATGCGTAAACTTCGCCTCCTTCGTCAGGATGATAAAGTTAAAATTTTAGCCAATGGAGAATTGACTAAAGCCTTAACGGTTCATGCTCACGCTTTTAGCGCAACTGCCCAAAAAGCTATTGAAGATGCCGGGGGAACTGTTAGTATTATTGGGGAAACTGTTAATGTTATAGATTGATTTTAAAAAGTTACTACGGCTGTAACTTTTACAGCAAGGCAGTTAAAACACAAAAGCGAGCATGAAAAATTTAATCAATACACTTCGCAATATCTATAAAATAGAAGATTTGCGCGGGCGCATTTTTCTCACTTTAGCGTTGATTTTTATTTACCGCATTGGTTCTTATGTAGTTTTACCAGGTGTAGATCCTAACGGGTTGAGCGATCTTGCAACTTCCGGAAACTCAGGACTCTTAGGTTTAGTAAATATTTTTGTGGGCGGGTCTTTCGGACGTGCTTCTATCTTTGCTTTAGGCATTATGCCTTACATTTCAGCTTCAATTGCCATGCAATTGCTGACTTTGGCTGTTCCGTATTTTCAGAAATTGCAAAAAGAAGGTGAAAGCGGAAGAAGAAAAATTAACCAAACCACCAGAATTTTAACAATTGCCGTTACCGGATTTCAAGCTATCGGTTACGTCACTTTTTTACATTCAATAGCTGCCAGTGCCATAGTTATCAGTTCATTTTTATTCACACTTTCTACCGTGGTAGTTTTAACTGCAGGAACAATTTTTTGTATGTGGTTAGGTGAAAAAATAACAGACAAAGGTATTGGTAATGGTATTTCCTTGTTGATTTCAGTGGGAATTATGGCAAGGCTGCCTTTTGCTCTTGTTGCAGAATTAGAAGCCAAATTAGCAACCGGTTCGGGCGGAGGATTGGTTTTCTTCGTAATTGAAATGGCGATGTTGGTTGCAATTGTGTTTGGTACTATTATGCTTGTTCAGGGAACAAGGAGAATACCCGTACAATATGCAAAAAGAATAGTCGGTAATCGCCAATATGGTGGAGTTAGGCAATTTATCCCTTTAAAAATTAATGCTGCCGGCGTAATGCCTATCATCTTTGCCCAAGCACTGATGTTTATCCCATCGTTTTTTGCTACATTTTTTCCGGAGTCACAGTTTATGCAAAATCTTCAATCCGGAAACGTTGCAAACTCGTTTTGGTATAACTTCGTCTTCTTCTTCATGATTATCATTTTTACCTATTTTTATACTGCACTTGTCATCAATCCGTCTCAGATGGCAGACGATATGAAGCGCAATAACGGGTTTATACCGGGAGTAAAACCAGGAAGAAAAACCGCAGAATTTATTGATGATATTCTTTCCCGGATTACATTACCGGGATCGATTTTTCTTGCTTTAATTGCCATTTTACCTGCTTTTGCTACCCGTGCAGGCATTAACAGCCAATTTGCAAATTTCTTTGGAGGTACGTCACTTTTAATCTTGGTAGCAGTAATGCTCGATACTTTACAACAAATTGAAAGTCACTTGCTGATGCGTCATTATGACGGGTTATTAAAAGGAAATGCCCGTATAAAAGGAAGACAAGCAGCAGGAGCTTATCAGTAAGCATATTACAAATGTCAGATTTAATCTGCGACCTATAAAGTTTCCCGGTTTAGATAACTTGGGAAACTTTATTGTTCTAATAAAGAAGGAAATTTCAACAGGTTCAATATTCTCCATTATATTAAAACACAGATAATAAATTTTCTGCCTTGTCGAAATCGAAAAAAATATATTACAAAACTGAGGAAGAGATTGAGCTAATCCGACATAGTTGCCTATTAGTTGCTAAAACCCATGCAGAAGTGGCAAAAAAAATTCGACCCGGTATCAAAACTATTTTACTCGATAAAATAGCTGAGGAATATATTTTTGACAATAAAGCAAAACCGGCTTTTAAAGGATATCAAGGCTTTCCGTTTACGCTATGTATATCGGTAAATGAACAGGTGGTTCATGGCTTTCCCGGAAATTATGAATTGCAAAATGGAGATATAGTTTCAATTGATTGTGGTGTTGAAGCAAATGGCTTTTTTGGAGATTCAGCATATACTTATTGTGTGGGAGAAGTTAAGCCCGATGTTTTTCAATTGCTTAAAATAACCAAAGAATCATTATACAAAGGGATTGAACAAGCGATTGAAGGTAACAGATTAGGAGATATTTCCTTTGCAATTCAACAACATAATGAATCAAATGGCTTTTCTGTTGTCAGAGAATTAGTTGGACATGGAATAGGAAGGCAACTTCACGAAGCACCGGAAGTTCCTAATTATGGACGAAGAGGGCAAGGTGTTAAGTTGATTGAAGGATTAGTTTTGGCAATCGAACCAATGGTCAATATGGGTAAACGCAATATCACTCATTTGGACGACGGTTGGACGGTCATTACAAGTGATAAAAAACCATCCGCTCATTTTGAACATACGATTACAATCAGAAAAAAACAGGCAGATATTTTATCTTCGTTTGAACTAATTGAGGAGTGTGTAAAAAATAATGCAGAATTAACGGCACTTAATTAGTAAAAGTAAAATAAAAGTGCGAAATTTGCAGGCGCATTTTGAATATTGATTGATTTTATTGCATATACGTGAGTTTTTCCGGCAAAAGTTGCGAAATACTCTAAAAAAAATTATGGCAAAACAAGATTTAATTAAACAAGACGGAATAGTAACTGAATCACTCGGTAATGCAAAATTCAGAGTGAGATTGGAAAATGGACATGAAATTATAACTCATATTGCTGGTAAAATGCGGATGCACTATATAAGGATTTTACCGGGCGATAAAGTTGCAGTTGAAATGTCACCTTACGATTTGACAAAAGGTAGAATTACCTATCGCTATAAATAAGGTTTAAAACAAAACCAAACCTGAAAATAACATCATCATGAAAGTGAGAGCATCTATTAAGAAGCGGACTGCAGATTGCAAAATTGTGAGAAGAAAAGGCCGCTTATACATTATTAACAAGAAGAATCCTAAATTCAAACAAAGACAAGGATAATTTATGGCACGTATAGCTGGAATTGACTTACCCCGATTTAAGAAAAGCAGTATCGCATTGACTTATATCTACGGAATTGGAAGAAGTAGGGCTAAAGAAATACTTGAAAAATCTGAAATTTCTTTGGATAAAAAGGTCAAAGATTTAAGTGATGACGATATTATCCGATTAAGAGCAGTCATAACCGAATATCAGTTAGAAGGGGAGTTGCGCTCAGAAGTTCAGTTAAGTATTAAACGCTTGATGGATATAGGGTGTTACAGAGGTATTCGCCATCGTAAGGGTTTGCCTCTACGTGGACAACGTACCCGGACAAATGCTCGTACACGCAAAGGCAGAAAGAAAACAGTTGCCGGAAAGAAAAAAGCAACTAAAAAATAGAAGAACACTTTTCTGTTTGGAACTTATTCTGGCAGAATATTTAAGTCAATTCCGTATTGACTCTAAATTAATGTTCGAACGTTTTAGGTTATACAAAATTTCGCAAATAAATTTTTAAGTTACTCTACATAATTTGAGATATGGCAAAGGCGACTAAAAAGAAAATAGTTAAAAAAAGGGTAGTCAAAGTTGAGGCTGACGGGAAGGCATTTATAAAAGCGAGCTTTAACAACCTTTTGATATCATTTACAAATCAATCTGGTCAAGTCATTTCCTGGTCTTCGGCAGGAAAATCCGGTTTCAGAGGGTCTAAGAAAAACACACCTTACGCTGCACAAATTGCTGCTACCGATGCTGCAAAAACAGCGATTGATGCAGGACTTAAAAGAGTGGAGGTTTTTGTAAAAGGTCCGGGCTCTGGAAGAGAAGCCGCTATCAGGTCTATCAGTTCTTCAGGTATTGAAGTAACATTTATCAGAGATGTTACTCCCCTTCCACATAATGGTTGCCGCCCTCCGAAAAGACGTAGAGTGTAGAAATTTCATCATTTTACGCGAAATCAGAAAAAGCAGAATTGAGTTAGTTTTGATTATTAAAATTCCATTCGAAATATATGGCAAGGTATAGAGGACCACAGACAAAGATTGCAAGAAAATTTGGAGAAGCAATTTTCGGATACGATAAAGCTTTTGAAAAACGCAACCATCCACCCGGCCAACACGGGTTGGCAAAAAAACGCAAAGGTGCTACCAAAGAATATGCAATCCAGTTAAGGGAGAAACAAAAAGCAAAATATACTTACGGTTTATTGGAAAGGCAGTTTAGAAAAACATTTGAACATGCCAATCGCAAAGAAGGTGTAACCGGACAAGTTTTGCTTCAATTACTCGAAAGAAGATTGGATAATGTTATTTATCGTCTTGGCTTAAGCCCTTCAAGAAGAGGTGCCCGACAATTAGTTGGTCATGGGCATATTCTGGTAAACGGACAAAGTGTGAACATCCCTTCATTTTGTTTGTCACCGGGTGATAAGATTACTATCCGCCCCAAATCTAAAACTATGCAAAACTTTAGCTCTTTATCCGGGACAACAAATAAATATCCTTGGTTAGATTGGAATGGAAGTACTTTAGAAGGCACCTTTATTGCTATTCCAGAACGTGAACAAATACCCGAGAATATTAATGAACAGTTAATCGTTGAGCTATACTCTAAATAGTTTGTCCGTTTTTTTGTGTTACTACTTGTTTGTTTTAACTCGATTTAATTTCATAAACATCGAATTTTCAAGTTCTAACTATCTATTATTTAGGTTAAAACAGTAAGTACGTATAACCGATTTAGTCAGTTCTGTTCACTTTTTAAATAACGAACCTTATATATGGCACTTCTTGTTTTTCAAAAGCCAGAGAAAATACACGCCCATAAAACTACCGAGTTTGAAGGGTTATTTGAGTTTCGCCCGTTAGAACCGGGTTTCGGTGCAACTATTGGAAACGCACTTAGAAGAGTATTGCTTTCCTCATTAGAAGGGTATGCCATCAATAGTATAAAAATAAGTGGCGTAGATCATGAATTTTCAACCATTGAAGGCATCATCGAAGATGTTCCAGAAATTATCCTTAATCTGAAGCAGATCAGATTTAAAAAAGTCATTAAAGACGAGGACAATAAAGAAGAAAAAATATTTATTTCTATTGGAAATAAAGAAAAATTTATTGCCGGAGATATTGAAAAGCATACAAATACTTTCAAAGTTACTAATCCCGATCTGATTATTTGCAATATGGATACTTCGGTATCACTTGATATTGAATTAACCGTCGGAAAAGGACGTGGATATGTTGCAGCTGACGATAACAAAAAAAGCACAATGGTGCATGGAGAAATCCCAATAGATTCTATCTATACTCCGATAAGAAACGTTCGTTATACAGTTGAGAATACCAGGGTTGAACAAAAAACTGATTTTGAGAAGCTAATTGTTGAAATAAAAACAGACGGCACTGTACACCCTGAAGAAGCAATCAAAGAATCTGCCAGAATATTAATTCAACATCTGATGCTTATATCTGATGAGCATATTACTTTTGACAATATCAAAGACAGTAATGATGATGTGGTGGATGAACATATCTTACACATGCGAAAATTATTAAAAACTCCTTTGGAAGATATTGATTTATCTGTTCGCGCTTACAATTGTTTAAAAGCAGCAAAAATCAACACCTTAGCAGAATTGGTTCATTATGATACCAATTCTTTAATTAAGTTCCGCAATTTTGGTAAGAAATCACTTAACGAAATAGAAGCGGTAATAACTGAAAGGGGACTTTCTTTCGGTATGGACCTATCTAAATACAAACTAGACGAAGAGTAAAATTTTTTTTTCAACTTTTTACTTCCATCCTGAAAAGCATAGTAACAATATTCATGCAAGAAAAAATTGACTAAACTTTAATTAATACAGACGATGAGACACGGCAAAAAAGTAAATCATTTAGGAAGAACATCTGCTCATAGAAAAGCAATGTTATCTAATATGGCTACATCACTCATTAAGCATAAGAGAATTAAAACAACTTTGGCTAAAGCCAAGGCACTTCGGACATATGTTGAACCTTTGTTGACCAAAGCTAAAACAAATGAAACACATTCTCGTCGTGTAGTTTTCAGCTATTTACAAGACAAAGAAGCCGTTGGGATTTTGTTTGACGAAATAGCAGAAAAAATTGCTACTCGCCCCGGAGGATATACCCGTATTTTGAAAACTGATTTCAGATTAGGAGATAATGCCGAAATGTGTATTATTGAACTTGTAGATTATAATGAGCATTTATTGAAAAAACAAGCTGAAGCAAGTGAAGCTGAAGGAGCTAAAAAAAGGCGCACCCGAAGAAGCACAACCAAAGGTAAAAAAGAACAATCTGCAGTTAGTGCAAGTTAATTACTACTACATTAGAACGCGAAGAAATAAATTTAAGAACTACAGCAACATTAAAATTACTTGCATTCACAAATTTTATCTAAATTTGCACCACAAGAAAGAGGGGACCTTAAGTCCCCTCTTTCTTTTACATCAAAAATTAATACCAAAAGGCTTTTTTTCAGAGAACTAAAAATATCTTTCTCTAACATAATAGTTCCGTATAAAAACATTTACGTTGTTAATTGAAAAAATAAATCAGTGGGTAGAAAAGGAATTTGAGCAGTCAAATTGTTTCTTAGTTGATGTTAAAGTTGCCGGACAAAATTCAAAGATTCAAGTTTTAGTGGATTGTGATACTGGTGTTAGTATTGAAATGTGTGCAAAATTGAGCAGGATTTTAGAACATAAACTAGAGTTGGAAAAATTAGTTCCCGAACATTATATACTTGAAGTATCATCACCAGGCATTGGAACCCCCTTTAAAGTCAGAAGGCAATATTTAAAAAGTTTGAACCGTTGTCTTGAATTGACACTACAAAATGGTAAATTAATTGAAGGTGTATTAGTTCAAACTACCGAAACGGGAATTAGGCTTAAAAAGTCAACGGAAAAAAAAGTGAAAGGAAGGCTTATTAAAACAGAAGCTAACAATGATGAGGGAGAAAAAATCATTGAAATCGCTTTTGAAGAAATTAAAACAGCAACAGAAAAAATCATATTTTAGTACTATAAAATAGTAGTATTATGGCTGCAAACTCAGGTTTAGTTATTTCATTTTCGGAGTTTAAAGATCTAAAAAATATAGATCGTCCAACCTTAATGAAGGTGTTAGAAGATGTGTTTAAAACACTGCTAAGGAAAAAATATGGCTCTGATGAAAATTTTGATATAATTGTTAATACTGACAAGGGAGATTTGGAAATCTGGCGCAAACGAATTATTGTTCCGGATGGAGAAGTAAGCGATATTAACAAAGAAATCGTGTATTCAGAAGCCATTAAGATTGAAAGTGATTTTGAAGTTGGAGAAGAAGTTTATGACCAGATAAATATACTTGACTTTGGAAGAAGAGCTATTTTATCGGCCAGGCAAACTTTGATGTCTAGAATTGTGGAATTGCAAAAAGACGATTTATTTAAAAAGTATTCTGAACGTGAAGGAGAAATTGTAAACGGAGAAGTATATCAGGTTTGGAAACGGGAGATTTTAGTGCTTGATGATGAAGAAAATGAATTGATTCTTCCTCAAAACGAAATGATTCCGAGAGAGTTTTATAAAAAAGGAGATTCTATCAAAGCACTCGTTAAAAAGGTGGAATTGAGGAATGGTATTACTCCACGGATAATTTTGTCCCGAACAGCAAATAAATTTTTAGAAAAGCTACTCGAATTGGAAGTACCTGAAATTTTTGACAACGTTATTGTAGTTAAACGTGTTGCCAGAGAGCCAGGAGAAAGAGCAAAAGTTGCAGTTGAATCAAATGACGACAGAATAGATCCGGTAGGTGCATGTGTTGGTATGAAGGGTTCAAGAATTCATGGAATAGTGCGTGAACTTAGAAACGAAAACATTGACATTATTAATTATACAAATAATGTCAGACTTTTTATTCAAAGAGCACTAACACCCGCAAAAGTCGTTTCAATTGAACTTGATGAAGGAGTAAAGCGAGCCTCAGTTTATTTAAAACCTGATCAAGTTTCGTTAGCAATTGGAAAAGGTGGAGTAAATATCAAATTAGCAAGCAAGCTAACCGGATATGAAATAGACGTATATCGTGATACAGAAGAAGAAGAGGAAGAATACGATATCGAATTGGATGAATTTGCCGATGAAATTGATGCATGGATTATTGAAGAGCTGAAAAAAATAGGTTGTGACACAGCTCGCAATGTTCTGGAAATGAGTGTAGAAGATTTAATGCGTCGAGCAGATTTAGAGGAAGAAACTGCCAAAGAAGTTTTAAAAATTTTGAGATCAGAGTTTGAAGAGGATGAATAATTAACAAAGATTCATCTAAAATTTACCGAATAAAAAGGACAAACTTTACGCATTGTTTTGATGAAAAAAATGTGTTATTGATATAGAATAGGAACTTTTTTTAAGTTTAATAAATTACTTAGTGAACTAAATACCGTTTTAAAACGAGTATATGCGTCTAAAAAGTGGTAACTTGCATCAAATTATGCTACTACTTAAATTTATTTTTGATTAGCTCTAGTAAAGTTGCTGCTTTAAGTAGCTTGCTTTTTGATTATTAGTTTAATTTTATTTTTAAAAGAATTTTAGCCTTACATGTCTGAAAACCCAAAGGCAAATTATAGATTAGCAAGAGTAGCCTCTGAAATCAATGTTGGAATTGATATTGTCATTGAGCACCTTAAAAAGAAAAACATTGAGATTGAAAAAAGTCCCAATGCTAAAATAAGCGAAGAGGTGTATCAATTACTGCTCAAAGACTTTAAGTCAGATCTGGCATTGAAAGAGAAAGCTGAACATATTCATCTACGTACATCCAGACCTGATGTTGAACCTGAAATTGAAGAAAAAAAGTTAGTTCATCCTAAAGAAGAAACTAAAGAATTAGTTGTTGAACCCATTAAAGAAACACCTCTGCCTTCTATTATAGAAGTTGTACCAAGTAATAAGGAGGAAAGTAAAGTTGAAACATCAGTTAAAAAGATTGAAAAAACTGAAATTATATCCTCACCTATTGATGAAGTCAAGAAAGATATATCTGTAATTACCAAAGATGAAGATATAACACGAAAAAGTGGGGAAAAAGAAGAAATTCAGGAAATTGCTGCTTTAGTTGAAGCTAAAGAATCCTTACAGACCAAAGATATACAAAAGTCTGAGACCGCGGATTCTGAAATTAGCAAAACAGAAAACAATGGAGATTTCTTACAAAAGGACAGCAAAATTATTAAGCCAGATATTGAAGAGCAAGTTGTAGATAAATCAGTACTTCCGGAAATTCAACCTGAGGAAAAACCAAAAAGCGCAAAAGAGGAGAAGACAAAGAAAACCGAAAAAAAGAAACTTGAAATTGGAAAAAAACAAGATGACGTTCAAGTTTCTGATAGTTTGTCTGAAAAAGGAAAATCAAAAAAAGCACAAAACAAGGAAATTGATTCTAATATTGAAAAGGAACCAATTAATATCCCTTCAGAGTCAGAGGATGAGGATATCATTGATATAGAGTCTAATAAAATTGTGTTATCCGGTCCTAAAGTTGTAGGCAAGATTAATTTAGAAGATTTAAATCATAAGACACGGCCAGAAAAAAAGTTGATTAAATCAAAGAAAGAATCAAAAGAAAATGGCCGTCCTGAGAAAAAAGCTGTAGATACAAAGCCAAAACAAACCGAAAAAGTTGCTAATGAAAACCCTGATTTTTCTAATAAAGAAGACACAGACTCAGCAATAAAACGCAAAAGAAAAAGAATTATAAAGAAAATTGTTGATGGCAAGCTTCAAAAAATAGAATCGCCGACAATAACCAAAAAGGAAAAAGATAAATCTCCGGCAAAAGATCGCCTTAGGCCTAAACCGTTATTGAAAAAGCCTGGGTTAGATAGTGAAGTTTCTGAAAAAGAAATTCAAGAAAAGATCAAAGCTACTATGGCTCGCCTTGGAACAGGTGGGATTAGTAATCAGGCAAAAAATAGCCGTGCAAAACTGAGAAAACTGAAAAAAGAAACGGATGCTCTTAAAAGAGAAGCAGAAGAACTTGAAGAAAGCAAAACCTTACACGTTACAGAATTCATTACTGCTAATGAATTGGCGCAATTGATGGGTATTCAGGTAAATAAAATAATCACCACCTGTTTTAACTTAGGTTTAGTAGTATCAATAAATCAACGTTTAGATGCAGAAGTGATTGAATTGCTTTCTGAAGAATTTGGATATAAAGTTGAGTTTGCAGGAGTATCCGAAGAAGATGAAGTGATTGAAGAAACCGAAGAAATAGAAGAAAATCTTCTTACAAGACCGCCTATTGTTACTATTATGGGACATGTTGATCATGGGAAAACATCGTTGCTTGATTATATTAGAACAGCAAATGTAGTAGCCGGAGAGATGGGGGGTATTACGCAACATATTGGAGCTTACGAAGTAACTACTGAAGATGGGAAACATATCACATTTTTAGACACGCCCGGTCACGAAGCTTTTACAGCAATGAGAGCAAGGGGAGCAAAGGTAACCGATATCGCCGTTATCGTAATAGCTGCGGATGATGATGTTATGCCCCAAACAAAAGAAGCAATCAGTCACGCTCAGGCAGCAAGTGTGCCTATGATATTTGCAATAAACAAAATTGATAAACCCGACTCAAATCCCGAAAGAATAAAAGAGCAATTAGCTCAAATGAATATTTTGGTTGAAGATTGGGGAGGCAAGTATCAATGCCAGGAAATTTCAGCAAAACAGGGGTTAAACGTAGATTTGTTACTTGAAAAGATATTGTTTGAAGCCGAATTACTGGACCTGAAAGCAAATCCCAATCGCAATGCAGTAGGTACAGTTGTCGAGGCTTCGTTAGACAAAGGGCGTGGTTATGTTGCTACAATTCTTGTACAAACCGGAACTCTAAATGTTGGAGATATGGTTTTGGCAGGACAATATTTTGGCAAAGTCAGAGCTATGTTTAATGAAAGAGGCGGAAGAGTTAAAGAAGCCCCACCATCAACTCCTGTGATTGTTTTAGGGTTAAATGGTGCTCCACAAGCCGGCGATAAAATAAGAGTTTTAGACTCTGAGCAAGAGGTCAAAGAAATTGCCTATAAACGACAACAGATTTACCGCGAACAGATCCAACGAACCAATAAGCATATTACTCTTGAAGAAATTGGAAGACGATTGGCATTAGGAAGTTTTAAAGAGCTTAATTTGATTGTAAAAGGAGATGTTGATGGTTCAGTAGAAGCTCTTTGCGATTCGTTGCAAAGGCTTTCAACAGAGGAAATACAGGTTCGAATCATTCATCGTGGTGTAGGGGCTATTACCGAATCTGATGTTTTGTTAGCCAGTGCTTCTGATGCTATTATAGTAGGTTTCCAGGTTCGACCAACAGCAAATGCAAGAAAACAAGCCGATAACGAAAATATTGACATTCGAATGTACTCCATCATTTATACAGCTATCAATGAAATTAAATCGGCGATGGAAGGGCTAATGGAGCCGACTGTTGAAGAGCGATTTGTTTGTAATGTTATCGTTAGGGAAGTGTTTAAAATTACCAAAGTTGGTGTTGTAGCAGGTTGTTATGTAACCGAAGGAAAAATTAATCGCGAAACCAAAATCAGAGTTATTCGAAATAGCATTGTTGTGCATACCGGTGAAATTTCATCCCTAAAAAGATTTAAGGATGACGTTAAAGAAGTGATCCCCGGAATGGAGTGCGGTATTTCAATAAAAAATTACGACAAAATTGAAGTTGGGGATATTATTGAAGGTTATGAAGAAATCCAAGTGAAACGAACCTTGTAAAAGTTTTTAAACACTATCAATGATTAATGGCAATAAGCACAATTAGCTTGTTGCCATTTTTTGTTTACAGTATGGGATAAACACTTATCAAGAACAGGATACTTTTCTGTAACAGAATTAGAATAATGACTACTTTGGAATAATATATCCCCGTATTTATCTTGTAATCAGGTATGTTCGTCTTCGTAAAAAACATGGCAGTTTATTGATTATTCAAAAAAATATTTGTTTTTTTTGAAGAAGAAATCTATTTTTGCGCCTTAATTCTTCAAAATAAAACAAAAAAATATGCCAAACAATCGTTTTAAAGCTATTGAGCGGTCACAAAATCGTGAAATTATTGACATTAAGCTACCTTCTGTTAAAATTTCCGATTATTTTGCATCAAATGTCTTCAATATAGATACCATGCGCAGGTATCTTTCTCACGAAGCATTTGAAAGTATGACGGGTTCAATCACATCAGGGCAGAAAATAGACAGAAATATAGCCGATCAGATTGCCGTTGCTATGAAAGAGTGGGCTATGAGCAAAGGGGCTACTTCATATTGTCATTGGTTTCAACCATTAACGGGTGCCACTGCCGAAAAGCATGATACATTCTTTACACCACTTGATGCCAATAAAGGGATAGAAACCTTTAACGGTGATGCCCTTGTTCAACAAGAGCCTGATGGGTCAAGTTTTCCATCTGGGGGATTAAGAGTAACTTTTGAAGCAAGGGGATATACAGCCTGGGATCCTTCTTCGCCTGCATTTATTATGTCAGTCGGTACTTCAGGTAAAACTTTATGCATCCCGACCATTTTTGTTTCTTTTACCGGTGAATCTTTAGATTACAAAGCTCCTTTGCTCAAATCTCAACATTTTCTTGAAACCGCAGCAGTAGATGTTTGTAACTACTTTGATAGAAATATCACCAAGGTTTACCCCACTTTGGGTTGGGAGCAGGAATATTTTTTAATTGACGAAGCACTTTATTACGCCCGCCCTGATATCGCCACATCCGGCAGAACCTTAATAGGAAGCCCTTCTGTGAAAGGGCAACAACTGGAAGATCATTATTTCGGATCTATTCCGGAAAGAGTTTATGCTTACATGTTAGATTTTGAAACAGAAGCTCACAAACTTGGCATTACAATCAGAACTCGTCATAATGAGGTTGCTCCCGGGCAGTATGAATGTGCGCCTGTTTTTTCAGAAGCTAATATTGCAGTTGATCACAATCAACTCTTAATGGATTTAATGGACAGAGTTGCCAGACGACATAAATTGCGAGTTTTATTTCACGAAAAGCCTTTTGCTGGAGTGAATGGATCTGGCAAACATAATAATTGGTCATTGGCTACAAACACTGGAAAAAACTTGCTGTCTCCCGGTAAAACGCCCAAAAACAACCTTCGGTTTCTGACCTTTTTTATTAATACTATTAAAGCAGTAAATGATAATGCAGATTTATTAAGGGCGGCGATAGCTTCTGCTGGCAATGACCACAGACTTGGAGCTAATGAAGCCCCCCCTGCTATAATTTCAGTTTTTATCGGTACAACCTTAACTAAGGTATTGGATGAACTGGAAGATAAAATCAAAAAGGGCAGTAAAATGGACGAATTTGAAAAATCAGAGCTTAAATTAGATATACATAATAAGATACCTGATTTGATGCTGGACAATACAGATAGGAATCGAACCTCTCCATTTGCCTTTACCGGAAACAAATTTGAGTTCAGAGCTGTGGGTTCTTCCGCAAATTGTGGATTGGCTATGACAATTCTTAATGCAATTGTCGGCAGTCAATTGATTGAGTTTAAAAAAGATGTGGAAGATTTGGTTAAAGAGGGCGAAAAAAGAGATGGTGCAATTTTAAGAGTATTGCGCCGATATGTAACTGACAGTCGCCGCATTTTATTTGAAGGTGATAATTATAGTAAAGAATGGGAAGAAGAAGCTAACAAAAGGGGATTGTCAAATGTGAAAACCACACCACATGCACTTGGATTTTTCAAATCAAAAGCAGCCCATAAAGTACTTGTTGAAACAGGTCTTTACTCCCATAGAGAACTGCACGCACGTTATGATGTATGGCTTGAACAATATCAACGCAAAATTGATATAGAAGCCGGAGTATTAACAGATATGATTTTAAGTCAAGTTATACCTGCTGCGGTAAAGTATCAGCAAATAGTTGCCTCATCAGTACGAGCTTCAATGGATATAGGTTATACTGCTTTGGATTTTCCGCAGGAAATTGGGTTGGTCAAAACATTAGCCAATCATGTTAACAATCTGAAAAAAACGGTTGATACAATGAATGCAGAGCGAAAAACTGCATCTGAGTTGCCAAATGCTGAGGCTAAGGCTGTAGCTTTTTGTGAGAAAGTTAAACCATTCTTTGAAAAAATCAGGGAATCTGCAGATGCTTTGGAAGATATAGTGGATGATGAGTTATGGCCTTTACCAAAGTACAGAGAGTTGTTTTTTATGAAATAAATCTATGGCATTTATTGCATAAAGCCCCATCAATAGATTATTTGTTCTTTTGATGGGGCATTTTTATTTACTGTTTTTTTGTATAATCAACGCAACCTATACAATCTTTCGAGAAACAACTCGCAAGGTTTAGGGTCTGTGCCGTCCATTCTCAACTTGTTTAAATAAATTGCATTTTGAGCTGCCAGAATAGCTTTATCAATATGGCTAAGCGGTAAAGTAATTGTGAACAAGTGAAATGATTGTAATATTCATGGTCAATTTTGATAGACAGTTCGATCCATTCCAATGCCTTGTAAAGCATTTTTTTGTCATTAATGTTGCGAAGAAATTTAACTGCAATTTCATTTAATAGTTTTGGGTCGGATACTGAGAATTTGTCCAGGTATTGAACCACAATCTTTGAATAGGTATCCCAATCTTCAATGCCTTGGTAAAACAAACTTCTCATTTCGAAAAGAAATTCTTCCTTTTCTGGGAGATATGTTTTATAGATAGTTTCTTCGGCTTTACTGAATAAGTAAAGGTCTTTGCTCTTGATTGCATTCAAAACTGTATATTCAATGGCATTTTGAGTTTTTTCGTTGACCTTTTGTCCTCCTTTCATCCTTTTATAATAATGAATATTACTGACAAAGTAATCAATCGCTTTGTTTTCAAGATTTAGTGTGAAGTCATAGATAAAATCAAGGTTGACCTGTTTACTTAAGTTCTTGCTTTCTAAATTTAAATAATAGTTCACAACCTGATTATAGGGTTGGTGTAACTTTAAAAGCAAATAGGCATATTCTCTGACCTTTTCAGGCACCATTGTAGTGTCTTTATTGAAATAAACACTTAGTTCATTCAACCGGTCATTATCTGACTTGAGCTGTTGTGATGGGGGAGAGGTATAACTTGAACTTTGACGGAGTTCTGTATTTGTGTTTATTTGTGGCGATGATTTAGGTTGATTTTTTGGTTTTTCTATTTGAACCGGCGTTTCTGCCTTTTCTTTTCCAAAATGTGGGGTATAGACCCCCTCCTTTTTTTCAGATGTATTTGATTTTTCCGGAATGGCAGGTGTTGTTTTTTTTATATTAGGTTCTGTATAAATCAATTGTTCTTCTTCTTTTGATTCTATTGGCTTAGCAATAATTCCTTTACCCTTGGGACGAGCTAAAACTTCATCTGCTATGGCTTTCATTTCAGCGGTTGTTTTTCCTCCGGTTTCTTTTCTCAATACATTTCCTTCAGAATCAAAATATAGCAATATAGGCAGATACCTATCTGTTAAATCCACACTATAAGATTGCGCCATATCGTAATAATTAAAGTCACCTTCCGAGTAGTTGATTTTAAAACTAACAAAACGTTGGTTGTAAAGTGGAAAAACATGAGGACTGGTAAAAACAGCCGTATCCATGTGTGTGCAATAAAGACAATGTTTGCCGTAAAGCTCAATAAAAATATATTTTCGCTCTTCTTTTGCTTTTTCCAAAACTTCAGCCCATGAACCAACAAAAAATTTAATGCCTACAGTTTGTGACTGTAGGATATGCTGAGATATTAAAAACAAAAGGAGTATAAAAGCACAGAATTGTATGGAGCGCAGCATATAAACCATCTATTATTTTAAGTGAAGCAGGTTTGTGTTTTGGAAAATATCAAAAACCGTGCTAAAGATGGAATTAGCAACTAAGGATAAATATTTTAACAACTCGCGGATCTTGCTTCTGCTTAAAAAAGCAACTCCCAAAAATGGGTTAAAGAGCTTGTCTAACCAAGACCAATACTGTGAGAATTGTAGCAATCTTAGAACTCAGACTATCAAAGGCATCGTTCCAATTCCGGTTTTTGCGGCGTTCTTTTCGTTCTGCTTCAAAACGTTTTCGGTCGGTTATATCTACAAACAAGGTTGCTCCGTTTTCCACTCTTGGGTATCTTTTAATTCCTAAGAAAGATCGGGCTTTGTCAATTCTGCCATTAGGTTGTTGGACATAGGTTCTTGACTTTTTGGCATCTCTTCCAAAGCCGCCACCATAATTATTAATGTAGTACTTAGCCCGTTTCTTTTTCCCCTCAAAAGGTGCGCTGATTTTGAGTACAACACTGTCAACATCAAAATGGCTGATTGCACCCTGAAGAGAAACAATGTTTTTTATCTGAGGGACAAAGATAGAATCGCCATCTGCAAGGATATAGTTGAATTTTGACTTATTGGGCTTGGCAATGGCTTTGTTTATATCAAGCAGTACATAACCAATACTATCCTGAAGCCGGAACAATTTAGCCCCTTCGCTAAAAGCATAAGGGGTGATACCGCCGCTTCTTTCGATGATACTGGTCAAACGCTCTTCTTTGCTCATCAAACTATATTCACCGGGGTAAGTTATTTCTCCATAAATTTTAATAATCTGAGGAGGCTCAAAATCGGGAGATAAGCGGACAAATACATGGTCATACGGCCGCAGAGGATAAGAAGCTGCAACCGTATCAATCGTCAAATCGGGGTTCACTTTTATTCTTTTTACTACAATCCGGTCTTTGGCCGATTGTTTGGTATCTCTGTCAGTATAAGAAATGAGCCGGGAAACTTCTATGCGGTCGGTTGAGGCTTCAGCCCGCATCCCGCCCGCCAGATAAAGCAGGTCTTTTAATGTAAGCCCTTCTGCATATTCGTATTCACCTTCCTGCCTGACTGCTCCAAATATTTTTACCGAAAAATCCTGCCTGAAAGCTTTACGAGAGACGACTTGTATGGTATCAAGGTCTTGAAGGGTGAAATTTTCAGGAGATTTGGGGTCATCTAAAACTTCGCCGAGTTTAAAAGGCAGGATTAACTTGGATTGGTCTTCCTTTAGGCGGATGACATAGGCCCTGCTTAAATCGGCTTCGTCTAATACACCTTCTGTTTTCAGCAATATATCGGATATTTTGTTCCCTGGAATTACTTCGTATTTACCGGGAACTTTAACTGCGCCAACCACCTCAACATAATTGCGTAATCCGCGAGGCAGTCTGTACACAAAAATACTATCTCCATTTATCAGAGGGAAATCTGTATTATTTAATTTCAGGCTGTCAAGGTCTAAGTCAATCAGCACTTCTTTATTTCCCTGATAACGTTTGATATTGACATTTTTAGTGTAAGCATCGGCATTTAATCCACCGGCATAACTAATTACTTTCTGAAGACCTTCTCCGGGTGAAAGTTCGTAATTATAGGGCCGTCTGACTTGCCCTGAAACATTGACAACTGCTCCCATAGGTGGCACTACGATATAATCGTTGTTTTGAAGAAAGTAATCCTGACGGCTGTCGGGGTTTGTGAGATATTCGTAGATGTCAAGTTTTTTAACTGTTTGGCCATTGCGCCTGATAAATATCTCTCTAAGTGATCCTATTTGATTAGGCCCGTTTATTGCAACTAAGGCGTTAAACACAGAAGTATTGGAAGGAAAGCGATAGGTTCCGGGATGAAGGAGCTCTCCAACAAAATTGACACTGATTTTTTGCATGAATGTGATGCTTACTTCAATTTTTGAGGGATCAAATTCATACGTTTTGGCAAACTTGTTTTTTATTATCTCTTTTGCATTAGAAAGGGTCGAGCCTTTGAGATAAACTCGGCCCACCAAAGGCGGATTGATATTTCCTAAACTGTCAATGATAAATTTGCTGTTGTAGTCTATGCTTCCCCACATAGAAATGGTTATTTCATCTCCAATTCCTAACGGGTAATGATCGGGGGGGCGCTCGTTCAGCTCATTGTAAAAAACAACATCGAGCAAGTTTCGTCTGAAAAATTCCTGACCAAAAACAAGGGGTTCCGGAAGTTCAAGTGCTTTTTCAATGAGTGTACGCTTTTGCATTTCTATCAGTTTGATTACATCTTCAATACTGATACTGTCTTTTTTGTTTTTGTTTAGTTTTTCGAATTCACTTCGTTTGACCTCGTCTTTAATCATTTTCAAAGTATCCTGTGCCAGGGTCAATTCCATTAACTCTTCAATGGTTTCTTCCGGAATACCAAGTTTGCGCAGTTCTTCAGGTGTCACCATGATGCGGTTAATCAGAGATGTATCCTCTGCATTTGCACGATTGCGCATTTCTTCATCTTGCTGTTGAATGAATCGGTCTAAATCATATCTGTTATAATAGGAGTCGGGTTTGTTTCTGTTTTTATCATATATGTTTAACGTGCGAACTTGAGCTTGGACGGGTTGTGTAATTTGTAATATCTGAAAAATGATAAAACAATATATCAGGTATTTCATGAATACTAAGTTGAAAGATAACCCTATATGCAGTTGCTGTACCTTCAGAGCATTAAGTTTGGAGTAACGTTGCATTAAACAAACAATATGATTATTTGGAAGTAAAGGGTATTTAAAGAAAATGCTCCCAAAGATAGATAAACATTTTGTCCTGTAATGAGCTTTTTTATTTTAAACTAAAGAGACAAGCATCTTTGTCAGAGACAAGAAAATCATTTATGCAGTAAAATTAGTCTCCAAATATTTAAACATTAAAAGCCGCTATCAAATAAAGATAGCGGCTTTTATTATCGCATCAATTTAATACTATGTTCTTAATACGTCTTAACGGTTAAGCACATAAGATGCAACTATTCCGGCAGCAGCTAAAACTACCACCCTGTAAACTCCGTCAACAAGGGCCATAGTGATGGTAAATCCTTCGGTTGTAGCTAACCAAATTAAATTTAACCCAATACCTGACATTAAACCAACTACTGCGCCAAACATAGCACCGCTTTCTATCTTGCTTCCACCAAAACCAGATTTTGAAAAAAGGTAAGTGAACGCAAATGAGTAAATTATAAGCCCGATAATTAAATAAATCATGTCGGGCTCAGGATTCTGACACGGTACGTTTGCGAAGAAGTCTTTCATTAAAAACCCGTAGAATACGGAATCTACAATAAATACGAAAACCAAAACTGATACAACTGCCAAAAGAAATTTTGTGTTCATAAATGTTGATTTAGAGGTTAGTATTCAAAACTTGCGGGGAATTTAAGAGTATTTTTTCATTTACCCGCCAAAATTTATTAAAAACTAATAAAAGACTCTGAAAAATTGTTCCTTTTTCAACTTTTATGTTAAAGTAGAGGGCGAAATAACCTTGTTATCAGTAATTTCTGCCATAAGGATTACTTCAAGCTAACCAATCTTGTCTTTGGTTTAAAGAACATTGAAAATGATTATTTGAGGATAATATAATAAAAAATGCTCTGCCGGTTTAGGACAGAGCATTAATTTTTTTCTAACAAACACTTAACACTAAGCGACTAACAACAAAGATTTACCAAGGCAAACTCAAATCAGGTTTATTGCTGAAATCGGGTTGCAGAGGGGGATTTGTTTTAAGCTCTTGTATAATTTCTGCAATTGCCCTGTCCAATTGTGGGTCAATACCTTGCGCATAATCTTGGGGGGCAATGTCTATTTCAATATCAGGTTCTGCTCCATAGTTTTCGACTTTCCAACCCACATCTTTGAACCAGAAAGAAAACTCAGGTTGAGTAGTATAGGAGCCATCCACCAATCCGTTTCGAGGCCAGATTCCAATAACTCCTCCCCATGTTCTCATTCCGATAAGTTTGCCAAGTTGAAGCATTTTAAAAGAATGGCTGAAGATATCCCCATCTGACCCGGCTTGTTCGTTGGTAATGGCAACAATTGGGCCGGCCGGAGATGCAGAAGGATAAGGTTCATGTCCTACCCAACGGGTCAGGTCAAAACCAAGGCGTTTTCTGGAAAGTTTTTCGAGTATTAATTGAGAAACATGCCCTCCTCCGTTAAATCTGACATCAACAATTAACCCACCCCGATCGTATTCGGACAAATAATAACGGTGAAATTCACCATAACCATTAGGTCCCATATCAGGTATATGTACATAACCAACTTTGCCTCCGGTTGCTTCGTGAACATATTTCCGGTTGTTTTCAACCCATTCGCGATAGCGAAGCATGGCTTCATTGCCGATGGTTTTAACATTAACATTTCTTCGATTGCTGCCATCATGGTTTGAAACTGTAAGCTGCACTTCACTTGCTATATAGTTTACCAAAAGTTTTTGTGGAGGGTCGTTTTCGCTCAATTGTTGCCCATTAATTGCGAGCAATAACATCCCTTCAGAAATATTGACACCCGGGCGTTTGAGTGGTGGAGGGCTATGCAGATGCCAGGTATCAGCGCTTAAAATCCGCTCAAAACGATAGGCTTGGTGTCTATGGTCATAGCTTAAATCAGCACCTAAAAACCCGACATAATAAGGAGGGTGAGGTCTGTAATCTCCCCCTACTTCATAGGCATGAGAGGTTCCAAGTTCACCGTGAATTTCCCAAATAAGGTCAGAAATTTCGCTTCGTGTGTTTGTCCGATCTACTAATGGGGCATACAGGTCGAACACTTTCTGCCATTGAATATTGCTCATTTCCGGCGACCAGAAAAACTCTTTTTGCAGTCGCCATGCTTCAGCGAACATTTGTTTCCATTCTGCACCCGGCTCAATTGACAATTTAATTCGCGAAAAATCTACCCAACCACTTTTTCGGGTAAATCCATCGCTGTCTTTTGAAGTACAGGTTTCAATATCGGTACTAACCACTCTCAATTGGTTGTTTGACCAATAAGCTAAGGCTTTTCCGTCGGATGAAAGTGTAAAAGAGTTTATGCCGGCAGCAAAAACAGTTTCTTCCAGTTTATCAATGTTATAGGACATTAATTTAGCTTTTGCAGTCGGTTCTGCATAACGTGCACCTTCAACCTGATAGGAAGTATAAAAAATTTTGTTTTTACAAACATCCATCTGCACATAATTGCCCTCTGCAATTGGAACAGCAACAATACGGTCTTCTATTCCTTCAAGGTCTATGATGATTTTCTCCGGTTTTTTTTCTTTTGGCTTTTCAGTTTTTTCTGTTTGTTCAAGGTCAGTGTGGTGATGGTGTATATGGGCTTCTTCGTCTTCGTCAACGCTTTTCGGAACCGGCACAAACGGAGAAGGAACATCTTTGCGAAGGGTAATCAAATAGGGAAGAATACCTTTAGGAAAATTTAAATCGAAATGCAGATTATCATAAACAGGGTTAAAAATTCTGGCTGAAAGAAACAGCAGATATTTACCGCTTGGGTGAAAAACGGGCTCAAAATCGTACAAAACCGGTCGGGTAACTTGATGGGATTGCCCGGTTTCGAAACTAAAGAGTTTGATGGCTGTAGTTTGATGGTTAATTGGAAAAGCGTATGCAATCCAATTGCCATCGGGCGACCAACTGAATGGAAGCCCAAAAGGAGTTCCGGTTTCTGCGCGGTCTATAATGATGTGGTCGCCGGTTTCCAGATTTACCCAAATGAGTTCCTGACGGTGATTGGTAATAACGGCTTCATCTTTACAGCAAGAAACTTTAATGGAATAAGGGATGCCAATGTCGAGATGCTCAAAGTGTTTGGTCTGTTCGTTAGTTTCTACAGAAAATACACAGAGACGATATTGTCCGCTTTGGTCGGTAGCAGCAACAATTCGTTTACCATCTGACAGCCATTGGCTGTGTTTATAACGTGTCATTCCACTTCTGTCACCAAACTGGGAAACGGACCCTTCCCAATTACCAAAAGCAAATATTTTTCCTCTTGTATTGATACAAAGGTGGCTGCCTGCCGGATTTAGTGCATAATTATCGGCAAATTGGGCAGCATTGGCAAACTTCCGGTTGCGTTGTACGCGAGGAGAAAGATAATTAATAGATAGTTTTTTTGCAGAATTTGTACTGAGTGAAAAAAGATAGATATCTCCTCCGGCATGGTAAACTATATGGTTGCCGTCTGTTTGTGCGTTTCTTGCATAAAATCCTTTATGTTGAGTATGTTGAACAAAATCGGAACCATCAGGCTTACAAGAACAGATATTTCCTACGCCACTATTGTCAGCGATAAAATAGACCCTATCATTGATAAACATCGGGCAATTGTAATTGGCAGTTACGGGTTGAAGTTTGGTAAATTCACCTTTACCATCTTTATCAATCCATAAAACTCCTGCTGTTCCGCCCCTGTAACGTTTCCAATAGGAAGAGTCGCGGGTATGTCGCCCCAAAACAACCCCTCCTGTATGGTTAAAACTAATGCTCCGGGCAGGACCGTACTTATTCAGTCTTACCGGAAGATTTCCATGGATATCTACTTCATATAAAGCAGGTGCATGACCGTGTGGTTGACCGTAATTGGTTGCAAATACTATTTTATCTTGGTTCCAACCTGCCATAATGATGCCGCTCCCCAAAAAAGTTAATCTTTTGGCGGTACCTCCGGTAGAAGGCATTACATATATTTCCTGCGGACCTTCGTCAGAGCCAACAAATGCAATATATTGACCGTCCGGTGAAAAACAGGGTTGAGAGATTATTCCTAAATTTGCAGTAAGCCGGTGAGCGGCTCCGCCTTTAATCGAGGTTAACCATAGATCATCTTCTGAAACAAAAACCAGATGGTCCTGATAAACAGAGGGAAATCTGTAATATCCTTGCATTGGGGAGTTCATTTGCGCTACAATTTTTGTGGGGTAAAAAGAAAGAAGCGCAAAGATAGCAAAAAGGACTAAGGACAGAAGAGCAAATAGCCCTTAACTATTGTTTTTTACCGTTAAACTCTTTATCGGTTTGTGTAAATTCCTGTGGACTTATGCCATCATAATCATAAGTTTGTATCAAAAGACTGTCAACGTCGGCTTTAATATGGGCAAAATAAGAATATTGTGTACCTGTGTTGTTAAAATACTGTTGTATATCATTGTATAAAAAGCGATTTGTGCCAATCATAATGCTATCTTCACCTATATACTTCACTTCAATGGTTTCGGAATATGTCGTATCAGAATTTCCATATCCATCTACCGGATCTGCCCAAATTAAATTTAAGTGCGTTTCGCCAACATACAACCCTTCAATATCTGGTTTGGAATCTTCTTTGCAGGCAGAAATACCAACAATTATCGTCAATAGGCACATTGTAAACAAGCTGTATTTTGTCATGACCGGACAGAATTATGAAAGTGAAAAATTGCTTATGGCAAAAGTGAATTAATTTTTGTGGAAATAAGGCATTACTCTTTCAAAGAATCAACCCCATTAATTGAACTTCAGGTCAGTGTTTAGATTTTTTGGGGCAGTCTTTGCAACGTTTGTGTTTCTTGTATTTCTTGCAACATTTCTTTTTTTTGTCACATTCAAAAGGAACAACCAACAGAGAATATTTCTCTTCAAAATCCGAAATATTTAATTTGGCTACATGGATAGTATAGCAACTTTGAGTAAAAGACATCCTTAAATTTCTTAAAGAAAAATTGAAACTCAATAAAGATGCAAAGATACAATAAAGAATAGACAAAGATGAAACGGGATATAAGTAACCGGATAATATTGTGGGGAACTTGTGTCTGACTGATAACATTTCGACCGAATAATTTTGCAGTTATCCGTATTTCCAATCGCAATAAAACCTCTACCTTTACTACCTGACCTATTTAAAAGTTAATATTCTGCAAAACTTCAAAATATGATAAGATGTGCCTGGGTAAAACCCACCGAGCCTTTAGAAATAAATTACCACGATACAGAATGGGGTGTTCCGGTGCACGACGACCGAAAATTGTTTGAGTTTTTGGTCTTAGATGCTTTTCAGGCAGGATTAAGCTGGAACACCATTTTAAAAAAAAGGGAAAACTTCAGAGCGGCCTTCAATAATTTTGAAGCAGAAGTCATCTCACAATATGATGAAGAAAAAGTTGCTGATTTGCTGAATGATGCCGGCATTATTCGTAATAAATTGAAAATCAGAGCGACGATTGCCAACGCCCAACTTTTTCTGAAAATTCAAAAAGAGGAAGGTAGTTTTGACCGTTATATCTGGCAGTTTACCAACCACAAAACTTTGGTCAACCAATGGAAACATCACCGCGAAATCCCGGCAAAAACCATTGAGTCTGATGCTATGAGTAAAGATTTAAACAAACGCGGGTTCAAATTTGTAGGAAGCACTATTTGTTATGCTTTCATGCAGGCTGCAGGAATGGTAAACGACCATACTACCGACTGTTTCCGTTACAATTCATTTGGTTAATTAACAGATGCTCTGTTTTTATTAATTTAGATCTTGAATTTTGGTTTAAATCTTGTTTCATCTACAAATAAAATTGACATTTTATTGAAAATTGAAGTTGGTTTTGAATCAATTCTGGTTTCAAAAATTTAAAAATTTAAAATTTTAAAGTGCAAAATGTCAATTTAAAGGAAGAAAATTACAATTGAAAGGGCTAAAATTATAATTGAAAGGACTAAAACTACAATTTGCCTCTATAAAATGTTAATATTTGGGAGTAAAATTGACTTTTTATAAGAAAAAGAAACAAGAAATGGTTCGTTTCTTATTTCATTTTTGTTTTTGTTTGACTTTTTTCTCCGGTAAAAACGGACTTTAATGGATAAAAAATTTTTCTTTTTTTTAGGCATATAGATTTCAGCCTTATTAAAGTACGATCCTAACTGTACCCCGACCTTTTTGTCAACTCCCCTTTGTTTTGTTTTCACCCTACCCAAAATACTCTTTCAACCGGATTCTAAAGAAAGCTACCGGAACTAAACGAAAGCGCTTTCACCAAAGTTTTTGGGTGATCCGGTAAAAACATTGTTCGTTTTTAGGAATAAGTTGTAAGGCATGATACTTTAGTAAAACCAATCAGATATTATTTGTCCTACATGGGCAATAAATCTTCGGTTTGCACCTGATATTTCAACTGATCCAATACCATTCTGACCGAATCGGCATACATAATAAATGGTTGCCGGTTTTGTTTTGATACCGGCTCTGAGCGGGGTAGTTTTTCTTTGTAAGGATCAACTTGTTTGCCGTTTTTCCAAAACCGGTAACAGAGATGCGGCCCTGTAGCCAATCCGGTACTGCCAACATAACCTATCACTTGTCCTTGACTTACACGCGCCCCTTTTTTAATTCCTTTTGCAAATTTTGACATGTGCAGATATTGGGTCGTGTAAGTATTGTTATGCCTGATTTTTACATACTTCCCATTTCCACGGGTAAAACTGGCTTCAGTAACAGTACCATCCCCAACAGACATAATTGGAGTGCCTTTGGGGGCTGCATAATCAGTACCTAAATGGGGTTTGTGATATTTTAAAACCGGATGAAGCCTTTTTTTACTGTACTTGGATGAAATCCGTGTAAACTTTAAAGGGGATTTCAGAAAAGCCTTTTTTAATGAATTGCCCTCTTCGTTAAAATATTCAGTGTTACCTTTTTGCTCATAAGCAAATGCGTAGAAAGGCTCATTATGATGTTCAAAATAAGCTGCTTTAATTTGTCCGATTGCCAAAGGTTGTCCGTCAACAGAAATTTCTTCATAAATAGCCTTAAACTTATCGCCTTTTTGCAGCTTGAAAAAGTCAATCGTATAAGCAAAAATATCTGCAAGTTCAGTTGCTAAAGAAGGGTTAAGCTGGTTGTTGCTGAGAGTGGCATGTAATGAGCCATAAATTACACCTGAGGCAATTTTCAGGCTTCGTTCTATTTCTTTTTGACAAGTGTAAATATGAGGCATTCCCCTGAAATCAATCACAACATATTTGTGCACGGATTCTTCGTAAATCCAGAATTTAGCGGTTTGTTCTTCATCGCACAATACCCAATATGTTTGATCGGGCCTTATATTTTTATGATTGAAAGTGTTTTTTGAACCGGAAATGGCGGTTTCAATCAGGGGATAAGGCACATTACATCCGGTTAATATTTCACCCAAACGCTCATTTCTTTTAATGATGTCCTGATGAATACTAAACCCGTTTTCAGGGAGTCCGAGATAGTTAAATAAAGCTTTTTCCGGGTTTAATCTGATAAGGGATATATCTTCCGTTTCAGATTCTGTGGGAGGCAGAGGCTCTGTTTCTTCTATTATCTGAAAGGTATCTTCATCATTAAAAAAGGTATCGGAAACAGAACCGGATAATACATCATTTGGGGTAAAAAACTGGAATAATAAGGTTCCTGCTAACATGCCAAATAAAAGCCCCGCTATTGCTAAATACTGCTTCAAAACTTTGACTTAATTTTATTTATCTGATTTCGGGCAGCAAAATAGGACTTTTTTCTAAAATTTACCCCATCAATAAAACACTTAATCGGTTGTATAGCTGATTATTCTAAGATCCGCCTGACTGCCAAATACCTTTTTTCGTAGTTTACTTCTTGTGTAGAACTGATTTTCACACCTCCTGATTTAGCAGATGATGAAGCATGAATAAATGAAATTACACAATCTTTGTTTTCAAGTACAATGCCCACATGTCCGGGAACACGGTTTGTCATATCGGTTCCGGTAAATACGATAATATCACCTTTTGCAGCCTGGCATTTATCAACCGGTTTTCCGGCTTTGATTTGCTCTTTTGAACTTTGGGGAATTATAATACCGTGTTTTTTATAAACATACCCCGTAAAACCGGAACAGTCAAAACCCTTCGGGGTTTTGCCTGCAACAGCATAAGGCGTTCCCATTAAATTTTTGGCAGTTACTATAATACTGTCAATCTTCAGAGAAGATCCGGTTTCTGAATAATCCTTGTTGACCGGTAAAGTCTTGCTATTACGCATCGCACAATTGCCAAACAATAAAACCTGAATAACAAGTACTAACCCAATTCTGGAAGCTAATTTCATGAGGCAGTGATTTGAAAATCAATCTGAAACGGTTGATTTAGCCGATAACTGGCAAATCCAACCAATGTAAGACAATAAGTTAACGCCTTCGATTAATTCATATTGCCTGAGGCTCAAACCATCATGGTTATCTTCACTACCTGTTTAAGCCTAAGCCATCCCTTTCAACATCAAATTCCAGTACATAAATGGAAGGGCATATTTTTTCATTAGCCACATCGCATACTGTTCTTTAGTTTGATCAATAAAAGGGGCAAAAGTAGGCTGAGGATGGTTGTCGTAGTCAAATTCGGCAAGCACCAATTTACCATAGCCCGTAACAATCGGACAAGACGAATAACCATTGTAAGACATGGGGTTAACGATGTTGCCATTTTTGATTAAGCTAAGCAAATTATGAACCAATACAGGTGCTTGTTTTCTAACGGCAGCTCCTGTTTTTGCATTAGGAGTATTCGTGGCATCTCCAATGCCAAAAACGTTGGAAAACTTAGTGCTTTGAAGGCTATGTTTATCTACCTCTATCCAACCGGGCGCATTGGCAAGTGGGCTTTCTTTGATAAATGCAGGCGCACTCATGGGTGGAGTAATATGTATCATCTCATAATGCATGGTTTCCTCTCCAACCGGCTGCCCGTCTTTTAAAATATCATACACCGCTTCGTGTTTTTCTGCTCTGATTTCTTTGAGATTATAGTGAAAATCTGTTTTGATTCCATAACGGGCTATCACCTTATTCAAAGTTTCTGCATAGGATTTGATGCCGAAAATGACACCTCCTGCCGAAGTATAACGCACTTCACTTTTATTTAAAAGATTGTGTTTTCGTAAATAATCTGCTGCCAGATACATGATTTTATGTGGAGCACCGCCACATTTTATCGGAGTATTGGGATTGGTAAACAACATCACTCCGCCTTTAAAATTTTTAATACATTCCCAGGTATAGGGAGCGAGTCTGAATTCATAATTTGAGCATACTCCCTGAGTTCCTAACGACTCTTTCAATCCCTTTATGATATCCCAATCAATTTGAATGCCGGGGCAAAGAACCAGATAATCATAACTCAAAGTATTACCATTCGACAAACTAACGCTATTTGTGTTTGGTTGAAGTTGAGTGGCACTTGCTTTAATCCAGCTTGCCTTTGTGGGAATATAGTCTGCTTCGGGACGTACTGTGTCGTTAATATCGTAAGTTCCTCCTCCAACCAACGTCCATGCAGCCTGATAATAATGATTTTCAGAAGGTTCGACAATTGCAATGTCCAGATTTTTGTTTTTTCTTAATAATTGAGCTGCTACTGTGATGCCGGCAGTGCCTCCTCCGACAATTACAATCTGATGATGTAAGTTAGCCATAAAAATTTTGTAAATTTGGTTTTAAAAGAAAATGGTTCTGATGCCAAAGTTATGACAATTCTTTCATCTTTTCATGTTATTGATACTTTTGTTACTGTGTGCAACCGGTCAAAAGATAACTTCTGAATGGAAGTTAAAGAATTTTATCTAATCAAACTGAAATGCAGGAATTTTGGATGTTTAAGTTATACAGTTCTTGATTGACTTTGAATGATATTTTTTTCAACTTAACTGACCTTCAAAATTTTATGTTTAGGTTTGAATCTAAAAAAAGTAAATTCCGGACTTGCAGATAGCCAATCTGAAAATTAAGTTAGTAAATTTACCCCACACATAAATCGAACAGCCATGTCTGCAACAAACATCTTTGGTTTACTTATCGGGATAGATTTATATCCTCAAAACGCGAGGTTAAACGGCTGTGTTGCCGACAGTTTTGACATGGAGGACTATCTTCGTGCCGCAGTTCCCACTGACAGATTACACCTGATTACGTTGAGAAACCACGAAGCTACCAAAGAAAATATTACTTCTGCTTTTCTTCAACATTTATCAAAGGCCAAAGAAAACGATACAGTTGTTCTGCATTATGCAGGTCATGGATCCCGGGAACAGGCAGATCCTGCTTTTTGGTCTGTTACTCCCGACCGCATGAATGAGGTGCTTGTTCCTGTTGATGCAATCACTCCTGCAATGACTATGAACAATCCCCTTGCTGATAAGGAGTTGAAATGGCTGATCCGGCAGATTTCCAAAAACAATCCACACATTGCAATCATACTGGACTGTTGTAATTCGGGAGACGGTACCAGGCTGATTCATAGTTTCAAAAACCGGTTCACCTCAGCAAAACAAGATAGCATCCGAAGTTTTGAACAATATGTGTTTAAAGATGACATCGAACTGACTCAGGCATTTGAACTTCAACAACCGGTTGAGTTCAAATCGGGCAAACATATTTTGCTTGCTGCCTGCAGAAATAGTCAAACAGCCAAAGAACTCAAAGTCAATGGCAGTCAACGGGGTATTTTTACCCACAGCCTTACAGAAGCCCTGAGAAATAACAATGGTAATATCAGTTACAAAGACCTGATGCGTCTTGCCTCCATCAAAGTATTGAATACCGTACAAGATCAGGTTCCTCAATTAGAGGCTGTTATTGATACCAATCAAAGCAATATGTTGTTTTTAGGTGGTTATACAGCAAAGCGGAACTATTATATCGCAACTAAAAATCCCAATACCGGAGTCTGGGAGTTAGATGCCGGTCAAATCAACGGCATTACTGTTTCAGAGTCTGAACCTACGAGTTTTACCCTGTATAATCAAAACACCGACCTGGATACCGACTTTCCGGATGTAATTACAGAAGCGACTGTGGAGCAACTTGACCTGAACCGGAGTGTGTTAAATATAGCAGACCAAACCCAACTACAGGCAGTTTCCTACAAAGCTCTGCCCAAACACATTCCCCGCCCTAAACTCAAAGTCCGTTTTGAACCCGAAACCCCGATACCTCGACTTTTTTCGGCAATCTCTCTGCTTCGGGCTGTTTTATATACTTCAGGGCACGGTGCAAAACCTTCAGTTTATGTTGAAGAAGTAACCAATAATTCGGAACCCGATTACCGGGTTATCTCATATTTACACAATGGGCAGGGTAAATATAAAATATGTAGTCCGACAGATGACCGCCCGCTTGTAGAACATACGGTGGGATTTGGATGGCGGGAAGCTATGGATTTGGTCAGACAATTAGAGCATATAGCACAATGGGAGCAGATTAACCGTTTGCAAAATGTAGCAAGCAATATTAAAGCAGGCGATGTTGGGTTGGAAATTTTTGTTTCAGAACGAGACAGAACAACAGGAAATTGGTCGGATTTTAAAACGGTTGCAGCAGAAAACGGCATTTTAGACATCCGTTATTACGAATATGAAGAGGAAATAACGGATAGTAACGGGAAAAAAGTAAAACAAAAATTCAGTTCACCCGAAATTAAAATCAAGGTCAATAACAATAGCGATAAAAGCTTTTTTACCTCTTTATATTATCTGGGCTCAGATTTTTCATGCACAAATGAACTGCTCCAAAAGAGGCAAATTGCCCCACAACAAAAAGGAATAGCAGCGTTGGAAGACCAAGCCATCACACCGCAGGTTCCGGCTGAACTTCAAAACCTGGGAATTAGTCAGGATAAATCTGTTCTGAAACTATTGGTCAGCACTGATGATTTTAATGCAGATACTTATAATTTAAAAGGGCTGCAATATGCTCAAAATATGCGGTCGTTGGTTAAAAGTAACAGACAGACACCGGCTAAAGATTGGCAAACCTTTACCATAATCATCAATGCCATTAAATCATTTGACGAAAACGGAAGAGATTTACTGGAAAAAAGCGGCATTAAGGTTACAATGCCGGATGGACTTAATGCAAATTTAACCATATCATCCCATTTACAGCCAGAAAATACCAGAGATTTACATCGTCAGTCACTCCCTCTTATTCCGGATATTTTTTTGGAAGATACAGATACTTCAGAAGTTTTACCTTTAATCAGTACCAGAGGCACTGCTCCGGTTTTGAATGTTGTGGAATTGAATAACGTGCAAAATCCCGAAATTGTAACAGAGAGCAATCCAATTAAAATTTCACTTCCTCATTCGCTCGAAGACGGAGAAACTATCTTGCCATTTGCAAATGACGGTGAATTTTACTATCCCCTTGGTTTTGTAGAAAAAGATTCCGATGGTAATACTACTGTTACGATTGAACGGCTTGTAATAGAAGACCCCTCCAAAACTGAACGTGCTGTTAGAGGTTTGTTTAACACGGCAAAAATAGTTTTTCATAAAATTATCGGGCAAAAGTTGGGCTTTGGATATGAATATCCCAATCTTGCAGTGGTAAGCGTAGATGAAAATGGAAAACTTGAATATGAAAACAACAAACTTGCGGTTGCGGAAAAAGTAAAACAAGCCGGGCGTATTCTGCTCATTATTCACGGGTTTACCGGTGAAACCAGGGCCTTTTTGCAACCCGAACGCAAAAAGCCGGTAAACCCCTTATTATTAAACATACAACAACATTATGATTTGGTTCTTGCTTTCGACTATGACAGCTATAGCACAGGAATCAGACAAACAGCACTTGATTTCAAAAAACGGTTGACGGATGTAGGTTTAGCCGAAGGGCATCAAAAAACACTCCATATCATGGCACATTCCATGGGAGGGTTGGTCAGCAGGTGGATGATAGAAAAAGAGGGGGCATCAGGCATGGTACAACATCTGATGATGCTCGGTACTCCAAACAACGGAAGCCCCTGGCCAAAAATGAAAGACTGGGCTGCCTGGGCAGTTACTATTGGTTTGAGCAAAATCACTTTAGTCGGATGGCCACTTTTAGCTTTAAACTACCTGATGGAGGGTACAAAAAAGGCTGCTTCGTTAGATAAAGTAACAGATGATATGAAACCGGGCTCTGAATTGATTCAATCTTTAGATGGCAGCAATGATCCCGGGGTGCCATATACTATTATTGCCGGAAACACTTCCATTCTGCTGAAAACACAAACGGATGGAGAGGGCAAGGTTAAAAAAATTCTGACGAACCTTGGAATTGACAAAGCGCATTATCAATTACTCACGCAGTTTTTATTTCGGGAGGAAAACGACATTGCAGCAAGTAAAAGTAGTATGACCAATGTTTCAGCCAACAGAAATCCAATTCCGAAATTAGTCATTGCACCTTGCGACCATATCAGTTATTTTACGACCGATGCCGGAAGAATGGTTATCACAAAGGTTTTGGATGAGTTGGGATAACACCCCGAATTTTTGCAGTATGGTTATTTAGTAATTCCAATTGTCTTTGTTAAAGACCTGCAATCAGTTCTTTTTCGTCATCCAAACTAATCCCTGTTTTAGGAATTGGCCAGTTTAACTGCTCATAGTAAGCAGCACTTTCGATAAAAGTATCTATCAAAGGCGTAAAAGTTAGTGGGAAATCGGCAAGCAGGCGGCTGTTATCCATCATTAGAAAACTACCATTGAGCCAAAGTGGAAGGTCAGTCCAAACCTGTACTTTTTCATGGTCTAAATAATCGGTAGAGGCCAAACAAAACTCTGGCTGAGTCTTGACTGCCAAAGCCATCGTTTTTACTAAATCAAACAGGTTGGTCAGAGGATGAGTATTGACATTATATACTTTTCGGTGTTGAGGCAGGTCTATAGCCGAGATAATGATTTTAGCGAGGTCTTTAACATAAGTAAAGGTGTCTTTTGATTCGTAACCACTTTCTGGAAACAAAATACTTTTTGAATTTTTTACCCGATATAACCAATAATAATGCCGATCGAATGGGTCAAAAGGTCCGTAAATTACCGAAGGTCTTAAAATTATAGAATCCAAGCCTTCACATTGCAACAGCGCTTCTTCACAGGCCACTTTGCGCTGTCCGTAAGTGGCCATTGTAGTATCTGTACGCTGTTCCAGGGAACAGGTCAATAGCTCAAAATCTTCCTCTATTAATTTGTTTTCAGAAGCTTCAAGGTTGTAAACCGAAGCAGTCGAAACAAATATATAACGCTTGCATCTGGTTTGTATCTTGGAAGCATATTCCTTTATAGTATTCGGGTAATAGCCCGATATATCAATGACGGCATCCCAGTTTTCATTACAAGTTTGGAGAAGATCGTCCGATTCGCGGTTGCCTTGAATTTTTCTGAGACCTGGAAACAGATTAGCATTGGTTTTTCCTCTGTTGAAAAGAACAACTTCATAGTCCCTCTTTTTTAATAATTCTTCTACTAAAACACGACCGACAAAAGAGGTGCCACCCAGTACCAATATTTTTTTCATGTTAAAATGGTTGTCCGTAATTGCAAAATAGCAATATAAATAAACCTCACCCGATTTAGGGCTACGGACAATTAGTGTATTAAGTCAGCAGAATATTTCAAAAACGGTCTCTTAGTTTAATATTTTAAGTCCGACCAATTTTTTAGTTAAAAGTAATTAGAACTTCCCTTAATCAGGGCGAGTATAAATACTACTAAAAACATCAGGGTAGAAAGACCTGCCATCCACTTGTTTCGGCGTTTAAATCCGATAAATCCCAAAGGCAATGCCAGTATAACTAAGGTCAGTTTTACATGAAACCAGCCATTGACTTTCATCCAGGCACCTCCATAAGTTGTAAGGATATAAATACCCGTAATTAAAAAAACCAAGGAAATTACACCTTCAGTTGCGATGGTTTTTTTCTTGTAATTTTCAAGTGCCCGGGTTTCATCTAAAAAAAGCAATACTGTTTTTGCCAGATAGGAAAGCAAAAATAAAATAACCGTAGCAAGATGCAAATGCTTTACAAAATCGGGGCCAAATGTTCCCATAATTGAATATTTTTTAAGGTTTGCACAAAACTACCAATTTACCTGACACTGCCAACCACACTCAATAAAAAAATGCGACTTTTGCTTTTATTTCTGATTTGTTAGCCGTAAATGATTGAAAATCCTTACATTTTGGCTTCATTATTTTTAAACTGGAAGTATCCGATTTTTATCATCTCATTTTCAAAGCCAATGTCATTATGCTACGTTATATTTTATCTGGTTTAATGTTTTTTCATGCACTTATTCATTTATTAGGTTTTGTCAAGGGATATAAATTGGCCGATATTAGCCAGTTGATGCTCCCTGTTTCAAAGATTGGGGGTACTATATGGATGTTAGCTTTTCTGTTATTGATAAGCTCAACTTTCCTTTTTGTTGGTAAAATTAATGGTTGGTGGTGGTTTGCTTTTTCCGGAGTAATTTTATCTCAGGTGCTTATAATAGGGGCGTGGCAGGATGCCAAATTTGGTTCAATACTCAATTTGATTATTCTGATAGTAGCCATAACAGCTTTTGCAAAAAGCCGGTTTAATAATATGGTTCAAACTGAAATCAATCAAATGTTTCAATCAACACCGGTTTCTGAAGCCGCTATTTTAACTCAGGAGAATATTCAGCATTTGCCTGTACCGGTACAACAATGGCTACAACAATCCGGTGCAATTGGAAAAGAAATCATACACAATGTATGGTTAAAACAGAAAGTATGGATGAAAACAAAGCCGGGCCAAAAAGAATGGATAGAGGCAGAGGCGGATCAATTTTTTACTGTAGCCCGGCCTGCTTTTGTTTGGAAGGTGTCTATGCAAATGATGCCGATGTTGGAAGTGGTCGGCAGAGATAAGTATATGGATGGGAAGGGAAGCATGATTATTAAAGCGCTTGGCTTGATAAATATGGTCAATGCCGCCGATGAAAAAATTGATCAGGGTACTTTACAACGATATTTAGCCGAAATCATTTGGTTCCCTTCGGCTGCGGTAAGTCCATATATTCATTGGGAATCTATTGATTCGGTTTCAGCAAAAGCAACCATGAACTTTGAAGGAATTAGCGGCTCAGGAATTTTCCATTTTAACGGACAAGGACAATTTAAAAAATTTACCACACAAAGATATATGGGTAGCGGAGAAGAAGCTGTTTTGCGTGAATGGGAAATAACGTCTCAAGCCTATCGGGAAATAAATGGTTTTGAAATTCCGGTCAAACTGGAAGTTGTCTGGAAATTAGAGGAGGGCGATTTTAATTGGTTGAACCTTGAAATTATAGATATAAAATACAACCAACAACAAACTCAGTAATCAAAGGCTTCCTGAATGTTGGGAAAGTAAGCTTATTGACGGTTCTCAATTATTAGGCATTGTGGTTTTGCGATATGATTTTAGCTAAGTCTTTTTCGCTGAAAGCAATAACCGGCAAAACCCCCATTCGCTTGCCAAACAACAATTCAGATACTACTTTAGGTATTTCGCTTTTAATTATCGGTATGTCAGGCATATCTGAAGTTGAAGTGCCTATTTTTTTAATTAAAATTAGTCCACATACCGGGGCTTCATCTCTTAGTCTAGTTCCTGCATAAGTTCCTGCAATCCAATCAAAATCATCCAAATGGCGGTTAAAACCAACATAAAGGCAGATCAGTGAAATATGTTCTGGTTTGCTGTTGGGGAGTTCCAAAAATAAAGTAGAGCCTGTCCTCCACACTCGCCCTCTGCCGGATTGGTAGATAGGAGTGCCGTCTGAGTCATAATAGGTCAGTTGCGCTTTACTATGGTGGTTTAAGAAACTAATTACGGCACAATTTACTGATTCATTCCAGTGACTGTAATAATAATAGTAATAATGTGTGAAATTGGTCTGTTCGGGGGCATCTTTTACCATACCCGTATCAAAAGCATAATCATTCTTTTCTGAATCTCTGAAAATTGTAATCTTGTAATATGCCATTAAAATTGCCAGTATATCCGTCAGTTTATGACGGGAAAGCCTTTTCATTCGGTAAAGATCAAACCGGCGAGCTTTGCTTAAACTGGTAACGCCGGTTTCATTTTCAACTGTGCGGGAACTAATATCAAATTCATCTTTCAAAAAATGCAGTAAACGGTCAATCAGTTGAGAGGCTTGTTCAATACTTAGCTGGTCCGGAAGTATTTGTTCCTTCATTGTTAATCACTTTGTTTTTTTCTTAATTATTTCATTGGTAGTATTGATTCTTTCCCCGTTAAAATTTTATCAGATACTGATAAATGCAAAAATAAGAATAGTCTAAGATGGTAAGGTGAAAATATTAGAAATTAAATTTTATTTCTGAAAATTTCAATAGTTTTCAATTAACAGGGATTTATTTTTGCTGGAACTTATTAAAAGAGCTATCCTAATTTTTGAAACTCGTATCTTAAAGTTAGAAATTGCTGTGGGTTAACTTTTTTTTAAGGATCTCAAAAGAGGAGTTTTAGGTTGTATTGTGTCCCCATGCGGTTTACATTAAACAGTGTTAAAAACGTATGACATTATAGGAAATAGTAGAGGTTAATCACCAATGCTGTTTCCTTTTTTTATGTACTCATTTGAACTTAACTTTGAGCTAAACTCGCAGAAGTCGGTGAGAATGTTAGGGAAATTTGATAAAAAAGTAAAAATTTCTAAAAAAAGTCGGACTAATTTTAAATTTTTCACAAGAAATTATGTATTTTCACTATTTTGGAGTTTTCAAAGGACATTAGCCTGAATTGAATGAGATTACCTTATGAAACGTACTCAAATTTGGATAAGTGGTTCCACTTTATATAGGTCAGGTAGATACTTTACATTACACATCATCTTATTTATGACAAACTCCATCAAAACTCACCACTTTGTTTTTATTCCCGGTTCATTCCATGCTGCCTGGTGCTGGTTTAAAATGCAACCCTTATTAAGCAAAAACGGGAATACTTCGGAATCAATTGACTTGCCCGGTCATGGTCATGATACAACACTCCCGGGACAGATTACTTTAGAGCATTATGTTGATGCTGTTTGTAAGTCAATTGAAAAATATGATAGGCCGGTAGTATTAATCGGACATAGCCGTGCGGGTATAGTCATTTCAGAAGTTGCCGAAAAAATTCCCGAAAAAATTGATAAACTGGTTTACCTCTGCGCATTCCTGATACCCAATGGAGAACCCTTGGTTGCGACAGCTTTGACAGACACCGAATCTGCCTTAGTGTCAAACCTGATATTTAACGAACCTGAAGGTTGGCATTTTCCCCGCCTGAGATGTTTAAGGAAATCTTTTATCATGATTGTTCTGACGAAGATGTCGCATTATGCAGTTTCCTGTTGTCCAAAGAGCCTAATATACCGGTTGGTACCCCATTAAGTATTTCTAACGAACGTTACGGGAAAGTGAAAAAAGTGTACATATTCACTTCTGTTGATCGAGCTGTAACCACACGTTTGCAAAAGTTCATGGTGAATAGGATGCCGGTGGATCAAACTTTTGAGTTAAATGCGGCTCATTCTCCGTTTTTATCTCAACCTCACGAACTTGCTGACATTTTACTCGGATTATAGAACATTTGCCAAGCTATCTCAGGAAAGTTGATGAAGTGCTATCTGCCGGTTTCAAAACACTCTAACTTTAAAAAAGAAGTCGGGTTTGCGATACAAATTAATATTCAAAACCCAAAAAACAGAATGTCCCTTTTGATGAAGGCATATTTTGGAGTGATATGTTTTATGAGTTTAGAAAATCAGAACAATAAACTGTACCTTAGCGTTTTATTTATCGAAAATGAGTTATGAAAACCTACTGATGTGGTGCATAACTTAGAAATACTACCATTTTGATTAAAAATATTTTCAAATGAAGAAAAGTCATATAGCTGCGTTATTGGCTATTGGAGTGCTTATAGCTTATATAATTGGAACATCTTCTAATTACAGCACTTATGAGACTTTTGCAACGGCAAATTCAAATGCAGGGAAAGAGTTTCAGGTTGTAGGAATCTTAGCTCCTGATAAAGAGATGCACTATAGCCCCGAAGAGGATGCCAACCGATTTACTTTTTACATGATGGACGAGAACAACGAAACCAGAAAGGTGGTCTATTATGGCGCTAAACCTACTGATTTTGAGCGTTCTGAAAAAATAGTGTTAACGGGCAAAATGCAGGGTGAAGAATTTCACGCCACAAAAATTTTACTCAAATGTCCTTCAAAATATATCGAAGACCAGTTAGATGACAAAGGCTATTATTCTCCACAAGCAGCCGCCACAGTCAACTGATTTTAAACAGTTAAGTCAATATATGGCGGGGGAAATAGCTGCCGGAGTATTCTGCACAATGGCAGTAAAATACGTGAAAAGTTAATTATGGAGAAAGCATTAGATATACAGTATATCGGCGAATGGTTGCTGCCGGGGAACTTAGGGCATTTGTTTACCCTCATCAGTATGGTTGCTGCTTTGCTTGCCGCAATCGGATTTTACAAAGCAGCAAGTACAGAGCGGGTCAATTTGACCGAAAGCAGTTCCTGGCAAAAACTGGCGCGAACTGGATTTATACTCCATGCCTTTTCAGTTGTAGCTATCATTCTTATTTTGTTTTTTCTGATACTCAATCACCGGTTTGAATATAAATATGTGTGGCAACATTCTTCGCGAAGTTTGCCGGTATATTATATGATCTCCTGTTTTTGGGAAGGACAGGAGGGCAGTTTTTTGCTGTGGCAGTTCTGGACTGCTTTTCTGGGACTGATTTTACTCAAATTTGCACGAGGATGGGAAAACAGGGTGATGAGTGTGGTGAGTTTATTGCAGATATTTTTGGCTGCCATGCTAATCGGGATTTACTTTTTTGGCTATAAAATAGGGAGCAGCCCTTTTGTGTTGTTGCGGGATGAAATGAAAGATTCCCCCATTTTTATGCGTGCCAACTACCTTGAGTTTGTTACGGATGGTCGTGGGTTAAATCCGCTTCTTCAAAATTATTGGATGGTCATTCACCCGCCAACCTTGTTTTTGGGCTTTGCTTTAACGGTTATTCCTTTTGCGTATGTATTGGCTGCCCTGTGGAAGCGCAATTTCGACGATTGGGTCAGACCTGCTTTAGTTTGGTCTTTGATAACCGGAGGAGTTTTAGGAGTTGGGATTTTAATGGGTGGGGCTTGGGCTTATGAAGCCTTGAGTTTTGGAGGTTTTTGGGCTTGGGACCCTGTTGAAAATGCATCTTTGGTTCCTTGGATCGTTTTAATAGGAGGGATTCATACTTTGCTTGCCTACAAACATACCGGTCATGCACTAAGGGCAACTTCGACAATGTTAATCTTGTCTTTTTTGCTTATCTTGTACTCAACCTTTCTTACCCGTAGCGGGATTTTAGGCGATTCCTCGGTTCATTCATTTACCGATTTAGGCATGTCGGGACAGTTATTGGTCTTTATGCTTGCTTTTATAATTTTATCTGCCGGCTTATTGGTATATGGTTGGAAGGCAATGCCGGCTCCCGTCAAAGAGGAAGCCACAGACTCACGCGAGTTTTGGATGTTTGTGGGTTCTTTGGTATTGTTGTTGGTTTCTGTCTTGATTACTTTGGACACTTCTTGGCCGGTGGTCAACAAATTGTTTGGAACAAAGATTACAATTACAGAGCCAATCACTCATTACAACCGCTATACTGTGTGGTTTGCCATTGTTGTGTCTTTGCTAAGTGCAATTATTCAGTACCTGAGGTATAAAAAAACCGGCAATTCTACGGCGGTTAAAAAAATTGTAGCTCCAACTTTGGTGGCTTTGGCACTTACCTTGATTATAGGGTTTGCGCTGCAAATCACTCATTTTGCCTATGGATTGCTTTTATTTGCCACTTTGTTTACCATCACTGCAAATGCCAATTATCTGTTTACAGTTTTATCAGGGAAGATAAAAGTGGCAGGTGGTTCTGTTGCACATTTAGGATTTGGAATCCTGTTGTTAGGAGCTTTGATTTCAGCCGGCAAACAGGAAACGATTTCCATCAATACCGCAGGAATTGATTATGGTGAAGCCTTTAACGAAAAAAACAAACGGGAGAATATTCTGCTATACAAAGACCGTCCCATACAAATGGGGCCATATTGGGTAACTTATATCGGTGATTCACTGGTTCCACCAAATACATTATATAAAGTGCGATACGAAAAAAAGGTAAACGAAGAGGACAAACCCAGTGAAGTGTTTACACTATATCCCAATGCTCAGATTAACCCGAATATGGGATTGATAGCAAATCCGGATACCCGCCACTATCTCACCAAAGATATTTTTACTCATGTCAGTTCAGTAGCCGATAAGTCGAAAGATAATGAATCTGAACAACTCAAAGAGATAGAATTAGCGCCGGGAGATACCGCTATTACTTCCGGAAGTTTTGTGGTGCTCAAAAGAATTAATCCAAATCCTGTCGCCATTAACTATGTGCCTGCCGAAGGAGATATTGCTGCCTCTGCTCAGTTGGAGGTAATTGATATGCAGGGTAAGAAATACACAGCCGAACCGATTTACTATATTCGGAATAGTGTTGAAAACAATGTAGTTGCTGAGATAGAGGGGATGAACATGACCATCAAATTTGAAAAAATATTGCCGGATAAAGGAAAAATTAAACTGGCAATCGTTGAACGCAACCGGCCTGTTGATTTTATCATACTCAAGGCAATTATTTTTCCGTATATCAACCTGCTTTGGTTAGGGTGTTTGATTATGACTGTTGGTTTTATTATCAGTGTAGTTCACAGATATCAACAAGGGCGTTCTCAAAAAACAAAACTCGCCACAGGCGGCGTTAACGATATTTCAGGTGGAGGCGCTCTTATACAACCAGTTACTGCAATCAGGGATAAAGAAGGGTAGGGCACTTTATTTGAAAACTTAGCTCTTAATTTAGCCGTATATCATAGAATTATGCCAATTTTACCCAAAATAGCGTAAAAATAATCTACTCATTAGATATTATCGTATAATCGTTTTATCTTGGCACGCTAACAGGTCCTTGCAAAGCATTTCCAAACAATAAGGAGGTTTTTGTAAACTTCTTTGACGATAGCAGAGTGAGACTACTTCAATGATTGAATATTGAAATTATGTCATTGCTTTCTTTAGCATACGATTTAATGCCAGGGTGGTTAAAAAACAGATATGTCCTGACTACCTTGTTATTTCTGATATGGATGTTGTTTTTTGATGGCAATACGTTTCTTTCGCAAATTAAAATGCGAATGGAAATTAAAGAGATGAAAGGCATTCAGGATTTCTACCGAGCCGAAATCCTCAAATCAAACTCCGAGTTGAAAGAACTGCTGACTAACAACGCTACTTTGGAAAAATTTGCCCGGGAACATTATTTGATGAAACGACCGGAAGAAGATGTGTTCATCATCGTTAAAGAATAACACACAGATTTTTTAGTGGATTTATCCAAACTTTCAAGGACAAATGGTTGGCAGCTATTGCTTTTCAGTTGTTTACTAAAGGGTTTAAATAAATTTGGGTTTTAGTATAAATTTGTCAGGCTTCGGAATCTGTTATTCTTCTTTTACCCTCAATAGTTACAAATTTTTCAGGAAAATTTGCTTCAAAAAGTGCAGATCTGAAAAGAAAGTTTTACTTTGCCCTCATTGTTTGAACAACAAATTTAATTGCCTTAAGCAATTCAGGTACTTACAGATTGTAAACTCTTTTTTTTATAACCAACAAAATACAAACTTTTATGAACAACATTCCATTGACGAGAATTGGGCAGATTTTATACACCGTACCCTTTTTTGTGTTCGGGTTATTTCATTTAATGGGGGCTGATGCTATGGCCGGAATGGTACCGATACCCGGAGGAGCGATTTGGATTTACATAACCGGGCTTTCAATGATTGCAGCCGGAGTTAGTATTATACTCAGAAAAAAAACCAGATTGGCTTGCTTGCTGCTGGCTTTGTTATTGCTTATTTATGTATTAAGTATTCACCTTCCCGGTGTAATTGCAGGGGGAGACGGTGCTCAGGCTGCAATGGGAAATTTTTTGAAAGATATTGGCTTAATGGGGGCAGCGTTAGTGATTGCCAATCAATTTGGTAACGACTAAGTTGTTGCACATTTTTACAGACATATTTTAGCTGATTAGGGAACTGTCATTTTAGAGAATGTAACATTTAATAAAATGACAGTTTCCTTTTTTCAGATTTACTGTTCTCAAATCTTGGGAGCTACACCTTAATGATTAGCAAAATAGCCTGACAGTTCGTAGTCAAAGTATTGCAGTGCGTTTTTTACGGGAAGAGGCAATCCACCGCCAAGCGCACATAGCGAACCGAGTTCCAATGTTTCTATCAAATCGTTAAATAAAGCACGGTCAATTTTATAACCTTCCGACTGTGCTTTTTGCAACATTTCTGCGCCCCGCGTAGAGCCTAAACGGCAGGGGAAACATTTTCCACAACTTTCGTGGGCAGTAAACTGGAACAAATGCTGTAAATAGGCAATGATTGGGAATTGCTTGGGGATACAGACAATAGATGCATGGCCGAGAAGGAAGCCATTTTCGGCAAAAGATTCAAAATCAATGGTCAGTTCATCAATTTTCTGAACCGGTACCAATCCTCCTAAAGGGCCGCCAATATGCATGGCTTTAACCTGAGTTTTAAACCCCTGCCCAAGTTCATGAACAACTAAAGATAAGGGCGTACCCATGTCAGTTTCATATAAACCGGGGCGGTTGAAATGACTGTCTAAAGATAGAAGTTTAGTACCGGTAGATTTTCCTCTGCCAATCGCTGCAAATTGTGACCCGCCATGTTCCAAAATGTAAGGAATGCAAGCAAGTGTTTCAACATTGTTAACCACAGTAGGACGATTGAATAACCCTTGTTGTGTTGGATATGGCGGGCGTACCCGAACTTCGGGACGTTGCCCCTCGATGGAAGAAAGGAGGGCTGTTTCTTCACCGCAGATATAAGCTCCTTGTGCTTTGATAATTTTGAAATGAAATGTAAAACCTGAATTTTGGATATTTTCTCCAACTAACTGATGTTCATACAACCAAACTACTGCTTTCTCTATAATGGTGATTGAATGTGGATATTCTGCCCTGATGTACAAAACGCCCCAATCGGCTCCCGTTATATATCCGGCAAGCATCATGCCTAATAATACTTTTTCAGGTTGTTGTTCTAAAAGATACCGGTCTGAATATGCGCCCGGATCTCCTTCGTCAGCATTACAAACGATAAATTTATGATCGCCGGGCGTATTCCTGCAAGATTCCAATTTAAAAGCAATCGGAAAACCGGCACCACCTCTGCCTCTTAAACCCGAAATTTTAAGCTCTTCCAGCAATTCGGAAGGCGGGCGTTGTAAAGCTTTGTTCCAAAGCCGGAAATAGTTGACGATGTCAGTAACAGGTTGAGTAAGAACCGGAGTACCGTAACTTCCGGTATAATATTGATCATCCGGCAACACTTTGCCCTGGACAATCTCAGCAAGATGGTCAATGTCATTACCTGAGTAATTAACACCCTTATAATGAAAAGCACTGTTTTCATGACACCGTCCAAGACAACACATTTCCCCAATTTTCTCTTCAGAAAAGCAGGTCGAGAGTACCTGGGTTACTTTATCCTGAGTTTCGGCGGTTAAACAGGCACTGCCATTGCAGACATATACTTGCTTCTCTTTGTTTTCAGGCTTTAGAAAGTCGTAAAATGTAGTTGCCCCGTACACATTTGCTTTACCCATTAAAAATTCTGCGGCAAGTTTTTCAATATCTTCCTTAGAAGGAGTGCCCTTGCCTTCTGCTGTTTTTGCCAGTATCTCAAACAAATTATGGTCGAGACCCTGCCGGCCTGAAAGAAAGGATAGGTTTTTGGACATGATGCATTAAAATGATGAAATGGGGTTTCAAGATACGATATTTTTAAGAAGCATATTGAAAGGTTGGGATTTTTATTCATCACTTTTAGATGTTCTTAGTATTTGGTTGAAGTAATTATTCAGGAGAATTGCCTTACAAGAATTGGATTCCAATATAACCTGAAAATTATCAGGCATAAGTTAACGCACCTCGGGCAGTTTGATTTTACACGGTATGGAAGCAAAACGGATAGTTTGTTTATTATGCGTTAAGAAAAAATTAAAAATAGAACAAAAATTTGGGTGAACAAAAGGTTAATACAGGTTGACAATAACCTTTTGCAGGGGCACATAAAGTCATAGCAGGTTGACAATAGTTTATTGCAGAGGGTTTTTGATATATTGCAGGGGAACAAAAACATTTTTCAAAGATTCATTTACAATTCGCAGGTACACTTTAAGTTCATGCAGGGGGGAAAAGGCCTTTTGCAAGGGCACATTAAGTTAATGCAGGGGGACAAGAGTTCCTTGCAGGGGGACTTTGAATTAATGCAGAGGCACAAAGTGACATTGCAGGTTGACAACAGTTAATGGCAGAGATTCAAAATTGAAATTTAAAAACCTTAAAGAAAAGAAATAGATAACAGGAGGATGAAAATTAGGATGTGAAAACCTCGTCAGATATTTTAAAAAAAATAGCCTAGAATAAAGCGGTTAAATTGAATGTATTTTAGTATTAACGCAATTTTTTTATTTAATTTGTAATTAAAATTAATTTAAATTCCTATCCAAAAGTATTCACAATATTTGAAGAATCGGGCTTAAATGCTAATTTAAGGTGTATGATTGTACAGCTGCTAAAATGTTATTATTTGTTAAAAAATAATGACAAATTTTTGACAGAAAAGGGGGGTAAAAAAGATAAAAAAATGTAGCTTTACCCCAAAATGTTCTTTATACTTTAAATTTCCGACGTCATATTTAATTTAAATTGGCTACATAGGAGCTTTTTTAATGCAATTCAGACTTAAAGTTTCATAATAAGACGCATTTTTTTTCATTTGTCTTTATTTTTAAAGAAAAGCATAACAACAACCGCCCTTCGTCTTTAAATTTTTAAGAGTAGAAGAACAGACCCTAAGCAAATCAAAAAACTTCGATTGAATTATTAATACTCAAATTCCATTATCTATGTTACCCAACATGCTACCCAACCAAATACGATGGTTTTTAAGCTATCGTTTTCAAGCAAACCAATACCGACATGTAACTTATCAGGCAATAGCCTATATGTTGATAGGGTTAATGATTAATGTATTTTCGTTAAATGCACAGGATGTAACGAATAAGATTACTCCTTTTCCTGCTTCACAATATCAGGATTTTGGTTCAGCAACCGCTATCAGCAGTCAGGTCGCTGTAGTAGGAGCTCCCGGAGATATCGGGAATAAAGGTGCAGTTTATATTTACGATTTAGTGGGGACTAACTGGCAGGTCCGCCCTAAGTTGATGGCTTTGGATGGCAACTCTAACCATTATTTCGGAGCATCAGTTGCTATACATAATGGAGTAATGGTTGTAGGTGCCCCCGGGGTCAGTAATAATACCGGAGCAGCCTATGTATTTATTAAAAGTGGGAGTAACTGGGTTTTTGCACAAAAGCTAATTCCTGCCGGAGGTATTATCGGAGATCAGTTTGGGGCATCGGTAGCGGTTAGTAATGGAATAATTGCTATTGGTGCATATAGTGATAATGCAGTTGGGAATGATGGAGGAGCAGTATATATTTTTACAAGTTCCAACTTGTCGAGTTGGACACAAGTGCAGAAGTTAGTGGCATTTGATGGAATTCTTCAGGATGAGTTTGGGATTAGCGTTAGTTTGGAAAATACCACATTAGCGGTTGGCTCCCGTTACAGTGATGTGCCGGGTACTCCCCCTGTTATGTTTGCCAATGCCGGTGCTGTATATATATATGAACAGGTGATTACCCCGCCGGCAATTACTCCGGCGTTTGTCAATGTTGGTAAGGTAACTGCAGCCGACAGACAAATGAATGATTATTTAGGCAATTCTGTTGCAATCAACAACGGGATGATTATTGCCGGAGCTTACGGGGATGATGATTACGGAATCAATTCAGGCTCTGCTTATATATTCAGTGGAACGAATTTCATCACTCAGACGAAGATCAATTCTTCAGATGCAGCAGCCAATCATAATTTTGGTTGGAGTGTGAGTATCAGTCAAAACACCGCCATAGTCGGAGCGAGATTTAAAAACAGTGCTGCAGGTTCTGCCTATGTTTATACCAAAAGCGGGGCAACCTGGACACAATTTGCCAATATTTTAAATCCCATAGCTCCCGGTGCAGCAACAGGGCAGTTTGGACATGCAGTTGCTATCAATAATAATGCGGCTGTAATTGGAGCATTTAGAGACACTCAAAACGGAACAAATGCAGGGGCGGCCTATTTTTACCAATTCTTAGCACAGCCTTCTGTAGTTACTGCCACCGATGGCGTTTTTGAACAGTTTGTACGCATTTCCTGGGTACCTCATCCCAGTACTTCTGCCTCAAGCTATACCATCTATAAATACAAAAACGGCAATTTGATCAGCACCTTTGCCAATGCCAGTTTGCCTTACGACGATACTGTTGTTGATTTGGATACCTTATATAATTACTGTGTTGTTGCCAACCACCCAACCTGGGGACAATCTCAGCCCTTATGTGATCTGGGGTATAAAGGCACTATTGCTGCCCCTGCAAATTTCACAGCAACAGACGATTTGTATGAAGACCATATTACGCTGATGTGGCAAAACGTGAGCACCCTTAGTGGATTGCCAAACCCGAAATGTATCAACGGCATCATTCAGGACAGCATCATTATTTACAAAAACGGAGGTATCATAGATACTATTCCGGTCTCTACTACTACGTATGAGGATTATGCAGTCTATTCACTGATTCAATACGATTATTGCTTGCGTCAGTTTTATGCGGAGTATGATACAGTATTCAATGTGTTGCAGACAATTTATGATTTTGACACCATTCCCGCTGTTATTACTTCACTAAACGATGCTAACCAACCCTATTTGAGAGTACTGGATACTATCACCGGAAACCCGACTACCTATAATGTAGAAACATTGGATACAATTTGGGCAAATACCACTTATGTTTATGATACGGTGGTTACACGCATAGAAGTGATGTCTTCTAATTCATGTGATGTTGGATCTGCATCCATCCGCAAACCATTGGCGTTTTCGGCAACTTATCCGTTCAACGGCTCAACATTCAATGTAGATTATTACGAAGACCGGACTGCCCTGAGTTGGGTGCGCGATTTAACAAGTATGAATACGGGTTACAGAATATACCGTAACAATGACGTATTGGTAACTATTAATGATCCGACAGTTACAACTTTTAGTGACTATAATGCTGTTTCAAATGAAATCTATGAATATTGCCTTGTTGCCATTATACCGACTATCGGTGAATCTCTCCCGCTATGTGAGTTTGGTGGAAACCGGATCCGTCCACCTGCAACGGTATCAGCCACAGACGGCACATTTGAAAACAAAATAGAGGTGTCATGGACTCTTGAACCCGGTTCTGTTGCTGAAGGCGTGAGGATTTACAGGGGAGATGTGTTGATTGCAGATTTGCCGGTATTTCTTTCTCCACATGTTGACTTTGATGTAGTGGGTTTGGTGGAGTATAATTATTGTATCGAAGCCTATCATGGCAGTTGGGGGACTTCCTTCCTTGCCTGCGATAAAGGCAAGATCAATATTGTGAAGCCGAACTTTACCAGTATCACCAACGGAACGCCCAACCACGAAGACAAGATTGTTTTGAATTGGTCTAATACTTCTGCGGTTGCTACAGGATTCAGGCTGTATCGAGATGGCGGTTTGCTGGCAACAATTACCAATCCCGCAACCTTATCCTATACCGATCAAACAGGAATTGAGTCGCTTCAAAACTATGATTATGAAATCGAATCTTTCAGTCCATTATTGGGCAACTCTGAACGTTCAACCGGAACAGGGATGGCCAAGATTAAATCTCCAACAGGTGTGCAGGCAACTGACGGCACTTATGCCAACAAGGTAACCATTACATGGGCAGATGGTTCGGCTTTGGCCGGCCGGTCGTTCCGGATTTACAGGAATGGATTTTTAATTGCGACCAGACCGTTGGGAACCACTTCTTATGATGATTTTACGGTCAATTCTCAGTCTATATATCAATATTGCGTAGTAACATACAAACCCGGTCTCGGAGAATCTGATCCTAATACTTCTTGTAATGAGGGCAGCACTCAAACTGCAGCACCTACCGGCATCAACATGTCTTCATCAGGCAGGAAACTGATACCAAGTGTGTCGGGTGCATACCAAAGAGCAGGAAGTGCAGTGGATATATCAGGCACTAATGTAGTTATGGGTGCTCCCGGCAACCCTGGTAATACTTTTGTGTTTAAAGTAGAAAGCGGTGAATGGACGGAGGTAGCAGTATTGCCTAAACCGAGTGAAGCTGTAACAACATCTTACACGTTAGGTGCATGGTGTCCCACATGCCCCATCTATAATAGTTCATATACCATTAATTATAGTAATTCACGACATGGTGCAGCTGTTGCAATTGACGGAAGCAGGATAGTGGTTGGAATACCGGATGCAGATTTTCAGGGCACAGCTGTAAATCAGGCATTAAGCTATGATAACGGAGCGGTGATGGTCTATGAATTCAGCACGACAACCAATGAGTGGGTACACGATCATACCAAAAAACCCAGCGACTACCATGGAGTAAATACAAACGGCTACGAACGTTTTGGCACATCGGTTGACTTATTAGGAGACTGGGCAGCCATTGGTTCGCCAGACCGTGCAGGAGGAGGATTTGCTTATCGCTATAATGCCAATACCAACGGGTCATTATCAGCAGCTTTGTCGCCTTATGCAGCCACAAAACAAGGAACTTCGGTTGCTCTGTTTAATGGAGGCAGCAATGTATTATTAGGTGATCCGACAAGTAACAATGGGGGAAGTAATGGAGGTATGGTATGGCAATCGGGCATCAACGGTTGGCTTTGGTCTTCAAATACAGGAGAAAGATTTGGTGCCTCGCTGGCTTTAATTACCGGCACTGAAGCGTTTATTGGTGCGCCATTTAACAATGATGCAGCAACTGAATCCGGAGCGGTATATCTGTTTAATTACAGCAATACCGGCAGCCAAAACAAAATTCAAACGATTAAAGCACCGACTCCAAGCAATTACGATCATTTTGGAAACAGTGTTGCTGTTGTAGGTGACCGGGCAGTGATTGGAGCACCGTTGAATGACAGCAACGGACCTAATGCAGGTGCTGTATTTGTGTACCAAAAAATCAGAAATGTATGGCAGGCAGTTGCTAGATTAGTAGCACCGGATCCCGGTGCGGGGTATGATGAGTTTGGAAGTTCTGTTGCCATGCAAAACAATACTGTTGTAATTGGAGCGCCCGGGGACGACAGTGACTTAACACCAAGCAGTTATGATCATGGTTCGGCCTATATCTTCGTTTTACCGCCTATTACGCTTCTTGCTTCAGACGGAACGTTCTCGAATCGCGTCAAAGTGCAATGGGAGAATACAGGTTATGCTAACGTTGCAGATGGGTTCCGTATTTACCGGGACGATGAGTTGATTACCGAAACCGGCTTGTCAACAAGTATCTATTACGATTATGATGCCTTCCCCGGTCAATTGTCCCGCTATTGTCTGGAAGTATATAGCAATGTCTGGGGCAGTAGTTACCGGGTTTGCGATGAAGGTTTTGTCAAACCCGTTGGGCGTATCAGTGGCGAAGTGAAATCTACACTTCAGGCAGGTGTTCCGGATATTGAAATTCAGGCCAATGGCAACAAACACCAACATGCCTTATATTTCAATGCTTCACAAAGCAACTTTGCCAGCGTAGCGACAGATGTAAACTTGTCTAATTCGGACTTTACCATTGAATATTGGGCAAAACTACCTACAACAGGAAGCGAAAGAGCGGTATTATCATTAGGCACAACCTCTAATAATATTATATCCGGTTTGAATGCCTCTGGTAAGTTTGGATTAAACTTTAACAATACAGCCAATTCATTAGGTGCAGACACGACAACCTGGAACAATGGCTGGAATCACTATGCCATTGCATTCAATAACACAACCAAAATAGCTTTCTTATATAGAAACGGGGTGCTGGTAAAACAAGGAAGCATGCCGGCCGGCTTTAATACCACAGTCTCTGAATTGTATATCGGTTCTTACTTCGGCACAAACAATTTCTTCAACGGAATGATAGACGAAGTTCGTATATGGAACATATTGTTAGATCCTTCGACGATTCTGGAGAATAAAAACCGCTATTTGAGAGGAGACGAAACCGGTTTAGTAGGGTATTATGCCTTTAGTGAAGGTAAAGGAGATAAAACTGCGGACTTTGCTTTAGACAGAGGCGCTCATGCTACTATAAAAGGAGCTTTCTGGACTTATGATACTCCGCCTGTTAAATATGCGGCAACTACGAATGCGGCAGGTTATTATGAAATCAATAACATATTCTTTGGCGAAGAAGCAGAGTTTAACATACGTCCGGTAAAAGAAGGACATGGATTTGCTCCAGAATTCCAAAACAGAACCTTGACAACTTACAACAATTTGGCAAACAATGTGAACTTTACCGACAATACCGTATTCTCTGTAACCGGTGAGGTGGTGTATAATACGCTAAACCAATGTCCGCAAGACAGTGTACAGATTTGGGTGAACGGTCTGTTCTATGGCAACTTTACTGAATTGGACGGTACTTATGCCCTGGCCCTGAATGAACCCGGCACTTATATCATAGAACCGAGAAACGGGGATCATGTATTTAATCCTTCTCAGATTAATCTTGGGTATGTAAGTGATAACATAACAGATATTAACTTTACCAATACAACCTTGCGCACCATCAGCGGTACGGTGAAAGGGGCTTGCAATGCCCTGATTGGAGATGTCAGCCTTCGTGTTACATCCGACCCGCCATGTATGAACTACTTAATTACACCTACTTCAACACCTTATAGCTTTAATCCGGTAAACGGGTACTTCCAGTTTCAGGGTCCCCCGCTGAAATACAATGTAATGGTTGAAACTGTCATGTTTAACGGTCAGAAGAATATTCAGGCAGAGAATTACTTCCTTTCACGAAGTCAGAATACAAATCTGAAAACCGAAGAAGCAGACACTTTGACCTTTGTTTATAACAAACCATTCCAACTCACATTGAGTGATTTGCCGACTACCAAAACCTGTGACGGATTGCATTATCTGATGAAAGTAGATGATCAGCAAGCCATCAGCATTGAGGTTTTCCAAAACTATAACGGTACAATCTGCCCTGCAGACTCAGGTACTTTGTACATCACCGATAATGTGTCTGACTTAGGCAGTATCAGTGTTCCGTTCTACGAAGGCGTTGGGTTCCATACTCTGAAACCGGTATTTCCCGAAACTTCGGCACCTTATTTGAAATCTTTCAGTGTAACTGCAGAGGTTGCAGGCGCATTGACACCTGCCAAACAATTTACAGTTTTGGTAACGGGTCAAAAACCAAGAGAGAGCACGTTTATTACGAAGTTTCCCGAAAAACCCTTCCTCATTCTCCGCGACCCTCCGGGTGACGGCAGTAGCAGTTCATTTGCCGAAGACAGCACGACCTGCAACAGCAACAAGTTTGAATATGAAACGATTAATACGATTGGTGGTCAAGGGCAGTTTACTGCAGGGGTAAAATTCTTTGCCGGATTTGGCTACTATACCGGAGGAGAGGTTGCAGTGATTACTCAATATAACCTCGAATTGGGAATAGCTGCAAATGGATCTACCGAATGGAACAACTGCACGACAGCCTTAAATCAAGACTTTAAAACCGCAGACGGAAACCCTGTATTGATTGGTAAACCCGGAAATCTTTATGCAGGAGCGGGTACAAATATGATTTATGCACTGACAGATATTGTCTTGTACAATAATTGTGAAGTGTTCACCGATAATGGTATTGCAATAGATCCGGTTGAATTTGCAACTACCTTTGTTTATACCCAATGGCATATTGAAAACACACTGACTACACAATATAACGAAATTATAGGTGTGTATGAAGGCGATTCTGTAGCCGCAGCCCTTGCAGGAAATGCAGTATTGGCTAAAGCAAAAGGAGACAGTGCCCAACAATTCAGGAACTCTTTAATTGAATGGCAAAATATTCTTAAATTAGAACAAACTGAAACTACAAAAGCGTTGAACAACAATTTTGTAGCTAATTATTCTTTCAGTGCAGGAGCTGATTTTTCATCTGCTTCAACAATAACTGCAACTACTACCGGTAGTTATGACTTTTTTGCAGTGATCAAATTCGGTATCGCACTCATCGCTAAAGTGGATGTTGGTGGTACCGGTTACGAAGACAATATTTTCTTTAAAACAGAAAATAAGATAGGAGGGGGATCCGGTTTTGAAAATTCAGGCACTACTACCTCTTCCTATACTTTCTCAGACGATGATGTCGGTGACTTCTTCAGCGTAGATGTGGCCAATGATAAAACCTTTGGGGTGCCGGTGTTTAAACTCAAATCGGGAAGAAGTGGTTGTCCTTATGAACCGGGAACTCAAACTCGCTTTTCTTCTGATCTTATTTTGAATGATGCACCTATCAAAGACAACATTCCGCCTGACGAAGCCGCTAACTTCCTGGTAACCCTACAGAATACCAGTCAAAGCAACGAGTTATTTGATTATACCGTGCGTTTGGTAGCAGCAAGTAACCCGGACGGAGCTATAGTAGATATAGCCGGTGAGACACTTTCTGCAGGTATTGATTTTACATTAGCAGGCGGGCAATCATTGCCAATTGTGGTCAGTGTTTATAGAGGACCGATTGCGTATGATTATATGAATTTGCAAATTTTCACCTATGCTTCTTGTGAGATTGAAACCTGGAACGCCGGTGGTAATTTGTGGAATGCCGATACAATGACAATGTCTGTTCGGTTTGTAAATCCCTGCTCAGACATTACGATAGCTTCACCAATAGACAATTGGTTAGTACATGCCAATAGTGGAAATCTTCTGCCGATAACCATAGCCAATTACGATACAACTGCATTAGATGAAGTCCACTTACAGTATAGAAGTAAAATACCCGGCTCGCCTTGGTTGCCGATAACTGCACCAATTACACGAGCTTTCCTTACTACATTTCTGGATGGCTACTATACTCATAACTTTAATGTGGCAGCACTGGACGATGGGGCGTATGAAATCAGAGCGAGAACAATCTGTCAGACTGCGACCGGAACTGCAATAGGTTCATCTGAAAACTTAAGTGGTGTTATTGACCGGTCATTTAACGGTTTATTCGGCACTCCTCAGCCTGCAGACGGAGTACTTGCGCAAGGGGATCAAATTTATGTGGATTTCAGCGAGGTCATAAACTGTCTCATACCAACTGCCTTCAACCCAACACCGGATATTGTTACACCATTCGGCACCATTCCGAAATCCATACATGTGGTCAATATTACTACGGGAGACACCTTGCAATATGGTTCAAACTTTGATTTTACATTGGATTGTGGTGGCAATGCCGGAGTTCGCTTGTTATTTAATATCAAGTCTGAAGTACTGGATCAAATAGAAGGACATTTGTTACAAATAACCGTAACAGATGCACAGGACATTTTCGGAAACCATATAGCAGCACCTGTTTCCTGGAGTTTTGTTGTTCAGCGTCGTCAGGTTTATTGGAATCCACCGACTGTAAACATCACCATGTATCAGGGCACAATACAAGATGTTCCTATACAACTTATCAATGTTGGAGCAGCAACACGGACCTTTACTACATCGGTCAACAATCCGGCAACTTTAAGCCATACAGTACAGGGTAATGCGACAAGTATAGCAGGAACGAGTACTTTGTCGGCTAATATCACGATTAACTCTACACAGTTGCCATTTGGGGTAACTTATCAGGATACTTTAAGAGTAGATGTAAACAGCCTTCTTAATCCAAACACCGTAGAGTTTACTTCATACTGTATTGTCAGGACAACAGTACTGGCAAAACCACCGGTTTGGGTAGTCAATCCGTTCGACTATGAATATAGCATGAACTTAGTCTGCGAATTGGATATGAACCCCAGTCCGTTTATACAGAATGAAATATCTGTTGATATTTTTGACCGTGTAGCAGCATTTGTAGATGGCCAAATCAGAGGAGTTGCTAACATCGAAAAAGTCTTTACCAACAGTGGTTGGAAATATATTGCATTCTTAGACATATACAGCAACAATGCAATCGGGGACATTATAGAGTTCAGGATATGGGATGCTGATCTTGGCTTGCAATATGGAGAGGAAGGTCCTGCACATAAACTCTCTACCGGAGCACAACCACCGGGTGTTTTCTATTCTACAGCAACCTTCACGGACGGTACAGTTGCCGGAACCAATAATAATCCGGTCCGGTTACACGCAAAAGGCAGGGTACAATGTATAGATTTGCATCAGGGATGGAACTGGGTATCGTTTAACATACTGGGCAATAACATGTCGGTCAATAAAGTGCTTGAAGGTTTAGTAAATCCAACTACAGGCGACATTATCAAGTCTCAAGATGGATTTGCCCAATACACGCAAGGTTTAGGTTGGATCGGTTCTTTGCAAACGATTGAAAATGAGAAAGCTTATCTCATTAAAATAGCTGCAACTTCTGATGTTGTTTGTTTGGTAGGAGAACCTGTTGATGCACCTTTGAATGCCATATCACTTACTCCCGGGTGGAATTGGATCGGATACACATCACAAACTGAAGACGAAGTGGTTGATGCTCTTAACAACCTCAACTTTGCACAAAATGACCTGATTCGCAGTCAGGTTGACGGATTTGCCCAATACGATGGAGCAGCTTGGTCAAGTGGAAACCTACAAATGTTAGAACCCGGAAAAGGCTATAAACTATATGTTCAAAATCCCTTCGATCTAACCTATCCCGAGTTTGCACCTCCGGCTTGGTCGGTCAATTCCCGATGTTATCAATATAGTATGACAATTGTTGGGGTATTAAGTGTGAACCTGATAGAGTCTACCGATGTAAACGATATCATCACAGCCACCGTTGAAAATGGTGCAGTAGTTTGTCAGCCTATAAGTGCTACTCAGGGAGTACAAATGGTACAAAATGAAACTTCGGTCAACCGACATTTGGTATATTTGAATGTATATGGTGATGAAACCTCTATTGGTAAACCTATACAATTCGAAATGTATGATGCCAGTGAAGACGAGGTTTATGTGTTAACTGCACCTGAAGACCCGGAAAGCTTAGATACACTTCGTTTCCAACCTGATGCGGTATTGGGTCGGCTTCAAGATCCCTATATCTTCCCATTCTCTACCTGTAATCAGGTGGACATCACTTCAACAACCGATGTTTCATGTGCAGGAAATGATGGATCTGCTACTGTTACAGTCCAAATGGAATGTGGAACAAGAGGCAGACCTTGTGTCAATCCAAGTTTCATCAGCACACCTGCTGATGGCGGCACATCCGACCAGCTCACACCTTATGCCACAGATTGGGAAGACGTTCGCTTCCAGTTCCTATATACAGCCGATGAGTTAAGGGCGGCCGGACTGACCGAAGGCACAATCAGCTATATAGGTTTTAACGTCATACAAAAACTTAGCGTACTGCCCATCAATGGCTTTACTATCAAGTTGCAATGCACCAGTATGGACGCATTGGTACCGGGCACATTTGTACCAAGTGGTACTACTGTTTTTGAAGGCCCTGTTACCACTGTTGCCGGCTGGAATATGCATAAACTGAGATATACTTATGAGTGGGACGGAGTATCGAACATTATTATTGATGTTTGTTATCAACAGACAAATGCCGAGTTTTACAATGATGCCATAGCAGTATCCGAAACTCCGTACTTATCAACCTTAGGCATGTACGATGATGACGGCTTTGGAGGTTGTGATTTAACCCAGGCTTACTACAACTACACAAAACGACCGGATATCCGGTTCGGAATTTGTAATGTTCAATATCAATGGGATGATGCTCTTCTGCAAACTACGCCTGTTGCATCCAACTTAACTCCGGGTACTTATAACTTAGTGGTATCTTTTGGAAATGGATGTGTAATTACGCATACCGTTGATATCAACCTCATTCCGCCATTAACATTGAATATTCCTGCACCTGCAATGCTCAATTGCTTTGGCGATACCAATGGTACGGCAAATGTTATTGCCTCACTTGGTACTCCTCCTTATACCTATTTGTGGAGCAATGGACAAACAGGAACAAATGCTACCGGCTTAAATGCGGGATTACATACGGTTACTGTAACTGATGCCAATAACTGTGATGAAGTAATATCGGTAACAATTACGCAGCCTACCGAGATAGCATTTAACAATATTGTTGTAACAAATGCTCTGTGTAACGGAAGTGCAAATGGTGCAATAGCATTAGTTGCAGGGGGTGGAACACCTCCGTACAGCTATCTGTGGAGCAATGGTCAAACGACTGTTTCTATCAGCAACCTGACAGCAGGAAGTTATACGCTGACCATTACGGATGCAAACAATTGTGCTAAAACTCAGACAATAGCTGTTACTGAACCCAACCCATTACTTGCAGCAAACAACACGGTTAACTTGCTTTGTAACGGAGATGGAAACGGAACAATTGCTTTGACACCACAAGGTGGAACACCACCATACAGTTACTTATGGAATAATGGTCAAACCGGAATTACAGCAACAGGACTAAGCGGTGGAACCTATAGTGTTACAGTAACAGATTCACATAACTGTACATTCGTCTTACCCAATTTAGCTGTTTTAGAACCGGCAGCCATTACTTCAACCAATCTCCAAGTTCCTATACTTTGTAATGGGGATGCTAATGGAAGTATTATTTTAACACCCGCCGGCGGAACTCCTCCATTCAGTTACTTATGGAGCAACGGTCAAACTGGAAATACAGCTACCGGACTTAGTGGAGGAACTCATAGTGTAACTGTAACAGATGCAAACAATTGTGAAGAGGTTTTCAACATTCCGTTTGCCGAACCAACAGTACTAAATGCTTTGAGCACCAATTCAAATCTGTTGTGTTTTGGTGATAACGATGCATCTGCTACTGCAACAGGAGTAGGAGGAACGCCTCCGTACAGCTACTTATGGAGCAATGGACAAACTACAGCTACGGCTACTCAATTGTCTTCCGGCAACTATACCTATACCGTAACTGACGCTAACAACTGTACATTTACAGGAAGTGTGACAGTAACCGAACCGCCTCAGTTCCAGGTATTGTCAAATGGTGAAGTCAACGAAGGTAATAACGGGGTTATTCCTACATTCTACAATGTAGCCACCATCATATTCAATGGAGGAACATTGCCCTACAATTATCAGTGGAACAACATTGGATATGTAACTTATCAGGTAACTTCGCCCGGTGTTATTACAGTAATTTATTCAGAGGGTGCGCAATGGAACCTGACAGTAACAGATGCAAACGGTTGTGGAAGCAGTGAACTGACCTTTACGAGCAATACAACTCCGAATGCCAATGAATTGGTCAATATCTTCGATTATACGATTAGTTCAGACAACGGTAATGGAACAGGTGCTATTCAATTGTTTGTCATTGGAGGTACCGGCCCATATACTTATGAATGGAGTGGTCCTACAGGCTATACCGGACCTACCTCCGGAGTGGGCTTAAGTACAATCACCGGTTTGGTTTCTGGATGGTATATTGTAACGATAACCGATTCAAGTAATCCTTCACAAGGAACTATTGGCTGGTTCTGGGTGCCGTTGCAACAACGTGGACGTGGAAAGATTGCAGAAGATGAATGTAGTATGTTTATCTATCCCAATCCTTTCAAGGAAGAAACGAATATTGAAATGCAATCCGGTAGTAACGGACTTGCCCGATTGGATGTTTACAGTATCAAAGGCGAGTGGATAGGTCAGATATTTAACGGCGAACTGGTCGCTGCAACTCCTGCAACCCTGAAGTTCAATGCAGGATTATTGCCCGACGGGGTGTATATTTGTCGAATGACCATGAACAACGGAACTGTAATCACTGAAAAAATGGTACTGTCGAGATAGTCCATTGTTCATTTGATTAATATTAAAGCCGCTCATTCTCTAAAAAGAATGGGCGGCTTTTTTATTTAAAATTCAAAAAGAAAAAATCTTCTAAAATTGATGGGTACTAACTTATCGGTTTAGACAGTACAAAACATATCAACAGCATAGGATTTTTAAACAAAAAAGCGCCGGACATAGCCCCGACGCTTTTAATTTACAAAAGTTTGCTGTAGGAGAAGGATTCGAACCTTCAAGGAGCGATTAGTTCCAATAGTAACCTTAAAGATAATTATTGGAATTTTTGCCGAACTCTCCACCCCCGAGACAGGAGGGTACGTCTGCCAATTTCGTCACCCTACATTGTTCAACCTAAGATTATTTAAACTTAGTTGTTGATGCAAAGTTAAAGCAACTCCTGATTTTGTGCAAATTTATCAATAAAAATTTATAAAATTTACAGATTGTTTAATAAAATGGGCTTATTTTTGCAATTTATCTAAATAGCCCATAAAAATAAGTTTATGAATTACGAATTTGATAATCAGGAACATTTAAAACTGGACAAGCTTGATTTACAAATCTTATCAATTTTGGTTGAAGATGCTAAAATAGCATATACTAAAATTGGTGAGATGCTTTATGTATCGGCGGGCACAATACATGTACGAGTAAAAAAATGGAACAAATGGGAATTGTCAAAAGCCAACAATTAATTGTTGATCCTGTAAAATTAGGCTTTGATATATCAGCTTTTATTGGAATCTACCTGCAGCAAAGTTCTATGTATGAGGATGTAGTAGCAAAATTAAAGTCTGTCCCTGAAATTGTAGGGTTAAATTATACAACAGGAAATTACAGCATCTTTTTAAAGGTGATATGCCGGGATACAAAACATCTTAAGGATTTATTGCACGACAAAATTCAAAATATCACAGGAATACAAAGAACAGAAACTTTTATTTCACTGGAAGAGAGAATCAACAGACAGGTTAAGCTTTTAGCCGTAGATGAGGAAAAATGAGCCAATAAAGAACAAGGTTCCACTGGCCGAAGTGAAAAATGTTTTACAATAAAAATCGTTACTAAAATTGACAGTTAGAAGACAATATACGTATAGCAAGCAGACTTTTACCTGAATTGGCACAAAAAAAACAGATTTTTGTACGAATTCAAGCAATTTGCTAAACAATATTTCCGTTAGGGTTTAAGAAGCGCAAAAAATCATTAAGGAAAGACGTGATTTATAGAAGTAAAGTTGCAGAGGTTAAAAAAAATTTTTCGATCGACTCAATAAATATAAATGCCTTGTCGTTTAACCATCTGTATGAAATTGATAAAGCTTGTCCCTTTATACTTAATGTTTTTTTTAATCAGTAAATCTGATATACAGGCGCAACAGTTTACTCAGTTTACTCAGTATAATTTAGTAGGATTAGTAAACAATCCTGCATATTGTGGCAGTAATGAAGGTATAAATATAGAAGGAGCATTTAGAGCACAGTGGTTAGGATTAAGCGAACGACCGATAACTCAGACCTTGGGAGTGCATGTGCCAATGCCGGTTTGGAATAGTGGAGTAGGATTGAACATATTAAATGACGCTTTAGGATTAGAACGCAAGACCTCAGTTTATCTGAACTATGCTTATTCAAAAGCAATTGGAAAATCTTCAATAATTTCCGGAGGTATTCAGATAGGATTTATTCAAAAGGGATGGCGAGGTGATAGATTTATTTCACCGGATGGAAATTATGAAAATGGAAGTATTAATCATAACGACAACTTAATACCGGTAGGAACACAAGCTTCCATTGCTCCGGATATAAATTTAGGACTTCTTTTTACAAACAGATTTTTTAGAATAGGATTATCGGTACAACAATTAATAGAGCCTCGAAATACATTCACTTGGGCTGACAATAAAGTATCTGTAAAAAATAATAGAAACTATTTAACCACTATTGCATACGATATTGATTTAAACAGAATATTAAGACTAACTCCTTCGTTGTTAATGAAAACCGACCTGATAAAATACCAGTTAGACCTTGGCGCAATGATAACCTATGACCGGATGTTTCATGGTGGGGTGTCATTCAGGGGATTTGAACAAAAATCTTTCGATGCAGTAGCAATAGCTGCCGGAATAAGTTTAGGTAAAAAATGGTTGATTTCTTATGCTTACGACATTGGAATCTCAAAATTGCGAAGTTTCAATTCGGGATCTCATGAGTTAGTTGTTCATTATAAAATCTTAGATTTTGTGCCAGAAAGTAGAGGTAAAACTATTTACAATCCCAGATTTTTGTAAAAAAAGTGCGATTTACCCTTGAAATTTTCTAAATAAACCTAAAAGTTTGGTTGAAATATTAAAAAGACCTATTTTTACGAGCCGGAAAACAATTATTAACAAAAATAAGTATAAAATAAAACAAAACTTGTCCCATGAAAAAATTAGCATTAATTTGCATTGTCATCACTGCGTTAATGGCTTCGGCAGGCTGCCAAAAATCTGGCACGCAAAGTAATGGCCAATTAGTAGGGGTGCAAGACCGTCCGAAATGGGATCATATAAATCCATTCGGCATGGTTTACATTCCATCAGGTACTTTTCATTCCGGCCCGAGCGATGAAGATGTAAATAACTCGCTCATTCAAAGAACCCGTGCAAAATCAATTCAGGGTTTTTATATGGACGATACTGAAATTACCAATAATGAGTATCGCCAATTCGTACATTATGTACGGGATTCCATGGCCCATACTTTATTAGATCATTTTACCGAAGATGAAGACGGAAATAAAAAACTTGACTGGACATATCCGATTGATTGGTCAGGCACAGGTGACGGACCTGCTTTAGAATCTATGTTTTACACAGGTGGTGATCAGTTTTGGGGAAGAAAAGAATTAAATACCGGTTCGTTGGTGTTTAATTATGAATGGTACGATTGGAAAGCTGCTGCTCGTAAAGACATGCGTGAAAATGCAAGAAGTTCGTTTATCCGCAAAGAAGAAGTAAAAATTTACCCTGATACTTTGGTTTGGATTCATGATTTCTCCTACTCCTACAATGAGCCGATGACCAGAAACTATTTCTGGCACCCATCATTTGATGATTATCCTGCTGTAGGTGTAAGTTGGGTACAAGCAAATGCATTTTGTGCTTGGAGAACAAAAGTGTGGAGAGATTATGCTGCTGAAAACGGAGAAACGATGGGTGAAGAGTTTCGTCTTCCCTTTGAACATGAATGGGAATATGCTGCACGCGGAGGCATGGAAAGTGCTCCATATCCTTGGGGAGGACCTTATGTTCGTAACAGCAAAGGCTGCTTGTTAGCAAACTTTAAACCAGGTCGTGGGAATTATCCTGAAGATGGTGGATTCTATACTGTAAGAGCAGATTCATACCACCCTAATGATTACGGTTTGTACAATATGGCGGGCAACGTATCAGAATGGACTTCTACAGCTTTCTATGAAAATGCTGACGCTTTCGGACATGACATGAATACAGATATCCGATATGATGCAAGCAAAGAAGACACAGAAACCATGAAAAGAAAAGTTATTCGCGGAGGATCTTGGAAAGATATCGCTTATTATATTCAAACAGGTTCCCGTCATTGGGAATATCAGGATACTTCTAAATCCTATGTAGGTTTCCGTTCAACGCTTACTTTCTTGGGACGTTCTATAGACGACAAATATTAATTCTTCCCAATTCGGTATGCCATTGCTTTTTTGTAATGGCATACCGAAAAATCACCTGAAATCACAAAAATTTTTTAAAATTTACTCATTTAAACTAAACTACAAGAAACTATGGCTATTTACGAAAGGAAAGGATTTGCCTACATCAGAAATCTATTCATTGGTTTGGGTGCAGGTTTTATCATCATCGGTGCATTAGGGAAAATCATGCACTACGAATGGGGTAATATCGTACTACCCCTCGCAATGGTTTGGGAAGCATCTATTTTCATTATCCAGGCGCTTATCCCACCTCACCGCGAATATCATTGGGAAAAATTGTATCCCGGTTTAGATGATGTCGCTTCTAAAATCGAACCCCTTACAGCTGAACCAAGTGGTGATGTTACTTCACGCTTAGATAAAGCACTTTCTAAAGCAGGTGTAAACAACGAGTTAATCGGTCGTTTGGGAACACATTTGAATTCTTTAGGAGATAATTTATCAAAAATGTCTGATGTAACCAGTACTGCAAAAGCCACAGGAGACTATGCAAAAAGTGCAGGTGAAGCTGCAGAAGCATTATCAAAAGTAAAAGTAGCTTATGAAAACGCTGCTATCGTAGCAAACGATTTGAAGTCTGCTGCTGACAATACTAAAAAATACCAAGAGCAAGTTCAGGCAGTTTCTAAAAATTTAGCAGCTTTGAATGCTGTTTACGAATTGGAATTGCAAGACACGAACAACCATTTGAAAGCGATGAACAAGTTTTACAGCAATTTGACCAATGCTATTCAAAACCTCAACGATTCTGTAGCCGATACTCAAAAGTACAGAGAACAAATGTCAAATTTGGCTAAAAACCTGGGTACACTTAACAATGTATATGGCAATATGTTGAGCGCAATGGCAATTGGCGCAAAAGGTTAATTTAATTTATAGCAGATATTGCTTAAAACAAAATTTGTTCACTTCTTTTAAATTTAAAGTTAATATATGTCAATTCCAAAGGAACCTCGGCAGCAGATGATTAACATCATGTATTTGGTGTTAACTGCTCTGCTTGCATTAAATGTATCCGCGGAAATTCTTAACGCTTTCAGATTAATACGCAAGGGTATTGATAACTCGAATGTTTCAATTACTCAGAAAGTAAATAATACGATGGCAGCCTTTGCGGCTAAAGTCGAAAAAGAAAAACGCGGAGAAGAATATTTAGCAGCAGCAGAAGAAGCCAGAAAACTTTCGGCTGATTTTAATACCTATGTTTCTGGCTTAGACCAAAAATTGGTGGATGCAATAGGTATTGACCCTGAAAAAGGGGATCTTAAGCGGGCGGATGACCAGGACACTCCTACAAGAATATTTGTTGTAGAAAAAACCGGCGAAGAACTACAAAGTAAAATACTTGAATATCGCAAAAAGTTTTCTGAACTTTTAACTGATCCGGCAGAACAAAAAGTTATTTTAGAAGCGTTGCCTCTTAATGTTGAGGAAGTTCCTGCCAATAGTACCAAGAAAAACTGGTCTGAGTATATGTTTTACCAAATGCCTGCACAGGCTGTTCGAACATTGCTTACCAAATTTCAAAACGATGCTATTTCAAGCGAAGCTATTGTTGTAGATAAATTGTTTGAAAAAGTAGGTGAAACCACCATCTTATTTGATAAGTTTCAACCTGCGGTTATTCCCAACGCTACTTATTTATTACAAGGCGAAAAATTTGAAGCTCAAATATACCTCGCTGCTTCAAGTTCAATGTCCCGACCCTCAATTTCTCTTGGTGGTCGTGCATTGCCCTTAGATGCAAACGGAATGGCAACCTATTCTGAAACAGCAAGTGGTGTGGGTGAACGTTCGATTACCGGTAATATTACCACTAAAGACAGTTATGGAAATACAAAATCTTATCCTTTTACAACAAAATATACAGTAGCTACTCGACCTGACCATGCTCCTGTTGTATCTGCCGATAAAATGAATGTGTTTTATATAGGTGTTGATAACCCTATCACAGCGTCTATTACAGGTATTCGTGACGATCAGATTAATGTTAGTATCAATGGTGGTGGCGGCTCTCTTACCAAAGCAAGTGGCCCCGGACAATACACAGTAAGAGTTACCTCTCCCGGTAAAGCTTCAATCAACTTAAGCGGAAAATCTAAAGACGGATCACCTGTTAACGGATCAAAAGAGTTTCGTGCTAAATACATACCGGACCCCATTCCGGAGTTAGGTGGTAAGGCCGGTGGCGCTTTGAAAACCGGAGAATTAAAAGCTCAGTTGGGTATTGCTGCTGTACTTAAAGATTTTGATTTTGATGCTAAGTTTTCAGTTGAAGGCTTTGAAATTACCCTTGCAGAAAGAGGACAAGACCTTCTTACTTGTAATAACTCCGGCTCAAAGTTCGGTAGTCAATGTCAAGGTCTGATTGATCGTGCAAAAGTTGGAAGTATCTATTACATAGACAATATCAGAGCTAAAGGTCCTGATGGAAGATCTAGAAAACTGCCGACTATTTCTTTTAAAATTATCTAATTCTGTTTAATTGGGCTGCGCCTGAAAACGCAGCCCAATTTACAAAATTTTAATGGTTACGATTTATTTGTTCGATGATTTATAATACTGAAAGGCTTTCTCCGATTATTTAGAAAATACAATAGCTAATAAATACTAAACTACTATCGTCTCCGTTTAATAATCAAATAGCAAATCACAATTAAAACTGGATATTTACCATGAAAAGGTTATTTTGGATAGCAAGTTTTCTTTGCTTCACCCTGTTGTTGACCGTTACCTCCTTTGCACAAACCAAAGAAGGTTATGAAGAAGGTGGTGCTCAGGGAGGTCAACCTCAAGAGTCGCCAAGTTCTGAAACAGAAGGGTCAGTTGTAAGAGATGGTGCTTATGACAAAAACTCAATTAAAGAGAAAAAAATCCTTCAGTATGATCACATTCGCGAAGCAGATGTGTTTTGGGAAAAAAGAGTTTGGAGAGTAATTGACACTCGACAAAAAATGAATCTTCCTTTTGTTTATCCTAAACATCCATTCATTCAGGTGTTGTTAGATATCATCAATCAACATCCCAATGATGCTAAAATTTTTATGGATGACGAATTTAAACAACAAGTATCATTAAAAGAAATCCAAAGCCAATTGGGTTCGGTTGATACTGTACAGGTATTTGATCCTGATAAAGATGAATATATCCAAAAAATTGTAACCAACGACTTCAACTGGATGAATGTTAGTTTGTTCCGATTAAAAGAAGATTGGATATTTGATGAAGAATCTGCTTCAATGGTTGCCCGTATTATGGGTATTGGTCCAATTATGGATGTAATTGACGATAATGGAAATTATCGCGGACAAAAAGCAATGTTTTGGGCATACTACCCCTCTTTCCGCCCATTCTTTATCAACAACGAAGTTTTTAGCCCGACTAATGATGCCATGAAACTTACGTGGGATGACATTTTTGAAATGCGATTGTTTGGAAGTTATATCATGAAAGCCTCAAATATTCAGGACAGAAGAATTCAAGAATATGCTGCAGGTCGTGATGCCCTATTAGAATCAGAAAAAATCAAAAAAGAGATTTTCGAAAAAGAACACAATATGTGGACTTACTAATAACAATTTTTTCTTTTTGACGTTAAAAAGGCTAATCTGGGTAAACCATTTTAGCCTTTTTTGTTTTTATAATTTTGACCTTTTTTTAGTTAGCACATAAATTTCAATTGTTAAATCAATAAAAAACTATTAATGGTTTGAGAGGAGTTCTACTTTAATTTAACGTGAGGTTGGAAATTGGAGCCTTATTTTACAAGGGATTAAGTGATATTAAGCAACAAATTGGATGGTGTTTGTGTAATTATTTTCGTTGGGGATAAAAACAGATGGTTTTTTATCTAAGTGTTGATAGGCAATTAGCGCAGCCATAAAATGTGTAGCAGCGTTTTCCGGTTTGCGATGTCTTGTGTGTTCTAAATTGCAAACTGTTTTCAGAATATCATTTACCGATTCAATCAATGCTCTTTTTTACTGAGAGAGACATCTTTAGGCAAAGCGGGATATTGATTTTTACGGTTCTTCTTTGGTTTTAGGATAAGTTGTAAACCTTGTTTAACAAATTCGTCAAAGAGTTTGGTGTAATAGCCTTTGTCTGCTGCACATTTGCCCTGCAAGTTGCCCAACAGATAGCGCAGCAAGTTGTGGTTATTGTCTGCCACATTTCCAGCAGTAAACGCAAACTTAACAATTTCTCCGAATTGGTTGATGACTAAATGCAACTTCAAGCCAAAGAACCAACCTGTGGAGGTCTTACCTTTGGCAGCGATGTCTTTAAACACCCGATTTTGGCTTTGACGATGTATATGGCATACCGGTAATTTGGTTGCGTCTATGAAGTAACAGCCTGTTTTGAGGGCTTTTTCACATGAACGTAACATCCAAAGCACTAATACCGGCAAGCATTTGTGTATCAATGATAAAAAGTGCTTATAGCCGGGCTTTCGGAAAATAATGGTTAAATTCGCCCAAAATGAGTTGTTCATAGTAGTATTGAAAAGTTTTGTAACCGGATAATTGGTAAAATACAAGAATTGTGGCTATTTCCGATGGACTTAAACCAAGCTTTCGTCCCTGAGGTTTATGACCCAAAATACAGTGTGATTGATTGCAGTTAGTATAGTCAAGCAATAAATCGTCAATCTCTATGTACAACGATACCAGTTTGTTTGTTATAACAAGAAGCATAAAGAATAGAGGGGTTGTTGGTTGGTGATTTTTTTTCCAAACTCAAAATTATATCAACCACAACCTCTTTTTTCTATTCCCCACTATTATTTATCTAAATTTAATTCCAACCTCACGTTAATTTAGTTTCATCACATCAATATTTTTTAACCTTAAAACAATTGGTCTATGAAGCAGACATTAAAGTTCACAGCATTGCAACTTTTGTTGATTTTACAAACCTTTGTCCTAAATGCACAAATTGAGCATTACGACAAAGATACCGTATCCCATCATTCAAATTCTGAAGTAAATAGCGATCAAAATGACCTGTCGCAAATTAGGGATGGAGCTTATGACAGAAATATTTCCAAAGAAAGAAAAGCATTGCCATATCCTCCTCTAAGAGAAGCCGATATTTTTTGGCAAAAAAGAGTTTGGAGGGTAATAGATACCAGGCAAAAAATGAACCAACCGTTTGTTTATCCACCTCAACCTTTTGTACAAATCTTATTAGACATTGTAAAAAAGCATAAAAACGAAGTGCCGCTTTTTATAGATGATGAGTTTACTCAACGTCTGAGTATTGAAGATTTGGAACGCAGGTTAGGCTCAGTGGATACCATTAACGTTTATAATCCGGAAACTGACGATTACGAGATTAGAGTAGTTAAAAATGATTTTAACTGGTCAACTGTCAATCTTTTTAGGATAAAAGAGGATTGGATGTTTGACGAGCAAACCTCAACAATGATTGTTCGGATATTAGGAATAGCTCCAATTAGGGATGTAATTGATGACAATGGAAATTTTAGAGGACAGGAAGCTATGTTTTGGGCATATTATCCTAATTTAAGACAATACCTGGTTAAATATGACATTTTTAACCCGGCAAATAATGCCATGAATCTAAGTTGGGAAGATTTGTTTGAAATGAGAAGATTTTCAAGCTACATCATAAAAGCATCCAATATATTTGATAGACGAATAAGTGATTATGCTTCGGGAAGAGATGCTTTGTTAGAAGCTGAAAATATCAAAAAAGAAATCATGGAGTTTGAACACAATCTTTGGTCATACTAACTATAATATACGTTTTATTTTAGGGGTAGTATTGCATATTAATTTATTTCAGGAGAACACAAATATTCCTATCCAACTTAAAAAAGGTGCTTGTAAAACAAGTCAAAAAAATATTTAAAAATCAAGCAAGTTCAGATTCAGACAAATAGCACATTTTGAATATCCCTCACTTTCAAACTTCAGATAAGTTTTTGCTTAAATGTGGCAAATATTTTGATGAATGAAAAAAGTGAGGGATTACTGTTTCAAACCTAAGAAGTTTAGCTTTAAAAATCACTTAACAAGTTTTAAAACAACGGTTTGATCTGGAGTATGAAACTGTACGAAATAGATACCTTTACTAAATGAGGGGATGTAAACGGGTAATATATTTTGTCCGGTTTGTAGTTTCAAATTTTGTAGCCAGATTTTTTGTCCCTGAATGTTAAATATTTCTAGTTTGCAGTCCTGAATTTGTTTTGGATTAAAAATAAACAGTGAAAATTTATCTTCTATTACCGGATTTGGAAAGAGCTTGACAATTATCTCACCAATCCCTAATTCGTCGGGTGAATAAACCGGAAACTCTGTTCCGGTTACTCGAATATTGTCAATCATTAACCAGTTACCCCCTGCTGTAGTATTTCTAAAAACTAAATGAACACTTTGACCTGCATAAGCTGTCAAGTCAATGGTTTCCGTTCTCCAATCAGTAGCAGATTGAGGTGTAGGTGCTGTTCTTGTACTTAAAGTAGCGCCTGATTTATTAAACAGCTCTTCATAGGGAGGGCTACAAAAAGGGCTCGCAAGAACACTTAATGCATCTGCTTTATCGTCTGTAAAACGATAGCTGACATCAAAACTGAGTTGGGCATCTGAAAAATTTCGCAAATCAATATTCGGTGAAAAGAAATCATCAATAGAACCTTCTACTTCGAAATAGTCGCTGAAATCGTTTTTTACACTCATTACTCCGCCAATTTGACCATCTGAAGAGACTACTTCGAAAATCTGTTGCCAAGGAACAGCATTTGCTTCATCGTATAAACTCCAACCGTTATCGGGATAAGGTGTAGTAAAAGTTTCTGTGTAAGGTGCGGGAATACCGGCTCCAATGGTGATCATTTTTGCCAAAGTGTCTGTTTTTGGATAAGAATCGGGTTGTTCATTGGGCAGATAAGTGAATACTTTCAGAAGATGAAGGCCATTCGGTATTTCCGGTATTCCTAAAAAGATTCCGGATGCCGATTCTCCAACTTGCAAAGAACCCGTCCATTCAGTTACTTCAGACGATACTTGTTCATTAACAGAGTATCCTATTTTTAAAGAGTTGACCTCATTTAATCCGTTGTTTTTAATGCTTATAAAGATGGGAACGTAGTTTGAAAAACAATAACTGCTGAACGGTTCATCTATAGAACTGAGCTTGATATCATTATCGGCGATTGGTTGACAAGCAGTTGAGTTTAAGATAGAAGATCGCATAATATGTACTGCAGCATGAGAACGAGCTGTTTGACCAATGGTGAACATATTAGTACAATCATCACCAGGGTAGTCCATATAATTCATATACATGTCACTTACATTATCACAGGTTGAATGTGGAAAGGTATAACAAGTAAAATTTGCCTGTAATTGGGGAGGAGTATCTTCAACAAAATCATCACTACAAAAAGAACCTTCACTATCATTAAAAGTATGGTAAAGGTTTAGCCAATGACCGACTTCATGGGTCATAGTTCGCCCCAGACCATAAGGAGGATCCGCCAATCCGGGTTTGCCAAAATATTCATAATCACACACAATTCCATCAACCGCAGGATCAGCACCCGGTAAATATGCAAAAGCCAGAACTCCGCTGCTATTATTCAGATTGATAACCCAAACATTCAAATATTCATCGCGGTTCCAGATATTTTTTCCTCCTTTACTGTCAAAATGCATTCTGGTTATAACCTCATAATTTCCGCTGTTATAAGCAAACTGGGTTACATCAGTATAGGTGCGAGTAATTCCGTTTGTAGGATTGCCCTCCGGATCATGGGTAGCCAGACAAAACTCAAACCGCATATCAGAAGCTACAGGTTTAAAATAGTCCGGAGTGTTAATAGTATCAGCATTTAAGCGCCTGAAATCTTCATTTAATACATCCATTTGGCTGTAAATGATAGAATCGGGCAGATTTTCCTCGTCATTATGATAAATAATATGAATAACTGTAGGAATTGTGATAATTTCATTTTCCCAACTTCTGTGATTATTGTTAATATAATCTTGAATTTTACGTTCAGAGTTTTTTCGAAATGCTGAAATTTCGGGGTTTGTTTGTTGGGCCAAACTCATAATCTCATCTGTTCCACAAGGCTCCGGTTGACCAAATACTTCAAAAGTTATTGGACAGAATAAAACCAAAAAAACAATAAGTTGTTTTATCATTGAGTTATTGATGGTTATTAAGTTAGGTATTTGTTGATAAAGGTAGCAATTATCAATCGTTATAGTATAGTTTTCAATTTTAAAGGTTAAATATTGTAGTTTGCCGCAACTTATTATCCAGGAATTCCTACCATGTAATAAAGGGTAAACATAAAAATACTAACTTTGCGGTCGTTTTTTTAATTTTAAGAACAAACAATCTGAAGAGCAAAATTCAGACTAATTTTCTAAACCGGAAGTATAGCTTTTGGGATTTCAAATAGACTTGAGCATAAAACTAAACATTTAAATTTACTGATGCAGCAATTCAAATCTGATGTAGAAGCCATTGACTCAATGGCAGTAACTTATAAAAATCTGAAGCAGGAAGTTGGAAAAGTAATTATAGGACAAGATGACGTAGTAAAAAAGGTATTGCTTTGTATTTTTTGTGATGCACATGCTTTATTAGTAGGTGTGCCTGGTTTGGCAAAAACCCTGTTGGTTAAAACAATAGCTGATGTTCTAAATCTCAGTTTCAAACGCATTCAGTTTACACCTGACCTTATGCCATCCGATATTACAGGAGCTGAAATTTTAGATGAACAACGTCAATTCAGATTTACGCGCGGACCTTTGTTTGCCAATATTTTATTGGCAGATGAAATTAACCGTACCCCTCCCAAAACACAATCGGCATTATTGGAAGCTATGCAGGAAAGATCTATTACAGTTGGTGGGCATCTCCATCAACTCGATTTGCCCTTTTTTGTTTTAGCAACACAAAACCCAATTGAACAAGAAGGTACTTATCCACTGCCTGAAGCACAGTTAGACCGATTTATGCTCAACATTAAGGTAGATTATCCAAGTTTTGAGGAAGAAGTTAATGTGGTGAAAAGCACAACGGCAGTCCGAGATGTAGTTCTAAAAAAGTCGCTTTCTGCTGATGAAATTCGATTTTTCCAACATTTAGTTCGCAAAGTACCTATTGCAGATAATGTGTTACAATATGCTGTAAAGCTTGCCAGTAAGACAAGACCCGGTACTACCCTGGCTACAAAAGAAATTAACGAATACATTTCCTGGGGTGCCGGTCCGCGAGCTTCGCAATTTTTAGTAATCGGAGCAAAAGCCAATGCAGCATTGAACGGAAAATATTCTCCTGATATGGAAGATGTTCAGGCTGTTGCTGAAGATGTTCTTCGCCACCGTTTAGTGAAGAATTATAAAGCGGAGGCAGAAGGAATTGCCATTGAAGATATTATCCGCAGATTGTTATAGAAGCTCAATATTAATCAAAGATATTTAATTGCGTTTTACAGGTTCTTAAGTTAAAACAATTTAAGGTACTTGAAAAATGCAAAGTTGTTATGGCAATAATGAGATAACTTAAAGTTGCAAGCACTTACTTTTTTCAGTCCAATTTCATTCTGAAATCATTTGCAGTCTCACTGATTTTAAAATTGAATGGATAAATGTCAAATTTTTCCATGCAAATGAACGTTTACTATATGTAACGGGTTATTTTATAGTTAGTTGGAAGAATATGGTTTGACTGCTTTTTCAGAAAGGTTGTTAACTTCGCCTAACATCCAAAAATTAAACAAAAAGAATGTTCAAAGACAATTTTGACGACAAACTCAACAGCCAGGATGAGATGCTTGAAATCGTAAGACAATACGAAAATATGCAAAAGAACAGGCAGTCTCATTTTTTTGAACACGAAACATTAGAGGATATAGTTGCTTATTACGAAGAAAACTCAGAATGGGAAAAAGCTTATGATGCAGCTTTATATGCTCTTGAACAATTTCCAAACTCTTCGACATTTCTCTCTAAAAAGGCTCAATTTCTTTTTGAATTTAAGCAATATGATGAAGCTCTTGTGCTGGTAGAAAAAGCCCTTTTTCTTGCGCCAAACGATTTAGATACTCTTATATTACAGGCAGACATTTTAAACTCCAAAGGAGAGTTTAAAAAAACGCTTGAGATTCTTAAAAGGTGTCTGACTTTTGCTGATAAAGAAGAACAGTCAGATATTTATATAGCTGCATCAGATGTCTATGAAGCAAATGGGCACATGGATAAGGCTTACCGATATGCAAAAAAGGCACTTTTTTTAAGTCCAAACAGTGAGATGGCTCAAATTAGATATGACTATTTAGCTATTGAAACTAATCGCTTCAGAGAAAGTATAAAAATACAAAGAAAACTAATCAATGCTGAACCATATTCACATTTGGCATGGTATCATTTAGGTAATGCATGGTTTAGTATGGAGCGATATAAAAAAGCAATTTATGCCTATGAGTATGCTTTTATCATTAATGATGATTTTTCTGCTGCTTACAGAGACAGTGGGGAAGCTTATTTTGAATTGGGCAATTATATCAAGGCGAAAGAGATGTATATAGAGGCTCAAAAAAGAGGTGATAATGATGATGACATTTTCTATTGCATCGGATTATGCGCCCTTCATCTACAGTCATTCGAAGAAAGCACTAACTATTTTAATAAAGCCTTGCAAATTAATCCAAACAATGCAGATGCATATTTTCAGTTAGGGGAGTGCAGCCGCGAAAAAGGCAACTTTGATGAAGCTATAAGATTATACAACAAAGCTTTGAAAATTGATCCTAATTGTGATACCTACTTTTATGCAATAGCTTTGGTTTATGAATTAACTGAAAAATTTGAATTAGCGCTGCTTTATTACTTAGAGGCTATTGATGCAGACAAAGAGGAAACGGCTTATTATATAAAAGCCGCTTCTATGTATTTTCAGCTTGACTTAACAGAAGACAGTATTGAATTGTTAGAGTTTGCAATGAACAAATTTCCTGACCGTCATGAGTTGCTGTATATACTTGCAGCCTCTCTTATTACAATTGGCAGGAAACAAAAAGGGTATGTTTATCTAACACGCGCATTACAATTATATAGCGAAGGAATTGACTTATTCTTTACTGCATTGCCACATCTTAAAGATAACCCCGACATATTGATGCTGATTGAACTAAACCGCATAGGGAAGTAATGGGTTTTCATTTAGCATAGGATTTTAAATAAAAACTCCCGAATTGCTGATTTCGCGATTCGGGAGTTTTTTTTGTCTTTTTTAGTCTTTAGAATAAAGACATTAAATCAATATATATAAATATTACTCTACAGTTACCGATTTGGCTAAATTTCTGGGTTGATCAACATTACAATTGCGCAGCAATGCGATATGATAGGCTAACAATTGTAAAGGCACAACGGAAATCATTGGGGTAAATGGTTCAGAGGTACGTGGTATTTTAATTACAAATTCAGCCAGATTGCTAATCTGAGTATCGTTTTCTGTGGTTATTGCAATAATTCTACCCTTACGTGCTTTTACCTCCATAATATTGGATATTATTTTTTCGTAAGCACTTTCGTTTGTTGCAAGAACGACTACGGGCATTTCTTCATCAATTAGTGCAATTGGTCCATGTTTCATTTCTGCAGCCGGATAGCCTTCAGCATGAATATAGGAGATTTCTTTTAATTTTAAAGCCCCTTCCAATGCAACGGGAAAATTGTATCCACGTCCAAGATACAGAAAATTGCCTGCATGTTGAAACTCATTGGCTATGAACTTAATTTGTGGCTCCAGTTCGAGGGTTTTCTTAATTCTATTCGGAATTTGTTCGAGGTCGGTTAATAATTGACGGTAGCGCGATTCGGAAATAGTGCCTCTTAGGTGGGCAATCCTTAATGCCATAAGTGAAAGAATAGTGAGTTGTGCAGTAAATGCTTTGGTAGAAGCTACTCCGATTTCAGGTCCTGCATGGGTATAAGCACCTGCATGAGTAGTGCGGGCTATTGAGGAACCTACAACATTGCAAATTCCCAGAATAGTTGCCCCTTTTGATTTTGCCAGATCAATGGCAGCCAACGTATCTGCGGTTTCACCTGATTGTGAAATAGCAATGACTATATCACTTTCGTAAATCACCGGATTTCTGTATCTGAACTCTGATGCATATTCTACTTCAACAGGGATACGGGCCAGGTCTTCAATTAAATATTCTCCGACCAAACCGGCATGCCAACTCGTTCCGCAAGCAACAACAATGATTCTTCTTGCACTTCGCAGTTTTTGTTCGTATTCTTTGATACCGCCAAGAAGAATAACACCCAAATCAGCATGAAGCCTGCCTCTCATACTATCGGTTACAGAGTTTGGCTGTTCATGTATTTCTTTGAGCATAAAATGTTCATAACCGCCCTTTTCGAGCATTTCCAAACTCCATTCCAACTCTTCAACAAACGGAGTTTTGATTTGATTTTTGATGGTGCGTATAGCAAGTTCTTTATTCAGGTCAACTACTGCAATTTCTTCATCGTTCAAATAAACCACATTACGGGTATGTTCAATGATTGGCGTAGCATCTGAGGCAATAAAATATTCACCTTCACCAATTCCAATAACTAAAGGACTGCTTTTACGGGCGGCTACCAAACGTTCCGGGTCGTCTTTGGAAATCACTACAATGGCATAAGCTCCAACTACATGCTGAAGTGCTATTCTCACAGCTTCTTCCAAAGGAACTTGTTCGCGTTGTTGAACTTCTTCAATAAAATGTGCCAGAACCTCAGTATCAGTTTCTGATAAAAAAGTATGTCCGCGAGAAATGAGCATTTCTTTTAACACGGCATAGTTTTCAATAATTCCGTTGTGAATTAAAGCCAGCCTGCCATCTCCCGACAAATGAGGGTGTGCATTGACATCATTGGGTTCACCGTGTGTTGCCCAACGGGTATGTCCTATTCCAATAGTGCCGTGTGTATTTTTATCTGCCGCGTGTGATATCAGGTCGCTGACTTTACCTTTGCATTTGTAAATTCGCAAATCGCCGTTAATTAGCGCAACTCCTGCACTGTCATAACCACGGTATTCTAATCTTTGAAGCCCTTTAATCAAAATAGGGAAGGCATCTTTATGGCCTACATATCCTACGATTCCGCACATTTAATTTTGAAATTTTATGGTTGATAAATGGATGATTGCCTGTTAAATTTTTTTAAAAAAGGCAATGCAATATTAACCCTGAACATGACATTTAGGTTGGATTTTAAAGAAGGATGTTGGTTTTTTTGAACTTTTTACCTGCTTCAAATATTTTGCAAGCAATTGACAGATAGTAGCTTTTTAAAAGTCAAAAGTTGCAGAGGATTAAAAAGACTGCTTTAAATAGCCGTTAATTTAACGAAAACTGAGGCGCTACCTGTTCGAAATGGTTGTGAAAAGCTAATTCTGACACAACTGATTTTATATAAGTGTAAATTGGAAATCCGGCAATCAGGTCATAGACTTCTCGACGGTCTTCAGCATTTACAATGACCCATAGTTTAGATCGGTTGGCGGCAAGAGAATAGCTTAATACCTTTCCTTCGGCTAAAAGTTGGTCTATATGAGCGCGTTGATCAGGTATCAGTTCCAGAAAATTTTGGTTGAATGTATCAGGCAGTTGGATATCTATCATGTATAAACTCATAAAAAATGGATTAAAATGAGTAATGAGTGCAAAGTTAGTTATTTTGTCGGTTAACCTGTTTAAGTCTCAGGTTTGTTTTGTTTTATTGAATTTTGATATTGACCTCTTTTCCTTTTTTTTACAAGTGATTTTGGTTATAACGTTGACTGCTAATTCAGAATTGTTTTTGTTCAAAACTAAGCTGAACCGAGTTGGTTAAATTTGTGATTTGTAAAGTATAAATTGGCTGATAATTTTTAAGGGATTGAATTATAGTTTCCCTTTTTTAACATACATGCAGTCTGTTCAATTAGATATAAATTTTGCCGGATAGTTAAAGTTATACCGTTAACAATACAGGAGACCATAGTTTTTATGTCATAGTTGGTAATTACGATGTTTGTCCAGGTTAATTTTTATTTTTATGCCGAAATTCATAAGACCCAAAGAAACTTAGCTGATGATTCATAAATTTAAGTTTCCATTCTCCGGAAAATTGAAAACAACATCTAAACCGTTTTGTTTCTAATATGCTCATGAACAAGATGATTAAAAGCCCATTGAGATACCCCGGAGGAAAAAGCAGAGCAGTTTCTTTAATTGATTCGCTCATTCCCCCATATAAAGAATACAGAGAGCCTTTTGTTGGAGGGGGGTCTGTTTATATTCACCAACAGCAATTGCACCCGGCGGCTAAATTTTGGATTAACGATTTATACCCACCTCTTTTATGTTTTTGGAAACAGTGTAAAGAAAACCCTACTGAGCTGATTGAGGCTATATGGAGATTTAAAACCTTTTTTCCTGAAGGGAAAAAATTGTTTTTCTTCTTAAAGGAGCATTACCATACTTTTACCGAACCGGAAAAAGCAGCAGCTTTTTTTATCTTCAACCGGATTACTTTTTCCGGAACAAGTGACTCGGGAGGTTTTTCTGAAGCCGCTTTTCAAGGCAGATTTACCACTTCTTCTGTTGAAAGGGTGAAGGCACTTGCAATCAGACTTGAAACTGTCAAAATTACCAATTTAGATTACGCAGAAGTTGTAATGCAACAGGGTAATGAAGTATTCTTGTTTTTGGACCCCCCGTATTATTCGGCAGCCAAATCTGCGCTTTATGGTAAAAACGGACATTTACACAAAGATTTTGATCATATCCGGTTCGCAGAAACCATGAAAAAATGTCCCCACCAATGGTTAATTACTTATGATGATTCGGAATATATTTGCAAATTGTTCAGCTTTGCAAAAATCTTCAGTTGGGATCTGACTTATGGGATGAGAAATGTTGCTGCCAATTCTGACAAAACCGGAAAAGAAATATTTATCTCAAACTACCTGACCTCAATGAAACCTGCGAACTATTATAAGAACAATGAGAATCTAACTGAACTGCCAACTCTATAAAATCCTGATTTATTAAAATAATTTGAATTTAACGTAAATTCTTCTTTAAATTTGCCCTCAAATACTTGTGATACTGATATTAGAATTGAGTTTTAATTTCATTTTTGATGAGTGTTTCAAGTAAGACAGATTTACCAAAACCCAGTAAATAAATTGCAAACATTCATATTAATCGGACTTTTTTTCTGCCATTTTTTAGGAGATTTTACCTTCTTGTCAACAACTTCTATGCTAAGTGCCAAGCAAACCGGAAAGCAGGTTTTACCTGTTTTAGCTCATGCCGGAGTTCATGGTTTGCTGATGCTTATTTTCTTGTTTTGTTTTATACCAATTGATACCCTGCTCATTCTGAAACTCATAGGTTTTCAGGTTGTCACACATTTTTTAATAGATATTTCCAAGGGTAGGATGAATGGTTGGTTCCCTATACTAATAGACCCGGCAAACAAGTGGTTTTGGTTGTTATTTGGTTTCGATCAATTTCTTCATGCTTTGGTGATTATCGGGATGTCATATTATGCAGTAGCGTAATTGTTTTAGTTTTTTGTTGCCTTTTTATGAAGTTTGGATATGCTACCAATAGTTTAGGATATAGTTTTGTGTTTTTTAAATAAAATCATACATTCTTTACCCCTTTCCAAGCTTTAACAATCGTTCAAGTCTGTTCTGTTCGTTGGCTTTTAACCATTCATCTTTTGACAGCAATTCATAGGCCAACCAAAAATAGGTTTTTGCTTCCTCAATTTTACCTTGAAGTAGTAAACATTCTGCCAGCTCTTCATAAACATATCCATCAGGGTTTACATTTTTGTCCTCAATTTCTTTTGCTAATTGTTTTTGAATTTGCAGGGCTTCGTCTATTCGATTTAAGGACCTGTTGACCCTTCCGAGACACCATTTTGCAATAAAAATACCTTGCTCGTCCTTGTGTTCAATTCTCCAGGCTAAAGATTTTTCAAACATTACCAATGCTTTGGAATAATCCTGCATGTCATGGTATGTCCAACCGATATTATTATATAAAGGGCCTAACCAACCGGTTGCTTTTCTATTGTTTGATTTTTCAGCCAACTCCATTGCCAATAAATTCCAGGTCAACTGTTCCTGAGGTTTATCTGCTATTCCCAACATGTGAAGGGCATCTATGGCATAGAAATCTTCGTTGTTGATAACTGCTTTTTCAAAAGCTGCTTTAAACAAAGGTATTGCCTTTTCCTGTTCATTATTGGAATTGTAAGTACGTCCACGTTCGAGAAGATATCGAATTTCGGGAACCGGCATTTCCTGTGTGGAAAGCATTTTTTGAACAGAATCCAAAATTAAATGGGCTTCGGTAAATGCGCGTTGCAAACTTTGGGTTCTCGCTAACTGGGTCAGGAGTTCTGCCCGATAAAATTGATTGCCCGATTTTTCGGCATCATGCAATAATTCTTTAAATTTTAGTGCAGTTTCTTTTGGGTTACTATAATCCCAAAGTTTGTCTATCTCAGGAAGGTTTGTTTGAGAGGTTTTATCTTCTTCTTTCATATTCTTGGTATTGATTAGAATGAGGACTATGCAAGATGGAAATCATGCTTTTTGTAGATTTGCCGGTAATTTACAACTTTAGTCCAACTTCTCAGACTGATTGTAAAGTGAGCCTTGTTTGGAGATTTAAATTTTTAAACACTCCTGGAATTTTATTTATGAGTGGAGTTTATGTACACATTCCTTTTTGCAAACAAGCTTGTCATTATTGCAATTTTCATTTTTCAACCTCTTTGCGAAGTAAAAATGAAATGTTGATTGCTTTAAAACAGGAAATTGATTTGCGAAAAGATTATTTAGGCGATACAACGTTGATGAGTATCTATTTCGGAGGAGGCACTCCTTCCTTGTTAGAACCAGATGAGATTAATTCGCTCATTGAGCATCTCTCTGCCTATTTTACAATTTCTCCAGACGCTGAAATTACCCTGGAAGCCAATCCCGATGACCTTACCCCCGAAAAATTAAAAGGACTTCGACAAACGCCTGTGAACAGGTTGAGCATTGGGGTTCAGTCTTTTTCTGATGCCGATTTAAAATTTATGAACCGCGCTCATAATGCTCATGATGCTGTTGCTTGTTTAAAAAATGCCCTCGAGGCCGGATTTTCGAACCTTAGCATTGACCTGATTTATGGTACTCCCACATTGAGCAAAGAACAATGGCAAGCTAACCTATCAACTGTTATTGAGTTAAATATTCCCCATATTTCGGCATATTGTCTGACCGTTGAGCCTAAAACAGCATTACAACATTTTATTGAGATTGGTAAAGTTGCTCCTGTTGACGAACTATTATCGGAGAAACAATTTCAAATCCTGACCCAAACATTGGCAAAATACAACTACCAGCACTACGAGATATCTAATTTCTGTTTGCCCGGATATGTTGCCGGCCATAACAGCAGTTACTGGACCGGCAAACCCTATCTTGGGATTGGACCTTCAGCTCATTCTTTTAACGGAATATCGCGCCAATGGAATGTATCTAACAATGCACAATATCTCAAATCAATTGCGCAAAGCATCATTCCTTTCGAAATAGAAGTGTTGAGTGTGGATGACCGGTTTAATGAATACCTGATGACAACCTTAAGAACTTCCTGGGGTTGTAAGTTTGAGTATATCCTGCTCAATTTTGGCAGGAATTATTTGGAGCACCTAAGAAAGGGAGTTGAAAAATATATCATCAGCGGTAAAATGAGCATAGAAACGGAAACGCTGTATTTATTGCCTCATGCCCGTTTTACCGCCGATGCAGTGATTGCCGATCTGTTTATCTGAAATTTGCGATGTCCGTGCGCATAAAATTTCAGAGCATTGATACTGGTTGCCAAAAACTTAAATACCAAACTATTCTGAAAGAACAGTCATGGTCATTTTTACATCTTTTACCGGGCGATCTCCGGCTTGCGTGGGCACGACAATTATTTTTTCCAACACTTCCAATCCTTCGACTATTTCACCAAACACGGTATATTGAGCATCTAAAAAAGCAGTTCCACCAATGGTTTTATAAGTTTCAATTTGCTGGGGGGTAAGAACAAATCCATTTCGCGTCAATTGTTCAATATCGGCATCGCTGAGTACCTTTCCATGTACTAAATAAAATTGGCTGCCGGAAGATCGTCTTTGAGGATTTCCCTGATCGCCGGTTCTTGCAGCAGAAAGTGCTCCTTTTTTGTGAAACAAATTGGGGTTAATTTCTGCCGGCAGAGTATATCCCGGACTGCCCATGCCCAATTGTTGTCCGGGTTCTGCATTTCTGGAATTTGGGTCGCCTCCTTGAATCATAAAGTCTTTAATGATGCGGTGGAACAACAAATCGTTGTAAAAGCCTTCTTTTACCAATTTCAGAAAATTGTCGCGGTGGTAGGGCGTTTCATTATAGAGTTTAACGATGATATTGCCAAAATCGGTTGTGATTAAAACGCGGGGCTCTTTGACTTTGGTTTCGTTTTGAGCAGTCAAGGTGATAAAGTTTACGGTTAAAAGAAATAGAAAAAACAGGTTTTTGAACATTTTTTATGATTTTCAAAAAGTTAGAGAATAAAAAAAACTGCTTCAATTCAAATTGGAGCAGTTTTATGAATTAACGGACTAAAAAACAAATTTTAGCTGACATGGTTCGATATTATTTCTTGTCTAAAACAAAAAGGTTAATCGTTTCGCCGTTTTCGATAGTTGCTTTTGGGGTTTGCTGACCGTTTGTGATCACTTTAACCACTTTAGAAATATAGTCGTTCAGTTCGCTGGTATTGATAAATCCATCGCCGTTCAGGTCTGCAATGATGGGTTGGCCATTGAAAGTAGTATAGGGTTTTTGGTTAAAACAATTGAGTACGGCTTCGGTAAAGGCACCATTTTCCCATTCTTTGCGTTCCTGCGACATTTGCATACGGCTACTTGAAGCAAAGAAGTAGAGGGCTTTTGACTGCAAGGCATCCTTGAGTTCTCTGACTGCAATATCTGTGCTTTCACTGCCTTTTAGCGCTAATCCGTCATTAACTAAATCAGAACTTCCGGATCCACTATGGCAGGCATCGAATAACTGGACAACTGTGCAATCAAATTGACGGATTTGTTCGGCAAGCCATTTGTTTGAAAGTGCTGAAATAGACAAATAGTCCAACCCTGCATCAGCATCATAAGTTCGGATATAAAAATCTCCCTGTGTGTCAATTTCTCCGTGCGAAGAGATATGCAAAACAAACAAATCGCCTTTAACCGCCATTTTGCGCATACTGTAAATTGCTTTTTTGATGTTTTGCGTGGTGGCATCTTCGTTAATCAGTTTTTCGATAACGATGTTTTTATACAGGCGTTCATATTCGGGCATTTTGCTTTGCAGATAAAACGCATTGGCAAAATCATTGGCATCGGCATCGGCATAGTTAATATTGTATTGGCTTTGCTGATATTTGGCAATTCCTACAGTCAGGATATAGAGGTTTGGTTTTTCGGCCATTTCGCTGCTGTAATACAACACTTTTTTGGTTTCCGAGTTTGTACTGCCGTTGTTGTTCACAGCGCGCAGATAAAATTCATTGAGGCCGGGTTGAAGGTTTATGGTAGTTTCGACCAATACATCGTGATTTTCCGTATCTGATTTGCTGATTTTTTTAATGCTTGTTCCTTTAATACCGGGTTGAAGGTCTTGCAACTGGTTGTTGATGACCAACAGGTAATCTGCTAACTGAGTAGAGGACGATATGAGCGCTTTAACGGTAATTTCAGGCTGTTCAACGGTTGTAACAGCATCCAAAGGAGCTTCTATGGTTATTTGAGGTTTATTGGTAGAGTTAATTATCTGCACTTTTTTGAACGAACCGGCTTCTTCAAACTGTGGTTCGATGATTGTCCAACCCAACGAGCTGATATAACCAAAATTTCCGTTCCATTCAACGGAAGCCAAACCTTCTGAAAAATCGTTCGCCCACTTGTATTCAGGTGCTACAACAAATTCGCCCCGGTTATTGATAAAACCATAACGACCTTCAAAGCGCACTTTTGCCAATCCTTCTGCAAAAGGTTTGGCATCTTCAAACTGAGGCACAATGACAAATGTGCCTGCCGTATTGATATAGCCATAATAGCCGTTAAACCGGACGGCGGCTAATCTTTCCGTAAAATAATCGGCATCTTCAAAAACGGGGTTGATGCCAAAATTGCCGTTAGAGTCAATATATCCGTATTTTCTGTTTTTTGCGACTGCCGCAAGACTTTCTGAAAAATGTCGGGCATCTTCGAATTGCGGAGCAATGGCAAATTGACCTTTGGTGTTCAGGTAACCATATTTTCCGTTGGATCTGACCACTGCCATGCCTTCTGAAATGAAGTTGGAAAGGTCTTCGCTTGGGGGTAATTCAACAAAATTGCCTGACATATCAATATAGCCCCATTGGCCGTTCAGGGAAACCAAAGCTACTCCTTCCGAAAAATCATAGGCATCGTCAAACTGAGGTTCGAGTACATACTCTCCTTTGGAATTGATATATCCAAATTTTCCTCCCAACAAAACCGGTGCAAGTCCATCTGAAAAATCGCCGGCTAATTCGTAATTGTGTTGAGTCAAATAACGTCCTTGTTTATCAATATATCCCCATTGCCCGTTTTGTTTTACCCGTGCAATATTTTCCGAATAATTATAGGCATCGTCAAATTTGGGCTCAATGACATATTTACCATTGCCATTGATAAATCCCCAAAGGCCATTGACTTTCACAGCAGCCAATCCTTCTGTAAATTCATTGGCAAACTCAAATTTCGGGAATACGATAAATTTACCGCTATCGTTGATATATCCCCATTTGCCGTTGTCTTTTACCGGAGCAAGTAGGATGGTTTGCTCATTTTGAGCAACCGAGGTCAGGTAAAATGTGAGCAGGGAGGCTATCAAAATTCGTTTAAACATAGCTTTTGATATAGTTAGTATGTTGTTCATATTGGTTTGGATTAGGAGTTAAATCAGGGTTTTTTAGCAAAATGGTTCATATCAATAATCACCGGAACTATCCGGCTATCTTCTAAATTGGCTTCAAATCCAATTCTTGAACTTTCGTAAATAATTTGAGACCTTTCGGCAATCCTTCCGGTAAAAATGGTTTGCAACCTGTCGTACAAATTCCCTGTTGTTTTGACAAGCTGTTCTTGTAACGATGGCATGTCAATAGGTTCTTTTGAAAACAGAAAACAGTTCAAAGTTCCGGTGCTGTTGTCCAACTGCATACAAAAATCTTCATGTGGCAAAGCCAATGTACCTTTATGGTAAGGAATAATGGCTGATATGCTGTTGGGTTTTGTTTGTTCAGAACCGTACAAACTCATCACCTCCGGCTGAAATGGATATAGCAGATCGAATTGGTTGTTGTCATCAATACTGAAGGCATAAACATTCATGTTTTTCGATCCAAGCGTTAAAAATACCTGAAAACCGGTATAGGGTGCATGGATATTATGCATCGAATATACAGCGCCGTTTTGAGTGGCACGCATCGAGCCAATCACTTCAGAAGTACAGTTCATGTCCATTCCTTCTGCTTGAAGTGCCAGTTCTTTATAGTCAATATTTGCTGCAAAATTGTTTTCAGGAACAATTGTGGGCAGGTCATAAATGACCTGATAGGCTTCTTTGACGTAAATGTTAAAGTCTTCATACCTGACATAAAGAAAGCCGCCGTTTCCCCATTCACTGCCCCATGAATTCATGATTTCAAAAGTTTGGGTTTCGTCGTCATATCCCACCACCAACATGGCATGAATACTGGCCTGACCTTTGTCCCCTTTGTTGGGATTCCAGGTATTGTCTTCGTGCTGAATGTCTTTAAAATTCTCGTATATCTGCATTCCGATAACAACAGGCAGATTATTGGCTATGCTATGACGGACTTTACTGACTTTGGCATTGTCCTGTTTGACAAAGGTGATGCGCTGAAAATCTTTAATGCGGAAATTAACGGCATCTTTAACCTGAGACTCAGAAGGGGTGAAGCTGCAATTTTCGTCAAAAGGATATTGGTTGATTTTTACGTTTCCCACCCTTTTCATTACGTTAAGTGCATCAGAAATATGCACGCCGATATAACAATCATAATCCTGACCTTCGTAGGCAAGTACCTGACGATAGACGAAAGAAGGTGAAAAAGCATTGGTATTGACCACTGATTTTTTCTGTTCGTTGTCCCAACCCTGAGAAACAGCTTCAATAATTGTTCGGGCACCATAAGCAGCAGCCCATCCCACACAGGTTCCGGTTCCTAACTGGTCGCCGGGTATGGGGCAATATTTTTTAAGGTTATGACGATAGGGAATATTATCGTAACTTTTGTTGGTGAGCGGTGTTGCCAAAGGAACTTCGCTGTATTTTACGTCATCTATGACAACGCCTCCCCCAAACCGATCGGGTTGTGCGGCTACATATACCGGCATCAATACTATCAAAACCGGAAGCAACCAATAAAAAACAGGGTTCGGGTATTTGAAGGACATAAATACCATATTTAATTGAATGAAAAGCTAATGTTTTTGTGTTTTATTACACTGCTATGATAAAAAATAGCGGGTAAAACAACACGAAGATACATACATTTGTAATAATTGTACAAATATTTTACCCATTTTAACAAATCCTGCGAACGTTTTAATATGTTTACCGCTATCTGAAAACGCTTTTTAAAACCTTTTCGTTGCTTTTTATGGTAATTTTTTTAAAATAAAATCAGGAACCGGTCTTGTAAACCTTGTTATTTCAAATTTAACCGAAACCAAATTATTATTGTTTTTTAATATGAACTTACTAATCAAAAATATTGCCGGTTTAGTTCAGGTCGAATCAAATCACCCTGCCAAATGGATAGCGGGTTCTGATATGAAAACCTTGCCGGTTTTGAACGATGCTTTTTTATGGATTAAAAACGGGATTATATTCGATTTTGGACTGATGCCCGATTGCCCGGCGGTTGAAGGTGAAACCGGGATTATTGATGCTAAAGGTAAAATGGTTTTTCCTTGTTGGTGCGATTCTCATACACATATTGTATATGCCGGAAGTCGTGAACAGGAATTTGTTTACCGCATTCAGGGCAAAACCTACGAAGAAATAGCTAAACAAGGAGGTGGAATATTAAACTCAGCGTTGAGGCTTCAACATGCTGATGAAGATGAACTGTACGAATCAGCCCTTAACAGATTGAATGAAGTTATCGGGTACGGTACCGGAGCGATAGAAATTAAAAGTGGATACGGACTGAATCTTGACGCAGAAATGAAAATGCTCAGAGTCATTCGCCGTCTGAAAGAAAACAGCCCAGCAACTATAAAAGCTACTTTTTTAGGCGCTCATGCCATCCCTTTGGAATATAAAAACAACCGTCAGGGCTATATTGATGAAATCATAGAAAGAATGTTACCGGCAATTTCCAACGAAGGTTTGGCCGACTATATTGATGTGTTTTGCGATAAAGGTTTTTTTACTGTTTCTGAAACAGCACAGATTTTAAAGGCGGGAAACCGTTATGGACTAAAACCAAAAATCCATGCCAATGAACTGGCCATCAGCGGGGGGGTACAGGTTGGTGTTGAACATCACGCTTTATCCGTTGACCATTTGGAAAGAATGGGTCAAGAGGAAATTGATTGCCTGATGGGAACCAACACCATGCCGACCCTTTTACCCGGCACTGCCTTTTTTCTCAATATCCCCTTCGGCCCGGCCAGAAACATGATAGATGCAGGTCTTCCTGTTGCTTTAGCAACTGACTACAACCCGGGTTCAACGCCTTCCGGCCGAATGTCTTTTGTGTTGTCTTTGGCATGTCTCAAAATGGGTATGTTGCCCGAAGAAGCCATCAACGCAGCAACCATTAACGGAGCTTATGCGATGGAACTTTCCAATACGCATGGCAGCATCTACAGGGGTAAAGTTGCCAACGTGTTTATTACCCAACCCATTCCTTCCATCACATTTGTGCCTTATGCCTATGGAAGCAATGTAGTGGAAACAGTGATTTTGAATGGGAAAGTTGTTTTTTAGTGGATAATGGATAATGTCTTGTGCTTTGCCTTCTTGAAATACATTTGCACAATTTGAATTGAATTTAAACTCCTGTTAGTTTTTATCCTTTTGGGATGTTCCATTAACAGATTTCTATCGGTTAAAGCCAGGCACTTTTCACTTTTAGTTTTTCACTTTTCACTTACCAAAATCTTCCCGCTTGCCACCACCTGTCCCGATAAGGGCAACAACACCCGATAGTAGTAAATGCCCGCCGGAAGATGTGCTACCGAAATCTCCTCAATGCCGTTGTTGCCGGTTAAGGTGGTTTCGGCTACCTGCCTGCCGGTCATGTCGTACAAATACCATCCGGCATTGCCCGAAGAAAGGATACCGGCAGGAATTTGGTAGCGGATGTTGAGATAGGTAGAAGCAGGAACGGGATAGACCATTGCCGATATTTCAGGGCTTGAATTGGAGGTGATGCCGGGTAGTACTTCTACCACTACGGTGCTGTCGCAACCCACATAACTGCATGTATTGCCAAGGCTGTCTATTTTTAAAACCCATGCGGTTTGGGGGCTGCTGTATTGGTAGCCTGCCAGCACATAGCCGCCATCGGGGGTGGGTTGGAGGTCTTTTATGTAGCAAGGATTATCGGAGTCTAATGTAATGGGTTTTGACCATTCAATGGAGCCATTTGCTCTATAGCTTACAATCACAGGTGTCCAGTTACCAAACACATCATAATATACAGAGGCTCCAATTATGCGTTTCCCCGATTGAATAATAGGAAATGTTTGAAGCGATGAAAAGGTGGAATAAGTGCCATGTATTTTCTCCCAAATAGTATTGCCTACGCTATCTATTTTGGCAATATAATTTTTGCTTTGCCACGGGTCATTGGAGTTGTGCCAACAACTCGTCATAATATACTCAATGGGTTCTCCATTTAGATACTCATCATGCGATATCAAAGGGGTTACTAATGCAGCACAATTGCTATAAGCGTTTCCATACTTTTTCGTCCAGAGGGTATCGCCGTTGGCGGCGGTTTTGACCACAAACATATCGTAACCGGTGGTAGTAGAGTAGCCCATTCCGCCAAATATGTAGCCGCCATCCCAAGGGGTGTATTGTACGGTGAAAAAACGGGCATCGTTGCCCATCAGATAGCGTTTGTCCCATTCAAAGTTGCCCTCACTGTCTATTTTGAGAGCGTAGGCTTTTACGGTGTCATTGGTTATAACTCCTTCCATGCCGGCTATCATGTAGCCATCATCAGGAGTTTTTATTATTTGCTTTGGTGTTTGACGGGCTTCTATATTAAATTTTTTATGAAGCATTATTTCGCCATCATAGTTAAATTTAGTCAAACAAATGTCTTGTGTTTTTTTATAAGTTGCCGTTAATATGTTTGGTTCGTGTAAAACTTGTCCCCCCCATTCGATAATTCCCAAATCGGCCAAGTTTTCTATAATTTCGAAGGGTTTTATCCACTCCGTCTCACCCGTCAAATTTAACTTTCGTATGTATAAGACATAGTTTTCGGAAGTAGCATAGCCACCCAAAGTCAAATATCCGTCTTCTATAGGTTGTATCGCCTGTGCCAATATATTCATGGTGTCGCTGGATAAAACCTTGTTAAAATAAACAAACTGGGCAACTTGAGCTTTTGAATGAAAGACACATAGAATCAATATGATGAAAAAGAATTGTTTTTTCATAATGAGGGGTTTAAAAAAAACTAAAGGCGCAGATGAAAACATCCATCTGCGCCTTTAAGAAAAAATGCTACCGCACAATGACTAATTTTACAACGTCTGCTTCCTCAGACAAACGACAGAAATATATACCGGTTGGCAACTTGGCAACATTTACAAGGGTGTTTTGTGCAATATTTTTTTGTATCAGTACTAATCTACCTTGCAAATCAAATATTTCCAGTATTTGGTTGGGTTTGACATATCTGGTAAACATAACAGTAACTTGGTCTTGCGCCGGATTGGGCACTAATTTATAATTCGGAATTTTTACAACATTATTTGCAAGCAAATTAATAGTAGCCCCATGCCTTAAGTAATCAGTACTTTTATAAACAGCCAAAACACTTTGAGCTAAAGCACTGTTTTTAGAAAACTCATTTTCTGCAATATTATTTACCGTTGTCGCAGCTATATTTGCTTTACCACTCCCTTCCAAACCGCCCTCTATAATGGCTTGGTATAGGGCTATAAACTCGGCGTTTTCGGGTGTGTTGGGCAAGTTTTGCAGTTCCTCCAAGGCTTGTTCATAAAGGTGTTCATCTACATAAGTGCCTACTAGGAGGCGTATTGCCCATTCGGTGTCTAAACAGTGTAGCAGTGCAAGCAGGCTATCGCGTTGGTTGGAGCGCAAGAAGTTGTAAATACGTCGTTCTATATCGTTTTCGTTATTGCAATCTGCCATACCTACTTCTTCTATGGGAATACTAACAGTGCAAGTTGAATTCTCGAAGCTCTCTAATGTTGAGCAGAATATAACATCAACATCACCTACAACATAAACAGAAGGAACACTACCGACAAAGGGGTCTGAATATGCGTAGTTGTCAACATTTAGGTACAGTGTAGAGGAACTTTCGTTGTAGATGTGCAAATTCGAGTAGCTTAGAGGAGTATCTACTTCTTCAACATAATGCCAATGGGTGTGATGGGCGAGATCTGAACCATTTGGATCAATCAAATCACATTCTCCTTGCGGAGGCAGAGTAGCATCAGGTGCAGCAAGGTGCCAGTCAATATCACAGTCGTCGTAGGCGTTGCAGTTGGTGTAGAGGCGGTTATTGTTGCCAATAAATTGGGTGGCGGGGTTTAGCCGTCCGTCGAAAAGGTTGTTTAGCACATGCGACACAAAGCCGGTATATTCGGTGTTGTCAAAAACTGCGCCGAATGTAAAGGGGTTGTATTGGGCCTCTGCCGCCAAAAAACTATTGCCTTCTACGGTTAACCCTATGCTGCCGTAGGTTAGCAGCCCGTAGGTATCGTCTGCTTGCGAACTGCCGGGAGGAACGGAAAACGTGTTGTAGGTAACCTTGCTGCCTACCGTTCCGTTTAGGGTAATTTGTTTTTTGGTGGTTTGGAAGTTTTGGTTGGAGATGTTTACGTTTTTCATAACCGTCTGAGTATTATAGACATCTATACCCTTGCTCAGTCCGCTAAACTCAAAGATTTCCGGATTGTCGGGGTCGGTAATGATATGGGTTTCGGTCAGCATGTCGTTTTGAAAGAGGCATAAGAGGAACAAACCTATTATCTGAACCATAACATGCAGGGTTTAATGATGAACAACAGGATAAAAGTAACGTTTTTGTAAAACGAAAACAACGAAATCTGATTTAGTTAAACGGTAAAATTGTTTGGTGCCATGCCTATCGGCATTATCCGGTAGAGACAAGGCATGCCTTGTCTCTACTACCTGCCCACCACCACCTTCCCACTCGCCACCACCTGTCCCGATAAGGGCAACAACACCTGATAGTAGTAAATACCAGCCGGCAAATGTTCTACCGAAATCTCCTCAATGCAGTTGTTGCCGGTTAAGGTGGTTTCGGCTACCTGCCTGCCGGTTATGTCGTACAAATACCATCCGGCATTGCCCGAAGGAAGGATGCCGGATGGTATTTGGTAGCGGATGTTGAGATAGGTAGAAGCAGGAACGGGATAGACCATTGCCGATATTTCAGGGCTTGAATTGGAGGTGATGCCAGGCAGCACTTCTACCACTACCGTGCTGTCGCAACCCACATAACTGCATGTATTGCCAAGGCTGTCTATCTTTAAAACCCATGCAGTTTGGGGGCTGCTGTATTGGTAGCCTGCTAATACATAGCCGCCGTCGGGGGTGGGTTGGAGGTCTTTGAGGTAGCAATCCTTTTGCGGGTCAATAGTAAAAGTTTTTGACCATTCTATCGTTCCATTAGATTTAAAACTGAAAACGACTGCCTCTTTTCGACCATTTGAGTTGGTAAAACCAGTAGCTCCTATTATACCTTTATCACTTTTTACAATTGGAAAAGTTTGAAGCCCCGGCATTGCCTCATAGGTATTGTATTTGTTACTCCAAATAATATTGCCGGTTTCATTTAGTTTGGCTATATAAAAACGCCGGTCAAACATTAAGGAACTTTCTTTCCAACAAGCCGTAAGCACATACTCTATAGGCATACCTGCTTCAAACTCCTCTAAAGTGGTAATAGGTACTACCAATGCTGCACAATCATCATAAATCCCTCCATACCTTTTTGTCCAGAGGGTATCTCCATTGGCGAGGGTTTTAACCACAAACATATCGTAGCCGTTGGTGGTGGAATAGCCCCACCCTCCAATAATATATCCTCCGTCCCAAGGGGTTTGCTGTACGCTGAATGCGCGAGAATCATGGTCCAACATATAGGTTCTTGACCACTCATAATTGCCTTCTGCATCGGTTTTTAACAAAACAAAACGAGCCGTATCTTGTACATACCTATAACCCGCCATAGCAAATCCGTTATCTGAAGTTTGAATAAGAGAACGGGTAAACTGCGAGTACTCATTAGGGTATGATTGATGCCAAATAGTATCGCCATCTGAACTGAACTTAAATAGATGTGGTATAAGCCTGAGTGCAGGTGTGTAAGTGATTTCTGCTATGGTACAAACAAAATTGCCATCAGAAGTGGGTTTCACAAAACTTCCATCTTCTACTACGCCCCACTCAGTTCCTATTACTAAGCTCTTAAACGATAAAGTATCGCCTTGTTCATCAATATTCATGACATATATGGCATAGTTAATGTCCGAATTTTTATAATTTCCTATTACCATGTACCCCCCAGAAACAGGTTGAATAACTTGAGACAGCATATAAGAAGTATCGCCGCCAAATACTTTATTGAAATAAGTGAATTGGGTTTGAGCATCCACTTTAACCGTACATAAACAACCAAGCAGTATGATTACAAGAATTTTCATGTAATTATTTTTTAAATTGGGGTGTTGCCCGAAAGATATCAGGCAACACCTAACTTATAATTATTTACTATTTTACAATAGCTAATTTTTGTACCGATCCTATGCCCTCTAAACGGCAAAAATATATGCCGGTATTTAGTTGACTTATTACTAAATCCATCTCCACACTTGCCCTTGGTACGAATATACTAATTACTTCTCTTCCACTAAAATCAAATACCTGAAAACGACCGTTTTGCTTTAATGGGTGTAAAAATTTACAGACAACATTTGTAGAGGCCGGATTAGGAATAAGGCGGAATATGTTAGTATTCTTTAGGAGTGGTGATAGATTCAACTGAACAGGCTGCCCATGCCTTATGTAATCTTGATTACTATATACTGCCAATACACTTTCAGCCAAAGCACTATGTACCGAATTGCTGTTTGCCGCAATGGCACTAATCGTGCTTAATGCCGCATTAGTTTTTCCACTACCTTCCTGTTCTTCCAATCCTCCCTCAATAATAGCTTGATACAGAGCTATAAACTCTGCATTTTCGGGTGTATTGGGCAGGTTTTGCAGTTCCTCCAAGGCTTGTTCATAAAGGTGTTCATCTACATAAGTGCCTACTAGGAGGCGAATAGCCCATTCGGTATCTAAACAGTGTAGCAGTGGGGACAGGCAAAACGTCCGAACCATGATTTACGGGATTTTGAAGATGAACTCGGTTTATCTGTTTTTCCAACCGAAAGATAGGTAATATTTTTCAATTAAATATCTGCCTTGCAAACCCTGTCGGCGTTGGCAACACCAACAGGGTTGAAAACAAAGCAGTTTCTATCGGTTAAAGCCAGCCACTTTTCACATTTAGTTTTTCACTTTTCACTTACCAAAATCTTCCCGCTTGCCACTGCCTGTCCCGATAAGGGCAACAACACCCGATAGTAGTAAATGCCCGCCGGAAGATGTGCTACCGAAATCTCCTCAATGCCGTTGTTGCCGGTTAAGGTGGTTGAAGCTACCTGCCTGCCGGTTATGTCGTACAAATACCATCCGGCATTGCCCGAAGGAAGGATGCCGGATGGTATTTGGTAGCGGATGTTGAGATAGGTAGAAGCAGGAACGGGATAGACCATTGCTGATATTTCAGGGCTTGAATTGGAGGTGATGCCGGGCATAACTTCTACCACTATCGTGCTGTCGCAACCCACATAACTGCATGTATTTCCAAGGCTGTCTATCTTTAAAACCCAGGCGGTTTGGGGGCTGCTGTATTGGTAGCCTGCCAGCACGTAGCCGCCATCGGGGGTGGGTTGGAGGTCTTTGAGGTAGCAATCCTTTTGCGGGTCAATAGTAAAAGTTTTTGACCATTCTATCGTTCCATTAGATTTAAAACTGAAAACGACTGCCTCTTTTCGACCATTTGAGTTGGTAAAACCAGTAGCTCCTATTATACCTTTATCACTTTTTACAATTGGAAAAGTTTGAAGCCCCGGCATTGCCTCATAGGTATTGTATTTCTTACTCCAAATAATATTGCCGGTTTCATTTAGTTTGGCTATATAAAAACGCCGGTCAAAAATTAAGGAACTTTCTTTCCAACAAGCCGTAAGCACATACTCTATAGACATACCTGTTTCAAACTCTTCTAAAGTAGTAATAGGAACTACCAATGCTGCACAATCATTATATTCTCCTCCATATCTTTTCGTCCAAAGGGTATCGCCATTGGCGAGAGTTTTAACCACAAACATATCGTAGCCGGTGGTGGTGGAGTAGCCCATGCCGCCAAAGATGTAACCACCATCCCAAGGGGTGTGCTGTACGGTGAAAAAACGGGCATCATTGCCCATCAAGTAGCGTTTGTCCCATTCAAAGTTGCCCTCACTGTCTATTTTTAGGGCGTAGGCTTTTACGGTGTCGGCGGTTACTACTAACTCTCTTCCTGCTATAATATAACCGCCGTCATTAGTATGTATTATCTGTTGAGGAGTTTGTTTACCAATTTGACCGAATGTTTGGGTAAAAATCACATTGCCTTCGTAGTTTAATTTTGTCAAACAAATATCATCTCCTTTGCGATATGTTACAGCTAATCCAGTAACTTCTCTTAAAGCCAAAGCCCCCCATTCTATTACACCAAGATTAGCTATACTACCAACTTCACCAATTTCAAACTCTTTAATCCATTTCACCTCACCTATATTGTCAATTAGCTGTACGTAAAATGCTCGATGAGTTGACAATGTATAACTTCCTAAAACATAGTACATTTCTCCTACCGGCTGCACCACTTGTGCCAATATATTTATAGTGTCATTGCCTCCGTATATTTTGTTGAAATAAGTAAACTCTATGTTTTGCCCTTGTAATTCAAGGAAAAGTGTCAAAAAATAGCATATAATTATTGCCTTTTTCATTTTCAGCATGATTAAAAAATGAAAATGCGCAGGTGTTTGTTTTGACCTGCGCATTTGAGAAAAAATGCTACCGCACAACGGCTAATTTTACGACATCCGCCTCATCAGATAAACGGCAGAAATACACGCCGGTTTGCAAATTGGCAATATTTACAAGGGTGTTTTGTGCAACATTTTTTTGTATCAGAACTAATCTGCCTTGCAAATCAAATATTTCCAGTGTTTGGTTGGGTTTGACATATCTGGTAAACATAACAGTAACTTGGTCTTGCGCCGGATTGGGCACTAATTTATAATTCGGAATTTTTACAACATTATTTGCAAGCAAATTAATAGTAGCCCCATGCCTTACGTAATCAGTACTTTTATAAACTGCTAAAACGCTTTGAGCTAAAGCACTGTTTTTAGAAAACTCATTTTCTGCAATATTATTTATCGTTGCCGCAGCTACATCAGATTTACCACTTCCTTCTATACCACCTTGTATTATAGCTTGGTACAAAGCTATAAATTCAGCATTTTCCGGTGTTTCCGGCAAGTTTTGCAGTTCGTGTAATGCTTGTTCAAAAAGACCCTCATCAACATAAGTACCAACCAACAAGCGTATTGCCCATTCAGTGTCTAAACAGTGTAACAACGCAAGCAAGCTATCCTGTCATTATCCCCTATTTATAGTCGCTTTTCATATATGCACGAACAAAGCTAACTTTTTATGAATACCCTTGTATCTTTTATGCTAATTTTTTTAAAATTAATTGAGCTTACTCAAAACAATTCTCTCGTAATGGGTTTAAATAGGCATTTAATAATGACTGTACATTGAATGAAGGAACAAAGTCTTATTTACGTAGAGATTGACTATCGGCAGGTTTTATCCATCCTCATTCGTCAAAAGTTGTTTGTGGGTTGCCTCGAAATATGGAGATAGATGCACCAACTTTTTTCAGACATGTATGTCCCCAAAACATCCGATGTCTGAACGCCCAACCTTTAGATGTAAAAAAATACTGTTTACAAACCTCCTAAAGCAAAAGTGTATAGGAAAATCCAAAAAGTGTATAGGAAAATTGAAAAAGAGGATTGGAAAGGGGAGAAAGTGTCTATTGTTTACACTTTTTAGTGTCAACTTTAGGGGTTTTAGTCAGTTGCTCATTCGGTTTAACGGATAGATTCATACGGGTTATATTGGTTTTGCAATGATTGTAGGTGATGATTGCTGAAATGTTTTTCTGTTCTACTTAGTTTCCTGTTTTAAACCAATCGGAAGATAAAACCTGCTTTGGTACAATATGCTGTATTTTAGGTTTGTTGTAGCGTGGGTAAAAGGGTTGGGTCAAAAATTATTTTCTCAAAAGATGGGTTTAAGATGTAGCACATTTGCAATGTGATGTATTTATGGCTCATGTTTTATGTGCATTAGAGGTATTAAGTAATTGTTTCCGTCATTTGCTTCTATCAGTAAGTTACCCTATCTTTAGACCCTAATAATCACCCTGTTTGTCTTATGAACAACCGCCGTGTTTCGAATGATACCTGGATGAATGGAATTATTGCAGGTATTTCAGCCCCAATCTTGATGTTTGCCATTTTGAAAGGTATAGAATGGTTGTTGATAAAATTTTATATGCCGGACACCTGGAGTGGTTTTACCCTTCGATTTATGTTAATAGTCAGTTTGCTGGCAAATATTCTTCCGGCAAAGGTGTTTGAACGACAAGAGCGCGACTATTCAATGCGGGGAACAATAGGGGTTACTATTTTATTGGCATTAGTGCTCACTTTTTATTATTATTCCCCTTTTAAATAAAACTTTCATTCAACGAATTACCCATCCGTCAGATTTTGAGGGCTCGGGTCATTTCGCGTTTTCCAATTGGCCCCTGAAGCGACTCAACTTTAAACCCCACCTCTTTTAAGGTTCTTTTTACGATGCCTTTGGCACAATAGGTGGTTAAAATTCCTCCCTTTTTTAAGGAATCAAACATTTTGGAAAAAACATCGGCAGTCCATAATTCCGGCTGTGCGGTTGGAGCAAAAGCATCAAAATAAATCAAATGAAATTTGTTTGAAGGGTGATAGGCCTGAATAGTGGTTTCTAATTTTGTAATTGTAAAATGGGATGAAATGCTAACAGCCTGATTCCATTCAGATTGGTGAAGAAGGTTAAAAACCTCAGTTGCCGCTTCTGAATTCAACAGTTCCGGGTAGTTGAGTTGGGAGGCAATTGCTGTTTCAAGCGGAAAAGCCTCAATAGCAGTATAGTTTATGGTTCTTTCCGGATTTTTTTGATGGTTCAGGTAAGTTAATAATGCGTTTAATCCGGTTCCAAACCCTATTTCGAGCAGGTTAAGCGGGTTCTGCCCGGAGCTTACAAAATCAAAACCTGCGCGGATAAAAACATGTTCAGATTCTTGAATTGCGCCATGAACGGAATGGTAATGCTCGTCAAATTCAGATAAATATATAGAATGAGAACCATCAGCAGTGGTTATCAATTGCCTGTTCATATCGTTTATCGTTAATTTCAGAATGATATTTAACAGAAATCGCCCAAAAAAATGTCAATGGAAATAAATTTAATTGATATATTGCCCGTTTTAATTGACTTTTTTGAAGTTTTAATTGCAATTTAAGCCTCTAAAATTGCAATTTAAGCTTCTAAAATTATAATTTAAGCCTCTAAAATTGTAATTTTATTCTTTCCAATCTCTTTTTTGCTTTATAAAATTGAGATTTTCTTTAGGGAAATTTCAATTTTTGCCTTTAAAATTTCAATTTTGGTTTTTAAAATTGCAATTTTAAACAAGGAAATTACAATTTCTAATTTGAAAATTGCAATTTTTATCTTTAAAATGTCAATTTTTACCTTTAAAATTGAAATATTTTTAGCCCTTTTTAGGGAAGTTATTTTTACAATATAGGGTAGGGGGGGGCGAAATATGCATTAGGGGCATTGTTTTTTGATACAACCCCCCTGTGGTTTTTGATTAAAGGGTGCGTTTTTTTTCCAGAGGCTTTGATTTTAATTTAACAAAAGCCATAGTTTCGTATGCAAATACCCCCCCCAATTTTTTATATCAATCATAAGAGTTCAGATAGTTTGATTCCATAGTTCTAATTAATCAGGAAAAAACCGAAAACTAAATTGCTGACACACGAATATTTCATGCGACAAGCTTTGAAGGAAGCAACAAACGCGTTTGAAAATGATGAGGTTCCGGTAGGAGCAGTTGTTGTTTGCCGGAATGTGATAATAGCACGGGCACATAATCAGACTGAGTTGTTGAATGATGTTACAGCTCATGCCGAAATTTTGGCTTTAACTGCTGCCGTCAATCATTTGGGGAGCAAGTATTTAAACGAATGTATTTTGTATGTAACGCTCGAACCCTGTGCAATGTGTGCCGGGGCGATGTATTGGGCACAATTGGATACTTTAGTGTTTGGAGCTTTCGATCTTAAACGGGGATATTCTAAACTTACACCACCTGTTTTGCACCCCAAGACAAAGATAATAAATGGAGTTTTGGATATAGAATGTGCACAGTTATTGACCGGTTTTTTTAAACGCAAACGATAAAAGGTATTTTTTAAGTTATCCTGAACCATAGCTTGATAACCAATGTTGTAAATAAAATCTCAGACAATTAACACTGAGCTGCAAATCAATAATTTTACTTAATCATTAAAATATCTGTTATGCCATTTCAACTACCTGATCTGCCCTATGCTTACGATGCTTTAGAGCCGCATATTGATGCGCGAACCATGGAAATTCACCACAGCAAACACCACGCAGCTTATACTACCAACCTCAATAATGCAATTGCCGGTACTGAGCTGGAAGGTAAAACCATCGAAGAATTATTGCTGGTTGCAGGAAGTAATCCTGCTGTCCGAAATAATGGAGGTGGATTTTGGAATCATAATTTGTTTTGGAAAATCATGTCTCCGGCCGGTGGGGGACAACCCCAAGGCGCATTGGCTGCTGCCATTCAGGCTCAGTTTGGTTCTTTTGATGCATTTAAAGAAGCCTTTTCAAAAGCCGGAGTTACCCGGTTTGGTTCAGGTTGGGCCTGGCTTGGTGTAAAAGAGAACGGATCTCTTTGTGTTTGTTCAAGTCCCAATCAGGATAACCCTTTGATGGATGTGGCTGAAAACAAATGTACCCCTATTTTGGGTATGGATGTTTGGGAACATGCTTACTACTTAAAATACCAAAACCGCCGCCCCGACTACATCAATGCCTTTTTTGAAGTTATCAATTGGGCTGAAGTCAGTGCTGCTTACCATGCAGCAGGTGGAAAATAAGCCCCTGATGTGTGAAACAAAACTCCCTTTTTGAATCTTCGATCAGGGAGTTTTGTATTTAGACCCGTTTTATGGTTATCGCTTTTTCAGGTCTCAAATTCTGTTTTGTATTTGTTTAGAAGTGCGGTTTAATTTTTTATGAAATCAAGTACTTTCATTGTCCATTTATTTGTGGTTTATTCAGCCCGAAACGAAACACAGTTTCAAAGGTTGGTTAAAATCATCAGTTCATTCAGAAGATTGATGATGGATGAAAATGTATCCTTGGTTTTAAATGGCTCTGTTCAGGTTGAACAGTCAGGAGAATTGGAAACAAAAAAAAGAACCGGATTTCAAATAAGAAAAGCCGATATTGTTTTGATGTTAATTGGGGATGAATTTTTACCTGCTTCAACCGCTCATTTGCCGGAAATATTTGACGGTAACAAAGCTGAGGACGTTTTGATCGGCGCAATCACCTTATCAGACCTTGATTTTACTAAATCAAATCTTTACCAAAAGGTCGTTCAAAATTTTACAGTTTTTTTACTCGATAAATTACCCGAACAGGTTTTGCCGTTGCAGTACAACAACTTGTTTGAAAAATCATTTTTAAAACTAATCAGGTTGGCAATCAGAAATCAGAGCGGAAAGCTATTTCAAAACATGTTAAAGGAAGCCAATCAAAAGTTTAAGAACGGGAAATGGGAAATGGCCGGACAACTATATTCACAAATGCTCAAAACGCTTCCTGATTCTGTTTCGGACGATAGGTTTAACGAAATCAATGACAAATTGTTGATTTGCTTTCGCGAACTACATTTCGAACAGTTGGTTAAAAACGGCGAGCGGGCATTTCAACAAAAAGATTATCCCGTGGCAGCAAATTTTTTTGAAAAAGCCCTGCAAATAAAACCTGCCCCTAAAGTTGTCCTATTGCGGGAAAAGAGTTTGGTTACACCGGTTCCCGCATATAAAATTTTGAAACAACAAAATGAAGAGGACTGGTTTTTTGAAAGTCTGCAGGAAGCCGAAAGATTGTTTAAACTGAAAAAATGGAACGCTGCGCTTGAACAGTATGAAGAAGCCGCCGCTGTTTTTCATATAGATTTCGGATACAACATTTCCAATATTTACCGTCAGATGAAAGCCTGTAAAACCGAGTGTTGTTTCGAAGAAGTTTTCAACCTTGGGCGGGAAGCCTATAAAGCCAAAAACCATCATGAAGCTATGAGTTTTTTTGAAGAAGCCTATTCCATCAAACCTGAGGATTCAACTGCCAAAAGGCTGTACGAAAAATCGAAGCGCATTGTTCACCTGAAAAAATTATTGCCGGTCGCTCAGATCCTAAGTATTTCATTGCTTGCACTGCTTCTGATCTATATGCTCGTTTTTTTCACCAACTCTATTTAACGGTTTTTTGCCCATATTTTCACAGAAAGACTTAATTTTACATCGTTGTAACTTTAAAGCAGGATTTTTTAATCTTGTTGGTTTGCAAAATTCAATTTTTCAATAAATCAAATTCACCATGAAACAATTTGCTTTTATCTTGTTCTTTGTTGTAATTTCTGTGTTTACCTCCACGCTGTTTGCACAGGAACGCGGTAAAGACAATTCTACCCCCGGAACTACCACCAAACTGACCGAAAACCCCCAGTTTCAGAGTAAAGTCAATTCCCGGGATGCTCAGCCCGGAAGAGGTGATGGCGCAGAAAAACCCAAAACTCCGGTGGTTCCTTTGACAAAAGGGGAGAAAGAACATGCAATTAGAAATTACCGCATAGATTTCAAAGCCAACCCCATGGCAAATCCGGATCAATTAGTGGCATCCATGTTGTTGTTTAATGCTCAGGACGAGCAAGTAGGGTTGCTTAACTTCTATTCTCCTACTTCAAAAGTGCTTACTACCAAAGAAACTATCAGTGAAAAAGGAATGGTTACACTTTCTTATCCCATTGATTTGATGGATAAGGTCGTTGAGTTTGTAACCCGAACTCCTCAGTCGGTAATTGTTTACAACACTGAAACCAAAACTGCCTATCTTACCATGAGTGTGATACCCACCCGATCGCGTTAAGAAACCAACAAATATTTTTTTAAAAAAACCGGATCTTGCATAATCAATAGGCATAATCCGGTTTTTTTTATGCTATTGAATCAAACTCCGTATTTCTTTCCCGATTTTACATCTTTTCAATACTGTCTAAATATTCCTGTTATGCAACCTGTTCTCACTTTGCTTAATATTGAATGTCTCGAAACCAACGACATTGATCAGGCCGATGAACTGCAATGCCGCATAGTTACAGATGAACTGCATATTGCACAATTTAAACAAATCATGCACTCCGGGCAGCAGTGGACTTTAAACGAAAGTGTAAGGTTCAGCTCAATGGTAAGTATTCAGCTTTGGGAAGAAGGTAAATACAAACCTTTTTATATTGGACAAACCGATATAATCGCAGACAACATCAGGTTAGGCGAGTTTTCCGATGAATTTCATAACGGAGCTGCGCGATATGTTATTCGATATAAAGTAGATTCTCAGGTTCCCGAATCTGATACCAATCCTGAAAATTCAGAAACATCAGTAAATTATAATGAAAGCGGTACCGTTCAGGATTCCTTATTGTCAAACAGTCAATCCAAAAGGGAGATTAGAAATTTTAGTACCGCTCCTTTCGGAACTCCCGTGAAAACGGTACATACCGGTTTTTTACCCGATAAAAACGGATTCCGTTTTGCCAACTATTTTGCAGCAAAACTCCCTTTTGTTTCGAAATTTGATTCTACTTATGGGTTATGTGGGGGGATGGTAAAAGCTGCTGCCGATTTTTTTGAACACAATCTGACTTTACCCGATGTTGCAAATGTTCCGAAACCGGGCTCAGCTTTATACCGGTATTTATTAAAGCGGCAATTTCAGAGTTTTGGAACAGGATATTTCTATTTAGTTAAGTTTTTTAACTGGTGGTTTACAAGAACTACTCCCAAAACTCAGGAACTGACAGCACTGGAATGGAAAAAAATTAAGCCACAATTAGACCAAAAAAGGTTAGTACAGTTTGGAATGGTTTATGTTGACCGGCATGAAGGTAAAATGTGGGAAAACCATCAGGTACTTGCTTATGCCTATGAAGAATATAGCGGTAACTTTTACCGGATTTATATCTATGATCCGAATTATCCAAAACGAAATGATATTTATATATCCGCACAGTTAGTGTCAGTCCCCGATAAACACACAAGCATAGAACGGCTGATTTGCGAAGAGCAGGTACCCGGTTGGATGGTTAAACCCATCAGAGGTTTTTTTGAAATACCGCTAAATTCAAAAAGACCTCCTGCTTTGTAGGACAAACCTGAAGGTTGTTCAGGCAATTTATCATCCGCAATTCAACTTAATTGTTGTCCTGAACAATAAATGTAACCCGTTTTAGAGGACAACAAAAAAAAAACTCCCCCTACATCATGATGATGACAAGGGAGAGCTACATGTACGTATGAAAAAGAGTCAATTTGACAAAAGAATGGGAATGGTATGAGTCAATACATACCGGTTACTTCACCGTATTTTGATTTTTTAAAACAGGGGTCGTTTAAACTGCCAGAAAGAAAATAGCCGATAAAATTCCCATCAAAAGCGCTAAAAGTAGAATGATCATAGTTTTAAGATTTTAAAGTTAGAGTGGTGCGTTTTTTTAAAAATTAACTTTCGTTTAAGAACCTTGTTTTGATTTACTACCATGTAACGCAAGGTACTTGGTAAAAGTTCAATGATCTTCGAATTTTTTCAGTTTTTTTTTGATTTTTTATTATTTGGTTAGGCAGGTAGTCAACATCCAATTTGCGCGGGAACAAATACTAATCGAATCTGATACCCAAAAAGTTACAGGGCACCCCGATAATTCTTGGTTTTTTAAGAATAATTAACGTCTGAAAGACAATCTACTCGCTCAAAAACTAAAAAGTACGAGTTGAAGGAGTGCCCTGATAAAAGTGCGGAAATCCTGGCAACAATAAGTCATTGGGAATTGATGGTAAACAGCGTTAAGATTTGCCAATAATTTTATTGGGTTCATGCCTGCCGGAATTATTCCCGATTAGTTCTGTAAAGGGGATTACCGGTTCAACAGTTCGGATGGTTGAGATTTACCGATTCAGGATAACGCTTTGTGAAATGTCCTGTTTTTCAACAGTCCAAAGCAATTGATTTATACCACTATATTGATGATTCTTCCTTTGAGGTAGATAAATTTACGCACTTCTTTCCCACCAATCCATTCATCGAGTTTTTCATCTCCAAGAACTGCATTTTTAACTTCTTCTTCCATCAAATTTAAGGGCAGAGTGAGTTTATGCCTTAACTTACCATTGACTTGAACCGGATATTCAAAATTATCTTCCCGGATGAATTCGGGATTGTAAACAGGGTACGAGGTAAAATGAATAGATTCGGTATTACCAAGCAATTGCCAAAGTTCATCACAAAGATGAGGTGAAAAGGGAGCCATCAAAACGGCAAGTTCCTGTAAAATCTGCCTGTTGTTGCACTTGAGCGTGTAAAGGTCGTTGACACACTCCATAAACGCACTGACTGCTGTATTGAAAGAAAGCCGTTCGATGTCGTCGTTAACCTTTTTAATGGTTTTGTGTAATGCTTTTAACTCGTCAGCAGTTGGCGGAACATCTGTAAGCTGAGGTTGTTCGTTAACTATATTAAACAATCGCCAGAATTTTCTCAAAAACCTCGAAACGCCCTCAATTCCTTCGGTACTCCAGGGTTTTGCATCGGTCAGCGGGCCTAAAAACATTTCATACATCCGGAAACAGTCTGCACCGTATTTGGCGACCACATCATCGGGGTTGACGACATTGTATTTGGATTTTGACATTTTTTCTATCGCCCAACCACAGATATACTTGTCATTTTCTAGGATAAAATCAGCCTCTGCAAAGTCAGGTCGCCATTGTTTAAACGCTTCAATATCCAATATGTCCCCATTTTCGACAAAATTTACATTGACATGAATAGGGGTTGTTTCGTATTGATCTTTTAATCCTGCCGAAACAAAAGTATTAGTATTGGCAATACGGTAAACAAAATTGGAGCGACCCTGAATCATGCCCTGGTTCACCAATTTCTGAAAAGGTTCCCGGGTACTTACCAATCCAAGGTCGTGCAAAAAGAAATGCCAGACCCGGGCATAAAACAAATGTCCGGTTGCGTGTTCAGCTCCGCCAAGGTAAAAATCCACGTTTTTCCAATATTGTTCTGCTTCCTTTGATACAAACTCGTTGTTGTTATGAGGATCCATATACCTGAGATAATACCAGCTACTGCCTGCATATCCGGGCATGGTATCTGTTTCTCTTTCGCCTTCGGGGCTATTGACCCATTCGGTCAGGTTTGATAAAGGCGACTTTCCGTTTTTGGTAGGTTCATAACTTTTTACTGAAGGCAGTTCAAGCGGCAAATCGTCTTCTGAAAGCGGGAAGGCAATTCCGTTTCGATAAACTATGGGAAAGGGTTCACCCCAGTAACGTTGACGGCTAAATCCGGCATCCCGCATTTTGTAATTGACTTTGGCCTTGCCAAATCCGTTTTGCTCCGCATAGTTTGTGGCTTTTGAAATAGCTTCCTGCCAATCCAACCCGTTGAGCATTCCGGAGTTAATCATATTGCCCTGTTTTACAGAACAGGGGTTGTCTAAGTTCTCGGTGCCCTCAATCACACAAATAACGGGCAGGTTATAGTGATTGGCAAATCTGAAATCCCGATCATCAGAAGAAGGTACCGCCATTACAATTCCGGTTCCGTAGCCTGCAAGTACATAATCGGCCACCCAAACCGGTACTTTTTCACCATTAAAAGGGTTGATGACATAACTTCCGGTAAACTCGCCCGATATCGTTTTTACATCCGCCATTCTCTCCCGTTCAGACCGGTTATTGACAGCCTCCAGGTATTGTTTGACAGCTACTTTTCTGTCGGGAGTTGTTAACTGGTCTAAAAGTTCATGTTCGGGGGCAACAGATAAAAAGGTTACCCCGTAAACCGTGTCAATTCTTGTGGTAAATACGGTCAAAGCCAAATCGGATTGATCTACCTGAAAGCTAAGTTCAGCTCCCAAAGATTTGCCAATCCAGTTTCGCTGTATTTCTTTGGTAGATTCAGACCAGTCAATTTCATCCAATCCAGATAAAAGTCTTTCGGCAAAGGCTGTTGTCCGTAAAAACCATTGTCGCATCGGAACGCGCAAAACAGGATGCCCTCCGCGTTCGGAAACTCCGTCTTTCACCTCATCATTGGCCAGGACAGTGCCTAATTCGGGACACCAGTTTACAATGGCATACGATTGAAAACATAACCTGTAATCCATGAGTATTTTGCTGCGTTCGCTGCTGTCCATATTTGCCCATTCTGCCGCGGTAAACTGTGGGGTATTTTCAGAACAGGCAGCCTCCACATCTTTTGTGCCGCTATCTTCAAAAAGAGTCAACAGTGTAAGGATTCGCTCCGCTCGATTGGTTGCTTTGTTATACCAGCAGTCAAAAAGTTGTAAAAAGATCCATTGAGTCCATTTATAAAACTTTGGATCACAGGTAGAAACCTCCCTGCTCCAGTCGTAGCTAAGTCCGAGCAACTGTAGTTGTTCTTTGAATCTTTGAATATTGCGTTTAGTAGTGATTTCAGGATGTTGCCCGGTAAGAACGGCATATTGTTCTGCCGGAAGGCCAAAAGCATCAAAACCCATGGGGTGCAAAACATAAAAGCCTTTCATGCGTTTAAACCGCGAATATATGTCTGAAGCAATATAACCTAAAGGATGTCCGACATGCAAACCATCACCGGAAGGGTAGGGGAACATGTCTAATACATAATATTTTGGCTTATCAGACTGATTGGAGGTGATATATACTTCATTTTCCTGCCAGTATTGCTGCCATTTTTTTTCTATGTCCGTGAAATTGTAATCCATAACTGAATAAAAACTATTTTGGGGGCAAATATACACATTGTAACATGAATTAGTTTATTCTGTTGATTTGGCAGACTTCTGCCTCATTCTGAACAGTATCTGAAATTATTGAAAAAGGAACTTCTTTCACAAGCAGGATCCAATCTATAAATGCAATTTCGCATAGTTACAAACAGCAATTTTTCGGCTTTGTACTCCGCAGCGCAGTTTCATGGTCAGCACCTAAGTAAAAAACCTGTAAAGTTTTTGATTTTCAAAAAAACAGGGTAAATTTGTAGTAACCGTCAATTCCCGCCGATAAAGCAAAACTGTTATGATAATTGACATGGTTTGCACAGGCTGCCACAGCGAAGGCAACGAAACCGGTGCCTATAAAACGGGGGTACTTAGCGATGTAAACCGCAACCTGTTTCTCGGCTGCACGGGGGAGGGCATCATAAAACTCGAAACCCCCACTCAATGGATAGTGGGCAGTTCGGAACAGACACCCAACTACGACCCCGATGGTGATTGGCGGAACGGAGCATCCATTCTTCAACAAGGGGGTATTTTTCCGTTATACAATCAGGTGGTCAGGTTCAGAAACTCGACCGGCATAGACCCCGACCCGGAAGACGGAGTATGGGGCGGTGCAGGCGTGTTTTTCGAGGCAGGACCAAAGAATCCTGTTAATATCTTCGGATTTGGACATACCAACTCCCGAGAATGGGCTTTGTCGGTAAAAGAATTGCTAAATAAAGATACCGATACTGGAGAAAGCAAATATTATGTATTCAACGAAGCCAATGCTGATGCCGGCAGGGCTTTATCGCTTTCCGGTTTTCTGACCAAAGGTGAGATACCGCCCGGAATGCCCTACTTCTTCAACCCCATCCTGTTGAGCAAAAATGATGAAGAAGGGGAAAAGAAAATCAGAATAACGGTGGGGCCTGGCGCACCTACAGTAGAGTTGGTTCATCATGATGGAAGTGCAGTTACTTATTATGATCCAATTGAAGAAGAAGATGTTTTTTTAAAAAAAATAATTGGCAATGTTGGTGATGTACATTTTAATAGTTTGCCAAAAAGTGAAACCGGTTTAGACAATGTAGCTTGGATATGTACAGAGACATTCAATTTCAACTCCGAAATTCCAGAAGACTCAATTGATGCCGTATGGAAACCTATTTGGTTCATAAACCCATAATAACAATACCATGAAAAAAATTTCAATCTCTTTGTTGGCTGTTCTGATCTGCCCTCAATTTGTATTTTCACAAGGGTGGGTGAGCTATTTCAAATCAAATGCTTCATCCTATTACGATACAAAAGTTTTTGATTTATTCGAAATGGATGACGGGAACTTTTTGAGTTCTGGCAGATATCCGGGCATTGTCATCTTAAATTCTGAAACAGGAGATACGGTATTAACAAGTAATCATGCAGGAGGTCATGGTGTACGGACAACAGACGGAGGGTATATGTTTGGGGTAAAGAAATTAAACCTCAATCTTGAATTAGAATGGGAAATTCCCGAATCAGTTTTATCCTCTCTTTTCTTTGGTATTTGTGAATCCATAAATGGTACCGGCGACAATGTCGTTTATTCTGGTTTAACTTTTCAACTTCTGGGCGATGCTGATATTCCTATGAATTATAATTGTACATGGTCTGTAAACAGTTTCACCGGAACATACTCAAGTTTTCTTAATTATCTAATACTTCCGGTACAAACCCTTGATGACTGGGCAGCAGGTGAAAATAACGACATGGTGCCTTTATTGGACGAAAACGGCTGGATGGTTTTTGCACAATGTAATGATTGCCATTCCTGTTTTATCAAATACACTGGCAGCTCTTTAAGTCAGACCTGTATTGATGAATTTTCTCCAGAAACCCGAAGCATTATTCACGCCAACGAGGGAGACGGCTATATCGTTACCACGGGAAATCGCGTTATAATAAAAGTTGACCTGAACGGCAATATCATTTGGGGTAAAGAGTATCAAACTACTATTCCACCAGTGAATCCATACGAGTATGGTTTTAATAACATCATCAGCACGGGTACAGACGGCTATATTACAGTAGGAAGAACTTATTTATTCGAGAAGCTTTGGGTTGTCAAAACAGACAACAACGGCAACCTGCAATGGCAGTCTGACTATATTGGGATACAAAATTACCAGACAGTAGGTAGAACCATCATGAAAACATCTGATGGGGGTTATCTAGTAGGTGGCGTGGCAGTACACATTACCTCCCCTAATTATGAGGCCTACCCCTTCTTCGTAAAAATGGATTCCACCGGCAATTGCCGTCCGCAGGCAGCTTTTACCCATTCCTTAGACAATTACACCCTGAACATAGAAACCAACACCTCCACAGGTGCCCATGAATATACCTGGCTGTTCGGAAATTCGGATACTGCCCAAACTGCAATGCCCGTTTACACCTATCCCAATCCCGGCACCTACAACCTTTGCCTCGTCGCCACCAACCCCTGCGGAAACGATACCCTTTGCACACTAATTGATGTCGCCACCGGCATACATACACCTAAGTCCAACCTGCCCACTTTGTCGCTTTATCCAAACCCTGTTTCGGCAAACCAAAACTTTTTTTGGCAGGCAGACGGTATTTCACAGGGTGCTGCCTTAGAGTTGCGGGTGTTTAACCTTACCGGCAGTATCCTCTACCTGGAACAACCCAACCAACCATCCGGCATCCTGCCTTCGCATACCTGGCCGCCCGGTCTTTACTTTTTGCAACTCATCACCCCTAACTACCAATCTACCGTCAGATTGGTGGTTTCGGGGGAATGATTTTAAAACTTGTATAAATCCAATTTTTAAGTAAGCCTGATTGCCGTTCAAAACTTTAAAAATGGTAATGATTCAAAAACATTTTCAAAAAAAATAAAAAAATCTTACCAAAAATTTTGTTTTCAAAAATAAAAGGTATATTTGCAGAGTTGTAACATATTACCCTAAATAAATCTGCCTCCTTATGTTTGTTGATATCACCACAATGCCCGGCGCACCCAATACGTCAAACGGCGACTGGCTGCCGGCTTTTTATGAAGCACAATTGTCTCTGAAAAACAACATATATGGGGGGGGGTAATATATATTCCGCCCGGATACTACCATTTCAGCAACACACTTCAGATTTTCGGTGCTCCCATCATCAGAGGGGCAGGTCCTAACAACACCTTTCTGATTGTGAATGCCCCGTTTGCTCCCCACCCCTTTGACAGTAATCTGTTATTGCCGGCAGACGGATTGATTGTTCATGCAAATTATGAAGGTGGTAACTTAGGTACCGGTTTGTTTCTAAACCACCCAACATTGCCCATATCGCCCGACATCAATTTTGTCTTGTCTTCTGGTTTTGATGTTGCCGATTTTTTGGATGCGCCATTCACCACCAATGCCGAACCTACTTTAGAGGATTTCTCTTTGATTTATGCCAACACCTCCCAAAGCTACGAAAACCCATATAATCCCGATTTTGGTTTCGGACACGGAATGATGTTTCATAAGCGGGCAGCAGTCAATAACTGTACAATCAGCGGATTTCCGGGCGATGGCATCAGAGTGGTGGGCACTAATTCCAAAAAAATCTTTTAGAAGGTCAAAGAATATGGGGGTTGTTCTACCAGATTGACGGAATTTTCATTGCCAACCCGCCCGATATTCAACATGAAGAAAATCAACACACCCCCGCCCCCGAAGATCTATTGCCGGTCAACTACATTGATTTCCGGTTTTTAAACTATTTTGAATTAGACCCTATCCCATATATCTCAAAGAACCTGAAAACCGATCTTGACGTTAATTTTTTAAGAACTACCAACAATACTTTACTTCCCGATGGAACCGTATTAGAAAACCTGCAAATTGAAATACTGATCGGGGGAGAGGATTTTGCAGCATTGCTGCTTCCGTTTTTGCAGGTAGATTTCGCAGACCCTCCTCCTGCACCGACTACCGCAGGTTCGGTCGAATTTCATTTGTTTGCAGATACCGCCTCTTTCCCCTACGGAGAAATACCGGTCCGGATAAAAGCTACTTATGATAGCGGCGCTCATGCCGTTTCAGAGGTGTTTTATATTTATGCTTGCGACAATATCCACAATGCCTACCCCAGACATGTTTATACCAATGCCAATGTCAGTCAGATTTACAATACCCGGATTTTCAAATGCAAAAGAAACGGGCTTTATATTGCCGGTATCGATTCCAATGCTTCTACCATAGTGGGGCTGACTACCAACCGAAACAGAGGGATGGGGCATATATGACAACAGTGCATTGGGGAACACCTATATCGGCTGCCACAGCGAAGGCAACGAAACCGGTGCCTATACGGCGGGGGTACTTAGCGATGTAAACCGCAACCTGTTTCTCGGCTGCACGGGGGAGGGCATCGTAAAACTCGAAACTCCCACTCAATGGATAGGGGGCAGTTCGGAACAGACACCCAACTACGACCCCGATGGTGATTGGCGGAACGGGGCATCCATTCTCCAACAAGGGGGTATTTTTCCGTTATACAATCAGGTGGTCAGGTTCAGAAACTCGACCGGCATAGACCCCGACCCGGAAGACGGAGTATGGGGCGGTGCAGGCGTGTTTTTCGAGGCAGGACCAAAAGACCCTGTTGATATCTTCGGATTTGGACATACCAACTCCCGAGAATGGGCTTTGTCGGTAAAAGAATTGCTAAATAAAGTTACCGGTACGGGCAACAGCCCTTATTACGTTTTCTCCGAAAAAAATTCAGATTTAGGCAGGGGTTTATCCTTATCCGGTTTTCTGACAGGTGGTGAGATGCCTCCCGGAATGCCTTATTTTTACAACCCTATAATGTTGAGCAAAAATGACGAAGTTGGGGAAAAGAAAATTAGAGTAACGGTGGGTGAGGGAGAACCCACTTTAGAGGATGTGTATCATGAAGGGTTACCAATCTATGAAACGGGGAATACGCCATTAAAAAAAATAGTCGGTAATGTAGGCGATATTCATTTTAATAGCAATCCTACTATAGATGAAAACCCAGAAACCAATGATAATCTAAGATATGTGGCTTGGATTTGTACAGTGGCATTTCAGTATGACGAGGAATACCCATCCGAATCAGTAAATGCCGTTTGGAAACCTTTTTGGAACATTAACCCTTAACTGAAATGCCATGAAAAAATTAAAATATTATGTATTATCAACTCTTTTCTACTTACAATTTGCCTATGCGCAAAATTGGGTAAATTATTTTAAATCAAACACCACATCTTTTTCCAATGTATCTGTTATTGATTTATTTGAAATGGATGACGGAAACTTTTTGAGTTCTGGCAGGAAACCGGGTATGGTACTTTTAAATTCAGAAACCGGCGATACTCTTTGGACATCTGATATTGCTCAAGGCCATGCCTTACGTACAACTGACGGTGGTTTCATGTTCAATAAAACCAAATTAAATGCAAATTTTGAGATAGAATGGTCTATTACTGAAAGCATATACGGTTTGGGTGGCATTTGGGAAATAATTCAAGGTTCCGGAGATTTAGTTATATATTCAGGCACATCAACAACATTACTGTTGGGAGATGCGTATTATCCGTTTGAATATAATTTTATCTGGTCTTTAAACAGTACTACCGGCTTGTATCCAAATTCAGTTAATTTTCTTGCCCTTCCCGTACAAACTTTTGATGACTGGTCTTCAGGACCTATTATTAACGATATGGTCCCTCTATTAGACGGAAACGGTTGGATGGTTTTTGCACATTGTAATTATTGCGATGGTTGCTTTATTAAGGTTCCTTCTCTTGGTTCTATTAGCCAAAGTTGCGTTAGTTTGTGGGAAGTTGATACCCGAACTATTATCCATGCCAATGAAGGAGACGGTTATATCGTTACCGATGGTTATCGTATTATTGTAAAGGTTGACCTGAATGGCAATCATGTTTGGACCAAGTATTATGAAACCACGGTTCCGCCTGTTGTACCCGGTGTCTATGGTTTTCACGACATCATCAGCACAGGGGCAGAGGACGGGTATATTGCTGTAGGAAGAACCAAAAATAATCAAAATCTTTGGGTAGTCAAAACAGACAACAACGGCAACCTGCAATGGCAGTCTGACCATATCCGTATAAAAAACTACAATACAGTTGGCAAAACCATCATGAAAACATCAGACGGAGGTTATCTTATTGGCGGAGTTGCAACCATAGGCTATCCTCTTTATGAGGCCTACCCCTTCTTCGTAAAAATGGATTCCACAGGCAAATGCAGTCCACAGGCAGCTTTTACCCATTCCTTAAACAATTACACCCTAAACATAGAAAGCAACACTTCGACAGGTGCGCATAACTATACCTGGTTGTTCGGAAATTCGGATACGGCCCAAACCGCCACGCCCGTTTACACCTATCCCAACCCCGGCACCTACAACCTTTGCCTCGTCGCCACCAACCCCTGCGGGAACGATACCCTTTGCACACAAATTGATGTCGCCACCGGCACACATACACCTAAGTCCAACGTTCCCACTTTGTCGCTATATCCAAACCCTGTTTCAGCAAACCAAAACATCTTTTGGCAGGCAGACGGCATTTCTACGGGTGCTGCTTTAGAGTTGCGGGTGTTCAACCTTACCGGCAATATCCTTTACCGGGAACAACCCAACCAACCGTCCGGCATCCTGCCTTCGCATACCTGGCCGCCCGGTCTTTACTTTTTGCAACTCATCACCCCTAACTCCCAAACTACCGTCAGGTTGGTGGTTTCGGGGGAATGATTTAAAAACTTGTATAAATCCAATTTTTAAGTAAGCCTGATTGCCGTTAAAAACTTTAAAAATGGTAATGATTCAAAAACATTTTTTAAAAAAAAATAAAAAAATCTTACCAAAAATTTTGTTTTCAAAAATAAAAGGTATCCTGACTTTGACAGTTAAATGAGATAACCCGTTAATAATCAATGATAATAAGAAATAAGAAACCGCAATTGTAGTGGCAACTTTTTTTCTTAGGCTATTGTTTTTAAGACAATATGCTTACATTTGCGGTATGTTTGTAAAAGCCACTAAATCTAAAAACCATACGTATATTCAGTTAGTGGAATCTTTTCGTGAAGGAAAGACTACCAAGCACAAGGTAATTGCCAACTTTGGTCGCCTTGACCAGTTGCGTGATTCAGGATTCCTACTATCAGTTGGGCAGAAATTGCTGTCATTGAATAACACGCCTTGCATTGGGGCAGAGAATTTGCAGGAAACTGCACGCTTCTGTTATGGTCATTTGGTCTATAAAAAAGTATGGGAGCAACTTGGCATCGGAGAAATTATCAAAAAATGTGCTAAGGGAACAAGGATAAAGTTCGATATAGAAGAGGTGATTTTCTATTGTGTGATTCATCGTCTGTTGAAAAGCAAATCAAAACATCAAGCATTTAAAGATCAGAAATTGTTTTATGGGCAGGAAACATAATTGGGTTGCAAGAAATTTACCGAAGTTTAGATTTTTTGTGTGATAAAAAGCAGGCAATTGAGACACAACTGTTTTACCATAAAAAAGGCGTTTATGCTAAGCCCATCGAAGTTGCTTTTTATGATGTAACGAATTATCACTTTGAGACAAACAGAGCAGATGCTTTACGCGAATTTGGGTTTAGCAAAGCTGGAAAGTTTAATGAAGTACAAGTGGTGATGGGCTTATTTATAGATAGCACAGGCAGACCGATAGGCTACGATCTTTTTCCGGGTAATACTTTTGATGGTCAGACGATGGTAGATGCGCTGAAAATGTTAGAAAAGCAGTTTAATATAAGAAAAGTCATTGTAGTAGCCGACAAAGGTCTCAACTCGAAAGAAAATTTTAATTTAATACGTCAAGCGGGCTATGACTACATTGTTAGTGCCCGCTTAAAATCGATGCCCCAAAAGTTGGTACAAAAGATTTTGGCAACCAATGATATGGAGACAAAGACTGTGTGCGAGGATACGGGTGAAGTAACATTTAGCTGGAAAGTGTTGGATTACGAAACAACCTACAGCGATGCCAATACAAAGAAACAAAAATTGCAAGATAAACTCCTAATTACTTGGAGTGCCAAAAGGGCAGCCAAAGACGCAAGAGACAGGGAAAGACAAATACAAAAAGCAAAAGTCAAATTAGACAACGGAGCGGACTTGCAAAACAAAAAGGGGGCTAACCGATTCCTGAAAATGGCGGAGAGTACCAATACAAAAGCTGCTGAAATAGACCAAGAACGAATAGATGAAGATGCAAAATGGGATGGTTACTACGGCATACAGTATAGTAAAACGGATATGACGAACGAAGAAGTCTTGGCAAACTACCATCAATTATGGAAAATAGAAGAAAGTTTCCGGGTATTGAAGACCACCCTATCCACTCGACCAATTTTTCATTGGACACCCAAAAGGATAAAAAGGACATTTCATGACCTGTTTTTTAGCATTCATGCTCGAACGGACGGTGGAACTAACCCTAAAGTTTGCAAACATCAACTTAAGTCCATGCAGTATTAAAGAAGAACTCAATCAAATGCAATTGTCTGAACTAACAATTGATGATAAAAAGTACTTGCTGAAAGGTGCTGACACAGCATTAACCAACAAAATCCTTTCGGCATTTCGTATCCCTCCGTTCAAAGACTTAGCTCCAGCGAACTAAATAACCCGTTTTGTAGTGGCAACTATGCCATTTTGAGGAAACTTAACTCGCTGATTATCAATGGTTTGTGAAATTTAACTGTCAAAGTCAGGAAAAAAAATAAAAAAATCTTACCAAAAATTTTGTTTTCAAAAATAAAAGGTATATTTGCAGAGTTGTAACATATTACCCTAAATAAATCTGCCTCCTTATGTTTGTTGATATCACCACAATGCCCGGCGCACCCAATACGTCAAACGGCGACTGGCTGCCGGCTTTTTATGAAGCACAATTGTCTCTGAAAAACAACATATATGGGGGGGGGTAATATATATTCCGCCCGGATACTACCATTTCAGCAATACACTTCAGATTTTCGGTGCTCCCATCATCAGAGGGGCAGGTCCTAACAACACCTTTCTGATTGTGAATGCCCCGTTTGCTCCCCACCCCTTTGACAGTAATCTGTTATTGCCGGCAGACGGATTGATTGTTCATGCAAATTATGAAGGTGGTAACTTAGGTACCGGTTTGTTTCTAAACCACCCAACATTGCCCATATCGCCCGACATCAATCTTGACTTGTCTCAAGGCTTTGACGTTGCCGATTTTTTGGATGCGCCATTCACCACCAATGCCGAACCTACTTTAGAGGATTTCTCTTTGATTTATGCCAACACCTCCCAAAGCTACGAAAACCCATATAATCCCGATTTTGGTTTCGGACACGGAATGATGTTTCATAAGCGGGCAGCAGTCAATAACTGTACAATCAGCGGATTTCCGGGCGATGGCATCAGAGTGGTGGGTACTAATTCCAAAAAAATCTTTTTAGAAGGTCAAAGAATATGGGGGTTGTTCTACCAGATTGACGGAATTTTCATTGCCAATCCGCCCGATATTCAACATGAAGAAAATCAACACACCCCCGCCCCCGAAGATCTATTGCCGGTCAACTACATTGATTTCAGGTTTTTAAACTATTTTGAATTAGACCCTATCCCATATATCTCAAAGAACCTGAAAACCGATCTTGATGTTAATTTTTTAAGAACTACCAACAATACTTTACTTTCCGACGAAACCGTATTAGAAAACCTCGAAATTGAAATACTGATCGGGGGAGAGGATTTTGCAGCATTGCTGCTTCCGTTTTTGCAGGTAGATTTCGGAGACCCTCCTCCTGACCCGACTACCGCAGATTCGGTCGAATTTCATCTGTTTGCAGATACCGCCTCTTTCCCCTACGGAGAAATACCGATCCGGATAAAAGCTACTTATGATAGCGGCGCTCATGCCGTTTCAGAGGTGTTTTATATTTATGCTTGCGACAATATCCACAATGCCTACCCCAGACATGTTTATACCAATGCTAATGTCAGTCAGATTTACAATACCCGGATTTTCAAATGCAAAAGAAACGGGCTTTATATTGCCGGTATCGATTCCAATGCTTCTACCATAGTGGGGCTGACTACCAACCGAAACAGAGGATGGGGCATATATGACAACAGTGCATTGGGGAACACCTATATCGGCTGCCACAGCGAAGGCAACGAAACCGGTGCCTATACAACGGGGGTACTTAGCGATGTAAACCGAAACCTGTTTCTCGGCTGCACGGGGGAGGGCATCGTAAAACTCGAAACCCCCACTCAATGGATAGGGGGCAGTTCGGAACAGACACCCAACTACTACCCCGATGGTGATTGGCGGAACGGGGCATCCATTCTTCAACAAGGGGGTATTTTTCCGTTATACAATCAGGTGGTCAGGTTCAGAAACTCGACCGGCATAGACCCCGACCCGGAAGATGGAGTATGGGGCGGTGCAGGCGTGTTTTTCGAGGCAGGACCAAAAGACCCTGTTGATATCTTCGGATTTGGACATACCAACTCCCGAGAATGGGCTTTGTCGGTAAAAGAATTGCTAAATAAAGTTACCGGTACGGGCAACAGCCCCTATTATGTTTTCTCCGAAGCCAATGCTGATGCCGGCAGGGCATTATCCCTTTCCGGTTTTTTTACTGGAAATGAAATACCGCCCGGAATGCCCTACTTTTTCAACCCCATCCTGATGAGCAAAAATGATGAAGAAGGGGAAAAGAAAATTAGAATAACGGTGGGAATTGGTAAACCCCCTTTGGAGGATGTTTATCATGATGGCTTACCTGTTTATACTCCGGGGGTAATTCCACTTACAACAATAAAAAAAATAGTTGGCGATATCGGAGATATTCATTTTAACAGTTCGCCTAAAAATGAATCGGGCTTAGATTACGTAGCTTGGATTTGTACTGAGCCTTTCCAGTTTGATATAGAAAACCCTACTGCATCTATTGAAGCTGTCTGGAAACCATTTTGGCTCATTGCTTTTTAAATCTCAATGCCATGAAAACTATATTAAATTATATACTAGCACTTACGTTTTCTACTCAATACCTGTTCGCACATGGATGGGTGAGTTATTTCCTACCAGAGTATTTTTTAGGTCCCGCTTATACCAGTGTTTTTGATCTCTTTGAGTTAGAAAATGGAAACTATTTATGTACGGGAATGGATCCAGGTATGGTGATGCTAAATTCGGAAACCGGCGACACAATTTCGACAAGCAACATCGTAATGGGACATGCTGTAAGAACAACAGACGGTGGATATTTTATCGGTGTCAGTAAACTCAACAATAACTTTGATATTGAGTGGGTTGCAACAGATGTAAGTTCATATACTTATATTCAAGAAGCCATACTAAGTTCAAATAACAATGTTTATTTCTCCGGCATCTCTTACCTGTTATATGGCGATGCTCCAATTCCTTATGAATACAATTCAATATCGCAAATAAGTTTAATTTCAGAAAGCTTTTCCGAACCAACAATTCTTGCCCTTCCCGTACAAACCCTTGATAACTGGGCAGCAGATGAAAATAACGACATGGTACCTTTGTTGGACGGAAACGGCTGGATGGTTTTTGCGCATTGTAATAATTGTGGTTGCTGTTTTATCAAGGTTACTTATCCCTTTACATTTAGCCAAAATTGCCTCGGTTCTCCTGCTGATACTCGAAGTATTATTCATGCCAACGAGGGAGACGGCTATATCGTTACCATGGGAAATCGTGTTGTAATAAAAGTTGACCTGAATGGCAATATCATTTGGAGTAAGATATATCAAACCACGGTTCCGCCTCCTGTTCCTTATGTCTATGGTTTTCACGACATTATCAGCACAGGGGCAGACGGCTATATTGCTGTCGGAAGAACTAACTATGACGAAAAACTCTGGGTCATCAAAATAGACAACAACGGCAATGAACAATGGCAATCCGACCATATCAGAATAAAAAACTATAGAACTGTCGGAAGAACCGTCATGAAAACTTCGGACGGGGGTTATCTTATTGGCGGTGTTGCTGTTGTATCTTTTGCAGATTATACGGCCTACCCCTTCTTCGTAAAAATGGATTCCACCGGCAATTGCCGGCCGCAGGCAGCTTTTACCCATTCCTTAGACAATTACACCCTGAACATAGAAACCAACACCTCCTCAGGTGCCCATGAATATACCTGGCTGTTCGGAAATTCGGATACTGCCCAAACTGCAATGCCCGTTTACACCTATCCCAATCCCGGAACCTACAACCTTTGCCTCGTTGCCACCAACCCCTGCGGGAACGATACCCTTTGCACACAAATTGATGTCGCCACCGGCACACATACACCTAAGTCCAACGTTCCCACTTTGTCGCTATATCCAAACCCTGTTTCAGCAAACCAAAACATCTTTTGGCAGGCAGACGGCATTTCTTCGGGTGCTTCCTTAGAATTGCGGGTGTTTAACCTTACAGGCAATATCCTCTACCGGGAGCAACCCAACCAACCTTCCGGAATCCTGCCATCGCATACATGGCCGCCCGGGCTTTACTTTCTGCAACTCATCACCCCTAACTACCAATCTACCGTCAGATTGGTGGTTTCGGGGGAATGATTTTAAAACTTGTATAAATCCAATTTTTAAGTAAGCCTGATTGCCGTTCAAAACTTTAAAAATGGTAATGATTCCAACAAGGCTGCCACAAATATAAGATAAGACGGTCGTGTTTTTTCTTCTATATTATAGATATTTAAGCGACATTGACCAAATCTGTTGGCATAAACCCGTCTGCGAATTGAGTATTAAAAATTGAATCGGGCGATTTTCGTACCAATTTAATAACTGTTTTGACCGTAAAACGCGTATTACAGAGTATTTTGAGGTCTAAAATGCTAAAGTTAGGGTTATTGTATTTAACCTGATATTGTGCCTGCAAAATTTTAGCCGTCAAGGTAGCGGTAAAGCATAGATTAACAAAATTGGTCAGATTTTTCGAGGTGTAGTTTTTGAAATCGGATAGTCCGAAAAATTGTTTGGCATCCCGAAAGTCAAACTCAATCTGAAAACGCAAACTATAATAATCTATCATAGTTTGCCAGTCGAGGTTAGGGTCGGTGGTGCAAAATTTAGAGAAGGCTACTTTTTGGGTTTTCAAATTGGTTATTTTTACTATCCCCACATTTAACAGGTTTTTGCTTAAGGATTTGTTGTAACAGGGCAGTTGCCATATCTGAGTAAGGAGACCATTTTCGGTTTTGGTGTCTTTCAGTTCTTGGTTATCAAGGTTGTTCAAATCTACTTTTTCTCCGTATTTTTTGGGTCTTCCCCGATGTTTTGGGGCTACTGGGTCTGAGTAGGCATAGACGAGGGCGGCATTTACAGGCAAACGGGTAATCAGGTGAAGTCCGGTCTTTGTTACCGCAGAGAAATAATCTGCTGAGGCATAAGCACAGTCTGCTACCATATAGGTCAGGTTGATGCCCGGTAAGCACGAAAGCAACTTGTTTAACAAGGCGGTGAATGCCCGAAAGGATGCCGTAGGATTGGGCTGCTTGGGTCGGTTTTTGCTGCCTTGCTTCCTGCCACGAACCAAACATCTGCCTTCGGCACTGCGCTGCTTGCCAGCTAATGCCTTCTTTTTCTGTTCCGCTATCCGCTTCCTGTCCCCCTCTGTCTGTACGACTTGCTCTACCACCATCGGATATGATTTCCGTTTCCCCACAGCTATCAGAGAAGCACAAAAAAAACAAATCCCGAATATGGGGCATTTCTGAATGCTGCTCCAAAACTTCGACAAACCATAGGTCTTGTCCCGACTTTTCCCTTCTACCACTTCGTCTATGGCTATAATATAATTCTCCTCCGGTTGATACACCCACTTCAAAAAACAACTTCATACGAATGCGCTCCCACAGGTAGTCCTCTGACATAAAACGAAACCAAGTGCGAACAGAGTAGTTACTATAGCGGCATAAACTCCGTACACTTACTCCATATCGAATACACATAAAACAGTACAGAAAATCCCTTAATTGTAATATCTTTGCTACTGACAGGATGTCTTTATATAACTCTAAAGGCAGAATGTTGGGAGGCATATACTTTGATTTTGGGTTTGCAATTCGCAAAATTACAAAGATATCGCCTCCCTTCTTTTTTTTAATGTGTGGCAGCCATGTTGGATTCAAAAACATTTTCAAAAAAAATAAAAAAATCTTACCAAAAATTTTGTTTTCAAAAATAAAAGGTATATTTGCAGAGTTGTAACATATTACCCTAAATAAATCTGCCTCCTTATGTTTGTTGATATCACCACAATGCCCGGCGCACCCAATACGTCAAACGGCGACTGGCTGCCGGCTTTTATGAAGCACAATTGTCTCTGAAAAACAACATATATGGGGGGGGGGGTAATATATATTCCGCCTGGATACTACCATTTCAGCAACACACTTCAGATTTTCGGTGCTCCCATCATCAGAGGGGCAGGTCCTAACAACACCTTTCTGATTGTGAATGCCCCGTTTGCTCCCCACCCCTTTGACAGTAATCTGTTATTGCCGGCAGACGGATTGATTGTTCATGCAAATTATGAAGGTGGTAACTTAGGTACCGGTTTGTTTCTAAACCACCCAACATTGCCCATATCGCCCGACATCAATTTTGTCTTGTCTTCCGGTTTTGATGTTGCCGATTTTTTGGATGCGCCATTCACCACCAATGCCGAACCTACTTTAGAGGATTTCTCTTTGATTTATGCCAACACCTCCCAAAGCTACGAAAACCCATATAATCCCGATTTTGGTTTCGGACACGGAATGATGTTTCATAAGCGGGCAGCAGTCAATAACTGTACAATCAGCGGATTTCCGGGCGATGGCATCAGAGTGGTGGGCACTAATTCCAAAAAAATCTTTTTAGAAGGTCAAAGAATATGGGGGTTGTTCTACCAGATTGACGGAATTTTCATTGCCAACCCGCCCGATATTCAACATGAAGAAAATCAACACACCCCGCCCCCGAAGATCTATTGCCGGTCAACTACATTGATTTCCGGTTTTTAAACTATTTTGAATTAGACCCTATCCCATATATCTCAAAGAACCTGAAAACCGATCTTGACGTTAATTTTTTAAGAACTACCAACAATACTTTACTTCCCGATGGAACCGTATTAGAAAACCTGCAAATTGAAATACTGATCGGGGGAGAGGATTTTGCAGCATTGCTGCTTCCGTTTTTGCAGGTAGATTTCGGAGACCCTCCTCCTGACCCGACTACCGCAGGTTCGGTCGAATTTCATCTGTTTGCAGATACCGCCTCTTTCCCCTACGGAGAAATACCGATCCGGATAAAAGCTACTTATGATAGCGGCGCTCATGCCGTTTCAGAGGTGTTTTATATTTATGCTTGCGACAATATCCACAATGCCTACCCCAGACATGTTTATACCAATGCCAATGTCAGTCAGTTTTACAATACCCGGATTTTCAAATGCAAAAGAAACGGGCTTTATATTGCCGGTATCGATTCCAATGCTTCTACCATAGTGGGGCTGACTACCAACCGAAACAGAGGATGGGGCATATATGACAACAGTGCATTGGGGAACACCTATATCGGCTGCCACAGCGAAGGCAACGAAACCGGTGCCTATACGGCGGGGGTACTTAGCGATGTAAACCGCAACCTGTTTCTCGGCTGCACGGGGGAGGGCATCATAAAACTCGAAACCCCCACTCAATGGATAGGGGGCAGTTCGGAACAGACACCCAACTACTACCCCGATGGTGATTGGCGGAACGGGGCATCCATTCTCCAACAAGGGGGTATTTTTCCGTTATACAATCAGGTGGTCAGGTTCAGAAACTCGACCGGCATAGACCCCGACCCGGAAGATGGAGTATGGGGCGGTGCAGGCGTGTTTTTCGAGGCAGGACCAAAAGACCCTGTTGATATCTTCGGATTTGGACATACCAACTCCCGACAATGGGCTTTGTCGGTAAAAGAATTGCTAAATAAAGTTACCGGAACGGGCAACAGCCCCTATTATGTTTTCTCCGAAGCCAATGCTGATGCCGGCAGGGCTTTATCGCTTTCCGGTTTTTTTACTGGAAATGAAATACCGCCCGGAATGCCCTACTTTTTTAACCCCATCCTGTTGAGCAAAAATGATGAAGAAGGGGAAAAGAAAATCAGAGTAACGGTGGGGCCTGGTAAGCCCGTAGAAGAAGATGTACATGTAAATGGGACTGTTTATGGTTCTCCTCCATATTTACAAAAAATTATCGGCAATATAGGCGATATACATTTTAATAGGAGCCCTCTTTATTTAGGTGAAACAGCTAATAACTTAGAACGCGACAATGTAGCATGGATATGTACAGAGGCGTTCATATTCGACCCCGAAACTCCTTCTGCCTCAATAAATGCCGTATGGAAACCTTTTTGGTTCATAAACCCATAATAACAATACCATGAAAAAAATTTCAATCTCTTTGTTGGCTGTTCTGATCTGCCCGCAATTTGTATTTTCACAAGGGTGGGTGAGCTATTTCAAATCAAATGCTTCGTCCTATTACGATACAAAAGTTTTTGATTTATTCGAAATGGATGACGGGAACTTTTTGAGTTCTGGCAGATATCCGGGCATTGTCATCTTAAATTCTGAAACCGGAGATACGCTTTTAACAAGTAATCATGCAGGAGGTCATGGTGTACGGACAACAGACGGAGGGTATATGTTTGGGGTAAAGAAACTAAACCTCAATCTTGAATTAGAATGGGAAATTCCCGAATCAGTTTTGTCCTCTCTTTTCTTTGGTATTTGTGAATCCATAAATGGTACCGGCGACAATGTCGTTTATTCTGGTTTAACTTTTCAACTTCTGGGCGATGCTGATATTCCTATGAATTATAATTGTACATGGTCTGTAAACAGTTTCACCGGAACATACTCAAGTTTTCTTAATTATCTAATACTTCCGGTACAAACCCTTGATGACTGGGCAGCAGGTGAAAATAACGATATAGTTCCTTTATTGGACGGAAACGGCTGGATGGTTTTTGCTCAATGTAATGATTGTCATTCATGCTTTATCAAAGTTCACAACAGTGGCTCAATAAGCCAAACTTGTCTTGGTTATTATCCGGAAACCCGAAGCATTATTCACGCCAACGAGGGAGACGGCTATATCGTTACCACGGGAAATCGCGTTGTAATAAAAGTTGACCTGAACGGCAATATGATTTGGAGTAAAGCGTATCAAACTACTATTCCACCAGTGAATCCATACGAGTATGGTTTTAATAACATCATCAGCACAGGTACGGACGGCTATATTACAGTAGGAAGAACTTATTTATTCGAGAAGCTTTGGGTTGTCAAAACAGACAACAATGGCAACCTGCAATGGCAGTCTGACTATATTGGGATACAAAATTACCAGACAGTAGGTAGAACCATCATGAAAACATCTGATGGGGGTTATCTAGTAGGTGGCGTGGCAGTACACATTACCTCCCCTAATTATGAGGCCTACCCCTTCTTCGTAAAAATGGATTCCACCGGCAATTGCCGTCCGCAGGCAGCTTTTACCCATTCCTTAGACAATTACACCCTGAACATAGAAAGCAACACCTCCACAGGTGCCCATGAATATACCTGGCTGTTCGGAAATTCGGATACTGCCCAAACTGCAATGCCCGTTTACACCTATCCCAATCCCGGAACCTACAACCTTTGCCTCGTCGCCACCAACCCCTGCGGAAACGATACCCTTTGCACACTAATTGATGTCGCCACCGGCATAGATACACCTAAGTCCAACCTGCCCACTTTGTCGCTCTATCCAAATCCTGTTTCGGCAAACCAAAACATATTCTGGCAGGCAGACCGTATTTCATCGGGTGCTGCCTTAGAGTTGCGGGTGTTTAACCTTACCGGCAGTATCCTCTACCGGGAACAACCCAACCAACCGTCCGGAATTCTGCCTTCGCATACCTGGCCGCCCGGTCTTTACTTTTTGCAACTCATCACCCCTAACTCCCAAACTACCATCAGGTTGGTGGTTTCGGGGGAATGATTTTAAAACTTGTTAAACTCAAAGACTAAATAATATGATAAATATAGTTGAATTTGCTCTTAATATTTATCCCATCTATGCCTCGGCAAACAGCAATCCAATTTCAGATCCAGACCATTTATTAGATACCTTAGCAGGAGAACCAACACTTGAAACAGGTGATCATACTTGGGATAGAGTTTTCCAAATCATACTTAATTTAGGAAATACACCTAAACGGATATATTTCCCGGCAAGCTATACATGTACCACTGCTTTAGATCCTGCTCCTGATCCGGCTACCTACACTAAATATCCAATTCTCAATACTTTAAATATTGACCGTCCGGTCATAATCAGCGGAGACGGTGGACGCTCAACCATAATAGAATATGCAAATGAAACCGTACTTAGCCCGGCAATCAGAGTTTTAGCAACCGGTGTAACCATGGAGCACTTTAAAGTAAGAAGAAGTAACACCGGACAAATGGAACACGGAATATTGTTGTCGGAGCCCGCCTCAATTAAACAACTATATGTAGAACTTGCGTTATCTGACGGAATTCACATTGAAGAAACCGCCAATGGATGTCATTTGTATTATGTGAAATTGTATAACAATGCCCGATACGGATTTTTTACGGCGGCCTCTAATGGGGTAAGTATAGCGTTAGATGTCAATGCAAATTTGGAAGGGGCTGTTATAGATCAAAGCAAATCGGGTAACAATTATTATGGATGCCATACCGCAGGAATTGAAAGCGGTCCTCAACCTATTAGTTATCAGGCTAAAAATGGTCTGTTTTTGGGATGTTATGCAGAATTTAATCAGTTGTCGCCTAAAATAGATAAACCGGGAATCTGGATTGGAGCGGAATCGGAAATACCGGTTGGAAGCGGTACGATATGGAAAGACCAGACTTTTTATATACAGGATAAGAACCGGGGCATCCGTTTTGAAAACAGAACGGGCGGAAGTATTGTGGATTTTACCGCAGGTGGGGCATTGAAAGGCATCATATTTGAATTTGGGGCTAACGAAGATTTCCAAACCGGCTTATTTCCTTTTGAAAGATTAGACAATGCAGATCTCGACGAAAGACAAATCTCTACCGTGCGTTCCAGATTTGACCTTTACCGCCAACTCGAAGAGTTGATTGACCAACGCCAACAATTGATAGAACGATTGGAACAAACAAGTGATGAAGAAGAGTTGGCCGAAATTAAAATTTTATTGGGCAATAATCAAAGCCGGAAAAATTCAGTCAATTTTGAGATAAGTACGGTTGAAGAAAGCATTAAAGATATCCCTATCGGCTCGCTTGATGATGTTTTATTCGGGCGATGGCGACTTGAATATACACCCGACCAAGCGGGCGCATACAGCAATTGGTACCGGTTGAGATACTATGCCCAACCAATGCTTAATGACCCTGAAAGCGTATTAGTACCGGCAGAAGTTAGCACAGGTATGGCCTTTTCCAGCACGGTGGCCAATACGACGGATAATGGAAGCGGACATCGTTTATTGGGCTATGTCGCATTTCCAAGAGGATTTTTTATAGGTAGTGGCGTTAACAGAATAAAAATAGGCATATCGGATATTGCCCCTGAAAATCCGACCAAAATTGGCGATATTATATTCAACTCTAATCCTGCTGTGGGTTCTCCGGCAGGGTGGGTATGTGCCGATGTAGGTTCAGGAACTGCCTGGCGTACGTTTGGAATTGTAGAAGAGTAAGTCAGAAAAAAATTAACAATTCAATGATTTTGAAATGTTTAGTTGAAATTTTTTGTGGTTAGTTTTGTGGTTATAAGCTCTGGGTTTGCCCTTGTTTTTTTGACGCTCGCCTGTATAGGCGAAACGCAATTAAATATTACATTGGAACTGCCTTATACCACTTCACTATCTAAAAGAACCCACCCCTAACCTGACACCCCCCTGCCCCTCAAATGGGGAAAGGAGGGGTATTTAAAGACGTATGTCAGTAATTGATGGTTCAAAGTTAAATCATAGTTGGTATTACCATCTAAATTCCTATTTCGCAGAGGCTGTCCACAAAGGCTTTTAGAGAAAAACGCATCTAAATTTAACACTTTTGACAGTTTTTGCAATTCTTGAGCTTGTTTACTGATGATCGGGGCGTAATAAACTCTCTGGCTTTCTTTTCTCTTCACATTTTAGGTTTGTTAAGCGTGATGGTGCAGGGCTGTATGATTTTCTACGTCCCCAACAGCTAAACCGGCAATCTCTAATCTCCAAAACCGGAACAGCCAGAAAAAACGACCGGTTCCCGGTGAGTGCTACCCACTATTACTAATATACCTGGGGGCTAATTCACCCATGAACTCCTTCCTCCGGTTTTCTAAAATCACCTTGTTGAACCCTTTGAAATCAAAGCTCTTTTCAAAACGCTGACGATACGTCTGCTCGCCGTACTTCCCATATCGAGACATCATCAGACAGTTCTACCGTCCACGCACACATAAAAATAAAATTATTAGGTGAACTATAAATTTCAATTTACATTTGCCAATACAGGACTTCTTAGATAATATTGCTCTTGTGATGTTACGATTTTCATAAGGAAAAGCGGGGTTTCGTTTGGGATAAAATCAAAACTATGGCTTTACCTTCCTTTTTATGCAACTTTATCGAACTGTCCTTTCAAATCGTTAAAAAAAAAATGTCTTTACCGGGGTCGGGAAATGAAAAGAATAGAGTATAATTGTCAGTAAAATGTCTAAATTTAACTTTATTTTCAAAAAAATGATTTTTCTTTAAACCAATTCACCTTTTTCAAAAAAATCGAAAGTAAAAAAATCAAGGATTGATTTTGAAATATTAAGTGTAAAGCATATAGACTTAAACAAAAAAACATGCGCTAAAACATTACAGGCAACAGCCAACAACCTCCTTTCTTCACAAAAAAACTTGTGGTTTTATGAAAACTCATGCTTCAGAAATTTTGGTGTATTACAATCCCCAATCTGCTCGTGCACGCAAAGTATTGGCTATTGCCCGAAGCATTACTCCGGCAGTCAGAGAGGTAGAATATCACAAAACACCATTTACTCAAATGATGTGGCATCAATTGTTGGCTATGTTAGAACTTCGACCCAAAGACTTGCTCAACAAATCGGATTCGTATTATCAGGAAAATATTAAAGGTCGCGATTTTGATGCCGAAGGCTGGTTAAATATATTGATCAATAACCCCGATTTGATTAAAGCTCCTATTGCAGTCAGAGGCAATAAGGCTATTTTATGCAACAGTCCTAATGATGTGTTGCAATTACAATAAGGGGAGATTTTGAATAATAAGACTTAATGCAAGACTATTGGCCGGTCGAATTATCATTTTCGAACTTGGTTTATCCTGAATTTTGGTATTTTTCCAAGCCCATTTAAGCAGTTGTTATCAAAATTTTAAAGATTGTATATCAGAGATTTTTTAAACCTAATGGTCTGATTTTTTTTGTCTTATTTCGAAAGTCCAACGTTTTATTAAAAATGGAATCCAAATTCTTACCGCTATTTCCATTAAACATTGTAGCATATCCGGGCGAACAAATCAAGTTACATATTTTTGAACCCCGGTACCGGCAACTCATTACTGAAGCAGTGGTCAAACAAACGACTTTTGGCATTCCCACTCATATCCATAAAAAAGTCGGAAACTTCGGTACTGAAGTGTGGGTTTCATCTGTGTCCAATTATTTCCCTGAAGGCGAAATGGACATTGTGGCAGAGGGGTTGAATGTGTTTGAATTGAAACAATTTAACCCCTTGGTAGAAGGTAAGTTATATTCGGGGGGAGAGGTTGTTTTACCGGATAATCCGGACAACGGGCAAATTATAGACGAACTTAAAATCCAAAACCTGATTGAGCAACTGTATAAAGCCCTGAACATAAAAAAGACATTCGACAACTACAAATCCTACAATATAGCCCATCATATTGGCTTCAGTATGGATCAGGAGTACGCTTTACTGCAGATTTTGAACGAATACGAAAGGCAACAATTTATCTTAGCCCATCTTCAGGAATTAGTGCCAAGAGTAATAGAAATTGAGCGGTTAAAATTAAAGGTGCAAATGAACGGGTATTTTAAAAATTTTAAGCCCTTAGATTTGTAATCACTTCACAATTTACCAAATTCTGATTGGCCGGTTATTGATCTAATTTATAGGAACCATATACTTGTGTGGCATACAACCCGTTTTTATTTTTATTGAATCCAATCGAGGTGCCTACTAATTTGAATTCCTTTCGGATCAGGTTTTCATAGTGTGATTTTGAGGTTACCCAGTTTTTTACCATTCCTTCGGCTGCTTCCTTGTAAGTGGTATATTCAATTGTTGAATTTCTGCCCTGAGTAATGACCATAAACCCCCATAGCTGAAGATTTTCACCAATCATTTCGTAATGACCTCCATAATATGCCACCCGTTTGCCAACAGTTTGTTTTTCGCTGCCGGCGCTTTGCTCGTGCGAAAGTTTGCCACGTCTGGTAACAAAAAGGTTTTGGTCTGATGCTGCTTTTGCCAATAGTTCGTCAGGCTTTAGCGGTCCCAACTTTTTTTTGGCTCTCAATTGATTGATGCCTTCCAACAGCAGTTTGGCAAGTAGTTCTTCGTCAAAATTATCGGGATTGATCATGCTGTTGGCTGTATTGCCGCTTGCTATGGTTTTTGGTTCGTTGGTGGTGATTGGATTCATGAGCGGTTCTTTGTGATTATGCTGCCCGGTACAGGCTATGGCGATAAAAATACTTAAAGAACACAGAAAAAAGTATAACATTTTAATCATGGTTCACGACTTTTGAGAAATGGGCTAAACGCTAAACACAATAAAGAGAATTAACCATTTTTTTATGGGAAATAGTATATTTGCCACAGGATAAATTATGATACTAACAATGCAGCGATGGAAAGTTACATATTAGGGATTGATATTGGCGGTACCGGAGTAAAAGGAGCGGTGGTTGACACAATTACCGGCGAAATGACCACTCCCCGGTTCCGGCTCGATACTCCCAAACCTGCCACTCCTGCTGCCCTGGCTAAGACCGTTTCTGAAGTGGTTGCTAATTTTGAATGGCGGGGAAAAATTGGTTGCGGGTATCCGGGAGTAGTACAGCATGGGGTGGTGTTGACGGCTGCTAATGTAGATAAAAAATGTATAGGGGTCAATTTTGAAGTTTTGATGACCGAAGCCACCCGTTGTCCTGTAACGGTGTTGAACGATGCTGATGCTGCGGGAATGGCAGAAATGCACTTCGGAAATGGCAGAGATATAAAAGGAACAGTAGTGATAGTTACGGTCGGTACCGGAATAGGTACGGCCTTATTTCTGAATGGCGAATTAGTGCCCAATACTGAATTTGGACATATCATATTGGATAACGGTAAAATTGGCGAAAAATATGCGGCCGATGCCGTCAGACAAAGGCAAAGGCTTTCGTGGAAAGACTGGGGCGTTCGTTTCAATCATTACCTCCTTAAATTAGCCTCGCTATTTTACCCCGATTTAATTATCATTGGTGGAGGGGCAAGCAAATCGTTCAACCGTTTTCAAGACCAATTGACCGTTAAAACCAAAGTTTTGCCTGCCGCTCTCCTCAACCGCGCCGGCATTATCGGTGCTGCTATGGCTGCCAACAAAGATTATGGCTTGGGAGTTTAACGCTTTTAGATATATCTGTTAGCAGGAACTATAACGATGCGCACCGGCATATTTTACGGTACTATTTCTTCGACCGATACTGTTCCCAATGTGCCCGAGTTCCATTGAACGGTAATTGAGGATGTTCCCTGACCCTGAATGATATCTCCGCCACTGCTTACCTGCCAATTATAGGTTGCATAGGGCAATGAGGCGACACTATAGGTATATTGGTTATTTCCGGAGCAGACAACCGCCTCTCCTTCAATCAGAATGTTTTCGTTACAACCGAGATAAATGCGGTAGGTTTGCATTTGTTGTTGCCCAAGGTTGGCAGTTAGATTGCCATTGACCAAATCGGCAGGCAAAAGGTCTGTTTCGATATGGGTGGCTCGAGTGGCAGAGTTGGCGGTTCGGGTAAAATCTACTGTGCAAACTGAGGGCGTTGTGGAGAGATTCCATAGACGGGCGATAATTCCGCCATCCTCCACGCCCTCTTCCGAAGGTTTTAGTGTCCAGAGAACAACGTTTGGATCGGAAACCGACAGGTAGGAAAACATGGTTTCGGGAAAGGTTGTTCCTCCGCCGACTATGCCACAGATAAGCGGGTTTTGATGCTCTAAAGCCCATTTCATGGCGGTTGCCTGATTGAAACTGTTGTTGTGGATGTGCAGGGCGAAACGGTTCAGAAACTGTGTATCGCCGTGTTGGTTAAAAATACCGGGTCCCGAACCCGCCATCCGTCCTCCTGCAAGCACATTGATTTGTGAGGAGGTTTCGTCGAGGAAGTTGGTGGTGCTGCTGCCTATTTTCATAAACCCTGCATCGGCATTTGACAAGGTGATGCCTCTTCCGGCAATGCCGACATCGGCAAAATGATTGAGTGTTTGCCAAGCATGTCTTCGGGCGTTCATGGCATAATGCCCTCCCGATGAAGTGTTTTTTACCTTTAGTATTGCTCCCAACTCCTCATGATGAGTGGTTGGGTTGGTCAGGTTAAACGAAAAGGAATAGGTGCGGATATTGTCGCCGAAACTTGCATTGATGGTGTTTTGTAAATCAATGCGGTTGATGTCTTTGTATAAAGTTATCAGGGTGGTATGTTGTATAGGGTTTGTCGAAGTACACATAAACGTTGCTGACACCGCCCCATTGTTGACAAGGGAAAGCGTACCGGTATTGCTGTTGCCAGAACCCAAATCGTTGATATACTTGCTGTTAATAGCCTGACAATATTCTGTGTTTCCATTCAACTTATCCTGTAATGAGGTAATTACCCCGGCATTGGTAACGGTTAAACGGTAGAACTCGTTTTCCATAAGATTACCCGTTACAGTGATTGCATTGGGGAAACTGATGCCTGCACCGGCTTGAACTTCGTAGGTTTTATATCCTATCGAGGGAATGTTTTGAGCTAAAATGCGAAGTTTAGAACTTCCGTTGACCGTTACCATCTGAAAAGGGGTTTCCTGTCCGGTTTGCAAGTCTATAACCTTGATATTGGAAGAGCCGGTATAGTCAAAATCGGCTACATCGGTGCGCGTCCAGTTCAGCGGGTTCAGCACAAAGAAGCGCAGATTGGTTCCTGTTTTTTGAATACGCGAACCAAGTGCAGCTAATGATTGGGCGTATAATTGATTTACATATCCTGCTACATCATCGGCCAATTCGCGCTGCCAGTTTGCGCGTTCGTCATCTCCACAGCATCCGCCCAATCCAAAGTTGTGTTCCCAGTATTGCCCTAAAGCTACCCAACATTTTTCGCGCAATTCATCAACTGCCGGATAGGCAGCGGGGTTTTGTGTGGCAACCAGGGTGGCCATTACCTCGGCACTTCGCAGTTTTTCGACCATTCTCTTCACATTTGCCGTTACCTCTGCCAACGAAGCGCAATCGGTATCCCAATCGTTGCCGTAGGTGACACATTCCGTTGGAAGATTGTTGCCATACAAGCTGTTGAAATGCTCGAAAAAATCGGTTTCGTTGGAAACATATACCTGTTGTGTGGCATTGCTGTTGCTTTGCGCCACAGTTGGAAAAGTGCTGTCGAAGGTGGTAAGGTTATCCCAACCCCTGCCAAAACCTCCGGCTACCCAATAAGGATATTTGACGGTGTTGCATTTATCGGCACAATCGCCGACTGCATTATTGGGATTCCATGCTTCGGCATAACCTCCTAATCCCTGATTGTAATCCAAAGAATACCATTTCATCAAAACGCCGGTACTGTCGGGGCCTTTGTATTGGTAAATTTCATGGGTTCGATTTCCAAGTTCCGGGTAACTAACCGGCGAAGCACATCCACAAACTCCTTTCCACGAATAGTTTGCGCCGGAGCCTGCCCATAAAGAGGCCAATCCCAACGGGTGGGTTTGGTTTTCCATCGAAATGGCAATGTTCAGGTCTAAATTGTATTCCCGTTCTAATTTTCCCTGCCAATACATGCCCCTGATAATGGATTCTGCCGATTGACCGCCATAAGTAGCAACCATCATGTTGAGCGGCACTGTAACATGCCCCGATTGTATTTGGTCAATCAATCGCTGAAACTCGGTTGGGGTTTTGTATTTTTTATAAGTATATACCCAAAAGGCGGCATCGCAGTTGTAGCGGTTTTGGTAGGGAACAGGGTTGGTTGCGGTGGCCTCGTTCAGGTCAAGGTAATAATCCAACACATCCAGAAATGCTTGCTGATAGGTTGCTACATCGGCACTCCACAGATAATCGGTATGATCGTCGTTGGCAATGTAAATATGTTTTTGTTGTGCGGCGATATGGGCAAAACATCCCGAAAACGTCAGGTAAACTAAAAAGGTAAAGACACGCATAGAAAGGGCTTTTATGCTTTGGCAGATTTTTCCTAAATCAAGTAAGAGGAGCGCGAGAAACAAGCTGTAAAAATACATTTAACCGGTGATATTAGGGCTTCTGTTTGATTTGATTTATTGAGGTGGAAAAGTGCTTATTGTTGGCGAGTTCCTTAAAAATGTCAGATTGGTTGAGCGGTTATAACATTTTCTTTTTTAACCACTTCCACCCCACTCGCTATTCAGCACCACCCACCTGCTATTTAGCACCGCCCTCTGTCTGTTTAGCAAAGGGAGTACTATAATTGTTTAAAAATGACTTTATTTAGGTTAATTTGATCGCTGACAGGTCTGTCAGAGCATCCCCAGAATTATTTTCATGCCCCTTCCGATCGGCCAAACCATCCCCAGAATTATTTTCATGCCCCGTATGATTGTATAGACCATCCCCAGCATCGCAGGTATGCCCTGGCAGATCGGCCAGACCGTCCCTAAATTCCAAAATACTCCTGTACAATTGTGCGGAGGTCTGCCGGCACCGGCTTCTTAGTTATTTGTATTTAATGCTACAGTCATTTTACCCACCGAACGACCGGTTAAAGTCTTTAAATTGGGTGGATTATTTTTGACAACCTAATGGTATAACCTAATTACCTTAGTAAAATATATAACAAGTAAACTCACAAACCTTATTACGTTATAAAAATGAAAGCATAAAAAAGGGATGTATGCACTTCGGACAATAAGTTAATAAGGTTTTTTTTGAGTGTGTAATTAGTTGGTTACTAAGGTAATAAGGTGGTGGTGAAAACAAACTACTCGGTTTGTTACCTAAAGGAGGGCAGACTTTTTCAATTATTCTTAACAGCCTAAGTCAACTCTTTAAGTCATCCACAGACATTTAATACCAACTCTGATTTAATTTTGCACCACACATGATTGGTTAAAGTCTTTAAATTGGGTGGGTTCTTTTAGAAAGTGAAGTGATATAACCTTATTACCTTAGTAAAATATATAACAAGTAAACTCACAAACCTTATTACCTTATAAAATGAAAGCATAAAAAAGGGATGTATGCACTTCGAACAATAAGGTAATAAGGTGGTGGTGAAAACAAACTACTCGGTTTGTTACCTAAAGGAGGGCAGACTTTTTCAATTATTCTTAACAGCCTAAGTCAACTCTTTAAGTCATTCACAGACATTTAATACCAACTCCAATTTAATTTTGCACTACGCATGATTGGTTAAAGTCTTTAATTTGGGTGGGTTATTTTTGACTATGTAATGGAATTAGAGCCAAAATCTTTGGGCTGTATTGCCGGTAAATTTTTGACGCACTATTAACAAACAATTGTTGGTAAAACAGTAGCGAATACCCCCGAAAAACAAGACTTTTGCGGCTGTTATACCACTACCACACAATGCCTGATATTTTTTATGGGGATTTTAACGCCTTTTAAAGGGCTTACTCACCGGATTTGGTTGTTGGCTATCGTCAATTTTATCAACCGAAGCGGGGGAATGTTGATGTGTTTTCTGTCGCTTTACATCACCGAATCGCTGAATTACAGCATCCTGTATGCCGGTTATGCCATGTCCATATATGGGGTAGGGGCTATTTTGGGACAACAATTGGGCGGGTATTTTACCGACAAAATAGGCTATCAACGGGTGCAGTTAATTTCGTTGATTGCTACGGGGGGAATGATGTTGTGGTTGATGGAGGTTCGAAATTTCTACCTGCTTTGCTTTGTGCTGTTTTTTCTCAACGCTGCTTCGGAGGCTTTCCGACCTGCAAATACGGTGGCCATCAGTTTTAACAGCGACGATTCCAACCGAACCCGTTCCTTTTCGCTGATGCGCATTGCTTTTAATCTTGCCATTACCTTTGCGCTCACGGTTGGTGGATGGTTGATCACCAAAAGCTGGTCGTATATTTTTGTGGCCGATGCGATGACTTGTTTTGCTTCTGCGTTGGCATTGTTTCTGTTTGTTCCCGAAGTTCATCGCAAGGCGAAGCCCGATAAATCTGCCCCGCCTCCGGAAGCTGTTGTTAAAATCTCGCCTTACAGCGATATGGTTTACATGCGGTTTATTCTGGGTACTTTTTTGGGAGCATTGGTGTTTATGCAAATCATGTGGACGATCCCTCCGTTTTTTAAACAGGTGTATCATTGGGATGAGTTTACCATCGGGCTGGTTTCGGCGGTAAACGGGGCAGTGGTGATGTTGGTAGAAATGCCTTTGGTTCACCGCATCGAGAAAAAACGACCTGCTCTTTGGATTGTCCGATTGGGGGTGGTGGTTTATGGATTGAGTTATTTGATACTGACCCTTCCCACTGCTTTTATGTGGATAGCGGCTATCGGGTTTATGGTCATTATTTCGTTTGGAGAAATATTTGTCATGCCATTCAGCACCACCTGGGCAACCAAACGCTCGCCCAAAGCACAGGAAGGTCAATACATGTCGGTCTATGGAATTGCTTATGCGGCAGCCAATATCTTAGCTCCGCTAATGGGCACACAAATTATTTATTACTTTGGGTTCAGAGCGCTTTGGGGGATAATTGCGGCGATTGCATTTATCGCATATTTTGTTTTTAACGGCATATACCGGCAAAGCATCCAAGACCAATGATTTCGGTGAATAAGTTTTATCTTTGAAAAAAAAATCCGATGGCATCGTTCTCTTTTTCCACACGCTTCCATTTCACTTTGTTGGTGATGGCTTTTTTGGTGATAACCTCCTCATCCCTGTTTGCTCAAAAGGTCATCCGCCCCACTTATTCTTCCAGCGAGGTGCTTCCGCAATGGGTGCAATTGCTTTATTCCGACAATCCCAACGCATGGCAGGTGGATAGCGCATTCACGGCTTATTACCGTACCCATCCTTTCGTAAAAACCTCGCATACACAATATTACAAAAAATGGCGGAGAGCTAACCAACGGTATATCAATGCACAAGGATTTGTGGTCAAGCCCACTCCTGACGAAGCGCTCGCCTATCAGATTGCGCGGCAAAATACCATTGCCTCGCAACATGCGGCAAGAAGTGGCGGAAGCCTTTCGGAATGGACATGTGTTGGCCCTTACGAAACGTTCGAAGTCAGCTATAACGGGGTGCAACGCCCTAAGTCGGAACAAGCCAATGTTTATTGTTTCGATCAGTTTACCGTTAACCCCAACATCCTGTATTGCGGAACGGAAGGGGGGGAGATTTACAAATCGATCAACAAAGGACTCAACTGGACGTGTATGTCGAGAAACTATCCGATGAATGCCCCTACTGCCATAAAAATTCATCCCACCAACCCCGACATCGTGTTTGCAGGTGCCGGCAACCGGATTTTCAGAACCCAAAACGGAGGAGTAAGTTGGGAAGAAGTGTATTCGGCAAGCGGGCTGGATGTGAATGATTTTTCTATCAATCCGGGTAACCCGCTGTTAATTTTAGCCGCTTCATGGAATGGGCTTTACCGCAGCACCAATGGCGGGAATAGCTGGACACCTTTATACACACAGCCTTGTTACGATATTGAGGTGAAGCCCGATAACCCGGCCATTGTGTACCTCCTCAAAGGAAACCCAAGCCAGGATCGTTGCGAGTTTTTTAAATCAACCGATTTCGGGGCTTCTTTTAACATCGTTACCAACGGTTGGTACAACAGCACCGACCCCGACCGCGAAGACGGCGGCGCAAGAATGACCGTTACGCCTGCCGACCCTAACCGCATATATGTTGCCCTTATCGGGCAGGCAAAAAACAATGACAACGGGTTTATCGGAATTTATCGCAGCAACAACGCCGGCGATAGTTGGACACTTCCCAACCCGCCCACCGGAGGGCCTTATACAGCAAGCCATCCCAATTTAGCCAGTTTTCAACCCGATGGCAGCGGATTTCATCAGGGGTTTTACAATTTTGGAATTGCTGCTTCCCATACCAATGCCGACCAACTGCTGCTCGGATTTTTGAGCCTTTGGAAATCAACCGATGGCGCAACCACCTTTCTGCCTCTTGGCGGATATGTCGGCTCGCCCAACAACTATATCCATCCCGATATTCAGGAATTGGAAATTAACGGCACCGATATATGGATAACCTCCGATGGAGGCATCAATTACAGCACCGATTTTGTGGCCAACCACGAAGCGCGCAACAATGGGATTAACAGTTCCGATTTCTGGGGTTTCTCGTCCGGCTGGAACGAGGATATTCTGGTGGGAGGTCGTTATCACAACGGCAATACGGCTTGGTATCAAAACTACCCTTCCGGCAATTTTCTTGGACTTGGCGGCGGTGAAGCACCTACCGGTTATGTAAATCCGGGTCAAAACCGGAACACTTATTTTTCTGACATTGGCGGCAAGCGTATTCCTGTCAGTTTTGATGGGGTTGTCAGCAATATCCCCTTTGGTATTTATCCCAATGAAAGCTATTGGTCGGCCGAATCGGGCGAGGTGGAGTTCGACCCCCGTTGCTATAATACCGTTTTTGTTACCAATCAAAACAAAATCTGGAAATCGGAAGATGGCGGCACTACTTTTACCCTTCTCTATAGTTTTGGAACCAACACAGATGCCCAAGCACTTTATCTCGAAATTTCGCGAAGCAATCCAAATATCATGTATTGCACCCAGCGAAATGCCGACTATTGGAGTGACGGATATTTATGGAAATCGGTGAACGGAGGAAATACATGGACAGCAGTTACCCTGCCTCCGGGCTATGCAAGAAGATTGTTAATTTCTTTGAGTGCAACCAATGCCAACGTACTTTGGCTCGCCTTTCCCGATGGCGCAAACGGGCAAAAAATTTATCGCACCGACAACGGCGGAGGTTCGTGGCAAAATCTGACCACCACTACCCTTAACGATGAATCTATTCAGGCGTTATTGCATCAGGGCGGAACTGATGGAGGCGTATATCTCGGCACCAACCGAAGCGTTTTTTACCGCAACAACAATCTCCCCGACTGGCAATTTTTTGTGGACGGACTTCCTGCCGAAATCGCTTCCAATATATTGCGCCCTTTTTACAAAGACGGTAAAATCAGAATGGGGGCTTACGGAAAAGGGATTTGGGAATGTGAGTTGTACGAACCTTCAGTGCCCGTAGCTCAACCGATGGTGAACAAGCGATTCACCGATTGTCCCGGCGATACCCTTCAGTTTGAGGACTACTCTGTTTTGCACCATGCGGGGGCAAACTGGTATTGGGAATTTCCGGGCGGCAATCCTGTCACTTCGACACTGCGAAACCCAAAGGTGAGTTATCCCATTGGCGGAACATACAGCGTGATACTCACCGTTACCAACCCTTATGGCAGCGATACAAAAATTTTAACCGACCTCATCACCGTGAGCAGCAACACCAACAACCTGCCCGCCGAAACCAATTTTGAAAGCGGAACAGGTGTGATACAGGTAGTTAATCCTGATAATAGTTCCGGCTGGCAACCACATACCGGAACAAACTGTGCCGAAAATGGCAGCACCTCCTACACCGTTCAATGCTACGAATATCCCAATCCGGGACAAATAGACGAGTTGGTATTTCCTATTAATATGGATCTTACAGAAATAGAATCACCTGCTATCACTTTTCGTGTTGCGTATGCCCCCTATATTGACGGCGGTGGGGCATGGATCGATTCGCTCAAAGTGTTGGTATCTAATAATTGCGGAAACAACTTCTACACCCTATTTTCCGATGGCGGTGAAAACCTGAGCACCACCACATCGGGCACCGGCCCCAACAATAAATATGAGTACGATTCCTTTTCTCCGCAAAACTGCAACGAGTGGCGGAACGTCTGTCTCGACCTCAGGCCTTATTCCGGGAATTATGTAACGGTAAAAATCCAATGCCTGAACGGATACGGCAATAATATGTATATTGACAACCTGTCGTTCGACAACAAACCGTTGGTAGCCCCCGTCATAGGAGGGAACAACGCAGGTTGCAACACGCAAACTGCCGTTTACACCGCTCCCGGCGGGGGCAACACCTATCAATGGACAGTAACAAACGGGACTATTCTTAGCGGACAAGGAACCGCCACTATCGAAGTGGAATGGGCTGTAGGGGCAGGCAGTGTGTCGGTGGTGATAGAATAGAGGGGGATTTACAGGGCATAGTGATTTTTTCTTGCGCTGAGCTTTTAAAGCATTAATATGCTTCGAAAAGCAATGCAATTCCCCATAATAATCATTGCAGAAAAACAAAATTTGGTGTTTAGAATAGGGTCAGCAATAAAGTATTGCAGGGGGGCTTTGAGGTAATGCAACTGTGATTTAAAACATTGCGGAGGTTCATTAAAGTAAAGCAGGGGTGCAATAGGCCTTTGTAAAGGTGATTCAAAGAAAAGCAGAGGTGCAATAGGCCTTTGCAAAGGTGCATCAAAGTAATGCAGAGGTGCAATAAGTCAATGCAAAGGCGATTTGACGTGTTGCAGGGGTGCATTAAACCAAAGCAAAGGCGATTCAATGTGTTGTAGGGGTGCAATAAGTCATTGCGGAGGTACTAAAAAGTTTTGTCAGGGTTAAATTCCCCCGAATCCAATTTCTCTATAAAAAATTGAATGATTACAGGTTTATAAAAATTGTCGGATGATTTTCCTACGCCAATATTGAGAAAAACATCTGATATAAAGACTGTACCCCGAAATTTGAAAGACTTGTTCAGCCATGCAGTTGGCATAAATACCCAAACGGCATTTTTGCCCTGCCAATTTTTAAGAGTTTGTTGCCGGTTAATTCTATCTGAATATCAGACCATTAAGTTCAGCTATTCAGTAAAAAGTGATTACCGGTTATTCCCCCGACCTTTAAATTCGTGCAAAATATCCCTGATTCCGGAATCGTAATCTTTGTATATCGTGGCAGTTGAGTCCATAATTTCGGTTAGTCCTTTCACCAAAGTTTCTACCTCACTCTGAAACTCAAACTGAACCCGTTCATTCACCACCGATTTATAGCGGCATAAATAATACATCACCGGAAATTGGTTAATTTCTAACCGCTCTTTATAGGTTAGGTTTTCGAAATGCCGCCAATAGTATATTCCTGAAAATTCGTAAATTTGGTCATCCATATCCTGCCAAAAGGAATCGTTCGACAACAAGTCCGTTTTGCCACAACGGGATTCTAACTCTTTCATCAAATTGCGGTAGTTCTTTAAATACACATCCTTGTTGTCGCCACCTGAACGGCAGGCAGGCAAAATAACAAGCATCAGGAAGATGAATAAACCGGAGTAATATAAAAGTAAACTTCGCATTGTTTTTGTTTAAATAGGCATGAGTACCCAAAAATCAGATATGAAACCTCAGAAACAAAGATATAAAACTAAAACAATCTTCTATAATTTGTTTCAGTATAACCGGTGTTGACTTAAAATCACCGTTCTACTTTCGGCAATTATAGAAAAAACTATTTATTATGCTTACCTTTGCATCCCGAAACCGGATATTACTGCAATTTACACTATAATTATATGCAAAATCAACAGATTCGCAACATTGCCATTATTGCCCACGTTGACCATGGTAAAACAACTTTGGTAGATAAAATCCTGCATCAGTGCAAGTTATTTGCCGAACATCAGAAAACCGGAGAGCTGATTTTGGACAATAATGAATTGGAGCGCGAGCGCGGGATTACCATCTTGGCCAAAAATGTATCCGTGGTTTATAAAGGTATTAAAATCAACATTATTGATACACCGGGGCACGCAGATTTTGGTGGGGAAGTAGAGCGCGTACTAAATATGGCAGACGGCGTTTTGTTGTTGGTAGATGCTTTTGAAGGAGCAATGCCCCAAACCCGGTATGTGCTGCAAAAAGCTTTGGAAAAAGGGCTCAAGCCAATTTTAGTCATCAACAAAGTGGACAAAGAAAACTGCCGCCCTGACGAGGTTCACGAGGAAATTTTCGATCTTATGTTTCATCTCGATGCAACAGAGGAACAACTCAACTTTGCGACCGTATATGGTTCAGCCAAACAAGGATGGATGAGCGATGACTGGCAAAAACCGCCAACAAGTGATGTAACCCATTTGCTGGATGTTTTGATTGAAGAAATTCCTGCGCCTCCTTTGGTGGAAGGTACCGTACAAATGCAGGTTACCAATATAGACTATTCATCTTATATAGGACGAATCGCAGTAGGGCGGGTTGCTCGTGGAACTATACAGGAAAATCAGCCTATTTCGCTGGTTAAACGAGATGGAAAAATAGTTAAATCCAGGGTCAAAGAGGTCTATGCATTTGAAGGGTTGGGAAAAATCAAAACGAACAGTGTGCAATGTGGCGATTTATGTGCCCTGACCGGTATTGAAGGATTTGAAATCGGGGATACGATTGCAGATTTTGAAAATCCGGAAGCATTGCCTGCCATCAGCATTGATGAACCTACAATGAGCATGTTGTTTACCATCAATAATTCCCCGTTTTTTGGCAAAGAGGGGAAATTTGTAACCTCCCGCCACCTTCGCGACAGGTTGTACAAAGAAACTGAAAAAAATCTGGCACTCAGAGTTGAGGAAGCCGGCTCCCCCGATTCTTATACCGTTTATGGACGGGGAGTCTTGCACTTATCCGTTTTAATAGAAACGATGCGCCGTGAGGGGTATGAGTTACAGGTTGGAAAACCAAGGGTCATCATTAAAACCATAGAAGGTCAAAAATGTGAACCTTTTGAAACATTGACCATTGACACCCCTGAAGGTAAAGCCGGTAAAGTGATAGAAATTGTTACTCAAAGGGGAGGAGAACTGGCAATTATGACCCCAAAAAGTGACGTGATGCACCTTGAATTTAATATTCCTTCTCGCGGTTTGATAGGATTGCGCACGATTGTGCTCAACCTTACTGCCGGTGAGGTCATTATGGCTCATCGGTTTACCGGATTTTTGCCATGGAAAGGCGATTTGCCCGGCCGTATCAACGGAACCCTGATCTCAATGGAAACAGGTACGGCAATTGCTTATGCTTTAGACAAACTTCAGGACAGAGGGATATTTTTTGTCGAACCCGGAGACCCTATTTACGAAGGACAGATTGTCGGTGAAAATACCCGTTCATCTGATTTGGCCATTAACCTGACTAAAACCAAGAAACTGACAAACGTAAGGGCATCCGGATCGGACGATAAAGTTAAACTCGCTCCTGCGGTTAAGTTTTCGCTCGAAGAAGCTATGGAGTACATAGAAGAAGATGAATATGTGGAAATTACACCACAAAACATTCGTCTCCGCAAAATATATTTAGACGAAAACGACCGCAAAAGATTGGAAAAGCAGCAAAGTGCTGTGCTGGGGTAGTTTTAATACCAACTATGATTTAATTTTGAACCAGCAAATACTGACAAACGTCTTTAAATTCCCTTACTCGGAGGGGTTAGGGGCAGGTTCTTTAAGATAATGAAGTGGTAAAACCTTATTATATTGGACAGGGCTTACAAATCGTAAGACGGATGATGAGCAATCTGACCCTTTTAATTTCATCTATAAAAGCGGTTAAATTCAGTTGAAAGCCATGATTTTTGCTGCGGGTTTAGGAACCCGTATGCGACCTCTGACAGACCATTTACCCAAAGCTCTAATACCCATTCTTGGCAGACCTTTGTTGGGAATAGTCATTCAACGGCTTATTTCATTCGGGTACAATGAGATTGTGGTGAATGTTCATTACCGCGCACCAATGATTGTTGAGTATTTGAATTCTCAAAACAATTTCGGCATCAAGATCCATATTTCTGATGAAAGCGAAATGTTGCTCGACACAGGGGGCGGGTTGCTAAAGGCAGCCCCTTTATTAGCGGGTAAAGAACCAATTTTAGTTTGCAATGTAGATATATTATCAGATATTGATTTTACGGAGATAAGACAAGCACATTCTTTAAACTCAAAAAAGCCCATAGCAACTTTGGCGGTCAGAAAACGCCCTTCAGAACGCTTTTTTTTATTTAACGAAGAGAACTTGCTTTGTGGATGGCAAAATTCCAAAACCGGTCAGATACGACATGCCAATCCATGTTTCCGGGCTGTTCCATTTGCATTTAGCGGGATTCAGCTCATTGAACCTGTATTCTTTGAAAAAATAGCATTTACCGGAAAATTTTCATTGGTGGATGCTTATTTAGAATTGTCCAAAAAATTTCCGGTTGCTATGTTTGATCATAGCCATACACATTGGGTTGACGTTGGAAAACCGGAATCTATAAAGGAGGCAGAAAAAATCTTACCCTGTTTGTTCGCATAAACCGGCTAAGTTTTTAATGGCAAAACTTCAATGAACTTTTTTACAAAAAATGTTATTATCTTGTTACGCAAATTATAATTGTTAAAATCAAAACCTAATACCTATGTACATCGCAATGTTTGGAATACTAATGTTACTCAGTTTAGCTGCAAGTAGCATGTTGAAATCGCGATTTAACCAGTATTCTAAAATGCCAATTCGATTAAGCGGTAAAGAAGTTGCCGAAAAAATGCTGCGGGATAATGGAATATATGATGTGGAGGTTATTTCCGTTCAAGGCCAGTTAACAGACCACTATAACCCCCAAAACAAAACGGTTAACCTGAGCGAAACAGTGTATAATCAGCATAATGTTGCTGCTGCTGCTGTTGCTGCTCACGAATGTGGACATGCAGTGCAACATGCTACTGCTTATGGTTTTTTGACCATGCGTTCTCAGATGGTACCTCTTGTAAATATCAGTTCAAAACTGTCTCAGTTTATTTTGTTGGGAGGATTGGCCTTGTTTTTTGCCACACAAAATACGATTGTCCTGTTAATCGGGGTCTTGTTACTGGCAGTTACCACTGCTTTTACCCTGATCACCTTGCCCGTTGAATTTGATGCAAGCAACCGCGCCTTAGCCTGGCTCAACACTTCCGGAATTGTAGGTGGGGAAGAGCATGAAAAGGCTAAAAACGCACTTTGGTGGGCAGCTATGACTTATGTAGTTGCAGCTTTAGCCGCTGTTGCCAATCTCTTATATTACGCTTCTTTCTTGTTTCGCAGAGATTAATACCGGTTCAATAAATAAAATTCATCTAACCATTCAGCCGCAGGATAGTTGTTTCTGCGGCTGTTTTGTTTTTTTAAGTACCGGTTTAGGCAGCCGAATACTGTAAATTTTGAAAAACAATTGAAAATAGCAATCTACCAAAAGGGGTTATTCAAAATAATTGCTTCTTATCGGTTTAGGAAGTATAAACCAACATAAGAACGAGGTGCAGAATAATGAGCAGCAAAAAGAACACGAAAAGGGCTACCCGTTTGCGTTCAGCCATACTTGAAAAGTTTATATTAGTTCCAAAGGTAAAAATTTTACTTTTCTATGACAAATATTCCGTAAAATAGAGAAAGTATTTAAAATCGCCCGGATAAACTACTGAATTAGGGAAGAATAAAGCGGCAAAAACCATGCTAAATAGGCTTCAGAATTTGGAAGATATAAAATTAACTGCCCAAAATTCGTTAAAATGAAACAAGTGTAAGTCCGAATGACGTAAATTTGCAACCTTATGAGTAAAGTAAGCATATTCTTTTTTTTAATTCTTTTGACCGGAACAACGCTGTTTGCACAGCGATTCGATGATTTTAAAGCCTTTAGCAGTGGTAAAGGAGCAATTACGGCGGTATGTTATAACCCTTCAGGTACAGCCTTTGCCAGTGGAAACAATCAGGGCATGTTGTTGATTCGAGATGCTGTTACCGGAGACATACTACATATTTTGCGGAATGAAGGGCATACCGGAGAAATCACCCATCTTTCATTCCACCCCGACGGAAGTCATTTAGTAAGTGTTGCAACCGATGGGCTACTTAAAGTCTGGGAATTAAGTTCCAATACTGTCATTCATGAAATCAACGCCCGTACAACCGGAGGCACCGCATTTTATAATTTTGCCTATTTCAGTCCTGACGGCAATGTCATCTTGTATGGAGGTTCAGATGGTACAATCAGTGCTACCCGCCCTTTTATTCCGAACAGTAAACCCGGCGTTATTTTAAACAACAACGGCATCCCATTTACCTGTGCAGATTACGCCGAAACAGGCAATTATTTAGTAGCAGGAAGTAAACAAACTATCAGAGTTGTTGATTTTTTGACTAAAAAAGTGGTTCAGACCATTAATGCCTGCAGTGATGAGGTAATAGATGTTAAATATACGCCCGATAACCTGCATATAGGAAGTCTTTGTAAAAACGGCACTTTTTCGATGTGGGACGCTTCAACCGGACAACTGGTTAAATCTTTTCAGGTTACGACACCCGGGCCAAGCACGGAAATTGACTTTTCGCCGGATGGACAATATTTGGTTACCGGGGATACCAAAAATCATGTAAAGGTTTGGAATATCGCAGGCATGGATATCAATTCAGACCTTACGGGACATCAGGCTTCTGTTCGCAGCGTTCAGTTTGCTCCAAACAGTAAAAATATCATTACCGGAGGAAACGACGATCAGATAAAAATGTGGCAATGGCGAAAGTTAATCCCCAACGAAGAAATACCTGTTCCGCCAACTCCGCCCACACCTCCTCCTGTTCAACCGGTTGAAAAGAAAGAAGAACCGGTTGTCTTAGCTCCACCGGTGAACAAACCTGCTGAACTTGAAAACGTCAAGTTAACCTATACAACCCGCAATATTCCCGATTCTTTGGGCGATCGAAAGGTTGTTCCGGGCAGACGCATGATTGTTGATTCTGAATATCTCGAGTTTTGGGTTTGGGATGAAGAGTATGAAGATGGAGACACAATTTCTCTTTATTTCAACGACCAATGGATTCTTAAAGAGTATCTGCTAACCAAGCGCAAGTTGAAAATTAAAGTAAATATAAACCGCAATGCCGATAATTATCTGATACTTTATGCCCACAATGAAGGTACTCGTCCTCCAAATACGGCAGCCCTGACTATTGTTGACGGGAAAAAAACCAATAAAATCGCTTTGGCTTCAAATATGCGAAAATGCGATGCCATCAATTTTAAGTTTAGAGAACAAAGGTAGCATCGGTAAACATTTGCCGGCCTTGAAAATGCAACGAAAACACAAAGGCCTTCGACTAAGGTTGAAATCTATTATTCCCGGCTCTGCTAAACAGTAGAGTTAACCATTTTAAGTGTTAAAATTTTTCGAATGATTCAGCGCATCGCTTTTTTGATTTGTATAATCGTAATTGCTCTTTTTTCTTATACAGGATGTACAGAGGAAACAGAAACCTATGACCTTAAATATGGTTACGAATACTTTCCTATCGACTCAGGACATTGGGTGATTTATCAGGTCGATTCTATCCTGTACAGCACCTTTCTTTCACAAGGAGTAGATACTATACAATTGCAGATAAAAGAAGTGTTTGCCCAGCCATTTACTGACAACGAGAGCCGACCGGCAATAACAATTGAGCGGTATGCCCGTTACAGCGATACGATTGCCTGGGATAAGATAATTCCTACGGTTTGGTATGCTGTAAAAGACAGTACAAAAGCAGAGCGAAAAGAAGGCGAACTGAGGTTTTTGAATATGGTGTTTCCTGTTCAGGATGGAGTGAAATGGTGGGGCAATTCATATATCAACACCAATCAGGAAACAACGGCAGTATATGCTAACTGGCATTATCAATACGAACAAATGAATACCCAGCATTCCATAAACGGGCTGACATTTGAGAATACGGTAACCGTTTTGCAACACGACTATGAAGATTTGGTTAATAAGGTCTATAGCCGCGAAGTATATGCTGAAGGAGTGGGTATGATTGAAAAAGAACGATGGTTGTTGCAACTTGGCAGCAATGATATTACAAGTCCGCTACCTTGGCCCCAACGGGCACAAAGAGGAAGTTTAGTTAAAATGCGCGTGATTGACTATAAACATTAATCGTTCGTCCTATTTAAGTTGCATTAAAGGCAAGAGCAAATCCTCTATTTTCTTTTTGATATAAGTATTGGTACAGGTATAATTATTGACCATCACGGTAAAGGCCAGCAGTCTGCCCGATTGGGTTTTAATATATCCGCAATATGCACGGGTATTACTCAGATAACCGCTTTTAACACTGAGTTTTGCTGTTTTACTTTTACTATTCATAAAACTCTTCAAAAACCCATCGTCAGAAGCATCACCTGCAACAGGTAAGGATTGGTAAAACTCATTAAAATTGGGAGCACCGGCATAGTTTGAGAGAATTTCTGTCAGTTGTTTTGCAGAAATCGCATTTGAAGGCGACAACCCGCTTCCATCATAAAGAATTGCTTCGTTGAGGTCTATTCCGCGGTTTTGGTAAAACTGCTTAACTGCTTTTATTCCATTCTCAATGGTTCCGGTTCCAAATTGTTTTTTTCCCATTTCGCGCAAAAGTGCTTCTGCAAACAGGTTCACACTGCGTTTGTTGCACCAGTACACTATTTTTTTTATTGGAGGTGATGTACTGATATGGAGCATATATTTTTGTTGGCTTTTATAGTTTTCAAGCTCTGAAAGCTGTCGAACAGTAGCTGCCGGTTCTGTTACCTGAATACCCATTTGTTCCAGCGTTTGTTTCAGGCAGGAGGCTGCATAAAGAGCAGGGTCAGGAACAGCCCCTCTGATAACAAAACTGCTGCGATTTGGAGGAATCGTTCCTCTTACAACAATGGATAGATTAAAGGGGGATCCATAAATATAAGCCTGATCGCCGCTGCCTGCCGCTCCGGCAGTAGTCAGATTGGTTAATTGCAATCCCGGAACTTCGGGTTGTATTTTCAAAATATTAGTAGGACTGCCGGTTTTTCCCGAAGAAAGCACCAAATCGTAACGGTTTTCGTGAAAGTTTAACCCGCTGACCCCGGCTCCATAATAGTTTCCGATATCTTCCCAAATCCAGGTTGTTGGAATCATATCATCCGGGAAATATCCGGCATCTCCAATAACTCTCCCCTCAATTTTTTTTATTCCCAACTGTTGGATGGACTTAACCCATTGTTGCAATACAACATTGTAAGGAGTAGCTATATCTGAACGATTGGTAGCCAAAGTGGGGTCGCCTCCTCCGGTGATGTATAGGTTACCCTTTAATATGCCAATTTCGTCAATTCTGCCGTCGTATTCCAGTTTAGTGGAAAAAGTATGGTCAGGACCTAAAATTGAAAGCGCAGCAGCAGTAGTCATTACTTTTAAGGCAGAAGCCGGTCGCAATAATTTCATGGAATTAAAGGCAGCGATTACCTCTCCGTCTGAAACATTTTTAACATAGTAACTCCAGCTTGCCGGTTGCAAATCCACATCATTGTCCATACTGATTAGGGCATCCTGAACAGCCGGATATTTATTTGGCTTTGGCTGTGCTTTTAAAAGCAGAGCTCCTAAAAAAAGCATTGGAAAAAATACCAAACGGAACATCAATAAATATCTAAACAAGAACTGCATCGCAAAAAACAGTATGGGGGTTTAAGGTTAATATTGTGGGAAAAATATCAAAAATTAATTACAGTTTGTTGTTGGGGAGTAATCTTTCGTCCTTTTAGTACCATATAAGTGCTAATTTCGGGTATGAGATGCGAAATGATTATGATTAGTTGATTTCTTATTTCAGCCAAAAAACGGTTTATAAATGATTTACCCCTGTTTCAGAATAATACAAAGACAGACAACAATGAAATTTGTTCTTTGTGGTCTGAAACTATCAACAAAGTGCGTTTGTCAACCTTACAAGGTTAGATAAATAGCGATCATTTTATTTTTGCTCTTTGTATTATATCTATTGTCTGTATAATTAGTAGTTGCAAAAAAACTATTTTAGCGGGCAGTTTTTCATATTGATGTTTAACCAAATCAACTATGTATCCCACCTATAAATCAATAGGCTTAGTTTTAGCACCTGCATTGTTTTTCGTCTTTTTATTGATTCCTGCACCGATTGACCCAATGGCATGGAAGGTGATAGCCTGTATGGTTTGGATCATGATTTGGTGGTTTACAGAAGCAGTACCCATTCCGGTAACCTCTTTGCTTCCTCTTATTTTGTTCCCTTTATTAGAGATCGGGTCAATGAAAGACGTGGCTGCTCCTTATGCAAACCCAATCGTCTATTTGTTTATGGGAGGTTTTTTTATTGCACTGGCAATGGAAAAAAGCGGACTTCATCGCCGGATAGCCCTAACCATCCTTCACCTGACAGGGTCAACTGCCGATGGCATTATTCTGGGTTTTATTATTGCAACCGGGTTTATCAGCATGTGGGTCAGTAATACGGCTACTACGGTAATGATGTTGCCTATTGCAGCTTCGGTAATCACTGTTATGGAACATAACAGACAAATCAGTTCACAACAGTTTCAAAGATTTTCTCTGTCGTTAATGTTGTCAATTGCTTATGCTGCCAATATAGGAGGGATGGCTACCCTAATCGGAACACCTCCCAATCTTGTTTTTGCCGGATTTATGCAAAAAACTTTTCAAATGCAAATAGGTTTTGTGCAATGGATGATAGTAGGAACACCCATCGCTTTGCTTCTTTTAGTTGTTACATACCTGCTCCTGACCAAATTTTTTTATCCGAACGGTATCGGTAAAATTACTGCCTCGGGTGAATTTATCAATCAACAACTTGAAGAATTGGGGAAAATATCAAAATCAGAAAAAATGGTTACCGCTATATTTCTGATTACCGCCACTTCATGGATTTTAAGACCTCAGTTTGAACAGTTGTTGCAGTTATCAGTTCCCGGTGCTACGCTATCAGATACTACCATTGCTATGATTGGTGGGTTACTCACCTTTGTCGTTCCCCGAAACTTAAAAAAAGGTAAATTTTTGTTGACCTGGGAAGATAGCAAAAAACTGCCCTGGGGCATATTGCTGTTATTTGGGGGCGGGTTAGCCTTAGCTGATTCGATGGAAAAAACGGGGATTGTAGAAATGATAGGTAATATGATTCAGGCAGGCAATTTTTCGACTATCGTTTTAATATTTGTCCTGGTGGCAGCCATTGTTTTTATCAGTGAGTTGATGAGCAATGTAGCGTTGGTAAGCATATTTTTACCGGTAGTTGCCGGTATTGCTGCCGGTGCAGATATTCATGCCTTGTTGCTGACTGTTCCTGTAACATTGGCAGCAAGTGCTGCGTTTATGCTGCCTATGGGAACTCCTCCCAATGCCATCGTGTTTTCGAGCGGACATATAACGATGCCTCAAATGGCCAGAACCGGTTTTGTCCTGAATATAGTTTCAGTCATTGTCAATGCCGCTTTAGGCTATGTTTTAGTGAAATTTGTTTTTGGAGTTTAATTACCATTCAGTTACTTAATGATCAGTAAAAATGGTTATTCAGAAAGTCAAAGTCCGCAATATTACTTCTAATCGAAAGTTACGGATGGCTTCTAAATCTTTTTTTTGCGGTATATTTGTGAGATGAGAGAAAACAAACGTTTTAGTTTCTTTAAAAAAGGTGCTTCAGGGTTGTTGTCGTTTTTAGAGAATAGTTTGGACAAACTGAAAAGCAATCAGGGTGCTTCCCCTCCGTTCGAAATAGTGGCTTACAGGGGATATGGTACATCAGACTACCTTTATTGCAGAGGGCGAATACTCGAAAACAAAGGGATTGTTGCATCTGGAAGGGATAGTCATTGGCGCAACCTTCTCAATTCATATCACAGATTTGAAAGTGATGAAGTACCCAATCAATCTTTACAATTGAGCTATATGGGGCATAAATTTATCCAGACCTCAGACGAAGAAGGTTATTTTAAAATAGATACTCCCTTATCAATTCCTTTTAAGCCCAATAATAGCATTTTTCAGGACATTTTTTTTGAACTGCTGTTTCCGGATGGTATCCGGCCGAAAAAGATAAAGGTAATTAAAGGTCAGATATTAGTTCCCAATAGTATGGCTGAATATGGAGTTATCAGCGACCTGGATGATACTTTGCTAAAGTCAAATGTGGTTTCAAAAATCAAGATGATTTACCTGGCGGTTTTTAAAAATGCTTATACCCGTTTGGCTTTCAGAGGCGCACCGGCTTTATACTGGTCGTTTAGAAAAGGAAGTAGCGGCAGCCAGAAAAACCCGATATTTTATGTTTCCAACAGCCCCTGGAATTTGTATGACCTGATTGATGAGTTTATGGATGTGAATCACATACCAAAGGGCCCGGTATTGTTGAGAGATTTCGGACATGCCAACAACAGTACATTGTCAGAAGCCTATAAAAACCATAAGTACAATGAAACGGTTAAAATTTTAGAAACCTACCCCAACTTACCATTTATTTTGATTGGCGACAGTGGTGAAAAAGATGCCGATATATATTTAGATATTGCAAAAAAGCACCCCGGACGTATTTTATGCATTTACATCAGGGCAGTTAAAGACAAAAAAAGAACAGACAGGGTAAAAAAGCTTATTAAAAGCGAACCTATAGTTCCGGCTTTATTGATTGAAGATAGCCTCGAACTTGCCAAACATGCGGTAAGTATGGGATATATAACCAGACAGTCTATGTACCGCGTTAATCAAAGCCTTTATAATGACCGCAGCAGTGTGGTTGATTATTGGTTGGAAGATGAATAAAGCGATTAAAATTGGTGCCGGCTAAGGCCAACAAGTTTTACGGCTTATATTTGATGTTCAATTGAGGCAGAAATGAAATACAATCAGGTTTTACTACTTTTGCACGCTTTTTAGGCATAAAATTCTTTATGGCCTGTAATTATTAACTTACATAGACTTTATTTGTACAGTATCTCATGTATCAATACAGAAAAACCCTTTACAACAAGTATTATCAAACACAATCCGGCCGGCGAAGCGAAAGGGAAATAAATGATAAATTAAAGCAAGACTCCTGGCATTTTCAACAAGAAATCATCCCGTTGCTTCCAAAAGTTGTTAGTCAACCCAACATCATAGATATTGGCTGTGGATTCGGCTCATTGGTACATGCGCTCCAACAACATGGTTATCAGAAAGTAAGGGGTATTGATTTAAGTCCGGATCAGGTAGCCGAAGCAGAAAAAATTGGCATTAAAGGAGTTGAACAGGCCGATTTAATTGAATATTTAAAAAAACATCCCAACACATTTGATGTCATCATCGGAATTGATATCATCGAGCATTTCAGCAAAGATGAGTTGGTTGAAATTTTGGAAATTATCCAGCTTGGGCTTTGCAGCAAAGGCATTGCTGTTTTCAGAACGCCTAATGCCGATGCCCTTTTCTCTTCTTTATATATGTTTGGAGATTTTACTCATGAAACTATTCTCAACAATTCTTCAGCAGAGCAGCTTTTTCACAGCACCGGATTTTCAAAAGTAACAGTTACCGGCTCGTGTATGAAAATTAAGAATCCTATTAAAGAATTTCTTAGAATTATCTTATGGAAATTAACCGTAGTATTTAGCAAAACATTCATTTTTGCATCCGGTAGGTCTTCAAAAGGGCTGATTTTTTCACCCAATATCATAATATCGGCTCAAAAAAATTAGGGGCGGAATAGGGGAGACTTTAATATTTTCGAATTACCTGTTTTTACCAAGGGGCATTTGCATACCCAATGTCAATCCGATATAACTAAAATTCATCCGGGTTTTGTTGAATTGATAGGGTTCATATAGTCCGGAAGTAGTGTTAAAATCGTTGATCAAATCTTTATCAATCTTGGTTACGGGGTTAAAAAATTGATAGTCAAATTGGAGATAATTGGATTTTCTGACTATTCCAAACCCCAGTGAATAAGACAACCCACCACCTTTCATAACAGTTATTGAATTGCCTGCAAATCCGGGTCTGGGACTGACATAATTGTTGATCCGGTTGTATCTTACAGAAACAGAAGGATAAAAATTCCAGATGCCTTTGTTGCGGTCAAGTAAGTAATAATTGGATTTAGCCCCAAATCCCCACCATATCAAATTGTCCTGAGTATCTATATCGTAATAGTTGTTCAGAAAATTAAGGTGAAAAACAGGAGCAACTGACAATTTATTGTTAGACAAAAGATTGAATGAGAATCCAAGTTCCAGTCCATTACCATATTCAAAAACTTCCCGCAATTCATAACCAACAGAAAAACCGGCCCCTAAACTTGCTTCAAACATCATGAGGGGGAAGTTGCGGGTAGATTCGTTTGGATTGACGGTTGTTTGATTTTGTTCATTCGGCATTGGTTGCCCGGTAGAGTAGTCATATTCTTTATTATCCTGACTAAAAGCAGAGTTAGATTTTACCAAAAAAAGAAGACATAATAAAAGTTTAAACAGGCAGGTACCGAAAACAGGTGTAGTCCATGTAAACCTTTTAAATTGATTTTTTTGATTTTCGGGCTTATTCATTGGCGGGGTTGATTGAACATTAACAGAAATAAGAAAAGGGCGTTTGTTCAAAGCAATACTACAAACAATAAAGGTATAGGTTATAGTTTAGATTACAAAGTAAATCCCTTGTTGTTGTTATTTTTAACATGAAATAAGTTTCAACTGAATCTGTTTTGTGTAAGGCAGTCCGGATAAATTGAATTTTTTATATGATCCAAATTGTATCTAATATAGGTGCTAAAAAGGTTGCTCCTTTTGAACTTTTTTGAAGGTGATTGCTGAAGATTAAACCGATTACCTTCCATTAACTTTCCTCTTAGAAGGATAAAAGTGCTTTCAAGGATGAGTTTGGAGCATATTTAGAAGTGACCAATTTTATCGGTAAAGGTCAAGAACCCATAAAGCAGAAATTTACGTAACTTCAACTGCCTTGTTTAACCTGCTATAAATAACCTATCCTTATTGACTGTTTTTTCAAATTTTTTAAAATTATTTGTATGAAAACGGCACACCCCCCCCTAATAGTTTTATTGTTTTCAGGCATGTTTTTATTTAGTGCTTGCTCTATTACTCAGCAGCATGTGGTAAACTACCAAAACTATTATCGAAATGATGTTAAAACACCTGCGCAACTTAACCCCATTACCCCTGCTTTTACCCCTGTTTTAGAAAACAAAGGCGATTTAGTTATATCCGGTACATATACCACTTCTGGAAGCAATATAGACGACCCCAAAGAGAGTTTTACAGATAACGATGGCATTGCAGAATTTGAAAACATCAACTACGTCAGCGGTTCAATGGCTTATTCGGTAACCGATAAATGGTCGGTTACGGCACAATATTCTGGAGGCAAGGGTCAAAACTCTGTTGAAATTGATGCCATGCAGGCTACTGTTTACGATGTTGATATCTATTGGACCTGGTTTTTGCTGATTCCTCAACATGATTACCTGCCTCCAATAGAATTTGATGCCAATACCGACTTAAATTTAGGCAATTTAGACCAAGTAGAAAGGAGTTATCAGTACCGTAATGCCTCATTGGGAGCAGGTTATAAATTACATACCGGCGATGCAGGAGGAGTTTTTGCAGTATTTGGAGGGGTTGGAATGGGAACATCAAACATCACCGGAACAACTCATGCTAACAACCGCAAGGTGTATTCTGACGATAAAAATGCCGTTCCCGCTACTTATGGCCACCATGAAAACCGCTACATAAGCGCATATTTACAGCCAAGTGCAGGAATAAATCTTAAAAATTGGGTAGAAATTGGAGGAGCAGCAAATTTCATTTTTTTCCACAACCGTTTAAAATCCAATATCCCTTATTTGGAATTGAACTACGATGAGAAACTGAACAACATCATTTGTCAACCCTCGGTCTTTTTAAATATGGGACCAAAAAATGTTAAATTTACTGCACAATACGCTTTAGGTCTTCCGCTCTTAAATTCATCAAAACAACATTTTAATACAGGCTATTTAAGTGCAGGAGTTCAACTGTTTTTACCTACGGTCAATAAACCGGTTACTCCAGAAATCTAAATTAAATATCCGAAAATTAACTTGCCTTTTGTTTTTAAGTCTAAAATTCAGGCTTTTTAATTTATAAATTTAACCCAAAAAACATCATGAGAAACTTAATTTTTTGTTTAGTGTTAAGCATGGTTTTTGCTTATCTACCGCTAACTGCACAAAAAACGATAGTGCCCGATACTTCGCCCTATTTGAGTGCTTTTAAAGTAGCGCCTCTTGGTCCAATGGTAGGGAACTATGGGCTTACTTATGAAAGAGGTGCTGTTTTTAAAGACAATATTTCTTTGGAAATGAATGTCGGCTACCGCACAAGTCCGTTGTTATTCAGAGGATGGATCAGAGATTCAGATACTAAAGTGAACGGGTTTTATGGCAGTGCAGGTCCTAAAATTTATTTTGGGAAACAGGAATTTACTATGGAAGGGATGCGGCGTACTCATCCCATGTTTGGCTGGTATTTCAAACCCGAATTGGGTTTCAGATATACTGTTTTCAGCAATCCTGATAATGACGACGTAACTGCTACTGTGGTAAAACTGCTGTTAAATATTGGCAAGCAGTGGATTAGCGACAAATTTGTATTTGAAATTTATACCGGAATAGGTTATGCCTATAGAAATTACAATAGAACTAACAACTCTTTGTTTGATGATATTTCGGATGATATCAGAGAGAATTTTCCAATAGCTGCTCAATCAGGCATCAGGTTGGGATTATTGACCAGATAATAATCTTTTTTTTAGAACTCCAATCTACAAACGGCGGTGGCGAAATGTACTTTAAGTGCAAATCGCTGCCGTTTTTTTTTGTTAGAAATCACATGAGCGAACACTTTATTCTTTTTCCTGTAAGGGATTTTGTGTTTGCTCTAATTCAGATGAATAATATTTTAACAGAAATATCAATTTCATTTCACTGTATCTTTTTTCCGGAGAAAAACGATTAACAGAGTAAAAATGAAGACATTCAGCAAACCTATTATGAAGTAATAGCTGCCGATATCACTATTGCTCAAACCGAAAATACGGTCTATTGTATTGGGCAGGTCTAACATTTTCAGGGCAGATTTAGCCTGATAGTCCATCAATTCGGGGTCGTCGGCAGTAGGTTGAGGTAAATAAGCCATCACGTCGCCTTGCATCAGTGCAAATCCCTCAGTTCCCCAACGGGCTAAAATAAATGAACTGACAAATTCGGTTAAACTGTTTTTTTCTATGGAGGCAATAATGCCTGCCAACATGATTTGGGGCATTAACACGATGGGAAGTAAAGTCATTGCTTTTTCAGTGGTGTTGACAATTGCAGATAAAAACAAGCCGATGAGGGTTGCCGAAAAAGACAAATACACCATGAACTTTAAATAGGGCATAAACTGCCCGGCAAGGGAAACTTCATTTCCGTCAAACTTTAAGTACAAAATGGCCATAAATACCAAGGCCTGTAATCCGGCAAAGGTAGTCAGGACAATAATTTTAGACAGAACATAGGGCAAAACTTGCAGGTTAAACATGCGCTCCCTTTTGTAAATTGGCAGTTCTCCGACGATTTCTCTGGTCGCATTGCTGGTACCAAACCATACTGCGGCAATGGTGATGAGGAACAATACGGCAATTGTCAGTTCTTTAAAGATAAAGCAGATAAGCAGCGCAATGATTGGTGCTTGCGACAATAGTATTAAGGTATTGGTCCGGTCGTTGGTTTTTATGTTAAAATAGCGAAGGGTGAGCCAAAGAAGCTGTTTTAAAAAAGGATATTTTCTGGTACTCTGTGGCTTTATTGCCGGACGGCGAATTTGAGAAGGCGGATTGTCTCCATACCACTTGTTATACCAAATCTGCCCTTGTTTGGTTGTTTTTAGCAGTGAATACACTTCTATGGTTGTAGTTTTACCGAAATAGGATAAATACTTATCCGTAGTGTCGAAATAGCAAAGATATCCGCCCTTTGACAAAAACAGCACCTTATCGGCATAGTGCAGGTCGTCGGGTTTATGAGTTACCATCAGGATGGTAGTGCCCTGTGCTGCCAGTTGTTTCAAACAGTTCAGGAAATCTTCAATTGTTTCGGGGTCAAGTGGAGAGGTGGGTTCATCTAAAAACAAAAAATTGGGCTCGGTGAGCAATTCCATAGCGATAGAGATGCGCTTGCGTTGTCCGCCGGAGAGTTTACCCACTAAGTTTTGTCTGACATCCGGGGTGTTGATGTTAAGCGATGTCAGAACTTTACTTATTTTTTCTTCTATTTCTGCATCACTGATATCGGTTGCAAATCGAAGTTTGCAGGCATAGTAAAGTGAGTTTTGAACGGTCAGCTCTCTATGCACAATATCTTCCTGCGGAACATATCCAATTTGATATTTGAGGGATTCATAGTGTTCAAAAAAGTTGATGTCATTTAGAAAAACAGTTCCTCCGGTTGCCGGATTTTCACCGTTGATTGCTTTGAGCAAAGTAGATTTGCCGCAACCCGAAGGTCCCATAATGGCAATAAATTCTCCTTTTTTTACTTTTAACGATACCGGAAACAGTCCTACATGACCATTTTCGAAAGTCTTTTCGACATTATCCAATCTAATAGCAAAAGATTCGGGTGCCACTTTATTTCCATCCGACTTCTGATTGGGAGGCAACAGGCTGAATTGCGTATTTCCGATGCTGATGATATCGGTTGCAACAACCACTTTATCTGTACTTTTCTCTCCGTTTATAAAAACCCCGTTTGTCGAAGCGAGATCCTGCACTCTGTATTGCCCGGGTTCTTTGATTGAAATGCGGCAATGTAGCCGGCTCACATTTCCATCGGTCAAAACAATATCGCAATCGTGATTGCGACCAATGGTAATTGTACTTTTCTCTTGTAAAATTTGGTAAAGGTTTATCATATTGTTAGTTAATGTTTTAAGGTCAAGTACAATTAGTTTAAAGGTTAGCAGATAAGTCTGTTTCTTTTACTTGAAGCGGGAGTTTAGTAATTAAAGCAACCCTATTCGTTTTCCAAAGTAAATAGTTTTAAATCTCAAAAGGAAAATTTGCTTCAGATATTAACTTTCAAGGGATTTCCTGTTCAATGTTAAGCGAGCCTAAAGTCCCGTTATCCCATAAAACAGCAATCTGATAGGTGCCTTGTCCTGAAAGAATGGTTCCTCCGGAAATAGTCCAGATATAGCTGCTTCCGGTAATTTCGGGTACAGAATAGGTTTGAGGCACTCCGGCACAAACTGTAGTATTTCCGGAAATAACCGGATTAAATGTACATGGCTGATTGCAAACCACCTGATTGAATAATTCCCAAATATCGTTGTTGTAAAAGTTGGGGATGAATGCACCATCCGGAACATTCCCCATCCGGATCATCACTAAATTCTGACTGGGTACAATATTGATGATTTGTCCGTTTTTACCCATAGCCGAAAACATATCGTCAGGGGCGGCAGTATGCAAAGAGCCGGGAAACACAATCTGAAATCCGGGAAGCATAAAAGAGGATTTACCATTTAACCACCACAAATAACCATAGGACAGGTTGAGACTTTGTGAGCTGTTGACCATCGCATTAAAGTAAGTGGCATCTGTCATAATAGGGGTGGTGTTCCAAGTTCCGTTGTTGAGAACGAGCAGCCCGAAACGTGCCATACTTCTTGCGTTTGTAAAGAGCACGTTGTTGTAATCTAAAGGCAAAAATAATCCGTTCATCCCTATTGGATTGCGCAATCTATTAATGTAGAACTGATTAAGGGTACTTCCGGTAGCATTGGCAATTACTCCATCTAATAATGTGTAAGGTGCATTATGATAAGCCCAACGGGAACCGGCATTTGCCAAATACTGAAGGCAGGAAGGGAGGGTGCAATCGGGATTTGAGACAGCATCATCTAACCCCGAAGTCATGGTAAGTTGATGCAGAATGGTAATTTCAGCCTCCTGAGCCGGTGTGCAACTCGTCCATCCTGTACCCAGATAATCAGAACTTGGATCGTTTATGGAAAGACTGCCGTCCTGATGAGCAAGCCCTACCATGAATGCGGTTAAACTTTTTCCTGCAGAAGCCCAATACCATAGGCTATCTTGCGTAAAAGTGCCAAAATAATGTTCCATCACAATTTTACCATCTTTCAGCACGATAAATGCTTTGGTATTGCTGTCCGATAAAAAATCAACCAATGCCGGGATTTCTTCTTCGCACCAACCCAATGAGGATGGAGTCATCGTTTGCCATGTATTACCAATAGTAGGAGGGAAATAAAGTGGTTGTCCAATCAAATTCATGTTGAACATCAATCCGACTAAATAAACAAAATAACGACACATTGATGTTTGGTTTTACTTTAAGATGTTGGTCAGGTTTTAATAATTCCTTACTTAGTCGAGTTGAGGTGGGGGCTTTTAGCTAAAGTACCGGCAAATAAATTTCAACTCCGGATTAAATATCCGCAAATTTACCAAACCAAGCCGGATATTACCACTTCACTATCTAAAATAACCCACCTCCGAGGAAGGGAACTTAAAGACGATTGTCAGTAATTGATGATTCAAAATTAAATCATAGTTGGTATAAAAGCCCCAATCCCTAAATCTGTCAAAAAAAAAAACGCCTCCCAACTGAATGTTGGCAGACGTTATTAAAGAACATAACCTAAATGTCTGTATTATGTGAACTGGATTTTAATTAGAAACTAATGTCAATTCCCGCAGTAATAAACCTTGGAAGTCCGACTTTTATACCTTGCGGACGGCGGGAAACGATATAACGCTCATCGGTGATGTTTTTTGCGCTAAGATTAATAACGGCGTTTATCTTCGGTATCTGATAGAAAATATTGGCATCAAAAACCCGGTAGGAGTCCAGTTTTCCTGTCCGGCCATCTGCTGAAGGGTTAACAGTATTTAGTTCGTTGGTAAACTGACTGCCGATAAACAAAGCGTTAAATTGTAAACCCAATCCGAAAGGGGCTTCGGCATGAAGGCCGCCCGATAAAATATATTCTGGCGAATAGGGCGTTCTGTTGCCTTTAATGTTGACATTATCTGAGCTGCCGGCAATAAAACGGTCGGCATTATAGGACGCTTCTGTATAAGTAGCATTAGCAAATATCGCCAAGGTATAATCCGGGTTAAACAAAGGGGCAAAATCTATGCGTCCTCCTGCTTCAAACCCTGCATGAAGTGTTTCACCACCATTGACCAAGCCGACCCCTGTGCCTCCTGAAGATTCAGAAACAGGTATAATTTGGTTGTCAAACTGCATGTAAAAAGCGGTCAGTTCATAAGTCAGTATATGGTTCGTTGTGCTGCCTCTGAAACCAAATTCTGAGTTCCAGCTTTTTTCGGCTTCCAATTGATAAGCCTCTCCAACGTTGGAAATTGCATCTTTGATACGCGGAGGGGCAAATCCGCGGTGTACTCCGGCGAACACAGTATGCCCGGGCAGAAAGTTAAAGTTAATGCCTGCGCCTGGAATAAATCCGGTTACCTTGTTTCCCGCTACAATATTAGTATCACGAACTGCCGTAACTCCGTTTATGTTAAAACTGTTTCTCAAAATATTCCTCGTATAGTCGTAGTGTTCAATACGGATACCTGCTGTAAATGTCCATTTTTCGGTCAGATTCGTTTGGTTTTGTACGTAAGCACTGAAAGCATTTCCCCAACGCACTTCATCTTCGACCATATCACCTGCCGAAGCGTCGTATTTTTTCCCGTTTACCCGTTGTTCATAAGCTTTTTCGTACAAGAACCTAACTCCTGTTTGTAATTCATTTGATGTTTGCAGTACATGGTAGTTATAGGTCAAACGCGGCTCAATGCCCAATACTTCAAACTGCCGGTTTCTGTTTCCGGTAGTATTGCGCATATACACCGCGCCTCCCGCCACTTCAGGATCTCCCCAAACAACGCCTGTTTGGTTGCTTGCCGTAGCACTCGAAGAAAAGTCTTGTCTTCTCCAGTTTCGGGTGGTTGTATATCCGAAAGCGGTTGTTTGGAGTTTTAGATGGCTTTTAATCCGGAAATTGTGGGTAAGACTTGCCGAATAACGGCGAATGCCGAGCAAATCATCCGGAGCCATAAGGGTAAAATCCTGCCCACCCTCGTCATACATAGATTGGGTTAATCCGATATAGGTGGAGTTTGAAGTTTCGTCATACATGCCCAATTTAATACCTAATTGGGAACGTTCGCTGAAAACCAAACGCATTTTTGCCGATAAGTCGTTAATTCTGAAAGCAGCATAACCCAATTGGTCGGCTTGTTTGCGCAAATAGTTTACCTGTATGCCCATATTGCCAATCGTTGTTCCATATCCTGCCAATCCGCTGAAAAATCCTTTTTCCCCTCCGGTCAGTTTAACACGGATGGTTTGCTCGTCAGGTGGGTTTGGTGTTTTGTAGTTGATAACTCCACCAATGGTTTGGGGGCCAAACAAAATCTGACCGCTGCCTTTTACAATTTCAATCCCGCTCATACGGTCAATCACCGGTGAATAATACATCTCCGGTTCACCGTAAGGATTTAACGACACCGGCACTCCATCTTCCAAAATTAATACTGTTCGGCTACGGTCGGGGTCTAAACCCCTGATGCCGATGTTTACCCGAAGACCTGCGCCTTCTTCGTCAACCACCTGAATGCCCGGAACTTGTTTTAAAATTTCATTGGCCGACAAAGGTGCTGTTTGGCGCAGCAATGCCGAAGTCAGGGTAGCGGTGCTGCCGGGGATGTTTTTTAATATGCCCCCACGAACACCAATCAACTGAATTTCGGGAAGTTCTGCGGAGATTATGGAATCTTTAACTGCCAAAACTGTATATCCGCTCTTGGTCATCTGTGCAAACAGGTTTGTACAAATTCCCCAATACAATACCAAAAGTAAAATTCTATAAGTACCCATAAGTTAAAAAGATTGAAGAGTAATTTCTGAACAAATAATTTAGACTAAATCTAAATAGCCGCACAAAGGTAAATCTTGGTTTCAATTTTTTTGCTTTTGGAAGAATTATTTTTTAGGTAAATAACGCTGTTTTAGGAGAGGGTAAATGATGACCGATGCCAGAATAACGATAGCGCCAAGGTAAAAACCTCCGTCCATGCGTTCTGATTCGCCAAAGATAAAATAAGCAAACAGGATGCCATAGACAGGTTCTAAGTTGATGGCTAAAGCAACCGTATAGGCCGACAAATGACGGAGTAAATAAACAATACCTACAAAGGCATAAGTGGTACAAACCCAGGCAAGCAACATTAACCATAACCAATCCATGCCCGAAACTTGCCAGATAGTTTGCTGATACCCGCTGCCGGTAAATATGTATAAGTTAATGATTAAGGCACCTGCCGCCATTTCGTAGAGTGAAATCAGGATAAAATCGTGTTTGCGGGTGAGTTGTTTGTTTAACACACCAAACAGACTCGCTAAAAATGCAGAAATAAGCGCTAAGATGATGCCCAACCAATAGTCGAATGCAAAGCGGCTCATGATGTACAACCCTGTAATGATGATGATGCCTAGAAAAATCTCTACTGACCATACTTTTCGCCGTTCGATAAGCGGCTCTAAAAGCGAGGTGAAAAGAGTAACGCTTGCAAAACATCCCAAAGTAACCGCTACATTAGAAACTTTGATGGCCGCAAAAAAAGTTATCCAATGCAAGGCAACCAATGCCCCTACTCCAAAAATAGCGGACATGGTTTTAAAGGGTAAATGCCATGATTTACCAACTACCAACTGAACTCCTACCATCCCTATTGCCGCCAAAAACATCCGATAACCCACCAATTCCACTGCATCTAAACTAATCAGTTTGCCGAGAATGGCGGTAAAACCAAACAGCAAAACAATGAAATGCAGTTGTAGCTGTTCTTTGAACATTTGTTTTTATTGGTTAGTGGTTGGTAATCAGTGGTAAGCCGGAGGATACAAGACAAGAGGCAAGAGGCAATAGGCAAGAGGCAAGAGGCAATAGGCAATAGGCAATAGGCAATGGGCAATAGGCAATAGGCAATAGGCAAGAGGCAATAGGCAATAGGCAATAGGCAATAGGCAATAGGCAATAGGCAAGAGGCAAGAGGCAAGAGGCAACAGGCAATAGGCAATAGGCAATAGGCAAGAGGCAATAGGCAATAGGCAAGAGGCAAGAGGCAAGAGGCAAGAGGCAAGAGGCAACAGGCAACAGGCAATAGGCAATAGGCAATAGGCAAGAGGCAAGAGGCAAGAGGCAACAGGCAATAGGCAATAGGCAATAGGCAAGAGGCAATAGGCAATAGGCAATAGGCAATAGGCAATGGGCAATAGACAATGGTAAAATATTATTTCGGTGCTTTAATCAACAGATAGACACTAATGATGGCAAACAACAGGTTGGGTAGCCAAACGCTTAACAAAGGAGAGAGGTTGCCGTTTGTGGCAAAAGTAGTGGCAAACTGTAGGAGCAGAATATAGGTGCTGCTGATGGCAATTCCTATAAAGAGATGTAAACCTACGCCGCCGCGAACTTTTCTCGAAGAAATGGCAAAGGCTATGATGGTGAGGATAAAGGTGGCAAACGGCACGGCAGTTCTGCGATACCGCTCTACCTGATAAAACTCAATATACGGAGCTCCTTTTACCTTTTCCTCCTCTATAAATACAGACAGTTCGGGGGTGGTCATTGCTTCTTTGAGATTTACTTTTTTCTGAAAATCGGAAGGTTTGAGGTTAAAGGAAGTATCTAAATTCTCACCTGTCCGGATGGTTTCGCGAAGTTCGTTGAAAGAATGGGCTAAGTAATTCCCCAATCTCCATTGCCGTGTACTGTCAATCCATTCTAATGTTTTAGCACTTAATTTATAAGTCAGTTGCTTGTTCCTGATGTTTTCTAAGGTAAAGTTCCGGCCCATTGAGTCGCGGGTGGTAAAGGTTTCGGTATAGATATAGGTATCGGGCGCTATTTGCATGTGGACGTTTCGGTTGCTGGTACCGGTTTTTTTCTTTACATATTTATCTTCAAAGTCAAACCTGATTTTGTTTGCATTTGGCACGAAATAGTGATTGGCATACAACTGAACTCCGACCAAGATAACCGCCGAGATAAAATAGGGCACAAAAAGCAACCGGTAAAAACTGACTCCGCCGGCTAAAATGGCGATGATTTCTGAACGGGAAGCAAGACGGGAAGTAAAAAAAATCGCAGCAATGAATATAAATAAAGGGCTGAGGAAAAAGATGATATAAGGAACAAAATTCAGGTAGTATTTCAGCAGAATACCGCTAAGCGGCGCGCTGTTTTCCAAAAAATCGTCTATCCGTTCCGAAATATCTATGGATACGGCAACGGCTGCAAAGAGGAGAACGGTAAAAACAAAGGCTCCCAGAAACTTAACAATAATATACCGGTCAATGATTTTTAGCAACATGTCTTAATAGATGGGGGTAATTCCTCCGAGGTTAAAGTTTTTGCATGAGTTTGTTTACCATCTCCGATTTCCATGTTGCAAACGTGCCTGCTTGAATTTGCCGTCTTGCTTCGGATGTCAGCCAAAGGTAAAACGACAAATTGTGTATGGATGCAATTTGCATTGCTAAAATTTCCTGAGATACAAACAAATGCCGGAGATAGGCTTTGGTGTGTATCCTGCTTGTCGGAGCCGGACTTTTTTCATCTATGGGGCTGAAATCGTTTTTCCATTTGCTGTTTTTGATGTGGATGATGCCATTTGCGGTAAACAACAATCCATGCCGCGCATTCCGGGTGGGCATTACACAATCGAACATATCCACCCCAAGGGCAATGGCTTCGAGAATGTTTACCGGTGTCCCAACGCCCATCAGATAACGGGGTTTATCTGCCGGCAGTATGCTGCAGACAAGGTCGGTCATTTCATACATGATTTCGGCAGGTTCGCCCACCGCAAGCCCACCTATGGCGTTGCCTTCCCGCTCGTGTGCCGCAATGGTTTCCGCCGATTTTATTCGCAAATCCCTGTAAACACTTCCCTGAACTATGGGGAAAAGGGATTGCGTGTAACCATAGTTTGGGGGAGTGTTGTCGAAACGGTCAATGCACCGCCCCAACCATTGATGGGTTAGATTCAGCGATTTGGAAGCGTAGTTATACTCGCAAGGGTAGGGGGTACATTCGTCAAAGGCCATGATGATGTCTGCGCCAATGCCCCGTTGAATGTCCATCACGCTTTCGGGAGTAAAAAGATGGGACGACCCGTCTATATGGGATTGGAATTTCACCCCTTCCGGCGTGATTTTTCGTTTATGTGCCAAAGAATAGACCTGATACCCGCCGCTATCGGTCAGTATGGGGTTATCCCATCCATTGAACCGGTGTAAACCTCCGGCTTTCTGTAATACCTCCAAGCCCGGGCGCAGGTACAAATGGTAAGTGTTCCCAAGGATGATTTGTGCCTGAACAGGGTCGGATAATTCGTGGATATGTACTGCTTTGACCGTTCCGAGTGTTCCGACCGCCATAAAAACAGGGGTTTCAATTTCCCCGTGACCGGTTTGGAGTGTTCCCGCCCGTGCTTTGCTGTTTGGGTCGGTATTTGTGAGGGTGAACTTCAATGGTTAATTGTTAATTGTTAATGGTTAATGGTTAAAACGCAACTAACCTTATTCCGCAGAAACTTGTTGCAAAGCTACGGCTTAATTTGTTTTAGCCCTGAATATTGGGGGGAGAATTGTGATGTATCAGCATTGTCCGGCAGGGCAGGGGGTGAATCTTGCGGTTCGATACGGTCTATAGCCTGTTGAATGACTTTCCATACCGTTTGTATATGGTGTTTTAAGGTAAAATTTTCTTTCATCCTTTCAGCGGCGGCTATTCCCATACCGGCAGCCAATTGCGGATGTTTGGCAAGTTCAACTATAAAAGCTGCCATTCCCTGAAGATCTCCTTCTTCAACCAAAAGCCCTGTTTCATTGTGTAAAACAACATCGGGAATACCGGCATGTTTGGTAGCAATTACCGGTAATCCCGAAGCACAGGCTTCTAAGATGGCAACCGGTGTGCCTTCGGTATCGTTGGAATGTGTGGTAACGGAATGTTGTACAAAAGCGCGCGCTTGTTGCAGATGCTGCGCAACCTGTTCATGTGTTAAACTTCCGGTAAAAGTAACAGCATCAGAAACCTTTAGGAATTTAGCCAACATTTTACAGGATTCCAACAAATGACCATCCCCAATCATGGTTAGTCGGGCTTCCGGCTGTTGTTCCAACACTTTGGCAAATGCCAATATGAGTAAGTGGGGAGCCTTTGTTTCATCAAACCGCCCTACTGATACAAACAGGGGTGGGTTTTGTGAAGGGTTGCAAGGGGTAAACAGCGTGTCGTCATAACCGCAAGCCGTATGGGTGATTTTTTCCGGCGGACAACCCAAATCCAATAACCTTTGGCGCATGTGTTTTGATACAACAATAATGGCAGCAGCCTCTTTAAATAGCTGCGGATAATTTTTACCATAAGTCTGCATCATATCATCGCGATAGGCATCATATCCGTGAAAATGAACGATTAAAGGTACTCCAGCCTCACGACATACCGGCATCATTTCCACCCCCGAAGGGCCATATTCGGCAAGCACTGCTTTGATGGCATGCTTTTTTAAATATCCAACCAACGTTTTTTGCAAGCGTTTTTTTTCGCTAACTCCTGCAAGCCGCTGAAAAAAATTACCCGTTTGAAAACTACATGCAGTGCCATTTACCCCCTCAGTGCTGTATTGTTGCGGGAGGTAACCGTTAAATAGATAATGTACTTTGGCAGGTAAAAGCCGCACATGATTGTGGATAAAGGTTTCGGAGTATTTATGTTGATTCACCGATACAACAGCAATAGGATACATGAGTGTCTAATTCCGAAGGTTTCTGAATGGGCGGTAATTGATGAGGGAGGTTTATTATAAAGGCCAATGCTACACAATAGTTCGTTAATCATCAGTTAACAATAGTCATCATCTACTTTTACAAAATCGAGATAAAGTTTGAAATCAATTTTCTGTCGAAACATTATTACCTTAGTAACCGAGGACTTTTTGATTAAAAGACCTTATTACTTTATTCCTATGATAATGAGGTAATAATGTTTGGATATTACTTGATGCCATGTTATTACTAAGGTAATAAGGGTTTGATCTATTCTATGAATGACCGTAATTTTGACCCCTCTGATGATGCCGGTGAGTTATCAATAAATCAACCAACCTCTTTGATCGCTTATCTTTGGGAGGTATTGCCGCTTAATTTTTAACGAACTAATGCTACAAAAGTAGTCAAATATCGGGTTGGTTGTTCGTTGGGATAAAGTTCTTGCGTTACCTTAGATTTCTCTAACTTTGCGGTATGAATTATATACTGGCAGAAAATATAACCAAGGTTTACGGCATCAAAGTGCTGTTCGAGCAGATAGATTTCAGCATCAACAAAGGACAAAAAATTGCGCTCATTGCCCGGAACGGTGCCGGAAAATCTTCGCTCATTCGCATCCTGGTTGGGTTGGATTCGTCTGATATGGGCGGAACGGTGCGTTTGCAAAAGGGGGTAAAGCTGGGATATATTGAGCAGGAACCGCAGTTAAATCCTCAAGATACCGTACTCAGTTCCGTGTTTAACTCCGATAATCCGGTCATAGCGGTCATACAACGCTACGAACTTGCACTATTGCGCCACGAGCAACAACCATCTGCCCAAACCCAAAAAGATTTGGAAACCTGCATCGAAGCCATGCAACTGAACGATGCCTGGGACTATGAAACCAAAATCAAACAGATTTTAACCCGCTTTAAAATTACCAAACTCAACCAATCTATCGGCGAAATGTCGGGTGGCGAAAAAAAACGCGTAGCCATGGCCAGTGTGTTGATACAAGAACCTGATCTGGTCATCATGGACGAACCCACCAACCATCTCGACTTAGAAATGATTGAGTGGTTAGAAGAATATCTGCGACAAAGCAACCTTACCCTGTTGTTGGTTACCCACGACCGCTATTTTCTGAACCGCGTTACCAACGAAATCGTGGAACTCGAAGGGGGGAAACTGCAACGATTTAGAGGAAATTACGAGTATTATCTCGAAAAAAAGTCGGAACTGCAAGCCAATCTGAAAGCAGAAACCGAAAAGGCACAAAAGCTGATGCGCAAAGAATTGGAATGGATGCGCACCCAACCTAAAGCAAGAACCACCAAAGCCAAATCGAGGATTGATGCCTTTGACCATATTGAAGAGAAGGCTGCCAAAAAACTAAAAGAAGATGAATTGACCTTCGACGGCATCAATGCCGCAAGAATTGGCAACCGCACCATCGAGCTGTATCATATTGACAAGCGTTTTGGTGAGCAAATTATTTTAGACGATTTTACCTACCTCTTTAAACGCCGCGACCGCGCCGGTATAGTGGGAAAAAACGGCGCAGGAAAAACCACGTTCCTCAATATTCTTGCCGGGTTGGAAAAACCGGATGCCGGCAAACTGCAAATCGGACAGACTTTGGTAATGGGATACTATACTCAGGACGGTTTGCAACTGAAAGAAGACCGGAAGGTAATTGATGTGGTCAGGGATGTGGCAGAGATTTTACCCCTCAAAAAAGGGAAGTTCTATACCGCCGCGCAACTCTTAGACCATTTTATGCTCGGCTACGACATGCACCAAAACTATGTTTCCACCCTTAGCGGTGGCGAGCGCCGACGGCTATACCTGCTGACCATCTTGATGAAAAACCCCAATTTCCTGATCCTCGACGAGCCTACCAACGACCTCGACCTGCTTACCCTCAATTTGCTCGAAGATTTTCTGTTGCAGTTTGAAGGCTGTTTGGTCATCGTTTCGCACGACCGCTATTTTATGGACAAATTAGTGGAACACCTGTTTGTGTTTGAAGGCGAGGGTAAAGTCCGCGATTTCCCCGGCAATTACAGCCGGTACCGCGAGGCGAAAGAAGATGAAGAGCAGGCTGAACGCGAATTGCAAAAACAAAGCAAAGACAAAACACCGGCTGAGGTTAAAACCAACGCTGAAAAACAACCGGAAACAAGCCAAAAACCAAAAACAAAATTGTCGTTTAAAGAGCAGCGCGAGTTTGAACAATTAGAAATTGAGCTGGAACAATTAGAAAACGAAAAAGAACAACTCGGCCAACGCATGAACAACAACGAACAAAGCTCGCACGCAGAACTGATGCAATGGGCAAATCGCCTGAACGAGGTGATACAGACCATAGAAACCAAAACCGATCGGTGGCTGGAGTTGAGCGAGTATGCGTAAGGGGGAAGATTGGATTGAGGGCTTTAAAGTTGCACCTTTCTAATAGATAGAGTATGTTATTTCTCTTGATCTAATTTTTAATGCCCCACATTTGATTCCGTAACTGTTCCTTTGAAATCAAGTTGAGTTGTCCACGATTTATTTGACCTGAGTAACTGTTTGAATAAATCATGTGGTCTTCTATCTCTAATTTAAAGCGACGTTGAGTATTAAAATCTCCTTTAAAAATTGGTGTTGCAAAAATTTGAAACTCGTTTGGTGCAACTGGCACTTCATAATTATAGTTACCACAAAAATTATGAACGAAGTGTTCAATATCTTTCCATTCGCCTTTTTCATTTTTTGCTTGTTGGATAATCTTCATTAGCCCGTTTTCAGTATGAATATTGACAATGTTATTTGATGCGTTAATTAAGAACAGTTTGTAGGCATAAAAATTACCTAAGTATATGGTAATATCAGTCGTATCTACTTGTAATGTTAATTCTTTTGTTGAGCCTAATTCAAAATTTATTGCTCTTGGTTGATTAGACTTGCCGCCATTTTTTCTTAAATAGAAAGGTTTTAACACTTCTAAGGTGTCAAGTTCAAATTTAGACAGGTCAGGCTTTTGGTATTCAAATCCATTTTGCTCTTTCCAGACATATTCTCCGTCGTAATTAATGTAGCCAAATTGAGCATTTTGAACTACAAAGCAAAGCCCATTTTTAAACCCGAAAAAACCATGAGTACCAACAAAGTCAAATTGAGGTTTGATGACCACTTCTCCTTTTTTATTGATAAAACCCCATAAATCGTTTTCTATGAAAGCAGCGTATCCTTCTTTAAAATCATTCACTCCATCAAAAATTAATGGAATTGCCAAATTACCTTTCACATCAATGAAACCACACTTATAGTCACGATTTGTATGACAAACTACCATTGCCATTCCATCTGAAAACTCTGAGTATTTAAAATTTGGATTGTTAAGTTTTATTTTGGGTTGCCCATTTCTGCCAATATAAAAGAAAGTGTCATTTTTTTCGACAAGAGCAAGTCCATCTGAAAAGACATTTCCTCTTACATTTCCATAAAATTCGCAAATAACATTCCCTTCCACATCAATATATCTTAACCTATTACAGGGGCGATTTTGACAATAAATATTTTGGTCTTGTAGATTTCGCTCAGATATTGAAATAATACCCTCACTAATTTCAGAGACATCATAATGGTCCTTATGAGTGTTGTGAACTATCTGCCCATTTTTATCAATGAAACAGACTTCATTATTTACTACAATTTTACATAGTCCGGATTTAAAGTTGCCCCAGACTTCGAAAGAAGTTTCGAAAGCAATATTGCCGTCAGGTCTGATAAAAGTTTTTAGATAATTTTTACCCTTATGTAAACTAACCTTACAAAGCCCATCACTAAAATCTGAAACCTCAAAATATTTCGGCTCTATCACAACTTTACCAGTCATATCTATAAAGCCATAAAGAGAGTCTCTTAGAAAAGCCGCAAGGCCATTAGAAAATTCCCCCACCTCATCAAATTGGCATTTAATGACTGTTTGTCCTTTAGTATTGATAAACCCCCACTTGCCAAATTCTTTAATAGAAAATAGGTCATTTTGTTGATTACGGTCGGTAGTTTGTCCGCAAACAAAAAAAAGAAATAAAATTGAATAATTCAGTAGTTTTTTCATAGTTGTTCGGACGCTAGATTCGGATTGCCAAAATTGTAAGTCTGATAAAAACTAACATCAACTCCTCTGAAAAACATCTTGAAACTTGGCAGCTATTGCACTTTTCATGGTTGTTGTAGTTTTAAAGGTTGGTTAAATGGTGTTTGTTTAAAATCTCTGTCCCATAGGTAAGTCTTACCTTCCCATACAAATCCTCTATCCATAGGTTTGTAATTGCCTTTTGTGAATCTGGTTGCCCACTCGCTATCTTTTACTGGTAGGGTGTAAACAATTCGTTTGTCAGTATCAAATTTTGTCAGCACTCTGGTATCCTTACCGCCTCCTAAACTAACCACAAATATATTCCCATATACTCCAAATGGCATAACCTGCCCTAAGTCCTGTTTAAAGATAGTAGTTAGGGTAGCGGTTTCAACAATCTGAATGCCTACCGGCCAGAAATAATCGCCTGCATAGTCTTCGGCTATACTGCCATAAGCAATACCTAAATACTCTCCATTATCGGTTAGTTGGAGGTTTGCATAGTTGTAGTAATCATGCCATCGCCAGATTATCTCTCCTTTGTTGTTGAGGGCAATAAAGGTGTTTTTATGTGCCGACAGCAGTTCTTCGCCACAGTGGTGTTCTTGACCGGGGCTGCACCAGCCATAAAATTTGACTTTCAACTGCACTATGACAATGTTGGATTTGGCTACAGCCAAACTCAACAAGCGTACCATGCCAAATTTAAAATCTGCCGGTACGGGTGCAGGCGTATTTTGCAAACCAAACAAAGCGACAACTTCTTTTTGCGTTAATTTGCCAAGGTCGTATTGCTCAAATCCACCCTCATCAAAAGGCAAACCTGAAGTGCTGAACTTTGGCAATTGCGGTTTATAATACGGATTGTGTTTTTTAAAACGGAATACCGCGCAGGTGTCTTTGCCGGTTCTATCAACAAAAGCAACCCTGTCTTTCAAAATCACGATTTCATTATCCTCCTCCCTGCTACTGAGTTTGTCGGGAGGGGTGATAATGATGTTTCGGTTGCTGTATTGTGCCATAAGCGTTTGCACACACGGCAGGGCTGCAAGCAAAGCCCATAATAACCCAAGTTTGAGGGATTTTACAAAGTAATAGGTTTTCATAAAAAAGGATTTTTACAATGATAAAATATAAATCTGATGCTTCTTGTCTGTGTAAGGCAAAAAGCAAACTATAATCTGTTGTTAAAACAGTAGTATAAAACAAACGTATGGCACTAAGGAGGGCGCAGGATGGTGTGGCTTACAACTGCCTGTAAGCGAACATATATGGGGGGGGTATATGTGTTTGTTGTGCCATCATTTCAGGAATTGTTTTTTTAATAACCGGAACAATGATACTTATTTTTGTTGATGTTTGTGCCAATATGGGGTAGTTTTTTTATTGGATACCTGCTTCCATGCAAGAGGCTGCTCAATAAAACAACCGCTCGTTCGACTTTTTAGCCTTTTTTTAACACACCTGAACGTAATCTTGGAATTAAAAATCATTATTTTCAAGAGTTAACTGTGTGCTTCAATGTTAACAACTCATCACTCACAACCTTTAATCAATCTTTATCGCCACCCTCGTAATATACTGCTCGCACACATACAGCACATAATAATAAACCCCCTGCGGCAAACCGGAAGGAGGGGAATGGGTCATGCTGTACTGCCCTTCGGCACGGAACTCCTGTTGAATGGGCGAGTCCACTAAAATACCCTGACCATTGAACATGGAAATGCTTACTTGTGCATCATACCCCACCCGATAGGTAAGGGTGGTGCTGCCGCTGAAAACCGTAGGGCTGACACTAAACTCATTGTCGGATAAAACCCCGGCGTTGGGCGGGTAGTATAGATTCACATTGGCAGTATAAACTGTTTCGCAATCGGTCAGGTCGTCTGCTACGGTAACGGTATAGCTTCCGCTGCAAAGGTGATTGCGCAAAGGGCTGTTGCAGGGCAACATCATTTCGCCGGGTGGCGGAATGCAATCGCTCCAATGGTAGGTATAGTTGCCGCTTCCTCCCGAAACGGACAAAGAAATCTGCCCGTTGCACTGGTCGCTGCTGCAGGCGGCAAGGCTGGGTTGGGTGGTGTGGGTAATTTGCAGGTTGCCGTCGTCCATATAAATGCCCGAAACCGTAATCGCGTCTTCAATCAGATAGGTTTGGTTGTTGAACGAAAGGGTGAGGTCGTAAACCCCTTCTCCGAGATGGCCGAGGGTGTGGTCGGCACTTCCGTTCAGGGTAAAGTCGAGGTTGCAGCCGTTGGTCAGGGCCATAACGGTTGCTTCTGCGGGCTGGTAAAGGTTGCCGTCGCAGTCGTAAACGGCGGTTAGCTCCTGCGGATAGTCGAAGCCGGTGGGACAGCAGAGGGTATTGACTAATATATAAGCTAATCCGGTTTCTTGGCACCAAGAAGCTGTAATATCGGAAGCTGAAAGAGTAATTACTTGCAACCCGATTTGTTCTATATCCGGGGTAAAACAGAATGTACCGGATTGCCAATAATAGGCATCGTCATAATTTGGGGCATCCGGATGATTGTAAAACCCCGACTGATAGGTATGTGTGGCATTTTCCACAGAACATACGGCAGGATAGATTCCTGTACTGGTAGCATCTCTAACGTAGTAGTTCAAACATATTTCTTCGCCTGCACAAATATTGATTTGTTCAATCGTTTCCGGTAGAAGAAATACCGGGGTATCGTTTTGACATTCATCATTAACTACGGTGCATTGTATTAAAACCGTATTTGATTGCCCTTGAGATTCTGTAACAACCATTAAAAGTTCACCACCTGTTAATTCATCAAGTACACTATGGCTAGATGTCGAAGTTGTTATTAATTCCCCACCTACAAAAAAGGAATAAGGAGGTGTACCACAATAAAAATTGAGATTAAAACTTGCAAAACCATTCCCCCAACAATCTAAATTATTCGCAGTTATATAGAAGCTTTCAACTTTTTGTCCTGTTACTTCTGTTGAACACCCAACGGCATCTGTGATAGTAATAAAATATGTGTCGCCTATGGGTATGTTTTCAGTATTTAATTGAAAAGTGTTGGTTGCAAAATTAGTTTGTTGCCCTAACATTGAAACTGTAAACGGTTGAACACCATTAAGCATAATAATAGTCAATATATTACAGGCTTCGCCGATAGAACCTACAACCATCCCGTTACCCACACAGCCTGTTTCTGAAACCGTAATAGTTTGGGAGTAGTTATCGATACCGTTTTCGTTAAAAGCTTCACTACCCCATAACGAGAGGGAAACGGTATAAGTGCCGGGGGTATCCCAAGAAACGCTGTAATAGTCCGGATCAGCGTCCACCAAAACGGCTGTTCCGCCATCAAAATTCCACTCTGCCGTTTCGGCACAGGCGGCACACGAGAAATCGTAAACTTGTAAAGTAGCCCCCGCGCAAAGCTGTTCGTTTTCGGAGTTAAACGCATTACCGCAAGAGTTGAATAATCCGACACCGGCATCCAGGATGCAGGGTCCGCTTTCCCCCTCACCCGGAAAACAATTGGAAAGATAGAAAAAATGTGCCCGATCGGTAGTATTGCTAAAAGGTATGCTCCATGAAGAGGAAGTAGCGCCGGTACGATGAGGGAGTTGGGCAGCAGTGTAATCCGGCGGGCTTGAGGGAGGTGGACTTGAGGGGAAACCGGTTAAATAATTAAGCGTTAAATCCTGCCCGGTTATATTGAGGGTATGGTAGTCATTGACAATAAGAGTTTCTAAAAACGATGAAGATATTTCAAACCAAGATGTGTTTTCACTGTAGTCAATAGCTGTATGAATATCTGTTGTGCCTTCTATAGTGAAAGAAATTTCGTCCATGGGTTCTGATGCAATAATTTGGACAGCTAAGTCTTCACCCGAAGTTAATACGGATGTAATTGTAATCCTGTTATATTCTAACCGTCCCGGCGGATTGCCGGAGCCATTATTAAATTCGGCATCCCATTCCCAAACAGCATGATAACGCGGTAATCCGCCCTGTGTAATCAGCACCTCCTTAATGTAAGGTCGGAAGTTGTCAATGACTATAGGGGAAGGGTCGCTGTCAAATAAATCTCCGTTTACGGTGGTGGCGCTTGCAAGCAGGAAGTAGTTGCCGTCGGGATAGCGGGCATCTTCGTTTATGTAGGCGTATTGTATTAAGGCATCAGAATATTCATCGTCTTTATGAATACGCAACTTCAGGTCTGAAAAAAAATAATCGTCGTAGGGGTTAGTATTGTAGGCGTATGAACGCACTCCCGTTCTTGTTGCACTTCCTAATCCTATATCGTCATCATAATGCGCTATATCAACTCTGTTAAAAGGGAAATTAGTAGTTAGGTAGGGGCAGGAGTATTATGTGGAGGAAAACCCGGTGCCGGATATCTGTCGCTATTTGCGTTAACAAAGCGACCTCCTTTGGCAGATTTTACTTTCTAACCAAACCCCTTTCATAAGCACATACTCATTGTTGGTTTGGTAGCTTTTCTTTATCAACAATTGTACCTCATCTATATCCATAGCTGTATCATGCCTATTGGGCGTTGGGTCTGGAACGGGTTCTCCATTAATAGCACAACGTACTTTTATGTGAGAGTATTGGCTGGGTGTATAAACAAGCGATGGAGTGATATTTAGCGCGTACTGTGCAGGCATATAATCTAAAAAATCAAGCGGGTTTTTGAAATTGAAGAAATAATCGCCTGCATTATACAGTGCTTGGTCTCCACCAGGATTAGGCTGATTGGGTATGGTAAAATTATATAGATGCACATGCCCTGCTCCTACAAAACCGCCCGAATTGCCTAATGGCGCAATACTTTGCCCGGCGGTTACTTGGTTGGTAACGGGGTATAAATTTCCATTATACAATACTTGACCGTCATCTCCCATAAAAGTCGAAATAGCATGTACTAAATAGCCAGCCTCATCTTTAAAAATAATTACAGGAAAATCTTGATTTGGAGGATACATATTATGAAATTCAAAATTGCCACAACTGCTACCTGTATCAGTAAAGATATGCCCGTAACCATAAATAATAGCCGGCTGTGTGGGTGTAGCGGGGCTTTGTACTGTTATGTATTTGTAACCCGATACAACTAAATCAGTTATGGTGCCGGTTTGCAATGCCAATAATTCGTAACCCACATCGCCATCGCCTGCTGCCGGGCTAAAATCTAATCCTTTATGCCAACGGCTGCCCGTAGGTCTTCTACCAAAATCATCAGAAACCAAGTTTTCCTGAAAATTACTTGTCGGGCAGGTATAACACGTTTTGTACTGCAAAACAAATTGTGCTAATGTATTTTGCGTTATTGCAAATGCTAATAAAATAAACAGACTGTATTTTGTGTTTTTCATGGTTTAAAAATTTTCTTTGGTGAAAGATTCTTCAAACAAATAGTAAATGCTATCGGGCTTTTTCCAGTCTTTAGGTAAGTTGCCCGATGTTTTAGGGTAAAACTTTATTAAGCTATACCAAAACTTGTTAAAAGTTGGTTTTTGCCCTCTTTCAAAAGATTTGGTATATGCTACTCTTTCGTGCAGCATATAAAAGCTATATGTAGTTTCAGTAGAAACGAATCGACGGTTATTGTATGAGCAGCGACAATAATCCATTTCAAAAATACAACCTTGAACAAATGCAACCTTTTTATCTACAATCAGTTGTTGTTCACCCAAGTCATAAATTTTGTATCCGTCTTCTACGTTTACAAAATCTTCCATAGCATTACCATAAGAGAAAGCTATGTGCCTGCCGGTATTGTCTATTTCTACCCTGTTGCAGTTAGTTCTGTGGCTAATGATTTTTGCTATTACCTCCCCTTTGTTGTTGAGTGCAAGTATGGTTGTTTGAAACAACACATCGCGGTAATCATCGCCTCCCATAGCTGAAAACGGACACTTATTGTGGTCTAATTTTGCAATTAATGTGTATGCAATAGCTACATAATTTTTATCCTTTTCCAGATAACTAAGCTGGTGCAATGGCTCAACCTGAGTTGCCATTAAGCTAAAGCAGCCTTTTTCTTGGACAATTCTTTCTGCTTCGGGAAAATAATTTTGTATTATTTTTTTTGGGTTTTCCTTAGACAGGTCGTAGGTCTTAAAATCTGTCAGATAGTAATACAAGGGTGTTTTGCTTTCCTTGTAAGGCAGATTTTGGTATGGATTATTCTGAGGGTCTTTTAAATTAAAAGAAGCACAAGTATCTCTACTCGATTTACTCACAAAGTGGACCTTGTAAGCGAATGAGGAGGCAGTTTTTCTTCCGCTTTGCGAGGTGTTGTATTCGTACTCATACACTATCTCATTATCTTCCTCTCCCTCGCTGAGTTTTTGGGGTGGGGTGATAATGATGTTTCGGTTGCTGTATTGTGCCATAAGCGTTTGCACACACGGCAGGGCTGCAAGCAAAGCCCATAATAACCCAAGTTTGAGGGATTTTACAAAATAATAGGTTTTCATAAAAAAGGATTTTTACTATGATAAAATATAAATCTGATGCTTCTTGTCTGTGTAAGGCAAAAAGCAAACCATAAACTGTTGTTAAAACAGCGCTATAAACAAACGTATGGCACTAAGGAGGGAGCAGGGCGGTGTGGCTTACAACTGCCTGTAAGCGAACATATATGGGGGGGGTATATGTGTTTGTTGTGCCATCATTATCAGGAATTGTTTTTTGATAACCGGAACAATGATACTTATTTTTGTTGAAGTTTGTGCCAATTGCGGCAGTATTTTGATAAAACAACAAAATCTGTGGCGTTTTTTCCGGTCAAAAGAAACCGCCGGACAGCATGTTTAGACAGGGCTAATCAATCTTTATCGCCACCCTCGTAATATACTGTTCGCACACATACAGAACATAATAATAAACCCCCTGCGGCAAACCGGAAGGAGGGGAATGGGTCATGTTGTACTGCCCTTCGGCACGGAACTCCTGTTGAATGGGCGAGTCCACTAAAATACCCTGACCATTGAACATGGAAATGCTTACTTGTGCATCATACCCCACCCGATAGGTCAGGGTGGTGCTGCCGCTGAATATCGTAGGGCTGACACTAAATTCATTGTCGGACAAAACGCCGGCGTTGGGCGGGTAGTAAAGACTCACGCCGGCAGTATAAACCGTTTGGCAGCCGGTCAGGTCGTCTGCAACGGTAACGGTATAGCTTCCGGTGCAAAGCTGATTGCGCAAAGGGCTGTTGCAAGGCAACATCATTTCGCCGGGTGGTGGAATGCAATCGCTCCAATGGTAGGTATAGTTGCCACTTCCTCCGGCAACGGAGAGGGTAATCTGCCCGTTGCACTGGTCGCTACTACAGGCACCGAGGCTGGGTTGAGCGGTATGGGTAATTTGCAGGTTGCCGTCTTCCAAATAAATGCCTTCGACAGAAATCGCGTCTTCAATCAGATAGGTTTGGTTGTTGAACGACAGGGTGAGGTCATAAACACCTTCTCCGAGATGGCTCAGGGTATGGTTGGAACTTCCGTTCACGGTAAAATCGAGGTTGCAGCCGTTGGTCAGAGCCATAACGGTTGCTTCTGCGGGTTGGTACAGGTCGCCGTTGCAGTCGTAAACTGCTTCCAATTCCTGCGGATAGTCGAAGCCGGTGGGGCAGCAGAGGTTAGTAACAATACAAGCAGCATGCCCTGTTTGTTGGCACCAAACAGCCGTCATGTCTGTTGCCGAAAGGAAAACAAACATGTCGCCCTGTGCCGCATCTGTAGCGGTTGGTGTAAAACAGAAAGTGCCGGATTGCCAATAATAGGCATCATCATAATTTGGGGCAGCCGGATTATGGTGATACCCCGACTGGTAGGCGTGCGTTGCATCGGCTGCCGAACAGGTTACGTTTTCAATAGGACTAAAATCGGTAACATAATATGAGATGCAGACAGATTCTCCCAAACAATAATGAGGATTTTGAGAGAAAGTGGTATCATCAAAATCGGGAGAGACATTTTCACAATCATCAGAAACAGGAATATCATTGCAATAGGCATTTAACACCAACTGCTCACCCGTTACGGTGTTCGTAAGGGTAAGTTGTGCTTGCCCATTGCTTGTCGAATTGTAAACTATTGTAGTTCCCATAGCATCTCCAATGGTTGACTGGTCAAAATTGCCATCTCCATCCCAATCCATCTGAGCAAACCAAGTTACTTCATCTTCAGCACACGAAGTAATATTTATATTGAAATACACGGAAGATGTCGTACTTGTATAATTACATACTATGAGAAGCTCGGCGGATAAGTTGCATCTATAAGTAAATCCAAAGGATTTGTCAAACCCTGATATATAATTCATCCAATTTTCATTGGAATCTTTGTAAGGCAAGGCATTTGTAGCAATACAAGGAGGGGTAGAATTAGCACCCTCATATTCATGCATACTTATCAGGTCATTGCCCGCCAAATCTTGTCCGCTAAATCGCAGCTTATAATCAGTGTTGCTGTCAAACCCCGCTAAATTAAAGGACGATAGTGTAAAAAACCAATTAGTTCCACTACCGGAAACCTGATTGATACCTGAGTAATAGATAATTCCGGTTGGAGCAACAGCACCAGCAAATGCTAAATTACTCATTGGCTCGGAAGTAACGACGGTTAAAAACAGCCCCTGTGTTAAATCTGTTGTTTGTTCGGGTTCAATATTGTTGACAAGGCATAGATGGGTTTGGCTTTCGGTTAGCTCCCAACTTTGGTGGGCTATGATGTAGCCGGTTGCAATATCGTTAATCTGCACCGATTGGATGTAGGGGAGGTGGTTGTCGCAGATGTCGGAATCGGGCAAATCGAGGGAGCAGGCATACAGGTTCATTTTATGAATTTCATCGGTTCCTTGCGGTGCGGTAGTTGGCATCCAAGGTGCTGTGGGAGAAAATCGCTGTGGGAGATCGTTATAATTTAGACAAGGAGGTGTGCCGGTAATCATATTATGCATTGACAACAATTCGTTACCTGCCATATCATGTCCGCTGAAAACAAAGGCTACCTCCCCTCCTGGAAGTTCTAAAGAAGCATCTGTGGTTATAGTGGCTGTCCAAATGGTGGCGTTAGAAGAAGTGACGGCAGACGTAAAGCCAGTACTAAGAAGACCTGCTCCGCTTGGTTTAAAGCCCAAAAAAGAAAAATCGGACAAAGGTTCACTGCTTGTAACTTCAAGCTGAAATGTGTTTCCTGTTTGAACAATTAAACTTTGAGAGGTGGCAGTAACATCTGTCAAGCATAATTTACCATTAACGGGGTTTATTTGCCAGTGTTTATGATATTTAATTGCGCCGCTACTGTTGGTAACTTTTAGCTCTTTAATGTAGGGTTTGGTTATATCGCAGGTTACCGATTCTGCTTGCCACGCATCTATACCCACTGCTCGCCATGCTTCACGCACAGCAAGTACTTCGGCAGAGCAAGTGCCATACAGTTGCCCCGCCACAGTAAGCGTTGCCTTTGCTATGCCAAGATAGTTCTGATTTATTGTATTATTAAGCCCCCATGAATTAGAAATGGTGTTTGTGGTAAAAACTTCAAGCAGTATTTTAGCTGCTTTTTCTGCGCCTATGGCCGGCACATTAAATGCAGTAGCCGAAGGCACATTTCTGCCCGAAATATTATTTGGATAGGGCGCGCTAAAGCCATCATCTACTGTGCCGCTCTGCCCTGATGCTAACAAATAGAACCAATAGCTGAATACGCCAGAATTGGTGTAACGCATCCCGTCGCTTGATGTTGTGGCGGCATTCCAATATTGTCCGCCATAAGTAGTAGGGTTGTTGTATAATTTGGGGGTGTTTAAAGCCCGCAATGTACCCACCGATTCGCCTATATTCCAGTCTAATTGTCTTATGGTACTCTGCACCATAATACCCATAATATCGCAAAAACTTTCTACAAGTGCGCCACCCTCAACTGGTTGGTTATCACATTGCACATTTACCCCTTTTGCATTGATGGCATGGGCATATTCGTGCGCCAGTATATCTAAATCTACCATGGGTGCAGATCCGTTGCCATTGCTCACCCTTATTCGGATTTTATTATCGAATACCAGACTTGTAAGATTGGTAGCGGCATTAAGTTCCCAGCTGTTTAAGAGGCATAACTCAATGAGCGGGTTGCCGGCGGTAAACTGGTTAATGCCGGAGGTGAGCGATAGGTTTACGGTAGTGGGGGCAGCCGGTGGTGCAGAGGTAAAGTAGCAATTTAACGAAGCGGGATTTTGAAAAAAAGAATGAACGCGTTCAATAGCCCAATAGGCAGTACTAAGCATGGATATTTCATTGGGGCAATTGGGGTAATCGAGGCGCAAATTAAGGGCGGTGTATTTGCCATCTTTTTGCACTAATATAGCGTAATTGCCCGGCGGTAATAAACTGCCTGCATTTAACTGCTCTGCCACATCAAAACTGTTGGAGCCTGCCGGAAAGGAAGAATAAACAATTCCGTTAAATTGGGGAGTGGCAATGGGTCCGGTAATCATGACCTCCGCACCTGCGGCATTGCTCATGTTAATCACAATATTGCCGTATTGGTAACAGGTAACGGGTACTAAGGTAGGTGTAACGATAAAGCCATCTTGTGTGCCTATGGCAATTGCCTGTGGATAATTGCAGCCGATTGTATTATGAACAATGTTTACAGTATGTATGCCTGCGCTTAATCCGGTTAGAAGTGTATTGTTGGTTCCCGAAAAAGTGCCACCCATAGTATAATCGTTGACAATACCGCTGGGTGGGGTAAAAGCAATTACCGCCTGCCCGTCGGCAATGCCCCAAGCACTGGGCAACGCACTAAAATTGAGCGAAATGCCCGGAGGCGCATCTGCTCCGTCGTCTGACCACCAATGATAACGCTTCGAATCACTGGTGGCGGTAAAGTCGTCCGGATTGGTATAGGATTCCATGCGATGGGAGGTGTTATCTTGTTTTAAATGATATAGCTTGCAACTTCCAAAATCGCAGGAACTCAGCCAAATTTGTTTTTCATCGGGATATTGCGTAAAATAAGGCAAATCGTTGCCATACCAGAGCGTTACAGGATAATCCGGTTCATCGTCAACGGGGTTGAATGGGGTGGTGATAAACACATCATTATTGGCGCTTCCACTACCTCTTATGGTGCCGGTAATGGCATCTATATATATGTATTGATCGCCTAAATTAATTTTATGGCAGAGGTAAATATAACTGTTTGTACCCGGACGTATGTAATAGGCTAATTTAGTAGCAGGAACTTCTACTCGGGGAACGCGCTTGTAGCATTTAATATAATATTTGGTTGCAGAATCAATGGCTACCTCTGGGCTTACCTGAATATTTTCGGGTTCGCCTTTAGGGTAAAAGTAATTTACTCTCGCCCCTATACTACAACCGGTACTATTTTTATCAATCCCGACGGGACTGTGGCAATCAATTCTAATGCCTTTGTAGTACATCCAATAATGATGGTCACCCTGTATGGCTATCCAGTGTTCTACTGTAAAATCGGGGGGTATGTTAAAAAATTGTTTAAACTCGGGTTTCGTAAAGGCTGTTTCAAAGGTAAAATCGGGTCTAAGTCTGCATTTGTTAGCGCTCGTATCAAAATGATAAATGCAAAAACTAAGCGTATCACCCTTAAAGGGCAATCTTCTAAGCGGATCCATAGTGTAACACTCTTTATTAATAAGTAAAGAATCTAAGGGAACAAGATTTACGGTTGCAGTATTCGTCTTTTCTGATGAATCTTCCTGTTTTTTTGCAAACCAACTACCGCAGCCCGACAATGTGCCGGAGACAATAATCAATACTAAAAACTGTATATGGTTTGATGTTAATAGTGTTTTCATTATAAGTGGTTTTTGTAGTTTATAAATAATTGAAATTTTTGAATAGTAATCGCAATAAAATTAGGGAAGATGTCCTAACTGTAATCAGGCAAATATAAATTGAGGGGGTATTGTGTATTTAATATTGCCCTAACCAAGTTCATTAATGGGCAGAGTAGATGTAATAACCGGCGTAATAATAAACGTGAGGTTGGAAATTGGAGCCTTATTTTACAAGGGATTAAGTGATATTAAGCAACAAATTGGATGGTGTTTGTGTAATTATTTTCGTTGGGGATAAAAACAGATGGTTTTTTATCTAAGTGTTGATAGGCAATTAGCGCAGCCATAAAATGTGTAGCAGCGTTTTCCGGTTTGCGATGTCTTGTGTGTTCTAAATTGCAAACTGTTTTCAGAATATCATTTACCGATTCAATCAATGCTCTTTTTTTACTGAGAGAGACATCTTTAGGCAAAGCGGGATATTGATTTTTACGGTTCTTCTTTGGTTTTAGGATAAGTTGTAAACCTTGTTTAACAAATTCGTCAAAGAGTTTGGTGTAATAGCCTTTGTCTGTCGCACATTTGCCCTGCAAGTTGCCCAACAGATAGCGCAGCAAGTTGTGGTTATTGTCTGCCACATTTCCAGCAGTAAACGCAAACTTAACAATTTCTCCGAATTGGTTGATGACTAAATGCAACTTCAAGCCAAAGAACCAACCTGTGGAGGTCTTACCTTTGGCAGCGATGTCTTTAAACACCCGATTTTGGCTTTGACGATGTATATGGCATACCGGTAATTTGGTTGCGTCTATGAAGTAACAGCCTGTTTTGAGGGCTTTTTCACATGAACGTAACATCCAAAGCACTAATACCGGCAAGCATTTGTGTATCAATGATAAAAAGTGCTTATAGCCGGGTGCTTTCGGAAAATAATGGTTAAATTCGCCCAAAATGAGTTGTTCATAGTAGTATTGAAAAGTTTTGTAACCGGATAATTGGTAAAATACAAGAATTGTGGCTATTTCCGATGGACTTAAACCAAGCTTTCGTCCCTGAGGTTTATGACCCAAAATACAGTGTGATTGATTGCAGTTAGTATAGTCAAGCAATAAATCGTCAATCTCTATGTACAACGATACCAGTTTGTTTGTTATAACAAGAAGCATAAAGAATAGAGGGGTTGTTGGTTGGTGATTTTTTTTCCAAACTCAAAATTATATCAACCACAACCTCTTTTTTCTATTCCCCACTATTATTTATCTAAATTTAATTCCAACCTCACGTTAATAAGTAATTTTGTTGATGTTGTTCAGGTTTCGGAATGTTGTTTTCATAAAAAACAATATCCGGAACTTCTTTTTTGTCAAAAGAAATCCCGGATACAGAATTGAGCAATAATTTACCTTGCTTTAACCTATTTTAATCGCCACCCTCGTAATATACTGCTCGCACACATACAGCACATAATAATAAACCCCCTGCGGCAAACCGGAAGGAGGGGAATGGGTCATGTTGTACTGCCCTTCGGCGCGGAACTCCTGCTGAATGGGCGAGTCCACCAAAATACCTTGACCATTGAACATAGAAATGCTCACCTGCGCATCGTATCCTACCCGATAAGTAAGGGTGGTGCTGCCGCTGAAAACCGTAGGGCTGACACTAAACTCATTGTCGGATAAAACCCCGGCGTTGGGCGGGTAGTATAGATTCACATTGACGGAGTAAACTGATTCGCAACCGGTCAGGTCGTCTGCTACGGTAACGGTGTAGCTTCCGCTGCAAAGGTGATTGCGCAAGGGACTGTTACAAGGCAACATCATTTCGCCGGGCGGCGGAATGCAATCGCTCCAATGGTAAGTATAGTTGCCGCTTCCTTCCGAAACGGACAAAGAAATCTGCCCGTTGCATTGGTCGCTGCTACAGGCGGCAAGGCTGGGTTGGATGGTGTGGGTAATTTGCAGGTTGCCGTCGTCCATATAAATGCCCGAAACCGTAATCGCGTCTTCAATCAGATAGGTTTGGTTGTTGAACGACAGGGTGAGGTCGTAAACGCCTTCTCCGAGATGACCGAGGGTGTGGTTGGCGCTTCCGTTCACGGTAAAGTCGAGGTTGCATCCGTTGGTCAGAGCCGTAACGGTTGCTTCTGCGGGTTGGTAAAGGTCGCCGTTGCAGTCATAAACTGCTTCCAATTCTTGCGGGTAGTCGAAGCCGGTCGGGCAGCAGAGGACATCTACCGTTATATGATGATAACTGTACCAAGGCGTAATTTCATGTCCGTCTATGGCAAGAATGGATATGTGTTGAATACCCGTCTGTGACGGTTGGGGAGTAAAGCATAACAAGCCGCTTCTGATTGGATAATCTAAATTTATATCGCGTTCTTCGATTTCAAAATTTGAAGGATTATCGGCAATCAAAACCGAAACAGGCAAGTACCAATGCGGGTCCGATACGCTATAGGGTATGCATAACTCCACGCCGGGGCATACCGAATAAGAATCGGGAAAACTATTGGAAAATATGGGCGGTGTTTGGGTTGGATTGCCATTTTCATCCACAATTATATCGTTTCCTGCCACCCACGCTCCGTCGCAATTGAAAGTATATACAAATATACAGCCGGCGGGGTCGGTTATTTGCAAGCGAAAATATTCTTCGTCCATTCCCTGCGGTATAAGTGCGCTAATCTGATCTTGCCCCAGAGAATAGGCATCCCAAGTTTGAGTGTGAAAAGGCACGGGATTTTCTAACAAATAAAGATTTTTTGTGTATATTCCCGGTATAGGGTCCGTAGCCGTTAAAAACACACGAGCCCACCAATGGAATATATTTGGCGGCTCAAAAGTACTAAGACAAAAGGAACTTGTAACCAATATCTCTCCATCCGGCATACCGCAACAATCATGCGTACCCGAAAATTCGCCTCCTCCCCCACAATCATTATCAAAATGGACGGTGTAGTTATTCGGCAAATGGGTTATTGTCAAAGTATTTGCCAATATGGGTTCGATTGGTTGGGAATTGCCCGTATCGTTATCGGTAACCCAATAGACCGGATTGTAATCCAAATTGGTTATGGAATATTTAAGCTCGTAATAGTCTTCGACAGGCCGGCAAACTGCATTGGTTTGTAATACCTGCATGGTCACCCCCGGCGGAACTTCCACCTCCCATGTGCCGGTACAATTATCAGTGGTGTTCTCCAATATAAAAGTATAAGTACCGGCGGTAGCTTGTTGCAGGTTTTGTTCCGTACCGATGCTTTGCCCGCCGGCATTGAGCCATGAATAGGTATAAGAACCTGACGGCGAAACAGATACGCTGACCGAACCTTCCGAAGAACCGATACAAGTAGGGGTAATGGTAAAACCGACAGTTATATCTTCCATACCGTTACCCGTACACCCTGTTTCCGAAACCGTTATGGTTTGCGAGTAGGTATCCATACCGTCTTCGTTAAAAGCCTCACTGCCCCATAACGAAAGGGAAACGGTGTAAGTGCCGGGGGTATCCCAAGAAACGAGGTAATAGTCCGGATCAGCGTCAATCAATTCGGCTGTTCCGCCATCAAAATTCCACTCTGCCGTTTCGGCACAGGCGGCACACGAGAAATCGTAAACTTCTAAAGCAGCCCCCGCGCAGAGATTATTGCCGACGGGGTTAAACACGTTGCCGCAAGAATTGAACAATCCGATACCGGCATCCAGGATGCAAGGTCCGCTTTCCCCCTCACCCGGAAAACAATTGGAAAGATAGAAAAAATGTGCCCAATCGGTGGTATTGCTAAAAGGCGTACTCCAAGAAGAGGCACCGGTACGATGAGGGAGTTGGGCAGCGGTGTAATCCGGTGGACTTGAGGGGAAGCCGGTTAAAAAATTAAGCGTTAAATCCTGTCCGGTTATATTGAGAGTATGGTATTCGTTGACTATCAGCGATTCCAAAAAGGAGGATGAAATTTCAAACCACGCAATGGTAGAGTTTTCGGTGTAGTCGAGAGCGGTATGAATTGCTAATGTGCTTCCTACGGTGAAATAAATTTCGTCCATGGGTTCTGACGCAGTAATTTGGACATCCAAGTCTTCGCCCGAAGTTAATACGGACGTAATGGAATACCTATTATATTCTAATCGTCCCGGCGGATTGCCGGTGCCATTATCAAATTCGGCATCCCATTCCCAAACGGCGTGATAACGCGGCAAGCCGCCCTGCGTAATCAACACCTCCTTGATGTAGGGACGGAAGTTGTCGATAACTATGGGAGTAGGGTCGCTGTCGAAAATGTCTCCGTTTACGGTGGTGGCACTTGCAAGCAGGAAGTAATTACCGTCGGGGTAGCGGGAATCTTCGTTTATGTAGGCGTATTGTATTAAGGCATCAGAATATTCATCGTCTTTATGAATACGCAACTTCAGGTCTGAAAAAAAATAATCGTCGTAGGGGTTAGTATTGTAGGCGTATGAACGCACTCCCGTTCTTGTTGCACTTCCTAATCCTATATCGTCATCATAATGCGCTATATCAACTCTGTTAAAAGGGAAATTAGTAGTTAGGGTAGGGGCAGGAGTATTATGTGGAGGAAAACCCGGTGCCGGATATCTGTCGCTATTTGCGTTAACAAAGCGACCTCCTTGGCAGATTTTACTTTCTAACCAAACCCCTTTCATAAGCACATACTCATTGTTGGTTTGGTAGCTTTTCTTTATCAACAATTGTACCTCATCTATATCCATAGCTGTATCATGCCTATTGGGCGTTGGGTCTGGAACGGGTTCTCCATTAATAGCACAACGTACTTTTATATGAGAGAATTGGCTGGGTGTATAAACAAGCGATGGAGTGATATTTAGCGCGTACTGTGCAGGCATATAATCTAAAAAATCAAGCGGGTTTTTGAAATTGAAGAAATAATCGCCTGCATTATACAGTGCTTGGTCTCCACCAGGATTAGGCTGATTGGGTATGGTAAAATTATATAGATGCACATGCCCTGCTCCTACAAAACCGCCCGAATTGCCTAATGGCGCAATACTTTGCCCGGCTATTACTTGGTTGGAAACGGGGTATATGTTGCCCATATACGATACTTGACCTTCTATTCTGGATATTGCATGGACAAAATTATTAGCATTATCTTTAAAAATAATTGCAGGAACGCCAGCATTCGGATCTTGCATATTATGAAACTCAAAATTACCGCAATTGCTACCTGTATCGGTAAAGATGTGCCCGTAACCATAGATAATAGCCGGCTGTGTGGGTGTAGCGGGGCTTTGTACTGTTATGTATTTGTAACCCGATACATCTAAATCAGTTATGATGCCGGTTTGCAATGCCAATAATTCGTAACCCACATCGCCATCGCCTGCTGCCGGGCTAAAATCTAATCCTTTATGCCAACGGCTGCCCGTAGGTCTTCTACCAAAATCATCAGAAACCAAGTTTTCCTGAAAATTACTTGTCGGGCAGGTATAACACGTTTTGTACTGCAAAACAAATTGTGCTAATGTATTTTGCGTTATTGCAAATGCTAATAAAATAAACAGAATGTATTTTGTGTTTTTCATGGTTTAAAATTTTTCTTTGGTAAAAGATTCTTCAAACAAATAGTAAATGCTATCAGGCTTTTTCCAGTCTTTAGGCAAGTTGCCCGAAGTCTTAGGGTAAAACTGTATTAATCTATCCCAAAACTCTTTGAGAGTAGGTGTTTGCCCTCTTTCAAATGATTTTGTATATACCACCCGTTCGGGTAACATATAATAATTATATATGGTTGCCGTAGGAACATATTGATGGTTTGTATAGGAACAGTATAAAAAGTCCCACCTAAAAACACAACCATCAATATGCGGCACCCTATTGTTTACTAGCAAGATTTGTTCGCTTAGGTCATAAATTTTGTAACCGTCTTCTACGTTTACAAAGTCTTCCATTGCACTACCATAAGAGAAAGCTATGTATCTGCCGGTATTATCAATTTCTACTCTGTTGCAATTTGTACGGTTACTGATAATTTTGGCAATGATTTCGCCTTTATTGTTAATTGCAAGTATGGTAGTTTGAAACAACACATCGCGGTAGTCATCTCCTCCCATAGCTGAAAACGGACACTTATCATGGTCCAATTTTGCAATTAATGTGTATGCAATAGCTACATAATTTTTATCCTTTTCCAGATAACTAAGCTGGTGCAATGGCTCAACCTGAGTTGCCATTAAGCTAAAGCAGCCTTTTTCTTGGACAATTCTTTCTGCTTCGGGAAAATAATTTTGTATTATTTTTTTTGGGTTTTCCTTAGACAGGTCGTAGGTCTTAAAATCTGTCAGATAGTAATACAAGGGTGTTTTGCTTTCCTTGTAAGGCAGATTTTGGTATGGATTATTCTGAGGGTCTTTTAAATTAAAAGAAGCACAAGTATCTCTACTCGATTTACTCACAAAGTGGACCTTGTAAGCGAATGAGGAGGCGGTTTTTCTTCCGCTTGGCGAGGTGTTGTATTCGTACTCATACACTATCTCATTATCTTCCTCTCCCTCGCTGAGTTTTTGGGGTGGGGTGATAATGATGTTTCGGTTGCTGTATTGTGCCATAAGCGTTTGCACACACGGCAGGGCTGCAAGCAAAGCCCATAATAACCCAAGTTTGAGGGATTTTACAAAGTAATAGGTTTTCATAGAAAGGATTTTTACAATGATAAAATATAAATCTGATGCTTCCTGTCTGTGTAAGGCAAAAAGCAAACCATAAACTGTTGTTAAAACAGCGGCATAAACAAACGTATGGCACTAAGGAGGGCGCAGGATGGTGTAGCTTACAACTGCCTGTAAGCGAACATATATGGGGGGGGGGTTATATGTGTTTGTTGTGCCATCATTTCAGGAATTGTTTTTTTAATAACCGGAACAATGATACTTATTTTTGTTGATGTTTGTGCCAATATGGGGTAGTTTTTTTATTGGATACCTGCTTCCATGCAAGAGGCTGCTCAATAAAACAACCGCTCGTTCGACTTTTTAGCCTTTTTTTAACACACCTGAACGTAATCTTGGAATTACAGTTCTTTATTTTCAAGGTTTAGCTGCATCCTTCAACATTAACAGCTCATCACTCTCAACCTTCAACCTATTTTTATCGCCACCCTCGTAATATACTGTTCGCACACATACAGCACGTAATAATAAACCCCTTGCGGCAAACCGGAAGGCGGGGAATGGGTCATGTTGTACTGCCCTTTGGCGCGAAACTCCTGCTGAAGGGGCGCATCCACCAAAATGCCCTGACTGCTGAACATGGAAATGCTCACCTGTGCATCATACCCCACCCGATAGGTCAGGGTGGTGCTGCCGCTGAATACCGTAGGGCTGACACTGAACTCATTGTCGGACAAAACGCCGGCGTTGGGTGGATAGTATAGATTCACATTGGCAGTATAAACCGTTTCGCAGCCGGTCAGGTCGTCTGCAACGGTAACGGTGTAGCTTCCGGTACAAAGGTAATTGCGCAAAGGGCTGTTGCAAGGCAACATCATTTCGCCGGGCGGCGGGATGCAATCGCTCCAATGGTAGGTATAGTTGCCACTTCCTCCGGCAACGGATAGGGTAATTTGTCCGTTGCATTGGTCGCTGCTACAGGCGGCAAGGCTGGGTTGAGTGGTGTGGGTAATTTGCAGGTTGCCGTCGTCCATATAAATGCCCGAAACCGTAATCGCGTCTTCAATCAGATAGGTTTGGTTGTTGAACGACAGGGTGAGGTCGTAAACGCCTTCTCCGAGATGGCTCAGGGTATGGTTGGAACTTCCATTCAGGGTAAAGTCGAGGTTGCATCCGTTGGTGAGGGCGGTAACGGTTGCTTCTGCGGGTTGGTAAAGGTCGCCGTTGCAGTCATAAACTGCTTCCAATTCTTGCGGATAGTCGAAGCCGGTGGGGCAGCAGAGGTTGGTAACAATACAAGCAGCATGCCCTATTAGTTGGCACGAAGAAGCCACTAAATCTGTTGCCGAAAGGAAAACAACTATGTCGCCCTGTGCTGCATCCGAGGCGGTCGGTGTAAAACAGAAAGTGCCGGATTGCCAATAATAGGCATCATCATAATTTGGGGCATCGGGATTATGGTGATACCCCGACTGGTAGGTGTGCGTTGCGTCTGCAACCGAACAAGCTACGTTTTCAATAGGATTAAGATCGGTAACATAGTAGGTGATGCAGACAGATTCTCCCAAACAATAATGAGGATTTTGGGAGAAAGTGGAATCATCAAAATCGGGAGGGGCATTTTCACATTCATCGGAAACGGGAATATCATTGCAATAGGCATTCAACACCAACTGCTCACCCGTTATAGTGTTCGTAAAGGTAAGTTGTGCTTGCCCATTGCTTGTCGAATTGTAAAGTATTGAAGTTCCCATATTGACTGAATTGTTTACAAAGCTTTCTTGGTCAAAATTGCCATCTCCATCCCAATCCATCTGAGCTAACCAAGTTACTTCATCTTCAGCACACGAAGTAATATTTATATCGAAATACACGGAAGATGTCGTACTTGTATAATTACATACTATGAGAAGCTCGACGGATAAGTTGCATCTATAAGTAAATCCAAAGGATTTGTCATACCCGGATATATAATTCACCCAATTTTCATTGGTATCTTTGTAAGGCAAGGCATTTGTAGCAATACAAGGAGGGGTAGAATTAGCACCCTCATATTCATGCATACTTATCAGGCCATTGCCCGCCAAATCTTGTCCGCTAAATCGCAGCTTATAATCAGTGTTGCTGTCAAACCCCGCTAAATTAAAGGACGATAATGTAAAAAACCAGTTAGTTCCACTACCGGAAACCTGATTGATACCTGAGTAATAGATAATTCCGGTTGGAGCAACAGCACCTGCAAATGCTAAATTACTCATTGGCTCGGAAGTAACGACGGTTAAAAACAGCCCCTGTGTTAAATCTGTTGTTTGTTCGGGTTCAATATTGTTGACAAGGCATAGATGGGTTTGGCTTTCGGTTAGCTCCCAACTTTGGTGGGCTATGATGTAGCCGGTGGCAATATCGTTAATCTGCACCGATTGGATGTAGGGGAGGTGGTTGTCGCAAATAGCATTTTCGGGTTCAACTTCTGAGCATAAAGTACAAATGATACCCGTCGGCATTGGGCAGTTAACGCCTACCGCTTTCCATGCTGCATATACTTGCTTCAACTGCGAGCTGCAATTGCCCTCGCTATCAGCAGGAAACAGGGCATCGGCAGCTTTTATGGTGGCGGCGCAAAGACCATGGTAGTTTTGGTTTGCAGGGATACTAAGATCAAAACTTTCATCTACAAAAGCGGCTAAGATTATTTTTGCCGCATTTTCCATACCTATTGCCTCTACTGTATAAGAAATGCCATTTACGGTTTGAGAACCGCCGGTTGCCAACAAATAAAACCAATAAGCAAATACGCTTGACCTGATGTATTGAAGACCATATATAGCCTCATCGTCCGGTGTTGGGTTCCAATACTGACCTTCATATATGGCAGGAAAGTGGTTTGTGTTCGGGTTGGCAATATTTCGTTTGGGAAAAGATGTTGGAAACGCATCGCCTATAATCCATATATTCGGGTCAGTAGAAGGTTTACAGGTTGACTCCACAATGCATGCGATTATATCGCTAAACCCTTCATTAATGGCTTCGGCTTCGGAATCCGTTGTGCTTGCAGATACGCTTACTCCATATCGGTTAAGGGCATGTCCGTATTCGTGTGCCATTACATCCAAACTTACAGTAGGATATGTTGCTGAAATTCCTCGGGTTACTTTAAACAGCGTTTTACCGTTGTTTGCCATTTCGGGCCCAACAATGGTATTGGGTATAAATTTTGCGTTATAATTGGCATCGTTAACCAAACCAACACAAATGGGGTGGGGCGAATTGGTTAACTGACAATAACCATCAGTATATACAGTTGCCCCATATTGTATTTGAATACTTGACGGGAACTGCAAATTTATGCCCGTACCTCCATTTATTGCGCTGTTGTCTCCCTTAAATATGTTTTGGGTTCTATCAATAGCCCAATGGGCGGTTTCCAATATCCTGCGTTCTGTTTCGCAGCCTCCGGCCGGATAGTTAATTCGTATATTGAAACCTCCAACCGTGTTGTTGTAGGGATTGAGTACTAATATGGCGTAATTGCCCGGAGGCAGCGGATAATGATCTTCAGTACCGCTAATCGGATCATTAAATTGTTTCAAATCAAATTCGTAGTTATTGTCAGTTATGCCAAAAATAGGAGGAACAACAAATCCGGCAGTATTAAACGGTCCCTTAATCCATATTTGCGGCAGTTGCCCGCCAAAGCTGGCTACATTTGCAACAGATAAATGAATATTGCCTGTATTATTATAGCAATCTGCCGCTTCGGTTACGTTGCCCGTTACGTCAGGGCCGCCTTGCATGCCTAACGCCGCATATTCAGTATATACGCAGCCATTATCATCGGTTAGGGTAAGTTCATAAATGCCCGCAGTCAAGTTGTTTGCAATCTGACCGCTTATTGTTATAGGAATACTGCTGCTAACCAAACCGATGGTTGTAAGTATTTGCGTGCCGGAATAAGTAAAAGTAGTGCTGCCCGACCCCGCCACTATGCCAAAAGTAGCCGCTCCGTCTCCGTTGTCAATTGTGCTTGGCAAAGTTATATTACTAATGTTTATAGCCGGCGAATAATGTTTGTTTTCAATATCTGGTCCGTTTAATGTCCAATCTATAAATGACTGGCGGGGGTTAGCTACCCAACCGTTAAAAAATCCGCTTTGGCAAAAAACTTGCAAATTGTCAGTAGATAACCGATATTCTGTGCATGAACCAAAATTACAAACAGAAACAGGAATAACTGGCATTGGGCTTGTACTGTTATAATAATATAAATAATCAGCAGTATAGTTCTAGGGTACTATGGGGTCGCAGGTAAAATGATCATCTTGCCTGTATTTAATCAATACTTTTCCTGTAACGGCATCTATATATACTTCCCATGAATTTCGTAGCGTTTGCAATTCAGCTCTGTAAACAAGCGGGCTTTCCGGTGTTGCCGAAGCTAAATATATTAATTTGGGTTTTGGATAAGCATAGTGTTTAGATACATCTACTTTATCCGAATTTTTTGTTTCCCATGGGAACATAGCATTTGGTAAATAGTCTTTTGTAAAATCATAAGGATATTCCCTGAGTATAGAATCCATACGAGCCGGAATGTACCCCAACGAATCTAAATATCTGGTGCGATATTCTTCTTTCCTTGTTGGATAATCTTGCGCCAGCATGATTTCTATGGCTTGCTCGGGGCTGATTTTTATATCGGAGGGGTCGGCCAAAGGTATGAATTTTATGCCATTTGCAGTGATTAGCTTGCCATTTCTTTCATGTGCCGAACATGTAAAACGATAATAATGAATGCCTTTGTAATATAGCCAGGTAGATTTTACGGTATAATCGTCTCCCCACCCAAACAAGGCCTTCTTATACTCCGGATTAGTGTATATAGTTTGTGCATTCAAATCGGGGAAATACTTTAGCTTAGTGGTGTCAAAGTAATATCTTATATACCCGCTTGCCCCTCCGGTTACGTCTGTTTCGGTTCTCAAGATTATAGAGTCAAGGGGAATTGCTGCCGTTTTGTTGTTCAGTAGTGTTGCAGGATCTTTTTCTTGTTCTTTTTGCTTGTTGCCTTGTGCGTTCTTATGAGTAAACCAACTGCCGCAGCCCGACAATGTGCCAGCAGCAATACAAAATACTAATAAATAAATGCAGGCCGATGTTGATGGTGTTTTCATTTTTAACTGTGTTTGCGTGAAATTAACAATTAAATTTTTTTGTTTGGCAGCACTAAATTTTTATGCCGGACGCACTGCCTGTTTATGGACGATAAATTCGGTGTAATATTAAGTATTTTAATAGGTATTGTTCCAATCGGGTAGAACATAACTGTGAAACTGCCCTGTTACCGCATTTACAATCCAAGTACCTTTATCCGAACCCACGTAAAACCGGAAAGCATAAAATATTTTATTGTAACTCGGCAATACACCTATGTTCGAAAGTCTAAGCATTGAGGGTAGGACTTTGTTGTACAGACTGTCTGGAATATTGCGCTGTTTCAACACCACTCTTGCTGCCTCTTCCTTACTTATCATGCCCGTTGTGTCTATGTCGAGATTGGGGAAATACGTGCCTACCAAGCGTATTATTTTATCGTTTTTAAAATTCAGCATAACTCGTGAATTTTCAACCGGAATACCTTTGTAGTACTGTTTATATGTATAATTTTCGTCCCATTGTTTGTTCCAAACCATGTTGTCTTTTCGTTCAAATGCAAGGCTATCTTCTTTCCTAAATGGAAACAGTTTGCCTTCTCCAAATAAATCCTGCCATTTAGTGGCTATACAGTTGATATCGCTTGTATCTAAAACATACAAAAAATTGTTAGTCGAAGTGCTTCGGCTTCCCGCCAATAATTTTGGGCATAGGTAAGTTGGTTGATTTTGTACAGTAATCGGCACATCAACAATCATCTTTTGCGCCGATTTACCTTTTTCTTCTGCCTGCCGTTTGGCAAACCAACTGCCGCAGCCCGACAATGTGCCGGCGACAATACACAAAACTAATAAATAAACGCAGGCTGATGTTGATGGTGTTTTCAATTTTACCGGTGTTTGCGTGTAAGAAATGGTTAAAGTTTTTTGTTTGGCGGCACGAAATTTTTATGGCGAATGTCAAAACTGTCCGTTAACAAAAAAAACTTTGTGAAAATAAGTGTTTTTGTTGATGTTTGTTCCAATTGCGGCAGTATTTTGATAGAACAACAAAATCTGTGGCTTTTTTCCGGTCAAAAGAAACCGCCGGACTGCATGTTTAGACAGGGCTAATCAATCTTTATCGCCACCCTCGTAATATACTGTTCGCACACATACAGCACATAATAATAAACCCCCTGCGGCAAACCGGAAGGCGGGGAATGGGTCATGTTGTACTGCCCTTCGGCACGGAACTCCTGTTGAATGGGCGAGTCCACTAAAATACCCTGACCATTGAACATGGAAATGCTTACTTGTGCATCATACCCCACCCGATAGGTAAGGGTGGTGCTGCCGCTAAATATCGTACCGAAGGGAAGGTTGAGGTGGAAAAGCTATGATTTGAAAGGAATGTCATTTACAAAAAGCCCTCTCCCAAAATGGCGAGGGCTTTTTTGTGTTGGGGAGGTAAATAGATTGAAATTTATGTAACCTTTGGCGGTTTAACTGGAATTGGTTTTATTTGTGGGTTGATACACACGGCCGTGTTGATACACACGGCCGTGTGTATCAACTAAGAAGAAATGTTAGAAAAAAATGTTTTTTAATGGATAAATACAGAAATAAATACCGGATACAATCGCACCGAAAACCCAATTGGGATTATTCGGCCGATGGTCTATATTTTCTAACCATTGTAACACAAAACAGGGAATGTAATTTGGGCATTATCGAAAACAACGAAATGATATTATCAGATTTTGGGAAAATCGTGGAACAGGAATGGTTTAAATCATTTGAAATTCGGAATGAATTAATATTGCACCAATTTATTTTAATGCCCAACCATTTACACACCATTATTGAAATTTGCAATGAAAATCGTGATGGTTTGGCGGGGGATGATGTTGATACACACGAAACGGGAAATGAATTGGTAATTGAAACGGGAAATGAATTGACACACGTAGAGACACACGGCCGTGTGTCTCTACCCATCGAATCCATCGAATCCATCGAATCCATCGAATCCATCGAATCCATCGAATCCATCGAATCCATCGAATCCGTACAGACACACGGCCGTGTGTCTCTACCCATCGAACCCCCCGATTTATCATCCATCAAACGCAACCCACCCGTTCGGTTACCCAAATCCATTTCATCATTCATTGCGGGTTTTAAATCTGCCGTAAATACAAAAATTGATGATAATATTGACGAACGTCAATTGAAAATTCCAAAATACAATCGTCATAATCATTTTTTTCAACCCAATTATCACGACCATATCATCAGGAATGATTTGGAATACCACACCATTTCATATTATATTGAAAACAACCCTTTAAATTGGAATAAAGATAAAATGAATGGCTAAGCAAAACCATATCCACCACCAAACATCCCTCAAACATTCAACACCTCAATATTTCCCATGAATCGCCTACTCTTAACTTCTTGCTTATTTCTGTTCAGATTCTTTGCAGTTGATGCACAAACGCTATTGGTCAAACCATATCTTCAGGATGCGGAACCTAATTCTATCTATATTTTATGGGAAACCTCAATTAATACAGAAAGTATTGTGGAGTGGGGGTTAACCGTCGAACTTGGGAATACTACTAACGGAACTGCTCAAACAGGATTGCTGCTCACACAAATACATACCGTTCAACTGACGGGATTGGATGCCAATAAGCGGTATTATTACAGGGTAAAAACCGGTAGCATGGTCAGCGAAATCTACCACTTCATTACCCCGCCCCTTCAAAGCGCCGAACAGTCTTTTAACATCGTATTGATGAGCGATATGCAGCAAGACGGCGGAAACCCCAATAAGTTTTACGAAATCTGTAACGATGGGGTCATAGACTATGTGATTGACCTGAGCAGCAATGATTTGCCTGCCGAAATTGCTTGTTTAATGTTACCGGGTGATTTGGTGGACAACGGACTGGACTACAACCAATGGAAAAACACGTTTTTCAATATGGCCGAAAACCTGCTCAAGTACATCCCTGTTTACCCCGTATTGGGCAATCACGAGGTCAATACCGCTACCTACTTCAAATATTTTCAACTGCCACAAAACGGCACATCCGGTTATGAAGAACACTGGTGGTATAAAGATTACTCTAACGTGCGCATCATCGGCTTGGATTCAAACACCGGTTATCGGATACAAACTCAGTTAGACTGGCTTCAAACAGTGTTGAACGATGCCTGTGCCGATACGGATATTGATTTTGTTTTTGCCCAAATGCACCATCCCCATCATTCCGAACTTTGGCCGGCGGGCAATCTCGATTACACCGGCCAAATCATCTCTATCATGGAAAACTTCTCTACCTCATGCGGCAAACCCAGTGTTCACTTTTACGGGCATACCCATGCCTACTCAAGGGGGCATAGCCAAAACCACAATCATGTGATGGTAAATGTGGCTACTGCCGGAGGGAATATTGATTATTGGGACGAGTTTGCTCAAACAGACTACCCCGAACATGTGGTGAGTCAGGACGATTATGGTTTTGTCTGGGCTTCTGTTCATGCAGGAGATAACCCCCGGTTTGTGCTGAAACGCATCAGTCGGGGCAACGAAAATGCCGTTCTCGATAATGTGCTGCGCGACAGTGTATATATAAAACGCTACAACAATGCGCCAACTCGGCCAGTTGCCTGGTTCCCTGCTCAGGATGACCTCATTTCTCCCGATTGTACGGTGTTGTTTACCGCAAGTGCATACAACGACCCTGACGAAGACTTACAAGGTGCTGCTCAATGGCAGATTGCTACCGATGCCGGGTTTACCAACCTTCAAACCGACCAATGGAGGCAATACAAAAACGAATACCGCAACATAGATACCCAAGCCGGCGATGACCTGCAAAATGAACATATCAACACCCTTCAGCCCAACACTACCTACTACTGGAGGGTTCGCTACCGCGACCGAAGCCTTGCCTGGAGCGAGTGGAGTGAGCCTGTCAGTTTTCAAACCGGCAGTTCCAGCCAATCGCCCAATTTGTTGCTAAATAATGGTGCCGAAATCAGTACGAACAACTGGACGGAAATAGCAGGTTCGTTTGAATCTATCACAAGCGGGCAATGTGCCGGCAACAATGCACATTCCGGCTCCCGTTTGTTTGCCGTTGGTGGTGTTTGTGAAGACAATCCTTATGGGGAGGGCTGGCAGGAGGTGAATGTTAATGAATATGCATCCGCCATAAGTACCGGCAATGCTTTTGTTAAGTTTGGAGGATATTTGAGCGACTACAACGGGACAGATTTCCCACAATTCAGGCTCGACTTTTTGACCGTAGGAGGGGTTGTTATTTCCAGTACCCCTACTTATGGTTCACACTCCGGCACCTGGGAATATTTTAATCAATCGGATACGATTCCTGCAGACTGTGGTAAAATCAGGTTTGTCCTCATGGGCACAAGAGAGGCCGGCAGCGACAACGATTCCTATTTTGATGATATGTTTCTGCAGATTGACCAAAACAATTGCGGTATTCTCTATCCGCCCTGTATCAGCCAACCCACAATTACCTCATCCATCCCCCAGGCCTGCACCTCCGAAACGGTGATTTACACCTGTTCTCCCAACCTTGCAGGAGCAACTTACCAATGGTCTTTGACCGGAGATGGTGTTATTTTATCGGGACAAGGCACTTACCAGATTACCGTTCAATGGAACGAAGGGGGAGCAGGAGCAGTAAGCGTTGTGCAGACCATACCTTAAAATGTAAGTCGGTATGCCCGTCAAAAATACAACCTCGAAGAGGTGAAATCATTGTAACCACTAAGGCATATACCTTTCAATAATCATGGCATGACCATGAGCGCCGGCGGCACAGGCTGCGATTAAGGCACGATGTCCGTTTTCGGCTATCAGGCGGTTGGCGGCGGTGGTGAGTAAACGCGCACCGGTTGCGCCAAAGGGATGCCCGATAGAAAGTGAGCCACCCCACAGGTTCAGTTTATCCATAGGGATAGTACCAACAGCATTGGAAAGACCTAACTTTTGTTGTGCAAACTCATCGGAAGCTAAGCAATTGAGGTTGGCTAACACTTGTCCGGCAAAAGCCTCGTGCAATTCAAATACATCTATGCCGGATAAAGGTAATTTTGCACGTTGAAGCAGTTTGGCAATAGAGTAAGTAGGGCCAAGCAGGAGTTCTTCTTCCAGATCCTGTCCGGTAAAGGTAAAATCGGTAATGACGGCTTTGGGAGTCAATCCAAGTTCTGCGGCTTTTTCTTCGGTAGTCAGTAAAACTGCGGCAGCACCATCGGTCAGAAACGAAGCATTGGCGGCGGTGATGGTTCCAAACTGACGGTCAAAAGCAGGCGCTAATTTAGCGACACCTTCATAAGTAGTTTCCGGTCTGATGCCGTTGTCTTTATTGATTGGCATAAAAGAAGGAGGGATTGCTACGGGGGTCATTTCTGCACCAAGACTTCCGTTTTGAACAGCTTTACCGGCTAACTGATGAGAGCGAACGGCAAATTCGTCCTGTTGTTGCCGGCTGACTCCGTATTTTGCAGCCAAAATCTCACAATCCTGACCCATAGTACGGTTGGTACTAAATTCGGCAATGGCCGGTTTATCGGGCATAAAATCGGTAGGACGCAAAGTCGTGGCAAACTTTACAAAGTCCATCGTACTTTTTAGTTTTTGGGCTTTGAAGAGTTTTTTGCGCATGGTTTTTGAAAAACCGATTGGGGTGTCAGAGGTAGTATCAACCCCTCCGGCAACAACAACCTGAGCATGTCCGGCCATCAGAGCATAAACGCCATCTGCAATAGCTCTGTTTGCCGAAATACAAGCCATAGTTACGGTATGACAGGGGGCAGTATAGGGAATTCCGGCAGTTAGGGCTGCTTCACGCGCAACATTGCTGGTTCTTATATTTGAAATGACCGTTCCCATAATGACAGCATCTACAAGGTTTGGGTCAAGTCCTGTTTTATGCAACAAGCCTTTAATGGCAAACTGTCCAAGTTCATAAGACATCATGTCCATATAATCGGTGCCGGAGCGCAAAAAAGGAGTTCGGCAGCCATCAATCAAAACAATCCGGTTTTTTTTCATTTTTTAAGAGCATTTTTTAGCAATAGCTAATATATTAAGGTTAACAGACGGGCAAAGGTACAAAAAACAGAGGGTTATGTCAGTTTTCTATTTAATTAAGGGTAATTTTGCATCCCGAAGAGACGCACGACCGTGCGTCTCTTATAAATCGCAAATCGTAAAAGAAAATCATGCTCAACAAAACAATCGCTCATTCACTGTTTACCGATTTTGATATTCATCTGTTTCAAGCGGGAAACCATTTCAGATTATACGAAAAAATGGGGGCACACCCTGTTCAGTTAGATGGTACGGATGGAGTTTACTTTGCCGTATGGGCACCGGCAGCACAAAAGGTCGGCGTTGTCGGTAATTTTAACGGTTGGAACGATGCGGAACATCAACTATATGTCAGATGGGACACATCCGGAATTTGGGAAGGTTTTATACCCCATGTAAAAACCGGAGATATTTATAAATACCGGATTTACTCCTACAACTACGATTTATCCTTCGACAAATCAGACCCGTTTGCCTTTTACAGTGAAACGCCCCCTAACACTGCATCCGTTGTGCGTGAACTGAACTTCGAATGGAAAGACCAAGACTGGATGCAAAAACGCCACGAACACAACGCCCTCAACAAACCCTATTCCGTGTATGAGGTACATCTTGCATCGTGGAAACGCAAATCGAAAGAAGAAAGCAGTTCTCTGTCGTATCGGGAAATGGCAGACGAACTGGTAGCCTATGTCAAACAGATGGGCTTTACCCATGTCGAGTTGATGCCGGTCATGGAGCATCCTTATTCCCCTTCATGGGGTTATCAGATAACGGGTTATTTTGCTCCAACTTCCCGTTTTGGAACTCCTCAGGACTTTATGTACTTAGTCGGGCAATTTCACCAAAACAATATCGGGGTAATATTAGATTGGGTGCCCTCTCATTTCCCTACCGATGCCCACGGCTTGGCCAATTTTGACGGTTCTTGTGTTTACGAACATCCCAACCCTCAGTTGGGCTATCATCCCGACTGGTCGAGTTTGATTTTTAATTATGGACGAAACGAAGTCCGCTCTTTTCTGATCAGCAATGCCTTGTTTTGGTTTGATAAATATCATGCCGATGGTTTCAGAATTGATGCCGTAGCCTCCATGCTGTATTTAGATTATTCACGAAACGAAGGCGAGTGGCAGCCCAACCATAAAGGCGGTAATGAAAATCTGGAAGCTGTTCATTTTCTCAAAGTACTCAATGAAGCTATTTATAAACATTACCCAGATGTGCAGACAATTGCCGAAGAATCGACCGCATTTCCTTTGGTATCACGTCCGACTTATTTAGGGGGACTGGGATTTGGAATGAAATGGATGATGGGCTGGATGCACGACACCTTGAAATACTTCAGCATTGACCCCTTTTTCAGGCAGTTTAACCATAACACCATCACGTTCAGCATTATGTATGCCTTTACCGAAAACTTCATGTTGCCCTTTTCACACGATGAAGTGGTACATGGTAAGGGTTCGTTAATCCGGCGGATGCCGGGTGATGAATGGCAAAGGTTTGCCAACCTCAGACTCCTGATGTCTTATATGTTTACCCATCCGGGAGCAAAGTTGCTGTTTATGGGTGGTGAGTTTGGCCAATATAACGAATGGAATTTTGGAGGCAGCCTCGACTGGCACTTGTTAAATTACGACCCACATAAAGGGATTCAACAATTGATTGCCGATTTAAACCAATTATTGCGCAATGAACCTGCCATGTACGAATATAATTTCGATACAAGAGGATTCGACTGGATAGAGGTTGGCGATTACAAAGGCTCTACTTTAGTTTTTATGCGAAAAGGAGAAAATCCGGACAACGATTTAATCATAGCACTGAACTGCACGCCAATGGTTCGCGAAAACTACCGGATTGGCACTAATCTGGACACAGGCGAATGGAAAGAAATTTTTAACACAGACGATCCGAAATATTGGGGAAGCGGAGTGTTAAACACAAAACCGATGCCTGTTGTCAATACCCCCTGGAACTACCGCACCCATTCTTTTACAGCCACCCTTCCACCCCTTGGCATGTCTGTTTTCAAATACGTGGTTCCTAAAAAATCAAAGCCCAAAACAAAACCGAAAGCCGAAGCGGACAAACAACCCGCGAAAAAGACGGAGATTCCTGAAAAAAAACCCGCACCCGCTAAAGCAAAAACTCCTGTCAGAAAAAACCCTCCAAAGAAATAAACGGAATACCGGCTCTTTCAAAATCATAGCTGACAATTAGATTAAACAACCTACTGATTTTAATAATGAGACTTTTTAGAAATTTTCACGCCACACATATTTGCTGTTATTGTTTCCTGTTTCTTGGTTGGGCCTATCCAAATTCCTTTCAAGCTGATTTGTTGGCACAAAAGTCAGGAAATAACAAAGATTTGGAGCTGCTTGTCAGTTGGATGCAAGGCTCCTATAACAGCTATCAGCAATCGCTCTCCGATACAAATTATCTGAACATTGTTTTGGAAATGCACCCTGTGTGGCAACACCGGACAGATGGCAAATGGTTGTATGTTGAACAATCTGTTGCTGAAAATACTTCCCGGCCTTACAGGCAACGCATCTATCAAATTGTTGCGAAAGGTAAAAATAGTTTTGAAAGCAGAATTTACACACTACCACAACCTGAGCGATACGTAGGGCAATGGAGTAATCAAACTTTATTCAATCAGATCAACCCTCAGGTACTTACACAATTAAAAGGTTGTGCTGTAACACTCAAAAAAAACAACCAAACTTTTACGGGACAAACCGGCATAAAATCCTGCCCAAGTGAATTGAAAAGCGCGGCTTATGCCACCTCTAAAGTAACCATCACCGAAAACAGTTTATCGAGCTGGGATCAGGGTTTTGACCAAACCGGAAAACAGGTTTGGGGAGCAGAAAATGGCCCTTACCAATTTATCAAAACACCCAATCAGTTACCTATGAAATATCCCGATGCCCGGGTTGACAATCAGACCGATAATTACTTCGGAACTATTGTTGCCGACCCTTACAGATGGATGGAAGACGAGAACAGTGCCGAAACTCAGCAATGGATAAATCAACAAAACAACCTGACAAATCAATATCTTGAATCAACCGGCTTTCAAAATGTTTTGTCTGAACAATTGACCCGGCTCATTAACTACCCAAAGGTTTCGGCACCACGAAAGCAGGGGGATTATTACTATTTTTTCAAAAACAACGGGCTGCAGAACCATAGTGTTTTTTACCGGCAAAAAGGACTGACGGCCGCTCCTGAAAAATTTCTCGACCCCAATACTTTTTCTGAAGATGGCTCTGTTGCACTGACTACCACCTCTTTTTCGAAAGACTATAAATATATGGTCTATGGCACTTCTTTAGGAGGGTCAGACTGGCAAACATTTCAGGTTTTAGAAGTAGAAAGCGGTAAACCAATGTCCGATACCCTCCATAACATCAAGTTTTCGGGCGCAGCCTGGTATAAAAACGGGTTCTTTTACACCCGTTTTGACCAACCTGAAAAAGGGAAGGAATTGTCGGCAAAAAATGAAGCGGCAAGAGTGTTTTACCACAAAATAGGCACGCCTCAGTCAGAAGATATATTGGTCTATGAAAACAAACAAAATCCGAGATTGAGTTTCTGGGTTTCGGTTACTGAAGACGAACAATTTATTTTGTTGTCTGTATCAAGCGGTTCTTCATCGGGCAATGCATTGTATTACGCATATTCAGAAAAATGGAAATCCGGCTTTTATCCCATCATGAGCAGCACAGACCAGTCTTTGGCGGTGGTTGATAACCTGAATGACAAATTGCTGGTAAAAACTAATTACAAAGCCCCCAATTACCGCCTCGTGTTGATTGACCCCCGAAAACCGGAAGAACAATTCTGGAAAACTGTGTTGGCCGAACAAACGGATGCCGTACTTGACAACGTGTATTCCGCAAACGGAAACCTGTTGGTCGAATATATGAAAGATGTGAACAGTCATCTTAGGATATATACAACCGATGGCGTGTTTTTAAGAGATATCCCCCTTCCGGGAATCGGAATTGCCGGCGGAATTTCTGCCGATAAAAAAGAACCGGTTTGTTTTTACAGTTTCGAATCTTTTCTCTATCCGCCCACAATTTTTAAATACGATTTAACTACTCATCAAAACGAGGTGTTTTACCAACCCGAAATAGATTTCGACTTTAGCGATTTTGAAACAAAGCAGGTGTTTTACCGGTCAAAAGATGGCACTAAAGTTCCGATGTTTATTACTCATAAAAAGGGAATCTCGCTCAACAGTCAGCACCCTTGTCTGCTCTACTCGTATGGCGGATTTAACATTTCCCGCATTCCGGAATTTAAAATCGAAAACCTGCCGTTTTATCAAAGTGGCGGGATTTATGCCGTAGCAAATTTGCGTGGAGGCAGTGAGTATGGTGAAGAATGGCACAAAGCGGGTATGCTGGAGAAAAAGCAAAATGTATTTGACGATTATATCGCCGCAGCAGAGTATTTGATTAAAGAGGGCTATACAAGACCACAGAAATTAGCTGCAACCGGCCGTTCAAATGGGGGGTTGCTGATTGGGGCAGTCATGAATCAAAGGCCGGAACTGTTTGCAGTTGCACTACCGGTTGTCGGGGTAATGGATATGCTTCGTTTTCACAAATTCACCATCGGTTGGGCATGGGTCAGCGAATATGGAAGCAGTGATAACGCCGAACAGTTTAAGTTTTTATATCCCTATTCTCCATATCACAATATCAGACCCGGGCTTCCTTATCCGGCAACTATGGTGATGACTGCTCAAAGAGACGACCGCGTAGTTCCGGCTCATTCCTATAAATATACTGCCCGTCTCCAACATGATAATACGGGAAATCAACCACAGCTAATCAGAATAGAATCTATGTCGGGACATGGAGGCGGAGGGCAAGGTAAAACAGTCAAACAAATTATTGATACTTATACCGATGTCTGGTCGTTTGTTTTTAAACATTTAGGGATGTTCCCGGTAATCCGTTAAACCATTAACTATTAATAATTAACCATTAATAACGATATGCGCTCAGATATTTTTCGAATTCTGTTTTTAACCCTTTTAGTTGTTGCAGGATTGCATCATTTACATGCTCAGGATCCGGCAGTTAAAAAACTGCTCAGTCAGGCAGATAAACTATACAATGCCTACGCCTATCATCAGGCGATACCACTATACCGCGATGTGTTGTTAAAAGACAACCTTGAAGAGGTAAAATTAAAGTTAGCCGTCTGCTATCATTTGACCAAAGATTTTGAAAACGCCGAATATTGGTACAGAAAATCAATGGAGAATCTACCTCCGCACGAGTTTACCCGTAAACTGCATTTTGCACAGGTTCTTCAGACAAACGGCAAATGCGACGAAGCCCGTATATGGTTTATGGAGTACGGCAAACACAACGAAATGGGAAACAAATTGGCAAAGGGTTGTGATATGATTGACAAACTGACCGAACATAATTACGACTTTAACACATGGTTACTGCCTGTTAACTCGGCGCAATCAGACTTTGGACCTGTGATTTACAATGAAGGGATTGTGTTTTGCAGCAACCGGCAACAACTGATGGGCGGCAAAAGCAGCAAAAGCAAAAAAAGTGCAGACAATCTGTATCTTAAACTGTATTTCAGCCAACAGTCAGACAAACAAACCTATCTGCCTCCCCAATATTTGAGAGGAAGTGTGAACAGCCAATACAATGATGGGCCGATAACCTTTTCTGCTTCTGGCGATACAGCTATTTTTACGCGGAACGCACTCTTTCGCGGGCAAAAGGTGAAAAATGCCGAAGGTGCCTTGGTCTTGGGACTTTATACCGCAGTAAAAGACAATAACCAAAAATGGAGCAATATCAACCGGTTTAGATTTAATAACAGTGAAGACCTGAACGACGGAACCCGTACTTATTCTATGACCCATCCTTTTATTGCTCCCGATGGACAAACCCTGTATCTGGTCTCTGATATGGAAGGAGGGTACGGGGGAACTGATATTTATATGTGTGCAAAGATTGATTCTACCTGGAGTCGTCCCATCAACTTAGGTCCCGAAATCAATACAGCAGGAAATGAACTGTTCCCTTACATACATTTCGATGGAAACCTGTTTTTCGCTTCAAACGGACATCCCGGATTGGGAGGATTAGACTTGTTTTATACCCGATATACACGGGGAGGCTGGTTAGCCCCTGTCAATATCGGAGCGCCATTTAATTCGGCTTATGATGACTTCAGCCTTGCTTTGAGTGAAGACAAAAACTGGGGTTATTTTGCCTCAAACAGACCGGGAGGATTTGGAGAAGATGATATTTATTTTTTCGAAAAAGTGCCGGATGATGCTTTTACCGATGCCATGCCCAACACCAAAAAAGTAACCACCGAAGTAGAGCAGCCTATCACGACAAATGCCTTGTTGAACGAAGCATTAGGCATGAATAAAATCAGGTTTAAGCCCGGCGACTGGTATATTGATTCGGCAGCCGACAAAGAGTTGGACAAATTGGTGAACTATCTGAAAGAGTGGATGGAAGTTGGGGTCGAAATCAGTGCATATACCGACTCAAGGGGGAATGATTTTGTCAACCTCGAAATCAGTCAGAAAAGAGCCGCTGCTGTTCGCGAAAATCTGATATTGAAAGGAATTGCTCCCGGAAGAATTACCACAAAGGGATATGGAGAATCAATGCTGCTCAATCATTGTGTCAGCGGTGCGGAATGTCCCGAAGAACTTCATGAACAAAATAACCGCATCGAAATTAAAGCAAACATTATTCAGGGAATTACTAACCTGACCCCCTCTTCAACAACCCCGGCTGAAGAAGAGATGGAGGTATTGAAACCAAGAGGCAAGAAAAACAAAGAGGTTTCCGCTCCGCAAGAGGAAACCCCTGAACTGCTTGAAGCCATCGAAGGCACTACCGGAGTATTGCAATTCAAAGTTTTTATCGGGCCTTTTAAATCTGTGGACAACAACACCTATTACAACTTTGCAGAACTGAACACCCCTATCAACTTAGAATATGTGAACAACGACATGATGATTGTCTTAGGTCCCTATACCACAATTTCGGAAGCTGAAGAATTTGAAAAACAGGCAAAAGGAAAAGGTGCCAAAAAAACCAAACTTGCCGTGTTCAAAGGCAATGAACCCAGCAGCCTGACTATCAAACAACTGAAGAAAATGGGAGTGCAGTGATTTCTGAAATACTTTAATTCCGGTCTAAAATTGTTGATAATATTAATTTGCGTTATCAACCTCACATTTATTTCCTAATACCTGACAGCATTATATCCGATAAGGCTGGCATTGGGAAGATAGAGATTGAAATCGGCAACCGTTACAAACTTATCCAAATTAATATCGGCAGCCAAATATTGATTAACAGAAGACGACTGTTGCGTATAGAGGTTAAAGTCGGACACTGTAATCACTCCATCTGCGTTCAAATCGCCTGCATAGAGGGCAAACTTACCGAATGCAACCTGAATTAGCTGATTAGCTCCTAATGCTTGTGCCGCAGAAGTCGTAAAATCGTAAACAGGGTTGTTGTTGAATACAATAGTACTGCTGCTGATAACGGCAAGATGATTGCGATGGCGGACGACAATATAATAGGGAGTAGTGGTTGTGATTCCGCAAACATACAAACCGGCGGTATGGGTTTCTGCCCAGGTATTGGTTATGTTGCCGTTGTTCCAAATCATGGCTGACATTTGTACGGCAACTGTTTCGGGAGTAGTGCGAAACTCGACCAATACCCAGTCTGTAACATCGGGTGGCAGCGAATTTGGCAACGTTTCGGTGCCGGCATAATTCCAGGGCGATTGGTTAAAAGGTTGGTTGGCGGGAAGCAAACCAAAATCATTCAAATCGGTGCGCATCAATTGGGTATCATAGTTAAAACCACCTTCTAACAATACGGTCAATTGCAGTTTTGCAGGATGTTGTACCTGAACTGAGGAAATAAACTGACAATTTTCTGAATCGGTAACCGTATAAGAATAAGTACCGGGCAACAAACCGGTTTCCAACGAATCGGCTGCTCCGTTTTGCCATAGGTAAACATAAGGAGGAACACCGCCGGAAGGGAGCAATGCGGATTCTCCGTCCGGACAACTGCAACAGGTAGCATCGGTTGTGATTTCATCTACCCATAAAGAGATGGGGTTGGCAATCTGGAATGTATCTCTGACTATACAGCCGTTGGCATCTTCAATAGCAATTGGAAATATTCCGGGGGGTAAATCATCTAATGGAATACTAAAATTGTTGCTAACAGCAAAACAACCGTTAAAACTATACAACGTATAGGGCGGGTCTCCTCCCGAAACTAACAGGTTTAAGGAGGCATCGTCGGCACCGGGGCAGGAGGGGTCGGTTGCGGTTACCTGATCAATCGAAAGCGTATCGCCGTTAAAACAACCGCCCATGTAAACGGTTATAGAATCGACTGCATACCAACAAAGTACCGGATTCCAAACGGTTAGGGTATAAGTGATGGCAGGAATATTTCCATCGGTATCGAAAAACAAAAACTGTGGGATGTTTGGGACTTCCAAGAAGACTTCCGGATACCACTGATACCTTATTCCACTGCTCGGACTTCCGCTACCCGGACAAAAAACCTGCGCCATGGCAGTAGTTCCGCCAAAATGAGGAATATTGACAAAATCGGACAACATCGTGTTAGGACATTGCTGACAACAATCGGTACATCCGGGTTGCTGAACAGTTACATAACAAGTGTTGGTGGGAATAGGCAGGTTGCAATCAAAAATGATTTCTGCCTGATTGGGGATGACGCTGCAAGGGTCTAAAGGCAAGGCCGGCATGATACAGAATTTAACATATCCTTTTGTGTCTTTGTCGGTAAATGTAGTTCCATATCCGGCCTGCTGTGTGCCGGGCAGGTTAATGTCTATAAACTGCCACGTAACAAGCCTGTTAGGGCTTGGAGGCGTTACAGAAACCAGAGCATCAGGATGGCTGCTTTCGACAGGTAGAAACGTAGCGGCATTTAGGAAAACGCTTAAATAATCTCTGATTTGAATGGTTTCGGCAGGCCCGCTACCAAAATTTTGAAATTCAATGGTATAGCACAATGGCTCCGCACTTCCGGGGCATAAAACATCGGGAAATACGGATTTGCGGTTGGGGTCGTGAGATTTAACCGCCGTTTTTAGCAATGAAAAGGTATCAGTCGAACAGGTGCTTTGTATCACCAAATGTGTCAGAATGGTATCAGAAGGATGGACGGTGGTATCAGTAGCCATACTGATAAAAATGTTTCGTTGATGACCTACTGCCAAACTGTCAAAAGTCCAGATGATTTGACCATCGGAAGTAGCAGATAATTCAGATTTGAAAGATTCGGAGTATTTTAAGTTCAATTGGTCAGCGTTGAACAAAAAAATTAGAGAGCCGCTATCCTCAAAAGGACAGGTGTTTTGATAGGTGATGATATAGGTGATAGAATCGCCAGAACGGGGCGATCTGTTGGTCAACAACCTGATATTGCTCCCTTCCAGATTTGCCAGATCATTGTTAGGGCGTTTTGAAACAAAGCCGGTGTTAAAATTGATATTGACAGGTGCAGATGCTCTGTCAATTGCTGAATCATCAATATCATCATCGCTGTAAATACGGGTGCTTTCCATCACTGCCGTATATTGACCGGCTTCGCGGTAGGTATGGATAGGAGATTGCTCGAAACTGAAACCTCCGTCTCCAAACTTCCAAAAGAAAGTGCGCCGGCTTTGTCTTCGGTAATCGTGAGGATTGACAGGCGTGAGAGGAGGTAAATTATCGGCTTCAAATCTCAACAAATTGGAAGAGCCATATAGTTTTGATTGCTGTATTGCAGGGGTTTGCGCCTCTGTTCTTTCAAAGATTACAAAGCAAACAAACAGGAGGTAAAAATATATTTGCTTTTGCATAGTTTATTTTATGGCTAAGGGTAATGGTGGTTTATTTAAACCTGATTCTTTAGTAAATCATATTTGGCAGAAAAGGTGAATAAATTAAGACCAATTTACCGCTTTTTTGTACTTCCTGTAAGCGATTTTGATTTTTTTGTATAGAATTGTTTAAAATCCTGCTTTCTAACTAAAAATTTTGAACTATTGGCTTTCATTGAGGAACAATTCTTAGAGGCTGCTTTTTAAGCAAAACCTCCAACCGAAAACGGCTCATTATCAACCGAAAACGGCTCATTATCAACCGAAAACGGCTCATTATCAACCGAAAACGGCTCATTATCAACCGAAAATAGCTCATTATCAACCGAAAACGGCTCATTATCAACCGAAAACGGGTCATTATCAACTGAAAATGGATCATTTCCACCTGGAAATGGATCATTATCAACTGGAAACGGTTCATTTTCAACCGAAAACGGCTCATTATCAACCGAAAACGGGTCATTATCAACTGGAAACGGTCCAATATCAACTGGAAACGGTCCAATATCAACTGGAAATGGGTCATTATCAACCGAAAATGGATCATTATCAACTGGAAATGGGTCATTATCAACTGGAAATGGGTCATTATCAACTGGAAACGGGTCATTATCAACTGGAAACGGTTCATTATCAACTGGAAACGGTTCATTTCCACCTGGAAACGGGTCATTATCAACTGGAAACGGTTCATTATCAACCGAAAATGGTACATTTCCACCCGGAAAAAGGCCTTTCTAAAGGTATAATCAACTTTATAGTGCCTTAAAGTTTAAGACAAAATCTTAAGGAGTTAGTTAAATAGTTTGACTTTTCGAAGTTTTGAAAAGTACATAACAGGAATGAAAAGGTTTTAAAAAATTTAGTAGTGGTAAAAGACAGCAGTACAATGACTATTAAAAGTTTTCACCAAAATGAAATATAAGACTAAACCTACTAAATTTGCCGACAAAAAAGTTCCTTCCCGTTAATAATGTCAGGCATGTCAAAGTATATTTTAGGGCTGATACTTTTAGTATTTGTGGGGTCGTATTTGTTTTATGCTCCGTGGAAAAACGGACATATTCTTGGTGGAGGCGATAGTTGGGGATATTACGCCTACCTGCCTGCAAAATTTATCTATAACGATTTGGACAGCCTGCATCGCACGGTTGCCAAACGATATGAATATGCGGTCAATCATGGTCCTGCTCCGGATAATCCGTTAGGTGTTCACGAAGCACATCCCGTTGGGGATGGTCGTCAGGTTTTCAAATATACAATGGGAGTCGCCATTCTGCAATTGCCATTTTTTGCCTTAGCACATTTTATTGCACATGTTTTAGGGTATGCTCCTGATGGGTATTCGTTGCCCTATCTGTTTCTGATTTTATTTGCCGGTGCCTGTTATTCTTTTGTAGGGTTGGTGTTTTTGAGAAAAGTGCTGCTTCATTATTTTTCAGATAATATCACCACCGTAGTTTTGCTGACGGTTGCTTTAGGCACTAATCTTTATTATTTTTCGGTATTCAACCCCGGAATGTCCCACGCCTATTTGTTCGCCCTCTATGCAATGTTGCTCTATGCAACGATACGTTTTTACGATGACCCGAAAATAAAATGGGGATTTCTGATAGGGTTATGTTGCGGGTTTATTACCGTTATCCGGCCGGTAGAATTGATTTGTGTGTTGATTCCTGTTTTGTATGGAGTTACCTCCTTAAAACTCTTGCATCAAAGGGTGGGATTTGTGGCCGGAAATTTCCGGCAAGTTGGTGCAGCGGTAATCGGTGCAATATTGGCAGGGCTGCCCCAATTGATTTACTGGAAAGTTCAGACCGGTCATTGGCTGCATTACAGTTATAAAAACGAAACCTTTGATTTTTTACATCCACATCTGAAAGGAGGGTTGATCGGGTTTTCAAATGGTTGGCTAAGCTATACCCCTTTGATGATTTTCGGCGTGATAGGATTTTGGTGGTTATATAAACGCAAAAACCCTTTCAGCACCGGTATTCTGTTGTTTATGCCCATTCATATTTATGTTGCTTATAGCTGGTGGTGTTGGTATTATATCAATGGTTTTGGTTCCCGCCCAATGGTCGAAACTTATGCACTGATGGCCATTCCGATGGGTTATGTTTTTACTTCCCTAAGTTTGTCTTTGGTAAAAAGAGTGGGTTTGACACTTGTTCTGCTTTTCTTCGGATTGCTCAACCTGTTTCAGACCTATCAGTTCAGTTTGGGTGTTCTTTGGACGGAAGTCGCAAATTTTGCATATTACAGAGGTGTTTTTGGAAAGACAGAATTAGAGTATCGCGATTTGGTGATGTTCGATTCCGGCGAATGGCAACCTAAAGATTTAGTGTTTGACCGGACTTTGGTATTTCACAATTTTGAAGACACTACCTTGACTCAGGTAAATGACACAATCGTTTATGACGGAAAGCAGAGTTTTGTTTTGACTAAAGAGATAGAATTTAGCCCCGGAATTGCAGGCACCTTAGACAGCTTACAGTTAAATGGCGGAGAATATGTTAAAGTTTCGGCACAATGTTACAGCAATGAAAGGGTGTTTTCATGGTGGGATATGAGCAGGTTAGTGGTTGAAATGAGAAATGAAACTCCAAAATTTAAAAAATGGAGGGGAGTTCGCATACAAAGCAAACCCGGCAATGACGACTTTTCGCTTTGGGGAGGTAAAGGCAAGGTGTGGGGCGAAGTCAGCATGTTTGTCAAAGTGCCTAATAATGCACCCCGGTCAACCATGTTAAAAGCCTATGCCCTAAACAATAGCAATTTTCCGGTGTACTTAGATAATCTTAAATTAGAAGTTTGGGTAAAAAAGTGAAGCAGCGCAAAAATTGAACTAAAAGACACCAGTTGTATTAATCAACTTTTTTGAGCTTGTCGAAGTTTTGTAACAACTTTGAACAATACTTAGGCTTTTTTTTAGTTTGAGCATCCGACACAAGCAATAACCGATGAAAATTTACACCAAAACCGGAGATGACGGAACTACCATGCTTTTTGGAGGCGGCAGGGTTTCTAAAGCACATATCCGCATCGAAACATACGGAACTGTTGATGAACTCAATTCTTATATTGGGTTGGTGCGGGATGTTTCAGACAAAGAAGAACACCGTGTTTTTTTATCAGAGATTCAAAATACGCTTTTTGTAGTAGGGGCTAATCTGGCAACTAACCCTGACAAAGTAAAAGCGCAACCACCTCCGTTGTATGAAGATGATATAAAAAAAATAGAAGCAGAAATTGACCGTTTAGATTCAGGATTGCCCGCCCTGAAAAATTTTGTGCTGCCCGGCGGACATACTGCTGTTTCTTTTTGTCATATTGCCCGATGTGTTTGCCGCAGAGCGGAAAGAATGGCTGTACTGTTGTCGGGCAGAGAATTTGTTGATGTCATGGTCATTCATTACTTAAACCGGCTTTCCGACTATTTGTTTGTTCTTGGCCGCAAAATTGCTGTTGAAATGAATGTCGAAGAAATAATTTGGAACCCCCGCAAGCCTGGATAACTGCCCTATTGTAATTTTTTTTTCGTCATGCAGACTTACCTCTTGCAATTTACGATAAAACTTCTACTTTTGCGAAAAATTTCAAAATTTTATTAAACTAAACCTTAATCTAATTAGTAAATATGTATTGGACCTTAGAATTAGCCTCTTATTTGGAAGACGCACCCTGGCCTGCAACCAAAGATGAATTGATTGACTTTGCAATCCGTTCGGGCGCACCTATTGAAGTGATTGAAAACCTGCAAGAATTGGAAGACGAAGGGGATTATTACGAAAGTATCGAGGAAATTTGGCCTGATTATCCCACCCGTTCCGACTTCTTCTTTAACGAAGACGAGTATTAGTACTTTGGTTGCTGAGGCTTTGATTTAAGAAGCATTCATGGATGTGCTTTTGAAGATACTTTCTAAGCAAAGGGTATTTTGAATACGGTTAAGATACGGGCAAAGAGTATATTTAAAAATTTAACCGTTTATTTATGGCTGAATGAAACTATGCTACATGCAAGTCATCTTTTGTCTGCTGCTTCTTTTAAGTTCTTACTTCGGATATGCACAACCCGGTACTCAGTTTTATTCCCCCGATAACAGTAACTTTCCAAATCCCGAACGCGGATTTTATCGTTATACCGAAACTTCCGGAGATGATGTTATTCCGCTTACTGTTGAAGAATTAAACGAAATACGGAATACTACCCAACAATCTCTGATATTCCGGTATATCATACTCAACACTTTTACCGGCTCCCCAATCAGCAATAGCTTTTTAACCTCGCTTCATAACGATTTTAATATAATCAGACAGGCAGGTTTTAAAGTAATTCCTCGATTCACCTATATCAACGAGGTGCTTAATACAGATGCCTGGAATAATCCAATTCCACCTTTCGGTGATGCGCCTAAAAGCATCGTGATGCAACATATCGCTCAGTTAAAGCCAATTCTGCAACAACACGCGGATGTGATACTCACTCTTCAAAATGGCTTTTGGGGCATCTGGGGCGAAAACTATTACAGCGATTATTTTGGAGCTGTCAGCAATGCACCTCTGACCCCACAAAATTGGGCTGACAGAAAAGAAGTAACTGATAGCCTCCTCAGTGCTTTACCCACATTCCGGACAGTTTCTTTGCGGTACCCCGAATTGAAAGCCACCTATTATAACCTCAGTTTGCCTGCCGACAGCATTACATTAGTAGAGGCATATAACGAAACAACTTTGAGCCGGCTTGCTGCGCATAACGATTGTTTTTTAGTAGCCTATAACGACTATACTTTTTCCGACACGCTCACCGAAAAGCCTTTTTGGGCAGCCGAAAGCCGTTATCTGGTAATGGGTGGAGAAACCTGCGGAGATACCCCCGAATATACGAATTGTTCCAATACCCTGTCAGAAATGGAACGATTCCACTGGACCTACTGCAACGACTATTATCATCCCGAGGTGATTGTAAGATGGGAAAACGAAAACTGCCTTGAAAACATCAAAAGGAAGTTGGGGTACCGGTTTCAGTTGATCAACTCTGCAATTCCGCAGGTCGTTTCTCATGGTGGAACTCTGTCATTTAACTTTCAAATACAAAACACGGGATTTGCTGCACCGGTCAACCCAAGAATAGTAAAGTTGGTGTTGCGCAACTTAGACGATAACAGCGAATATGCTTTAGACCTGACAGGCATTAACCCCCGGTTTTGGTTTGCCGGCACAGTCCAAACTGTTTTTGCCAACGTTCTTTTACCGGCTAACCTTCCTTGCGGTTCTTACGACCTGTTTCTGCATTTGCCTGATCCTTTAAGTTCATTAAGCAATAACCCTGATTATGCCATTAGATTAGCCAATTTGGGTTTGTGGGAAAGCAATACCGGTTATAACGCATTGCAACAAACTATTCAGGTAGTGCTTCCGGTAAACATCTCAGGTCCGGCAGTTGCTTGCGCCAACCAAACACAACAATATTCTGTCGCCTCAATACCCGGCTCTGTTTACAATTGGACAATAACCGGTGGCATTATTCTTTCCGGTCAAGGGACTTACCAAATAGAGGTGCAATGGCAAACAGGTATCTCCGGCTCGGTTCAGATTTCAGTAGAAAATCCTTAAATCCAGTTTGCTTAAATTCAACTGAATTTTTAAAGTGGTATGTTATTCACTATTTGCCTGCCCAACCTTCGTAAAAATTGGGCAGGAGGAGACTTTAATTTTTTGAATCAGTAAGCAACCTAAACTGATATAAACCAGACCATTTATTGCAGCTTTTTTTGTTGCGTTGATAAACTTAGACATTTACCTCTCTGAAATGGACTTAAGCTATATAAATAGTTCATTGACAGTCATTAGAGTAGGTTTTTTGAATCTCTTCTTAACTGAAGAATCTGAGGTCTAATTCAGGATGTATTCAGCTCAAAAAGAACATAGATTGTCATGGTTTGAAATTCAATCGTTGAACTTATACTATGAAAATTCGCGCAAATCAATTGAAACGTTTTTGTGAGCTGGATAACATTAATTTGCTGGTCCCAAAAAACACACAAGTCATTTCTTCACCTGCTAAAAAGTAAAACATATATTATTCAAAAAAAAAAAAAGACGTTTTAAAATTGTATTTTTGCAGCAAAAATGAAGTTTGGAAAATCATTCAACGATTACCGAGCACCGCTTACCGCTGTTACCCGCGCAGTATAGTTTCAAAGGTTTTTTTGCATGATCGAAAAATAAAAAACGGTAATCAGTATCAATAGTTCGGTAAAATTCTAAGCGGCAATACGCCCTAATTGGTATAGTTTTTTGATTTCGGGTTTATTTTTTTCCACAGATGGGTCTTTGCCATACAAGGAAATTAATCGGTCGAGTAGCAATTCGTTGATATATTGCGTTTTAATGTCTGCCATTGAGAAAGGTCCTCTTTCATTTTTGGGAATGTTGAGCCAGTGAGCTGCTTTGGCCACATTGATTGTAGAAAGGCTTATATTGAAATGAAAATTAAGGGCATCTTTCTGTCTGCTTTGTGAGTGTTCCAACCCCAGGTGGGTCTTGGCATCTCTGAATAGAAACTCTATTTGATAGCGCATTTTGTAACATTGGTAAACGACTAAGCCTTCCATATCCTTATCGGTTGAAAAATAGGCGGCTACTTTGCTTACTGCTCCATTGCGCAGTACATGAACAACGACTAATTTACACCAACGTTTCAAACTGCGCACATGGGCAATGCCTTCATAAACAATTTCATGATCCACCTTTTTGAGTATGGTAAAATGTGCTACATCCAGGTTTCTGAGGTCAATTTTCCCGCCATACTCTTTGCGCCGTCCCCTACCCGGTTTTTGTTCGCCTGTATATGCATAGCGCAGGTAGCTATTGTGTTGTAAGCGACTAACGAAGGTAAAGCCGGCAGCGCAAACCATATCCACAAAAGGTTTTTTGGAGAAAAAGGCATCTGCCGTCAATATTTTGGTCATCTGCTGCAATTCCAACGCCCGACTGCAAAGCAGCTTCGCATACCATATTCGCAAACTTTCCGTCCCTTTTTGCCACTCGGTCTGCCAGGCATGGTAATGCAGTGCTGTCTGGTTTTCTATATCCCCTATCGCTAAGGCACTTAACTCCAAACCCCATTTCACTGAACTGGCACAGCCCGACCAAAAATAGCCCACACCCGGCGTATGCTTCCCGCTTTTGGCAATATGGCTCGGATCAAATATCCACAGCAGGGAGTTGCTACAATTTGAAAGAATTAACTCTCTGTTAAAGGTCTCAAAATCAAAGTCTTTTTCAAAATTCAAGCGGTAGCTTTTTTCGCTATATTTCCCATAACGTGACAGCATCAGGTAATTTATCCGGCTGCGAATACTCAATAATAAAACAACAATGTGTATTATAAATTTCTTTTGGCTCATACCAATATCGCTCATTTTTCGTAATATTGCCACTGTGAAGGTTTCTGCTTTCATAGGTAAAACGGTTTGTTTTTTTTCTGTCAATTAAAAATAATCGTTTTACCTTTCTTTTGTACAATGTAAACACTTTTTTACCGAACTATTGAGTATGAAATCTGTTTTATTTTGGATTATTCTATGCCTGTTCATCATTGCAGAATCGAAACTTTTGGCTAATCCTATATTTACCTTGGGCGGTCACATAAACAATATCGTTTTCTTCGCAAGTTCTTTGGCAATTGCAATGATTGCCATGTTAAATGGGGTGTTGGGGATAACGCGGAATTACCCGAAGTCGGAGATTGGTGAATCAAAACCTAAAACCGATTGGACAACCCTGCTATTCGGTTCATCTGTTATGGCGGCTTTGGTTTTGTTTGCAAAACAGCAATTTTATGTCTATCCTCTTGAACTCGATTTGTCTGATATCTATCCTCAGGTTTTGAATGCCGCAAAACTGTTTTTGCAAGGGGAGTACCCGTATCAGCCGGTTACTTTGTCAAACTATCAGATGAACAACACCTACCTGCCAATGCAATGGCTTCCTTTTTGTGTCAGCGAATTTTTTGGAAAAGATCCAAGGTGGATGCCGATTTTATCTTGGAGTTTCGGGATAATTGCTTTGCTATATACTTTATCAATCCGCTTTTTACAAATCAAACCCAATGTCATCACCATTCTTACCACCTTGTTTTCTGTGAGTTTAGCCGGGTGGATGATCTACAAATTTATTTACCATAATGCTTTGGAGTATTTCATAACCTTAGAGTTGTTGCCGTCTTCCTATTATATATGGTTGTGTATCGGCTTACTATCAGGTTCTGTTTGGATAAGTGGATTGTCTTTGGGGGCTTGCTTGTTGTCGCGTTTTTCCGTTTTGTTTTTTGTTCCGTTTATTGTTTTTTACCTCATTAAAACCGTTGGTTTGCGCAAAGCAACAATTGCTTTTGGCATCACTGCGATTTTTATTTTACTTGTATTTGTTTTGCCGTTTTTAACAAAAGACCCGCAACTGCTTTCAAAAATCATCGGCAATTACGAAAACGGAGCTTTATCCGAATGGAAAGTACAGCAATGGCAAGAAGCCGGAAGCGAACCGCATCAATTGTCAAGAGGAGTGGGTTTGGCTATATATTTCAAAAAATTGTTTGAACCTGATATTTTAAAGGGTATATTATGGTTAAAACGCATCGAAATATCGCTATGTATTCTAAGCATGTTGTTTACAAGTTTAATCTACCATAAGTATGCAAAAACCGAACATGCTTCCAACTGGATATTATTGGGAGGGATGAAGCTCTATTTTGCGTTTTTTTACCACTTTTCACTCATACCCTATCCTTACTTATTCCTGTTGCCCTTGACCATTTCAGTTGTTTTGTTTTTGTATTCGGCCAAAGAGTCCAACTTGTTTTTGTATCCGTTTCCCAAAACAAGGCCCGGATAGTTGTGTTTCATCGAGATATACCCCCCCGTTTCCGATAGAAGGGAACTGTTCTCTGCGTCGTTTTTAAAATTCAGGCGGGTAAATCAATTTCAAGTTTTTACATTTGCGCTCAAATTGAAACAAATCATGCTCTCCATTCCGGAAGAACTGTTAGAGTCTGTAGAAAGAGAAGTGCGCATACATCAGGATTATCTGATCAAAATAGCCCAAATGGTTATCAGTCAAAATATTTCTGAATACCCCATTTTTATATTGCATAAAGAACCCGGAATACAACTCGGACGGCCGGTAATTGAAGCAGAGAGCGCTCAATCAGACTGGAACATTAATGCTTCTTTAATTGAAGAATTAGTAAAAAAAGGACTGATCAGCCCTTCAAAACTGGAAGAGTTTAAGAAAATATACAAAAACCCGCTTACCCACCTTTGTCTGTTTGTTATTTCGGGACAAAGCGATGCAGGATTTGCCTTTTGTCCGTATAGCGACTAAACACTCCTTATCAGACCTCGCTTTTCTTTATAAGAAATAAATTGGTGGGGGTTTCGTTGATAATCAGCAATGAGATCAGTAAGCAGTTTCCTTTTGTATATGAATTTAGGGTTATCGCGAGCAGAACATCGGCATTTTTTTAACATCTGTATCTTATATTTTGTAAAATAGACTACTAAGCGTACAAGATTTAGATATTTTTTTTTGCTTCAACTACTTTTTTATAGCGAAAGAACTATTTTTGTATGGTCAATTACTAAAGTTGGGAACAATTGTTGTATTTTGGCACGACTAAACAGAATTTTTGAATCAATTAAATAGCGCGAATGATGAAGATTTTTACCCGCTTGTTACTTGTTGTAGCTTTGTTTACAACCCTGCGTGCTGTTCAGGCACAAGACATCCACTTTTCGCAGTTTTATTCTGCCCCTTTGTTGCTCAATCCGGCTATGACCGGTAATGTAAGCGAACACTACCGTGTTGCCTTAACCTATCGAAATCAATGGGCATCTATTCCTGCTCCTTATTCTACGGTTGCTGCATCAATTGATGCGTCTTTATTAGGTTGCCAGTTAGGTCAGGATCATGTAGGCGTAGGTTTTGCATTTTATAATGACCGTTCCGGTGATGGCATCTTAAACGATATGAGTGCCATGCTTTCTGCAGCTTATCACAAAGGGCTAACATCTGACAGGCGTTTTATGTTGTCAGCAGGTATTCAGGCTGCGATTAAACAAAAATCTATCAATATCCAAAATCTGTTTTTCGAAAACCAGATTAATTCAAATTTAGTTTTTGATAACACGTTGCCTAATGGCGAACCTTTCCAAAGCAATAAATTCAGTTATTTTGACCTTGCAGGAGGAGCTGTTCTTTCCGGTTCTCCAAACGATAAAGCCAATTTTTATGTTGGTGGTTCTTATTATCACTTTACAAAACCCAAAGAATCTTTCTTAGTCGAAGAAGTTCTCAATGTAGAACCTAATTTATTAGACGGAAGAATGGTGCTTCACGGGGGAGGTAATGTATTTTTGGGCGACCAGTTCAGTCTTTCTCCCAGTGCTTTATATATGAACCAAAGCGCAAGCCGCGAAATCATGTTTGGTACTGCTTTTGGTTTCCATTTTGCACAAGGCAACCGATATCGTCGCAATGACTCTGACAACACATCTATTTATGTAGGAAGCTGGTATAGATGGGAAGATGCCATTGTTTTTATGCTTGGAGTTGACTTTAAAGGATTCCGGTTCGGTTTCTCCTACGACATCAACATCTCTCCGCTTAAACAAGCATCCAATAGCCAGGGAGGTATTGAATTAGCCTTGAGTTTTGCAGGAAGAATGGCAGAATGTAAAAAACGAGCCCCCGTTTACTGTCCGAGATTCTAATCTCAACAGATTGCCTGTCAAAACGACATTCGCGCAACATCACAAAAGCCACGCAAAAATTTTGCGTGGCTTTTTGCTTGTTTTAAACAATCAACATCCCGACCGGCATCCTTGTTTTTTTAGTAATTCTTTTTCATTGTTTGGTAAAACAAAGAAAAAACATGTACCTTTGCAGGCCTTTTATTATTAAACATGTAATTTTTTCAACAATTCCATCTTAACATGCTAAAATCGTACGAATGCGTGCTGATTTTTACCCCTGTCCTGACTAAGGAAGAGGTAGAAAAAGTGGTAGGCGATTATCAGGAGTTGATTAAATCCCAGGGTGGTGAAATCGTACATACCGATTTCTGGGGGATTAAATCACTCGCTTACCCTATTAAGAAAAAAACCACCGGATTTTATTTGGTTATAGAGTATTCCGCTCCGGGAGAATCTACTGCTAAATTAGAGATTTTTTACAAACGCGATGAGCGTATTTTGCGTTTCTTAACTACTCAATTAGACAAATTTGCGGTAGAGTATAACGAAAGAAAACGCAAAGGGCTGATAGGCAAAGGGGTGAAAAACAAAGTAACCGGAAAAAGTGCCAATAAAGCAGAAGAAGATTTTGAAGACTTGGTTATTTCAGATGACTTTCAAAACATGGAGGACTAAACAATGAGCGCAAATAAAGAAATCAGATTCCTTACTGCCCCCAAGTTGGGTCGCAATGTTAAAAAATACTGTCGTTTCAAACGTTCAGGTATCCGTTATATTGACTACAAAAACCCCGATTTTTTGTTGAAATTCATCAACGATCAGGGTAAAATCCTACCTCGCCGTCTTACCGGAAATTCATTAAAATTCCAACGTAGAATTGCACAAGCTGTTAAGCGTGCCCGCCACATAGCTTTGTTGCCTTATGTTGCTGACAATTTAAAATAATAACCAACATGGAAATAATACTCATTCAGGATGTAGCCGGATTGGGAGAACAATACCAAACCGTTAAAGTCAAAGATGGCTACGGGAGAAACTATCTGATACCTCAAAAACTTGGCTTGATTGCCAACCGATCCAACAAAGCAATAATTGCTGAGCGTATTCGTCAATCGCGCTCAAAAGAGGATAAACTGATACAGAGCATTGAAGCTATGGTTGAGCGAATTAAAATGAATCCTATTAAAGTAGGTGCTAAAGTAGGAACAACCGAAAAAATCTTCGGTAGTGTTACTAACGTTCAGCTTGCCGAGGCCATCAAACAACAAACCGGTATCGAAGTTGATCGCCGCAAACTGACGATTGACGAAGATGTCAAAATGTTGGGTTCTTATCAGGCAGTTTTGTACTTCCGCGAAGATCTTAAGTATCTGATTGATTTTGAAGTAGTGGCAGAATAATTTGCCGCCATTCAGCCTGCTTTTAACAAACAACAGCCTTGGTTTACAAGTTATACTACTGTAAATCAAGGCTGTTTGCATTTAGCAAATTCCCAAACAGTCAATATTCATTTTAAACGCATCAGAAAATGAGCATATTACCGGAAAATATCTATCCCATTTTTCATCAATTGGTGCAAAGAGAGGAAAAAGAAAAACTGTTGAATCAAACCGGAGTTGCAGTTTGGCTTACCGGTCTTTCAGGCTCCGGAAAAAGTACAATTGCCAAAGGGTTGGAAGAGTTGTTTTACCGGCAAAATATATTGACAATGGTATTGGATGGCGATAATGTCAGAACAGGAATCAATAAAAACCTTGGATTTTCTGACACAGACCGGCATGAAAATATCAGACGAATTGCAGAGGTTGCCAAATTGTTTGTCCATTGCGGAATTGTTACTATTTGTTCTTTTGTCAGTCCTACATTGGATAACCGGAGCTTGGCCAAAGAAATAATCGGACAATCAGATTTTGTTGAAGTTTATATCAATGCCCCTTTGTCGGTTTGTGAAGCCCGTGATGTGAAAGGGTTGTACAAAAAAGCAAGAGCCGGTCAAATTCCTGATTTTACAGGTATCAGTGCTCCTTTTGAACCTCCTGTAAAACCGGATTTTGAAATATTGACAGATCAAACCACCCCCGAAGAAGCGGTTAGTCAGCTTTTTGATTTCCTGCTTCCAAAAATCAGGGTAAACCAACAATAACCCCCGACATCAATCAGGGTTTGCAAAAGCACAGAACTCTTTTACAGGATAAACCACATGATTACAAATTTTCGTACAACTCTAAGAGTTTTGCGTTGGTCTCCTTACTTTTAATGCTTTGCAACGTATCGTTCGATAAATTAACCAAAGGTGCAATTTTAGAATTTCCGGGGTTTTCATTCATTTTATCGGTGAATACGTCTTTAATATAGGCGATTTGCTGCGTTGCAATTAATTTTATCCACCAGTCTTGTTTTGACAATGCAATGTTTTTAAGGGTTAAAACACCTTTCTGAACAACACTCATAGTTTCCATCCGACTTAAAAAATGCCCGTAAGAATCGATAAAATTGTATAGAACATCACCGGTAGCTTTAGGCAACCAGGTTTCAAAATAGGGTTGGTCGTTTTCATCGCCGGCCTCGGCAAAAACAGAGGCTATTGAGAATGCAAGTTTGGGATTTTCAGTATCGCTCAGTTTATGAGCTTCCGATAAAGCAATCTCCTGATCTAAAACAATTAGATAGTAAAGCACTGATTGAAATATATCTTCATGAGCATTTGTCAGAAATCCTTTGTAAGTGTTGATTAAGTCTTTTTCTTCACCAAAAAATTCCATCAGTTTTTCCAATGCCATGATTTTCAAATCAGTGTTACCGGTACTATTGATCAAATCTACCATTGCATTTTTGAGTTGATGTCCTTGTCCGGAATAAACGGACGGAATAAGAAGATACAAAGCTTCTTGTTGAACCATCCAAAAATCATTTTTTAGAGCATCGGCAAACAATTTCTGTACAACCGGTTCGCTTTGCAAATCATCAAGTTGGTAAAGTGTTTCTATTTGATCCAAATAGTGGTTGCCGTTATAAAACTGATGGATGAATTCATCTGTGTTTTGGTGGGTGTATATTTCACCGAGAATGATACGGTCAGGATCAAAAATTAGATTAACAGGTTTTTGTTTCAGATTAAACTCAAAAACTTGGGTCGTCTGATTTAGCAGGATATTTTTCCGTTCTTTGGTTCCATTTTTGAAAAAAATATCAACATGAGTTGGAATTCTGTAAACAGTAGATTCGGGCTGTTTTTGTAAAACTTCTATCAACAGTTTTCCTGCTAAAGAATCGTATTGATGCGTAATGTCAAGAACAGGATGCCCGTTGGTTAAAAACCATTGATTAAAAAACCAGTTCAGATCTTCACCGGTAACTTCTTCAAAAGCCAGTCTGAGATTGTGGATTTCTACGCTTTGATAAGCATTTTGACGCAAATAGAGGTTAAGTGCAGTAAAAAAAGCTTCATCGCCCACATAATTTCTAAGGATATGTAAAACTCTTCCCCCTTTTTGGTAAGAATGCCGGTCGAACATGTCTTCACTGCTACTATAATAAAAGCGGATTAGGGGTTCTTTTTTTGTAAAAGATTCGTCTAAATAATCTAATAGGTCATTTTGCAGGTGAAGATCGGCTTCTTTTTTACCATACTTAAATTCAAACCAAAGATATTCGCCATAAGTTGCAAATGATTCATTGAGCGGTAAATTTGCCCACGACTCACAGGTTACTAAATCACCAAACCAGTGATGGAAAAGTTCATGTGCAATGATGTCATCACTTTTTCCTTTTTGATGCCCATAATAATACAAATCGTCATAGAACAAGGTTGCTCCGGTATTTTCCATCGCTCCGGCAACAAAGTTATAGACGATTGCCTGTGAGTATTTATCCCAGGGATAAGGGTAGTTGAGTTTGTTGGAAAAGAACTCCAGCATTTCAGGCGTATTTCCAAAAATATTATCGGCAAGGTGTGCATAAAGACTGTCGAGATAATAATTGACCTCAATGTTTCTCCATTTGTCTTTAATCAGAACATATTCGTCAATAGCCATTGCGAAAAGATAGGGGGCATGGGGGGAGGTTTGTTTCCAGTAGTCAGTTCGGGTACCGTCTGGATTATTGGTAGAACTCATCAGTTTCCCGTTTGAAAGCGTTAAGAAGTTTTCAGGAACGGTAATGCTGATTTCCTGTGTCGTTCTTTCGTTGGGGTGGTCAATTGTTGGAAACCAGCATGAAGAGGATTCTGTTTCCCCTTGTGTCCAAATTTGCCTTGGAGTTCCTGATGAATCTTCATGTTCATGACTGATAAAATACAGTCCTTTATTTTGGTAGGTTATTTCCTCATTTTTTTGATCGAGTTCATCCGGCTTTGCAGTATAATGAATGTAGATAATAAAGGTATCAGTTTTGGTATAGGTTTTATCGAGCGCAATTTCTAATTTCATGGAATCATAGTCATATTTCAGGTCTTTGTTGCCCGATTTGGATACAAGAGCAACCTGATGAATATCGAAGCCTTTGGCATCTAAAATCAGGGTATTTGAAGGATAAAAATAGGGCTTAAAGGTCAATGTGGCTTTTCCAAACAAATAATGATTTTCCCAGTCAAAACTGACTTCCAACTTTGTGTGTAACAAGTCGTTAACCCGTTTTGCGGTTTCATGATAAGGAATGGAATCTTTATTGGTTTCTTCATAAGCTTCATTCAAAGGGTTGTACAATCCTTCCCAATCCTGATTTTCAACTGTTTCGATGTTTGTTTCCACCTGTTTTCTGGTTTCTTTGACCATAGCACAGGCATTAATCATAAAAACCGACAATAAGTAAATGATAAAGGGTAAATGTCGTTTCATAAAAAAGTTTTGATTGGGAGAAGGGGTTTGAATGGAGAGATCTTATAGACAAAACAAGTATCCTGATTAGTGTGTAAAGGTAAGAATAAGATTACTTTTCAGTACGGTTGATGATAAACAACAACAGGAGTAAAAATGATGAACAGGTTTGAAAAAATCATGCTTGATGCAGATGATTTGCTCATTTTCTTTCTCTATTTAAGATTTTTCGATAAGTCAGGTTAATTCTGACACCGGTTGCCTTCGATGTTTTAGGCAAAGCATGTTGCCAGAAGTGTTGGGTGGTTCCTTTCATCAGCAATAAAGAACCATGTTGAAGAAAAATTTCTTGTTTGAGTTGTTTTTGCTTGGTGTTGCGGAAAATAAAACGCCTTGCAGCTCCAAAACTGACAGATGCAATGATTGGATTTTTCCCCAACTCAGGTTCATCATCTGAGTGCCAACCCATGGAATCCTGACCATCGCGGTAAAGGTTGAGTAAAACACTGTTAAAGTGACAGATTGGGTTAATCTTCTCTAACTTATGTTTGATATACTTTAACTCAGGTGTAAAGGGTATGGGTTTCATAGTCAGGCCGGAATAGGTATATTCAGTTCCTTCTTCTCCATACCATGCACTGAGTCTCGGTGTCAATACTTTTTTACCAAACAGTTGAATACTTTCCTGCTTCCATTCAATTAGACCCGGTGCCAGCATTTTTATCAATATATCGTCCGCTTCATTTTCTTGAAAAAAATGAGGGTAATAATATATTTCAGAATCAGGCAGGCTGACAACGGACGATTGTAACATAAGTAGTAAAGGTATGGTTTTATTTTTCATTAAATTCTTATGATAACTTTAAAACATAGTCGGGGTTTTTAAAAAAATGCTAATTTTGATTAAAAGTGATTCTAACTTATGAGTAAACTTGCATTTTTATTATTTTTTAATTTAGTGAGTATTAAAGTGATGTTTCCTCAGGCTTCAGTTTTAAACGGTTGGAGTCAGTTTACCCCTTCTGTCGATTCACGTTTAATTTATGTAAGTGCCGATTCGGGAAACGATGCCACTGCAATTATATACTCACCGGATATGCCTGAAATTGGCTCCGACCCTTTTCACCCTGTCGGCTTCATCCTTGCTTTTGAGTCTATTGCTGCTGCTAAAACACAGTTGAGAGCAGGGTTTCCCGATTGGATTTTGTTTAAAAAGGGAGATGTTTGGGTCAATGAGTCATTTGGTACTGTATCTTTATTCGGACGCAATATCAACGAACCTCTCTTAATTGGAAGCTATGGATATGATATACAAAGACCTCAGATTTTAACAGGTAACAATGGGTTGATAGATTTTTTTGGAAGTTCCGCAGCCTTTGTGAGCATGGTTGGTTTATATGCAAAACCGCATACCCGTAGTGGAACAGATGAACCGGTTGGTGTCAATCTCACTAATGCTGCTTTTAATCATTTTTTAATTGAAGATTGTCATTTCGATGCATTCCATACCCAGCTTGTAGCACAAGATCCTGTTTCGGCAGGTGATTTTTCCAGAATAAACTTAAAAGTAAGAAGATCAGTATTTACAGATGCTTATGAAACAGGAGGCGGGGGCGGTGGAATTTTCATCAACCGGGTAGATTCGATTTTATTTGAAGAAAATCTGATTGACCACAATGGATGGAATGAAGAGATTGCAGGTGCGGTAGCTACCGGTTTTAGCCATAACACTTATTTTCAGGTTGGTTGCCGGAATTTAGTTTTTAAACGCAATATAGTTTCGAGAGCTTCTGCGGTTGGTGGCGGACACAGATGCGGCGGTTTTATTTTTGACAACCTTTATTTGTCCAACCCCCGCAATATCCTGATAGGAACTTTTGACGGCACAGCATTAAATTGGCCGACAGAATCAGTGAGTGCTGAAGTTGCTTATAATGTTGTTCTGGATGCAAGAGTAGAGCCTTTTGATCAGGGAAACGGAATTTCGGTGGAAAGAGTAACAGGAGCAATCGTTCACCACAACATAGTTGCACATTTTACGCCGGTATCCGAATACAACCTCGGCATTAGTTTTAACCGCGTACAAGATGTCAGTTTTGAAAACAACATTGTCTATAACTGGGGTAACAATACCCCTTCAGGTATTGCTTATTCATCAGGTATCAATGCAGGAAGTATTTTAGCCGGCAATAATCAGATCATTGCCAACGACATTCAAATGGGAAATCTTAAAGGGTATTGTGTTGTGCAAAACGGATCTTTCGGTAATCTTTCCTTTAGCAATAACCGATATTTCAATACTGTCAGCGCCGGAAACTGGTTTATACCATCAGGTACTTTTACCAATTGGGTTGCACAAAGCGGAGAAATCGGAGCATCAAACGCAGAAGTTGCTTACCCTGACCCTAACCGGAATATTTCAACTTACCTAACTCATATTGGCGAAACAGGTGGGCTCATTGAATTTTTGACCATTTGCCGTCAAATGTCAAAAGATAACTGGAATCCCGATTTTACCGCTTCATCGGTCAACAATTATATCCGGGAAGGTTTTGACCTGAATATCTGTAATTACTATTTTCCCGGCAGTTTAGCAATTTCCGGTCAGCAGGTTGCCTGTAACAGTGATACCTATTTGTACAGTGTGCCATTCATTTATGGAAGCAGTTATGAATGGACAGTTACCGAAGGCACAATTCTGTCAGGACAAGGTACTAATCAGATAATGGTACAATGGAATTCGGCACCATCCGGCAACATTTCGGTTGAACTGGTAATTGATTAACTATGCAGTTAAACTATGCGAACTTTGGCATCGTTTAACAAAGCCGTAAGCTGAATCATCTAAAACAAAACACGCTTCTTATTATTTGTTTTCCGGGCAAAGCATATTTATGCTGATTTTTCATCATTGAACAACGATAGATGCCAATATTTATTTTTCCCAATGTAAATCTACCCTCCGGTCGTAAGAACTGGCTCCGGGCATGGCATTGGCATCCCCAAACCCCTTCAATATAACCTGTGCAGGGTTTACTTTATAGCCGTTAATCAAACGGTCTAAAACTGCATTTGCCCGTTTTTCGGAAAGCTTTTTATTATATTCGGCACTGCCCGTACTATCAGTATATCCGTTGATAGTGATGCGGGCTTCCGGATAACGGCGGATAATATCCACAACCCGTTGCAGTTTAGTCAGTTCGGGGTCGGAAATAACAGCAGAATTTACCTCAAAAAACAGACTGACACTCCCCATTTTATCCACTTCTGTTTTATAGGCGGCTGTTACTTCCGGGCGAGACGATGTAGTGGGTAATGGGACAACAGGTTCAACGGTCTTAACCGGCGGAGGTGTTGGAGGAGCCACTACAGCTTTTGGTTCCGTTATAGGTGGATTATTTGTTACAGGAGTTGGAACAACCGGAGATTTTTGAATGACAGGTTGCTTTTCCAGTTCAAGAACTTTGTTATTGAGCAGATGTAATTGTTTTTGTAAGTCTTCGATCGTTTTTATCAAGCTTTGGTGATTTGTAGAATCTGCAGGAATAGAGTTGGCAGATTGCTGATTTGTTGCCGGAGCAGCTATGATTGTAGTGGCGGGTGGGCGTTGCTCCAAAGAACTAATTCTGGAATTGAGTAAAAACAATTGGTTGTTAATAGCATTAAGTGAACTTTCCCATTGTTGATTAGAACTTTCACCGATAGGTGAAGGCTGTTGAATTATTACCTGTGGCTGAGTAACAGGAGGCATTGCAGTTGCTTGTCTTGATAACGCCAAAGTTTGGGCATTGACAGCATTGGTTAACATTGCAATCTGCATTTTCAGCCCGTCCATCTCTGTTTCAATTTTCAACATTGCCTGATTATCAGGCGATGTTAGGGAGGGTGTTTGTTTGATGTTTTTTTCAGATGGCATCTGAGACACTGCAGGCATATTGGCCAAAGGGGGTACAGTAGCTTGAACAGGAAATCCTGATGGGTTTAATGAGGGTCTTTTGTCGGCAAATTGCCCGGCTTTTAGTCGGTCAATTTCATCTTTTAACTGCTTTAACTCGGCTGTATATTTTGCATCTGTAGCAGTACTGTCTTGTGGCAATGCTTTCTGATCCGAGACGGCTGAAACTATATAAAGATTAGTAACGGATTTTTGAAGAGAGTCCATTTTGTTCAGGATAACATCTTGTTTTGCGATCAGTAAAGTATCCTGAGAGTTTTGGGCATCCGTTAGTGTTTGTTGTAATTGAGAAAACTCTGTTTGTGCTTGTTGTAGTTGAGATTCCAACTGTTGATTGTTGAGCTGTACCTGTTTCAAAGAGTCGAGCAAGGCTTTGGTTTGTCCAATTCCGGAACTGTCATAAGTTGCAGTATATCCTTTTTCTATAACCTTGATAGTGTCATAAACTACAATGGTTTCAGAGCCAACTTTTAGTTCGGTTGGTAATAGTTGAACTGTTTCAGTTCCTGTGTTTTCAACTTGCCGGGCATAAAAAACAGGAGGGAGGAAAGTTTCCTTTTTTTGTCCGAAACTGATGCGAAACGAGGCTGAACTGATTGCATAAATATCATTCAGGTTATTTTCCTTTCCGCGTATTCCGTCATATTGAGGATTGGGTTTTCCTGCAAATGCCTGAGTTTCATTAATGTAAGAGCTCCTGAAAACTGTGCTGCTCACATCATCGAGATAGTCACTGAAGACATACCTGAAATCACTCTGAACATGAAGGCTGAAATGATCCGATAGTCTAAAACGGAGCCCGACACCTGCGTTTAAATGAGGGACAACAGTCGCATAATTGTCTGTTTTTTCAGTACCAATATTGGTGATATCAGTTTCATAAGTGCCATCATTGATTACAGCTTGTGAGTAGTTGTAATAAGAACCATCTTTGTCTTTCAAATCGGCAAAGACCTGAAAGTGAGTTATTCCGGCACCTAAAACTAAATAGGGGGCGAGAAAAACTTTTTTTCCGAGAATTTTATCATTATCTGCTTTAAAGATAAAAGACAGGTTCCCTTCGTTGATTTCGCTTCTGAAATTAAGTGCACGATCATAAAAAGCATCAGATGTTGCTCGATTGCGATCACTTTCTGTTAAAAAACCTTTATTACCACTAAGCTGAATACCAATTCCCGGGGAAATCCTCCGCTCGAGAAAAATGCTATAAGACAAATCGCGGTTCTTGTTAATTTTATAGTGTTGTTTAAAAGCCTTTCCTATGCTGTTGCTGCTCAAGTCGCCATAATAACTCATCACACCAACGCCGGCACCTAAACGCCATCCGTAATCGTCATTTTGAGCTAAAACTTCCGAAGTGAAATGAAGCAAGGAAATCAGAAAAGCCAAAATTATGGTTAGAATATGATTTGAAGTTTTCATGGTTGCCGATTTAAAAGTAAAATAATCTTTGAAAATGGTAATCTCCATTTTGGTTTAATGGCAAAGATGGTTACTTGCTTTTACTTCCCAGTCCCAGCCAAAGATTAACTTCTGCACTTACACCAATGAACGGTCGAACTTTAACATCCTTGATGTCAAATCCAAACTGACTTCGCTTTTGTTCTAAAAAAGTTGCACCCGCATTTATCCGTATAAACTGAAACACCTTATAGCCTAAGCCAGCATAATAAGGTCGGCCAAAAATGGGGCCTGTTACAATGTTTCCGTCTTCATCTTCAAAATTGTTGATAAAAGCGCCTAATGAAAATGAGGCATTGCTCCAGAAAGGCGAGGAAAATGCAGATTTGCCAAATGGAAAAGACATACCGATATACGGCGCACTATCGTAGGACAGGTTGTTTACATCGCCATCAAAATAAACTCCCCCATACCCTGCGTTGATGGAAATAACATTGCGGGTTTTTTCAGTTGGATAATCGTTTACTTGTGTCCAATCATGTAAAACCATCAAATTTGTATTGACATATTGTTCAATTTCTGTGTGTAGGGCGGTTTTAAGTTCGCCAATCATTTTCTCAGAATAAAGTCGTTTGTTTTCGTTTCGCGTATTTTTCTTTTCGGCATTTGCAAAAACGATTGAACCCCTGTTCAGTTTTGTTTTGTTGAGTTGTTCTATTTTTATTTTGATGATGTCTGAAAAGCCCGGAAATTCAAAGTTGATCTTGTTTTCATAAAAAACAGTCCCCTGTTGCACGATATCGTTGAGATCTTTGATGATAGCACCGGCCGGTTTAGCAATACTTAATCTTCGTCTTTCTACCGATATGATGCCATCTACATACGCATCTAAGGTGCTGTTGATGATTTCCCGCAGGTTATTTTTTTCTATATCCGATGCACTGCGATAGTTTTTTATGACCACGTCGTACTGATCTCCTCCCCGCAATTTATAGTTTAGCGGCAAATCAAACTTTTCTCCCGTGTTGCTGAAAGAACGCTTCCAGCTTCCAATGTATAATGGCTTTTTATGTTTGCTTCCGCCTTTATAGATTTCTACTGCAACAAGGTCAATCCCTTGTTCTACCTGTCCGCTGAACATGATATAACTTTCTGCCGGCAGAGGATTTCCCTGGTTAAAATAGCTTTTTTCGTATTCAAAAACAACCATCTCATATTGTGCAAATACAACTTTTGTAGCACAAAAAAACAGAAAGAGGGGAAATAGTTTTTTCATTATACTGGGGTTTTAGATTTCACGATATAAACAAAGGTAAAGAATTTAACCTGTTTTTACCTTGTAATCTTTAAAAAAATCGGTTTTTTTCGTATTTCTTTTATTGGAATAACGTTTGCCCTGACACGAATGTGCTTTAGTCAATAGTTACTCAAATATAATATAGATAAAAAACCGGCGGACCCGATTATTCCCAATTATTCTTTAGGAAACTTAGAATTTTTCTGATAAAAACCCCCAATTGAACCATAACTTCACAATCAATGAAGTCTTTTAAACAAACCTGAAAATTTCATCATTTCAGATAAGTTGGTCAGTTTAATTTTTCCCATCATGACCGCCATTTGAGGATTAGCGCGGCCAAGTTCAATGTCTTCATAATCCCGGTCTTTGGCTGTTAACAGACATTTCGGCACACCGATATGGCCTTCTTGAACTGTACATACCCCTTGCTCGATATTAACGGTAAACTTACCTCCGTTTTCACCGAGAAGTTCAAAATGCACGGTGGTGGTATAATCAGGTTCGACTTTATAGGTTTTTAATCGTTCAGAAAGGGACAATACAATTTCACGGGCTGTTTGAGGATTGCTGCTCATTTTCTTGTTATTTTCGGTTTGATGTTGAATTTGAGTATTTTGCTGTGTTTCAATTTGCTCTGTTACGATGTCGGTTACTTTGTCTGAACTATCTGATTTTTCATCAGACTGTATAGAACCCGTATATACAGGACGGTAGGAAACTTCATCTATCAATATCTTTGAAATAATTTCACGCATAATCTGTGACGTTCCTCCTGCAATAGTCCCTACACGCGCATCTCTATATAATCGGGCAATTGGAAATTCTTCCATGTATCCATATCCGCCGAAGCACTGAAGGCAAACATCTGCGGCCTTTTTTGCCAGTTCACTGGTCAGTAGTTTGAGCATTGAACACTCTTTAACCGCAAACTCTCCCTGATCAAACAACCAGGAAGTGTAATAGGTAAATTGTTTGGCAGCTTCAATTTCGGTGGCAATATCGGCCAGACTATGTCGGATAGCTTGAAACTTATTAATCTTTTTGCCAAAAGCTTCCCGTTCTTCGATGTATTTCAGGGTTAAGTCTAAACCGATGTCTGCTGCCGATATTGAGCCGATTGAGGCAATCAACCGTTCTAACTGAAAACTGTCCATAATATAGTAAAACCCATTCCCTTCCATTCCTACCAGATTTTCGACAGGAACACATACATTGTCAAAAAACAATTCACCGGTATCGGAACTGTTCCAGCCCATCTTTTTTAGTTTTGACGCTGTAAAACCGGGAGTATCTCGATCAACCACAATCAGACTGATACCCGACACTCCTTCGGATAGGTTCGTTTTGCAGGCTACTACTACAAAATCAGAATAAACACCATTGGTGATAAAGGTTTTTGAGCCGTTGATTACATATTGCTCGCCTATTCGTTTGGCAGTAGTTCGAATATTGGCCACATCAGACCCGGCTCCGGGTTCAGAAATTGCAAGTGCTCCGATTTTTTCGCCCGAAATGGCAGGCACCAAATATTTTTGTTTTAAACTCTCACTTCCTGCATTAGCTATATGGGCAGTTGCCATATAAGAATGAACTCCGACAGCAGCACAAAATCCACCCATAAGGCTTCGGCTGAGTTCTTCTGTAAAAATGACAGAGTAAAAAAAACCGGACTCTGCTCCTCCATATTGTTCGGGATAATGTAGCCCTAATAAACCAAGTTCGCCCATTCTTTTCCAGATATATCGGGGGATGGCTTCATTAGCCTCCCATTCCTGAGCATGGGGAGCTACTTCATTTTCAATAAACTGCCGTACACTTTGGCGGAACAAGTCATGTTCTGAGGTAAAATAGGGCGACTTCATTTAGCTGCCGGTTAATTTTGATAAAATAAAATAGTCGGAATTATCATTTTTCCTGACAAAAACTGATTAAGTCAATTGCCTCGGTACTTTTTAAAGCACAAAGATGCGGATTGTTGTCCAAACAAAAAGCAATGCGTGCATTATTTATTTTTAAACCTCAAACTTTTCATACTAAAGCTACTTCCAAATCACCTGAGTATGAAAGGCAAATTTATCAAGACCGGTTTAATCCCGAAAGCTGTTGTTAAAAATAGGGATTAAATGAAAGAAGTGGCTTACCTCATCAGATACATTTTACCGATTCCGTTTTTGAACAAGTCATCTGCATCTTTGCCGAGTTTGTACTGTTCCATTTTTTGATCACCTAAACGGGTAACCACTTTGTAGAGATATAACCCATTGGCAAGTTGGTTGCCATATTGGTCGGTTCCATCCCATGCAAATTCGGTCAGGTTGTTGCCGATGCGAATAGGGCCGAGTTCGTTTTTGGTAATTTCGCGGACTACTTTTCCGGAGATGGTCATGATTTGTATTTTCATAAACTCCGGTATCTCAGAGCCTGAAAGAGTAAATACAAATCTTGTAGAGGTTGTAAAAGGATTTGGGTAGTTAAACACATTTGAAATCATGGGTTTTGTTTCTACCTTAAAACTTGTCCGGTATTGTTTATCGGCTGCAAAGTTATTGCTGCTCCGGTCTTTAGCCCTGACCTGTAACTCGTAAAACCCGCTTTGGGTAAAGGCAGGGCGATACTCTATGGTTGCAGCATTATTACCCGAACCGGCCTGTTCGGCTGTTGCAGGCAAAAAGGTGATTTCGGGGTTATTGAAAAAAACAGGGGTTTCAATATTGGAAAGTTGCCCTGAAACCGGATCGGGATGTTTCAGAAAAAGTTTAAATCCGGTGGTATCGTTCAGGGCTAAGTATTTGTTTTCATCCTTTGCTTTAATGGTGATAAACGGTTTTGCCGAAACCAACTCGCCGTCCACTATATGTCTGCCATCAAAGGTAACATCCAGAACAGGATTGATTTTGTCTTTTATTACGAAGAATGAAAGAATCAGGAGGTTGTTGAATCTGAATTTTTCGGGTTGATCGTTATTAGGATTTAACTCCACAATCAGAATATTGTTCCCACCCAAACCTTCTGTACTTTGATTAAAGGTTATAATTCCGGTTTGGCGCGCAGCAATTGGAGCCTGACGGGAATTGAAAATATGTGATTGGTTATTGTTGTCAATAATGGTAAATCCAACGAGAACACTATCCATATTTGTTCCGCTTGCATTAGTAACGGCAATTTCAAAATGAACAGGTTCGCCTTCGTTCAAGGTATCGCTCAGGAAAATAAAATGCTCCTTTTTATCCAATGCAAGCTCTCCGGCAAGATCGTAGTGAACCCTCCAGTAGTCGAGTTGAGGCATGGTAAATGCCACAGTATCTGAGGTTACCGCTTCTAATTTCAGGAAAGGATAATCTTCGGCGCTGATACTACTGATGTCCAGGTTGTAATCATTTCCGGAATTCATAAGCAGGATAGGTGCTGAACCATTAGACGGAAGCCCGTAAATATTGATGCTGATTGAGTCGGCAGAAGTCAGAGGGTTATCTAAAGGATGTTGTTTCCAATCAAGATTATCCCATTCGATGGAAGGGCCAATCACCGTTGAAGTAATTACCCCTTCAGGATGTTTACCTTCGACCGGAATATCAATTTCAAAAATTTCTGTTGGAATTTCAGGGGATACAAATGTAGGCGTATAAGTTCCACCCGAACCTTTTTTGCCAAAAGCAATAAAGGGTTGGTCTGTGCTAAGTCCGGCAATTTCTGAAATGCCCATATCGGCAAAAAACTGGTAAATATCGTCTTGATATGGATAGATTACATCATCGGGATTGGTTGATCCCAAACCGTGATTCCTGACACTATAAGCCAAAACATAGTAGCCGTCAGGGATTACGTTCTGCATAAAATCCAGCATGAAATCCAATTGTGAGGCAGATCCGGTATGATATTCAAAACCTGTTTTAACACCCGGGGAACATTGTATGTTGCCGTAAGAACCAATTCCGTTACAGTTGGCTTCTGAATTTTGCCTGACGGTAGTCATTGGTTCCAGAATAAGTGCAGGCTTAAAAACTATAAAAGAAAGACCTCCGTTGCAGACCCCTTTTAAGCAGGAGTTCTGAACAAGGGTAGTCGTAAAATTGAGGGTAAAGTCTATATCTGCGTAACTATCGCGTGCGTTTTTTGCGCTGATTACATTTCCTACTCCGGTATATTCAAACTGCCTGTTGTCGGGGTTGATTTTTACCTGATCGAGTTTATCTTGCAAAAACTGATAATAGTGAGATTGATTCCATCCCGAAGCACAACTGTCGGCACGGTAAATAAATGAATTGGTTTGCCAGTTATAAGCATCTCCTGCAGGACTAAGCTGACTTGCACGCCAGTAATACACCTTATCGTGCTGTAAAGGAATGCCGGGTTGCCATTTTATAACACCAGACTCGCTGTTTAGCAGAATTTGAGATAACGGGTTATTGAACAAGTTGGTAGTATCAATTTCCATTTTATACGGCAATGCTGCAAGCATAGGGTATCCGGTTGAAGCAAACAGGGTGGGATTGCTGTTGCAAACAATCGTGAAATTACAGGGAGATATTGGCACTAAAAGATCTGAAAAAATAAAGGCATTTTTTGTAGCAGTATTGTTGTTTTCGCAATCTTCATCAATTTCATTGTTGTAGTCAATATTCACAACAAAGGTATTATCGCCTGTAATACTGCTCGTATCATTAGCTGTTTGAACATACATAACAAGGGTATCCTGAAAAACAGGAGCAAGGAATTTTTTAACAGCAGCGATTTCTGTATTTCCATCCGGATAGGTTCGACTAACCTGAATAGAAAGAGAGTCATGTATTGCTTTCCCAAGGTTTGATACCACCACATTCACCGCAAAGGAATCCAAATTGGCGGTTATCTCAGCCGGGGTAAAAAACACGTCAGATTCCTCAATGATATATTCTGGCTTTTCAAATGATTGGATGACAACTGCCGGGTCGCCTGCTAAGGTGTATTCCTGTACGGTCATTTTAACCCCATCACTTGTCGGATAAACCGCAGATATATCTGTAATTGCCCGTTGCATACAATACCCGACAGGTTCGTTATAATGTGTCAGACTGAAATTCCGGTACAATCTTTCTACAACAATATCCATAAAACTCGGGAAGCCAAAAGAAACAGTTGCCAGGAATCCGATAGCACCAAGTTGATCGGCTAATATATAGTCTTCGGCCATCGTAACAAGCCCGGTAGTTGCGTTTACCGGATCATGAATATTGCCGACAAAGCAGGAACTCGATATCATAAATGGATATTTTCCAACATTGTTATAGTCAGTTGGCGGGCCTAAATCTACATTCCAATATATTCCGGAAGAGTGTCCCAAAAATGAAATTAAGGCTAAACCGTTGTTAATTTTTTCATCAATATCCGGAAATTCGACAATTACCGAAGCGTCTGTTGCACGGGTGTAGGTAAAATCAACTTTACCTCCCATCAGCGTGTCTTCATAGATGGTTTTATATTTGTTGAGGTAGCTTAAAAATGAATTGGCTTCACTCAGATTGTTTCCTCCTGCTATGTGTATAGCTTTTTTTCGCCACAACCTATCTTCTTTGGTACATGGGCTAAAGTCTTCATATTGTATCAACTTGTCCAGATAAGCGGCGACTTCATCCGGTGATTTTGCCGGTATTCTTCCCACACTGATTTGTGTCTGAAATCCGGTTATCCCTCTTCTTGTCAGCATATTATCGGAAGGGTGATGCCCATAACTCGGCACTAAACAATTGTGAAACCAGGACGGATTTAAACCAAACCGATGATAACCGATTGATTTGCCCATAAGCAGCAAGTATTCAGGCGGAGTATTCCAGTGGTCTAATGCATAGTTGATGAAACTGACTATTGCCAGAGGATTTTTTTCTATCCCATAGGAAAACTGTTCATAGAGTTGGTTAATATCAATCACTGTTGCAGCGTAATTTCCCCCCTGAGGGCTGCTGCGGTAAAGCCGGTATCGGTCAATTTGATTGATATCACCCTGCATCAGCGAAGGGTGTGAAATAATCAGGTAATTACCTTCTGAAGCTGAACTTGTAAAATCAACAAAATTTACCGGATTTAATGCAGACACATTAAAAATCCCACAATTTGCAGGATTACAAGCCGGCATATTGCATATAATATCACAAACGGTGCTGGTATTGCTTAAATATAATTTGCGGGTTGGCAGACCACCTGCAACAGCAGGAAGGTAAAACTTATAAACTCCGCCTTCTACAACCGGAATAAATCGGAGCCGGTTGGTCAGGTCATAAAGTACGGGAGCAGTTCCACCGTTGAAATTGGTGATTTCCAGATATTTGTTGGTATTGTTCGTGATGGTGAACAGAAATTTCCGTGAGTTTGAGAAGTCAAAAGTTCTTGGATAGGTAATATTTGCATAAACCACCGAACTTTTATCAGCCACTGCTATATCGGCAACATTGGTGTATTCGATATCTGTTAAAGGATCGGTCAGTTGGCTTACCGGAACATTTAAGTTAAAGGTAAAATTGTCATAACCTTCATAAACAGTATCTACATGAAGATTATTATTCACTTCTATTAAAAGGTGATGGTCGGGAATATTGGTCAGGTCATCTGATTGGCCGATCACTTTAGTAGAAATCTGTGCATTTAAGACAGGATTTGCAGTATATATTTTATCGGTATTGAGTTTATACAAACGCGTCTGCCCTTCAGTAAACAACAATCCGGTGAATCCTTCCCCTTTTCCGAAATCCGCATGATAATTGTTAACCCCACCCAGATTTCTGAACGGGTCTCCTCCGGTAAAAACATTTCGATGCCATCGGTAACTGGTATGCCAGAAATATTCTTCTTTTGGGGGTAATGCGCCACTAACATTGTTAGCAGTGTTTTGAAAGCGGGATACAACTGTGCCGGGATTGACAGAAGTGAGATAATAGACCGCAGTATCGGTAAACAAACTCTGAAAAGGATTTAATTGCCATTGTGGGTTGCTGTAAAGTCTGGTGTCAAAGGAACCGTCGTTTGGAGCACCATAAAATTCTACGTAATCGGTTTCGGTTAAGGTGCCTTCGTTCGACACATAGAGCGGCACTTCCTGACCCATACAAACCATTTTTAACTGCGACCCCACTAATGGCAAGCCATTGGCTTCCAATACCGAATATGGGATGCGGTATAATGATTGATTGACAACTTTTACCTTAAAATGTGGCTTTGAGTAGTCAATCCACTCGTTGTTGTAGGTGGTTGTTTGTGCTTGTAAGAAAATGGTAAAAAAGCTGAAGCACAGAAAAAGAATGTATCTATAAATATGGTTACCGTTCAATCGCATGATAAGAAAAAATTAGAAGCAGTTTAATCAAGAAAAATCAGTCAGTTGTCGTTGTGCTGGTTTTGTTGTGTTTCCCAAAGTCAATCATCAGGGAAATAATATGCGAATAGATGCCATCTGATACTCGGTTTAGCCCTGTAAAAGCGTAGTCTATTCGGACTTCTTTAATTTTTATGCCTAAACCCACATTGGGTTGCAAGCTTGTAAAGGTTTCGCCATTGGTATCATTTCTAAACTCCTGTATATTGTTAATACCACCCCGCAGGAAAATCAGGTTGTTATATTCTAACTCTATACCGGCATGAGGGTCAATACTGACAGGATCGCTTTTTATCAGGGTATTGCGTTTGCCATCAAAAGTTATATCAAAATTCAATTCGGTCAGTAACGATATTTTGCTCTGACCGAAAGGTTGCCTGTAAGCACCTCCCAGAATTAAGCGCTGTCCGGTCAGTTCAACCGAGTTAACCGGGATGACGTTGTCGGTTAGTTCTAATTTTTGTTTTTCTTCCGGGGTAAAGTTAAATCCCCAGGTATTTACTGTCGTAGTGGCATCTTTGAGCATAACGCCTAAAGTAAAGCGATTGTTAATGGAGTACTTTAAGCCAAGATCTAACCCAAACCCCCAGGCAGTTGCAAAACTACCTACGCGGCGATGAATAACTTTTACACTACCGCCAATGCTGATTTTTTTGACTTGTTGGGCATAAGACATTAGCAGGGCATAGTCGGCTGCCGAAAAAGTAGTAATATTGTCATAATTGATATTCCCATCCGGTTCAATAAGAAACAAAGTATTGGGGATATCGTCAACGCCAAATCGGATGGCTGTAAAACCTAAAAAACGTTTCCGGTCATTGATTGGAAAAGCAGCACCGGCATAGTCGTATTTTGCGATGCCGGCAAACCATTCTGCGTGCATTGCCGCCACTTGTGTTCCGGTAAGCTGTGCCAAACCTGAGGGATTCCAAAAACCGGAAGTAACATCACTAACCGATGCGGCTTGTGCGTTACCCATTCCTAATCCCCGTGCACCGACACCTAAAGATAAAAATTCGTTACTGTAGGTGCGAATAGTTTGAGACTGTAATGTATTATGGGAAAAAACGATCAGCAAGAAAGCAGAAAGAAGCAGACTTTTGAAAAAGGTCATAAGAAAATTGAATCTTTTACCAATGAATGAAAATACAACCTATCAGGCAATATTAGTATTTTCGGAAGATGTTAGTTTGAGAATATTGGTTGCGTGGATTTAGTTTTTAATCAGTATTGACCGGTCAGTAAATATAAATTCTTGGTTGTCAATAGTGAAATAAAGGTCAAAATAACGGAATTTTACGCACTTTTAATAATACAGCAACTCAATGGTTCTCAATCTCACTAAAAAACGGGTTTTGTTTATTGTCAATCCCATTGCCGGAATTAGTAAAAAAATAAGGATCCCGGAACTGATTGGAGCACATATTGACACAGGATTGTATGACTATCGAATTGCCTACACTCAGTTTGCCGGTCATGCTGTGTTTTTAGCTCAGGAAGCCGTTGCGGATGGATTTGATATGGTCGTTGCCGTGGGAGGAGATGGGTCCGTCAATGAAGTGGGTTCGCAGTTAGTGAATACATCGGTGGCTTTGGGTATCATTCCTTTAGGTTCAGGAAATGGGTTGGCAACAAAACTGAAAATCCCTCTTCAGCAAATAGAAGCCATAAAATTGCTCAATAAAGGACAAATTTCTGCAATTGATGTGGGTTTAATCAATCAACGATGCTTTTTCAGTTGTGCCGGAATCGGATATTCTGCCAATGTCGCTGCCCGGTTTGCAGGACGAAGAAACAGAGGTGTTGTAGGGTATGCGCTGACAATCGCATCAGGCCTGCCAGCATATCATCCAACTAATTGCCGGTTAGTTTGTAATGACACGACTTATTCTCCTTCGGCTTTTGATATTACCTTCAACAATTCGGGACAATTCGGATACGGGTTGGGATTGACCCCATCTTCAAAGTTAAATGACGGATTGCTGGAATTAACGGTTGTGCGTACTTTCCCCTTATATCTGATACTATGGGTCGTATTTTTATTCCTAATCGGAAGGTTACACAAAAGCCGGCTTTTCCAGGCTATTGAAACCAATCATGCATTTATAAAATGTCCACACGCTGTTCAGGCTCAGATAGACGGTGACCCTGCCATGATTGACCAAAATTTTGAAATCACAGTCCAAAAACAGGCCTTGCAAGTGATGATGCCTTAAGAACTTTATGGTTTATGAAACAGCAGTGTCCATAAAGTTTCTCACGAATAAAATCCTTTGTCCTTTTTTCTGACAATAAGCTCACACAATTATAGATTGTTGCTATAAAATGCCTCCGCTCCAATCAAAAGGAGGGGATATGGGGATTATGCTATAGCCTGTTTTATGGGAGTTTTTGCAAAAACAAGTTTTTTCACAGCCTGACATCAGTCTGTCTAAAAACCGCAAACAAAAATACACTAATATTTTAGGTTTTGGCATACTTACAAGGAACTCCCCGGCGGCAGATGCAATAATCTGTTTGGAAAGAAGCATCAGTGCAGAAAACCCTGTGCGGTTTATTGATGCTTTTGTGGAGCATCTCGATTTGTCTAAATCGGGTTAACCACAAATAATTAAAAGCCCTTAATTTGAAGGTAACGTTTTTTTTAAATTGGGTATTTAGTGGTTTTTGAGTAGTAGTACAACAGTTACGCCTTTTATCAGTAGGTTTTCAGTCTTTCAACCATGTAAACCTTTGTCAATATTAAGTTTTAAAGTCTTTGTCTGTGTCGAGTTGGTCTGTGCGGTTTCGTGTTTTTTTATTTTTAAGAAGGGGAGGAGATTTTCTTTTTTTCAATTTTTCTAAGAGCGGTAAGGTGGAAGCTCTTTTGCAAGTATTGGCCTGAGTTTGGACTCTTGGGGGCTTGCAAATGGGCTTAAACCTCTGCAAGGGTTTTCAATGCTCATGCTGTTGACTCGCTCCGCTTTTTAAGATAAACTCGCTGCTGATTAAATATGCGCCTTCTGTAACTACTATCTCACCTTCTTTTATGCCTGACTCAATTTCAATCCAGTAGTTATTTTCATTGCCTGTTTTTACCATTCGCTGCTCAAAAGTGTTGTCGTGCGCCAACATCCAAATGGTTTGCATTTTTTCTAACAGCAGGGCTGATTTTGGAACTGCCAAAACATCAGAAGATGATTTTTGGGGAATAACAGAAACCAAAGTTCCGGGGATGAGTTTGCCACCCGAATTATTCACCCTTATTTTGAGCAGATAAATTCTTTTACCGTCTTCAATTACCGGATTGCTATAAGCTAATTTTCCCGTGAAAACTACTTTGGGATTGCTTTCGCTGAATACCTGAAAGTATTTATTTTCTGCTAATTTTGAAACTTCATTGGAATAGATTTGCGCTTCTACCCAAACTTGATTGAGCGAAGTGATTTTTAATAGCGGGCTGCCTTCCTCTACATACATTCCTTCGGTTATGCTTACTTCTGTAACATATCCTTCTACGGGCGAAAAAAAAGTTATCAGGGGACTTGTGTTGCCCGATTTTTCTAAATCTGAAATTTGTTCTTCGGTTAAGCCCCAAAGTAGTAATTTATTTTTTGCTGCTTCTGCCAACTCTTTAGTGAGTTGTGTTGTTACACCAAGAGTTTTAGATTTTTCAAATAACGTCAGATATTCTTTTTCATCGGCTTGCAGTTGTTCGCTGTAAATACTGTATAGCGGTATGCCACTTTTGGTATATACTCCTGTATTTTTTACAAACAACTTTTCAATGCGGCCCTTTGCACGACTGCTGATAGTTTTTACTTGTTCTTCATCAATGGCAACTGTTCCTATAATGGTTGATAGGTTTGTGATTGTTCTCAACCTGACGGTATCGGTTTTTATTCCTGCTAATTTTTGTTTGCGTAGGTCAATGGTGATAAAGTTGCCCTGATGCCCTACATGTTCGTTTTCGTTTTTTTCAACTTTGATTAATGACATATTGCAAACAGGGCATGAACCCGGAGTGCTGCTCTTTACGGTTGGGTGCATGGGGCATGTGTAGTAAGTGCCGGATGTTTCCTGATGATTTTCGTGGCTGTTGTTACAACCCGAAACAATAAGAATTGAGAACAAGATGGTTGAAATTAATATTTGCTTCATGTTAATCCTCGCTTAAAAATGTTTCGCTGTCTATCATCAAACCCGCCTCTTTTGCAATTTCCTCTTCAGATGAAAGTCCGCTTGAAATACTTATCATTCCATTATTACTTGTTCCAATAATTATTTTCCGTGCCTGAAAAATTCCGGTGCCGCTTTTTGTGGTATCAGTCTTTACCCACACATACGCATGTAAACCTGTTTTGTAAACTGCTGATGCAGGAACTTGTAAGTTTTTGCTATCAGATAAATAAAACTGTGCGGTAACAAGCGAATTTATTTTCAGCGAATTATTTGAATTGGGCAACGCAATTCTAACTCTTGCAAAACGCTGATTGGCTTCCTCGAAGGTATGTTCTTTCAATACAACCTTGCCTTTCAGTGAAATCGAAAGATTGTTCTCAGCTATTAATTCAACAGTTTGATTTTCGTATATTTGATTTACATATTGATTGGCAACAGATACAATTGCCCAAACTTCCTGTAAATCGTTTACGATGAAAAGTGTTTGTCCTTCGTTGACATATACACCTTCACGAAATTGTGAAATAGACGCAGCAAAGGAATTTTGATTACCTGTGCTTTGCTGCATTCCCATATTGTTCATGGATACAGCATTTTTAGTTTCTGAGTTTTGTTGTGGTAATTGCTCTTCAAAAAATACATAGCCGTTAGCAGGACAGTAAACAGCAATGGTTAAATCCACTGTCCCGTTTTTTTCTAACTGCTCAATTTGATTTTCGGTAATTCCCAGCAAACGAAGTTTCTCTCTTGATTTTTCCAGTAAGTAACTTTCAGCTTTTAATTTCATTAGAAATAAATGTTCCTCCTTAAAAGTGCGTAGCGATGGGCTGTATATGTCCATGATTTTGTCGCCTTGCTTTACATATTGATTGCTGAACTTGATATAAAGTTTTTCAATTCTTCCTCCAAAACGTGCCGCAACAGATTGGTTACGGTTTTGAGCAGGTATGATATACCCCTCTGCTTTTAATTTACTTCCTTTGTTGTTCGCTTGGAGTTTTACAGTTGACTGATTAGACAAAACCTGCTTGTTAGGTGAAATGGTTTGCACCAATTCTTCTTCTACCGGTTCTAATTTCATTTTGCAAATGGGACAATTGCCCGGTTTATCACTTACAATTTCAGGATGCATTGGGCAGGAATAAACTGTATCGCCATGCTGTGAATGTTCGTTTTGGTGCTGATGTTGTTCTTCATCGTTTTTGCAGGAAGATACTATTGAAAAAAGGAACAACAAAGCCATGAAACAGATACTATTTAATTTCTTTCTCGAATTCATATTCGGCTTCTAATTTTAAGATGTTAAACAGTTTGTCATACGCTTCTAATTTTTTCATCAAGAGCATTTCCCAAGCATCGAGCAAGACAAAAAAGTCACCTGTTTTATGCTTGTAAGCAAGCAAGTTGGCTTGCAGGTTGTTTTCATAAGCCGGGATAATATTTTTGGTATAGCTCTGATATTGTGCGCTTTCATAACTGAGCATGGCAAGTTTTTCCGATAACATTCTTTTTGCCATCAGTTCCATTGTTTGCTTTTCCTGTTCCATAGACCGGATTTGAAAGTCAATGGATTTTGTTTCGGAGCGATACATTTTTGAAGCCCAAGGAACAATCGGAAGTGTCAACATTCCCATAACAGACCATTGACTGGGCATTCCGAACATTTGCATGTGCTCAGCACGAACACCGAAATCAGGGCGCACACCTAATTTCATTACATGCTGTTCCAGTTTCATAGATTGTATGTATTTGTTGAGAGCGTTAATGTCACTTCGGTTGGAAATGCTTCCGGTATCTGAAAGACTAACTGAATAATTTTGGGGAGTAATAAGCGTATCAATTTGGAAAGCGGTGTTTACATCGCGCACCATAAGAATATTTAAGCCGATGTTGCTTTCTGAAATGGAGCCGTCAAGCATCAATAACATGTTGTTGAGTTCGGCTAAACGGGCTTTTGCTTTGTAAATGGTTTGCAATTGTGATTGATTGTAGCTGAATTTTTCTTCGGAAGTTGTGATAAGTAGTTTTAATATTTCTTCGCTTTCTTTCAGGATAAGTTGTTTTTTCTCGGCAACAAAACGGTTGTAATAAAGAATTTTTGCTTCGCGTCTTAACTCGTTTTTTGTCCATTCACTTTTTGATTTTTCAATTTCAGCTAATGAGTTGATGTAACTTTTATTTGCATTTAGTTTGCTTGAATTGGGTATCATTTGTTCAAAAGAGAATGTAACACCTGCCTGGTTCATAGGGTCGTTCTTCTCACTTATCATAGACAAGTTGTAAGGGAAACGCATGATGCCTGTGGATAAGGTGGGCGGCATCCAAGATTTTGCACCGTCAGCTTTTGCCTGAATAGATTGAATGTTGTATTGATACTGAATGATGGACGGGTAGTTGGCTTCTACCTGTTGAAGTAATTTGTCTAATGAAATGCGGGTGGTGTCCTGTGCTCGAATTTGGAGCAGGCAGAATGAAAGAATAAGAGTAGTAAGCAGTGAATATTTCATAACTCAGTCTTTTATATCAAGGTATTGCACTTTACCGTGTTTTTTCAATTCGTATTCTTTCACTAACTGATAGACCACTGGCAAAACGATTAAAACGAAAAGGGTAGAGCTAATCAGCCCGAATACAAAAGGAATGGTGATGGGCTTCATTACATCGCTTCCTACTCCTGTTGCCAGAAGAATGGGCAGCAGCCCAATCATGTCAGCCATTACGGTCATGAGTTTTGGGCGGACACGCATTACTGCACCTGAAAAAACTGCCGCCCGTATTTCGTCTTGTGTAAGCGCTGCACTGTTCTTTTTTAATGTACTGTCTCTTATTGCTTCGTTCGTGTAAACGAGCATTAACACGCCTGTTTCTACCGCAATGCCGAATAGTGCGATGAAACCAACGGCAACGGCAACGGAAAAATTCACTTCAAAAAAATACATGGAATACACACCACCGATTAAAGCAATGGGAATACTGGAAAGCACAATGAGCATTTCTTTGGCAGAACGAAAAGTGAAGTAGAGAACGAAGGCAATAATCAAGAGCGTAATGGGAATAATAATTTTCAAACGGTTTTCGGCACGGACTTTACTTTCATATTGTCCGCTCCAGTTGATGTAATAACCTTTGGGTAGTTGATTGAAATCTTCTTCAATCTTCCTTTTGGCATCGCCCACCACGCTGCCCATATCTCTGCCACGCACATTAAACAGAACTGTGCCGCGCAACATGGCGTTTTCGGAACTAATCATGGGCGGACCTTCGGTAATCTCTATTTCGGCAACGGCTGATAGTGGAATAACTCCGTAGTTTGCTGTTTGTATGGGTGTTCGTTTTATTTCGGAAATGTCTTTCCTGAAATCCTGTGCAAAACGCATGGACACGTTGAAACGCTGCCTGCCTTCTACTGTGTTGGTTACAGGCATTCCTCCCAAAGCCATTTCAATAATCATATTTACTTCCTCAACCGAAAGATTATAGCGGGCAATTTCTTCCCGTTTAATTTTTATATCTAAATATTTTCCTCCGGTAAGTTGCTCTACATACAAATCGGTTAATCCTTCAATGCCTTGTAAAGACTTTTCTACCTGACGAGCTATTACATAAATAGTATCTAATTCCTGTCCGTAAATTTTAATACCGATGTCTGTCCGCACTCCGGTAGAAAGCATATTGATGCGGTTAATGATAGGTTGTGTCCATCCGTTTGTAATGCCCGGTATCTGCACTTTCTCATTCAGTTCGGTAATGAGTTTTTCGGTAGTCATGCCTTCGCGCCATTCTGATTTTGGTTTTAATAGAATAATGCTTTCAATCATGCTCATAGGCGCGTTGTCTGTGGCGGTGTAAGCGCGACCTGCTTTGCCTAAGACATTTTCTACTTCAGGAACAGTCATTATTATTTTGTCCTGCACTTGTAAAATTCGCTTGGCTTCGTTATTGGAAACATCAGGTAAAGTAACTGGCATAAACAACAAAGAGCCTTCATCTAAAGGAGGCATAAATTCTGAACCCAATCGCAGCACAAAAGGAATACTGCCTAACACAATGATTATTGCTATTGCAATAGTGGTTTTTTTCCAGCGTTGGCAAAGTTGTAAAACAGGCGTGTAAATTTTTATAAAGAAATTGGAAACAGGATTTCGACTTTCAGGAACAAGTTTGCCTTTCATTACCGATCGCAATAGCATAGGCACAATTAAAAGAGCCACAATGGCAGAGCCAATCATGGTGAAGGTTTTTGTGGACACTAATGGAGAAAACAATTTCTTTTCCTGCCCTTCGAGAAACAGGATGGGCGCGAATGAAATGAGCGTTACCAGAATGGAAAAGAAAACAGCTCTTCCAACAGTGCGCGATGAGCGTTCAATAATTTTGATGCGCTCTTCTTCGCTGAGTTCATTAGTATGTCCTATTCTTAACTTTTCCATCAGTCGGCATTTTGAATTACTTCTTTCACTAAATTTTTGTAGGCATTTTCGGTCATTACAATTCCGGCATCTACCAAATCGCCAATGGCAAGAGCAATTCCGCCCAAAGACATAATATTTAGCGAAATGCCGAACAGCTTGATTAAAATAAAGCCGATGAGGACAGATAAAGGAATTGTAACAATGGCAACAACTGCACTGCGCACATGGAAAAGAAAAAGCAGCACGACTAATGAAACCACTGCAATCTCCTCCCAAAGGGCTTCTTTGAGTGTGGCAATAGCGGCTTCAATCAAATCGCTGCGGTCGTAAGCAACTTTAATTTTTACTCCTGGGGGCAAACCTTTTTCTACATCACCTAAGCGTTCTTTTACGCGGTCAATAACTTCTTTGGCGTTTTCACCATAGCGGGCAACTACCACACCGCCTACTACTTCACCTTCCCCGTTTTCGTCCACAATGCCTAAACGGATGTCGCTGCTCATTTGCACATCAGCCACATCTTTGAGTTTGATAGGAATAGATTTGTAAGAGCCAACGGAAATTTCTTCTATATCCTGAATGTCTTTTATGTATCCCAAACCCCTGATCATGTAACCCATTCGGTTCATTTCGTAAATGCTGCCGCCCACATCGCGGTTGTTCGCTTTAAGCGCGTTGGCAACATCCATAGCCGATACGTCGTAGTAAATGAGTTTGTTAGGATTGATGCTGACCTGATATTGTTTTTGAAATCCTCCAAAGGATGCTACTTCGCTTACGCCCTGCACATTTTGCAAGGCAAATTTTACATACCAGTCCTGCACGGCACGGAGTTCGCCTAAATCATATCCATTGCCTTTAAGGGTGTACCAAAACACATGACCAACCCCTGTTCCATCAGGACCAAGAGTTGGTGTTACGCCCTGAGGTAATGCTTTCTGAGCGAAATTCAGTCGCTCTAATACACGGGTTCTTGCCCAGTAGATTTCTGCATCGTCATTAAAAATGACGAAGATGAAACTCATACCGAACATGGAAGCCGCACGAATATCTTTTACATTGGGGATGCCCTGCAAGTTGGAAACCAACGGGTAAGTTATCTGGTCTTCCATGATTTGCGGGTTGCGCCCCATCCATTCGGTGTAAACAATCACCTGATTTTCGGAAAGGTCGGGAATGGCATCAACCGGTGTATTCATTACTGAAAACACGCCACCCGCTATAATGAGCAAAATGCCCACCCAAACAAAGAAGCGGTTATGTGTTGACCATGAAATTATTTTTTCAATCATGAGTTGCCGGTTAAAATTGATTTTTAGTGATGCTGGTGTGTGCTGTCTTGTCCGTGATGCTCATGGTTTTCCTCCACTTTTTTCAGGTCCATATTACATACAGGACAGGAGCCGGGCTTGTCGTAAGTTTTTCCGCCCTCGCATTTCATAGGGCATTGATACTTTGCGTTGGAGGTTTGTTCGGTGGTAGTGTTTTCTTTTTTGTTTTCAGATGTTTTATTTCCGCAAGAAACGAAGAACATTACTGCTGTGAGTAACAACACTGCGATTGTGATTTGTTTTTTCATTTTCTAATTTGATTTTGATAGTTTATTAATTTTTTACTGCTGTGTAATAACTGTATGTTCCGATGTTAGTATTGATAAAATCCACTTCCGAAACTTGCTGAAAACCCGCATCGGAAATGAATTGAGGCATTAAGCCGTTTACATTGTCGTTGGTAGTTTTGAAACCATCTAATAACTGTACGGCATAAAATGAAAAGCGCATCCACTTATTTTTAGCACCGCCCCAATCGCCAATCAGGAGTTTGCCGTTCGGTTTGAGAACACGATGCAGTTCTATAAGGCAATGCAGTTTTGTTTTTGCATCTAACTGGTGAAAGACCAACGAACTGAAAACTTTATCAAATGAGTTGTCAGTAAAAGGCAGGGTTTTTCCATCGTAAAGATGAAGCGGCACTTCTAAGTTGTGCTTCCGCAATTTGTATTCAGCAATGGATTTTATTTTGGGGTCTATGTCCACACCCTGCACGAATGCTTCGGGTTTTAGTTGCTTTAACAGGATTAGATTTTGTGCAGTGCCAAAACCGAACTCTAAAATGCTTTCGCCTGAAAGCTGATTGACGAAATCAATCAGCTTGCCGCGGATTTTTTTTTCAGGCATGGTGAGTTTAACGGTGAGGTCGTAATACTCACTCAGAAAATTGTAGCCAAGTGCGGGGATGAATTTTTGTTCGGTCATTGGTTCATTTTTCTTTTTAACAGTTGAGCATTAATGGCTACTATGATGGTGCTTGCACTCATCAACACTGCACCAAATGCAGGACTAAGCATAATATTCCATTTGTATAAAACGCCTGCTGCCAGTGGGATTACAATAATATTGTAGCCCACTGCCCACCACAGGTTTTGTATCATTTTGTTGTAAGTGGCTTTTCCAAATAATATCAGATTGGCAATGTCTTTCGGGTCGGAGTTCACCAAAATAATATCTGCTGTTTCTGCCGCCACATCTGTGCCAGAGCCAACAGCAATGCCAACATCCGCCTGAGCTAATGCGGGTGCATCATTTACGCCATCGCCTGTCATGGCAACATATTCTCCTTTTACCTGAAGTTCTTTTACTTTTTCTAATTTATCATGCGGCAATACATTGGCTAAATAGCCATCCATTTTCAATTCTTCGCTTACTTTCTTTGCAACTTTTTCGTTGTCGCCAGTAAGCAATAAATTTTTTATTCCAGCTTTGTTCAATATCTCAATAGCTTCAAGAGAACTATCTCTGATATGGTCAGCGAAAACAAAATATCCTGTAACTTCATTTTCAATCAATAGGTAAACTACAGTGCCTGTTAAATTATCTGCCGAAGAAATTGCCTTAATGTTATGTTCTTTTAAATAATTCGGGCCTACAACTTTTACTTCTTTACCATCTACAATTCCTTCGGAACCTATGCCGGGCAAATAGTTGAATTTTTCTGATTTTGGAATTTCAAGATTTAGTTCATTGGCTTTTCTCAGAATACCTGTGGCGATATAATGTTCCGAATGTTGTTCAATGCCCGAAGCAAGCCGAAGCAGTTCCTTTTCGTCAAAATTAGAGTTCAGGACTTTTATTTCTTGTAATTCATGCGAACCTTTAGTAAGTGTTCCGGTTTTGTCAAAAATGATGGTAGTAATCAGTCGCGCATTTTCAAAAGCCGTTCTGTTGCGAATAAGTAAACCTTTTTGTGCCGAAACTGAAGTTGAAATAGCTACTACCAAAGGCACTGCCAATCCTAAAGCATGAGGACATGAGATAACCATTACAGTAACCATTCTTTCCAATGCAAACACAAACGGATAATCTAACAGCAGCCAAACCGCAAGCGTTATTATGCCACCACCTAAGGCAACGAAGGTTAAGACCTTTGCGGCACGGTCGGCAAAATTTTGTGTTTTGGATTTTACTTTTTGAGCATCCTCTACCAGTTTCACCACCTTATTGAGATAGCTGTCTTTGCCTGTGCTTATTACTTTCACCGTGAGAGAACCATTACTATTTAAAGCACCGCCAATGACTTTGCAGCCTGTTTCTTTTTTTACGGGTTTACTCTCACCAGTAAGCATACTTTCATCCACATAGCTTTCTCCTTCAGTTACAATTCCATCAACCGGAATTTTTTCGCCCGGCTTAATCATTATCATATCTCCGATTTTTAAATGGCTTACCGGCATATCGTGTATTTGACCGTTTACCAAATGATGTGCGGTTGAGGGCATCATTTTAACGAGTAGTTCCAAAGAGCGGGAAGCACCCATCACAGACTTCATTTCAAGGTAATGACCTATGAGCATAATGTCTATCAGGGTTACCATTTCCCAGTAAAAATCCATCCCCTGCAAACCGAAAGTAACAGCCATACTGTAAGCCCATGCAACGGAAATAGCTACACCGATAAGTGTCATCATTCCAATGGCATTTTCTTTTACCTCATCATACAATCCCTTTAGAAAAGGATAGCCGCCATAGATGAAAATAAAAGTGGAGAGGGCAGCCAATACATATTTGTCGCCCGTAAAACTGAATTCAAATCCCAACCACAGTTGTATCATGTGAGACAGGGCGAGCACCGGAACAGACACAACGGAACATACAATAAACCGCTTCCAAAAATCAGAAACATTATGTCCCGCGTGTTTATCATGTTCAGCCGAATGAGAATAGTGCGAATAAGTGCTTGCTACTTGAAGGGTTTCGTGTTGCTGATGCTCTGGCTGATGATGTTTGTGATGTTGTTCCATATTTTAATTATTAACGATGGTTATTCTATATCATTTGTAAAAGCATAATGCCACTCATGGCAATCATCAAAGCATCTTCAATGATGGTAACGGTGCTCATAGGCAAATTGAACACTGCACCCAAGCAAGCGCACTGAATTTTCTTTTTGTTCAACACAGTTTGCAAAACACCAATGATGCTTACCGACATTAAAATGAACGTAGCTGCATTTGTGATAAGCGGATTGAAATTGATAAGGTAAGCAATGCCTAAAACCAATTCGGTAAAAGCATATACATAGCCCCAAGCGGGAATAAGTTTTGCGATTACATCATACATGGCATAGCTTTCGACAAAGCCTGAAAGGTTGAGCAACTTGAAGAATGAAAAAGTAAGAAAGAAGCCCGCCATGAAATGCTGCATCAATTGCATGGGCATAAAATGGTGATTGGTAATTTGAATAAGCAAACTAATGGTGGTAATGTAAGCAAAGATGAGCAGAACGGGCTTGTAGGTTTCAAGCCAACTCTTTACTTGTTCTGCTGTTTCGCTGTGATGTGCTACTGTGATTTTGTAATTGCCCTTTTCACTGATTGCTTTTTGCAGTTCGCTTAAAGCAATGTGTTTACTCATAGTGATGGTGGCAGTTGTTCTTGTTATTTCTGCACTGGTTACATCGGGCAAAGTGAGCAAGGCACTTTTTACTTTGGCTTCACAACTGCCGCAAGTCATTCCCGAAACGTTGTAGGTATGTGTCATCTTTTAAAAATTTTGATGGGACAAAATTAGGATTGAACACGGCAATGAACGTTACAGAATTTTTGAAATTATTTATAAGTTTTACAGTTCTTCAAGCGGCCTGCGCCTTTTCTCTTTCAGTTGTTTGTAATGAGAAGGAGTAAGTCCTGTTACTTTTTTGAATTGTGTGCTTAAATGTGCTACACTGCTGTAATTGAGTTGAAATGCGATTTCGCTTAAACTCATTTCATCATACACCAGCAACTCTTTTACTCTTTCAATTTTTTGTGCAATGAAATATTGCTCTATGGTTGTGCCTTCTACCTGCGTAAATAGGTTTGTGATATAGGAGTAGTCGTGGTTTAACTCCCTGCTTAGGTAATCGGAAAGATTTGTATTGAGTTGGTTGTTTTTGTTCTGCACTAAATCAACAATCAGGTTTTTCACCCGCTCAATGACTACGCTCTTTTTATCATCCAACAATGCAAAGCCGAATTTTTGAAGGGCGGTGTGAATGTCCTGCCGTTGAAAACCTTCTAACTCTTCATTAATATCCACTTCTCCCAAGTCAACCGAAACGGGGTGAAGCCCGAGTTTTTCCAACTCGGACCTCACTACCATTTTACAGCGGGTACACACCATATTTTTGATGTAGAGTTTCATTGTTTTAGTGCAATGCCATTTGGTTTTGTTCCTACCGAGATGGTTTTAGTAACGGCATGAGTAGCTACATCAATAACTGAAACAGTATTTGCGCCCTGATTGGTAACATACGCTGTGCTGCCGTTGGATGTAAAGGCAATTGCATGGGCATCTGCTCCGGTCGCAATGCTACCCACAGAACCCCACGAACCGCTCATGAACGTGTAATACTCCACCTTGCCGTTGGTTGCATCAGATACCCATAGCTCACCATTTGAAGAATTGTAAGCCGCATAGCCGGGCTTGAAACCAAGATTGATAGTTGCTGTAACGCTCATAGATGAAACGGTGATTTCGGAAATGGTCTGGCTTGTTTCATTGTCCACATACATTTTGCCGTTGCTTGCCATCCATGCGCCTACAGGGTCTTGCCCGACTGTGAGTGTTTCGTGTATCATTTTATTGTTCGCATCAATAAGAGTAACCGTGCCGTCCATTGTGTTACAGGCAAAAGCCATTGTGCCGTCTGATGAAAATGTAACTTCTGAAAGCCCCGCGCCTACGTTAATGGTGTTTTTCAAAGTCCAATCTGAAGTATTGTAAACCAACACCTGACTTTGTATAGTGTCCGTTTGCCCAAACCAAAGTTCAGTTCCCGAAGGATTGAAAATTGCATTGTGAGGCATTTTATTCAAAGCAATTTCTTTGTCAATCATCCCTGTAACGGCATCAATGATCTGAACTTTTAAACCCGTAAGTGTGCCGCTATGTCCGCCATGGCCACCACTCAAATCGGTGCTTGTAATGGCTAAGGCTAATTTTGTGTTACCGGGGTTCAGATAGATATGATGCGGATAAGTAGCGCCATTGAGAGAAATTGTTTCTGTAACTGTATTGTCGGAAAGTTTGACTACTGAAATGTTATTGGAGTTGCCGTTCACGATGTAAGCAGCCGGATAGTCAATGTTGAGCATGTCATGGTCATCGCCGTGGTCTTTCATACAGGAAGAAATACTGACTGTAAGAGCAAGAGCAGCTATAGCTGCTGTTGCAAAAATTGATTTTGAGATTTTCATTTTTACTGTTTTTAATTTTTAATAATGAGATAAACTGTCGTGCTGATTAAAGCACAACAAGCCGATACACTATTAGAGTGTCGGCTCAAAAACAAAAACAGTTAATCAAATAAGGAACACGCGATGACGGATGTAAAGCGGGTGCTTCAGGTCATCGGGTGGGTGTGCGCTATGGTCAAACTCTGTAAAGAGAAGCGGAGAGCGATAGTTAAAAGTCAGGTTGGAAGTAAGTGCAGGTTGAAAGTCCGAAATTTTAATTTTTATAAAGTTGCAGAAAACCTGTTGTGTTTTTCGCTGCTCGTCTTCTAACTTGAAGGTGGTGGTTTCGTCTTTGCAGCAGTTTTTTTTCATTTTCTTACTGCCGCAGGGACACTTGTGTTTTGTATCGAAGGGATTAAATGAGACTGAAGTAACCTTGCCCCCGCAATAATGAGTTGATATCGTTACCCCGATAGCGGGTATCAGGTAAAGAAACATTAAGAGTATGACGGCAATTTTTTTCATTCAGTCGCTTTAACGCTTCGCCAAAGATAATATTATTTATGATTGAAAGTTTATGACTCTCAGCAAAAGGTTATTTAAAGCACTGCCCTAAACAAAGCGTTGGCGGTTTAGCTCTTTTGACTTTGCCTCCGGGATGGCTTGTGCATTTGCAGCAAAAGTAAATGTGCCAAATGAGATAAGCAATAGAAATTCAATTTTTTTTGTGCGGTTGGGGTGTTTTAAATTTTTATTGTGCAGGCATGAGTTTTGGTCTGTCTGCCCGAACAGTCCCGATTTTATGTTTCCCGTATGTCGTTGTCCACCTGTCAAAATTTGTTGTTTTTAAGTTTACAGTCAGCCCATCTGTTTAATGGTTGCACTGTCGTCATAGATATTGCCACTAAGTCAGTCTATGAAAAAACCGCAAACAAAAATACACTAATATTTTAGGTTTTGGCATACTTACAAGGAACACCCCGGCAGCAGATGCCAATAATCTGTTTGGAGATCAGCATCGGAACTGATAACCCTGTTCGGTTTATTGATGCTTTTGTGGAGCGTCTCGATTTGTCAAAATTGGGTTAACCACCAATCATCATAAGCCTTTAAATTGAAGGCGCCTTTTTTAAAAATCGGGTAATTAGTGGTTTTTAGAGTAGTAGTGCAACAGTTACCGCTGTTATGGGTTGGTGTTCTGTCTTTCGTTCATTTCACTTTCGTAAAGTTTTTGACAATACTACTGTGTCTTCATAGTCAGGGACAAAGTTGTCAGGCAGATTTTTAGTTTCAATAAAACCTGCTTTTTTATATGCTTTAATTGCGATAATATTTCGTTTTGAGGGTGCTATGTAAATGGTCTCACATTGAAGTTTATAATACAGATATTCGCATAAAGTCTTTATGGCTTCTGTTCCAAACCCTTTGCCGGTGTATTTTCGGTCTGCTAACCAAATGTCAATTTCTGTTGATTTTGTAGTGATGTCTATTTCGTTGTAATTTATCTGTCCGATTGGTTGACCATTATGGATTAAAATAAAGCATTGTCCTTTTAAAGGTTGTGAGCCGTCAAAATAATGGTCTAAATAGTCTTGGTTAAACTCGTCCCAAGTCGGAATAGGATGGTCATAAAAATTTGGTGGACCAAGCATTGCCTTTGTCAAATTGGAATGAGCCAGCCAATTATATACACTTTTCTTGTCGTCCAAAGTTGCAGGCCTAAGTGTTAATAATTTGGTTTTAAATAGTTCCATTTCGATTAAATACAGTTGGTTATGTTTGTCGTCTGTTTCACCTTTACACAACGGCTACTTATTGGCGATGATAGGGCATTTGAAAAACGTGATCTCAACATTCGCACAAATGCCCAATAGAATTACAAATGTTGAGTTTACAACTGTCAGATCCGCTATTGCCAAAATGATGTTAGCGGTTTGTTGTGCCTTTTTCCATTGTTAAGTCGGTTTATAAATATATTCTTCTATTTCTGAGAGTCGTACATTCGCAAAGACTTTGTCAGTGCCGACTTTTTCAAAACCACAGTTTTCTAATACTTTCTGTGAACCAAAATTATCAAACGCAACTCTTCCATAAATTGGTTTGATTGTTTCAATTGTTAGAAATTCTTTTAGTGCTTTTCTCGCTTTACCTTGTCCCCAGTATTTTCTGTCAATCCAATAAGTAATTTCTGCGTCTCCTGCCATTATGAATTTCGCAATAATACCAACAATCAGATTTTAAATAATGATTGTTTGATTATCACAGCAGGGTTCCTTAACAACTTTTGGTATTTGTCCAAATACGCAGATTTGTCTGCGTGGTTATTTATTAGGTATAAAAGCAGCTAAAAGTAGCCACCTTCTTTGTCAATTTGATATTGAAATAAAGTATCCAGGTCTTCAATTACTGTTGGTCTAAGTTTTATGTCAAAGTTGCTGATAGTCATTTTCGTTGTTTTTCAGTCCACGGTTACTTTCCTGTCATTTTTTTAAATTTTTCTATGTCAAGAAACATTATTCCCCAGTTATGTCCGTCTAAATCTTCAATATTTCTAATTTGCATAAATCCTTCATCAATGAATTTTATTGGTTCTGTCCCACCTGCTTTTAAACCTTTCTCCATAATTTCGTTAACTCTATCAAGACTTTCAACTGGAAGTGTAAACGTAGCAATTCTGTTTTTTTTAGGGTCAGCTATGTTTTTCTTCTCTCCTTTTTTTGACATTTCAAGTGTCTGAAGCATAACATAAATTTGGTCTGTCCAAACCATACATTTTTGGTCGTCAAACGTAAAAAGAGGATTAACTGTAAATCCTATTTGTAAGTAAAAGTTCATTGAAGCATCAACGTCTTTTACTGGTAAATTGATAAAAATTTGTTTCATAGTCAGCTAAGTAGGTTTGACTAATCAATAGTCATATTATGGAAACTATATTTTTGTGGTGCTATTTTACAATACCGCTAACGTAAGTCTGATATAAAACCGTTAACAAAAATACACTAATATTTTAGGTTTTGGCATACTTACAAGGAACACCCCGCCGGCAGATGCAAATAATCTGTTTGGAGAACAGTATCGGAACTGAAAACCCTGTGCGGTTTATTGATGCTTTTGTTGAGCGTCTCGATTTGTCAAAATCGGGTTAACCACAAATCATTAAAAGCCTTTAATTTGAAGGTATTGTTTTTTTAATTGGGTATTTAGTGGTTTTTGAGTAGTTGCGGAACAGATACCCGTGTTGTGGGTTTGCAATCCTCATTGCTTAACGATCAACTTTCTGGTTACAGTGCTCCTTCCTGTCTGAAAAGTCAAGAAGTAAACACCATCAAGCAAATTGTCTGTTGAGATTTGTGTTTGATTGTCTGTGATGGAAACACTATCAACAAATTGTCCGAGGTTATTTGTAATTGTAAGTGTTCCTCTTTCAGATGTTGTGAAGGTGATTTTGTGCGAAGTCGGATTAGGATGATAATTTAAGAGTTCTTGCAAGTGTAAGTCGTCAGAGATTAACCATGTTTGACAGTTTAAACTTTTAATAGGAAAGTCAACAAGGTAATCGTCATAGTTGTAACTAGTCAGGCAGTTATTTAAGTAGTAACAATAAGGTGAACCAGAAATAAATCCCAAAACTGTGTTATTTACTACTCTAAGTCTATAGGCATCACACTGAAAGCCCGGTGTTCTATAATCTCCAACTACATCCCAAGCGTTTTCTACTGTGCCAATTTTTGGCAAAGCAAGAATTAATGTGTCACCAATGCCTCCCAAACTAGCGGCACTTGCAAAAGTTAAAGAGTCATTGCACATGTAGTAAGGTCCGCCCAAGTCCCATATCGTTATAGTGTCTCTGTTCTCACTGCCATAAAATACGTTTATTACTTTTAATGAAATTCCATGAGGAAAGGCATCAATTACAACGCAACTTGCAGTCAAGTCGTAACTCGTATGAGTGTAGCAGAATGATTGTCCACCACTACAACTGCAAGCGAAAGAACTATTGAATAGAAATAACAACGATGAAATCAAGATGATGAGTCTCATGATAGTTTTAGTTTATTGTCAGTCATCCTAAAGATAGTTTTAAACAAACAACCTCCACAAATGCATTGCTGTTAACGTCAGTCTGTGAAAAAACCGTTAACAAAAATACAATAATATTTTAAGCTTTGGCATACTTACAAGGAACACCCCGCCGGCAGATGCAAATAATCTGTTTGGAAAGAAGCATCAGGGCAGAAAACCCTGTGTGGTTTATTGATGCTTTTGTGTGGCATCTCGATTTGTAAAAATTGGGATAACCACAAATCATTAAATGCCTTTAATTTGAAGGTATTGTTTTTTTAATTGGGTATTTAGTGGTTTTTGAGTAGTTGCGGAACAGATACCCGTGTTGTGTGCTGCTCTTGTCCATGTGTTTAAAGGCTGAATTGTGTCAAGTGGTGATTGATGTGCCGCCACATGAGCCTTGCCCATTCATTGTTATTGAGTTTTCCAAATGTCGGCTGAATAGGGAATGGTTTTGAATTTTGATGTTCCGAAAAACGATGAATGGCTAAAATCAATTCTTGTTTGTCTCTTTCAAATTCGTTGAGCTGGGAACCCTTCACGCCCTGAATAAACTCAGGAGCAGTTGGTGCCCCTTTTGGCCATGGCAGATACTGTGAAAACAGTTTGTTTACAGGCCACTTTGAAAAAATGCTTGGGTTCAATGGCACAGGTCGGTCTCCTATGGCACAACGCAGTGGGTCGGTCATGTGAACGATAACCTGATGTGCGTTCATTTTACCCCATTTAGGTAAATGATTGGGCGATAAATTTGATAGGCGATTGATTAACTCGTCTTTGTCTTGCTGATTAAATAAATTTTTCATTGCTATTGCAGTTTAAGTTTACTGCAAAATTGAAACAACCGTCCTGGTTATGATGTGCAGAAACGGAATAATTTTACGCCGTGAAAGAATTCTTACGAACCATCATCGGCAAAGTATTGAATACTCTTTTAAAAGCCCTTATAAAAGCAGAAGCATCCTCATAACCGACAAGCAAGGCTATTTCCGATACCTGCATGTGAGTGGTTAATAACAAGTCCATCGCTTTCTCCATTCGTTTTTGCAAAAGATACTGATATACCGGTTTCCCGAAAACTTCTCTGAAACCTTTTTTGAGAACAAACTCATTTGTTCCTGCAAGTCTGGCAAGCTGTTCATGTGTGAAGCATGAAGATAAGTCAGACAGAATCCTTCCCTGAACAAAGTAAATTTTATCAATGTCAGATTTGGTAATAGTAATGTTTGAATAATAATCACAGTGCTCGGTCTCAAGCAAAATGGCAATTAATTCAAGCATTTTGCTTTCCATAAACAGCTTTGAAGAAGTTGTTTGGTCATTAACATTCAACAGTTGACTTACAGCATAATAAGCACGAGGTGTCCATTTGAAATTATTGCAACTACATACGTTCTTATATATCGCTCTCTGAAATTTTTCAGGGAGTGCCTCAATAGCTATGTCAAGGAGAGAAATAAAACGACTTAATTCAATATAAAACGAAGCCATAAGAACATCCCCTTTTGCAGTAAGTTTTTGAACTGTTGGGTTTGGCTGGATAATCATTAAGTTGCATTTGTCGCCACCAAAATTTGCAGGCGGAACACTATCACCTTGTGTAAAGGAAGTTTGTCCGTTAAAAATGAAGTGAAGAGCCGCTTTACGCATATCCGAGTGAAAACTGTGTTCTAATATGACTTTTTCATAAGAGCAGGACTTTGTAAGCGTAATGGAAGCACTACTACCTATCTGAAAGTTTTCATGTCTGACCCGAAGTCCATTACGGTCAATATTTGTATTGTCTCTGAGTTGAATGATCATGATTGGTGTCATTTAGATTAGAACACAACGATGAAGGGATTAAAAAGTAAAAATAAGGGTTAAGAACTACTACTGTTCGTTTTCCTCCAGGATTTGTTACTTGCACAACTGTTTGTTTACCTTTCAAAGTTCTTCTTTTTTCTATTTCTTGCAATTTTTATGTTAGCGGCATGTGCTACAGTTTGCCCGAAGAACATCAGCCCGAAGTCTGCAGAGAAGTTTGTTAGAAGGCTCATTTGATTTCATTTGTGTTAAACTTGTTCTCTTGATAAACTCTTAACAATACATAAATGCAAGCAGCAGAAATTAAAACGATTCCAAGTTGATTATGATATGCAGGATGTTCAGGTGGTTTTATCTTACCCAAAAAAGTTTTAACAATGAAACTACTGATATTAAGTAAAAAAAGAATTATGACAATGTAGAGGGGGTTGTTTAAATTTTTATACTTCCAAAGAATAACTGGAACTAAAACAATAGAAGTGAAAGTAATTATTCCATGTATTGTTCCTCCGATTTCTACTGGTCCATTTAGAGCAAGTGATTCTCCATGACTTATGAAACGAAGAATAACAAACAATAAATGGATTAAGTGATTACAAGTAAATAGGGTTATCAAAATCAGAAAAGATACCTTTAGCTTTTCATTACCATAAATATTTTTAAGTCCGTAAAACCCTACCGTTAATAATATAGAAAGTATAATGAATGATGATACTCTGCCTGCTAAACGGGCGCACTTATCAAAAATAAATTCTGGTTGAATTGCAAAAAAGTTATTCCTATCTAAAGTGCTTGTCCAAGTTGCCCACAAGTAAATTGATAATTCTAAGCAACAAATAAGTGTAATTAAAAGTGGTAATCTTTTCTTCGTCAGCATAAGTAGTTTCAATTTAATTAGAGCTGTTACGAAAATTATTAACTTTTAATTCTTGCAATCAGTTCAGAGTTGTGATGTCGCCAAAGCTTTGTTGTTAACGTCAGTCTGACTATAAACCGTTAACAAAAATACAAGAATATTTTAAGCTTTGGCATACTTACAAGGAACACCCCGCCGGCAGATGCAAATAATCTGTTTGCAGAGCAGTATCGGAACTGAAAAACCTGAGGGGTTTATTGATACTTATTTTGAGTGTCTTAGATTATTCGAAAACTCAGGCAAGTTACAAATCAGCAGAAACTTTTAATTTGAAGGTAACTTTTTTAAAAATCGGGTATTTAGTGGTTTTTGAGTAGTTGTGCAACGGTTGCTTGTGTTGGCAGTATTCATTGTTATTCATCTTTTTTCTTCTTGTCCTTTTTGTTTCGCTTTTCTTGGTCTTTATTGTTTTTGTCAAATATGTCTCTTGGAATTACAGTAAGTTGGTCGGTCTTACAACTCCAAATATTCATATACTTTTCAGAAACTACAATATGCTGTTCCCATTTTGCAAATTTTTCATATAGCATCAGTGTGCAAATGTCTGTGGCTGTCATAAATTCTCCTGTCTCAGGCAAATGGCTGTGCATAGCTCCAACACTTTTATTGTCTTCATCTTCATTTTCATCATAGTAAACTGGAATGATATTTTTATGAAGTTGCTTTTTGACCATTAATTTGTTGTTGTTATCAAAAGTCAGCAAATAGTCGTTGCCAAAAATTACTACGCCATAATTTCGAGGTCCTGTCAAAACATAAACCTTTTTGTCATTACCATTGATTAGTGGAATTAAATTTAGATTGGTGTTCATGTAGGTTTTAAACAAAGTATCAGAGTTAATTTCTGTCAATGCAATTTTTCTAATTTCATATAAGTCATTCTCTGTCTTTGTAAATTCTCTTTCAGTCAAACTTACATTTGCTGTCTTTATGTTGTATGTACTGTCAAACGAAATAGTTCCAATTACTATTGGTTTTTCTGCTTTTGAAAAGAAAATACATATAGCAACCTCTTTGTCTGAATATGAAAAGTAACCACCAATATTTTCTCTGTCTTGATAGTTTTCTAAAAACAAGTCTGTTCCATACCAAGAAGCCATTTCTGATTTATATAAAAGTTTTCCTTCTGCAACAATTGGTTGCGCCTCTTCTGTTGGATTTTTTTGTCCAAATACACTTAAAGTTAAAAGTGTCAATAAAAATGTTAATGCTTTATTCATTGTAGTTTGTCGCTTTATGGTTACTGCCAACACCAGTCTGTGAAAAACCGGTAACAAAAATACAAGAATATTTTAAGCTTTGGCATACTTACAAGGAACAATCTGCCGGTAGATGCAAATAATCTGTTTGGAGAGCAGCATTTGTGCCGATATCCCTTTACGATTTATTGGTGTTTTTGTTGAGAGAATGGAGTTATCGAAAATCTCAGCGTAAGTTATACCAACTATGATTTGATTTTGCACCACACATGATTAGTTAAAGTCTTTAAATTGGGTGGGGTATTTTTGACAACATAATGGTATAACCTTATTACCTTAGTAAAATATATAACAAGTAAACTCACAAACCTTATTACCTTATAAAAATGAAAGCATAAAAAAGGGATGTATGCACTTCGGACAATAAGGTAATAAGGTTTTTTTTGAGTGTGTAATTAGTTGGTTACTAAGGTCATAAGGTGGTGGTGAAAACAAACTACTCGGTTTGTTACCTAAAGGAGGGCAGACTTTTTCAATTATTCTTAACCGCCTAAGTCAACTCTTTAAGTCATCCACAGACATTTAAAACCAACTCTAATTTAATTTTGCACTACGCATGATTGGTTAAAGTCTTTAAATTGGGTGGGTTATTTTTGACTACGTAATGGTATTACAAATCAGCAAAAGCCATTAAATTGAAAGCAACGTATTTTTAAAATCGGGTATTTAGTGGTTTTTGAGTAGTTGTTCAACAATTACCCATGTCATAGCCAGCCCTTCTTCGGTCAATTTGCTTGTCATTTTCAAATTAGTCCTGAACCAAGTGCAAGCGAAATAGTTATCAGCATCACCGCAACTGTTACTTGCAAAAATCTTAGTGTTACTTTCTTTAAAAGTTTGTTGCCGATGTATGCTCCAATGATTGCTGAAAGCGTGGCACAAATAACCAGAGTCAGGTTTTCATCTAAACCCGCTTTTGTAAATCGGGTGGCATAAACGCTTAATCTTGTAAAGTCCACAAAGGTTGATACTACAACAGCAGTTCCAATGAATGCATCTTTTGAAAGTCCCGCTTTGATTAAAAATGCACTCCGCAAAGCACCTTGATTTCCCGAAAGTCCGCCAAAGAAACCGCTCAATGCACCGCCAATGGGTAGCTTATCTTTACCGAATTGCAGTTTCTTGAAATAGGGAATAAGGTCAATGCTTGCGAAAATGATTAATAGAATGGAGATAATAAACTTTACAGGAAACACTTCAAAAGTTTTTCCAAACATTTCGTATGAAAACAATGGCTTTGCATCAGGAATGTTTAAAAGCAACCATGAACCTACTATTGCTGCAATAACGGCAGGAACTCCAAATCGAAACAAAACAGCTTTATCTGCATTTTTCCCTACTAAAATCAATTTGAAAACATTGTTAAAAAAATGCACAATTCCGGTTAATCCAATAGCTAAATCAACGGGAAAGAAAATCATAAAAACAGGAGTCAGAATTGTGCTAAGTCCGAAGCCCGAAAAAAATGTAAGAATGGCAACTATAAACGCTGCTAATGATATGATTATGATCTCCATTTAGTTTTGCGTATGATTAAGTTTATGGTCAACCGACCAATATCCACCGCCTTTAATGAACAGGAAAATACTTCCGAGCAACATTGACCAATCTGTTCTACTTCCGTGCAACATTTCCCAAAAACCTTTATCGGCTAAAACTTCTGCTTTTGTGGTTGCCATGGCAACAAGCATAATGATTATAAGCGGAATACTTGCCAAGCGAGTAAGCATACCAATTAAAATCAATGCTCCGCAAAGGATTTCAAACGTGCCGACAAAACTTCCTAAAAATTCAGGGGACGGCAGACCAATTTTTTCAAATCGTCCTGCTCCTAATGTGTCGGGAAAAAGAAATTTCTGAATGCCTTCAGAAAGAAATACAGCACCAACCATCAAGCGAATGATTATTGTCGTTTTTGAGTTGTCAGTATGAATGATTTTTTTAAACATCTTATTTTCTAATTGGAGATAGTCTTACTGTTGGTATTTGAACATTGAAAAACGACACTTTTTCCAGTACGTGGCAATTGTTACAGTTAATGATCAATGTTTGGAAGCCTTTATTAAAAATAACAGTGTCTTTACTTTGAATGGATTTTTTCATTTCGGGCAAAACATAATTCAAAAAATGCTCTGCCGATTTTGCCCTATTAGGTCTGCGTTCCAATCCGTTTTCAATGGCAATTTTGATTTTCTCTAATTGATAGTCGGCATATTCCCAGTTTTCGTCTTGTCCTGCCCAGTATAATTCCTGGTAACGATACCCTGTTTCCACCATTGCATTATCAAAGCCACGAAATTGTTTTTCTATGGTTTTTATTTTCTCTTGCTCTGTTCCTGTAATCCATTCTCCCTGTGAGGTGTCAGATTTATGGTTGCAAGCAAACAATACCGCAACGGCAACCAAAAGAATTAAATACCTTGTCTGACGCAATAATTTTTTCACGTTGCAAATTTGATACTATACAACGGTTAAAACGTGGTATATTTGAAAAATGTCTGGTATCAGGAGTTTACTCTGAATTGCTGAGGAGTTTGACCTGTCGCTTTTTTGAAATACTTTACAAAATGTGATGCGTCAGAAAAGTCAAGTTCATACGATATTTCGGAAATAGTTTTTGTAGTGTAAATCAACAACCGTTTAGCTTCGCTTAAAATAAATTCTCCCAATACTTCGGCTGCCGATTGATTGGAAACTTTTCTGCAAATCGCATTTAAATTTTGTGAGGAAGTGTTCAACATTCCGGCATAATAAGCAACCTTATTTTTCAAAGTCTCTCCCGAACTTAGCATTTCAGAAAATGAATTGTAAAGGTCTAATTTTGTCGAAGGGGTTTTTAATGTTGGTCTTGCGATTTCCAGTATTTTAGAAAGTAGTGCTTTTAGCAGTCCTTCTGTAATCGTAAATGTGTGTTCTGCAACTATTTTATTTTCTTCCGTCAATAACTCTAAGAGTTTTTCAATCGTTTCATTGTTCTTTACACTTATACAGCTTAGCTTGCTAACCTTTGAAAAAAGTGATTTTAGTTCGCTGTCCAGTGTTTTCTCAATGAATGATTTTTTAATAATTACAACATAACCCTTTGGCTCGTTGGTCAATTCCCAATGATGTACTTGTTCTTTTCTCACAAAAAATAAAACGGGGGGATTTACTTTGTGTTGAAAATTATCTATGAAATGGAAGCCACTTCCTTTTGATAAGTAAATAATTTCAAAATAATTATCGTGCTTGTGCGGTGTCGTTTTTCGGATGTCTTTCTTAAAAGGAGCAGCTTTTATATTCCTGTCCTGTTCAATTTTATTTTTAATCTGAACATTCTCTTTTAGCTGGGTTTCCTTTTTTTTCATCTCTGCAAAGTTATTATTTTTTTGGCGCGGTTTTTTTGAGGGTTGGCTTGTCTTTTCTTCAAAAGTGCGGTGGACAAAAATTAAATCTTTCTTAAGTCAGCCTGCCTGTCGCCCGTTTTTTTGTCAATCATAAAGCTGTTAAATGGTCTGAAGTTAAAATTTTTCTGTCATTGTCAAGAGATAAACAATGCTCCTTCATCAGGAACGTGGCTGGCAAATGCTCCCATTCCTGTAAGTCCTGTTAATGGAAATCCATCTAATCCACCCATTTTAAAAGGGACTGTAAACTCTTGCGTTCGTGCAGGATATTGAATACTGTTCACATCATCACTTCAACTACTGTCGGCAAGCATTACTTGTTTAGGGTCTAAGTCTTATTCGTATTCTACAAAATCTATGATTTTGTTTACACGGTCAATGGTGGTTATTGCTCTTGGATACCATTTGTGAAGAATGGCTAATTTTTCTCATTTCTTCATTTTTGCTGATTACTTTAAAATTACATTAGGATGTTGTTTGTTGATGCAATTGGGTTGGGCAGTTGGTTTTCGTCAAGCATATCTCTCAAATCAATTTCAATGGTGCGACTTAGAGCAGCCATCGGAATATCATTTGCACCGCCTTCAAAAGGGTTTTCGGTTGCTTCACCAACTTTTTCCATTGAAGTAAAAACCCAAGAAACGATAACTGTAAATGGAATGGTTAGCCAAACAAAATGTTCGCCCAATTTTTGAAATTCGTTGAGCATACCGAAAGGCAACATCACAACCATAAGCCACACAAAAAACAAATTAATGCTTGCAAATTGTCGTGGATAGGGGAAGTTCTTAATGCGTTCACATTTGCCTTGATGGTCATATAAATCGGCTAATCTTCTTTCCAATTCTACATATTCATAATGTTCAATTTTTCCTTCGGCTCTTAATTGTTTTATGTGCTTTGATTGTAAAGCAATCAATTGAGTCGCTCGGTTTTTCTTGACAACTATATAATTGTGTTCATCATCTGAAAGGTATTTTTTTAATTCTTCTTCTATCGTGCTCTCCCATTCAGGAACAGAATAAAAATTACGATACTCGATGTTATGTTTCTTGTTTGAGTTTTCCCAAGATTGTGGTTTACGCAATTGAAAACGCAAAGCAGTGAGCCAGGCACAATGTCTGTAAATCAATTGTTCAATTTCTGATTTGTCGGCATTTACAAAATCTTTGCTCATCATACCCCAAGTGCGACTTGTGTTTACAATTGCTCCCCAAATCTGTCTTGCTTCCCAAAGTCGGTTATACGTTTGTGTATTTTTGAAACCAACGATAAAAGCGGCTGCCGTGCCAACTAATGCCACAGGAACCCAAGGAATAGCAATCCATTTCAAATCAAAAACTTGAAATAGAACCGTTGGTATGGTTGCCAAAATAACCAGGACATAAATATCACGTCTTGTCCAAAGTAAGAATTCTGATATTTTGTAATGACTTCCTGTGTGCATATTATTTTGAGTTTGAATGATTGGTGAACTTGCTTATCAAAATACCAATTAAAACAACTGAATAGAATTGACCTGCAATTCCGATTAATGATGCTGCCAATTTGGTGTAGGGGGCATTGGGTGTAATGTCGCCATAACCGATTGTTGTTAAAGTGATAGAGCAATAATAAACCAAGTCTATAAATGTGTGTGCCGGACTACTGTGGTCTATACCTTTAAATGAATTCGTGTCCGTATAAACCCAAATTTGAAAAAGAAAAACAAATATTTCTATCAAAAGAAAAAGACCGCAAGCTGCTGCTGAAATAATGTCTGTGTTTATGTAACCCGGTTTGATTAAAAACTTGAATACTTCTAAAAATATAAACGAGAAGAAAATAACATAGCACACGTTCAGTAAAAACATAAATTCTGGAACACCTTTGAAAAATGGAAGCAGCACCGGAAACGCAATGACAATAATTGCCAATATGTTTTTAACGATGTTTTTTAGTTTTCCTTTTTCAATAAACACACCCACACTTGCCAACCCAAGAAATACCATATTAACAGGCCAAAGTATTTCTGTATAGAATGGGATATCACGTACAACAATACCAATATAAAGGTGTTGGATGAGGGCAATTAGCAACAGCTCATATTTTCTTTTAAGCAAGAAGTTCTTGATGTTCATTTTACTTTCTTCGACCGATTTCCAATCTTGTTTTTTTACCTTATTTGTTAACTGTGAATTTAAAGAATACAATAAATGTTCCCCATTGTCCTGCACAGAAATTGCCAAAAATATTTTTTCCATCATTTTCAACTATGTCAATGGTTAGGAATTTCTCTTTCTTGTTGAATGTGTTGTCAAAGAAGGAATTGAACCCCAAAGTTATACCATCATCAGTAAAAACGTTATCTTAGGTAACATGAGAATTCTAAGCATTAAACTCGTTTGCTTGTAGTGCTTCAATGGCACTTTTTGCGTTTGGGTTTGTAAGTTTTGAAAAGTCCATATTGCTCTCTGTTTTTTTGTCTGAAGAAGTTTCAATTTTGTATTGTGCTGTTTGTTGCAAGCAGTTAATGAAAGCGAACAAGCACAAATAATTGCGAATAATCTTGCCCACACAAAAAAATTGTTTTTAGCGGGAGTTGGAGATAGATGATGATTATATTGAGCAATAGAAAAGGGATGTCTATTGCAGCACCTTTAAGTCTTTGTCTAAAAGATGCAGGCATATAATCATTAAAATTCCTGCTGCCATTGTGAAGTTGCTCCATACAAATGATTTTGGAAACAAAATCAATAGGGCAGCAATCATTGTAATTGCACCATTTATCATAATGGCTGTTTTTGAAAAGTTCCATTTGCTGAACATTGCCAACATTTCGGGTTTTCCTGTAAGCATAGCAAAACTTTGTTTTAGACCCATAAATACTGCTACAAGAATTAAAATTGAGTTGATAATTTTGATTGTCTTAGTGCCTTACGTTTATATCTGTGTCGTTTTTTTAGGGTTGCAAATAACGTAAGCCTATGAAAAAAACGGTAACAAAAATACACTAATATTTTAAGTTTTATCATACTTACAAGGAACACCCCGCCGACAGATGCATGTAATCTGTTTGGAGAGCAGCATCGGAACTGAAAACCCTGTGCGGATTATTGATGCTTTTATTGAGCATCTTGATTTGTCAAATTGGGGTAGCCCACCAATCAGCAGAAGCTTTTAATTTGAAGGTAACAATTTTCTAAAATATCGGGTATTTAGTGGTTTTTGAGTAGTTGTGAAACGGTTGCCGCGGTAAGGTGTCGGCATTCTTTTCTTTCGTATGTTTTCGTCTTTGTCACGCTGTTGATTTTTTAGTCTTTTTTGGTTTCTCTTTTGTAAATAAATCAGCCGTGTACTTTTCATAAAGCTCAAATAAAAACACCATTCTGTTGGCCTCACTTGTAAATGGTTGTGGTCTGTAAGCCAGGTCAACGGCTTTGTCTAACTCGTTATGTGCTTTTATTAAAGATGGAGGCATTGTTAAAGGATCATAAAGGTCGGCAAGGGATGAATTAGGAAATTCTGTTCTTGCATCTAACACTTTCTGTGCGGCTGTTTCAATCGCTTTGATTTGTTTGTCGGTTGGGTTTTCTGGCCAAGGGTAGTTGTTGTAAACAATACTAGAAGAAAATCTAAAATCACTTTTCAATCGTCCGCAAGTATATTTTACCCAAGCAATATGCATAGAAGAACTTAATATCCCAAAATGAAGTAATGTTGCATTTGGTAATGCAGTACAACTATCATTTACAATAAAATCTTTCGAATAAAAACCCAATGGCAAATACTTTCTATTTTCAGATGAAGTTCTTGGTATTAACAGGAAATCACTTTTAGGTTGCCTTGGTTCAGCAAATAAGGTTGGAGTTTTTGCAGTTTCTCTTGTTTGTGCCTTTGTACTTGATGCTCTGTAATTGGCAACACTTTCAATTCTATCTTTTACCAATGGTAAGCTTCTTATTTCTTTAGGGTCGCTATCTTCTAAATATAATACCCATCTGTTTTTCCCATTTATGAATTCATCTCCTGAAAGAATTGCTTTAAATAAATTTTTTGCCTGTGGTTCTTTCTTAATAAATTCATCCTTTTCAATGTCTGTAAAAAGATAAAATCCACCATCAACAATTTTATTTCCATACAACATTTCTGGAACTTTGCAAATAGGCTTAGTTCTCGACAATAAAGCAAAATCTTTACCTTCCACTAAATAAGGATTAATATTTTTAACTCTCATTTCGTGGGGTTTGCCTTTTAGGCCTTCGTATTCATAAATGGTTTTGTAGTTTGTATCGTAAGCAGCGAAACCAATAATTACAACATGCACCGCAGCATTTCCTCTCGCCTCATTATTCCAGCTAAAAGTTCTATGAGCAAAATGAATTTTGATTTTAAAATGGTTAAATAACAAATTCCATAAAATACCAACTTGCTCACCTTGCACTATGGAATTGGTAGAAACAAAAGCAACTTTGGTTTTAGTATTTTGAATAAGTTGAGCCGCTTTTAAATACCATGCAGTTACATAATCTAAAACGCCAGCACCTTTTACTCCAGCAAACACTTTCTCCATATCTGCCTTTTGAGCACTATTTTGGTTTGATTTTCCAATAAACGGCGGATTACCAATGATGTAATCAAAGGTGTTTTTAATGGTTAGTTTTTCTACATAATGGCTTCTCTCATCTATAATAGTAAGGTTCTTGGTTTTGATGTTTACTGTTTGGTATTCAACTGAATGCTCGCTTACAATCACGGTTGTATTGTCTGCTTCAATATCTATGGTTTGTTTTTTTATCAAATCGCCCCATTCTATTTGAAGCGCATTTCCATGAACAATCTTTGCAGCCTTCTTCAAAGGCAAACGAACAAAGTATTGCCCAAACTCATTGCTAATTTGCATATTCATTTGGTGGTCAATTAGCCACATTGCTACTTCGGCAATTCGGGCAGGAAATTCTTCATATTCAATACCGCACATCATATCCACGTCAAGCAAAATAATACTGCTTACGTCCATTACTTGCTGACCCCTTTTATAAGTAGCTCTTAATATCTCTAATTCCAACAATCGCAGTTCTCTGTATGTAATAATAAGGAAGTTCCCGCATCCGCAAGCAGGGTCGAGGAATTTAAGCGTGCTTAGTTTTTTATGAAATTCGGGGAGTTTGTTTTTGTTGCCTTTGATGCTCTCAAATTCTTTCCAAAGTTCGTCCAAGAAAAGCGGTTTGATCAGCTTTAAAATATTGGTTTCGCTGGTGTAATGTGCGCCCAAGTTTCTGCGCTCTTTCGGATTCATGACGCTTTGAAACATAGAGCCAAAAATCGCAGGAGATATTTTGCTCCAATCAATGTAACAGCAGTTTAACAAGGCTTGTCGCATTTTGCTGTCGAAACTTGCTGTGGGCAAGAGTTCTTCAAATAATTTTCCGTTTATGTATGGAAAGTCGGCAAGTTGTTCATCAAGATTTTTAAAACGGTTTTCTTTGGGTGTGTTCAGCACCTGAAAGAGTTCTTGCAGTTTTGCTGCAAGGTCGCTTCCGTCTTCAGCAGTCCGCTGTTCTAAATAGTCTTGAAATTGTTGTTTATTGAAAATGGTGGTGTCTTCGGCAAATAAACAAAACAGAATACGAACCAAGTAAACTTCTAATGGGTGTCCGGTATAGCCGATTTCTTCCAATCTGTCGTGAAGTTTACCCATCAACTCGGCTGCTTTAATGTTTGCAGGGTCTTGTTCTTTGTAAACCTTTTTTTGATAACCTAATAAGTATCCGAAATGCTGAACATTATTTACAAGGTCATTCAACATAAACTCTACGATCTTGTCTTCTTCAAGGTCGTAAAGTCGAAAGTTTTCAAAATCCGAAACAAGAATGTATTTCGGCAATTCGTGCTCTTTTAGTCCGTGGGTATAGTCTTTGGCTTGTTGATAGGCTTTGTCAAGGTTTTTGCCCCGACTTTTCATTTCTATTAAAATCATTCCTTTCCAAAGCAGGTCAATGTAACCGTCTTTGTCGTCCAATTTTTTTACTCTATGTTCAAAAGTCGAAACCCGTTTGCTTGTAATTCCAAACACATTAAAGAACTCAACCAAAAAAGGTTTTGCGTCTGCTTCTTCGTTCAACGTGTCGGCCCATTCTTTTGAGAATTTTAATGCCCGGTCTTTTATTTCGTTCCAACTTAAAGTCATTCTTTTTCCTGTTTGTTATTGATTGTTTTCCTGTCTGTTGTGTGTCTTCCTATGCTTGCACCTAACGGCAGCCTGTGAAAAAACTGCCAACAAATATACAATAATATTCTAAAAAGTAACAAAAAATGCGTAATTTTATGCTATGGCATACTTACAAGGAACACCCCGCCTGCAGATGCAAATAGTCTGTTTGGAGAGCAGCATCAGAGCTGATAACCCGGTTCGGTTTATTGACGCATTTGTTGAACATCTGGATTTATTAAAATTGGGTTTTGACCTAACTACCACAGCATTGCCGATTTTCGCAAAGACAATCCGGATGCGTTGCGCAAAACCTTTAAGTTGTTTTTGCTTTTTTGAAAGATGCCGAATTGGTGAGTGGTGAAACAATTGCTATAGACGGCACAAAGATTAGGGCGAACAACAGCAAAAAAAAATAACTACAACCCGAAGAAGATAGAGCGTCACTTAGCCTACATTTCACGTCAAACGGAGCAATACATAGCAGAATTAGAGCAAAACGACCAAAGCGACCGTCAAGCTGAGATAAAGCAGATACAAGAGAAAATCAATCGCCTGCAAGCCGGCAAGCTGAAATACGAAGCGTTGGCATCCCAAATAGAGAAAACAGGCGCTACACAAGTGAGTACGACTGATACAGATGCCCGTTCCTTGCTCATTCATGGTCAGGTGGTAGAGGTAGCCTATAATATACAAACAGCAGTGGATAGTAAACATAGCCTTGTGGTGGCAACCCATACGATCAACCAAAACGACAGAAATGCCCTTAGTGGCATAGCCACCGAAGCAAAAGAAAACTTACAATTGGAAAACACGACCATTTTAGCCGACAAAGGCTACCACAATGCCCGGCAACTAAGCGAGTGCAAAGAAGCCGGCATCACCACCATCGTTGCCCAACAGGAAACGGTAAACAGCAACGCACACGGCACCACTGAAGCCTACTTGGTCACTCAGTTCACCTACAACCAGGAAACAGACACCTACACTTGTCCGCAAGGCGAAACGCTTTCGACCAAAGGCAGATGGCACAACAAAGCAAGAGATTACACCCCTACAAGTTTAAAAAAAAATAGAACCTCTGCTTGCAAAAACTGCCTGGTAAAACACCTCTGTACCGGCAGGCAAAAAGGGGGTAGGGAAATAGAACGCAGCGAATTTGCCGAAGTAGTAGCCCAAAACAGCGAACGCTATCAAACCCAAAAAGCACAATACCGCAAACGGCAGGAAATCAACGAACATATTTTTGGAACTATCAAACGGCAATGGAACTACTACTACACCAACCTCCGGGGGTTATCAAAAGTAAACGGAGAACACAGTTTGATTTTGTTGGTCTATAACATCAAACGCACTATCAACATACTTGGGATGGAAGAACTATTGATAAAGCTCAAAAATTGGCAGCCCGACTATCCAAAGTAGTCTTGTTTGCTCAAAAAAACGACTTTTATATTGCCTCTCAGCACTCTTTTTCATTTTGAACAAAAGTTGTAACCTCAAAAACATCTCCGCTCCAATCAAAAGTATAGGCTTTGGGGATTATTCTATAGCCAGTTTTTATGAGAGTTTTTGCAAAAAAACAAGTTTTTTCACAGCCTGACGGTTTGCGGCTTGGCGTAATGGCGGATTTTTAGCACAAAAGTTCAATCGAAGAACTGCACTTAAACCTACCACAAAACTGTCATACGAACCACTTCACCCGCCATTGAGCCAAACGCCTATTATGCGGTAGCTTTTCTCTTATGTCTTTATATTTTGTTCTCATTGCTTAGTGAAGGCTTCCAAAATTTTGGGTCCATATTCAATGCCAAATTCAATTAGCTTTTTTATCAATTGCTTCTTTGCTTCAGTTACAATCTCCTTAGCAAGCGATTTGCTAGTCTTGTATAATTTTCCAAAAACCTTTGTAACACTTTTCATTACCTGGCTTTTCGTTGTTGTCGCCAAGTTTTCTTGAATTAATTTAATGTCGTTAAGAAGTTCATTTTTTGTCGTATCGGCTAATTTGTCACCTGAATTTTCAATTGCAGTTGAAAGAGAAAGCAAATATACTTCTACCAAATCTTGTTGGTTTGGGTCAAAAGGTGAAGTATCTGCATCCTCGTCAACAATTTTGAATTCATTATAATAAAATTCGGCGTACTGTTTTACAAAATTGTCATCATGAACACTTGGAGTTTCATGAATATCTCGAATGAGGTTTATCCAATTTTTAAGTTGTCCTCCAAGGTCGTTTATAGTTGTCTGTGTAATTGTTTGTTTTGCACTTGAAGTGCTACCTGGTTTGAATTCGAAAGCATATTTTGATATATCATAGTTGCCAATACGTTTTGAACCATCAATAAAAATTCTAAAGAAGTTCTTAGAGTTGCTGTCCGATTCTACAAAGCAATAATAAGTGTTGTCCTCTCTCTTAAACTGAATAAGGTCAAGGTTTGCTTGTGCAATCGGTTCAATTGTCTTTAGGAGGTCAAGTGGTATGTCTTTCTTAGTAATCATTTTATTCCAATGTCGGTTCTAAAGTGCGCATAAGAAAAATGTTTGCGAAGGGCGGGTTAAATAGCACTTTCCTTGCCCTACGCACAAAGTTTATAGAAAGTACAAAAGCCAAAATTACGCACATTAGCCCGCCTTTTCGCAAACATAATGTTGTGTGATGTTTTTGCTTTTTCATCTTGTTGGCTTTACGTTTACTGCATTCTCTGTCTTTTGGTTCTTTTTTGTGTCAAAACCTTCTTCTAAAAAGAAGGTTACTTTTTGTCCAACTTTTGCAAGTTCGGGCTTTGCTTTGAAACTTCGTAACTGAAAGTAATATGATTTTTTATTTTCAGTTTCAACAAAACCTGCTTTTCCGTTTGGAAGTATAGATTTTATAGTTCCTGTTAATTGCGTTTGGTTGCTAAATTTTAGTTTTTCCCAAAGTTGCTTTAACTCTCTTTCAAAATCTCTCAGATTAACTGTTTTTGTAGTGTCAATTTGAAATTTATTGATAAGGTTTTGCAAATCATTGTCTATTCGCCACTCGTGAGCCTTACGAATTTGATACATAAATTCAACGTGCTTTTTGGCTTCTTCGTTTTGATTATTGCTAATTAAAATTTCAGATATAAGTTTATACAAGTTTAACTTTTTATCCGCATCTCCAAAACTCAAAGCACTATCAATGGCAAATTTTAAGGCTTGCTCGTTGTTGCCTTGCTCAAAATAAATCTCTGCTATTTCCTTATGAATAAACCATTCATTTTTACGTTTTAGCAAAGATTTTAGTTGTTCTAAGGCTGTTTCAGGCTGTCCCAAACCTTTGTAGGACAAGGAAATACGCCTTGCAAACCAAATTTCATTACTGTAATGGAAGTTTTCAAATGTGTCTAATGCTTTTTGACTTAATTCTATACACTCATCAAACAAACCTTTTTCAAGCAATGCCTTTGTACGCCACATAAAATATTGCTCTTTTTTAGGTGCTAACTCCCTTGTTTTTCCTTCGTTATCCTTAAATGAAAACGGTGTATTGTCTAAAATTTCATAATTTAGTTTATTAGTCCATTCCAAAATTTTCTCTGTTGGATAAATGGCTTTGTCGTTTAGATACTCTAAAATTTTGAAAACGGTTTGCGTGTATGGCGAATATTGGTCATCTTGTTTTGATAACTTCAAAATTCCTTCTCCTGCCTTAAAAAATTTAGGCTCATCATTTATTACTTTCAACGCAATTTCTGTGTAGTAAATGCACCACGCATAAACGCCTTTAATATTCTCAAAATCAGGTTTCAGTTTATACACTTCTCTGCAAATTTCTAAGGACTGTTTATAATCCTTTTGCTGTTTTAGACAAAAAGCATACGCCCAACCTTCCCATTCATTACAATTTTCTCGGTGTTCTTCCCAAAGTTGCTTGTAAAGAGGTAAAGCATCAGCATATTTTTTGCCTCTGCGAAATTCGTCTGCCTGTTTTTTTATGGTTTGAATGTCTTGCATTATTTCAAATTTCCAATTAGTGAAATAATTTCATTTAGCAATTCAATGGAAGTGCTTTTTTGTGGTTGAGGAACAAAACGATTAAACTGTTTTTTTCCATTATAGTAAAAATCAATTTCTGCAACAAAACTTCCTTTTTTGAAAGTGTATTTTTGTAGCCATTGATTTTGTTTGATGTCAAAAATGCTAATGTTTTGACTGCCAACTTTTGACAAAATAAAATCGTGGAAATCTTGTAAAAAAGGCTCTGCAAAATCAAATACTTTACTGCTTGGTTCTAACAATACTTCTTCTTGATAGTCAAGTATAATTGTCTTTTTTTCAAGTGTTTGTAGGTTTTGAGAAAGTGAATTTATAAACTCACTTGTTCCAATTGGCTTTTGAATATTACTTATTTTTTGCTGATTATTGTAGTAAATTTTGAAAATACTTTTTTCTGTATCCTTAGAAAAAGTATAATCTTCGCAATATTGGTGGTGTTTTATGCTGTCAATATTTACCCCTTCATCTTTTATCAAATCAAAAACAGCATAAAATATATTTTGCAAAAACGGTTGTTCTTGTGGTAAATCAAAAGATAATTCTGTTTCCAAAACTTCGGGTTTCAGAACTATTAAATCTTGTCTTGGTGTAATATTCTCTATTTTAGGCGGTTTTAGGTTACTGCCAATTTTAAAATGTGGTTCATCAAGGGTATATAAAACTTCTTTTGCTCTTGTAAGTGCTGTGTAAATCCAACGAAAATAGGAAGCATTAAAATAGCCCATTGCAGTTTTGCAATTTACAAAAGCACGTTTCCATTCTCCACCTTGCGACTTGTGGCAAGTTACAGCATAACCAAATTTAATACGCAAAGCATTAAAATACTTGTCTGTTCGCAATGCGTCTTTTAGTTCTTTCGTGCCTGCTTTTAGGAATGGATTACGAATTTTAAAGTCAAGGTATAAAGCCTTTAATTCGTCTGAACTCAAATCACGTTCTTTGGAATACAAAATATTTTCAATGATTTTGCACTCAATATTATAAGGCTTTTCGTCTGTATCTTTGAATTGAATAGTAACATTTCGGAAATGTAAAGGGACTTTTATTTCTACTACGTTTCCTAACTTATTTTTGCGTTTTAGGATGATATTGCGTGTTTCGCTTGTAGGGCTTACTTCTTGTATAAAGCCAAAATCTCCATTCAATAATTCAATTTGGTAATTGTAGTTATTGCTTACCAAAATTATCTTATCGTCTTTTGTAATTGTGCTTTGGTTTGGGAAAAAATGACTTCTCACAAAGTCGTTGTATTCTTTGACTGACGAATTAGAATAGGCAATGATTATAGTTTCGTCATCAATTTGGTTTCCGCAGGCTTGCAAATAAGTTTTTAGTAAATCTTGGTGTTGAACAGGCTTTGTGTCTGCAAAATTGGTTTCAATGTCAATTTGATTGAAAATATTGCTTTTCAAAGAAGCACGAATTTTGGTTGCATTATACAAAATACCGCTATCTTTTTGCTGTCTTACAACTTCTGTTAATTCGTAACTGTTTACGGAAACTTGGCATTTTTCACGCAAATACTGTTCGTTGAGTGCAGGGGAAAAGTTCATATTTACAGGTGGTAACTGTGCGTTATCGCCTATAAAAATGATTTTCTTTTTGTGGTCGTTATTGTCAAAATTGATATATTTTAACAAATCTTTGAGTAAAAAGCCCGAACCAAACCGAAAAAACTCACCTTCCGAATACATATCGGAAAGCATAGAGGCTTCGTCTATGATATAAACCGTATTGGCTTGGTCTTCGTTGTTTTTAAGGTCGTAATAAAATTTAAAGGTTTCAGTGCCGTCTGTGTTTTCGGTTTTGAACTCCTTGATGTCTTTGTTTGAATAAATGGTTTTGTGGATAGTATAAGCCTTTGATTTTGTTCTTTGTGAAATGACTTTTGCAGCACGCCCTGTTGGTGCAGCCAAAACAAAAGGTCTATTAACAGATTTGAGAAAATCCGTTAAACCTTTCATCATAAAAGTTTTTCCTGTACCCGCATAACCTTTCAACAAAAAGCAAGATGTTTTACTTTCTAAAAACTCGTTTAAGTTTTTAAGTAGTTCTTGTTGTCCGTTGGTTAGACTGTAATCCTTAAAAATTTCAAATATCGTCAAGGCTTTAAAGGTTTGGGGTTTTAAAATAGCACACAACATCTGTATAAACGCAACTTTAGTTTAAACAATTCCAAACTTGCGTTTATTTCCGCCTTATCCGTAGAGTTTGTCAACTCCCCAAAACGATAAATTGTCATTTTAGAAAGAGCAAACTTTGGTTTTAAAATTCTGATAAACAGGACATTCTAAAACACAGACAAAGTTAAACATTCAACATTATATATCCAAATTATCTAACAGGCTTTTAATTTGGTTAAACCCTTTGGTGGTTACTTGTGTATAAACCTCTGTGGTTTTAGAACTTTCGTGTTCCAACAATACCTGAATGTAGTGTAAATCTGTCCCGTTTTCCAAGAGATGAGTTACAAAACTGTGGTGCAAAGTATGAACACTTACTTTCTTTTTATCCCTGCTTTTTTGCAAATTTCCTGAAAAAATGCTTGTATGCTTCTTGTCGAATACAGCCCGCCTTCTTGTCCTTCAAACAACCACTCCTTAGGCTTGTATTCCTTAAAATAAGTTCGCAATAGGTCAAGGGTTTTGATAGAGAGCAACGTATAGCGGCCTTTTCTTCCTTTACCCAAGCAGTTGAGTATAAAATATTCAATGCCTGTATAGTCAATTCTCCTGAAATTGTTTAGAAAAGGGGGTTAAATGGTGAAGATGGTCATGGAAAAGCTAAAGATGGTCATGGAAAGGTTAAAGATGGTCATGGAAAAGTTAAAGATGGTCATGGAAAGGTTAAAGATGGTCATGGAAAAGTTAAAGATGGTCATGGAAAGGTAAAGATGGTCATGGAAAGGTTAAAGATGGGCATGGAAAGGTTAAACATGGGCATGGAAAGGTTAAACATGGGCATGGAAAGGTTAAACATGGGCATGGAAAGGTTGAAGATGGGCATGGAAAGGTTGAAGATGGGCATGGAAAGGTTGAAGATGGTCATGGAAAGGTTGAAGATGGTCATGGAAAGGTTGAAGATGGGCATGGAAAGGTCAAAGATGGGCATGGAAAGGTCAAAGATGGGCATGGAAAGGTTAAACATGGTCATGGAAAGGTCAAAGATGGTCATGGAAAGGTTAAACATGGGCATTGTTAGGTTTTTTAAGAGGAAATGCACTAATTGGCTATTTTATAGTGATTTTAATCTTTATAATATTAAGTTCCGTAGGTTTCGTATTCTTTTTCTGTGTCTGTACGGTTTACCGCATAAGGGGGAAGGTTATTCACAAAGACCGCAAAGTTTTGTGTTTTGACGGCAAACTCAATTCCAAAGACTACCATAGGTGTAGAACGTTTGACAGACCTTCTGTGTCTTGTCTATTAAGGATTGTAACAGAATAAATTAAAAATGCCTGCTTGAATACTCATTCAGCAGGCATTTAATGGGGTATATATCAGGGGATACTTCCCTTTTTTTAAGGTGTTGGTGCCGAAATCACAACTTCAGGCAGTGGGTTTTGTGTACAGAGGAATGGGGTAATATCGGTACTTTTTCCTGCAAAAAAGTTTTCGGCATCTATGTCAACAAATGCAGCACCGGTATTATTCATAATACAAATCCGGTCTTCTTCGATACCTGCCGATTCGGGATTTTCGATACCATCATAAATAATATCGGGGATGTCGCCGTTCGGATATTGGATAGTTAGAATAGTTCCAATGTCGTTCAGTTCGGAAGGGTAAGTTGTGGAACGGGTAAATGTATTGTCGTGGATATAAATGTTTTTAACATAAGGCACATAAGCAGGGTCGTCATAGCTGAGGTTGGAATCGAAATATTCCAATACCAGATAACTGACAATTCCTAACCCCATTACATTGTTGTTGGTAATCGTGTTGTTGAAAACCTCCACTTCTTTGGAAGTCATAATCATAATTCCGGTGCCGGGAGGTACATTTCCCACCACATTCCCTTCGGGAGCAAAGTTACGGTAGTTGTTTTCGGTTACTTCATTGTTAAACACACGGCATTGACGACCATTTTTAAGCGTTAGTCCTGGCATATCAAAGACTAAGATCCCGCCTGTATTGTTTCTTGCCGTGTTTTCGTAAACATCTGCAAAGTTGCAGTTTTCAATTTCGATACCTGCCACATTATATTCGACAGTCGAATTTCGGACGATGATATATTCGCTTTGACCTACGTAAATTCCGGCATCTGAAGCGCCTTTAACATAACATTCGTCAATCAGGATATTGGAGCAGGTAACCGGATACAGCCCATAAGCTCCGTTAGACTCATCAGCTTCTCCGTTCCAAAGTGCGCCAACACTTACAAAACTCAGACCATCTGTATCTTTCACTTTAATGCCATCGCCTTTTGTGTCCATAACGGTAAAGCTGAAAAGCAACAACTGTTCGCAATTCGAGATTTTCAACCCTTCTGAACCGCTGACCTGATTTTCAAATGACAGTAAAGTTTTGTTTGCGCCTTCGCCGCGGATGATAATGTTTTTCTTGTCGTCAACCGATAAAGTAGCTGTAAAATTGTAAGTGCCCTCACGAAGGTGAATGATATCTCCATCGTTCATGGTAATAAGTGTTTCCTGCAATTTTGTCTGAACATCGGATGAGGGTTCAAAGTAGTGAATATGATCTTCAGAATCGTCTTTTTTGCAATTGGAAAAAGTTGCAGTGAGTAGTACTGCAAAAATCAGGACAATCAAACGTGGAAATTTGGAAAACATAGTTTATTATTAAAAAGGGTGAGTGAGTAAGCTTATATCGGCTACAAGATAAGCGAAAGTTTGTATTTCATTTTAAAAACAAACCGGCTTTTTTAGGAATTGGCAGTTTGAATTACTTACTGATGTTACATAAAATTATGTTTTTAACTCACTCTTACTCTCCTCCCCGAAACAAACCGGACTTATTTAAATTATGGCAAGGCTATTTTCATTGGGTTTTGTTTAACCTTATTACCGTAGTAATAACATGATAATTAGTAGTGCTGCCAACCTTATTACCTTATTGAAAAACTTGAAATCATCCGCTAAATAAGATACTATGTTAGTTTCAAAGGGAATTGATAAATTTTTTTAGGATTTTTTAAAAAAGTTTTAATTTTGCTGTTGGAAGTTGTGACTATTCGTTTAGGACATAGCTATCCTGTGTAGCAAGAGTTAATTCTCTTGCTACTTTTGTTTTGTATGAACACTTACAATATATACGCTAAATCTGTTTACCCGTTGGTAATTTTAGATAGCGTTATTATTATGCAAACGTATTTGCATTTTTAGAACTTGCACTGTTTTCTTTTTTTACAGGCAATGTGCAAGCTTATTCGATTTGGCAGTAGTAGCTTCTACCCGTTTTTGATGGTAATGACTATCAAAATCTTTTTTGTTTTTTTCCATGGAACACATTAAACAGAGCAGTTTCCTGCTTGCAGCCGTGATGCCTTTCATTTTTATGCCACTCTTGTCAGTTATTCGGTCAAACAAGTCTTTGATAGGCATATTATACCTTACTGCTGATAGTGCCGGCATATAGAGTCTTGCTCTCAAAAAACTATTTCCGTGCTTTGAGATGCGTTGTTTGCCTTTAAAAGTGCCGGACTCTCTTTGTACTATATCAAGTCCTGTGTACTTGGTAACTTGCTTGGCATTGTTAAAATTCTTAAACAAATTAGTTTCAGCCAGCACAATCGTAGCCGTGATGCGCCCAATACCCGGAATGCTGACGGCACGCTTAACTGCCTCTAACAATGGCTTGTGTTTACTAACCAATAGTGCCATTTCTTTTTCTACCGCCTCTATCTGTTTTTGTAGGAGATTGACAGACTCTTGATTTCGTCCAAGCGTTGATTTAGAGGGCATGGAAGACCTTAGCATGGCATGTGTACGATTTTTCACGACTGTTTTATCCGCTATTAACCGACCATGTTCTCTGCAAAGTTGTTTGAGTTCGTACACCTCTGCTGATGGCGGCTCCCAACGGGCTAAGGTCTTCTCAAGCCCATTTTAACAAGTAAGCGGGCATCTATACCATCGGTTTTTGACAATACATTTTCCGATTTTTGTATGCCATCGCTCTACTGGGCAATACAACAGTTACAAAAGCTCCTGACTTGTCCAAATAATAAGCCAGATCCTCATGGTAAATGCCCGTAGCTTCCATCACAAAAACACGGTTAGTACAGTCTGGGTGGGTGAATTTAGTAACATACGCTAACAAGGCTTCATGACCCTGATCATCATTGGCAAAGGTCTTTTCCTCTCCAATATGTACCGTTTCCTCTATAGGCAGTTTGTATCCAATACGAACCGAATGGCTCTTAGAAGATACATCTATGCCAATAACTTCTTTTTGTGGCACTATTCTTTTAGCACCCAAGTTCTCAGTTCCTTTTTTCTTCATCTTATGCAAGATTTAAAGTGAAAAAAATGGGTTAAACTACCTAATACCTCACTCCAACCATCCTCGCATTTCTATCCGAGATTATGCTTTTTCATCCTTTAGATGATCGATATCTCAAAATACTATTCGGTCTTCTGAACAGGTATAAAAAGAAAGAGGGGGGAATTCTTATTTGCGATATATCTTTGTGTTTGATTATCAAGGTAATAATGCCTCTCCTCTTTCCGAGCTTAACCCACACATAATAGCACTTCTATCTTAAAAAGCACTACTTTGCATCTATCGGGCAAACATACGAGGTAATAAGGTTTCTTTCACTTTTAGTTTTTCACTTTTAGTTTTTCACTTTTAGTTTTTCACTTTTTAGTTCTTGCCCGATTATTAAGGTAATAAGGTTGGTCAAACCCTGCGAGTTAAGATTTGCAGGGGTTTGGAATATATCAAAAAAAGAGATTGCCGGAGAGGATATGAAACGACTGCGTAACATCAATTACTTATTTTCCGATACTTGTTTTTTGAGTTCCACGATTTCTTTTTTTAACTCCTCAATCATTACCTGCTGTTCCTGTACGGCTTTTACCAAGGGCACCACAAACTCGGCATACCGCAGTCCATACAGGTCGCGTTCATTTTGGGGTTTGTCCACTCCGCTAAACTCAAACCCTACGGCTTGGGCGGCCTGCTCTACTTCCTGAGCAAGAAAGCCGGTATAGGTGATGGATGCTTTTTGAGCCAGTGCATTTTGGTTTATTAGTTCAGCTTGTTCGTCTTTTTCGCGGGGAGTATAGCCGCTATGCAAAAAACGGTCTAACCCCGTGGCGTTGATTTGGTAGGTTACCGGGCGAAGTTTGAGTATAAAATCCAGTCCACTTACATTGGTTTGCACGTTGGTTTTGTAGCGTTGGTCGGAGTAGGTGGTAAAACTAACCTGCCCTTTAATAGAACTAATTGACGTATTCCCGATATTGACCTGATTGTTGCCGGTGATAGGAGCATTGTAACCTAAGGCAGTGCTGTTGGTAAATCCATCTGCATCAGTTCCCGCCAGATAACCAATCATTGTGCAGTTTGATGCGCCGTTGCTGAGTTCACCGGCTGCATACCCAATTGCAGTGTTTCGGTTGGTTGTAGTATTTTGAGATAAAGCATACCGTCCAACAGCCGTATTGAAATACCCTGTGGTGTTGTCATAAAGAGCATGACTTCCATACGCGGTATTAAAATATCCAGTAGTGTTGGAAAATAGTGCATTACTTCCGGTAGCTGTATTTTCATCACCGATAGTATTGTTAAATAAGGATTTACTTCCTACAGCAGTGTTTTGCGTTGCGTGGTAAGAAATGGTAGCCCCAATCCCATTGTAAAACAATGCACTGTCACCTACAGCTACCAAATTGCTTCTTGTGCTATTATTGTACAAAGCAAGTACGCCAATTGCCACGTTAGAGTAACCTGTTGAATTGAAATATAGAGCACCTCTTCCATTCGCAGTATTAAAGTGTCCTGTAGTGTTGGAATAGAGCGCACTTCTTCCATTTGCGGTATTATATTCTCCTGTAGTGTTGGAATAAAGAGTGTTAAATCCATTTGCAGTATTGCTGATTCCAGTGGTATTTAAAAATAGAGCTTGCATTCCAATCGCCGTATTATAATTTCCTGTGGTGTTGGAAAAAAGAGCACTTCTTCCATTTCCTGTATTATAGTATCCCGTGGTGTTAGTATAGAGCGTATTTTTTCCAGTAGCAGTATTCCCATCACCTATTGTATTGTTAAATAAGGCTTTGCTGCCTATGGCCGTATTATAAGTAGCGTGAAAATTCAAGGTAGCCCCAAACCCATTGTAAAACAATGCACTGTCACCTATAGCTACCAGATTGCTTTGTGTGGTATTATTGTACAAAGTTCGAACACCAATTGCAACATTTGCGTAACCAGTGGTATTGGAATAAAGAGCACTTTTTCCATTACAAGTATTACCGTAACCAGTGGTATTGGAATAAAGAGCAAAATTTCCATTAGCCGCATTGGCAAATCCTGTAGTGTTGGAAGAAAGAGCATAACTACCATTCGCAACATTTGTGATACCTGAGGTGTTGGAATATAGTGCATTGTACCCATAAGCAGTATTGCTGTTTCCAGTAGTATTGTTAGCTAAGGCATTAATACCTGTAGTAGTATTTACATTACCGGTTAAATTATAATTCGTAGGACCTATAGCGAGGTTATTGCTGTTTGTTCTAATAAGGTTTGTGTTATTGCTATACATTGCATAAGGAACGCTTACCAATTGTTGGGTGCCCATATTGATATAAGGTTGCGCGCCGGAACCATCGGGATCTAATTCAATTTGCAGAAATTTATTTTCTCCATCAGGCCACGTAATGGCAGAAAAAGTGCCGGTGTTGGCTGTCCCGGCTCCAATTTGCAGGTTGAATAAACCTAACGAAGTGGTGGTAAGATTGTGTGTTTCCTGATACTGTACCGTTCCTACTGAAGTGCTTTGGTGAATAGAAAGCCGGACTGCAATGTTTTGATTAGCTAAAACCAGCCCCGAAGAATTGCGGGCAACAGCCTGATAATTGATGAGTTGTGGTGCCTGACCATAACCCCGAATGCCTAAGCCAATAAGAAACAAAAAGGCAATAACAAAAGATTGAATTCGCATACTATAAATTTACACATTTAAGAAACAAAATCTGTCAATTAAATGTAGTATTATTTTGAAGTATAGAAATTGACTTCAATCATCTTGTTCAATGATTTTTATCAATACTAATTATGCTAAATATAATACTGACTTATTCTGATTGGCTTATTGGAAATTAAGCTACAAAGCAAATATGCCTGAAGGTTATTTGTTTTGCAACAACAAGGATTTTATTTGCTGTAACTCATTATGCAACTGCGCTATGGTTTTGTTCTGCTGCTCAATCATTTCCTGCTGTTCTTGTACGGCTTTTACCAAGGGCACTACAAACTCGGCATAACGAAGCCCATAGAGGTCGCGTTCGTTTTGTGGTTTGTCCACCCCGCTAAAATCAAATCCTACCGATTGGGCGGCTTGTTCTACTTCCTGAGCAAGGAAACCGGAATAGGTGATGGATGCTTTTTTCGCTAAAGCCTGTTGGTTCATTAATTCACTTTGTTCGTCTTTTTCACGGGGAGTATAGCCGCTATGCAAAAAACGGTCTAACCCCGTGGCGTTGATTTGGTAAGTAACGGGGCGAAGTTTAAGTATAAAATCCAATCCTTTTACATTGATTTGCACGTTGGTTTTGTAGCGTTGGTCGGAGTAGGTGGTAAAGCTGACCTGCCCTTTAATTGAACTAATTGACGTATTCCCGATATTGACCTGATTGTTGCCGGTGATAGGAGCATCGTAGCCTAAGGCAGTGCTGTTGCTAAAATCAATTCCATCCCTTCCTGCTTGAAACCCAATCATTGTGCAGTTTGATACGTTGTTGAGGTATTCACCTGCCTTATACCCAATAGCTGTGTTGTTGCTGGAAGTCGAAATTTCAAATAATGCATATTGTCCAATAGCTGTATTGAAGTTTCCTGTTTCGTTTAAAAAGAGCGCGGCAAATCCATTCGCCGTATTTCTACTTCCTGTAGTGTTGGAAGCTAGCGCACTTTTTCCACATGCGGTATTATGGTATCCTTCGGTGTTGTTCTGGAGCGCATAGTGTCCATTCGCTGTATTATTGTATCCTTCGGTGTTATTCCAGAGCGCATTGTGTCCATTCGCTGTATTATTGTATCCTACGGTGTTGGACCAGAGCGCATTGTGTCCATTCGCTGTATTTTGGTATCCTTCGGTGTTGGCCCAAAGCGCATAGTGTCCATTCGCAGTATTATGGTATCCTGTTGTGTTTGAATAGAGCGCATTGCTTCCTGTGGCAGTATTAGAATCGCCAATGGTGTTGGAGTATAAAGCTTTAGAGCCAAGTGCAGTATTTTTTGTTGCATGTGCCATAGTAGTAGCTCCTGTTCCGTTATTGAACAAAGCACTGTCGCCAACAGCTACCAAATTGCTCCGGGTAGTGTTTTGTTGGAGTGCTCTCACCCCCAGGGCTACATTGGAAAAGCCGGTAGTATTAGAGCGTAGTGCTGCCATACCAATGGCGGTATTACCACTGCCTGATATTGAATTGTATAATGCTTCGGAACCTGTAGCGGTGTTTTTCACCCCAATTGTGTTATACCGAAGCGCAATATCGCCCATAGCGGTATTATCTGCCCCGGTGGTATTACTATACATTGCTTCCCTTCCAAGCGCATTGTTCCAGTTGCCACCCAAAGTACTTAATAAAGCATTGTAACCTACAGAAGTATTGCCTGAACCGATTACTGCAAAACCACTGTTCCCTACTTTGGTAGAAGAACCGTTTACCTTTACCCATTTTGTTTCAGCTCCAAACAGCGCATAAGGTACACTGACCAATTGTTGTGTTCCCATATCAGTATAGGGTTCTACACCTGCACCATCGGGATCTAACTCTATTTGAAGAAATTTGTTTTCTCCATCAGTCCAGGTAATGGCAGAAAAAGTACCGGCATTTATCGTTCCATTGCCGATTTGTACATTAAATAAACCTTGTGCATTGGTGGTAACATTATGCGTTTCCTGATACTGCACCGTTCCCGCAGCAGTACTTTGGTGTATGGAAAGCCGAATCCCAATGTTTTGACTGACCAAAGGCTGCCCAGATGAATTGCGTGCAATCGCCTGATAGTTAATGAGTTGTGGTGATTGGGCAAAAAGAAAATTGCTAAATGCAAATAGAAAAAAACAAGCAGATAGTATGTTGTTAAAATGATTCATGAAAAAGTGTTGTGGTTAAAAAATAAATTTGTTTTGCAAGTTAGCATTTTTATTAGATAACAAGCAAGCTTATCAAATAAATTTATACCACCAGATATTATATGAATTGCTTATTCAGCAAATCAATCAAGCACTTTATTCTATTTTTTCAACAACAAGGATTTGATTTGTTGCAACTCGGCTTTTAATGCATCTACTACTTCAGCCTTTTGTTGGAGTTGTTCAATGGTTTTGCTTTGGGTTTCAATCATTTCCTGCTGTTCCTGTATGGCTTTTACCAAGGGCACTACAAATTGAGAGTAACTAATACTGTAATTATCGCATTTGGAAGAAGGAGGACGGATACCACTAAACGGATAATTGCTGGCTAGGGCTGCTTCAGCTACTTCTTGTGCTATGAAACCTGTTTGAAGAATGGCAGTACCTGGGGTATAATCTTGTTGGGTTAATCTATTTGTTTTAATGCTATCAGGCATATTTTGCATTAAAAACTCATCGAATTTTCGGGTATCGAATTGATATGTTACCGGACGAAGCTTGTTTATAAAGTCTAAACCGACAACATTTTCAGAAATATTAAATTTAAAACGGGCATCGCTGGGTGCCCAAATGCCTGTTTGGCATTCAACCGATGTAACTGCAGCATTACCTATTCGAACTTTGTTGCCGGCATTAACTATGGCATTATATCCTATAGCGGTGGCATTGGTTAAATTGTTGTTTGAAACATCTGCACTATAACCAACGGCGGTATTGCTACTACCGGTAATATTGGTAAATAAAGCTCTCCACCCTAACGCCGTATTGTTGATACCGGAAGTATTTGAATAAAGCGCATCTTTACCGGCTGCGGTGTTATCGGAGCCGTTTTCGTTAAAAAAAAGTGAGGATGCACCTATGGCAGTGTTATCTTCACCTGTTTCATTTCTGTAAAGGGAAGAAAAACCTGTTGCGGTGTTGTTATCGCCTGTAGTATTGCTGAATATTGCCAAAGCTCCTAAACCGGTATTGTTGTCGCCCGATGTATTTAAATAAAGGGTACTTCTTCCAAGGGCAACATTATATGCACCTCCAATATTATTTAAAAGGGCATTACTGCCTTGAGCAGTATTTGAAAATCCGGTTGTGTTTGCAAACATAGCTTTTGAGCCAACGGCTGTATTTGCTGTGGCTTCAAAACTTTCCATTGCACCTATACCATTATTATACAATGCACTATCGCCTATGGCTACTAAATTGCTTTGAGTGGTGTTTGAATTTAAAGCTCTTGTTCCTACCGCTACATTAGAATTGCCGGTGCTATTGGCAGAAAGTGTTCCACTACCAAAAGCTGTATTATAATTACCATTAGTATTACTGTTGAGGGCGTTGCGACCATTGGCAGTATTTGCATTACCGCTTAAGGTATAAGCACTATCACCTACTTTAGTATTATTGCTACCTACCTTTACCCATTTTGTTTCAGCTCCAAACAGCGCATAAGGTACACTGACCAATTGTTGTGTTCCCATATCAGTATAGGGTTCTACACCTGCACCATCAGGATCTAACTCTATTTGAAGAAATTTGTTTTCTCCATCAGTCCAGGTAATGGCAGAAAAAGTACCGGCATTTATCGTTCCATTGCCGATTTGTACATTAAATAAACCTTGTGCATTGGTGGTAACATTATGCGTTTCCTGATACTGCACCGTTCCCGCAGTACTTTGGTGTATGGAAAGCCGAATCCCAATGTTTTGACTGACCAAAGGCTGCCCAGATGAATTGCGTGCAATCGCCTGATAGTTAATGAGTTGTGTTGATTGGGCAAAAAGAAAATTGCTAAATGCAAATAGAATAAAACAAGCAGATAGTATGTTGTTAAAATGATTCATGAAAAAGTGTTGTGGTTAAATAATATATTTGTTTTGCAAGTTAGCATTTTTATTAGATAACAAGCAAGCTTAACAAATAAATTTATACCACCATGTATTATATGAATTGCTTATTCAGTAAATCAATCAAGCACTTTATTCTATTTTTTCAACAACAAGGATTTGATTTGTTGCAACTCGGCTTTTAGAAAAGTATTGTCTTGCTGCAACTGCTCAATGGTTTTGCTTTGGGTTTCAATCATTACCTGCTGTTCCTGTACGGCTTTTACCAAGGGCACCACAAACTCGGCATACCGCAGTCCATACAGGTCGCGTTCATTTTGGGGTTTATCCACTCCGCTAAACTCAAACCCTACGGCTTGGGCGGCCTGCTCTACCTCCTGTGCAAGGAAACCGGAATAGGTGATGGATGCTTTTTGTGCCAGTGCCTGTTGGTTTATTAGTTCAGCTTGTTCGTCTTTTTTTTCGCGGGGGGTATAGCCGCTATGCAAAAAACGGTCTAACCCCGTGGCGTTGATTTGGTAAGTAACGGGGCGAAGTTTAAGTATAAAATCCAATCCTTTTACATTGGTTTGCACGTTGGTTTTGTAGCGTTGGTCGGAGTAGGTGGTAAAGCTGACCTGCCCTTTAATTGAACTAATTGACGTATTCCCGATATTGACCTGATTGTTGCCGGTGATAGGAGCATCGTAGCCTAAGGCAGTGCTGTTGCTAAAATTAATTCCATCCCTTCCTGCTTGAAACCCAATCATTGTGCAGTTTGATGCGTTGTTGCTGTGTTCACCTGCCCTATACCCAATAGCTGTGTTGTTGCTGGAAGTCGAAATTTCAAATAATGCATATTGTCCAATAGCTGTATTGAAGTTTCCTGTTTCGTTATAAAAGAGCGCGGCAAATCCATTCGCCGTATTTGCGGCTCCAGTAGTGTTGGAAGCTAGCGCACTTTTTCCACATGCGGTATTATGGTATCCTTCGGTGTTGGACAAGAGCGCAATGTGTCCATTCGCTGTATTATTGTATCCTTCGGTGTTGAACCAGAGCGCATAGTGTCCATTCGCAGTATTATAGTATCCTGTTGTGTTTGAATAGAGCGCATTGCTTCCATTCGCTGTATTATGGTATCCTGTTGTGTTTGAATAGAGCGCACCACTTCCTGTGGCAGTATTAGAATCGCCAATGGTGTTGGAGTATAAAGCTTTAGAGCCAAGTGCAGTATTTTTTGTTGCATGTGCCATAGTAGTAGCTCCTGTTCCGTTATTGAACAAAGCACTGTCGCCAACAGCTACCAAATTGCTCCGGGTAGTGTTTTGTTGGAGTGCTCTCACCCCCAGGGCTACATTGGAAAAGCCGGTAGTATTAGAGCGTAGTGCTGCCATACCAATGGCGGTATTACCACTGCCTGATATTGAATTGTATAATGCTTCGGAACCTATAGCGGTGTTTTTCACCCCAATTGTGTTATACCGAAGCGCAATATCGCCCATAGCGGTATTATCTGCCCCGGTGGTATTACTATACATTGCTTCCCTTCCAAGCGCATTGTTCCAGTTGCCACCCAAAGTACTTAATAAAGCATTGTAACCTACAGAAGTATTGCCTGAACCGATTACTGCAAAACCACTGTTCCCTACTTTGGTAGAAGAACCGTTTACCTTTACCCATTTTGTTTCAGCTCCAAACAGCGCATAAGGTACACTGACCAATTGTTGTGTTCCCATATCAGTATAGGGTTCTACACCTGCACCATCGGGATCTAACTCTATTTGAAGAAATTTGTTTTCTCCATCAGTCCAGGTAATGGCAGAAAAAGTACCGGCATTTATCGTTCCATTGCCGATTTGTACATTAAATAAACCTTGTGTATTGGTGGTAACATTATGCGTTTCCTGATACTGCACCGTTCCCGCAGCAGTACTTTGGTGTATGGAAAGCCGAATCCCAATGTTTTGACTGACCAAAGGCTGTCCAGATGAATTGCGTGCAATCGCCTGATAGTTAATGAGTTGTGGTGATTGGGCAAAAAGAAAATTGCTAAATGCAAATAGAAAAAAACAAGCAGATAGTATGTTGTTAAAATGATTCATGAAAAAGTGTTGTGGTTAAAAAATAAATTTGTTTTGCAAGTTAGCATTTTTATTAGATAACAAGCAAGCTTATCAAATAAATTTATACCACCAGATATTATATGAATTGCTTATTCAGCAAATCAATCAAGCACTTTATTCTATTTTTTCAACAACAAGGATTTGATTTGTTGCAACTCGGCTTTTAATGCATCTACTACTTCAGCCTTTTGTTGGAGTTGTTCAATGGTTTTGCTTTGGGTTTCAATCATTACCTGCTGTTCCTGTACGGCTTTTACCAAGGGCACTACAAACTCGGCATAGCGCAGTCCATACAGGTCGCGTTCATTTTGGGGTTTGTCCACTCCGCTAAACTCAAACCCTACGGCTTGGGCGGCCTGCTCTACTTCCTGAGCAAGAAAGCCGGTATAGGTGATGGATGCTTTTTGTGCCAGTGCCTGTTGGTTTATTAGTTCAGCTTGTTCGTCTTTTTTTTCGCGGGGGGTATATCCGCTATGCAAAAAACGGTCTAACCCCGTGGCATTGATTTGGTAAGTAACGGGGCGAAGTTTAAGTATAAAATCCAGTCCGCTTACATTGGTTTGAACATTGGTTTTGTAGCGTTGATCGGAGTAGGTGGTAAAGCTGACCTGCCCTTTAATTGAAGTAATTGTCGTATTCCCGATATTGACCTGATTGTTGGCGGTGATCGGAGCATTGTAGCCTAAGGCAATGCTGTTGGTAATATTATTTGCAGACAAACCTGCTTCATAACCAATCATGGTGCAGTTTGATACATTGTCGCTGTAATCGCCTGCTGAAAAACCAATTGCAGTATTATTGCCGGAAATCGTATTTTCATACAATGCCCAACGTCCGATAGCTGTATTATAACTACCTGTGGTGTTGGAATAAAGCGCACTACTTCCATTAGCCGTATTTCTACCTCCTGTTGTGTTGGAATAAAGGGAGTTAAATCCAATAGCAGTATTTAGTTCACCTGTCGTGTTGGAATAGAGGGCATGGCCACCCTGGGCAATATTGTTGCTTCCGGTAGTATTGTAATATAGGGTGTTGAATCCAATAGCAGTATTGTAAGACCCTGTTGTGTTGTTTAATAATGCCTTACTGCCTAACGCAGAGTTTTGTATGGCATGGATTGAAAGTGAAACACCTATCCCATTGTTATACAAAGCACTGTCGCCTATAGCTACCAGAAAATTTCTTGAAGTATTATTAAACAAAGTATAAGCACCAATTGCTACATTACCGCTGCCGGTGGTGTTTGAGAAGAGGGCATTAGAACCATTCGCCGTATTTCTAATCCCTGTGTTGTTATAATAGAGCGTATATAATCCAATGGCAGTGTTATTATTACCTGTAGTATTCGAATATAGGGAAGAGTTTCCAATAGCCGTATTGTTGTTTCCGGTAGTGTTGGAATAAATCGCATTATTACCATTTGCTGTATTGTAATCTCCACTGGAATTGGAATATAGCGCATATCTTCCTGTGGCTGTATTGTTAGTTCCGGAGGAGTTGGAGTAGAGAGCGTGTCCTCCTATAGCTGTATTGCTATAGCCATCTGTATTGAAGTAGAGCGAGTTTATACCAATGGCAGTATTGTTATCTCCGATCGTGTTGGAATACAGCGATCTTCTTCCTGTTGCCGTATTACTGTAGCCTGTAGTATTGTTAAACAATGATTTACTTCCAATAGCAGTGTTATCTGTGGCTTGACTAAGAAAGGTAGTCCCGGTGCCGTTTTTATACAAAGCACTGTCGCCTATGGCTACGAGGTTGCTACGGGTGGTATTGGTGTACAAAGCACGGGCACCAATTGCCACATTAGCATTTCCAGTCGTATTGAAGTAGAGGGCATAATTTCCCATAGCCAGGTTGTTGTTGCCGGAGGTGTTTTTGTTGAGGGCATAACTCCCGTTAGCTGTATTATTGCTTCCGGTTGTATTGGAAGATAGGGTATAGCTGCCTTCAGCAGTGTTATTGCCTCCGGTGGTATTATCGTAAAGGGCATAAGTTCCGATAGCCGTATTAGAATATCCATCTGTATTGTAATAGAGTGCATTGCTGCCAATTGCTGTATTTAAGTACCCGACTGTATTTGAATAAAGTGCATAGCTTCCATTCGCCGAATTTCCATCTCCTGTAGTATTGTTAAACAATGCTTTACTTCCTGTCGCAGTGTTTTGTGTGGCATGATAAGAAAGTGAAGCACCTGTCCCGTTTTTATACAAAGCACTATCACCAATAGCTACTAAGTTGCTTCGGGTGGTATTATTATACAAAGCATTTACACCAACCGCTACATTAGAATTCCCTGTAGTGTTTGAAAATAGCGCATTTCTTCCATGAACTGAGTTATTGTTACCGGTGGTATTACTGTTGAGAACATTAGTGCCTGAAACAATATTGCCTGCCCCTGAAAGACTATAATTTGTTAATCCAATGGCAAGGTTGTCGTTATTTGTCCTGACAAGTCTGGTATTTTGGCTGTAAAAAGCATAAGGAACGCTAACCAATTCCTGGGTGCCTGTATTGGTAAAAGGTTGTGCTCCCGGGCCATCGGGATCGAGTTCTACTTGTAAAAATTTAGGCTGTCCGTCTGTCCAGGTGATGCTGGCAAAGGTGCCGGTGTTGGCTGTTCCGGCTCCAATCTGGAGGTTGAATAAACCTAACGAAGTGGTGGTAAGATTATGCGTTTCCTGATACTGCACCGTTCCCGCAGGGGTGGTTTGATGGATAGAAAGTCGGACTGCAATGTTTTGATTAGCTAAAACCAATCCCGAAGAATTACGGGCTACAGCCTGATAGTTGATGAGTTGTGGTGTTTGGGCAACAACAACCAACCAATTTACTCCGCAAAGTAAAACCAGGATACCTAAAAGTTTAAACTTTTTCATAGTATTTAAATTAAATAATAAAAGGAGGTTTGCTTAACAAAAATACCAATTATATAGCAAGAAAATCTTTCTGGGGTATATATTTTTGTAGCATGTATTGCTTTAATAAATTTAATCAGTAGATTTGAGACTTAAATCTTGCTCTAAGGCTAACAGACGTATAATTTCTGTTTGAATAAAGGGGAATCACGTTCAATTCGTGAGCTGTTGCGCAACTGTAAATGGCTGTTTAAAGCCATAAGCCAGATTACCTTCCTTAGCAGTAAGCCATTTGCTTTCGCATTAAAAGCAACTGTCTGAACAAGCAACAAGGAGTGTCGTCTTACGCGGTAACTTAGTCTTTGGAATTGTTTTGGTCACATTGCTTTTAAAAAGAAAAGATGACCAAAATGAGATTAAGTTTTCGTTTAGCAATTATTCTGTTATATTCCCTGTCGGGGCAAGCGATAAAGGTCTATGCTCAATCAACAGGGCAGGACTCATCCTATATTCTTCCCACAACGCACATTACTTCCTCAAAAATTCGTCAGTCGGTAGCAGGCGGTATCAACAAAGAATGGCATATTGCACAACTGGAAAAATTACCTGCCGGTAATCTCGCAGAATTATTAAACACCGAAGCCGGAACATATATTAAGAGTTACGGACAAGGAAGCTTAGCGACCTCTTCGGTTCGGGGCGGAAGCGCAGGACATACGTTGGTACTTTGGAACGGGCTACCCATTCAAAGTCCGATGCTGGGTCTATTGGATTTAGCATTATTGCCGGTAAATGCAGTTGAAACCATCAACTTTAACCCGGGCGGGAATACGGCAATGTGGGGTAGCGGAGCCATCGGTGGAGTCGTCAATATGGATAACGAAGCCGATTTTTCACAAAAAGTAAGCCTAAAAAGCAGTACAGAGTCCGGCAGTTTCGGGCAGTTTCAGCAACAGTTAAAATTAGGTCTGGGCAATCAGAAACTCCAAAGTGTTACTAAGTTTTCCCACCAACAAGCCAAAAACGATTTTTACTACTTTTTAGCCAATGGCATACCTGAACGCAAACAAACTAATGCCCGATTATCTCAACAATTTCTGGGTCAGGATTTATATTGGAAGATGAATGACCGAAACCAGTTGACCTTGCATTTATGGTGGCAACAATCCGACAGGCAAATCCCCCCTACCAATGTTCAAAACCGCAGCGAAGCCCATCAGGATGACTTGACTACCCGCCTGCTTGTGGAATATAAACACATCGGGAACAAAGGGATCTGGAATGTAAAAACGGCTTTTTTTAAGGAGCATCTCAACTATTTTGATGACCAGATATTATTGGAATCCCGAAACCGGTTCCGCACTTTTTTGGCTGAAATAACCGGACAATGGTTCTGGAATAAACATGAAATGTTAGCCGGAATATTTAACGCTCATACCCGTGCCTGGTCGGCAGGTTATAAAGAAACCATTCCCGTAGAATACAAAACTGCATTATTCGGCTCGTGGAAGTATAAGGGGGAAAAATGGCAATCTCAAGTAAGTTTGCGGCAAGAATTGGTGGATGAACAATTGGTGCCCATCGTTCCTGCTTTTAGGGTTGATTGGTATCTAATCCCAATGTTGACTTTAAAAGGGAAAATCAGCCGCAATTATCGTCTCCCCACCCTTAACGACCGCTTTTGGATTCCGGGCGGAAATCCTGATTTGTTGCCCGAATCAGGATGGAGTCAGGAGTTGACTTTATTACACGAATCAAAAAAGAACAACTTTCAATTCGAGGTTTCCCTGACAGCTTTTAACAGAAATATTGACAATTGGATATTATGGAGTTTAAAGCAGGGGCAAACTTTTTGGTCGGCTAATAATATGACCAAAGTTTGGAGCAGGGGACTGGAACCCCGCCTCTCAGTCAGCTACCGGTTCAAAAATTTAACCTTTCAATGGCGGGGAGGCTATGATTATATCCGTTCCACAAACCAGGTGGCATTGAATAACCCACAAATGGCAGTTGGCGACCAATTGATTTATACGCCTGTTCATCAGGCATCTGGTTCTTTTTCAATTGAGTGGAATCAACTCTATTTAGGTTATCAACACCATTTTACAGGCAAAGCCGAAGGCATTAACGACCCATTAAATTCATTTCAAACCGGCAATGTCCGAGGTCAATACACGTATATTTTTAAGCAATACAAAGGAATAATTTATCTGAACATCAACAATATCTGGGATGCTGATTATCTGGTAATCGAGCGCCGCCCGATGCCCGGCATTCATTTTGAAACGGGTATCCACTTTTTTTTCACACAAAACAAATAATTGATGAAACTCTCATTTACGTGTCTTTTGATGCTTTTTATTGGCTTTTTAAACGCACAGACTGTAGCGGATTTTGAAGAATATAATCTGCTGCCCGAATCTTTTCTAAATGGCGAGGATGGCAGTGGAGGGTTTTCAAGCGGCGATATTTTTCTGCCTAACAATTATACTCAGGAATGGATGACTTGGTCGGGCTGGGCAATATCTAATACTACAGATATAACCACGCCGGGTTTTTTAAACCAATACAGCGCTATTGCCGGAGGTGGATTCGACGGCTCTGCGCATTATGCAGTAACTTATGCCTATGGAAATAATAACATCATTCTACAGGGAGATGCAGCAGGTCAACCTGTTTCGGGGCTGTATATCACCAATAGCACGTATGCTTATTTAAGCATGTTGGATGGTGATGCTATTTCCAAAAAATTTGGAGGAATTACCGGTAATGATCCGGACTATTTTCTTCTTACTATTAAAGCCTATTTTAATGGTAACCTGTCTTCAGATAGTGTAAACTTTTACCTTGCAGATTATCGCTATTCAAATAATAGTCAGGATTATATCATAGATGAATGGACTTGGGTCGGGTTGTCATCTTTGGGAGCGGTAGATAGTTTAACTTTTACATTGACATCAAGCGATGTCGGGCAGTTTGGCATCAATACTCCAACCTACTTTTGCATTGACAATATTATTTCAACTAATCCTAACACCGCCACTTCCACATTAAGCACTCCCGGGTTGTTTGAAATTTGTCCTAATCCTACCACAGAGTTAATACAAATCTCTCATTCGGAAAATGAAATTCTGGATTGCTTGATATTTGACTTCAAAGGAAACCTGATGCACCGCCAAAAGATGAAACAAGGTGGTGGACTTGTTTGTATGCAATCACTTCCATCCGGAAATTATGTCGTCAGGCTGCAAGGAAAGCTGTTTCTTTCTTCACAAGTTGTGGTAAAACACTAATCAGGTCAACTTAAAGTTATTTGCAATCCTGTATATTTTCCTAATGGCCAAAAGATAACAGACGGCTTGAAATTTTTTTCATTTCGACCCTCTGCCTGATGGCTTCATAGATAAAGACAGCAGCCGAAACAGAAACATTGAGGGAGTTTACATGTCCATACATTGGGATAATGGCATGATGGTCGGAGGTTTCCAGCCATTCTTTTGAAAGTCCTTCAGCCTCCGAACCGAAGGCAATGGCGCAAGGCATATCTAACCTTTGTTCATGATATGGTTTGGCTGAGGGCGTAATGGCTGCGGCAATTATGGGCAAGCTATTGGTACGGAAAAACGAAATGGCTTCATCGGTCGTACAAACAGCAACAGGACAGGTAAAAACAGCACCTAAACTTGAGCGAATGACATTGGGGTTAAATACATCAGTTTGGGGATGACAAAGCACTAAAGCATCAACACCTGCTGCGTCAGCAGTTCGGAGTATTGCACCAAGATTACCGGGTTTTTCAACGGCTTCTACAACTACCATCAATGGATTTGCGCTTAAAGTCAGGTTTTGCAGCAAAAGAGGGCGGCTATGACAAAGCGCTATGGCATTGGGCACATATTTGCGATAGGCTATTTTTTCAAAAACGTCCTTAGTTACTTCAACAAATTCTAAATTTTTTGACTGAGACAGAATTTGCCGAAGGTGTTCATGTCCGGTATATTCCGGGCAGTAAATCAAGGTTTGAATAAAATAGTTTGCTTGTTGTGCCAGATTAATTTCGCGAAGCCCCTCAACTGCAAAAAGTCCGGTTTTATCTCGCTCACGGGCAGTTTCGAGCGAAAGTACTTGTTTGATTAAGGGGTTTGACAGGCTGGTAATTTGTTTAATCATAGCGAATGTCCGGTTTTTTGTGCTACAATAACCCAATAATTAAAGATAAGTGATTGCTTGAGGCAGTGGGTTTTGAGAATGGTAAATGGATATTGTCCGATCATTTGTAAATATCCGCTCAAATTATGTTGATGCGGATGAAGAACATCGCCGGGAAACAAACGAAACAAATATTTGAGAAAATTATACCGGTGGGCATCTATACTTAATACCAAATAACCGCCAGTCTTAACCGAATCTGCAAGCCTGTACATTGCCTTTTGAATATCGGCAACATGGTTGATTGCGTTGAGACAAAACACAATGTCATATTCGTTTTTTGCTTGGAGTTGTTCTATTGGAATTGAAAAGAAAGAAACCTGTGGATAATTTAAGGGGTTAAAGTGCGCAATTCCGTGCTGATATTTATCTAATAATGGGTCAATGGCAGTAACCTGATGGTTTGCAAGTATGGTAAAGATACCTGCAGGTCCGCAACCGGCATCCAGAATGTTTGAGTAATTATGAATAGGGAGGACATCCGAAATACAGTTGAGAAAATTTTTCCAGTATTCTCGTTTCCAATTCAGATAATCAGATTCAGGTTTGTCGGACAGGTATTTTTTCCACCATAAGAGTTCGAGAAACTGAGCGAGCCGCCATTTAACAGGGTAGGGGTTGTTCATTATCCTGATTTCCAAATTATAGTAACCGACAACCAAAGGCATCAAAATTTTTCAAAACAACAGATGTCTTTTGTTTTGAAAAAACATCCCGGTGTTTTTAACTAACCCAACTCAATTATTGAGAAGCGCTGCTGTTGCGAAGATATTCTATATAGGCTTTGCGCAATTCTGCTTCATCTGCAGGTTTAATATAGTTCTCCCCCATTTTTGCCAGAATCACGATACCTTCTGCAATTGACCGGCTTTTGAAAAAATAATTATTGGTATTGACTAATCTTTGGACAACGGCGTATTCTGCGCCCTGATGAATCCATTTTTTGCCGTAAAAATATTTATTAGAAATAGCATATACTCCACCGATCAGGGTTTCACCATTGATAATTATATCCTTTATATTGCTGCTGCTCAATAATCTGAAATCAATACCATCGTGGAAATGCACATAAGCAGAAGTGGATTCAATGTATTCATTTCTCAGGTCTAAGGGTTGTAAATACCCTTTGCCGGATATTAATTGGCGGTTTTTCATTACAATGGTCATTTCGTCCCATTTAAGGGCGCGCATCGGGTCTGGATCGTTATACAAGTCCACCAAATAAACGATAACTCTAAAATCCTGTGTTTCGTACCGGTTGGTGTTTTTGGCGGACTCCATAAAATAGGGTCTGTCGGCCATTAGGGTTTCCATATCCGATAATTTGCGGACTAATTTATATCCTAACTCCTTTTTTCCGGCTATAAAAATATAATCCGTCAGATATTCATACTTTTCATTGACCACTCTTGAATTGTCGTATAGTTCAATATTACCCGTTCTGACCTTTCGGTATAAGTCGCGATATTTGTCAATCCAAATAAACTCAGTGGAATCAACTCTGGAGGTAATGCCTTTTTCTGCACCTTCCAAAGTTAACTTTTCGAGCATGGATAAAGCAACCGTTTTCTTGGTTTTAGTGCCGTTTTCGACAAAGGTAAAAAGAGGCACTTCAACAGAACCGGGCTGAGTATATTTAAATTTACCGTGAATGATAAGTCCGCTTTTGAGTATGGCGGTGCCCTGATGATATTGGTATTTTATTTTTGCAGGTTTTACCGTCTTATTTTTGGGTTTCACAACACCTGATACCCCGACATCCGGTACAGGTTGCGCATAACTTAAAACCGGAATTAGTAAAATCAAACAGAGGTAATATAAAATGGAACGCATGGTTCGGAATGTTTTTAAATCAAATCAACGATAACAGCCTGCAAAGTTATTGTTTTTATGCCGTATAATTTGGTTTTTTAAGCCATTTCCCTTGCTGAAAGGACTCAAATCTCGATAATGGCAATAGAAGGAATTGCAAATCTTCGTTGATTTTGGTTCTGATAAGTATGAAATTGTCAAACGACAGTTGTTTGTTTCAAGACAATTTTACTTCCATTCACAAATTGGGGATAAGAAAAAATCCCCTGTAAAACTATAATATGGTTTACAGGGGATTTAAAAAACAGAGTGTTAACAGAATATTAAGCCTTCTTGGCCTGTTCGATTACATTTTCCCATCGTTTAAATTGTATGCCTAATTTATCGGCTTTTTGATAAGTGTCTGATTCTGTAATCAACAATTCAATGAAATTATTTCTCGCTTCTTTCGCCATAGCTTCTCTGTATGAGCCATATACTTCAAGAAAATACCGGTTTATTTCGTCTAATAAAATTTTGAGCAGTTTTTCCCCCTGAATATTCAGATTAGCATCCCCAGGGTTTCCGTCCGGATACCTCAAAATCAAATCGAGGATATTAATGGCTTTTTCGCTTGAAGCGGCAGCATAGTAAATATTTCTTGATTTCTTATAGAAAGTATGCTGTTCGATTTTATCTAAAAATTCTGTTCGGTCAGATTGCATTTGTTCTTTGCTGCGGGACAGGGTTTTGTCAACAATAATCGGGTTATGCAACAAAGCATTACGAAGTGAATGAACATAGCGGTCGGTTGGTGTTTCTCCGATATTGATCATTCTGTTGCCGCCTATATCTGAAAACAACCAGGTAATTTTACCATATTGGTTGATATTTTGAAGATAACCCATCGCCAATCCCCGGATTAAAGTCAGATTAATTTTGTTTTCATCTTCAACTATCTGGCTTTGTCCGATTGGAGAAAGGTATGCCAGTAAATGCCATCTTTTGTCCAAATGAGGAGTTACCGTATTTCCTTGTTGAGTAAGTCTGTTTATTCTCGACTTATAGGCTTTATCATATTCACCGGGTTGTGCACCTTTGTCATCCCCATAATAAAACTTGGGAAACTGCTCAATAATCAACCCGTAAACCGTTCGGTTTCTGATAATTTCATAAGGTGAAAAGGCTTCATCATTCACTAAATCTGTGCCGACAAAAACATCTGCTTTAGCCCCATCGGATAGTTCTTTAATAGAGTCAGGATGTGCTCCCCAGGCATTAATTTCAGTAGAACCGGTACCGGAAGGCACAAAGGGCCGGGCAAGGTTATTTAAAATACTGATACGGTCTTTGATGTACCGGTCTATTTGATCGTCCGGAGTTGCTTGTAACTGTGCTTCTTTTCTCAAAGCTTTAATGCAGTTTAGATTGAGACTGTCTTCTTTGAGCAATTGATTTTTACACCAGATCACCACATCAGTACGGTACATTTCTTCAACCTTTTCGACACTGATTTCACTGATATAATCACCTCGCCGGGTTTTTCCAAATCGGTTATATTGACCTTTATAGATTTCGGCGGCGATTTCAGATGGAAGTTCATCAGCACTGACTCGCATTCGCAGATTTTCCCAGAACAGTTCTTTGTATTTCTGAGTAGCCAAAACGAATTTGACAGTCGGGTCGCTTGAGTTTTCGTGTTTCGTTGCCAATAGGTTTAGTTCATTAGTCAGGCTGGTTCTGGTATCGCGCAGGTTTCTGAAATATTTTTCCCAATCTGCCTCCATTTCCTGAATAGCTTTTTGCAATTCTTTCAACACTAATTCAGTGAGCCGCACTTTGCAAAAATGATTGAGGTTGTTCAGTTGCTTTAAGGATTTATCAACATATTCATTGATAAATTCTTTAAACTGATTGTTGAATACTTTGCCTAAAACTGACTGCTTCATGGCTTTTACAATGCGGTCATCGGCAGTTTCAACATATTCGTCCGTTTCGTCAACATCGTAGATTCTTTTATAATTATCAACAACTTTATCCAAACGGTCATTCACCGGAGTCATTTCCTGTAGTTGTTGGTTCAACAGATAGTCTAAATGGTATAATAAGTGTCGAACTGCAACCGGATGGAGTGGGTCAGTTTGTTTGAGCATCCAGGTATTGAGTTTATATTCATCTCCGCTAACTCGTTGTGGATGATCATAGTCCTGAAGTGTAATTTCGTTGACCAACTGGTTTTTTGTATTATGTACAAATTTCCTGATCTCCTGTTCGTAAAAAGAGAGTGCCTGTTCGAAACCGTTGACTTCGTTTCTGGCGGTGATTTTATCTTTTAAGCGATTTTCATCCAAAACGCATTGCCCCTTGATTTCTTTCAACTTGTCGTTGGAATTGATGGTGGTATCAATTCTTTTCAAGACTGCTTCCAAAAACAACTCTGCTTTAGGACGGCCGATTTCGTTGAATTTATCAATCAGGTGTAAGGAGCGAAAAACCAATTTATAAAAAGGACGTGGGTTATCCTGTTCGGCTAAGGATTTCAAGATTTCTCGGTAACGGTCGCGCAACAGAGGTTTTGGTCTTGAAATTCCGTTTTTGAGGTCTAATTCATATTGCCTGAAGTCGGCATCAAATTGTTCGTCTATTTTGAGCCATTCATTAGATAGGCTGTCCGTGCTCCATCGGAGGGCGCAGTAATAAACAATGTCTTCATAAGGATATTGGAGTGATGAAACGCCGGCTCCGCAATACCGGTTCATTCCCCCTTTTTCAATAACAGAAAGTATCTGATTGTCTTGTTTTGAAAAGCGGTCATTGCTCATAGGGCTGAACAAATCGAGGTAGGTGGACCTTGCAACTTGGTTCAGATAATTTCCAAGATATTTGAGGTTATTTTTCTCTGTATTTTCAAAATCAAACATAAACCCAAAATTATAGGGCAGGTTTCGGGAGGTTATCACATGAGCCAGCCTACCTTCGGAGTCAACCTGATTGGGTTTATATTCCAACTCAATAGCAACGTGTTGTTCGTTGTTTTGTCCGCTTGCATTGCGAGTGATGGCATTTAGTTCTTTTATAGATGCGTACGCATTGGCGCGAATGTTTTCGATTTCATCCCCTTTAATCACATTGGACAACACAAAAACATCGGGCAGAATAAAGGCCCCTCGTATCAGTACGTTTCTGCGTTGAAAATCTATTTCCAACACATCTCTCATGTACATGGCTGTTTGAAGGAAAATGCCAGAACCGGTTCCTCCGACCAACGAGGTAACAATCATAACACGGGCGCTGCTCGAAGCATCAGAGCCTGTTTCACGAAAAATATGGTTAATACTGTTGTGAAGGTTATGCAGTTTATTGTGTCCCATCGCAGCTCTGTAAGCCAGCCGAGAAACGGCACGTATCTGACCGGCTCCGTCAGTAAGGGCTTTTCTGAGAATTTCGCTTTGTTCAAAAGGGAACCAATCTTTAACCGTTTCATCGGTCATTCGCAGGTATTCTTCAACTGTCCAGTTGGTGCTTGTTTGCGTGATATTTTCTTTGTTCAGATGTTTTAGTTTGGCTATATCGTTCACGTTTGTATCAAAAGCATGGACAGCAACAAAATTTCTGCGGTGTGGAGGTATCCAATTGTAAACCTGATCTACAATCTGACAGCCTATCCCTCCTAAGCCGATGAGAATGGTTGGGACGTTACTCATAATAAATGGATTGTTTAATCTTGATATTGATGAACTTAACTATTAGTTGCAATTGATGATAAAGAAGATTTACTCTTAATCAGTAGATATTTGATTAACAGTTAAACGCAAATATAAGGGGTTTTTTGAAAGAACCCATTGAATGATAATTTTTTACTGACTTTAGTTTTTATTTTACCGGTAAACGGTTATAACAGGGGTGTTAATGGTATTACTGATATTGCCCGCACGGTCGGTAATATATACTTCAAACCATACTTGTTCGGTGTCGGTATTGCCAAGTATGAAGAGATTTTTGAGGGGGATACTGAGTTGTCCTTTCACATAAACCTGTGCATCCAAAGGCGCAACGGGAGGCAAATGGTAACCATCCGGTTGTTGGAGGCGGCTGTCTTTAACAAAAACTACAGGCACATCCGGATCAGGCTGACCTATATCGGCATTGCCGTCTTCATAAGCTATGACAATTTCGACGGTTTCTGTGTATTCCTCTACCTGTTCGGGATTTATTTCGACAAAGCTAATCACAGGTGTGAGACTAATATTGATTTCTTCCTCACCACAGCCATAGGTTGTCAAAACTTGTACTGTTAACATCAATACAAGGAGCAGGTATGAAGACAGGTTATATTTACCGTTTTTATTATGGTGTAACATTAGGTGCGCCAATTAGAATCCATGTACGAATTTTTTGAAGATATAGCTCGCGGTTTTCATCCCAATCAGAATCATTGGCATTTGGAGGCATCATTCCGGTTGTGTTAGGGAGAATTTGAGTTAACCGGAAATATAACATTGAGCTGTCCGGTTTGAAAGGAACGACACGTATGGTAGCATTGGTTGCAGATAAGTCTGTCTTAATTGCCGGTTGATTTACTAAGGTGTGATAAGTGCTGTTAATAGTTCGGTAGTCCGGTTCAAAGGTTCCATCATGGCATCCCGAATTTGCACAAGTAGGAAAGAAGACCTTGGCATGTAGCCATGCAAGGGAAGAATCGGGCAACACTACAGTAGTAACTACCTGATTAGTGTCGGGAGGAGCTAAATTGTCAAACGGATTATTTTCAGGTTCTTCTGCATCTTTATCACAGGAAGCAATAACACCTAAAAGCAGGCAACACAATAGTAAACTGTAGAAAGGTTTCATAGACAAATCCCTAAAAATCAATTGGAAAAGTATTTGGAAAATTTACCCGATTAGGTCAAAAAGACTTTGGTAGTCGGCAAAGCCTTCATTAATGACAGATTGCTTGATACCCAGAATTTCGGCAATTGTCAATGGAATCTGAGTATTGCGGGCTGCCGGAATGGGTATATTGCCATTCATGCCGGGGCTTTGAACGAGCAGGTTTTGCGGAACATTAGGCCCAGACAGGGTTATCCATGTTCTGGCAGCGTTCCAGTCCGAATGGTCATAGGCGTACCAGTCATTGTTATCCTTTAAAACATTAGGCTGCTCATTGCGACCACATTCGGGTGCTACAATCATGATGGTATTACCTCCTAACTTGGGGTGATTTTTGATAAAGTTCCACAAATAACCGACTGCATAGTCCTGCCGGTGAAGTGCCTGCAGATAGGAGGTAAAATTGCTATGGCAAGAATCTGCCCCATCTAAATTAAGTGCGAGAATTGTAGGTTCGAAATAATCTAAAATCTCGGTAGCATAGACCAAAGCACTGACATCGCGGTTAATAACGGGTATGTTTTCAGGATTACCTATTTGTCCCGGATTTTCGGGAACATATTGCATGATGGTTTCGAAATCGGCTTCAAACATCTTTTTCATAAATTGTTTGATGTCGTACTTTTCTTCCGGGGTATTGCCCAAACTCTCTAATACGCCTCCGGTTGTAATAAAACTGTTGTTAAGAAAATCGCGCATTTCATACATCCTTCCAAAGTCTTCCGTAGGGTGGTAGTTTTTAGCAGCAGCCAAAAATCTGCGGCCATGCTCGCCAAAAGTGGTGGTCGGGGCAAAAAAATTAGCTCCGAATTTAGCGCCATATTTTGCTTCTAATCCATAATTGAGTAAAGGAACGGAATTTCCGATAGTGTTTCCCACAAACCAAACTTTAGTGGCTTTGCCGTCTGTTTCAGGATTCATAAACCGGCGTACATATTCAAAAATAGTTGGGGTAAGCGGTTTCATTTTCAATCCCTGTTGAGCCAACAGGTTGCCGGTCAACATTTGACTAAGACCAATATAATGGCTTGCGCTTCCGGCGGTTGCTTCTTCAAAAACAGTTCCTGCAGATTGAATAGACTGACTAAGTATGGGTGCTATGGGAGTTTGACCGTTTGCTCCTGTTCCATAAACTATCTTATCAATAGGAGCTTGTCCGTTAAACAGGTTAGGCATTATGTTTCCTGTTAAATCAACTAAATCGGGGTCGAAAGTATAAGGATATTGTGCTTCAAACAAATATTTTTTACCTATCGACTCCTGATGTCTGATCCCACCTGCACACATTACCAACACAACATGCTTGGCTAACTGACTGCCTGTTTGGGCAAACATGCGTCCGGTTGGCAGAATATAGGGGGCAGCAATACTTCCGGCAGCAGCTAAAGCAGCGGTTTTAATAAACTGTCTTCTTTTCATGAGGAGTCAATTTTTTTATGGACTTAAAAGTGCAACATGTTAATTCAAAAATCAATTCTGATAGTGGATAAAACCAAAATGCTTATACGTTAATAATATTGATATTCATTTGAAATAGCAAAGGAAAAGAACACCATTTCTGGGGTGATATTAGTATAGGCATTCAGGTATTGTGTCCACCATTCTAATTCTGCTTCAGTGGGATAGCGCAAATAAAAGCGGTTATAGGTATCTGTAATAAAGGCATTCATGTTACTTCGCATTTCCGAATCAGTAGGTTTAACTACCTGATAACCCTTTTGAAAAGCGTAGGAATCGGGATGGTTGTCATTCATAAAATTGCTCAGTATTTGTTCCTGCGCTACTTCTTTATCTCCGATGGACTGATATACCTGAGATAAACGGTACATATCATTGCTCGACATCGGAATATTGAAAAGGTTGACGTGTAATATGGCAATATATTGTTCCGGAGTTTTGAGTTTGCCTTTTTGAGCGCCGAGATTGGTTGCAGATAATTCTTCAACCTCATACCTGTAAATGTAATCTTTGGTACAGGAAGACGTTAACAGTATAAAGCAGCCAAACAGGAAGGAAAGTAGCGGTTTCATAGAATCGGGTTAACGCAAATTGAAGGATAATTGCAGGTGTTGGTAAAGGTTGAAATTACTTCACGAAATTACCAATACTACAAAGTTAGCAGGCTTTTGTAAAATGTAGCTCATTGAATCGAACTTTTCGTAAAAATGCAAAAAGCAGGCAAATTTTGATGTGCCTGCTTTTTGCATTTTAACCGTTTGATTCTTGTTATTTTAAAACCCTACCTGATTAGACTATATATCGAATGATTAATGATTAGTACGGATAGCTTTCAACACGCTGTGTTTATCTTTGTTTTTTACATGCAAAAGGTAAGTTCCTTTTGGCAGTTCGCTCCAGTCATCAAAACGGATTCGATAGGGCAAATCTGAACGAACTTCTATTTTGTATGATGAGATAAGTTGTCCACTTAGATTAAAAAGTTCCAATTGAATTACTTCGTTAGTCGTAGAATAATAGAATAAGTTCGTAACATTATCGAAAGGATTGGGGTAAAGCATAGGTGATGAGTCAGGAGGCATTTGTAATACCGGATCGTTAGAAACCATTAATATGGCAGTATAGAAATTCGGCAAACCATAGCCCATCAATGAATCAGGAGATTCGGCCTGACTTGCACTCTGTTGAATTGCTTCAATAATTTCCATATTAGTTTTACTTCGGTTGGATTGCCACAGACAGGCAGCTAAACCCGCAATGATAGGTGAAGAATAAGATGTGCCATTTCCTTTTTCGACTATTCCTGCAGGATTGACATAAGCTGTTTTAGTACCCTGAGCAGAAACATTGGGTTTAATTTGCCCGTCAGAACTTGGACCTTTAGAACTAAACCCTGAGTATTGACCTAAAGAATCTACAGCACCTATGGTCAACACACTATCAGCATCTGCCGGTGCTGTAATATATTGCCAGGGTTTATTGCCCTGATTTCCCGCACTGCAAACTACCAACATGCCTTTTGAGGCTGCTATATCTGCTCCTTTTGAAATAACCGCAGTATTGCCATCCATTTGTTCGTAAGAATAGTTCATGGCAGGGTCGTCAAATATGCTGTAACCCAACGAAGTATTCAATACATCAACCCCCACACTGTCTGCAAATTCTGCAGCAGCCACCCAGTTATATTCCTCAATAGAGGTTTCTGTTGGTGCATCTTCGGTACGAAATAGCCAAAACGAGGCTTCAGGGGCAGCTCCGACATAAGTGCCGGGCAGGTTTCCACCGGAAATTGAGAAAACATGGGTTCCATGAGAGCTGTAATTGAATACACTATCGCCCCCCGCAACAAAGTCTTTATGTCCTAAAATTCTGCCGTTTTGAAAATGCGATTCAAACACTTCCATTTGATTTGCATTGGTAAATCCTGCATCCATGATTCCAATCACCATACCTTCACCTTTATAGCCCTGGGTATGTAAATAATCACCGTTCAACATGTGCAACTGGTGAAAAGCTTCTCCATAATATTCATCGCTGCCCGTGATTTGCTCGGTTTCGTTTTTACCCGCCGTAAAACTATTGTTGTATTTGGGAGTGATTTTTGCTCCTTTAGGCATAGTCCTGGCAACTCCTCTCGAATTAATGACAAAAGGCAAAGCCTGAACTGAAAGCAGGGTGGCAGAATCAGGAACGGTAATTACAACACCATTCATCCATTTTGAAGAGTAAAGAACAGTTGCCCCAAGGTCTTTTACTTGCTGAACATAAACCGGATCAACAGGCAGGTCGTTGGCGACCACAGGAATACTGTACATCGTGCGTCGCTCAATGGCTTTTGCAGAAAGAAAAGTTTCAGGCTGACTAATCGAAAAAGGAGTTGAAGATTTATCACTAAAACCAATCCAGAATTTAGTGTATGGCATTTGAGCTTTAACAGATGAAAAACCACTAACAGCAAACACTATCAAAAAGGACATCAATTGTAATCGCATGACGTAAGATTTAACGGACTAAAATATACTTTACCATTAACTCCAAAACCAAAGAATGGTTTTCAGACTTGGCTTCATTCATCAGTTTGCGCCCTTTGACCGGGTCGTGAGCGCCGCCACACTTTCCGTTATAATACATAAATCCGAGAAAAAACTTGGCTTCTGTATCAAATTCCGGGTTGAAGCGGTATTTGTCTAAAATTTTAAAGCTTTCGACGTAGTTATGCAGTTTAAACAAATCCTTTCCAACTTTTATCTCGTTTTTTATAAAATTTGGGTTGCCCTTTACCGGTTCCCGTTTATCGGGCTTGGGCTCTTCAGGAGTTTTAATGATGTCATTAACCCCTTCGAAAAGTTGAGTAGATTTTTCATTGATAAGTTTGGCCACATCTTCGCTGTTGTCCACATTTTTATTCAAATCGGGATTTACAGGAAGAATAGTTGTTTTGGTGCCATCTCCTTGTATTGCTTTTTCTCCTGATTTTTCTTCAGGCAATGTTTGTTTTCCCGACAATATGTCGAGCAAAAACTGGGCACTTGGCGCTCTTTTGGAGGCATGTTTAAGCAAACAAACTTTAATCATAGACCTGTAAGGTTCCGGCACTAATTCGTAATCAATGCTTAAATCCTGAAACAGAATATTGTTTAAAATTTGTTCGTAGGTAATACCTTTGGTTCTGCTGCCAAACGGAAGTTTTCCGGCAAATAGTTCGTAGAGGATAATGCCAAAAGACCAAAGATCTGCGTTCGTGTCAATTTTGCCATTTATACCGTAAACGACAGGTGCAAACTGCTCCGGGGCCATATACTCAACACTTCCCAATAGTTGAGAGGAAGCTCCTCCATCTTCAATGTCTATTTTTTTGCTGATGCCGAAGTCCGCTATTTTAGCGGTAATTACTTCGTTTGCCGAAGAGAGCAGAATATTTTTGGGTTTTAAATCGCGGTGAACGATATTGTGATCATGGAGGTATTGAAGCCCTTTTAATATGCCTTCTATAATGGTATGGGTTGTTTCTTTGCTTCTTCGCTCTTTAAAAAAAGTCCCAATATCGCCGGCATTGGCATATTCGATAATACCTACCTGAATTTGCTCGGTTTCTCCCAATGCATTGACCGATTGAATGATGTCTGCATCGTAATACCTGATAAGGTTGGGATGCACAATATCTTCCATGCGGTTGATTTCATTAATGATATCGTATTTGTCAGATGCAATACCCGAATAGAATTTCAGGGCTACTGTCCTGTTTCGCACCGTATCTTCGGCTCGAAAAACTTTTGAAAAGCCTCCTTTTCCGATAAAATCTTTAGTCGCATCAAATTTATATCTGTCTCTAAACTTCATTTTAATATTGCTTTCGTTTCTGCTGTTTATGTCTGCGATTGCTGAATAACACTGAAGCAGTTTACGTGGATTGGTTTAAACAAATGTCAGAAATAAAAACGTAAAGTTAGGTGATTTCTGTAAATAGTAGTGAATTGAAAAAAAAGTGTCTGCAATCTGATACTTCTATCAACAGCTATTCTTATTTCATTAAGCTGTCAATATTTTTAAATTGCCACTGACAAAAAAGTACCTTAAATGTTAGCTTTAAATAATTCCTTCGCTTTTGAAATAGAGATATAAACATAAGCCGGTCAATAAGATCAACCACAAAGCAAAAGCGTTTTTTATGATTTGCAAGGATTGCTGCGCTCTCTTTTTTGGGTGATTAAGCCATAATCCATAAATCAAAAGACCGGCAAGAGGAGTTAGTATGAGATTTAAAGCAAAAAACAAACATTTAACTGCTATATTAAGTTCGCGTTCCATTAGTGTGTTTATGGAGGGCGTTGGAGGCAAATCTGATTTAACTGCCTTGTTTCCTTGTAAAATATCTATCAACTCTCTGGCAGATGCCGCTCTTTGTCCTGCTTTTTTAACCAAACATCTTCTGACGATTGTGCGGTAGGGTTCTTCGATGGAATCTATTTCATCCGAGACCTCTTTTTTCATGATGTTGAACATGACTTGCTCATGTGTTGCTCCGGTACTTCGCCCGCCAAATGCAAGTTCTCCGGTAAACATTTCGTAAACAATAATGCCGAATGACCATAAATCTACATTAGTTCCAATGTCGCCATTGATGCCGTATTTGTTAGAATCGAACTGTTCAGGAGCCATATATTCCATGGTTCCCAATAGTTTTGACGATTGGTCGCCTAAAGTATTCAGACGTTTGGCTAATCCAAAATCGGCAATTTTTGGAATCCATTCTCCATTATCCTGATGCAGTAAGATGTTTTGGGGTTTGATGTCGCGGTGAACAATTCCTTTATTGTGCAAATAATCCAACCCTTCTAAAATGCCGCTCACGACTTTCCCCAACTGTTCAATGGAAGGAAAAGTTTTTAAAAAATCATTCAGGTCTCCGCTGTTAACATATTCTATCACTCCAATCTGTGCTTTTGCATTTTCATCAAACATCGTTGGAGCATCTAAAATGACAGCATCGTAATAGCGAACTAAGTTGGGGTGTTTAAAGGCCATCACTTTTTTTAGTTCTTCCATGACCCCGTATCGTTCACTGATGTCGCCAAAGTAAAATTTTAAGGCAACTTGCCTTTGCAACAGCATATCGTAGGCTTTATAAACCTTTGAAAATCCACCCTCGCCCAATTTATCTTTGGTTACATCGTATTGATAGCGCTTTCTAAATTCTGCTAAAGTCATTGGGCTTGTTAAAAATCAGTGAGGGTGCAAAGTTAAGATAAAAAAGTGCAGAATTATTCAAAGGATTATTCGGGTTTATATTCAAGGGTTATGGCTTCCGACCCTTCAAAGTCTGAAGAAAGCGTAATCCGCCGGGTTTGTTTACCGTCATTGATAGAAATGGCAGCAGTATTAGGAGGCTGCTCTCCTAAATTGTGGGCAAACAAAACCAAGGTATTGACCCGGTTGATGCCTAATACAAGTTTGATTGTTTTTACCTTGTTTTCCAGAGTATATTCCTCCAATACGGGTTGGCCATTAAAAAATAAGGAGATTATATCGCCATCTTCCCGACGATCGTCCCATATATTGATGGAAACATTGGGCGATTGGACGGTAAAATTAGCTTTAGATATGATTTGCCTGTCGGCAAAGGTTTGAACTGTATCTGCTTCAACAACAGGAGGTTGATCCGGTTCTTCCTGAGGGGGAGATATTTGTGTTTGAGGAGGCTCTTTTTCACCAATTTTCCAAAGGCAGATTGTGCGGTCATAACTGCCGGTGGCTAATTGTTCCGGATGAACAGGGTTAAAAGCAAAGGAGTTTACCTTAGTGCTATGGCCGCTCACTTCTTTAAAGCTGCCGTTTTTCACATCCCAAATCCGAAAAACCGGTCCCAGATTTCCACTGGCCAATTGGTTGTTATCGTCCGAAAAACTTAGATGACTATATCCTTTGTTTCCGGCATCAATCGTTTTAATAAAATTGCCATGTGGATAATCCCAAATCAGTATCAACCCTTTTTCGCACCAGGCTGCCAGATATTTACCATCATTCGAGAAAGCAAGGTCGTTGATATAGTCTGTAATTTTTTGTTCGATAGTACGGACAACTTCATGGGTTTGAAGGTTCAGAAATGATATGGCATACCCGTTAGCAAATGCCATAAACTTGCCGTCTTTTGAAATGCGCCCGATTGTCAGGTCAAAATTGCCTTCAAAAACAGCAACTGTTTCTATGCTCTGACCGGACGTAATACCTCGTCTGATTTTTTTGTTTTTACCGCCAAAGTAAACGTATTGTTCATCTGTGCTGAATTCAACAAAATATGCTTCTTTAAATAAAGCATTCGGCGGAGCATTTTCCCATGTTTTTACCAACTGACCGGTACTTGCCTCCCATAGTTTTATTGTACCATCGTTTGAAGCAGTAGCCATCCATTTTCCGCCCGGGCTAAAGACGAGGTGGTTGATGATGCCATGATGAGCACCGGTGATGATAGTAGGAGGTTCGGCAGTGTTAAAGTTCCAGATAGCAATATCTCCGTTGTGCAGAGCGGCTCCGATTTTTGTACCATCCGGATTAAAACTCAAAAATTCCACCTTGCTGTTCAGGGTAATGCTCTTATCTTTTTCGACAGTCAACTCCTGTCCGGATAACAAGTTGAAGAATGTTCCAAATATGCAAAAGAGCAGGGCAGTGAAACAGTTTTTCATCTGTATTGTAATTGAGGGGTAGCTGCAAAGTTAGTTAAAACTGAGTGTTACGCCCGTAAAAAATAAAAAGTTGCCCTAAAACAGGGCAACTTCAGGCAATATTTATAAGGTTTAGAGTGGCGAAATAATATCGTCGGGCAAATATAGCGGATTGCTATTAAATTGGACTTTGTTATTTGTCTTTATTTTGTAAAATCTGCGCTAAACTTGGTTTATTCTGATGCATAACTGCTCACCGGAGTTTTATCCTCTTAACGGGTTTTTTTCAAACTGCTATAAATGGATGACTTCGCCATAGGCAGCGGCAGCGGCTTCCATAACTGCTTCCGACATAGTGGGGTGGGGGTGAACAGTTTTGATGAGTTCGTGTCCGGTGGTTTCCAGTTTCCGGATGGCTACGATTTCTGCAATCATCTCTGTAACATTAGCGCCTATCATGTGTGCGCCTAAGAGTTCACCATATTTGGCATCAAAAATCAGTTTGACAAAACCCTCACTATGTCCTGCTGCTTTGGCTTTTCCCGAAGCGGTAAAAGGGAATTTCCCGACTTTTATTTCAAACCCTGCTTCTTTGGCTTTTTGCTCTGTCAATCCAACGGAGGCAATTTCGGGCTGACAATAAGTACAGCCGGGCAGGTTGCCATAGTCTAAAGGTTCCGGGTTCAACCCTGCGATGTGTTCAACACAAATGATTCCTTCTGCTGAGGCAACATGTGCCAGTGCAGGGCCTTTGATGATATCACCAATGGCGAAAATGCCTTTCACGTTGGTTTGGTAAAATTCATTCACGGTTACCGTTCCTTTGTCGGTGGCCACGCCAAGCGCTTCAAGCCCTATGTTTTCGATATTGGTGGATAAACCTACGGCAGAAAGCACCACATCACAGGTAATCTGCCGGCTTTCTTTTCCTTTGACGGTCAATGAAACGACACATTTATCGCCTTTTGTATCCACCGAATCGGCTGTGGTCCCGGTCAGTACTTCAATTCCGCTTTTTTTGAACTGACGTTCTAATTCTTTCGAAACTTCTTCGTCTTCGATTGGGGTAAGACGAGGCATAAATTCAACTAAAGTTACTTTAGTTCCAATGCTGTTATAGAAATAGGCAAACTCTACGCCTATAGCACCGGCACCAACTATGAGGATACTTTCGGGTTGTTTGGGCAGGTTCATAGCTTCGCGGTAGCCGATAATTTTTTTACCGTCCTGCGGCAAATTCGAAAGTTGACGGGAACGGGCACCGGTTGCCAGAATCACATTTTTGGCAATATGTTCGGCTTTAGTTCCGTCTGCAGCGGTTACGCTTACTTTGCCGGCAGCTACCAATTTTCCGGTTCCTGAAAGCACGGTGATTTTGTTCTTATTGAACAGAAAGTTAATTCCTTTACTCATGCCTTGGGCAACATCACGGCTTCGGGTAATCATTTTTTTGAAATCGGGAGTTGCACCGGACAATGAGATGCCAAAACTGTCGGCATGTTTGATGTATTCGAATACCTGAGCGCTTTTCAACAAGGCTTTTGTTGGGATACATCCCCAGTTAAGGCATATTCCGCCCAGAGATTCGCGTTCAACTACTGCCACGTTCATTCCCAATTGTGCTGCCCTGATTGCAGCAACATAGCCTCCCGGGCCGCTGCCAATTACAATTAAATCGTAGGTTGCCATTATATTTGGTTTTGTGTGTAAATTACTTGTTAAGGTATTTTTATTGGTTCTGAATTCCCTGCAAAAGTAACCATATTTACCCAATCACCAAGCAATGCAAACCCGATACTTCTTTAATCTGACCGCTTTTTAGGGAAATGTAGATAAATACAGAAGGTAAAAAACCGGCACTTCTGCCTCTTAGCGGTGTCCCAAAAATAGTGCGCAAACTGCTTAGTTACAATCGAAGAAGGATTAATAAGAGCGGTTAATTATGACAGCGCATATTGCAAATTAAATTTGCATGAGGCAGGAGAAAATTGGTTTTGTTGTTGCTATAGTGGGGGATTTCAGAGAACAAAGTTTCAATTTACCACTAATACCTTTATAGAGTAAAGTTTTTGTCGGGCAATATTATTCTTTTTTTAGTTAAAAAGGAAAGGCACAATTATTTTTATTGCAATACAATTGCCATTAAATCTTGCAGAGTTTCATTTTTTTCTCATTTTTTACTCCAACCTGATAACTGCCTTCCCCTTTAACATTTTCTGTTTATGACCAGCCACAAAGTTGCATTCATGAATTGAATCTAAGTATTCTAAAAACCAATTATTTAATATTATGCTTTTTGTATTGTTATATCGTCAATACAAGTTTTTCACTTCAGCAGTTGCAGAACAATGAAGACCTCACCGGAATATGATATCATGTCATTCAGCTTAGAAGAGAGTAACTAATAAGAAATTTACCTTCTTCTCTCCATTTGATCCAGCCAAGTCCTTTTTTATTAAAATCATCATCTAACAGCAGAACATACATCCAATCCTCCCGGACTTTCAGTGGTCGCATAAAACTGTAAGACAGGTTAACTGTTGCTGCATGCTCTAAAGGTTTGATGTAAATTTCTTGATACTCCGGATTAATAAATTCTACACTATTAACACTTAGGAAAAACTCAGGCCAATATTTAAATGTGCCTGCACGTTTGTTGACAAAAGTAGTATGTTGTGTTGATGTATTCACTATTACTTCAAGAAAATCATCTGTAACAGAAACTACTTTAAAGTATAAGATGTCATAATCCAATTTTAAGTGTTCAGGAACTAAATAGGGCGGGGCAGTAGCTATATCAAAACTTCCATGTGAGCCCTCTTTAAAGGTTATACTATCTGTAGGAGTGTGTTCTATCAAAGGCTTTTCCATATTCAAATTACCATAAAAGTAAAGAACTTTGTTTTCAAACATATTAGGCGAAAACATGCCTAATCCCATTAGATTAACAATCGGCCGGTTTTGTTCTGCGAGATAATAAATAGGTATTACTTCAGCAGCCGAGCTAACAAATTGATTAGGTGGTACCATTGTGTGCCTATCTTGCTTTTTTTCATTTGTTCTGTCCCTATATTGTTTATAGAAATATGTCCAAAGTACAGCAATAGAAATTAACAAAACAAAATTGCTTGTGATGATGAATTTACTGTTGGTTTTGTAAGCTAGGAATAATGTAAGGATCAGCCCAATTCCTGCACTTATTACACCATAACTTAATACTATTGCGCCGGCAGCGAGCATTTGCCCTTTACCTGCGTTCACTAAGCCGGCTATCAGTATGCCAACAAAAAAAGAAAAAGTAAGCGACAGAAGATAAAACAGAAAACTATATGGTTTAAGCATACGATTTGCCATAATTAATAGGTCATTATTTTTTCAACAGTTTCTCCTTCTTTTACTGTAATTGAAAATGTATCTGAATTGCCTTTATGAGCACCTAGCGTCACAATTTTTACAGTATATGTACCCGGACTTAAAATAAATTTTTTCGGATTGCTGCTTTTGGATGTATAGGTTCTGGCACCTGCCACATTTTTGCCGGTAGTTTTTTCGAAGAAATTTACTGTAGCATCTATAAGCTCTCCACTTTTAGATTTGACACCAATCATAGCAATGCCACTTTTGAAATCATGCGATACAGAATTTATTGCGTTGCCTTTTATTTCCACATTGTCAACCTCCGTGTATATTTCTATGCCCTCCATATTCAACGCTTGGTAAGTTATTTTATACTTTCCTGCAGGGACTTCCATTTGCTTTGTTTTGCCATAGGTTCTAGTATTGGCAGCTACTTTGCCGGTATTTTTTTCATACATACTAACCATCGCATCCCATGGTTCGCCATTATTTGTTGTGGAAACTTCTAGGGTTCCGCCATCAAAACTTACATCCTGATGTTTGGATTCCCCCTCTTTTATGGTGACTACAATTGTGATAGCCGGGATGTCAGAATGCTCCAATGGTTTTATTTCTGCTTCATAGTCTCCCGGAGGAAGATATACTCTGGCTGTATCCCTGTATGTCCTGGAGCCCATGACTTCTTTTTTGGAAGCCATATTTTTCAATTTAACCCAGGCATCGACCGGTTGACTGTTTTTAATGGCGTACACTGTAAAGTTGGGATCAGGCTTATCTACCGTTTGAACCGTTGCTTCGGTTAGCACATCGCCTAAGCCTGTCGCATCAGTTGCATCGTAGTAGTTGCCTTTGCCTTCTTTTGCAGCACACTTAATTTGATCTTTTTCGCCATCTTTTAATCCAAAGCCTACAATATGCAGTTTAAAATTGATGCCTTCGGCTATTGCATCTGTGACTACTTTACAAATATCGCCATCGCAGGATTCTATTCCATCGGTGATCAATATAATGGTGGCTTTGGTATTGTTGTCTTTAAGAAAATTGATCGCCATGGAAGCACTTCGTGACAAAGGTGTTTTACCAGTCGGGTTAATGCCTTTTACAGCGCTGACAACTTTAGTTTTTGAACTGTTTGATAGATCCACTATAAATTCTATATCATCACAATCGCTCTTTTTTCTGTGGCCATATGCAATCAAGCCGATATTTTGATTTTCGGGTAAATTACCAATCGTAGAAGCTAATACGTCGGAGGCGATTTCTTTTTTTGTTTTCCCATCCATTTGTCCCCACATAGAACCACTGGCATCGTAAATAAACAGAATAGGAGAAGTCTGTTCTTGTGCGTTGGTGCTAACTATAAGAAATAAAAATAAAATAAAAAATAATAACTTTTGCATGACAGTAACTTTAGTTCTTGTTATCAAAATGAAGTAAAACGTGAATGCATTGGTTGTATAGGAATATAATAAATTCCATCTGAATAGTGCCGCTAATTTGTAAAGTTACGAAACTTCCTGAATTTATTGATGTTGGTTGGGGTTTTGTTGCATTGTGGTTTTCCCGAACAACGTCTGTTTCCCTGACTTATGTGCAAGCCAGAGACTTATTTTTATACGTCTTTATGTACCTGATTTGGAAAAGCCCTTTACTTCCTCATGCATATCTCAGTGTCCCATGTCTGTGATGTAGTTGCAAAGTAGGATTTACTCCTTCTGCATTCATCTCTATGTTAGCCGGTGTCAAAACTTTTTTAAAGAAGTTGAACATAGACTGTTGAAAATCAAAAATTGTCAACATCTGGCACAGCGGTAGTCTGCGATTGTGGCATGTCGGGCTTTTGCCAGACTTGAACACATACAATTTGTTGTAGGGTGTATTATCTTTTACTATAACCGAAAATGTAATATCCCGCTTTTTTCCCATTCTTTTTATTTACCTTCCTAACTTCCCAGATATATGATTCATCATTGCATTGCCCAATCATACTTTCTATGTCTTTAATCGTGTAAGTTCTCATGAGAGAAGCCTGACCATCCCAAGCATACACCAAAGGGATAAGTGGAATTATATACGTGAAAATTATTTGAATGTAGGTTAATGGCCTAACTAATGTAGTCATAAATAGGGACATTAACACCAATATAATCAAAGAAATTGGAAGCATGAGACACCATAGGATAAATGGGATATTATTCTCTGCTATTTCATAAATTAAAATCGGTTCTCTATTTTTTTCCGCTGATTTAAGTATTTGTTTGGCAACTTTTGGTTTCATGTGATGGAAGCTTGCAATCATTGTTTTTAGCCCATTTGGTATATTCTCTATCTTTGACGCGTCAACTGAATTACTTAAATAATTCACATTCGGCAAATTCAAATTGTTTATTCTCTCGACCGTATTTTCATTTGGATACTTATCTGATAACAACAACTCAATTGGGTCGTTTTGAGTATTTCTTTTATTAATTTTCTCTATTACATCAATCATTGGGCCTCCTGAGCCAGAGCCTAAATCAACGATTTGGGTAAAGTTTATTTTTTTCTGGCATTCTTCAATTAAGTCGGCTAAAACATCCGATGTTCCGATTAAACGATGAAAAACTTTTATTAGGTTCGTTACCCCTGTTCGGATGTATTTAGGCAACCAACTAAAGTCTTCAAATTCGAACAATTCTACTCTTTTCATTTTTCTTTTTTATGTCCTACAACATTAGTCTGTGAAAAACTCACTCCACAAAAATACACTAATATATTAAGTCGTGATAAAAATCACTTAATTTTATGCTATGGCATACTTACAAGAAATACCCCGCCGGCAGATGCAAGAAATCTGTTTGGAGAGCAGCATCGGAGCTGATAACCCTGTGGGATTTATGGGTGCTTTTATAGATCATCTTGATTTATCAAAATTGGGTGTTGACATACAAACGTTAAAAAGCACACTTTTCAGATGCCTGAATTTGAACACAAAACACCCAATTTTAAAACATAAGCCATTCAAGCAACGATGAATAATCCTGCTTATGCCGGTAAAACTTGTTTTTTGTCAGTATATGCCAAGCCTTATCTGCAAACAACCCTTTTAAAGCTATTTCTGCTCCAAACTGATTGATCAAGACCAATTAGGCAACAAATCAGCTAAAACCATTAATATTAAAAGCAACTTTTTAAATATCGGGTATTTAGTGGTTTTCGAGTAGTTGTGCAACGGGTTACGTTGTTATAGGCTGCCCTTATAGTCCGCTTATTTTATTTTATTGAACATATAACGAGCAATTTTCCATTGTCCACCTACCTTTTGAAGAACAAATAATTCTCTGTTTTCCTCGGGAACTGTTTGTCCGTTTTCGCGAATTAAAGTTGTGCCTTTTGATGTAGTTCTTGCAAAAGCAAAGTCCCCGTTAACCACTATTTCGTCAATGAAAAATTCAATGTTGAGTTGAATTGTTTTGAACACAAACTCGTAAGATGCTTTTACTTGTTCCTGTCCAATTGCCGAGGGTGCATTGGAGGGCATAAATACACCGTCATTAGTGTAGAGTGGTAACACTTTGTTTGCGTCCGACGCATTTAAGGCATCACGGTATAAGAAAAGTAATTTCTCAATTGCTTGTTTTTCGGTTGTCTGTTCCATTTCTGTTCTATTTGTTTTGACTGAATTAGTTTCAGATTGATTTTGGCAGGCTGCTAACGATAACAGAACTATTGCTGATAGAATTAGTTGTTTCATTTTTTAAATTTTAGATTTTGCTTCTGAAATTGTAACTGTTTTACCCAAAGCTCCAAATTGATGCAGGTCGCCAAAAACTTCAATGCGTATGGCATTGCCCAAACCACCAATGTGAAGCGGTTCAAATCCGCTGTCAGTAATCAATTCTTCCACTTTGTTGTTGATGTTGGTGCTGTCCGAAGCATAGAATAATACTTTTCTTTCAGTCTGTGCAAAGGCTTCTCCTGACAATGCCTCCGCTCCTAATGTGCCGAATGCCTTAACTAGTTTTGCGTTTTTAGGAATTAATTCTGAAAGAATTTTCGCAGAAGATTCATTTTCTCCAATAATCTTTTTGAAGCTACCATTTCCGTCAGGTGCAATGGGGTTGGATACATCCACAATTATTTTTCCGTCTAATTCCTTTGCGTAGGTTTTGAAAAAATCTTTCATAGTGTTAAAGTAAAAGGCAGGAATAACAACATCTGCTTCTTTGATGGCATCTGTAGTTGATTTTGCTGTTGCCAAATTACCCAGTTCGTTCGCCAGTTCTTCGGCTTTGCTTTCCTCTCTTGATGCGAGTATTACACTGTGGTTTCCTTTCACCAGATTTGTTGCAATGGCTTTGCCAATGTTGCCAAGCCCGATAATGGCTACTGTTGTTTTTGAAGTTTTCAAATCTTTTGTATTGAGTTTATTTTGCGCCAAAATTGACAATACAAAGATGCGGGGAATGAAAAGCCTGTGCTTATAAGGTTGTTTAAGAAATAGTCTTAATGTAGATTAAGGGTAGCCTATTTGGGAACCCGTTCATTACGAATTTTACTTAGAAACTCGGGGGTAATTCCGAGATATGAAGCAATTTGAGTGTTGGGTAATCGGTTGGCTAAATTGGGGTATTGCTCTAAAAAACTTTCATATCGCTCATAAGCAGAATTGCTGAAAGTTTGAAGCAGCCTGTTTTGAAGTTCAATAAATTTGTCTTCAATAATCACACGGAAATTGCGGTCAAATTTTGGGTAGTTGGTATATAAATACCAAAGGTCTCCTTTGGAAAGTTGCAGTATAGTTGAAGGTTCAATAGCCTCAATATATAGTTTGGATGGTCGTTCCTTATGCAAACTATCAATGTCTGTCAGCCAGTCATCCTCAACTGTAAAAGCAAGGTTGTGTTCCGTTCCGGAGTTGTCCACCCCATAAGTTTTAAAACAACCCTCAACAACATAATTAAAGTGTTTGCAAATGTCGCCCTCCTGTAAAATGTATTGCTTGCGTTTTACTTTGCGTTCTGTCAAACGACTCATTAATGCTTGTTTTTCGTTGTCGTCCAACGGAAGGTATTTGTCAAAATGTTGAATTGCTCTTTCCATTCTCTGTTGTCTGTTTCGGTCTTTTAGGGTTGCCTATAGCGGCAGTTTATGAAAAAACCGGCAACAAAAATACAAGAATATTTTATGCTATGCCATTCTTACAAGGAACACCCTGCCTGCAGATGCAAAAGATTAAAAGCCCAATCAGTTTAAAAAATACAGAACCTCTGCTTGCAAAAACTGTCCGGTAAATCACCTCTGTACCGTAAGGCAAAAAAGGGGTAGGGAAATAGAACGAAGCGAATTTGCCGAAGTAGCAGCACAAAACAGCGAACGCTATCAAACCCTAATAGCAAGATACCGAAAACGGCAGGAAATCAACGAACATAATTTTGGAACTATCAGGCGCAATGGAACTACAATTACATCAACCTTAGGGGGTTAAAAAAAGTAAACGGAGAACATAGTTTGATTTTGTTGGTCTATAATATCAAACGCACCATCAACATACTTGGGATGGAAGAACTATTGATAAAGCTCAAAAATTGGCAGCCTGACTACCCAAAGTAGTCTTGTTTGCAGAAAAAATGGCTTTGATATTGACCTTATGCACCATTTTTTATTTTGGGCAATAGTTGTCATACCAAAAATACATCCCCTTCATTCAAAAGTATGGGCTTTGAGGGTGATGTGCTCTCTTGCTTTTATGGGGATTTTTTCAAAAAACAAGTTTTTTCGCAGTCAGACTGTTTCGGCTTGCCGCAGTGGCATTACTTAGCCGATATGACCGTTGTATGCGTTGTTTCACAAAGGCTTTATTTTTTTCCTGCTATTTTTTTAATTTCCGTTTCTAATTCAGGAAGGTTGTTTTTTATGATTTGCCATACTTCTTCTGCGTCAACTCCAAAATAATCATGTGCTACAATATTTCTGAACCCTTTAATTATTGTCCAGGGAATTTGAGTTTCTTTTTCTTTCAATTCTTGGGACAATCTTCCTACAGCTTCTCCGATTATTACAAAATTCATCAAAACTGCATCAAACGTTTTTTCATCTGCAAAAAAAGCATCTGCATCCCAAATATCTTCAACGAATTTTTCGATTTTCTGGCAACTGTCAACAATTGCCAACAAGTTGCCTTTATCCTTTTCAGACATAAATAGCAGATTGAAGTATTTGGTTTTTGAAATATGGTTTGATATATTTTTCTCTGCACAAATCAACTTCTCTGTCAAACTTTTTTGAAACCATACTTTTTATTTTTGATTTCTTTTCCGACAGGTTTTGGGTATTTGGCTGAAATTCAATGATCAAATCAATATCACTATCTTCTGTCCCTTCATTTCTTGAGAATGACCCGAACAACCCAATCTTGACCAATTGGCATTCAGAAAACAACAGTTCTTTGTTCTCTTTCAGAAAGGATAATATTTCGTCTCTTTTTATCATTAGTTTTTCTTCAAAGATAAGGGTTATATCTCTTTTTCTTGCCTTTGTAAAAAGGCAGTCTGTGAAAAAAACCGGCAACAAATATACACTAATGTTTTAAGTTTTGGCATACTTTCAAGCAACACCCCGACAGCAGATGTAAAAGATTATACCCCCTATGAGTTTAAAAAATGAAGAACCTCTGCTGTAATAACTATTGGATTAAACACATGTGTACCGGAAGACAAAAAGGGGGCAGGGAATAGAACGAAGCGAATTTACCGAAGTAGCAGCACAAAAAAGCGAACGCTATCAAACCCAAAAAGCAAGATACCGAAAACGGCAGGAAATCAACGAACATATTATTGGAACTATCAGGCAGCAATGGAACTACAATTACATCAACCTTAGGGGGTTAAAAAAAGTAAACGGAGAACATTGTTTGATTTTGTTGGTGTATAACATCAAACGCACCATAAATATACCTGGGGTTGAAGAATTGCTATAATTATGGTAAAACAATCAAAGGGGTTTGCCCTTCATACACTAATTCGTTTATTAAAAATCGTCTGAAAAGTTGGTCGGTCAAAAGGCGTGAACCTTTTTGAACAATCAATAATTCATCAAGATTGTTATTAATAATCTTTTTGATGTCGTTAAAAGGATTGTTGCCTTCGTAAATGGCGATAGATGTTTTGTATTTCTCTGAAAACATTTCTTTTAACTCATTTAGGAGCTTTTCTATTCCTGTAGTTTTTTCATTGGGTTTTGCCAAATAGAAAAAGGTAATACTCATATTTTTAGTGTCAATGAAATTCAAAAACTTATTCAATTCCAAAATATTCAAGGGGTGTTTTTCTGTTACTCCCACATAAATTTTATCGTGAGAAAATGTCTTAATTTCTTTGGGCATTGCAACAATAATATTTTTTGTGCTATCAATAATTCGAAGTGCCGTGCTTCCAAGAAATATTTTTTTGAGTAAGCCTGTGCCTTTAATTCCTGTAAAAATTAAATTGTCAAATGGTTCAGATAAAAGTTTTGGTAAGGTAATTTGCAAATTGCTTTCAGAAACATTGAACGAAACTTTAACAGTTGGAGGGATGATTTCTTTAGCTAATTCCTTTAATTTTTGGATGGCATCTTCATTGGTGTGTTGTGTAATCTGCTGTCTGCTTTCGTTGTCGGTGAGTGCAGGAACTAATACAATGGACTGATGAACTAAAAGTATTTCAGCATTTGCCTGTTTGCTCCAATCGCAAGCATACATAATCAAGTTGTTCGAATACTCTGAAAAGTCAATGAGTATAATAAATCGTTTGTTCATTGTTTATGTTTTTGATGGATTGTTTGATTTTTGCAAACATTCATTAACCTTCGTAAAGTCTTCTATGGTGTCAGCAAGAACCATTAAAATGTCTTTTGCTTCAATAATCGTAGAACCACCGGGTCGGATATATTCTCCGTTTCTTTTTATCATTATGATAAATGCAGATTTCGGAAAATTTAAATCCACTATTCTTTTGTTTACTGCGTGAAAATCGGGTAAAATCTCAAACTCCTGTAAAGATGATTTTGGAAGGTCCGAAATGAGTTTATCTATTTCTGAAATAGGTTTTGCTTTTTCAGGCAAAGCCACATTGAGCCATTTTGCAACTATTGATAAAGTCGTTCCTTGAATGAGGACCGAAGTAACTGAAATGAAAAAAACGATATTGAAAATCATATTGGCTTTTTCAATTCCTTCTAAAAGGGGATAAGTAGCAAACACAATTGGAACCGCCCCACGCAAACCTACCCAAGAAATATAAAATCTCCTTCTCAACTTCATTTTAAAAAATACCAAGCTGAGAAAAACACTGACAGGACGAGCAACAATAATCAGGAACAAAGAAATGAGAAGCCCGATGCCCATTAATGGAAAAACTTGTGATGGAAAAACCAGTAACCCCAAGGTTAAGAACAACACAATTTGCATCAACCAAGCCAAACCGTCATACATTTTCAGAATGGTTTTCTTGTGTATTAAGTCTTGATTACCTAAGTAAACTGCACAAATGTATATAGCAAGAAAACCGTTTCCACCCACAAAATCAGTTGCGGAAAACGTAACAAACATTAAAGCAATAACCAACACAGGATAAAGTCCTTCAAAGTCAAGTTTAATATTGTTGATGATAAGTTTGCTTAGTTTCCCAAAAGCAAAACCTGCAATACCGCCCAAAATCATTTGTTTAAAAAACAAGGGAATAACTGAAGCGACACCTTGGTCTTGATTTATAACCAAAGTCAAAAAAGCAATAGTCAACACATACGCCATTGGGTCATTGCTACCGCTTTCTAATTCTAAAGTCGGGCGTAAATTGGTCTTTAAAGCAAGACTTTTTGAACGTAAAATGGAAAATACGGCTGCTGCGTCTGTAGATGAAACAATAGAACCCAATAGCATACTTTCATAAATCGTAAAGTCGGTTACATACCACACAAATGTTCCAAGTGAAAGGGCAGTCAGCAAAACTCCTAATGTGGATAAAACAAGACCTTCTCTTAAAATTGGCTTGACAGAAGTCCAATCGGTGTCAAGACCGCCTGAAAACAAAATGAAATTCAACGAAACAATACCAATAAATTGAGCTATTTGAGGATTGTCAAAATGAATACCGCCAATACCATCAGAGCCTGCCAACATTCCGATTGCCAGAAAGAGTAATAAAGTCGGAACACCAAATTTGTAGGATGTCTTGCCTACAATAATGCTTACAAAAAGTAAAATAGAGCCAACTAACAGTATATTTTCAATTGTTAAATTCATCCTTTTTTATCTCGTATTTCAGTCTGTTCAAAGTTGCCTTTTCTGCCCGGTTAATGTGTCAAAAAGTCCTGTTGTTTTTATTTCTATCGAACCGAAAAAGTTCGTTTGCCCGATGATGTTTTTGGGTCAGTTAGCATTTCAGCCAACATCAGTCTGTGAAAAAACCGGCAACAAATATACACTAATGTTTTAAGTTTTGGCATACTTTCAAGGAACACCCAGCCGACAGATGTAAATAATCTGTTTGTTGAGTAGCATCGGAACAGATAGCCCTGTGCGGTTGATTGATGCTTTTGTAGATCATCTTGATTTGTCAAAATCGGGTTAACAAAAAATCATCAAAAGCCTTTAATTTGAAGGCAACTTTCTAAAATATTGGGTATTTAGCGGTTTTTGAGTAGTTGAGCAACAGTTACCTGTGTTATCGGCAGCTTTTCTATCGTTTGTCATAAAGTGAATTTTTCAAACGTTTGTCCGTTAAATTTATATGCTCCGTTTTCGTGAGTGCCAAGCCAAATGTCGCCCTTGTTGTCTTTGAACAGGCAAAAAACAGGAATGTTTTTATCATCAACTTGAATAGGGTAGTGTGTAATGTTTTCGCCTTCAATGTTCCATACACCGTTTAAGTAAATGGCAATCCATAGGCTGTTATTTTTATCTTTTATGATTGATAAATACTCATTCAAATCACCGTCGTTTTTGCTGTCTAAACAACCAATGCTTTTTATCCGGTTATAAAATTTTGTGCTGTTCTTATCATATTTTGTTGAAGATGGTTTGTTGTAAATGTCATACTTATATTCTGTGTTGAACCAAAAATATCCGTCTTTGTCTTCAATAATTGAACGAACACCATTTGAGGGGCCATAATGAAGTTCGTTCACATCACTTTCAGTAATCCAGTCAAACTTAGAACCATCGTAACGGAAAGCACCTAATGCTGCTGTGCCAAACCAGATATTCCCCTTGCTGTCTTTATAAGTGCAGTAAATAGAATATGGTCGTGAAGAGTTTGGATTTTTCTGAATCCATTCTTCACCAAGTTTATGTTTAGGTAGTTTTAGTTTATGCAGAATAGCTCCATCAAATCTGTAAACAAACTGAGCCTCTGTAAAATTTTTAAACCATATATCGTTTGCTGTTAAACCCCACTTTTCTATATCTCCAATAGTTTCTTGCAAAATTGAAAAATTATATCCGTTGTATTTGATAATCCCTTTACTTGAATTGAAATAGATGTTTCCCTGTTTATCTTCTTTAATCTCTTCAATTCTGTTGGAAGACAAACCGTCTTTCGTGGTAAAATGTATGATTGATTTTCCGTCATACTTATACAGTCCGTCCTGCCAACTGCCAAACCAATAATTGTCTTTCTTATCCTGATAAATAACCATTATGTTATTGCTCAATTCTCTTACTGTGTCTCCTGTTGCAAAAGATTCATTTAGTTTGTCTGAATTGTGTAGATGAGTATTTGTCTGACCTTTACACGATGTCAAAACTGTCAGTAAGCTTATGAAGATAATTAAGTTCAATTTCATTGATTGTCTGAAAGATTGTTGTATCATCATAGAGTTACCGACACCGAACAAAACTAAGAAATTACTTTTAATACCTACACTGAACCCCACCATTACCTAAACATTTTGATGGTAGCTGTAGGGCCTCGTCCGTTCTTCATTCAAAGCTGTCCCGCGTTCAAAGTAATTGCTCCGAATTATTTTCTGTCAGGTTTAAAGTAATAGGATGCAATTTGATTTGCCATCTCCATTTGTCCTGAGTCGAGTTCAGTGTTTATGAACAGAACAACACTTATTTTATCATCAATAAAGCGTGTAAACGCACTTTCAAACCCCAGTATTCTTCCAATGTGTCCAACGCGTCTGTGTTTTTGAAATGGTGTTGTTCCGAACCCAAGACCATAAGGAGCAAATCCCTCTTTGACCTTAACCGAGGTGAACATCAATTCAAGAGTTTCTTTTTTTAACAGCTTCTCAGAATATAAAGCCTCGTCCCACTTGGACATGTCAATAACTGTCGAGATAAGTCCACCGTCTGAAAATTCAACAATAGGATCTTGGGGTAAAAATTGGTTAATCAGTTGATTGTTCTTTTTCTGATAACCGGCAGCTCTGTTTGGGATGATCGCCCTGTAGTCCATCATTCTTGTATCGGTCATCTTCAACGGGTCAAAAATGGTTTCCTTCAAAAACTGTTCGAATGTCTTTCCTGTAACTGACTCGATGAGCATACCTAATACATAATATCCTCTACCGCTATATTCCCATTTTTCACCTGGCGTAAAACTTAGGGGCAAACAAGCTGTTTCATTTATGACATCAGCACGGGTGTAATTATAGTTGTCATATTTTAATTCTACTTTACATGGAGGTGGCCAGTCAACGTTTCCTTTTATTCCGGAAGTGTGACTCAATAGCTGATAGATGGTAGCCACTTTCCAATGCGGTGGAATGTCGGCTACATATTTTCCGATTGTATCGTTCAGGGAAATCATACCTTGTTCCACCAGCATCATGGTTGCCACTGCGACAAAAGTCTTTGTTACAGATGCCATGAGGTAAACTGTACTACTTGATGCCGGGATTTTGTGCTCCAGATTTGCATATCCGAATCCTTTGGAATGAACTGTTTTTCCTTCATACATAACCGCTATTGAAAGACCGGCAATATTCTTTTTTGTCATCTCCAGATTGATAAATGAGTCCACCTTTGCATTAATCTCCGAATACTGTTTAGACTGTCCTGAACACGGCATTGCTATGATAAGAGAAAAAATGATAAAATGTATAATCATGATATGTTTCATAGTACTGCCGGTTTTAATCTTTTCATAGTCCGATCTTTCAATATTCAAGTTGTCTGCGAAGTCGGTCACCTGTCCCCAAGGAAAATCTTTATTAAAAAATTGTCGTCCGCATTTTGGGTGCACAAATTTGCCCGGGACCTATTGCTGCCAATGTCAGCTTGTGAAAAAACTGCCAACAAAAATACAATAATATTCTAAAAAGTAACAAATAAGGCGTAATTTTAAGCTATGGCATACTTACAAGCAACACCCCACCGGCAGATGCAAATAATCTGTTTTGAGAGCAGTATCGTAGCTGATAATACGGTGCGGTTTATGGATGCTTTTTTGAAAGACTGAAGTTGTCGAAAACACAGGGAAAGTTACCACTCAGCAAAAGCCTTTAATTTGTAGGCAAGGTTTTTTTAAATCGGGTATTTAGTTGTTTTTGAGTAGTTGTTCATCAGTTGCCCGTGTTATACACAGGTTTTTTCTTCATTATTCTGTCAGCCTTTCGCGAATAAAGTCTGGTAGTGTCTTTGTTGCTGTTGCTAACTTGTCGTTATTTTCTTTTCTTACTGTTTCGTCTTCTATATAGTAGTTGTAATTTATGAATAGGAAATAAAATAAAAGTCTGTTATAGGTGTCCAATCGGCTGTCAGAAATGATTGAAAGCATTGCATTTTCAATTTCATTTCTATTTTTGGTTTCTGATAATGCACGTCCAACTCGTCCAATGCTACCATAATAATGATTGCTTGCAGGATTTTCAATGCGGAATGATATACCTAAGATAAGGTCAGGAACATTTATGTTTAGTTCTTCAAGTTCTTTAATGTAAGTATTTCTTTGCCCCCAGGCATAACTTCCGTCAGAAACTCTTTCAAACCGGTCATTCATAATATCTAAATGCGATTTTAGAAAAACTTCCCAATTGTATGTTTCTGCTGAAAGTAAAGCAATATGTATGGCGTGTTCTCTTGGACTGCTGTCATGACTACAACTGCCAATTACTCTTGTGCTTCTCATTTCGTCAAGAAGTTGGGCTTTCTTTTTTTCAGATAGTGAAGTCCAATTTTCGGGAAGTCCCACCCAACCGTTTTTTAGGTTATCCTTAAATTTTGTAGTTGTTGTGTCTATTAAACAGTCAGAATACCCAATCATTTGAGAATATTTTTGTGGGATAGAAACTGAACTAAAATTTGTTGGAAAATAAAAGGCTGATATGGATTCTTCGGAATACTCTGTTTTTTCATTGTGTTCAAATAACCATTTGTTGGAGAAGTCTTTTTGATAAAGCGAAATATCTTCTGATGTGATGCTGAAACCATAATCACTTTTTAAGTCAAATTCTTCAAATTCTACAACATCTTGTTTATTGTAGTTTTTGTATTTATGCTTTGTGATTAAAACATTTCTTTCAATAGTTGCTTTCGGATATTTTTTAAGAAAGTCGTCTAAGGGAAGTTGATTTTCCATATCTTTTTTTGCTTCCTTAATGTTTTCTTTTTCCATTTTTACTATGTTTCCAATAGTCTGGCTTTTGGAAAAAAAAACTGTGTTGAAATTACAAGTCTTGAATTTCAAGTTTAGTGAGTCCACGATGTGGCTTAATTTGCCCATCGTCTGTTCGCTATAAATTAAGCCGTTCGGATAAACATTAAATTCTCCGTATTGGCAGTATGCCGAGATTGTGCAGAACAATCCAATTATTAGTGTCGTGATAGTTTTCATTGTCGTTGTCTATTTAAACTTGTGAATAACATTTTTCGGGCTTTGCGTTCGGGCGGATTTCGGAGCAATTCACTGTCAGCCAAGCACAAATGTTGATAGAAGCACTGCACTTGAATGAACCAAGTCACCCCTCATTGAACCAAACGCCTGTTATCGGTTCGTTATTTTCTATCTGTTCCATTTTGGTAATTTTCCGGTTTGGTCAACAAAGTCTTTTAGCATTTCAACTTGTTCTTTCTTTTGGTCGTCTTTGCCATTTGTTACATACCAATAAACGTCAAGTGCATCTGTTTTGTCTTTAATTGTTTGATAAGTCCATCCAATTTTTCTCGGATTTTTGTCGTAGTGAAGTCCGTTTACTATTTCGTTGTAAAGACCACCCGAACTTGAGAAACCGATATAAACTAAATTTATTTTTCCATTTCTTAGTTCAATAACTTTAAAAACACCGTCTTTATCTTTCGGTGCGTTACAAACCTTTACCAAGTCGTCGTCAGGTTTAAAAAAGAAATGGTCGTTGTCTGTATATTTTTTAGGTTCTTGAAACATTGTTTAATTCTTGTTTTGTACTGTAAAGGTTGAAACTTAATAATTCATTTTTGTAGCCCCAAACTTGTCCGTGTTTTGGATTGCCATTTTAAGAAAGTTTGTCCAAGTAAAAAACGTTGTTTTTGTTTGTTCTTAACTTGTCAAAAGTTGTTTGTTTGAGTTGTTCATATTCTTTGTAAAGTCCTTTTGGATGGTCGCCCCATGCAACATTTGTGTTTTTTAGTTTTGAAGTCAAGCCGGAAATCGTGTCTTGGTTTTGTTTGTCAATTATTTTTACTCCTAATGTCCCAAGTTAGTCTGCGTATGTTTCGTCAAAAGGAATAAGATTTACAATGATAACTGTCTCAATTTTTTTAAATTCGGAATACTTTTGTCTGTTTCTGTGAACTTAGTTCGTTACGGTAAAAACCGTTTTGTCTGAAATGTCTTTTGTCGTCCGACTTGGATTTTTCAATACAACCTACAAACTTTCTGTTGCAATTTAGACAAAATCTTCATACTCCTTGCTGTTTCTGTTTCTGAAAAATACTTCGGTAAAGTAAATCGCCAAAATCTGATAATAGCGAAGCGTAACTTTGTTTTGCTTCTGTGCCTCCAGATAAGTGTTGTATGCTTTCAGATACTTTTTTGCCGTATCTAAAATTCTCTCGTCCAAGCCGATTGACGCATCAAAGGCTTCAATTTTTTCCTGTGTGGATTTATCGAATAAATCTATCGTCTCCTTCAGGAAATGCTTGCGTATATGCTGATATAGCTTTAATTCCATTATCCTTATATGATTGCTTTAGGCAGCATGAGTGTAAAGGGTAATGACTTACTGTAATCAAGTTCTTCATATTCTAATCCAATAGCTCTGATATTTCTATAGTAGGTTTGATGTGCCTGATAATACATTTTTTCACTTTGTATAAACCAGGCTTTTTCACCTAACTTCTCTGCCATAAACCATTTTTCAATCAATCTGGCACTTCTTCCATTCCCATCATTCCACGGGTGAATTTTTACAAAAACTAAATGTATCATCGCAGCATAGTAAAAAACCTGTTCTATGGACAAAGGACGGTTAAGCAAAATGGAAATATCTTCAAAAAACTTGCTCATTTCACTTTCTACTATTTGCGGGATGGCCGCTACATACTCTATTCTGCCATCATCCGTAGCCATATACATATTTTGATGACGATATTTTCCTTGCCAACCTTTGGCAACAATATGCTTACTCATTAATTTATGTGCTTCTTTGACGTTACTTTCCGTGAGTCGGTTGTTTTGAGCAAATACATAAGATCCATACAGATCATCTATCTTTTTTGTGTAATCTGGCTCAAAAGCTAAACCGTCTCGTTTGTGTTTGATATAACTGTCCAACTCTATAGCTTCTCCTTCTATTTTACTGCTAAAAACGGATGCAACTGAAGTGTAAAAACTAAAATTCGGGGTTGACAATTCGGCATCTTGTAAAGCATCAAATGCCCTTTGCAAGCCTTTAGGAACTTCTGCAAGGTAGGAATCAAGCAGGCTGTTTGGTATTATCTGTAACTCCATTTGATTACTGATTAAAAATGTCTGCTTGAATAACAGTGAGCCCTAATACCCTTTTGCTCACTTCTAATTGCTTGTCTTTTAGCGTTGCCAATATGTTGAAATCATAATTGACTTCTACTTGTGTGGCTTCGGGGTATTTCTTTGCAATTTCTTTAATGGCTTTGCTGTCATCTTCACCTAGCGCCATATCACGCCAAATAACCAAGTTGTCTGCGGTTTCCACCACTTTGTAATACTTATTGCTAACGGCAGCCTGTGAATAACCGGTAACAAAAGTACAATAATATTTTAAGCTATGGCATACTTACAAGCAACACCCCACCGGCAGATGCAAATAATCTGTTTGAGAGCAGCTTCATAGCTGATAACCGTGTGCGGTTGATTGATGCTTTAGTTGAACATCTTGATTTGTCGAAATCGGGTTAATAACAAATCAACAAAATCCTTTAATTTGAAGGCAACTTTTTTTTTAAAATCGGGTATTTATTGGTTTTTGAGTAGTTGTGAAATAGTTACCCGTGTTGGGGGTTCGGTTGTCTTTTCTGTCAAGCGAGTTTGACAAAGTTGATTTCAAGTTTTACGTTAAAGTTGATTTCTGCTTTCAAAGCCCTGAACACTCTAATAATAGTGTCAATTTTCGCACTGTTAGCACTGCTTTTAAGTTTTGAAATTTGGGCTTTCAGAACTCCTACAAGTCGTCCGAGTTCTTCTTGTGTCAAATTTCTTTCTTGTCTGGCTGCTTTAATCATCTTTCCCAAAACGTCCATACGAAGTTCATATTCGTATTCGTCCCGTTCCTGTGCCCCAACTTTGCCGATATACTTGTCTTTCATCTCGGCAAGGGTGTAAGTCTTTAATTCTTTAGTTGCCAAAGAGTTAATTTTTTGTTTGTTGTTAAAATATTTGTCTCTAAGTCCTACTGCTCGGTCAATTTCGTTTGCCGGAACTTTGACGACTTTCTTTATGAAACCGTGTATCGCTATTACAAAGTTTATTTGTTATCTGTCTTGTTTCAATATGCAAGAAGTCTGATTTGACAGGGGTGGTTAACAGGAACGTGCTATTTGTGGCCGCTTCTATTTCTCTTCTATCTCATTTATTATCGCTACTATTTTTTCTTTTAAATTTGGAATCTCAGAGGTAGCAACCCTCCATACCATTCCAATCGTTACTCCAAAATATTGGTGGATGACAACATCTCTCATCCCCGCAATTTCCCTCCAACGAATATCCGGATATTTATTCCTTGTTTCAGTTGAAATGTTTTTGGCCGCTTCACCAATTATCTCAATCCGCCGAATGACAGCATCTTGTTTTACTGAATTTTCCTCAAACTCTTTTTCTGTTAGGTCTTCAATATATTCTTCTATCTTCTCAATACATTCCAAAATGTCTTCAAGGAAAACCAGTTCGTTCCGTATTTTCTTCTTAGCCATAAATCCTGATTTCTTCTGACATGATGCGATTTTTCAACCTTGGTTTGACCGCTTGGTATTCGACCAAATCCACCTTTCTTCCCAGCAAATCCTCCAGTTCGTATTTTATTCCGACGAATTCCAGCAAACTTATTTTGTTCCCCAGTTCAACCAAAATATCAATATCGCTTTTGGAAGTCGCTTTCCCTTTTGCAATCGAACCGAATATCCCAACCCGTTTTATTTGGTGCCGAATTATAATAGGCATTACTTTATCTTTTAATTCTTCTATTTTCACTTTTTTATTTTTAAAATAGCTACGAATGGTAGTCTGTGAAAAAACCTATCACAAAAATACAAAGATATTTTAAGCCGTAACAAAAAATGCTTAATTTTAAGCTATGGCATACTTACAAGCAAGACCCCACCGGCAGATGTAAATAATCTGTTTGGAGAGCAGCTTCATAGCTGATAACCCTGTGTGGTTGATTGATGCTTTAGTTGAACATCTTGATTTGTCAAAATCGGGTTAATAACAAATCAACAAAATCCTTTAATTTGATGGTAACGTTTTTTTTAAATCGGGTATTTAGTGGTTTTTGAGTAGTTGTGTAATGGTTATCCGTGTTATGCCTTTGTGCATCTTTCATTAAGGTTTTTTGTTAAATTGGATAACCGTTTTTTCTTCACTCTTGTTTTATTACCCAAGGAACCTCTCCATACTTTTGCATATTCTCAAATGCTTTCTTTGCTACCATTTGCAGAAGTTGATTTCTCAAACTTTCCCAAAGTTCTGTCGTGAAATAGCCGATTTTAATTTTTGAACTGTCGGTGTTATTTAAGAAGTCGAATTTTTTCTGGTCTTCGTTTAAGTCAAATGAAAAAATGAGCATATACTCATTGAGAACAAGTTGATACGGATTTTTAATTGAAGGATTAATAAATAATGTGTTACTTGTCTTGTCATTAAAACTGTCTGCGGTAAAAAACAGAAATGGAAGTGTTGGAAATGATTTTGTGAATTGTCCAATGTTATTTAGCAAATCTTGTTGCTTGTCATACTTATATGAGAAAAGTGTTGTCCGAAGAATTTCGGATTCGTCAGTGTTTAACGCAAAATCTTTACAGAGGTCTGTTGCTGAAATATGACAACGCCAAATAATGGAATAAATAAAAAGTCGAAAAATTAGTGGGTGAATTTGTTCACAAACTTTCCAAGTAATACCTCCCTGATTTTGATAAGTGCTGAATTGTTGAATATGTCTAATATCCCAAAGGCGATTGTGTAACCTTGTTGCAATGTATGTTTCTAAAACACAAAAATACTGTTCGCAACTGTCGCAAAGAATAAAATCTTCTTTAGGGGTGTCTTGCGAAAATTCGGGAGCTTTATGTGCTCTGTCTGAACCAATTATATAACCTCTTTTAACCTTATTTTCACCCAAAAGAGATTTGGTCATGAACTTAGGAATAATGTGAGAGTTTTCCTTTGTCGAATTGTTCTGCTGGCAAAGTAAACATATAGAAGTTTCAGTTCTCATTCGGTTAAATATATTTCAATATTATCTTTCACCTCGTCCAAACATTGAAAAAGGAATTGCCAAAATTAAATGTGCTAATGCAATGTATGCGTAAGTGTCATTTTCGCCAAACATTTTGAACATCCAATAGAGTTCACCCAAAACAGGAAGGAATAAAGTTAATATTCCTCCAAAGAAACCGCCTTCAGTAAAGGCGATAATAACAGTCCAAATGTGCGTGATGATTGCTGTAACTGCGAACACACCGTAAAGAGAAACGAAGATTGCTTTCATATTTATTTTTGTTTAAGAGGAAATGATTTTATTACGAATAATGCTCCGCAAATTAGGTCTATTACCATCCATGCGGCTTTGTCATTTAGATAAACAGAAATTAAAGGATTTAAAAGTATTGCAATGATACCAAATGAAATCGTCCAAAAGTTTAATCCGTTTTCAAACTCTGCTACTACCACACTAACTGCACCGATTGTCACCAATATTCTTAAGAAAGTGTAATAACCAATAGGAAGGTCTGCCATTCCTAAAAAGAGTAGTCTTGCACAATGAAGTAATAGTCCTTTACTGATGTCGTCACTTTAATAGTTTCGTTTTTTGCACTCATTTTTGATGTTATCAAAGTTGACATAACATAAGGCATAACGTTTCGCAGATTTGAGATGGGCGGGATTTTTGCCTCCAATGTTGATGCGGAGTGCAAAACTTTCGGCTACCACTAAACTGTCTGCGAAGCACGAAACCCCTCCTATTGCAAATGTGCTGTTACCTGCTGGGCATTTCATTTGTATGGGTTCAAAGTTGATTTGTTAGTAAATACTATCAGACGTTTAGATGCGCGAGTCATGGCAACATATAAATGTTTTGGGCATTCAAATTTATGCGCATTTAATATTGCTACTGTGTCAAATTCCAATCCCTTTGTTAATAAAGTTGTTCCTATGCATCTTCCATAAATTTTCCTTCCAATCCTCCTAGTTTGGTTTCTTTTGTTATTCATAGATTCAAAAACAGATATTTGCTGTAACTCCGCTTCTTCTATAGCTTTGCACAATGTTTTAAATAACTCTTTTCTGTAACATTTAATCTCCGATAGATTTTTTACGTCTCTTAATAATTGAGCGAATTTAAAAAATGAGAATTCCTTTTCGAACGAGTTAATTTGAGTTTCAATAGATGTCAGTTGAGCTTTATCTTCTGGTCTATTTTTCTTTTTTAATCCCTTCTCATTAAACCAATTGTCGACTCCAGTTTTATTGAATATTTTTTTGCACAAAGCAACTAGATTTATGCGGATGTTCTCTTTTGTAATCAAATCGGCTTCCTTAGCCAAAGTATAGAATTCCTTATCATCAATAGATTCCACCAATGTAAATCCATTATTGAATGTTTTAATTATCTTTAATCTAGGGTAAACACTAGTTGAATCTGGATGTAATAAAAGCACACTTTTCTCTTTCAATAGCTTTCTTATTTGTTGACAATAGTTGGTCATTGGGTTATACAAATCCTGTTCAGTGATCAATTTCAATTCTATTGAAGAATATTTAGTTAAATCAACTTCTTTCTTGCCAATAATATCTTCTCTTATGCTTTTCAAATCAGCACCTAACGCAGCATTATTCCCATTCAACCAACGTTGCGGTTTATCTAACTCATATTTTGCGTCAATAAATCCTTTCATTGCTAATGGATCATTCAAATCAACAAGTTGCTCTTCATTAAAGCCAAATATTCCTTGAAGGAAATCACCTAGAATATGAGTTGGGAGTATTTCTGCAAGCGAAAGAACTAAGTTATGTTGGCTAACAATACAATCTTGATATTCATCAACAAACAAACCTTTATAGGTGTTAAAAATAATTTGTCGTATTGGTTTGAGTTTAAAAAGAGTAATCGCCTTTTCAATAATAAATGGGTAATATAATTTACTATCTTCTTGATTTGGCAAATCATTTCCAGTATAAAAGGCTAAGACATACTTTTGTGCAAAACTTGTAATTGTTTCTACTTCAAAAATGGAATTTGGTATTCCTTCCTTTTTAATTTTTTCTTTGATTGAAGCGACACCAGCATGTGTATGAGTCAGAATAAGTTGTTTCTCTTTATTTTCAATATTCTTAAGACATTCCGCAATAGTATGTGTTTTGCCAAAACCTGCTGGAGCTATTAACATACTTTTTTCCTTGGAGATAAATTCAATATAGTTAATCATTGTCTATCCATTTAGATAGTTCTTCAATCTGCATTTCAATTCTTTTCCCTTTGGATTCAGCCAGATATTTGCAACATATTTTTCCGAGAAATTCGCCATGATCTGTTCTTTTAAACCATGATTTTTTCTTTGCAGTATCCCCTAAAACTTGTCTGATTTCTTTTGTATCAGTTTCAATCCAATTGCTAGGTAATTCACCATGTTTTTTGAAACCAGATTTAACACTATCTTCTATTGATTCTTGTAGTTGTGAAATTTGGTAATTAATTAACTCTTTAATTCCATCCCATGGTAGATCAAGAAATATTTGATTTTCTGTTGAGTTGTCGACTTCACAATCAACTACAACAATTCCGCTATTTCTAAGGCCTTCTTTTTGTAGATTGATTTCGGGAACATCAGAATCGCAAAAAAGGCAAACGCCATAACCTGCCTTTAAGAAACCATTTGCATATCCAATTTGAGTCGAGCCATTCCCATTAGCAAAACGAACACCTAAAAATGCAACGTTATTTTTCCCTTTTGAAACCCTATGCTCATTTAAACTCCTGCAGATTCCAATTTCCGTGGGCCCTTCACATATTAAAACACGGTCAGAAAAAAAAGCCTCTGGATTACCTCTCAAGCAAGCTTGAAGGGATGAGTCAAAAGAATAAAGATTTGAGTTATCCTTTTTTACTCTGAATATGTCTTGTGCTGCTAATTCTACTATCACATCCCGTGAATGGGTTGTAATGAATATTTGTCCTTTATTTTGACTTTTTAGAGTTTTTGCTAAATGTTGGGCTCTATCTGGTTCAAGGCCTTGTTCAATTTCGTCAATCAGTAATATGCCTCCTGTTTTTGCAAGTTCGGTCTGTATTGCGATTGAAATTAGCCTTTTTGAACCTTTGCCTTTTTGTCTAAAAGGAACTGTGTTTTCATGCAAACAAATCCTTCCATCTTTTATTGATATGTCTTTGAAATCAATTGTTGTATTTATATCACTGATATCAACACCCAAGGTGGATGCTGAAAGCTTAATTTTCTCCACAACGCTGTCAAGATGACTAAACGCAGTTGAATCTATTTTTTCTTTTGCTTCTCTAAATGCATCAATAATAACATTAGTTTTTTCAGTAGTCGTATCTTCTTCTTTTAGCAATGAGTATAGTGGATTTCCTTTACTCCATGAAAAATGGCGATCAATATAATCAGAAACTAAAAAAACATTAAGGCTAGCCCTATCATTTGCTCTAATTTCTATTGTTTGCTGGGTTTCTCGACCATTTATTACAAACCACTTGGGTTCTAGATTTTTGTCGACTATTAGTTTAATTGTAAGAATAGTCTCATGACTATCTTCAATTTCATCATGAATCAAATCTGTAGCTGTGTCAAGTCCACGAATAAAAAGTCCGAATTTAGACTCTTGAATGAGTGTGTTAGGTAAATCGCATAATGAAACTTCTATCTCAATTGGATTGGTTATATCACCATTGAAAAAATCTGTGTCATAAAAAGTTAAATTCCAGCTAGGTGAAAGAACTGCTGAAATTGCTTCTAGTATTGAAGTTTTACCCGAATCACCGCGACCAATAAGACAAACAAAATCTGTCTTACCAAATACCTGCTCAAAACTTTTTAGTCCTTTGAAATTTGAAATTTTGAGAGTGTGAATTTTTGCCATGTTGTTAGTTCTTTGTGTTGTCTTTGCCTTTCAGGTAACATCTACTTATACGCAAAAACCTGCGCAATTTTTAGTTTTTTACTTTAGCAAATTATCCAAAGGGCTTAGCACCCTTTGGATAGTTCGATTGCATATATGGGTATATCGTTCGGTAGTTTTAGAGCTATTATGCCCCAAAAGTTCCTGAATGAAACGTATATCTGTACCTGCTTTATGTTTTGCTGCTTGAAATATAGCTTGAATACACTTTGTACTATACTGGTCGTCAAACTGCCTTTCAAACAGCCTTTTTAGGTTAGTGTATGAAGTAGCAGGAACATACTCGTTTTTGTACAAAACCGGAAAAATCTGCAAGGACATCCTACTTTGGATTTATTTGTTAGTACAATATTGCAAAATTATACTTTTTAATTTAAATCTGCAATACTTCAAACTTTTAATTTAAACCTTTTTTTACAGGTGTAACATGTATTGTTTACCTTCCTGTTACCACAGTCGGAATACGGAAAAGAATTTAATCTAATGAAGGTTTGCAGCGTTAATCTTGCAAACCCTTCTAACACAGATGAATAAACAAAGGGGGATTCTGCTGTTATAACGCCTGTTTTTTTTCCATACCAAACTTTAAACCACTCTTCAATAACTTTTTATATCCCAAGCTATTTTTCTAATCAGTATGGACACCAATCAGCAAAAGCCTTTTATTGGAAAGCTACGGTTTTTTAAAATCGGGTATATAGTGTTTTTTGAGTAGTTGGGTAACAGTTACCGGTGTTATCGGCTGCCCTTCTGTTCGTCCTTAGAGGGTCAGCCCAATTATTGAATACACTAGGTTCTAGGATATTTAAACATAGTCAGTAAAGTTAAACATTGTCGGATTACTTCGGAACATAAACTGAAAGGGTGTTGCTAATTCTTTTTAAGTCGCAAGTTGCGATGAGTTTATTTTTTTCTGCTTCATCCGATACAGGATAAAATGTGTCAAGCCGCCTATAAGAAACATTGCCTCGTCCTTTTACGGATTTTATTTTTTCACTTGTCCAAATCAAGTAGTCAGTTCCGTTTTGATGAAAGCCGATTTTGTCAATGCCTTTGCCTTGTAACAACTTTGAATTATCAATGTCGTGAAGTATCTCTTTGAGTTGAACGCTAAGTATTCTTGGCTTGAAGTCCTCGTTGTGAAAAGTTTTTCCTGTATTGTATTGCTTCATAATTTGAGCATAGTGTCTGTTCAAAATATGTATCAAACTGTATTCATTGAACTCAATTTGAATTGAATTGATTTCTAAAACCAAGTCCTCAGGTTTTAATGTCTTAAAAATTTCAAGGGCAATGCAGTAAATATATTTTGAGTGCAGAAGAATTGCTCTTTCCTTAAAAATGTAAACGAAAGAACCCTTACACAAATAACCAATAAGAACCTCGGGAAGTTTATATAGGTTTTTCAATTCTTTTCTTGACTCTGTTGAAATTTGTTGGAGCAATTGGTCACTGTGATTTGTCTTTAGAATTATCAATTTCCACTCGTCTGATTTATTATATAGATATTGAAGGTCTGTTTGTGCTTCGTTAGGTTCAACCTTGTAAAATGACATACCTTTTACTTTTTGATACAAGCTTACTCCAGTCAAGTCGTGGAAATAAGTTAAGTAAAGAGATTTGAACTTATAATTGTCGCAACAAGAATAATCCTCCCAAGTACCATCGTCAAGGTGGGAAATCTTTACTGCCATACAAAAGAATTCCTTTTCGTGTTCTGTCAGACTTTCTTGTTTAATAGCTTTCTCTTTAAGAACCTCAAAAATTTTTCGTAACCTGATTTGCTCTTCTACACTATCGTTTTTTAATTGTAGTTCGTCAATTTCAAAAGCCATTATAGTCTCTTTTTTTTTGCAGTCAGTAACAAATTTGCGTTATCGTATTAGGGTTGCACCTAACATCTGTTTAAACGTAACTTTAGTGTAAACAACCCCAAACATGCGTTTATTTCTGCCTTATCCGTAGGGTTTGTCAACTCCCAAAAACAATATAATGTCATTTTCGAAAGAGCAAACTTTGGATTTACCTAACTGATAAATTGGACTTTATATAATGCAAGCAAAGTTAAACATTCAACATTAAATATCCAAACTATCTAACTGATTATTAATTTGGTCAAACCCTTTAGTGGTTAAGTAGGTATAAATTGCTGTGATTTTAGAACTTTCGTGTCCCAATATGACCTGAATGAAGCGCAAATCTGTTCCGTTTTCCAAGAGATGAGGCGCAAACCATTGGCACCAAGTATGAATGTTTACTTTCTTTTATCCCTGCTTTTTTCAATTTTCCTGAAAAAAAGCCATTCCTTAGGCTCGCATTCCTTAAATTAAGTTCGCAACAGGTCAAGGGTTTTGATAGAGAGCAACTTTTAGCGGTCTTTTCTTACTTTACCCAAGCAGTTGAGCATAAAATATTCAATGCCTGTATAGTCATTTCTCCTGAAATTGTTTAAAAAAGAGGGGTAAAAAGTGAAGATGGTCATGGAAAAGTTAAAGATGGTCATGGAAAGGTTAAAGATGGGCATGGATAGGTCAAAGATGAGCATGGAAAGGTCAAAGATGGGCATGGAAAGGTCAAAGATGAGCATGGAAAGGTCAAAGATGGGCATGGAAAGGTTAAAGATGGGCATGGAAGGGTCAAAGATGGTCATGGAAAGGTTAAAGATGGTCATGGAAAGGTCAAAGATGGGCATGGAAAGGTCAAAGGTGGTCATGGAAAGGTCAAAGATGGGCATGGAAAGGTTAAAGATGGGCATTGTTAGTTTTTTTAGGAGGAAATGCCCTAAATGGCTATTTTATAGTGATTTTAATCTTTATAATATTCAGTTCCGAAGGCGGTTCAGCATTTTCTGTTTCCGCACGATTTACCGCATAAAGGGCATAGTAATTCGCAGCGTTTTTTAAAAATCCCCTTTGATTTAGCCTGATTTGTTCTATCCTCACGTTATTTTAAAATTGAATACAGTGTCAAACAGGGTTGGAAAAGCAATTTTAGCCTCGCATTTTAACAGCGTTAAACTGACATTGGCCGGCAGGATAAAACACAAAGTCAAAACAGGGGGCAGTTCGTTATCTATAAAGACATCACAGCTACGCTTCCTTTTTCAGCCTTAGCCTATTTTCTCTTTATAGGGTAAAGAAGAATGACCGGTTTTTAACAAATTCCCTGATCGCGGCATTTTTTCGCGATATGCCCAAAAAAACAGATTATTTTTGCCGGATTGAATGAATTATAGTTTGGTTGAAGCCCCCGGCACCACTTTATTTAAGGTTAAATTATGACTTTTGAAGAAATCAAGCGCGAACTGCGTGCGAAAAATTATCGTCCGGTGTATTTGTTGCAGGGAGAGGAGACGTTTTTTATTGAGCGTTTAATCCGGCTTTTTGAGCACGATGTTCTGAGCGATTCAGAAAAGGAATTTAATCTGATGGTGGTGTATGGAAAAGATACAGATGCCGACAATATTGCGTCTATGTCCCGTCGTTATCCGATGATGTCGCCTTTTCAGGTGGTGATTGTAAAAGAAGCTCAACAGTTGGCAGATATTGAAAAGCTTGAAAAATATGCCAGAAGTCCAATGCCGACTACCTTGTTGGTGTTGGCTTATAAAGGTAAAACCATCAGGAGCAACAGTAAACTGGCAAAAGCTATTCTGCATACCAACGGGGTAATTTTTGAATCCAAAAAATATTACGAGAATCAAATACCGGCATGGATTCAAAAATATATGCAGGCCAACCGGTTTCAAATCAATCCGGAGGCATGTGCCATGTTGGTAGAATATATGGGAAATGATTTGGGGCATATTGCCAACGAATTAGACAAGCTGATGCTTAACCTGCCCCCAAACACGACGGTCAGTCAACAACATATTGCCGATAATATCGGGGTAAATAAAGAGTATAATGTTTTTGAGCTTCAGGATGCCGTTGCAAACCGTCAAACCACCAAAGTTTTCAGAATTGTGGATTATTTTACCGCAAACCCTAAAGCAGGACCTTTGGTGTTGCTGATTGGCAGCCTGTACCGTTTTTTCAGCAAACTCTATGTTTATCACCATGTTCACCGGCAACCGGAAGCGGCGGTGCTGAAAGCTATGGGACTCAACAGTGCCTGGGCATTGAAGGATTTCAAAGCCGCAATTCCCAATTTTCCGGTGGATAAAACCCGGAAAATTTTAGAACTGCTATATACTTATGACCTTAAATCGAAGGGTGTTGATCATGTTGGCGGACAGGATGGGGAATTGATGAAAGAACTCATGATTCAGATTCTTTACGGATAAACCCTGTTCAAAAAATCTTGTAGTTATCCCGATTTCAACTTATACATCCCTCTTCCAAAATCCACTTAAAAGATGACAGAACAAATTGACCTAAATTATCTGCTTGAATTGGTAAAAGAAGCCGGACGGGCGATTATGGAAGTTTATTCCCAAACATTTGAAGTAATTCAAAAATCGGACGATTCACCCTTAACCCTTGCCGATACCCGCTCTAACCAAATTTTGGTAGCAGGATTGATTCAGAAATATCCGCATATACCTGTTATTTCGGAAGAAACAAAGCTCACCGGTTATTCAGACCGAAAGAATTGGGAAACCTATTGGCTGATTGACCCTTTAGACGGCACTAAGGAATTTGTCAAACGCAACGGGGAATTTACCATCAACTTAGCGTTGATCAGTCATCAAACACCCGTTACCGGAATAGTCTATGTTCCGGCACAAGAACTGACTTATTATGCCATCAAAGGGAAGGGGAGTTTTAAACTTGAAAAAGGGAAGCCGCCTGTAAAACTCAAAAGCTCTCCGGCTGAACTTGGGAAACCGGTATTGACTTTTGCCAGCCGTTCACACCGAAATCAGGCAACCGATGATTTTATTCAGGGGCTTGTTAAAAAATATGGTGAAGTTACCGTAATAGGTGCCGGCAGTGCTTTGAAGTTTTGTTTTGTGGCAGAAGGCAAGGCTCATTTTTACCCCCGCTTTTCACCTTGTATGGAATGGGATACCGCTGCCGGTCATATCGTGGCGACAGAATCCGGAGCTACAGTAGTGCAACCCGATGGCAGTCCTTTGATCTACAACAAGGAAAATTTGTTAAGCCCCAGTTTTATTGTCAGTGCCTAACCTGCCAAACCGGTTTCTTCCAAAAAACTGTTTTTAACAGCAATATCTTTTATTTCGTTTGACATATCTATTGAAAGTTGCCGGTAGGCGTGAGCTTCATCGGGTTGGTTGCCGGTTTCATAAGCTGTTCCTAAGGCATCAAAAATATAAGCAAAAGCGGCAGGTTGGGACAAAACAGCTTCTCCGCAAAGCCCGCGTCCCTTTTCGGCATAGTGTTCTGTGTTTTCCTGTTGACCGAGAACTGCATAAGTTTTGGTCAATAACCATAGACCACGCACAAGATTAGTTAAATTATCTGTTTTTTGGCTGTGATAATAAGCAGCATGGGTGCAATGTTTCAGTTCTTCTCTTTGTTCTGAACTCAGGTCTGTATGTTTGAGCAACAGCAATGCTTCAGAAAGGCAAGAATTGGCAAAAAACTCATGGATATTTGGTTGGTTCAACTCGGAACCGAAGTGGTTGGTCATTGCAAAATCTTTATCGTGGGTCAATTGGCCGCAAATTTCACTTTTTTCTGTCAGTAATGCAAGTTACTTTTTCCGGTATTTAAAAATACAGTTTGAAATGCTCCTTAGCTTGTTCTGTTCTAAAAAAAACCAGCCCTAACCGGAAAAGGTCTATGGTCAGTGTTACTTTAGGATGATGTTGAATCTGGTTCCAAACCAAAGTCATATCCTCAGACCAGTAAATATCGTCAAAAATGAAAACCGAACCGGTATGGGCTTTGTCCAGACACCAGTTAAAGTATTGAAGGGTAGGGGCGGCACGATGATTGCCATCAAAAAAAACAAGGTCTAATTGTGAGATTTGGGAGAGTAATTCGGGAATTTTATCTTCAAATCTGCCTGTTATCTGTTGAATGTTGCCGGCTTTCATCAGTTCAAAATTTTTTCCTGCGAGTTTAGCGGTCTGCGGGCATCCTTCAATGGTAAGTATTGTAGCATGATGATTAGCAGATGCCAGATACATCGTGCTGATGCCCAAAGAAGTTCCAAGTTCCAGAATGGTTTTTGGTTGCAGATGATTGACTAACCGGAACAACATTTGCCCTGCTTTTGGTGAAACAGAAGCATTTTTTGCGATTTCCCTGATTTCCCGGAGCTTGCTCATCACCTTCGACCCTGAACCAAAGTCGGTTACTTCAACTACCTTTTCAGAGGACAATAACCGGCTTCTCAGGGTTTCAATTGCTTCAAAGGCATAGAACTGCCTCCGGTCATATATCACCTTTTCGCATAACTCATACACAAAAGGAGAGTGGATATAGTACTTGGTTCGGGCGGTTAATAAATGTTTCAGATATTGCAACACCTGATGCCGTCTGCCTTTCACTTATGCTTGTTTTTTGTCAGTAGAGGAGAATGTCTGCAAGATAGAAAGGATAGCGGTAATTTGCCAAAGTGAATCAAAACAAAAAATCAACCCTTGAGAACCCGTGATTACCGGCAGAGCTATCGTTTCGGTCAGATGAATCGAAATTCCGGAAAATTCAGGCAATGGCTTCCTACAAAATCTTAAGGATGCAGCAATATTTGTACCATTGAAACTATTTCCCATCTGCTTCCAGTACAGGAACTATCAAAGCAGCCACTTTTCACTTTTAGTTTTTCACTTTTCACTTTCAGGCTTTTCACTTTCAGTTTTTCACTTTCAGTTTTTATCTTCGCACTGCTAAAGATAAAGTGTATGATCAGTTTTTGGGAGCGCGAGAGTTTTATCCGTTATGATTTTATAGTTATCGGTAGCGGGATTACCGGTCTTTCTGCTGCAATATCTTATTCCGAAAAGTTTCCTGCTTCGAAAATATTAGTATTGGAAAGAGGTATTTTTCCTACCGGTGCCAGTACCAAGAATGCGGGGTTTGCCTGTATTGGAAGTCCGACCGAACTGATTGCAGACCTTCAAACCATGTCCGAACCGGAGGTGGTAAATTTGGTGAAGCTCAGGTTTGACGGATTAAATCTGTTGCGCAGCCGTTTGGGAGACAAAGCCATAGATTATCAGGCTTTGGGAAGTTACGAGATTTTGAGCGAAAAGGAGTTATATTGTTTAGACAAAATTGACGACCTGAACCGGATGTTGTTTCCTGTTTTACAGAAAAATGCGTTCAGCGTTGCCGGTACAGAAACTGTCAAAAGGTTTGGATTTAACCCCGGGTTTGCCCGTTCGTTGGTCATCAATCATTGTGAAGGTCAGTTAGATACCGGAAAAATGATGAAATCGCTATTGTTACTCGCCCAACAGAAAGGGATAACCATCATCAACGGGGCTGAGGTTGTTGCATTTTTTGACGACCTCTCAGAAACCGGCGGGGGAGTCAGAGTGCTGGTAAATCACAATTTTTTAGATACTACGGTTACCTTCTATGCAAAAAAAATAGCAATATGCACCAATGCCTTTGCCCGACAGTTGATTCCCGATTTGTTGGTTGAACCCGGCAGAGGGCAGGTATTGGTAACAGACCCAATACCCAATCTTCCGTTTCAGGGCATCTTTCATTTTGACTGCGGGTATTTTTATTTCCGCAATTTTAACCAACGAATCATTTTTGGAGGAGGGCGAAACCTGAATTTTGCCGCCGAAACTTCAACAGAAATGAAAACCACTTCTCAGATAATCACCGCCTTAGCGCAAAAACTAAAACAGGACATCCTGCCCGGAATACCATTTTCAATAGACACAACCTGGGCAGGCATTATGGCCTTTGGGCCGGACAAAGTTCCGATTCTAAAAAAGATTAGCCCCAATGTAGCTATCGGGGTCAAACTCAGCGGCATGGGAGTGGCGATCGGAAGTCTTTTAGGAAAACAAATGGTGGACTTGTTTTCCGGTTCAACACTTTGATTTATTAATATGCTAAAAAGTTTACGGTACCTTTGATGATGACAACTGACCTGTTAAGCGACCGGCAATATATGCGGCGTTGTCTTGATTTAGCGGCTTTGGGAATGGGAAAAACAGCACCCAATCCGATGGTAGGTGCTGTTTTGGTCTATGATAACCGGATAATCGGGGAAGGATACCATCAACAATACGGGAAAGCACATGCCGAAGTAAACGCCATTCAATCTGTACCCATCAGCCAACGGCATCTGATGGAGCACTCTACCCTATATGTCAGTTTAGAGCCATGTTCGCATTTCGGAAAAACTCCTCCGTGTACCAATTTGATTATTCAACACAAAATTCCCCGCGTGGTTATTGCCTGCGCTGACCCTTTTCCCAAAGTTTCAGGCAGTGGAATAAAACAGTTGCAGGAGGCAGGTGTACAGGTAACTGTCGGGATATTGGAGGAGGAAGCAAAACATCTGAACCGAAAATTTATGACCTTTCATACCCAACAATCCCCCCGGGTCATTTTGAAATGGGCGCAGACTTCGGATTTGTTTTTTGCCAAAACTTCGGACAGACAAACCTGGATCAGCAATGAGTTTTCTAAAACATTGGTACATAAATGGCGAAGCGAGGAGCAGTCTATAATGGTTGGATATAATACAGCCCTGACCGATAACCCGCAATTGAATGTCCGCAACTGGTTTGGCAGTTCACCCATGCGCATTGTTTTGGACGAACATTTAACTTTGCCCAAACATCTCTGCCTTTTTGACCAAAGTATTCCGACCCTGGTAATTACAGGAAGCAGTCAGCCTGTCCAAACATCATCCGGTAATTTAAGTTTTTTCCAAACCCCGTTTGACGAAACACTCCTGCCGGAAATTATAAGTTATTTATACCGGCATGGGATTCAGTCGCTCATGGTCGAAGGAGGAAAATATCTATTGGACACATTGATTTCTCAAAACCTATGGCATGAAGCCAGGATTTTTACCGCGCCTCAAAGATGGGGAACCGGAATTCCTGCACCCCGGCTGCCTGAATCCGCTGTTCTGCTTGATGATACCATGATACATACAGACCGGTTACAAGTTTGGGAAAATTGAGTTCAGGCTATATGAAAAACCATTAAAGTTCTTCAAATCAAAACTTCCCAAACCGAAGGAAATACCCTGTTTTCCAAACAAATCCGGGATTCGTGTGTTTTCTTTAAAAAAAAATAACAGAATGGGCATGTTGAATAAATTATTTGTAGGTGCTTTTGCTTTGCTTTCCATTGTCGGATGTTCAAAAGCCACAAAACCCGGTAACGCAAGGTCATCGTCGGGCAACTCAACGGACAACGATTTAATGGCACAAAATGGAACCGGATCGGGGATTGCTAAAGTGTCTTTTTACGATTTTAAACTGAACGGAATAGATGGTACGCCGGTAAGTTTTGAAAAATTCAGAGGTAAAAAAGTCTTATTGGTCAACACGGCTTCAAAATGCGGATTAACCCCTCAATACAAGGAGTTGGAAGAACTTAACCAAACTATGGGAGATAAAGTGGTGATTTTAGGATTTCCATCTAATGATTTTATGTGGCAGGAACCGGGAAGCAATGAAGAAATTGCAGCATTTTGCGAAAAAAACTATGGGGTAACCTTTCAAATGTTTGAAAAAATATCAGTGAAAGGAAAAAATCAACATCCCCTGTATCGCTTTTTATCCGACAAATCGTTGAATGGATGGAATGATGAAGTGCCAACGTGGAACTTTAGCAAGTATCTGGTAGATGAGAACGGCAACTTGGTTAAATTTTTCAAGCATAGTGTAACGCCAATGAGCGCAGAAATTGTCCGGGCTATTGAAGAATAAACTATCTTTTCCGCCATGTTTGATATGATGACCTGTTCAGGGTGCTTGTGTGGTTATTCATCCGGTAAGGTGTGATTAGCCTGACCGGCTTAATACAAACACCGGCATCTTTATACCGGATAGGTTTTTTTCCTGTTTTGTGCGTTGGGACACCCAAGTTGGAAATGGGTTAAATTTTGAGGTTGAAGAGGTTGATAATGTCTTCTTGCTGTTGTGTTTTAATGAGCAGTCTTGTATAAGTAGTGTTTGAATAAGGTGTTTGTATTCCTACTTTGTAGATTGTTTTAATAATATCAATTGCTTTTTCAGCAGAGTAGTTTGCTTTTTTTTCAACCAATAATCTTTATAGTTCCTTGTATACTTTGCAAGCAGCAAAGGATATGCAGATGTGGGCTTCTATTCTTCGTTTCAATCTGTGAAATATTGGGCGGATTTGCAAATCGGACTTTGAAATTCTAAACGTTTTTTCTACATGCCATAGTTGGCTGTATTGATAGATTACTTCTTCTTTTGAGAAATCGGTATTCGTAACATACCCCTTTAATCCATCCCACTTCCCATCATCGGCATATTTCTCGTAATTGATTGTAACATTAATGTTTCCGTCCACTTGCAAGTATTTGTTATAGCCACGATTGTTGATATGCTGTTTGCTTAATTTTCCGGACTTGATGGACTTTTCTAACTTTTCCAATCCCCGCTTTCTGTTTTTAGCATCCTTGTGTGCTCTTGCCCTTTTATACCCCACTATTAATCTTTCATTATCTGTCATGGGGATCACAAGACTTTCATGATCTTGTAAGGTCAGGCTTAATATTTGTTCAGTAACTTGGTTATTCATATTCTTGATCCGGGCACCAAGTATATACTGGTATTGGTGTTTTTTTAACAAAGCAATATTGTTTTTAGACAATAACCCCGAGTCTGCCACCACAACCAATTTATCAGCGGTGTATTTGGCTTTAAAGTGATTGACAACAACAAGCAAGGTATCTCCTTCGTATTTATTGCCTTCAAAAATCTCATAATCCAAAGGATATCCATTTTGGCTGACTAATAAACCCAAAACAATCTGTGGGTGTTGATGTTTGCCGTCTTTGCTGAACCCTGTTTTGCGCAAATCATCTTCATTGGATATTTCAAAATAAAGCGTAGTAACGTCATAAAAAACAACAGATAACTTACCCCCTACAAGTGAAAGAGTATGTTGCAGGCTTATGTTTTTAATCAATGCCATTTGATTGGTATGCATCTTGTCCAAATACCTGTATATGCTGTAAACACTACACGACATCCCTTTATATTTGAATAAATAATCGGTCGTTTTGAGCTTGCTGACAGGATATACAATCCTTGTAATAACTAAATGTCTAAACCATTCGTCTTGTATAGCATTAAAGCCAATTTGGTCAAAAATTTTGCCCAACAGTAACTCCGGACCAACCAGACTCATAGAATCTAATGACTGCAAAAAAGTATCTACAAAAGTTAATTCTCTAGACTTATCAAAAGGAATCAAACTCTGACCTCCAACTGTTGCTATAATTTTTTTAGCTTTTGATATTAAGAATTCAACTTCTATTGGATCATCAGAACAGCCAACCGTTTGATACAAAACATACTTTCCCGTAGATTTGGAGATAATTTGTATACTCTTAGAGCCACTTTTGTTCTTTTTACACCTGACAAACATAGCTCCAAAAGTACAAAAACACCGCTAAAAAAACAACGGGACACCCAAATCGCAATCTCAGATCCAACAATAGCAAGGCTTCCAGAGGATTGTTGAGAAGAACCGCACAAAACAGGAGAACGGCAACTTGGTTAAATTTTTCAAGCATAGTGTAACGCCAATGAGCGCAGAAATTGTCCGGGCTATTGAAGAATAAACTATCTTTTCCGCCATGTTTGATATGATGACCTGTTCAGGGTGCTTGTGTGGTTATTCATCCGGTAAGGTGTGATTAGCCTGACCGGCTTAATACAAACACCGGCATCTTTATACCGGACAGGTTTTTTTGAAGGCAACATTACAAAAACCCTGCTAATGGCAGCTTGAAACTTTAACAGGTTTTAAACTATCTGACACGTTTCCGGCGGTTTCGCTCGTAATCCTGAAATATAAACTCGCCCAACTGATCGAGGTTTGAATAAAAAGCCTTGCCCTGATTGACTTCGGTAAACTCCTGCACAAATTTTTGGAGGTAAGTGTCGGAGGCTATCATGAAAGTAGTTACGGGTATGTGTAGTTTGCGGCATTGAGCGGCAAGGTTCAACGTGCGGTTAATGATTTTCTTGTCTAACCCCCAACTGTTTTTATAATACTGCATTCCGATTTTCAGGCAGGTAGGTTTTCCGTCTGTAATCATGAAAATTTGCTTGTTTTTGGTTTTGCGCCGGCGAAGTAAGTCCATCGCCAGCTCTAAACCCGCTACGGTGTTGGTATGATAGGGTCCGACCGTAAGGTAAGGCAAATCTTTGATATTGATTTGCCAGGCATCGTTTCCAAAAACAATAATGTCGAGGGTGTCTTTAGGATATTTGGTGGTGATCAGTTCGGCAAGTGCCATTGCTACCTTTTTGGCAGGGGTAATCCGGTCTTCGCCGTATAGTATCATCGAGTGAGAAATATCAATCATCAGCACCGTTGAGGTTTGGGTTCTGAACAAATTTTCCTGAACCTCTAAATCGTCTTCGGTGAGCGAAAAGTTTTGGATGCCGTTTCTGATTTGTGCGTTTTTGATAGAGTCGGTCATAGAAATCTGGTCGAAACTGTCGCCAAACTGAAACTGCCGTTTTTCGGCGGTTTGTTCATCGCCTAAGCCACTAAAACTGGTGGAATGGTTTCCCCGGTTGCTTTTTTTCAACTTTCCAAAAATTTCATCCAAAGCCCGTCTTCGAATGGTTTGTTCTGATTTGGGAGTTAGTGAAAATCTTCCATCGGCAGGGTTTTCCTGAATATACCCGTTCTTTTTCAGGTCTTCAATAAAATCTGCCATTCCATATTCGTCGTTTGTCAGGTTGTGTTTGCGGTCTAACTGGTGCATCCAGTCTAAAGCTTCTGCCACATCACCGGAGGTGTAATTGAGGAGTTGCAAAAACAAATCGAGCAGGCGTTCAAAATCACTACGCCCGTCTTCTTGAGGTGTATATTTGAAAAAATGGTAACCGCTCATGGCAAGAGATAAGTTTTGTGAAGCACTTCATGACAAAGTTAGCATTAAAAAAACAGAATAGGAAACAATATGTTTTACCCGTTTCTGTCACCTGTCAGGATAAAGTATTGATATTTCAGGGCATTTTCTGAAAAAGTGGAAGCGCATACAACATGAAAAAAAGGGATTCCAATCTGAGAAAGGGTCAGTTGTAAAAATTCCGGATCTTCTTTTCCGTTCAGTTGGTTGATGAAATGTTCCTGCATGAGTAAATAGGCATTGGGCATTCCATTTTCTTTACAATGAGGACATTCGACTTCATCGGCATAAATGAACCCCCTTCGCCTGATAAGGGGAAGTTTAAAATCATGTTCCGGACAATAGAAATAGGTAATCAGGTCATAATCTAACTGGATAGTGGCATCATGGGCTAAGTTTTGTTTCACTGCCTGGAGCAGTTCGCCAACGGTGGTAGTGTCTGAGCGTAATGGTAAATTCACTAACTCACTTTTGTTGATGAGTTCATACATATTGTGAGTGGGGCAGTTGGGATTAGGACTCAGTTTAGTTACGTGCATGTCGTCAATATAGCCCAAAACTGAAATTCTGCAATCTAAGGGGATCGGTGCCTGGTGTAGATATTTGATGGCAATCTGAACCTGAAAACCTGCCATTATCGAAGAAATAGTCGGTGAAGTGGGAATACTCAACGTATCTGTCCGAGACCTCAATTTAAGGCAGGAATAACGTCTCCAGGCCTCGTCCCGCATTTGTCTCGTTACTAAACAATCAAAACAAACTTTGTATGATTCGCCAAACACTTTTACGTCTCCATCCAGTTTCCTCATGCCGGCATCTATAAACAAGACCCCGGCCTGATAGCAATACCGGTTGATGTCAATTCTTGCCTGAACATTATCAACACAGCCAAAAACAACATCCATTTCCATAAAAAAACCGATTCCCAGAGATTCCTGTATGCTCCTGACAATTGGAATTATCTGAATTGCAGGATTAATTTCCCTGATTCTTTGGGCAGCAACCTCTGCCTTACTAAACCCGATATCCGATTCACGAAACAAAACTGTTCGGGTCAGGTTATGGCTTTCAATATGATCCATATCCACTACCCATATATTTCCTACCCCTAATAAAGCCAAGTTTTTCAACACTTCGTTGCCTAAAGCCCCTGCCCCCACCACAAGTACTTTGGCTTTTTGAAGCCTGTTGGTGTCCCATCCCAATTCGCGAATTCTTAAATATCTGTCTGCCATTTAGTATTTCACTATTTTAAGCAAATGGTCATTTTTTATTCCGGACTTTATAATTTTTACCGCATCGTTTGAAAAGTTCAGCGTATAAGGTTGAATACAGTTTTTCAAATCTTCAATGGTGTTTGCAAAATCAGGTTCATAGTAACCATAACCAACCAATCGTCTTTTTTCGATTTGTATGGCCGATTTCTCCCCATTTTTTCGGCCTTCACCGATAATAAAAAAGTTGGGAGCCGGCAGATCCAACGTTTTGATTGCCTGATTGAGTCTTCGGTTATAGTTTTCAGGGGTTTCTAAGCCAATGCAGGCTCCTTTACAAACTTGCAGCGTATAATTTACACATGGTGTTCCTTGAACAGTTGATTTCCCCTCCAAACCACAAAGTTGAGAACAAAGTTGATGTTCGTTTACTAATTTTGCCAATGATTTATAGGCATGATCTTCTTTTTGAAAAGCTAAAACCGGCATTACCTTGCTGTTAACCGGAGCTAAGTTGAGTTTGTAGTAGCCATTAGAATCTAAATTTTTATAAATTCCGAAGGTCAGTTTTTTAGAAGCTGCTTCGCGGTTATAGGCGGGTTTTAATCGCGCTATTTCGGCAAGTTTCATGAGTTCAGCAATCAAATCGCTGCCTGTTTCTTCAAAAGAAATATGCCTTGTGTTCTGAACTAATTTACTTTTTTTACCACGAGGGCTGTTGTTTGGATTTAGATAGTGAATAATACGCCGTTTAATATCTGAACTTTTGTCAATAAAAATTACCTTGCCGTTTTGATCGTGAAAATAAAATACTCCGGTTTCTTCGGGCAAATGATCAATGGTTTCAGGTGGCAAGCCCGGCGGGAGCATTTTATAAAGGTTGGTTTTGTCTAAATCGTGATGGATATGACCGCCTAAATCTGATTGAATAAGCAGTTTAAAAAGTTCGGTAGTTGCAAGTGCATCGCCTGCAGCCCGATGCCTGTTTTCAATAGTTATTCCGAGTTCAGAACATAGCTTTCCCAGACTATAGGAAGTAAAACCGGGAATAATGCGCCTTGCTAATTTAACGGTGCAGAGTTTTCGCCTTTCAAACACATGCCCCAACTTTTTAAATTCCATTCTGACATAAGCATAATCAAAGTCAACATTATGTGCGACAAATACGGCCTCCCGGGTGATTTGGTTCACCCTTTCTGCCAAATCTTCAAAGGCAGGGGCATCAGCTACCATATCGTTGTTGATGCCGGTTAATTTCGTAATAAAAGGCGGAATAAGTATGCCCGGATTGACTAAAGAAGTGAACGAATCTACAATCCGGTTGCCGTCAAAACGGTAAATAGCTATTTCTATGATTCTATCGGTTTTTGCACTGCCTCCGGTAGTTTCAACATCTACTATGGCATATATCGTATTTTCATTCATTTTGGAATAGAATTTCTATGCAGTCTTATCATTTTCCCGACTTAATATCTGAAAATTAAAATTACCCCCTTTTGCGGCAAAACTTACCTTGCCTCCTATGGGATAGGTAAACATAGGTGTAGTATGCCCAAAATCGAGATTGGCGACAACCGGAATCCCCTGAAGTTGTTTTTTGGAGGCAATAATTTTTTCGAGCAAAGGCCGCCTCATACCGCTTGCTTTTTCAAACCGCCCAATCAGCAAGCCTTTTATTCCTTTCGAATCAGGGAGGTGGAGCAAAGATTGCAAGTTGCGGTCAAAGGTAAAAGGATTGGTCTCATGATCATCTTCAATCATTAAAACGGACCCTTCCAAAGAAGGCATAAACTGAGTTCCCTGAAGCAGATTAAGGGTACATAAATTGCCTCCGATACTGATTCCTTCGGCGCTTCCTTCTTTTAAAATCCATGCGCCGTCGTTGGGATAAAACTGACGGTTGATTTGGTCGGCAAACCATGCATCATTGCTCCAAAATCCGGAAGGTTGAACGCTAAAGGGTTCGGTCGAAAACAAACACCGCTGCATATAATCAGCGATATATTCAATGCCTTTTATCATTCCAAAAGTCGAAAAATGGGGGCCGGAATAACCGACTAAACCGGTTTTGGCATAGATGCTGCACGATAAAGCAGTGATATCACTAAAGCCGCAAAGAATTTTGGGGTTTTTGGCAATTAAATCAAAATCGAGGTATTCAAGTAACTGATTGCTGTTAAAACCACCAAGCGTGGTAAACAGCGCCTTTACTCGTTGGTCGGAAAATGCTTCATGCAAATCGTTGACTCTGCTTTCTATGGAGGAGGAGGAAAATTCGTCCACCTCCTTAGCAAATTTAGAAAACGAAACCTTCAGTCCCATTTGTGTCAGTTTTGCAACTGCGGTTTGTATTTGGTCGTATGGAATGGCAGATAAACTGATTGCAGGAGAGACTACCCGGATTTCGTCTCCGGGCATTAGTTTATCCGGATAAACAGGTTGTTTCATAGTTCAGGTTTAAGGCTTGGGTAGGAAAATTTCGCAAAGCATACAACGGACGCTCCCTCCGCCAATGGTTTCGATGATATGGATAGGTATCGGCAGTATTATATCATTATGGCGTTGAAGCGATTTTATCTGACGGAAATCGAGACTGTCATAAGCCTGTTGGGAAAGTACGAGTATGTTTTCTCCGTTTTGATTATGTAATTGAAGCATATTTCCTGCATAATGCTGTAACAATTGCTCGTTAGAAACTTCGATGACTTCGTGACCGGTGTTTTCCAGTTCGTGAATCACTCTTTTCCTTTCGCGGTCATCCGCAATGCTTTGGCTGCCTAAAACTGCAAAACTGTTACCGATACACATCACTACATTCGTATGGTAAATTTCTCCTTTCAAATCATAAGCCGTAAAAAGTACAGCATGTTTGTATTGCATCCTTTGAACCCATTCCATCACTAATTTAGGGTGGGTTCTTTCCGACACGGCAGCATAGGCAACACGGTGAACGCGATCCAACACCAAACTTCCGGTGCCTTCCAGTATTGTCTCCGTAATTTCAGAGTCTTCAAAATGTTCCCTTTTATTGATGTTAAACTGATGGGTATCGCTGAGAAAACGGATAATGTCTTCATTTCTTTCTGCCCGTCTGTTTGCTGTTTTCATGGGATAAGTAGCCACAGTACCATTTTGATGGGTACTGATCCAGTTATTGGGAAAAATTGAATCGGGCGTATGAGGATAGGGGGTATCTTCCCAAACAACGACATTGATTTGATGTTCTTTCAACAATCGTACAAAATTGTCAAATTCTAAAAGGGCTAAATCCTGCACCTGATTGGCACTAAGATTCGATATTGAACTCTGAAAACTATTTGTCAATGCAGTTTGGGGGTTAAAACCAAACCTCACAGGACGAACCATTAGCACAGAATCAGTTGTTTGTTGTCGGTTCATTTTTCTAAAAATTGACGAATGACATAACCTGAAGGCACAAGCCTTTTGAAGGGTTACTAAAAAATGATGATTATTTTTGAGCAAAAGTAGCGAACATGCCCCAATATTTATACCATAACGGCAGCTATTGTCTGTCAGATAGTTTATTGTTTTCCGAAGCTAACCGCTCATTCAGGTATGGGGATAATATTTTTGAAAGCATGGTGATGTTTCACAAAAAAATACCCTTTTTACCACTTCACTGGCAAAGGATGACCCAATCTCTTCAACTGCTGAATATGCAAATGCCGGAAGGAATTTCTCAAAACACCCTGGCCGAAATCTGTCTTCGGTTGTCCGGGTTAAACGGTCAATCATCGTCGGGTAGAATCAGAGTTGTGGTTTATCGTCAAAACGGAGGATTATTTTTACCCGGAACAGATGCCTGTAATGTGGTGGTTACTTTTAATTCTGTTGAAAACTCAGAGTTTTTGTTTAACCAACACGGATTAACAATTGTATTGTATCCAAAACCTTTGGTTGCACCGGTTTGGATCAGCAGCCTTAAAACCGGAAATGCTTTGCCCTATATCATAGCCGCTCAATTTGCCAAATCAATTGGGGCAGATCTTTGCCTGATGCTCAACACAAACAACCAAGTCGCAGAAGCTGATAATGCCAATATATTTTGTGTGCATGAAAACCGCGTATTTACCCCACCGGTTGAAAGCGGGTGTATTGATGGAGTAATGAGGAAAGTAGTCATACAAACTCTGGCAGAATTAAACATGGAAGTAAATGAAGTGCCTGTTACCCGTGAATTTTTAGAACAGGCAGATGAGTTGTTTTTAACCAATGCTACGCAGGGCATCAGGTGGGCAGAACAATTTGAATCCCATCGCTATTCCAATCAGGTTTCTTATAAAATATCGAAGGTCATCAATTCAACTTTGAAAATTTGAATTGGGTTCATAGAATTTAACAGACATTTAACAGTATCATTGCAATTTGAAAGCCTATCTATGGAACTGATACAAAAATTTTTCCCGAAACTGAGTGCGGAACAATTAGATAAATATGCCAGAATGGAAGCATTTTACGGCGATTGGAACAGCAAAATCAACCTCATTTCACGCAAGGACTTTGAGCATTTCTACCTGCATCATGTTTTACATTCTTTGTCTATTGCCAAAGTGATAAAGTTTAAACCCTATACCCATATCATTGACATCGGAACGGGTGGGGGATTTCCGGGAATTCCTTTAGCCATCATGTTTCATCAAACTCAGTTTTATCTCATCGACTCGATAGGTAAAAAAATCAAAGTAGTACAAGCCGCTATTGATGAGTTTGACTTAAAAAATGTGAAAACAGAACAAAAGCGCGCCGAACAGGTTGCCGGCAAAGTTTACGATTTTGCCATCAGCAGGGGAGTAACTAAACTGAAAGAACTTTATTCCTGGAGCAAAAATCTGGTAATACATACCGATGAGCAATACAACACTTTGTATAATGGTCTGTTAGTGCTTAAAGGGGGAGACTTAACACAGGAAATTAAAGAACTGAACCGGAAAGTACAACATTATTATATCGGAGAAATATTTGATGGCATTGACTATTTCAACGAAAAGTATGTAATTTATCTCAGGATGTAATTGTAAGATTTTTGCTCATTCAGGGTGGATTGTTTTTTTGGTTTTGCGCTTGTCAGGAACAGGAACAACCCTTAAATCATTTTCCATATTCAACAACTGTGCGTTATTTTTCAAAATAATCGTACTGGTTTTTTTAGCCCGATGTTCAATTTCAATTCCTTTCCATTTTTGCCCGCATTGATTGGTAATTATACCCCCGTCCACTACTAAAGTTCCACCCGAATATACTTTTATCTTTGCACCTTCCGCCAAATTTACGGTACAATGAAGGGTTAATACTGCGTCAGGATGTATTTCGATATTTCCTGAAAAATCTTTAGCCCCTTTCCAAACAATCGAGTCTCCGGATTTAATATGAATTATTTCCTCAGGATTAAAAGAACACCATACCGGCTTTAACAAACGTCTTTGCAAAGTAGAAGAGGTAGAAGTATTGAGTTGAATTTTACCGATTTGGCAGGGCGACCAGGCGTTTTGAAAAGCATTATAGTCCATCACATTGTTGGAAACTTTGTCGTGTTCCTCCGGGGGCACTTCCGGGAAATTCCAGTGATTGGGGTTCATGGGCGTATCATCGCAACCGTCATTGGCGTTCCAGGTATGCGCTAAGCCGAGTGAATGACCTAATTCATGATTAAACAGTCCTACCCAGTGTTGAGCTGTAAATAAGACCGGATCAGGTCGGTCGCGGTGTAAAACCCGGATATGATGTGCTGCGCCGACCATTTTTGCCCAATCCGGTTTGCCAACACCATTGGAAGTAAATTTATAGGTTGATGACCCAAGACTGTCCGGCGGATGCTCTAAAAAAAATACGTTGATGACTTCCCCTTTGCGGATGCCATAGCGGTGATATTGCTGCCCATAAAACAAGCTGTAAGGGCTTCCTGATTTTCTTTCTTTTTTATTACAGATAAATAAGGAGTCATTATAATGAAAATAAACCCCGTTATCTGAAGGATCATCGGGGTTTCCTTCCAGCACAAACCTGTATTGGGTTGGAAGTACAGGAGTGTTGTTTCCAATTGGCAAAAACATTTGCCGGTTGTTTGACAACACATAGTTAGTATGCCTGATTAACTCTTCAATAAACCGAGTGGCTTCTTCCTTCTTAAGATTTTGAGTGCTGTCTTTACTGTTGATAAAATGTGCATTTAACCGAATATACCGCATGGGAGTATATTCGGGATGCAATGTATCGGGGATATAGTTTTTATAATCATTACAAGGATTTGGTCTTGAAACCGGTTTGGACTTGGCAGGGTCTTCTCTTTCTACGGTAACATGTTGATAGGTTGCAAAGCCTTTGTAATACAAAGAAGAACAAGAACTCCAAAGCATACAAAAGGTTAAGAAAACCGGAATAAAAGGAAGTTGAAACAATTTATGAAGAACTTCATTTTGCATAGATCGCTATTGTGGTTAAGTATCTTTTAAATTTTAAGCTTGTTCTGAATAAAGCCAATAATAAATTTTGAATATTTAAGCCTCTTTTTTGCATTAACCCATTTGTTTGACAAACGCATCAGACAGGAGGGGTGTTTTGCCACAATCTATAAAATTTACCCTTTAATCCGATATTTGCAACAAAGAGTTGTAATTTTGCGAAAATTCAATACTTTCTTTCGAAAACTTTCAATTTATGAAAAAGCTTTTATTTTTAACCGCAATAGTTGGTTTACTTTTTTCTGCCTGTAGTTCAGGTGGAAGTGGCAGTGCTGCAGATTTATCTAAAAAAGTAACCGAAGCCGAAAATGCTTTTGCCAAAAACAGTTCAAAAATCTTAGACCCCAGTCTCGCCAAAACAGCGATTGAAGCCTACGAAGCTTATGCAACTGCACTTCCCAATGACGACAAAACTCCGATGTATTTGTTTAAATCTGCGGAGATGCACCGTTCTATCCGGGAATATGACAAGGCAATTGCTATTTATGATGAAATACAGACGAAATACAAAAATTTTGAAAAAGCCCCCCATAGTTTGTTCTTAACCGCTTTTACTTACGAAAATGATTTAAAAGAACTCGATAAAGCTAAAGCGGCATACGAACTTTTTTTATCAACCTACCCCGAACATGAATTGGCCGATGATGTTCAGTTTTCTCTGGCTAATTTGGGTAAAAGTCCGGATGATATCATTAAAGCCTTTACTTCTAAAAATAATCCAAATACTCCGGCAGATTCTACTGCAAAAAAATAACCCTGTTCTTCTATTTTCATTTAATGCTTTTGTAGAGTTTCGTCTATAATTGTTTGAGAAAGCATATTACATTTATAGGGTTTTCGTAATTTCGTTTCATCGTTTTATTCATCACTAAAATATGAACTAACATGAAACGGAGTTTTATCATTTTTGCTTTGTTGATAGCAGACTTGTGTGTTGCATCTACTGTCTTTGCACAAGTATCCGGAAATGCAAATTATGCACAACAGCAATCATACTGGAATAATCGCTCGGGATATGACCGGGCAAACCAGTTTTCGGAAGCTTCGTTTGTGAATGACAACACCATACTGATAGAAACCAATGCGTTAATGAATCTGAAGGCTGATGCCTATATTGCCATTTTTAATCTTTCTCAATTGGGTGAAACCGCAGCGGCTGCCGATGAACTGCTAAACACGCGGCTCGAAAATATTGCCAAAGGGGTGAAGAACTTGGGCATACCCGAACAAGATATATTTGTGGACATGCTTTCTTTGGTGCCGGTATATGAAATTGAAGTTGAGAAAAAATTGTTCAGTAAAACTTATAACGAAGTTCCCAAAGGGTTTGAAATGCAAAAGAACCTGCACATAAAATATACAGATAGTGGGTTATTAGACAAAATCATCACTATAGCGGCAAAGTACGAAACCTATGATTTGGTTAAAGTAGATTATGTGGTGGAAAACCCTGATTTGGCCTATAAAACACTCCGGGAAGCTTCTATCAGTTTAGTCAATGAGCGGATTTCTGATTTTAAAAAATTGGGAATTGCTTTAGAAGGTGAATATCATATTCTTGCTGAAAATACAGGGGCATTTTTTCCTGCCGATCAATACAGCTCATATCAGGCATTCAGCAGCAATTCTTTTGATGCGATTAAGAAAAAATCAGGTGTGGTACAGGCACAAAAGCCGGTCTCTATGTATTACAAACCATTGCCAAACCGTGATTTTCAGATTGTCATTAATCCTGTAATTGTCGAGCCTGTCGTTCAATATACCTATAGTCTGAAAGTAAAATACCAACTTAAACGCCCCCCTGTAAAAGAAACCTGGCTGATTACTCCAAACGGCGATTTGAAACAGGTTAAAACAGAATGACATTTCTGTTTATTTAGATTTTTAGAACAGAGATAGCAAGGAGTGTCTGTTTTTACGATAATGTTGCTTTGATTTAGGTTTTTATCTATGTTATTTGATGGTTAAGTTCGTAACTTGCGCCAAAAAAAACCAATGAACAATCACTACAAACTCAATTTTAAAAATCACAGAAAAAACAGTTTAACTTTCCTTAAGATTTGGGCAGCGACTTTAGTAATTACATGGTTAATTTTACCGGTCAAATCCCCTGCACAATGTGGTACTTATAGTCAGGTTGTTGCCACAACTCCCGATGTATGTACTTCTGCTTATAATTTGTCTTCGGCTGTCAATCAATGCCGTCAGGTATGTATTGATATGACTCCTGCAACAGGAGGAACACCCGTTCCTCCTTGTGGTTCAGGAGTCTTGACAGATGATATCTGGCTGACTTTTTCCAACCCATATACCAATATCCCCAACTATGATGGTTCTTTGGTGATGGCATGGAAAAACTATCCGGGCTTTCCAAACAACAATCCTACTTTGGCCTTACATGTTGATGTTCAAGGCACCGTTTTTTTTGGTTTTATTCCAGTTGCATTGTCTATTAACTGTAGCGATGGTTATTTGGGTGAAAGTCTGACTTGTTCAGATTATACAGACCCTGATTACGGCGGACAGGTCGTGCTTACTGCAGGCAGCGTTCCGACAAACGACCAAATTGAAGACTTAATAATGAATGCAGACTTAGGTGCTACTGCTGCCACAGTAACAGGGGCACAGTATTGGATGCAGTTAGAAACCTTTAATAATGTTCCGGGTATTATTTGTTTTGAAATCTCTACCTATAAACCCGGCTTCATGTGTGGCGACCCTAACTCCTTAACTTTTCCAAATACCGGAACGTCTCAAACACAAAATGTAAGCGGTTGCCTTTGCGAATCAGCACAAAATAGCGGTTATTATACTTTTGAGAATCTGCCGTGCGGCGGAACTCCCGGAACTTATCCCGGTACAACTGCCTATTATCAGGTTACTTTGCCATACACTTGCAACCAGATTGAAACCCGTTTACTGACCTGGGCCGGAACAGGCAATGTAAATGTCAGTATCTTAAGCGATTTAACCTGTCCGGATGTTGAAATTACGGATGATCAAGGCGCTGTTATTGCGACCGGCCCCGGCATTTTAGTAGAAAGTGCGACTTCACTTGCATCCGGTTGTCTCAATACAACAAACAACAATTCACTGAATACACCATTTACGACCTGCCTGCCTGCCGGCACCTATTGGATTTTAGTCTCCGGTGCTATCAGCAAAAGCAATTACAGCCTTTCAGTAACTGTTAATGATAATACTCCGGTTACAGTTAGGGCAACTGCATTTTTAGAAGGAGCTTATTCAGGTGGGAGCATGACTACCAATTTAAGTACCAATCAACAAATCCCACTGTCTCAACCTTTTAACAACCCGCCCTGGAATTATTTTGGCACAGAGAGCGTGCAAAATTACAATGCACTTCCTGCCAATACGGTTGATTGGGTATTGGTGGAAGTCAGAGATGCAGTTGATAAAACATTTATCATCGAACGAAAAGCTGCCTTTTTACTGAGCAATGGCAATGTAGTGGATGTTAACGGAACTTCAAATGGAGTGAACTTTTATGCACTAACTGCAGGAACCAACTATCATGTATCCATAAAACACCGAAACCATTTAGGTGTCATCACTGCCAATGCTGTTCAATTGCCAAACGCTATAGCAGTCAATTTTACCAATTCAACTATAGCTCAGGCTGCGACTACTCAAATGGCAAATGTGGGGCCGGGTGTTTATGCTCTTCGGGCCGGTGATTTGAATGCAGACGGCATTATTTCTTATTCCGACTTAAATACGTACCTCACCCAATTGCTCGGTTTAAATCCTTACCGGAATGCAGATTGTAACTTGAGCGGAACAGTTTCATTGTCAGATTTTAATCTGACAAGGCCAAATATCGGAACTATTGGTCTTAGCCCAATCCGTCCATAACAGTCTTTTTTTTAAAAAACGCTTTCCTGTCAAACAACGAATAAAGTCAACAAAAAAGGGCATCGCAATTGTTTGCGATGCCCTAATCATTTCAAATCACTACACTCAACTCGGCACTTAGGACGAACATCTAAAATAAGGTCACACATTTTTTTAAAAAAAAGTAACCGGATTTGTTTTTTCACCGAAGAGGAACAAAAAGCAAGATAAACCAACTCACGGTGATTGGGAAAAGGATGCAACCCTTTAACACCCAAATCGGTCTGATTGCCGTAATGACCGAAAATATTGCTTTTACCCCGCCTTTCCTGCACACCATTATACAATTTTATGTTTACCTTTGTCCGCTATAACAAACAAATAGTGTTAGAACTGCTATTTATTAAAAATAATCTTTCATTCAACGACTAACCTCAAGTTGTTAACTGAACTTCAAACAAAATATCCCAACAACGTACTTGTTTTAAATGCCTATGTAAAAAGTATTACACGTTGTTTATTTTTTTACCAAACTCGTAATAGTATTATTTATATGAGAAATTTGATTTGCTTAGTAGTCTTAATGTTTGTCCTGATTACAGGGTTAGCACAATCGGCTTATGCACAAGTAACCACTCCCGGACAATTGGACGGAAGAGTAAATACGGTTTTCACTTCCATTCCTTTTTTGCGCATTAACCCCGACGGAAGAGCCGGAGGAATGGGTGATGTGGGTATTGCTACGGATGCAGATGCCGCTTCGCTCTATCATAATGTATCTAAACTGGCATTTGCACCAAATATGGTAGGAGTTAGCCTGACCTATACTCCATGGCTTCGACAGTTGGTGGACGATATATTTATTGCATACCTGACCGGATATTACAAAATAGATGACCTTCAGGCATTGGGTTTTTCTATGCGCTATTTTTCACTTGGCAATATAAATTTTACCGATATTACAGGCAATGACGCAGGTCAGTACAATCCCAACGAATTTGCTTTCGACCTTGGATATTCGCGAAGACTTTCTGAAAAATTTTCTACCGGAATTACCCTTAAATATGTCAGATCAGACCTTGCAAGAGGTCAGGAAGTCGGTAGTGGAAATATTGTTAAAGCGGCTCAGGCTGTTGCAGCCGACATAGGATTTTACTACAAAACGCCTGTCAATTTTGCACCGGGCGGAAGTACCCTTTCTTTGGGTGCCGCTTTTTCAAATATCGGAAACAAAGTTTCTTATCTGAACGATGATACCCGGGATTTCATACCTATTAACATGGGTATCGGTGCCGGATTAAAAATGCGATTAGATGACCATAACACCATCATGGTTACTGCCGATATCAACAAGTTAATGGTTCCTACCCCTGATACCTTAGACACCAACAACAACTTAGTGCCTGATACTCGCGAAAAACCATTGCTTAGTGGTATGTTCGGTTCTTTTGGAGACGCTCCCGGAGGTGCAAAAGAAGAATTTCAGGAGCTAATGTATTCTATTGGTGCAGAATATTGGTATAACGAGCAATTTGCAGTAAGGGTTGGACATTTTAATGAACATAGATACAAAGGCAACCGCAAATTTTTAACGGTTGGACTTGGCTTGAGATATAGCGTATTTGGTTTTAATTTCTCTTATTTAATTCCGGTCAGCGGTCAGCGCAATCCTTTGGACAACACGCTCCGTTTTTCTTTGACCTTCGACTTTAATGGAAAAGACAAAGAACTGGAAACAGAATAAATATTCTAAAGTTTAGGGTTGTTTAATACTACTTATTCATAAAAAACACCTGACAGAATTGGTTGCAATTTTGCACTATATCTGTCAGGTGTTTTTTTATTTTCCACTCTTTTTGTGCGCTTAAATGAGCACTCTAATACCAACTATGATTTAATTTTAAACCATCAATTACTGACATACTTCTTTAAATTCCCTTCCTTGGAGGGGTTAGGGGTGGGTTTTTTTAGATATTGAAGTGGTATAATTATTCCAAAACAACCGGTTTGCCTTGATAAAAGTCGAGAATTTTTAGTCTGAAATAATATTCATATTTCGCCGATTCCAGATTTAGTTGGGCAACGGTAAGGTTGTTTTTTATATTCAGATATTCCAGCGAAGTAGCAGTTCCTGCATTCATGCGCTTTTCAGTTTGATTGACCGATTGTTCCAATGCTGCAACGTTGGTTTGCGAGGCCTCATAGCGCAAAGCTGCCGAGCGGCCGTTGAGATAAGCCTGCTCAATTTGTTGTCTCAGGGTGTTTCTGGCATTTTCCTGATTGAGTCTTGCATTAGATACGCCAATCCGCGAAAGTTTTATGGAGTTTTTAACCTGATATTGATTAAAAATAGGCACTGAAACATTGATGCCGACAAAACCACCCAAATTGTTCCAAAGTTGCTTGGGGTAGTTGGTTTTCTTTAACGTGTATTCAGGAGTAAGGCTGACAATGGGAGTTCCGGTCAGCGTAAAATAATTGGTCAGGAGGGTATCAAAAGAACTGCCAATAATCAACTCCTCTGCACGGCTTGAATACAGAGAACTCAAATTTGCCGATAAGGTTACGGTGGGATACTTACCACCTTCTGCCACTTTCAGAGTTTGCTCGGCAACCCGCGTTCGAAGCAGCGCACTTTGAAGTTGAGGTTGAGAGCTTAACGCCGCTTCATAGACCTGTTCGGCCGATATTTGTTCGATCGCAGTCAAAGCCAAAGCTGCAATATTTGGCTTTTTCACTTCAAAAGGTTGGTAATAATTGAGGATTTGTGACAGTCCGAGATAAGCAGTGGCAATGGCATTACGGGCATTGACCGTATTTAGCCGGTCGTTGGCAATCTGTGCTTCTATATCTAACAGATTGCCGGCGGGCAGCGCTCCTGCTTTCACAAAACTTTCAGTTTGTTTGTATTGTCGTTGGGTTACCTCGGCCTGTTGTTCCAATATTCGAAATTGTTCCTGAGCAAGCAGTATTTGCAAATAAGCCGATAAAACATTCAGTTCAAGGTTGTTATGCAGGTCTTTTAAATCCCAGTTTGCTGCTTCAAGTTCAAGTTTTCTCTGTTCAATCGTGTTTTTCTGGCGCAAGCCATTAAATAAAACTACGTTACTTCCCACTTGAATTTGAGAGGCTTGAATGGCTTCAGTATTAAAAGTGTTGGTAAAAGGGTCAATACTTCGCCCATAGTTTAACCCATGCGAAAAATTGGCATTGGCATTTGGCAAACGGTTGTATTTACTTTGCTGAAGATTGATTTCGGCCGATTCTGTTTGCAGTTGCAGTTGCATCGCCTGCACATTATGTTGTTGTGCATAATCCGTACATTGTTCAAATGTCCACACCTCGGTCTGAGGATTATTTTGTGCTTGCAGCTCTGTTTTGCAAAAAGCAGATAAGAGCAGCAGTAATAAGATAAATCCGGTTCTCATATTTTATTGCGATTGCTTTTTATTGGTTTGTCGCAGTTATCGGGGTTAACTTTACACTTAGGGCAAATAAAACACGCTGGACTGTTTCACTTTTTAGGTATTAAATCCTTTGGTGGTCTATGGGAATGTAAACAACGGTGCAAATGCTATGACAGACAGGGTAGGGTAGAGGTATCATCAACAAAAAAACGTTATCTTTAACCAAAATCTGCTCATGCCTCAAATTCGAGCTATATTCGACAATATTCAACACCATCTCAGTATAGAAATTCAGGGTGCAAAACAATACATTCGCCTTGCAATGGCCTGGCTTACCGACCAAAACCTATACGAGCAGCTATGCCAAATGGCCAATGCCGGTGCTAAAGTAGAATTGTTACTGCTCAACGACGACATTAACAACAATGCACGAAATATAGACTTGGAGCGGTTGATACAGACAAACAATGCCGAAGTTGTTTTTATGAAACCGGAAGACTACCGGAAAATGCACAACAAGTATTGCATAATTGATACACATACCGTGATTACCGGTTCCTATAACTGGACGTATCAAGCACAACAAAACGATGAAAACATTATCATTATAAGCAATGACCTTGATATTATTGCAGATTATGTGAATAATTTCAACCGGCTGAAACAAAAATACGGAGGTAAAATAAGCGACAAGGCCGATTCAAGTATTTTGTGCAAACGCCTCGAAATGCTGCGCAATGCCCTTGCCTTGTCCGACACAGATGATATTTTGCTGCAACGCAATAAAACCGCACAACTCCTAATAGAAATGCCCTCCGAGTGGCTTAAAATTGAAGAATGTCTGCACCAAAACATGCATCAGGAGGCAGAAACACTCATAGGAAATTGGCTGCAACACCTCATCGCACTTGCCAAGTACCAAGACTACGAATTAGAAGAACTGCAATTTGAACTAAAAACGCTCGAAATGCAGCTAAACGCTTTGCGCGACGAAAAAACCGAATTAGAAGCCCTGATTAAAGCCTTTAACCAACGCTATCAGCTTGAATTGGGCGAACTGATCCTGCAAATCATGGAACTCCAAACCGAACAGGCGGAACAGGCTGCCAAACATGCCCCTGAAAACGAAAAAAAACAACAGGCTTACGAAGACCTGAAAAACCAATTCCGACAGGCGCATCAGGAATATGCGCAGGCGCGGGGAAAAGAAACACCCTACCTAAACCCCGAAGACGAAAACCTGCTGAAAGCACTCTACAAAAAAGCAGTTAAGCTTTGCCATCCCGATACCGTTCAAGATGATGCTTTGAAGGCAAAAGCGCATCATATTTTTGTCGAACTGCAAGCCGCTTACGAAGCCAAAGATATTGAACAGGTCAAAAAGATTTTGGACTATCTCGAAAAAGGCAAACCCTTTACCCCAACCGACAACAGCAAACTCCAAAAAGACCAACTCCGGGCAAGAATAGCCTATCTGAAACAAGCATTGCAAAAACTTATACAAGAAATTGCGGAACTCACAAACTCCGAAACCTATAAAACGATTATACATATCGGCAACGATTGGGATGCCTATTTTGCCAATGCCAAACAACAATTGGAAAACCAATTACATCACCTTAGAAAATCGAAACAAATATGAGTCAACATCCTGTCAATACCGAAATAATTTTTATAGTAGAAGAAACACCCGAAAATGCCTTCACGGCAAGGGCATTAGGGTATGGTATTTATACCGAAGCCGATACCTTACCCGAACTCAGAGAAATGGTGCGCGATGCCGTTTTATGCCATTTTGAGGAAAACAATAAACCGGCTTTGATAAGATTGCACTTTGTTAAACAAGAGCTGATAATAGTATGAAACTGCCTCGTAATGTAAATGGCAAAGAACTTGCACAAGTTCTCGTTGTATTAGGCTATACTGTAACCAGACAAACCGGCAGTCATTTAAGGCTGACTACCCATTTAAACGGACAACATCATATAACTATACCAATGCACAACCCTATAAGCATAGGCACATTATCTAATATTTTAACCGAAATTTCAAATCACCACCAAATGACAAAAAAAGAATTGTTAACATTATTGTTTTAAATGTAATGCACAACTTACTTTTCAGTAATAAAAAGCACTTACATTAAGATTCGCGATTACTCTAAATAAAATTAAATTGCACCATCTTTAAAAAACAAAAAAAACATGAGCCAACATCCTATTGTTCCAACTCCGGGCAACAACCTGACTACCGGGAATAATCTGATTAAAACAGGAAACCAATTGTTGAAAAAAGGAAAATACAATGCAGAAATAAGACGCGACCGGCCTACTGCAATCGTGTTTTTGATTGACCAATCGGGGTCAATGAGTGCCGGTGGATTGCAGTATAGGGGCAGTACTTTAAATAAAGCAACAGCAGTTGCGCGAATTTTAAACCAAACTTTGGAGGAAATAATCAGTAAATCAAAAAAAGATTACGGTTTAGGCAACTACATTGACATTGCCGTTATCGGATACGGACAAAACAGCAAAAGTGCCGATTTTATTTCTAAAAGCATCAATGGTACAGTATGGCTTAGCCTCTCCGAACTTGAACAAAAAGCAATTATCAAGACATTTAAGGTTATTAAGAAAGTTCGTGGCGGGGGTGAAAAAGAACAGGAAGAAACTCAGCATTGGTGGTTTGAAGCGATTGCGGCAAATCAAACCCCCATGTGCGATGCGCTTAAAAAGGCAACCAATTTATTGAAGGAGTGGGTCGGCAAAAATCAAGACAGTTATCCTCCTACGGTTATTAATATTACAGACGGTGCGGCTACAGATGCTACAAACGAAAAGTTGTTAGATGCGGCAAATTCACTGAAAGATTTGTCAACCAATGACGGAAATGTGCTGCTGTTTAACTGCCATATTGAAGATCACGATGGGGATGCTCTCTGTTTTCCGACTACAGAAAGCGATCTACCCGATGATAAATACGCCCAGTTATTATTCCGAATGTCCAGTATTTTGCCGGAGAAATACCAACAGGAAATCAAAAAACAAAGAAGTATTAGTTCAGATATTAACTTTGTCGGAATGAGTTTTAAATCGGGAGTCGGAGAGTTGATAAAAATGATAGACGTAGGTACAATAACCGTACAAAATCAAATTAAACATTCCTGATGTGCGATGTATTTGCCGGTCATAAGATAGTTTGGCAAACTGCGGTAAAACCCCACAATGATATAGCCGATAACGGACAGGAACGCCCCAATGAGGACTACGCCCGTTATAAGCAGTCGTCTGATGGAAACGCTTATATTTTAGGTCTATCTGACGGAGCAGGCGGATATGGGGTTTTTACTTCGGAATGGGCTAAGGCTTTGGTGCAACAGCTACCTGAAAAGCCTTTAATCTCGGCAACAGATATTGACGACTGGCTAAATGGATGGTGGGAAAGCTTTTATAATAAAGCGGAAGGGAACCTTCCGTCGAATGAAACTTTCCTGAAAAATAAATTTTACAATGAAGGGTCTGCCGCTACGCTTTGTGCCTTATGGTTGTTTGAAAACAAAGAGGGCGGCAGCCCATGTTGGAATTATCTATGTGTCGGGGACAGTGTTATTTTTAGGTATAACGTATCAAATGGTCAATTGGAAACACCCAAACATTTTCAAACCCCCGAACAGTGGGAGGCTTTGCCCAACTTGCTGAACTGGGCAAACCAGGAAACAATTGATTTACAAATCTCGGCAGATTCGGGCAGTTTACTGCCGGATGACTGCTGGATATTGGCTTCCGATGCCTTAGCCCAGTGGATTTGGGTGCAGTATTTGCTCTCTGAAGCAAATGAAAAAAACCGAATTTGGCTGGAAAATGCAAGGCAATGCGGCGGCAGATTAGGGAGAATTATTGAAACCGTTTCGCAAACCGAAAGCCGACCGCGATTTTCAGAATGGTTTGGAATATTGATGCAGGCTGCCCGTGACCCCAAAAACTTTGAACGGTTATTGTATGACGCTTACGAGCAAAGATGTTTGTTGCGCGATGATTATACCTTACTTGTATTATACCCTTCAACAATGGTCATAACCAAAAAAACCAACTAAGAAATTCCTTTATGTGCCGAGAACTATGGTTGATATATCCTTTAGACAAGTCATGGTATTTTGTAGAGACAAGGCATTGTATATTTTGTAGAGACAAGGCATGCCTTGTCTCTACAATAAAACCTGTTGCCCCGAAACAAACCATGCGAAACAATTAAAAAGGGTTTTTAAAATATATGCTTTTTCATTCAATGACATTTAATAGCTCCTATGCCTTTTCCTTCAATTTTAGAATACAAACAAGCTGTTATTGCTGCGGGTGATAATTTTAAAGACCTGCTGCCGTTGGAAATGGTAGAAGAAACACCGGGTCAGCCGAAATTCGCATCGGGCAATTTTGCTGTGGTGTTTAAAATGCGAAACCCCGAAACGGACAAATTGTATGCGGTTAAGTGTTTTCACAGAGATTCACCCGACAGACATGAGCGATTGACCGCCATTGCCGGTTATTTGCAAAACAATTCTTCACCTTACTGGGTACACTACCGTTATCTGCCCAACGAATTATGGGTAGATAGCGAGATTGCAGGAGCAGGCGAATACCCCGTGGTCTTTATGGAATGGGCAGAAGGAGTTACTTTGTTTGAAGCAGTGCGGACACATTGCACAGACAATAATACCGGAGCCCTGCAACAACTCAGCGAAAAATTTTCGAGCTTGGCAGTCTGGTTGCTGTCGCAACCCATTGCACACGGCGACCTGAAACACGACAATATATTGGTAACGCCGCAGGGAGAATTGGTCTTGATAGACTACGACGGCATGTATTTGGAAGTGCTTAATAAGTTTGGCCCTTGCGAACTCGGAGGCACCGATTACCAACATCCACTTAGAGGCAACCAACACTATGACCTGCATATTGACGATTTCAGCATTGCCGTTATCAATGTTTCCTTACAGGGATTGGCCATACAACCAGCTTTGTTTGAAAAATACAACATCGGCAACAACCTGATACTGACACGCTCCGACCTCCAAACCCCAACCTCCTCCCCGCTAATCCAAACCCTAAAAACCCTCGACCACCCCACCATAAACGCCCTCCTTCAAAAGCTACAGGAAAGCATCCAAACCAAGACCCTCCGCCTGCCCGGGCTGACCGATATATTGCAACCCCCGGTAACAAAGCTGATACTGCCACCCACCATAGATGAAACCGTAAAACTAATCGCCCTGAAAAGGCAAGAGTTAGCTCGTTTGGAAACCCATCTGATGGATTTGCAGACAAGACCTGTTGACGAAAAAGACACAATTGTAATCAATACAATACTCGAGAACATTTTTGTAAAGCAATCGGGCATCCTCCTCCCCGCCCACATGAAATTCATAAAAGGAGGTACTTTTATGATGGGCGATGTGATGGGGGATAATGAATTTGAAAGGGAAAAACCGGTACATCAGGTAACCCTGTCCGATTTTTATATGAGTGCGTATTGCGTAACATTTGAGGAGTATGATGCTTTTTGCGAAGCCAAAAGAAGAGAGAAGCCGGATGATAAGGGATGGGGAAGGGGGAACAGACCGGTAATCAACGTAGAGTGGTATTTTGCAGTGGAGTATTGCAACTGGTTAAGCCGCCAACACAAGCTAACCCCTGCTTATGACATCAAGGGTAATGTTAATAATCTTGCTTCCAGCACCATTATTCCTATTTGGAACGCCAACGGCTACCGCCTGCCTACCGAGGCAGAATGGGAGTATGCGGCTCGGGAAGGGGGTAAGAAGGTGCGCTTTGGCAATGGGCAAAATATTTTGCGCGCTACCGAAGCCAATTTTGATGCAAGTGCAAGCTATAAAAAACTTTATTCCGAAGTAGGGGAATACCGCGGCAAAACGGTACCGGTAGATAGTTTTAAGCCTAACGCTTTGGGTTTATACAATATGAGCGGAAATGTATGGGAGTGGTGTTGGGATTGGATGGACTCTGACTATTACAAAAAAAGCCATACCTTGAACCCCAAAGGACCGGATAGCGGCTCGTTTCGCGTGTATCGTGGCGGCAGTTGGGACTCCGATCCGCGGCACTGCCGGGTGGCTTACCGCATCAACTACCACCCCGACAACCGCGACGACGACCTTGGCTTCCGCCTGGTTGCGTCCCGCAGTTCTAACGGTTAGCTTTTCCGGTTTTTTCCTTTAAGCTAAGGTTAGGGCATGAGTTTGCCAACGAAAAAAGCAAAGCGGAACGAAGCGGTAGCGAAGTGGAGGGTGCTTTTTTTGATTGGCAAAAGAACAGAAACAGTCATTCCGCCGAAGGCGGAAAAATTTTTTTTCAAAATCACAACATGGCTGCCACACATTAAAAAAAAGAAGGGAGGCGATATCTTTGTAATTTTGCGAATTGCAAACCCAAAATCAAAGTATATGCCTCCCAACATTCTGCCTTTAGAGTTATATAAAGACATCCTGTCAGTAGCAAAGATATTACAATTAAGGGATTTTCTGTACTGTTTTATGTGTATTCGATATGGAGTAAGTGTACGGAGTTTATGCCGCTATAGTAACTACTCTGTTCGCACTTGGTTTCGTTTTTTATGTCAGAGGACTACCTGTGGGAGCGCATTCGTATGAAGTTGTTTTTGAAGTGGGTGTATCAACCGGAGGAGAATTATATTATAGCCATAGACGAAGTGGTAGAAGGGAAAAGTCGGGACAAGACCTATGGTTTGTCGAAGTTTTGGAGCAGCATTCAGAAATGCCCCATATTCGGGATTTGTTTTTTTGTGCTTCTCTGATAGCTGTGGGGAAACGGAAATCATATCCGATGGTGGTAGAGCAAGTCGTACAGACAGAGGGGGACAGGAAGCGGATAGCGGAACAGAAAAAGAAGGCATTAGCTGGCAAGCGGCGCAGTGCCGAAGGCAGATGTTTGGTTCGTGGCAGGAAGCAAGGCAGCAAAAACCGACCCAAGCAGCCCAATCCTACGGCATCCTTTCGGGCATTCACCGCCTTGTTAAACAAGTTGCTTTCGTGCTTACCGGGCATCAACCTGACCTATATGGTAGCAGACTGTGCTTATGCCTCGGCAGATTATTTCTCTGCGGTAACAAAGACCGGACTTCACCTGATTACCCGTTTGCCTGTAAATGCCGCCCTCGTCTATGCCTACTCAGACCCAGTAGCCCCAAAACATCGGGGAAGACCCAAAAATACGGAGAAAAAGTAGATTTGAACAACCTTGATAACCAAGAACTGAAAGACACCAAAACCGAAAATGGTCTCCTTACTCAGATATGGCAACTGCCCTGTTACAACAAATCCTTAAGCAAAAACCTGTTAAATGTGGGGATAGTAAAAATAACCAATTTGAAAACCCAAAAAAGTAGCCTTCTCTAAATTTTGCACCACCGACCCTAACCTCGACTGGCAAACTATGATAGATTATTATAGTTTGCGTTTTCAGATTGAGTTTGACTTTCGGGATGCCAAACAATTTTTCGGACTATCCGATTTCAAAAACTACACCTCGAAAAATCTGACCAATTTTGTTAATCTATGCTTTACCGCTACCTTGACGGCTAAAATTTTGCAGGCACAATATCAGGTTAAATACAATAACCCTAACTTTAGCATTTTAGACCTCAAAATACTCTGTAATACGCGTTTTACGGTCAAAACAGTTATTAAATTGGTACGAAAATCGCCCGATTCAATTTTTAATACTCAATTCGCAGACGGGTTTATGCCAACAGATTTGGTCAATGTCGCTTAAATATCTATAATATAGAAGAAAAAACACGACCGTCTTATCTTATATTTGTGGCAGCCTTGTTGACAAATATAAACAAAAAATTTTGGACTATCTCAGTTCGTTCAAAGTTGTTTTGCCGAAATTAGGTCGAAAAACCCCAAAATCGGGGAGGCCAGTTTGTCCGTCCATGTTTATATCTGTTGAAAAATAGCCGGTAAAAAAACCGATACTGCTTCGCCACAAATTGAAGTCGTGAAATGTTACTGCACCGTCCTGATTAACGTCTCCGCACGAAAGCGCCCAGAAACCATTGCCTTTGTCTGAAAGAATTAAATTGCCATATAGGGTGTTTTGAGGCAGTCTCAAATCACAGGTACTACCTGATGCACAGGCATTGCCATTGGGTAAGGTGATGGGGTTACTGCTCATTGCCGCCAAATGATTGCGATGTTTTACGGCAATAAAATAACTTCCGGTCGGGAGACCGGTAAAAGTTACTCCCGGTGAACCGTCTGCATCTTGCAAAGTACCATTGTTGAGCAATAACGCAGCTTTACGGGCTTCGACTACTGCGGGATTAGCCGGATTTCGGGCTTCAAGCAGCACCCAATCGGCAATATTAGCATTTGGTTGAACAATCATTTCAGTACCGTAGTACAACCAGGGAGCTGAACCAAAAGGCTGAAATTGAGGCAACAGTCCCTGAGATTGAATGTTTGTATTCATTGCTGTTGCTTCGGCGTTGAGGGCACCTTCTAAAAACAGACGCAAATGAACCGTTGGCTGAGGAATAACTTCGGCAATGGTTACAATTTGAAAATAGATGTAATCGCCTGTAGAGTTGCTGTCGTTATTGGCAGCGTTACCCACAGTGTAAAAGGTAATATCCCCTGTTCCTGTTGTGGATGGGGCTATCCAACTAAAGTTAAAGGTATAAGTATCGGTCATGACAGGGGCATTTTTATGGCCGATATGTGTGCTGCTTGCATAAGCCTTGGAATCTATGTTATTGGGAACCCAGGTGCCAACATTTTCATTTGCAGCATTACGGGCAACCATTGAAAACCCCCATCTTTTTTGACCAATATGGCTGAGGGTTACCGACATTTGGTAAGTTTGCCCGGCTATGTATTGATTGTTTCCGGCATTAAATGTTACTAAAATTGATCCGCTTCCTCCGGTGCCTGGACTATGACAACTCAGGCAGGTTTCGGTGGTTCCCGCACCGGTCATGTTTTGTGGTGGTGTTTCTTCGTTTCCGGATACATAATTGCCATTTTTCCAAAATGAAAACAGCAGGAAACAAATCAACAAGATTAATATCTTAGATTTCATGAGTGCAATCAGAATTATCTTTAAACCTATTCAAATCAACTTAAAAGTAGCAAAGTTAAATCAAAAAAGGGCAACTCTTCCTCTAGTTTTATTTGTTCCACAAAAATCAAAGACGGGATAAAGAATTAATATTCCTTTACCCCGTCCGGTTTATTTAAAAAAATCTGATTATTTTTTCAAAATTGCTTTTTGCATAGAGGGAGTGATTAAAATAATCCTTTGAAAGGGAATATTCATCGCTTTCACCTTTTTAAAGTCAGGCAACTACTTCCTTGATCATCGCAAGGATCCACGGCACCAATCCCCATTTGTTGGGTTAATAATGTTTTTTGAGGCGCATCGAGGTGAGTAGTTGATTTGCCGCAGGTTTGACTGCCATCGCTTTTTACACAACAACAACGCCCGTCTGAGCTGATGATTAACATGCCGTTGGTACAGGTAGGACAATATTCTTTTACAAGTATTTTCTCTGTTGATGAAAATTCTTTAACAGTAGTAGCAAATTGTGCTTTTGATTCCTGGGTATTATAGAACAAGCAGGTGAAAAATGCAGCTAAGAAAATTAAGTTTTTCATGTTTGATTATTTGAATTGTTGTGATAAATTTAACCTAAAGAGGATAAGTAGGTAAAGATTTTTTAACTGATTACAATATTACACATTTTGGAGTTAAGAACAATAGTCTTCAGGAAAGTTTAAATCAATTTGAAGTTTTTTTTTGTTTTAAAATAGAGGATAGGTTATTTGACCTACCCTCTGATTGTAACCCCAAAAAACAAAGCCGGATATTCGAATAAAAAACGCTGTTGCCGGCGTTGTAGGCGCTTGCGCCGGGGCATTGACACTGAAATTGCTGCTGCCGGCGTAGGTAAAGTATCCCCTGACTGCATAAATCCATGCTGCGTTTTACCGAATATCCGCCATAGCTGTCGCCATATCCCGAACTGTATGAACTCATATAGGTCAATCGGGTATCTGACAGTAAATCGCGCCATTGTCTGGCAGTTGCCGAGTTAGAACCTCCATTGTTAGAGGTTTGGGTGTGGTTTTTGATTGCCGGTTGAGTGGTGGCAGTGTTTGTATGTACAGGGGCAGTTCCTCTGTTAAAATTAAGAGTAACATCGCTAGTTTGATACGTTGAGGGATCAACGATGGAAATAGTAAAATCCAAACGGCTTCCACGAACGACTGCATGATAAGCGCTGACATCGCCACTGCTTGTTTCCTGTAATAAACCGTAGGATTCGTTGCCCTGAAGGGTGCCTAAAAATTCGGCAGTTTCATTGCCCATAACTATTTGTCCTACGATGCCATCTTCATAAGGCATAATTTGCATGGAAATGTTTTGATTGTTGGCAGTGGTATAATAGGTGCCTTCAAAACTGTTGCTGACCTGAGCATAAGCACTGCCTACGGATAATAGCAAAAAGAACACTGCGAAGAAGAAAGATGCTGTTTTCATTGTTTTGTTTTTTGGGGTAGTTAATTTTTGTTTTTGAAGTTAATTTTTGTGAGTAGTTATTTCCGTCTCACAATACAAAGATACCTCAACCTGTTTGGGTGCTGCAACCAAGTTTTACAAAAACATAGGTTTCTGATAGACCTTTATAGTTGGAAATGCTTTTAAATAAAGGGTTGGAGAGAGTTTGGACTTTATTACAAATGCTTGTAAACTTCGTTATTTTTTTGGAATAAACGGGAAAAATTGTCTTTAAACATATAGTAGCTGATCCGTTAGAGTATTAAAATTCCTTTTTAAATTGAGATTAAAAGTCAACAAGGCTGCCACAAATATAAGATAAGACGGTCGTGTTTTTTCTTCTATATTATAGATATTTAAGCGACATTGACCAAATCTGTTGGCATAAACCCGTCTGCGAATTGAGTATTAAAAATTGAATCGGGCGATTTTCGTACCAATTTAATAACTGTTTTGACCGTAAAACGCGTATTACAGAGTATTTTGAGGTCTAAAATGCTAAAGTTAGGGTTATTGTATTTAACCTGATATTGTGCCTGCAAAATTTTAGCCGTCAAGGTAGCGGTAAAGCATAGATTAACAAAATTGGTCAGATTTTTCGAGGTGTAGTTTTTGAAATCGGATAGTCCGAAAAATTGTTTGGCATCCCGAAAGTCAAACTCAATCTGAAAACGCAAACTATAATAATCTATCATAGTTTGCCAGTCGAGGTTAGGGTCGGTGGTGCAAAATTTAGAGAAGGCTACTTTTTGGGTTTTCAAATTGGTTATTTTTACTATCCCCACATTTAACAGGTTTTTGCTTAAGGATTTGTTGTAACAGGGCAGTTGCCATATCTGAGTAAGGAGACCATTTTCGGTTTTGGTGTCTTTCAGTTCTTGGTTATCAAGGTTGTTCAAATCTACTTTTTCTCCGTATTTTTTGGGTCTTCCCCGATGTTTTGGGGCTACTGGGTCTGAGTAGGCATAGACGAGGGCGGCATTTACAGGCAAACGGGTAATCAGGTGAAGTCCGGTCTTTGTTACCGCAGAGAAATAATCTGCCGAGGCATAAGCACAGTCTGCTACCATATAGGTCAGGTTGATGCCCGGTAAGCACGAAAGCAACTTGTTTAACAAGGCGGTGAATGCCCGAAAGGATGCCGTAGGATTGGGCTGCTTGGGTCGGTTTTTGCTGCCTTGCTTCCTGCCACGAACCAAACATCTGCCTTCGGCACTGCGCGCTTGCCAGCTAATGCCTTCTTTTTCTGTTCCGCTATCCGCTTCCTGTCCCCCTCTGTCTGTACGACTTGCTCTACCACCATCGGATATGATTTCCGTTTCCCCAGCTATCAGAGAAGCACAAAAAAACAAATCCCGAATATGGGGCATTTCTGAATGCTGCTCCAAAACTTCGACAAACCATAGGTCTTGTCCCGACTTTTCCCTTCTACCACTTCGTCTATGGCTATAATATAATTCTCCTCCGGTTGATACACCCACTTCAAAAACAACTTCATACGAATGCGCTCCCACAGGTAGTCCTCTGACATAAAACGAAACCAAGTGCGAACAGAGTAGTTACTATAGCGGCATAAACTCCGTACACTTACTCCATATCGAATACACATAAAACAGTACAGAAAATCCCTTAATTGTAATATCTTTGCTACTGACAGGATGTCTTTATATAACTCTAAAGGCAGAATGTTGGGAGGCATATACTTTGATTTTGGGTTTGCAATTCGCAAAATTACAAAGATATCGCCTCCCTTCTTTTTTTTAATGTGTGGCAGCCATGTTGAAATCACATAAATAAAAATTTTTTGTGCAAATCAAACTCTTCACTATACCCATTACCGCTGTATCTGATTTTAACGAGGAGATAAATGTTTTTTTGCGCAGCAATAAAATCAACTATGATTTAATTTTGAACCATCAATTACTGACAAATGTCTTCAAATTCCCCTCCTTACCCCACTTGAGGGTGCAGGGGGGTATTAGGTTAGGGGTGGGTTCTTTTAGATATTGAATTGGTATAAAATCCGGATGCAAAATTGATTGCAAAACAAATCAGTTGAAGTCTTTTTCTTTAATGCCGGGAATTTTTAAATATAACAATGAAAAACAAAGGAATTATAGCAGCCGGTCATGCAGAAACCGCAAAAGCCGGAGCTGAAATTCTGAATATGGGCGGTAATGCTTATGATTCGGTAGTCGGAGCTTTTATAGCATCATTTGTTTGCGAACCGACCTATATTTCTGCCGGAGGAGGTGGTTTTATGTTGGCCCGGAATTCTTCCGGTAAAGCGGTTCTGTTTGATTTTTTTGCACAAACCCCTTTACAGAAACGCCCTGAAAATGAAATTGATTTCAGAAAAGTAACCCTTCACTTTGGCGACAACACACAGGATTTTCATATTGGAATGGCCTCAATGGTAGTTCCGGGAAATATTGCCGGTATATTTCATATCCATAAACAATTAGGACGGCTTCCTTTTTCAGAAGTTGTTGCCCCGGCTTTGGCTTTGGCAAAAAAAGGAGTTCTTATTTCTCCGTTTTTGCATTACACCATGCAACTGCTTCATCCAATTTTGACAGCCTCCGAAACTGGTAGAAGCATTTTTACCCATTCAGATGGGACTTTGAAAAAAGTGGGTGAGCCAATCTTAATTCCACACCTTGATGATACTTTGTTTGCCCTTTCCAAAGAAGGTGCCCGATTGTTTTATGAAGGTGAAATCGGACAGCAAATTGTTCAGGACTGTCTGTCGAAAGGAGGATATTTAACGACTCAGGACTTTTCTTCTTATCGGGTAATTGAACGAATACCTCTGAAAACAGAATATCGGGGACATACCATATTCACCAATCCGCCTCCTTCTTCGGGCGGATCACTCATCGCTTTTGCTTTGCAGTTGTTGCAAACCCTGAATGTTCAACACAAATTCAAGCCCGGGTCAAATGAATATTTAAGAGTTCTGAGTGATGTCTTTTCGCTCACTAATCTGGCCCGCAAACATGAGTTTGACCCAAACCTTTATCATCCCGAGGTGATTTCAAAACTTTTGAACGAACAGACTATTGCTAAATACGCCGAACCCATCAGCAGCCGTTTGGGAAATACCACACATATCAGCGTTGCTGATAGTGAAGGCAACACCGCAGCCTTGACCCATTCATCCGGTGCCGGCAGCGATTATTTTGTGCCCGGAACCGGAATGATGCTCAACAATATGTTGGGCGAAGCCGACTTAAATCCACACGGTTTTCACCGTTGGCACAATAACCTGCGTTTGTCATCTATGATGTCCCCTACCTTGCTTGTTAGTCAGGAAGGAAATCAAACGATTCTCGGGTCAAGTGGTTCAAGTCGTATCCGGAGTGCTTTGGTTCAGGTTGTGAGTTTGATGCTCGATTTTGGTTTGACATTACAGGAAGCTGTCAATCATCCGAGAATACACTTAGAAGGGCATCAACTTAACATCGAATATGGATTTTTACCGGAAGAAATTTCAAAATTAACTTTAGCAAAGGGGCAACACAAAACAGAATGGCAAAGCCAAAACATGTATTTTGGAGGAGTAAATGCCGTAAGTCGAAACATTCAGGGACATTTTTCGAGTGCTGCCGATGAAAGAAGGAGTGGAGCGGTTGTTCTGATTTAGCGGGTTTTATTTCAGTTTGTACGAAATCTCACCAACACTTATTGATTTTCTAACTTGTTCAAAAGGGTTTTAGCATTTTTTGAGTCGGAATAAAGTTCGGATAAAAGTTCTTCTCTTTGTCGGATATGGTCTATGGAAAAACTTTGCCCAAACAAGATTTCAATTTGACGTGTGAGTTCTTCCGTATTTTTAAAAACATGACAAAGCGAATCCAACCCTGTACCGGCAATCATATCCGTGTTTACCAAACAAAATCTCCCCTGACACAATGCATTGAGCAATTTCAACTTTATGCCGGTGGGTTGTAATGCCGGCAGAACATGAATATGTGCCTGACGCATCAGTTCATTCATTTGCTCATCCGTTGGATTGGGATATAAGCGGCAGTTAGATTGTCGGGCGACTGCTTTTTGAACAAACTCAGGCGGGTTTTTACCGGCAATTATCAATGGATAAGGTAACTTGTTAAACACTTCGCAGACCAAATACATAGCGGTATGACTGTTTTCATTGACCGATAAATTGCCGTGGTACAAAGCAAAATTTCCATTTCCGGTTTGTGAGGTAAACTCCATATTTCCATGAAATACAGGAAGATGCCAGACTTTATTGCCTAAACCGGTTGTCAAATATTCTTTATCTGCAAATGATATTGCGGCTACTGATGTGGCGTGTTGCAAAACTTTTTCATATTGTCTCAACCGGACAGATTCCAACAGAAAAAAGAGTTTTTTAAACGAAATCTTTTCTCTTAGCCCCAAAAATTTATAATAATCTGCTTCAATATTGTGCATCCTCACAAGTTTAAACCGGTCTTTCAAATCCGGATGATTGAGATAGTAACACGAGTGAAGCCCTTCGAACAAAATTGGCGCATGGTTTTGGGTCAAACGTTCTAAAAGCAGTTCGTTTTGACGGGATGAGGTGATATAAGGCAGTGTAACAGGAAGGCGGAGCGCAAATGGTTTTCGGGGATAATAATAGACCTCTTTGCAGATTTCGGACAAAACCGGTGCAGGCTTGCGATGATAAACAAAACAATGCAAATAAATAGTTACCCCAAGTGCCGATAAAGCCTTAATTTTGTGAAACACATCCATCACTCCTCCATAATCCGGCGGATAAGGCACATCAAAACTAATTACGTGCAAATCAGTTGTCATTGCCCAAAGATACTATTTGAAAATCAAATTTTAATTTCATCATTTTTATGACCTCAGAGCAGATAAAACAGAACTACATGAATTATGTGGTCAAACATCCCAATCAATGGCATACCCTGTTCAGATTTGCAAGTACGATGGGTATAGCCTCTGATATGGTTCAGGAACATTTCAGTAATGCCAAAGAAATTGAGCAAAGTATTTGGGCAGATTTTTTTACAGAAACCCTGACACAGTTAAGTGCTGATCCTGAATTGTATGAGGGTTATACTTCCCGGGAAAAAATGCTCTCCTTTTTTTATACTTTGGAAGAAACACTCCAAAAACACCGGCCTTTTATAGAAGCTTCGTTTTCAAAAAGCTGGTTTAACCTCGGAACACCCGATTGCCTGAAACAATTTGAAACCCTGTTTTTGTCATTTGCCAACCAACTCATCACACAAGGCTTGGATACTCAGGAAATAGAATGGCGATCTGTTTTAACCGGCCGTTATGCCGCTTTAATTTGGTTCGAAGTTCCGGCAATGATTAAATTCTGGCTGAATGATACGAGTGAAAACAAGGAACAAACGGATGTTTTGATTGAGAAAGTAGTCAATTTTTCATTTGATGTAATGGGTAGAACTGTGCTCGATTCGGGATTTGATTTGATTAAATTTCTGTTTGTTTCCAAATAAATTGCCATTTTCCGAACAACCCCTTCACTTATTCCTGAAAATAGGTTTAAAATAGCCTGAAATAGCCTATTTTTGCAGCCGTTTTTGGGCTTGAATTAAAAAAGCCAAAAATATTTATTTAAATTACCCAACAAAAATAATATCCTGTAATGCCTTACGTATTTACCTCGGAATCGGTTTCAGAAGGACATCCCGATAAAGTAGCAGACCAGATATCAGATGCCATCTTAGACGAATTTTTGAAACAAGATCCCGAATCAAAAGTAGCCTGTGAAACATTGGTAACCACCGGATTGGTTGTTATAAGTGGCGAGGTGAAAAGCAATTGTTATGTAGATGTTCAAAAAACGGCGAGAGATGTCATCCGCAGAATTGGCTATACAAAATCAGAATATCAGTTTGATGCAGAATCTTGCGGAGTAATCTCTGCCCTTCACGAACAATCTGCCGATATAAACCGTGGGGTTGAACGTCAGCAAGAAGAAGAACAAGGGGCCGGTGATCAGGGTATGATGTTTGGATATGCAACCAACGAGACGGATAATTACATGCCGCTTCCGCTCGAATTGTCGCATTTGCTTTTGCGTGAATTGGCAGATATCCGAAGAGAAGGTAAAGTTATGACTTATCTAAGGCCCGATGCCAAAAGTCAGGTAACTATTCTTTACAATGATGTGCATCAGCCCATTGCTATTGATACCATTGTTGTTTCTACGCAACACGATGATTTCATCAAAACTTACGATGGCCGGCACCAAAGCGATGCAGATATTGCCATGCAAAAATCTATTTATGAAGATGTTTTGATGCACCTCATTCCAAGAGTGAAAGAAAAACTGCCGGAACGACTCCATCATTTGTTTGCCGGTAATATCCGCTATTATATTAACCCGACCGGAAAGTTTGTAATTGGCGGACCTCATGGAGATACAGGACTTACCGGACGCAAAATTATTGTGGACACTTATGGCGGAAAAGGTGCGCATGGTGGCGGAGCTTTTTCGGGTAAAGATGCCTCAAAAGTTGACCGTTCAGCAGCTTATGCTACTCGCCATATTGCTAAAAACATGGTGGCTGCCGGTATCGCCGATCAGGTTTTGGTACAAGTAGCCTATGCCATTGGGGTTGCCGAACCGGTAGGACTATATATCAATACTTACGGAACAGCCAAGGTTAAAGAAAACGGCAGTATTCTGACAGATGCCCAAATATCAGAAAAAGTGAAAGAGGTGTTTGACCTTAGACCCAGTGCAATTATTAAGCATCTTGGTTTGAAAAAGCCTATTTATTCACCAACTTCTGCCTATGGGCACATGGGACGGTTGCCCTCTTCTCACAATGGCCACGAAACTTTTACCTGGGAAAAATTAGACAAAGTCGAAACCTTGAGAAAACTTTTTAACCTTTAATTCATAACCTCCGGGATTTTAACGTCCTTAACAGGTTTTTTTTCTCCGAACTTCTCCAACTACAAACGAACGCTGATTATGGCTAACAATCTGTTAAATGGTAAAAAGGGCATCATTTTTGGCGCATTAGACGAAAAATCCATCGCCTGGAAAATAGCTTTGCGAGCACACGAAGAGGGAGCAAAATTTACGCTGACCAATGCTCCGGTTGCCATGCGTTTAGGGCAAATCAAAGAGTTGGCAACTGTTTGCGGAGCTGAAATTATTCCGGCTGATGCGACTTTGGAAACCGACCTCGAAAATTTGTTTCAACAGTCTATGGATATATTAGGCGGGAAACTCGATTTTGTATTGCACTCTATCGGAATGTCCCCGAATGTTCGGAAAAAAAAGGCCTATACTGATTTGAATTATCAGTTTTATGCCCAAACCATTGATGTCTCGGCAATGTCTTTGCATAAAACTTTGCAAACTGCCTATAAAAAAGACGCTTTGAATGAATGGGCTTCGGTAGTTGCGCTCAGCTATATTGCCGCACAACGAACATTTCCCGACTATAACGACATGTCTGATGCTAAGGCTATGCTTGAATCAATTGCCCGAACCTTTGGTTATTATTATGGCACAAGCAAAAAGGTCAGGGTAAATACAATTTCACAATCACCAACTATTACCACAGCAGGAACAGGCATCAAGGGATTTGACCATTTTTTTGAATATGCCGATAAAATGTCGCCGTTGGGAAATGCACCTGCAGAAGCCTGCGCCGATTATTGTATCACTTTGTTTTCAGACCTTACCCGTTATGTTACGATGCAAAATCTGTTTCACGATGGCGGATTTTCCAGCATGGGCATGAGCCCGGTATTTATGGAATTGTTGGAAAAGAATAGCCCGGAATAAGTAGCCAAAGGATTCTTTTTGAATATCAGGGTTTGGACTTTCTTTCTAATTTGCCCATTCTTTTAGTAAGTATTGGGATTAAATTTAATCATCACAAACCGAAATCTTTATTTTAGCGGTAATTGCCTGAAACTATGTCCAACTACCCAATTTTGCAAAAGACTATTACCAACGGGTATATCTTTTTGCTGGCAATGTTTGGGTTTATGTTGCTTCATCGCATTTTGGGCTATGTAGGGCATTTTGGCTATGACGATATGATATATTGTGAATATGCCCAACAAATTGCTTCCCACACTTTTTCTTTTAACGACGATCATTTCTCTTACAGGACTGCAATCTCAGGTTTAGTTGGATTGAGTTTTTGGTTGTTTGGGGTCAATGATGCAGCAGCATCAACCATGCCGTTGTTGATTACTTTTTTAACCGCTTGGATGGTGTTATCTGCCCATCCCAATCGCTCTGCGATTGCTGTATGTCTTTCGCTCACTTTGTTTTGTCTGAATAACTGGACATTTTTTTATTCGGACAAAGTGATGCCCGATTCTTTGGTGGCTTTTTCAACAATGGGCGCGTTTACTTCGATTTACCGGTTCAGATATATTTCAACAAATACAGGCTTATCCAATGCCGCCGGGCATGCTTTTGTGTTTTGTGCCTTTTTGTTATTCGGTTTTTTAGCCAAAGAGACGATATGGTTTGTTGTTCCTGCATTGGCTTGGGTGTTTTTTTCTGACATATTACACAAAAGAAACGTTGATTTTTGGCTGTTTAGCTTTACGATTGGTGCTATCTTGCTTTTGATTTATTTTGGTTGGATTTGGAAACTTACCGGGCATCCTTTTTCGAGGTTTCACGCCATAGATGGAAACGGTTATTTTATGCCCGAATGTAGTTTTGACCGGTTACCCTGGAAAAACCTGATAGAAAGAATTACTTACAAACAATTCTTTGTATTTGTTTCGGGGGGTATGATCATAGGTATTGCTTTTGCTGTTCCGTCATTTTTCAGGATAAAATTTAAAGCGTTATATACGTTAGCCGATGGTAACGTATATTGGTTAGTTGTATCCGCATTGTTGTTTCTCTCCGGATATTTTTGGACCACCTCTTTCAGGCATTATATGCCGATGTGTCCCGATCCAAGGCATTATCTGTTTTTCATTCCTCCGGCTGCCATCGTTGCAGGAACTGAACTTCAAAGGTTTTTTAAATTTGCCGAAAACAAATGGTTTTGGGTGATTTTACCACTCGTTTTATCGGCAATTACCTTTTTTCAACAGCAATATGGGATTTTAGTGCTGATATATTTGCCGATGACTTTGTTGTTTGGAGGCAGAAGCCTTTTACCTGCCTTTCGTTCACAACAAAAACAATCATTTAACTCCGAAAACAGCAAGCATGAATCCGGTAATAAATCAAAAGGGTTTGTCTATTGGGCTTTTGCTGCAGGGTTTGTATTTATCATGTCCGGATATCAGGTCTATCATATTTACAGTGCTCAAAACAATGCTTATTCGGTTCAAAAACAACTTATCTACGGTTTTTTTAAACCAATGCCTCATCATGCAGTTATCATAACAAACGAAGTTCAAAAAAACTTTGCCCGTTATTATTATGGTTTTCAAACCGGAAAACATACGTTTATTACTTTCAAAGAAGCTAAAACCTATCCATTTAAAGAAGAGGTAGCGACCTATATTTTGTTAAACGGGCATACTCAATGGATGAGTGGAAAGGGTTGGGAGCATTACCCGGATTTTGTAAAACAGCCCCCTGCTTCATTTGAAAAAGTGGAAGAACAAAAAAATATAACAGTATATCTGGTAAAAGACCTGAACATTTTGAAAGAATGGCAACTTTCAAAATAATCTAAAATTTAAAAAAACAGTCTTCCATCCAAAGAGACAGGAAGAATAGTTTCCATGAATTGTAAAATCACAGATTCATGGACTAAGAAAACAAAGTCGGATTTTCATGTTTTATTGTAAACAGGACAGTTTTGGACTTTTTGAGTGTATGAATAAAAGGCAGGGTTTTCAGTTTTTTGACCAGTTCTTTTTCCGTCATATTCAGTTGAGTTGCCTCAAGAATTTGCGCGGAGGTCATTGCTTGTTTCTCCAGCAGACTAACCACTCTGTTCTTCCAGTCAGTATCGGATTGTTTTATTTTATCAGTTTCTTTTGCTGAAGCAAATATTGGCTCTTCAGAAACAGTCTCTAAAAGATTACCTTCCATATCAACCGGTTTAGCACCTTTTTCAATCAAGGTAAGATTGGCGTTTATTTCATCTTCAGCAGGTTTTCGGACAAAAATAATCCGTCCTTTTTTTAAACCATCCAAAACACCGGACCATGTTCCTCCGGAATCAGAAGATTGGGCTACATATATTTTTGAGGCAAGCGCATAAATGATAGGATTTCTGGCCATTGCCAACCCGGAGCTCCAGGCAGATTTTGGATGAAAAACACTTAATACCAAAACATCACCTGTAACAATGCTTTTATAATACTGTTTTATTCCTGAACCAAACGTCATAACTCCCTGAGGCAAGACAATGATACTTTGCCCCTTGTAATGTAAAGCACTGTCTAATGCTTGTTTGTCAACACCTTTTGCAAAACCACTAACCACCACTTCAAATGCTTTGGAAGCGGATTTTGCGATATTATCTGCAAATTTTAAAGAAATTTCTTCCGCATTGCGGCTGCCTACAATAGCGATGCTTTCTTCAAGCAATATTTTTTTATTTCCTTTTATATATAATACAGTTGGAGCTTTGACTTTTAAATTGTTTTTCAGGGTTTTAGAATATTCATCCGAACTGATTGGAATGACCTCAAATCCCTGTGAGAGCAAATCTTCCGCTAAAAAAGCATTATTAGGCAATTCGGTTTTAGCATTTCGAAGGTCTGATATTTCGTTGGCTGATAGTCCAAACTTATCCTGCCATTCATTTTCTGATTGAAAGAAGTCTTCGAGAGTCATTTGGTAGTCGTGTATAATTTTCACGACTAAACGGTTAATTTTTTCTGCTCCCCATTTTGGCAAATGAGCCAGGGTTATCCAATAGGGTATTTCTGTATATTGTTTCATATATCTCCGCCAACTGTTTTTGCTATCACTAAAGGAGTTATGTTAACCGCTCCCAATTTAGATAAATACTTACCGATTTCTTTAATAGTCGCTCCGCTGTCAAAAATATCATCTACCAGTAAAATGCTTTTTCCGACAATTTCAGCAGGATTGTCAAAGGTAAACGAATCTTTTATGTTGTCAGTTTTTAAAAGTCCGGTTTGAAATATCTTTTGGGATTGTGTGATTCTGTTTTTCTTCAAACCGTGCGAGATTTTTATTTTCAAGGAACCGGCTAATTTGACTGCAAAATTCTGAACCAAATCTCCACTAACTGTAGGAGGAACATAAATCACCAAATCAAAATTTTCTTTTCCAAAATTGCGGTAAAATGCTTTGAGAGTTAATCTGAGCAACCAATCCGGGAAATCGCCTCCGTGTTCATATTTGCTGCGATGTATTGCCTGACCAACATTTGAAATCCCAAAATATGAAGCGGCAACACCGTTTACCAATCGGGTGGTTTTATTTTCAACTTCCAGAACAGGAAAATAATTTTCTCTAAAATCTACCAGTTTTTCTTCCCATTCTTTGGTCATTTTGACACTTTTAACCTTGTTGCGACAGTTATCACAAACTCCACAGTTATTTGAGGGAGAATCGCCCAAAAAATTGCACAAGAAATTCATTCTGCAATCTTTTGTATTCAAATAGTTAAGCATTTCATCAAATTCTTTCAATTTTGATGCTCTCAATGATTCAAAGGGTTGGGTGTTTAATATCGGTGCACCAAACACATACTCATATTTTTTGCTTTTATTGTCTATCACTTCTACCACTATTCCTTGTGCTATCAAATCTGCTAATATTACCTGTACTTGTGTTTGTTTCAAATTTGTTTTCTTAATGATGCCATGCAAGCCCAATCTTTCGGACTGTATTACATCCAGTACTTTTTGATACTTTTTGATTTCCGGTCTTCCGCCTTCTATAAAGGATAAAGGCAGAGCGCTATCATCGTTCTTGTTGTAAAACAGGATAATATAGGATGTCAATCCGTCTCTTCCTGCTCTGCCGATTTCCTGGTAATAGTGAATGGGCGATACAGGAATTTGAGTATGTACGACAAATCGAATATCCGGTTTGTCTATTCCCATACCCAAAGCATTAGTGCTCACAACGCATTTATATTTATTATTCATTAAACCGGATTCAATTTCCTTTTTAGTTTCGGTATCAATTCTTGAATTATAATGAACTGCATGAAGGTTCAGGTATTCAAACCATTTGGCGTATATTTCGGTCATCACAATCGTGCCGGTATAAACCACACCGGTACCCGCCATATTTTCTAAGTTTTGGCCAAGCCATACCATTTTTTCATCTTCCGATTCTACGTGTATAACAAAGAGGTTTAGATTAGGTCTCATCAGTTTATCTCTGACAGAAACCATGTTTTTACCAATTTGTGTTTTTATGTCCTCTTCCACTCTTTTAGTAGCTGTGGCGGTTGTAGCTAATACGGGAAAATTGAGCGGAAGCAAATTGACTAAATTGATGATTTTGCGATAAGAAGGTATAAAATCATGCCCCCATGTAGAAATACAATGAGCTTCGTCAACCACAACCATAGCAATATCAAAGTTAGTACTTTTTACAGATTCCAACCAATTGACATTTTCCATCCTTGCCGGATGGATATACAGGAGTTTTAGTTTTCCATTAAGGGCATCTTCTATGGTTTGATTATTTTCCTCTTCAGAATGTTGGTAAGATATATAGTTTGCAGATATTCCCAGTTCTCTGAGCTTAAGCACCTGATCCCTCATCAAGGCAACGAGCGGTGAAAAAATAATGGTAATTCCTTTAAATTGTGTGGCCGGAAATTGAAAGCAGAGCGATTTTCCAAAACCGGTTTTTGCAATCATCAATACTCTTTGCCCTTTTAAGATTTGTTCAATTACCAACCATTGATTATCGTGAAAACCATCGAACTTAAAGATTGTCTTTAATTTTTGTTCTGCTTCTTGTCTGTTCATCATATCTAACCTGTTTTAGCTAATAAAAATACCCATCAGTATATAGCTGCCCGATCAAAGATTTTTCAGTATTTAACTAATATATCGTGAAAATAAGATTAAATTATCGGATAACAATAATTACAGGTACCAATAAACTCATTTGCGACCTAAAAGAAGAAAAAGTGAAATCCGACCCATAAAAAAAGCCTTCCATCCTAATTTAGTAGATGAAAGGCTTAACCCTTATAAACTCAAACAACAAAAATCGTATTCAGACTTAAATAGCTGATATTAGAATAACAAAACCGGTCATCTTCTGTGTTTAGTGGTTCTGTTCCATTCGGGACTGTGATGGGGAAGGAGTTTTAAAATAAGATTGGACAAATCCCTGCCGGTATGATTAAACCTGAACTCCAATTCTTTTAAATACAGATAAGTGTATTCTTCTTTAACTCCATAGAACTTTAGTAATTTTTGTTTAGCATACATAAAAAAGTGAAAAGCAGGGTCATTAGTTCCGGTTAAATATCCTTTAAAAATTTCTTTACCCGTTGATGTATTAGGTATAGGGTTTTTTCCATTAGAACTTTCAGCAGGGATATTTCCCGATTCGACCAAGGGAAGATGAACTGATTCTGTTGTGTTTTTTGAAAAATTGGCAGGTTCTTGTTTTATGAAAACTTTTCCCGAGTTGGTTATCAAAGAAAACATTTGGGCATCTTCGACCGGCGAATAAACTAAGCCATCGTTTTTGTGCCAACCAAACAGGTACTGTTTATCCGATGTATTCATACTCAGGTTTTTTAACTGTAGCATCTGATATTCTAGCAAAGCCTCTCTGATGATTCGAAAATACTTATTTACCGTATTTCTATTCACTTTTAACTTCTTAGCGGTTTCTGTTGCCGTTATTTCTAAGGCAAAACAGCTTATTATCTTCTTTATGTAGTACTTACTTAATCCGTTCATTTTTAAGGTGAAAGTCTTGTTATATAATTAGCTGAATAGTCAAGGCGAACGAAAACACAAAGACAAAATTCTAATTCATTTTGACAATATTATTACATTTGAACCAAAAAATTTGACTTGTTTTCTATTCAAGTTTTTAGTTTTTAAAATCATGCCTTTTTTCAAATAGATGTTAGGCTTTGAAATATAGCTTGTATGCTTGAATTTTACTTAAAAAAACAATTATTGTGCCATGTTTCCGGTAATTAATTCCAATGACATTACCATGACTATTTTAAAAAAAGCAATATGCCACTTTCTTTATTAAAGTATCTGATAAACAGGCATTGCCGACTTTTTTTTAAATTTTAAATTAATCCGAAGCATTTTGCTGTTATTTGAATAACTTTGTTTAGCAGCTTTTCAATTTAGCCGATTATATGGGGCGAAATCATACATTTTTAACTATTCATTATCCCAAATAGAAAATACCGTACCAAAAAAAACAAATCACATTAGTAAGCTTGGTTGGATTTAATACCTTTTAAAATGGGTCGAAGAACTGATCCCGTTTTAAAGGTCAAAAACCATAATTTTTCAGACATCATTGAGTTCACTAAAATAAGGTTTTGGGTATGTTTGTTATTTAAAGAATATTTTTGTAATTTTATGCTTAAATAGTTATTTCATCTATGTTCAAGAAGAATTTAACCCATAATCAATCTCAACTTTTTGGTTTGTCGTTTTACTTAAATAAAGATAAGCAAAAACGGCTTGAAAATAGTAGTGGCGGTCATTTTTATCGGCTTGTTTTTTGCAATATACAAGAGGAAGACTTTTCGGTACTGTATTCGACCAAACATAGTGCGCCCAATGCTCCTATCAATTGCATGATAGCGGCATTATTGTTGATGCAAAAGCATAGCTGGACGTATGCCCAACTCTTTGAACAGATAGACTTTAATTTGGAAACCCGTTTTGCTTTAGGTCTTCAGGATTTAGAGAAGGTTCCTTTCACCGAACCTACGCTGTTCAACTTCAAAAGTCGCCTCAACACTCACCTTGTTAACACAGGAGAAGATCTGATTGGCAAATTGTTCGACCGCTTAACAAACCAACAACTCAAAGAACTGAAACTAAAGACAACGATACAGCGTATGGATAGCCTTCTACTTAACAGCAATATACGCAGTTATAGTCGCATAGAACTCCTTGTGGAGTTGCTTTTGCGCTTTTACAGCATTCTCACTGCCGAAGAACAGGAGCGTTATACTGCTGACTTGTCGGACTATATCGGGAAAAAAAGCAAACGAATATATCCGCCATATCAAACCGGGAGACCAAAACACTCACCTCCAAAAGTTAGGGCAAGTCTATCACTTGCTATACACACAATTGCAGGATATTTATCGGGAACACGAAGTCTTTCAGGTATTTTCCCGCGTGTATGCCGAACACTTTACCCTGCCTGAAACGGATGAAAAACAAGCGTACCTGCGCCTAAGCCCAATGAAGCGCTGAACAGCAAGTGCCTTCAATCGCCCGATGATACAGAAGCCACCTATCGGAAAAAAAGGGGCAAACAATATCAAGGCTATGTGGCGATGGTGACCGAAACCTGCCATCCTGATAATGACCTGCAGTTGATTACCGATGTACACACCGCTACGAATAATACCGATGATACACAACTGCTTCACGAACGGTTGGACAGCATCAAGGAAAAACACCCGACCTGGAACAATTGCACCACGATGGCGGCTTTGGCAGCGAAGACAACGATATTAAACTCAATGAATTGGGTATCACGCCTATTCAAACCGCCATTAAAGGCTGTTGCGCGTCATCCCCCATCACTATTACCCTCCAATCCGATACCAACACGTATAGGGTACAATGTGCCAATTCACAACACCCCCAAGTGATCGCCACTAAACCTTCAAAAAACTATAAAGCTGAATTTGACCTCCATATCTGTAACGATTGCCCCTTCAGAGACACTTGCCCCACCAAGACAAATCGAAAATATGAAAAAGGAGTGGCTATTTACAAGTTTAAACCCGAAGATTACCTGCGACAGCAACGACATAAAAATATACAAACAATACCCAAAGCGCATCGAAAACTCCGCCCTAATGTGGAAGCCACCATGGCGCAAATGAGAAGGGGGGAAAACCGAAACGGAAAATTAAAAGTAAGAGGCTTGATAAACGCCAGTCTCTATAGCATCGCCATGGCTATTGTTATCAATTTTAGTCGTATTGTAAAACATAAAAAACGGATAACCAACTCAATTACCCTCTTTTCAATGCTTCATGCACTATACAGCAGCATAATACGTATAGCCCCTTTCATAACGCATAAAAAACACTACCAGCACAAAGTATCATATATGTGAAATTATAACCTTTAACCCAAAATCTAAAAGTGCTTTTTTTAGCGTACTCATCATTTAATCGTCAATATTAATAACCCTTAATAAACTCCGTCTGCGATGCTTTGCATCAATGACTTTTTTGAAAATAAACAGAGGCTGTTGCGCTTTTAGCACAGGCTTTTTTTAAAACCCTTATACTCAAACAACATGATAAAGGTAAGAACACACCTGAAGCAGTTAGAAAACTGTTGCCTAAAAGGAATTGCAGACTTACAGATTTCAAATTATTCGTTTGCGTTTGTCAGGCATTTTTGTTCCCCTCCTTTGATGAAGTGCATTGTTTTGCTTTTCATTTTCTTAAATACAATTAACTCTTTCTATCTACATGGTAAAGAGTTAAGTTCAACTGTTTTAACCACACCTTTAGCAAATCCGGATTATCTATCTGTTTGTGGGCCTGCCATAGTTGAAATTGAAGTATTGTCAAACGATATGCCCGGTGATTTTCCAATTCAAAGGATTTATCAAATATTCCAAACCACCGGCAATACAGGAACGCTGTCTGTCGCCCCTGATTCACTTTCTGTAATTTATTCACTTCCCGCATCATTTAGCGGGACGGATATTTTTACCTATCAAATTCAGGATGAAGGGGGTATAGTTTCTGCTCCGGCAAATATTGTGATAACCGGCAGTTGTGCGTCAGGAGGTTTTATTTCAGGAACTGCATTTCTCGACACCAATGGAAACGGAGTTCAAAATGCTGGTGAAAATGGTTTGCCCGGTGTTGCAATATCTTTGTATAATGCCGAAACAGGTCTGTTTATTTCTTATGTATTATCAGATGCTGACGGGAACTATCTGTTCAGCAATTTGTCTGATGGACTATACTCCGTTCAGGTTCCGTCATGGGGTGGGGTGGAAGGATTTAGTCTGAGTACTCCCTCTTTTTATACGGTGAGTATTCTTGATGGAAGCAATTTTGTTTTTGCTGACTTTGGCTACATGCCTCAAACGGGCTCGTTGATTGCCAATGATGATTGTACGGAAACAGCAGTTGGAATTTCTGTTACCATCAATGTTTTAGCAAATGACCTGCCTTACCCCGGTGTCCTGAACATTGTATCTGCTACTATTTCTGCCGGCGGAACTTCTTCTAATCTTGTGATTAATTCGGATCAAACCATTACCTATACTCCTCCAACAGGTTTTACCGGTACTGCGCTGATTAGCTATGTCATTTCTCAATCAGGTTCAGGGTTAACCGATAATGCCATAGTTACCGTTCAGGTCGGTTCTGGCAGCGGAAATAACCCACCCAGTTTGCCCGACATATATCTTTGTTCCAACCCAATTCAACCGATTACAATTTGTCTGAACAGTACTGATGCTGACGGCGACCCTATTCTGATTACTCAGGTTAATTCATTATACGATTGTGGTTTAACTGTGTTGAATGATACTTGCCTGCAGTACATTGCATTGCCTGGTTTCTTTGGCGTTGACCAACTTACAATTACGGTATGCGATCAACCGCAAACTAATAATTGCAATGGTAATGCTTCCGGTTCTTTATGTGCTACGGTTACTGCAGTGATTACAGTTCCTTGTCCGGATGCTCAAAATGATTTTGCTGTTACTCAGGTTGACATACCGGTATCTGTAAATGTTTTGGCAAATGATACAGGAGTTCCGCCACTCGTTGTTTCTGTAATCAGTCAGCCTTCCAATGGGATGGCTTCTGTAACCGGTAATAGCGTTATGTACACTCCTGATCCCGGTTTTGTCGGAACCGATACTTTAATTTATCAGATTACAGATCCAAATGGAAATACAGACGCTGCATTGGTTATCATTTATGTGATACCTTTCGGAGAATTGCCGCCAAATGCGGAAAACGATAATTTTCCCTGCCCTTTTACAATTGCAGCTAACGGCACTATTTCACCGGTAGCCGTAGAGTTAAATGTATTGTCTAACGATTCGGACCCTAATTTCAATCTTAGTGGAATAATTGCTTTAGGCAATCCAATCTATGGGGTTGCTACAATTGCTACAGGAGGCGGGAGTATTATTTATATTCCCGGCAGCGCATATTTGTTAGGAAATATTACCGAGGAGTTCTATTATGTGGTTGCTGATGCTACAGGGCTTACAGATACTGCCTATATCAGTTTTAGCTGCAATCTAACTTCTGAAAATACCTGCCTGATTGCACAAAACGATGCCATTACCATACCTGCCGGTACTTCGGCTATGGTGAATATTTTATCAAACGACACTTATTGTGCTACTTGCAACCCTACCCCAAGTGGATGTATTCCTGTGTCCGTAACACCTCAGATAACTACAATAACAATTCCATCTCCACCCGTAAACGGAACTGTAACTATAAACAACAACGGTACAGAAGATACCGGTATCACTTATCTGCCGCCTCCCGGATTTAATGGAGTGGAAACTTTTACCTACACCGTTTGTACAAATGATGGAAATTGTGCTTCAGCTACCGTTACTATAACGGTGTTACCGCCATCTTCGGGCCAGCAAATAATAGCAAATAACGACTTTGCTACAACCCCCGCGAACAATTCAATTGTTGTCAATATTTTGAACAATGATTTGCTGTGTTTACCACCTTTACCTTGTCTGCCTCCTCTTAGTACCGGTCAAATATTGAACATTACTATTCTAAGTTCGCCATCAAATGGTAACGTGATTGTAAACAGCTTTGGAGGGAGCAGCACTTCAGTAACCTATTCACCAAATACGGATTTTAGCGGAACAGATGATTTTCAATATATAGTTTGTAGTCCTGCACAAGCACTTTGCGATACAGCTACTGTAACAATTACTGTAACCGGAACATCGGGTAATAATCCGCCTGTCGCAGAAAATGATTATAATCTGCTTACCATAAATACACCGATAACCCTTCAGGTACTTCAAAACGATTTCGACCCTGATGGCGATGTTATTACAATTACCACAATCACACAACAACCGGCAAACGGAATAGCAGTAGTTATGCCCGGAAGCACAGCAATAGTTTACACGCCGAATCCGGGGTTCATAGGAAACGATACCTTACAATATCAAATAACTGATGGAGCATTAACTGATGTTGCTTATGTATTTTTGTTTGTTGAGGGTACCGGAACTAATGACAATCCTCCGGTAGCGGTGGATGATTTTGCTTCTACTTCAGTAAACACTGCGGTTAATGTTGAAGTGTTGCTAAACGATTTTGATTTAGATGGCGACGTGTTGTCAATTACTGAAATAGTTTTACCGCCCTTGAATGGAACTGCATCTATAAATACAGATGGTACTATAACTTATACCCCAAATCCGGGATTTTCAGGCATTGATACCTTTACTTATGTCATCTCTGACGGGCTTCTGACAGATGCTGCAATCGTTGTTATTTATGTCGAAGGAACACCTGAAAACCTTCCTCCCATAGCGGTAGATGATTTCACTCAAACTTCGGTCAACTTACCCGTAGTCATTCCGGTATTAACCAACGACACCGACCCGAACGGAGATGTTTTAACTGTTGTGGAAATCAGCGATCCGGCAAATGGAACTGTCCTGTTAAACCCTGACGGAACGGTTACCTATACTCCGGACACCGATTTTGTGGGCACCGATACTTTCACCTATATCATTACCGATGGTGAGTTTTTTGACACCGCAATGGTGGTCATCACCATATTACCCGATACAATCAACCTGCCTCCTGTTGCGGCAGATGATGTTGCTGAAACATTGGTCAATTTACCCGTAACTATACCGGTACTTGACAATGATACTGACCCGAACGGAGATGTTTTAACTGTTGTGGAAATCAGCGATCCGGCAAATGGAACGGCCCTGTTAAACCCTGACGGAACGGTTACCTATACTCCGGACACCGATTTTGTGGGCACCGATACTTTTACCTATATCATCACCGATGGTGAGTTTTTCGACACCGCAATGGTGGTCATCACCATTTTGCCCGATACAATCAACCTGCCTCCAGTTGCGGTAGATGATGTTGCTGAAACATTGGTCAATTTACCCGTAACTATACCGGTACTTGACAACGACACCGACCCGAACGGAGATGTATTAACTGTTGTGGAAATCAGCGATCCGGCAAATGGAACGGCCCTGTTAAACCCTGATGGAACGGTTACCTATACTCCGGACACCGATTTTGTGGGCACCGATACTTTTACCTATATCATCACCGATGGTGAGTTTTTCGACACCGCAATGGTGGTCATCACCATTTTGCCCGATACAATCAACTTGCCGCCTGTAGCGGTAGATGATGTTGCTGAAACTTTGGTCAATTTACCCGTAACTATTCCGGTATTAGACAACGACACCGACCCGAACGGAGATGTTTTAACTGTTGTGGAAATCAGCGATCCGGCAAATGGAACTGTCCTGTTAAACCCTGACGGAACAGTTACCTATACTCCGGACACCGATTTTGTGGGTACCGATACTTTCACCTATATCATCACCGATGGTGAGTTTTTCGACACCGCAATGGTGGTCATCACCATTTTGCCCGATACAATCAACTTGCCTCCTGTTGCGGTTGATGATGTTGCTGAAACTTTGGTCAATTTACCCGTAACTATACCGGTACTTGACAACGACACCGACCCGAACGGGGATGTTTTAACTGTTGTGGAAATCAGCGATCCGGCAAATGGAACGGCCCTGTTAAACCCTGACGGAACGGTTACCTATACTCCGGACACCGATTTTACAGGCACAGATACTTTCACCTATATCATCACCGATGGTGTGTTTTTCGACACCGCAATGGTGGTCATCACCATTTTGCCCGATACAATCAACCTGCCGCCTGTTGCGGTAGATGACGTTGCTGAAACATTGGTCAATTTACCCGTAACTATACCGGTACTTGACAATGATACCGACCCGAACGGAGATGTTTTAACTGTTGTGGAAATCAGCGATCCGGCAAATGGAACGGCCCTGTTAAACCCTGACGGAACGGTTACCTATACTCCGGACACCGATTTTGTGGGCACCGATACATTCACCTATATCATCACCGATGGTGAGTTTTTCGACACCGCAATGGTGGTCATCACCATTTTGCCCGATACAATCAACCTGCCGCCTGTTGCTGTAGATGATGTTGCTGAAACATTGGTCAATTTACCCGTAACTATACCGGTACTTGACAATGATACTGACCCTAACGGAGATGTTTTAACTGTTGTGGAAATCAGCGATCCGGCAAATGGAACGGCCCTATTAAACCCTGATGGAACAGTTACCTATACTCCGGACACCGATTTTGTGGGTACCGATACTTTCACCTATATCATCACCGATGGTGAGTTTTTTGACACCGCAATGGTGGTCATCACCATTTTACCCGATACAATCAATTTGCCCCCTGTTGCGGTAGATGATACTTCTCAAACTCCGGTAAATACTCCTGTTACCATTCCGGTATTAGACAATGACTCCGACCCGAATGGCAATGAATTGACAATTGTGGAAGTTACAGATCCTTCAAATGGAACAGTAATTCTGAATGGGGACAGTACTGTTACATACATACCCAATATTAATTTTGAAGGGATTGATACCTTTACCTACATCATTACAAACGGAGAACTGACCGATACTGCGATGGTTATCGTAACCATCGGAGATCCCAACAATGAGCCGCCTATAGCTGTAGATGATGTTGTTTCAACTCCTTTTGAAACCCTGATTGAAATACCGGTTTTAGACAACGATTCCGACCCCAACGGCGATACCTTAACCATCGTAGTTATCAGCGACTTGCCATTGAACGGAACAGTTGAAATCAATACAGATGGCACTATAACCTACACACCAAACCCGGGTTATATTGGAGTAGATGTATTTAGCTATGTCATTACAGACGGCACACAAACCGACACAGCAATAGTAACCATAACGATACTTCCACCCGATTGCAATGTGGCAGATTTGTTTATTCCGAATGGTTTTTCACCAAACGAAGACGGAATCAACGATTTGTTGATTATAGAAAACCTGTCCATTTGCTTTCCCGATAATGAAATTGTAATATTCAATCGTTGGGGAGACGAGGTATTCAGACAAAAAGGTTACGACAATACTAATGCCTGGAATGGTGAATATCAAAACAGCGGAAAAAGAGTTCCGGACGGCACTTATTTTTATGTACTACTTTTAGATGAGGAAGGAAACCAAAAACGCAATGGCTTTATTGAAGTTTTGCGGTAGTTCATTATTTTTTACAATTGAAAAAATAGAGTTTGAATATCAAATCTATAGCTAAGAAATAAACATTCATCAGAACAAAACAGGTCTCCCGAAAACAACAATTTTCTAATACCCTTTTACCAAATAACATCATCAGGATATGAAACATTTAATCTTCACCATCATCAGCATACTTTTCATTTTTACTTTTAGTACCCGAACAACTTTTGCTCAGCAAGATGCCCGTTATAGTATGTATATGTTTAACGGCATGTATGTTAATCCTGCTTATGCTGGAAGCACAGGCAACGCCGGTTTTGCGGCTTTTTACCGTAAGCAATGGGTAAATATTGAAGGTGCGCCCCAAACCATTTCAGTGAGTGGTCAGGGTCCTTTTGGAAAAAGACAACAATATGGTTTGGGAGGGTTTTTGGAATATGATGAAATAGGAGTACATCAACGAATTACAGGCTATGGTGCTTATGCCTACCGGTTTAAGTTGCCGATAGGAGCAGTTGCGTTGGGCATACAGGGAGGTGTTCAATATCTCCGCTCAAATTTTACAGACATCACCCCTGAAGAGGTTATTACCAATCCTGACCCCGTATTTCAGGAAAACAGTTCTGTTATTTTACCCAATTTCGGTTTAGGGATATGGTTTAATACCCCTGCCTTTTTTGCAGGACTTTCGGCACCTCATCTCATTAACAATAAGTTAAACGATGGACAACCCAATATAACCACAGTCGGCCGGCAATACAGGCATTATCTGCTCAATACAGGAGTTGTACTTAAAGCCGGAAAAAGTGTAAAAGTTGTGCCTTCAATTTTGGTGAAGGCAATTCCACAAAACGCCCCTGTTCAGTTTGACACAAACCTTAGTGTCTTTTTGGTGGATATGCTTTGGATAGGCACTTCATTCAGGTTTGAAAACAAATTCACTCCGGAGTCAATCAATGCCATTCTTGGCTTTCAATTTGGCAATGGATTGAGATTAGGATATGCTTATGATTACACTTTAAGCAGCTTAAACAATTTTACCTCCGGTTCTCATGAAGTAACACTCGGTTATGATTTAAGGAAAAAAGTGGACAGATTGATTACACCGCGATATTTTTGACAGATTATTTTTTTATTTGCGTAAAGCCATACAAACAAGTAGTGCTATTTTAAAAGGGCTGTCATAATCAAATTGTTGTTACCATCCATTTTGCAAAACTTTGCCAGAGAGTAGTTTCCGGGAAAAAAATGATTAAGATATTTGGGATTAGCCAAATAACAAAGGCAATCGTGAATGGATTGATGCGAAAACTTTTCTTTTTAAACCTGTCGTACAGGATGAGTGAAACGAAGGTTATTAAAGTAATTAAAACGACTAACTGAATGGCCATGAATATGTCCATGTTTAACCAGGTCATAAAAATTCTACCTAACCCTGGACCACCAATGATAACACCTGTTGCAATCATGTATCGCATGTGAATGGGCGTTTCTCTCTTGTTTAAAACGGCAAGAATATATAGAATTATAAATGGTATAGCGTCTGTCATAGGAGAAAAGATAAATGACAGTGCAAACTTTTCGGTTTGTCCTTCACTGATAAAGCGAAGATACTGGTTGTGATAAGCCAACAACATTGAAACAAATGCAATTGGTGCAAGTAAGTAGGAAGCTTTACCAAGTGTTTTATGAATGTTTACTTTTCTTTTCGCGATTAGTATTGGCTGAACAATTAAAAGTAGGAGCCATGAAGTCAATAAGATTGCGTGGAAATGGTGAATATTTTTCAGCCCGGGAAAATCAGGTGCCAGCGAAAAATACTTTTTGTAAAATCCAATAAAAGTGATTAAGGCAATCGTTCCAAAGAAGTAAACAAGATTTTTGTATCCTTTTTCCATGATAAGAAATAACGGGTTTTCATTTGTTGCAAACTGTTTCAAATTAGCAGAGCCAGTGAAGCAAGACTATTTAAACCATTAGGCACAAATTTACTGGTAGTTACCCGGGATGTCTTTGGAAATTTCCGACAAAACAAAATCAGTAGGAGATTTACCTGTGAAACGTTTAAAATCGTTTGTAAGATGGGCGTGGTCATAATAACCACATTCTATGGCGATATCAAAAATGCTGTTTTTTTCTCTGCGTTGAATTTTTGAACATGCAACATTGAAACGTTCAATATCTATAAATTCTTTGGGAGTTAATCCTATATGTTGTTTAAACTGTCTTTCTAAGCTCCGCTCCGTAATGAAGTGTTTTTTGGTTATCTGTTCAATTTTCAAGCTACCCTGACTTTTAATGATATCTGCAACAATTGGAAGAAGCGACGTTCTGGTTGCTGAAAACCTGTCAAGGTAAAATTGATCAATATATGCAATAAGATTTGTTACATTTTTTTGGACATCGGGAAAATCTTTTTTAGTAAATTCAAAAAACCGGTTAGTGATTTGGCTTAGAGATTCGTATTTATGAAAACAAGAGAAAGCACCGGGCTTGAATTTTATTCCGAAAAGTAAAGCCTTTCCTGAAATGATTTGAACATCAGACTGCATCATCGGGCCTATTATGTAAATAGTATCATTGTCAATTGATCTTTCAAACCGGGTGGATGTTATTTAGCTTCCAAGATTAATCATCAGGGTTATGCCTCCATCGGGCATTAAAGTAATCTGCTCTTTTTCGTGTGTATAACCAGACAAATGCCAGTACATTTCGATGTATGGCTGTAATGCTTTAGCAGGAATGTAAGAATTATAGATCATTCCCTATTCAGATGATTTGAAGTTTACTAATTCAAGGCATTGCTTTTGGCAGTCTGTGAAAAAACTCACCCAACAAAATTACAATATTCTTTTAATGATGGCAGAAAAGCAGAATCTTAAAATATAAGATACCCCAAAAAGATTTTATTGACTTTTTAAGCAATAAAATTGATATCCGAAACATTCCTGAAACAGGAATTGAACCGTTTCTTACTTCATTTAAAGGTTTTGAAACAGGAATTAACCGGTTTCTTACTTCATTTTAAGTTTTTGAAACAGGATTTGAACCGTTTCTTACTTCATTAAGAGATGTTGGAACAGGAAACGGATGGTTTCTTGTTTCGATGATGAATTTCAAAAAAAGAAATGAACCGTTTCTGGTTTCATTTCTAAAAAACTAAGTTGGAAATGCTCCGTTTCTTGTTTCATTTTCCTTTTTTAAAACAAGAAATGAGGTATTTCTTATTCTATTTTTCTACAAACAATAGAAACTAATCCCTTTAGATGCAATTGAATTTATGAACCTGATAATGTGAATTGTGATTAAGTTGTTATTGGTGATAGTTTTTACTTTTTATCCTGTATTAGTGTGAATTAGAGAACCGGTTTTTTCAAAAAAATGGAATAAAACCAAGGTCCTGCCCCCTGTTTTTTAATCATTAGGATGGTTAATTGAATAAAGAAGGTGGTTAAAACAGCGATTTACCCGTTATCATTAGATAAGCTACAACAACATATCGCAGAAATTTACCTAAAAACATGATGAGGGATACTAAATAGACATTGCTTCGAATAAAGCCTAATCCTACGGCTATAAAGTCACCGATTGAGGGTAGCCAGCACAGAAATGCCAGAAAATATCCGTATTTGCTCAGCCGTACATTCCAATCGTCTAACTTCGCCCGGTCAAAACGGAAATATTTTTCCAGCCATTCCCATTTCCCTAAATACCCCAGGTAGTATCCGCTCATTCCTCCTAACCAATTGCCGGTTGATGCTATTAAAACACATGAAACAGGATGATAATTACCCAACAACATCGCTGCAAGTATTGCTTCTGAACTAAACGGAACTACTGTTGCAGCAAGAAAAGAAGCAAAAAACAAGCCGGCATACTCCCAGATATCCGGATAATTGAGTATAAAAGTTACAAAGCACATATATGCAATATAAGTATTAAACAGCGGTACAAAAACAAAAAGCCTCCGCAATTTGCAACAAATACGGAGGCTTTTGTCATTACCCTAAGCCGGGTATTATCTTTTTTTATTTTTTACCTGTTTGTTCGAATAACCAAATCCATACCTGGTTTAAGAACAGATTTTTTGTTCAACCCGTTTAAATCCAGCAAATGTTCAATTGTTACATCGGGAAACTGTTTGGCAATAGACCAAAAAGAATCGCCTTTTTGAACGGTATATGTTTTAGGGTCATTGCTATGTTCAGTAGCTCCATTTAACAAGGAATCATCAGCCACCGAAGAAGCATATTCAGAAGAGCCTTTACTGACAATCAGGATATCTCCTTCCGGTGTAATAATAACCGCTTCTTCTTCCAATACGTTTTGAATGGTATTGGCAGGAGGTGTTTGGATAGCCGTTAACTTCCCGCCTGAAGCAGTAGCTCTTAAAAAGGTTTCTTCATTGGAGTCTTTACTGACTATCAGAATATCTCCTTCGGGAGTAACGATGACCTCTTCTTCACCCGATTCGTTTTTAATCGGATTAATTTGAGGTGTTTGGTTAGCCATTGACATCCTGCCTGATGCAGTAGCTCTTAAAGAGGTTTCTTCATAAGAGCCTTTACTCACAATCAGAATATCTCCTTCGGGAGTAATGATGACTTCTTCTTCTTCCAGTTCGTTTTGGGTAATGGTAGCAGGAGAATCTTTCAAAACATCCGGAGTTCCCAAATCATTGTTTTGCTGCAAATTGTCGTTGAAAATCAAATAGCCTTCCGGAGTAATTGTTACATTGTCCTGATTGAAGGTTATAGTTTCCGGTTGTTTGGCGGTTAAATCCGGTGAATCTGTCGAATTGGATTTAGAAGAAGCTGACGAGTTAGACACCAACTCCGTCTTAATGGAACTTGTCGTTTCCATGGATAATGAAGCCGGAGATTTTAAACCCACTTTTAATTTAGCTCCAATCTTCAGGGAATTATTTTTTAGGTTGTTCCACTTTTTAAGATCGGCCACTTTGCATTTATACTTGTCCGCAATTCCGCTGAGTGTTTCCCCTTTTTTAACGGTATGCCAGACATCAGCACTGTTAAAACCTGCATTGCCCGATGCGGTCTGATTGCGTGAATCTAAGATGATAGATGCACGTTTTTGTTTAAAAGCGTAAATTTCAGTAACCGGCAGACGAAGGCAATATTGGTTTCTTCCATCAGGTAAAAAACGCTTTTTAAGCGCAGGGTTTATAAAAGAGAGTTTCTCGACATCCAAACTCAAAGATTTGGCTATTGAGTTTAGATGAAGGGGACCGTTTACCATGACAGTATCAGAGCCGGGAAACAAATTGCTGTAAGGATGCGGATAAATCCTAAGGGAATGATCCATGTGATAATGCATCCAATAAACACAGGAGATGAAAGCCGGAACATAGTTGCGGGTTTCTTTCGGAAGGTAGTCATACAACAACCAATAATTAGTAATCCCTCCTGAACGACGCACCGCTTCATCCACTTTTCCCGGGCCACAATTATAAGCAGCAATTACGAGCAACCAATCTTCATATTTATTATAAAGGCTTTTTAAATAACGAATGGCAGCATCCGAGGATTTATAAGGGTCAATACGCTCATCAACATAAGAATCAACGTTTAGTTTCAACCCTTTTGCAGTTGCCGGCATAATTTGCCATAAACCTGTAGCACCGGCACGAGATACAGCAGTGGCATTTAAAGCAGATTCTGTTACCGGCAGGTATTTTAATTCTAAGGGTAACCCATATTGTCTGAGGGTTTTTTCAAAAATCGGGAAATAAATATCGCTTAAACTTAGAATTTTTTCAGAGAGAGCGGGTGAGCGGTTAACATACAATTCAATATAAGAACGTACAGTACCATTATACTCAAGTGGGATTGTTGAAGCAATTTTTGCAAGCTTGCTTTCGTAATCGGATAAATTACTGTTGCCGGTAACAGAAACTAAATTACAGGCATTTTCTTCTAATGATGACATGTCATCTAAATAATAAGGATGCGCATGTGCTGATAAGGCGTTCATTAGCAAAATGATGCCAAGAAATTTTTTTAATTTTACCATAAATTTTTAAAGAACTTTTTAAGAACAAATTGCTATTTTTTCGAGATAGCGGCACAAAGGTACGCATTATACCCATTCCGTCACTCATTTTAGAGGCTCCTTGACCTATCGGTCATTATCTCTCGTTTGAATATCCCAACACGTTATATTTATTATTTCTATTTAAATGCCCTGTTTCTATAAGAGTACGTATGTTTTTGAAAGTCTTTGAATTTTTTGAATGAAAAAAAGAAAAATGTGTTAAATTTTGTTTTTTTTCAAAAAATTCGATTGGATTTTGTAAATAAGCAGCCATTTTTGAAACCTTTTTTTAATTATCAGGTCACCAATAATATAGTGAGTTAGTCATTTTTTTAAATCATAGTTGTTTCACTAATCATGTCCATTTCACCCAAAGTTTCGAGATTTATCAACAGGCTCACAAACCCCGTTTTGTTTAAATTTTTCCTGTTATACAAACTTCCATTAGCTTTTGTAGCGAGGCTGAATATTTCATCTTTAACTGTTGAAGAAGCAAAAGTTACAATTCCTTATGGATGGCTTACCCAAAATCCGTTTAAATCCACCTATTTTGCAGCCCTGAGTATGGCAGCAGAAATGTCAACCGGCGTTCTTGGATTAATGGCAATAGAAGAGGCAGCCAAGCCTGTTTCGTTTTTAGTGGTCGGTTTAAACGGTGCGTTTACCAAAAAAGCGACAGACCTAACCATTTTTACCTGCTCAGATGGTTTAAAATTTTTTGATGCGGTTTCAAAAACATTGGAAACAGGGAATGCCGTTGAAGTTGTAGCTGTTTCTGTGGGCACTAACAAAGCAGGAGAGGAGGTAGCGCGTTTTACAATTACCTGGTCGGTAAAAGCAAAAAATCAGACTTCAAAGCATGGAACTTCCTGAAAACAATTTTAACTATACACCTAAGCAAGCCATCAAATTACAAAACGAACTCAGAGGTCAGATAAAAATTTGCTCATTTCCACCGGAAAAAGTGCGTTTAATTGCAGGAGCAGATCTGTCTTTTAATAAATTTTCCGATACCATTTATGCAGGAATTGTGGTGATGACTTTTCCGGTGCTTGAAGTAGTCGAAGAGGCTCATATAATCATGGAGAGCCGGTTCCCTTATATTCCCGGATTGTTGTCATTCAGGGAAATACCGGCAATCGCTGAGGTTTGGAAAAAACTAAAAATCAGACCGGATGTTGTTGTATTAGACGGACATGGAATTGCTCATCCGAGACGGATGGGCATTGCTTCTCATTTTGGATTGTTGGCCGATTGTCCGGCAATTGGATGTGGTAAAACCGTTTTAACAGGACAGTTTAACGAACCTGAAAAAGAAAAAGGCGCTTTTTCTTATATGTACCATAAAGAGGAGATTGTGGGGTCAGCCTTAAGAACCAAAACCGGAGTAAAACCGGTTTTTATATCTGTTGGCAATAAAATTACTTTAGAAGATGCACTGAGTATAATGATTCAATGTTCAAAATCTTACAGAATCCCCGAACCAACCCGTCAGGCGCATTTGCTGGTAAATCGAATCAGAACTGAACATACAATTTCCAAAGCAAAACAATAATGCTTCAATAATGGAAAACCTCCGTTTTTTTACCTACAAAGAAGCACAAGTCGGAATTGCCCGGATAGATCATTATTCCAATTTTTCTTTCGATGACAATCAGAGGTTTGAAAAAATGTTTAAACTGTTTAAACATGACCGGAGAAAAAACGAATGGATAAGTTCGAGAATACTGGCTGAAAAAGTCGCACATAAGAATTTCGACGAAATCGTTTATTCTGCCGAAGGCAAACCCTATTGTTTAGATGGCAGTAAAATCAGTATCAGTCATTCAAGGCATTTTACCGCTGTAATTTGGCATAAAACCTCCGAAGTAGGAATTGATGTGGATGAATTACGTCCTCAGGTGTTTAAAATCAAAGAAAAGTTTTTGTCAGAATCAGAGCAAAAGTTAATATTGACCGGTTTTTCTCTCGAAACACTGACAGCTTTTTGGTGTGCCAAAGAAGCATTGTATAAACTTTATGGGTTAAAACAACTTCAGTTTAATCAGCATATCCAGATTCGAAAAGCACAGTTAGAAGTTGAAAATGGTTGGTTACAGGGGCTTTTAGATACTAAAGTGGAGAAAGGGGATATTGTGTTTAACACACAGGTTGCAATCATGCAAGTCGCAGAATTTATGTTGGCTTATGCAGTTGCTGATTTATCTAAAGGTCAAAATATTGGGTAAAAGGTAATCCTGAGTTTTTTTAAATAAAAAAATACAGGATTGGCACAAAAAAGTCAAATCTTTTTATTTACCTTAGTGGCAAGTTTAGCTTTGTTAAATGAGCACTTCCTACAAGTAACCATTGATTTGACAGACTAATCCGTAATATTTCAGACAAAGTGGTTTAATTAGGGGTTACATTTTGTTTATCTGATTGACTAAATTTTTAATAAAGCCTTCTAAAATAATTAATTGACTTTTTAAACATACTCCCATGAAGCAGATTTTTTCCTTTTTATTTGTATTGATGTTGGTTTGCCAACTATCTTTTGCCGGTGTGGTGGATGTCAGATTTACAGATGCTACCTTGAATGACAATACTTACTGTGTAACCGTTCAGGTCAAAGCACAAGATATAGGATTTGAAATCGGTAGTGCGACTGTGTTTTTCTCATATAATACAGCAGCATTGTCAAATCCCACGGCAACTCCTTTAAGATTTAGTGAAACCGACTTGTGTGCTGTCGGTGGTTCAACTTCCTTCTACCGCAACAGTTTTAATTATCTGGAAACAGGTCCTGTCGGAGAAGGTAATTATGCCATTTTGCTCTTGGCTGCAAATCAAGGTTGTCCGACTATTAACAATACCGAATGGGTGGACGTTGCACAATATTGTTTTGATGTTGTAAATGCTTCTATTCCGGTAAATTTAGAATTCAATACTGTGTACACAGCATTCAACACAGTGGATAACAGTGGCGATCAGCATACTTTGGGCGACTTGAGCAGTGTTTTGTTTTCCGTTTCCACTCCTTCAGTTAATGCACCTGCTGCAGGCATTGTGATTTATCCCAATTATACCCAAAATAAAGTTGTAGTTGAATACAGCCTTGTTAAACAAGACAACGTAAAGATTAGCATTTACGATATGTTGGGACGTGCAGTTTATGCTTCTCAAAAAAATAATGTTGCTGCCGGTAAACACACTTTAGATGTTGATTTGTCAAAATATGGCAACGGTTATTACCTTGTGGAAATTGACAATGGTACTGAAAAAGTTACCGAAAAGATTTTGTTAGTGAAATAATTCACAGCCTTTGGGCATAAAAAAAGGAGGGCACTTTAAAAGTGCCCTCCTTTTTTTATGGATATTCTATTATGCTAACTATCGTTCTTTAAGTACCTTCCCATTAAAAACTTTACAGTGAATTATTTCCTTTTGTTGATTTCGTCTCTTAACCGCGCTGCTTTTTCGTAGTCTTCATTAGATATGGCTTCCTGAAGCAAGTTGTAAAGTTCATCACTAGACCTTCCTGTAATATCAAAAGATTCCTTTTGGGTTGGTGGAAGTTTTTCCTTTTCTCGTTTTTCGTTTGGAACATCGTTTATTGTAATTCCAGCCTGATCGAGAATTGGCTCATAAGTATAAATCGGGCAATTAAACCTGACCGCTAAAGCCAGTGCATCAGAACTTCTCGAATCAATTTCTATAAATTCTCCGGCAAGTTCACAGACCAGTGTTGCATGAAAAATACCTTCCTGCAATTTGCTGATCACGACTTCGCGAAGGTTAATGCCAAAAGCCTTGCAAATATTATGAGTTAAATCGTGCGTTAGCGGACGTTGAGGTGGTTGATTGTCAATGGCCATGGCTATAGATTGCGCTTCAACAATCCCGATGATAATCGGAAGCCGGCGCGAGCTGTTGATTTCGCCCAATATCACGGCATAAGATTGGCTTTGTGCAACACTATGTGATAAAGCAATGATTTCAAGTTCTATCTTTTTCATAAATAAAAGACCACTTTCGTTGAAAGATTCTAATGTCAGGAAAAGGTTGGATTAAAACTCAAAGATACAAATTTTTAACTTTGAAATATCCTGAGACTATATACTCCGTTTCTCAGTTGTTTTGGGCTTTAAATGCTTTTACGGCTTGGGTTAGTTTAGGAATGATTTCAAAAGCATCTCCGACTATGCCGTAATCGGCAGCCTTAAAAAACGGGGCTTCCGGATCTTTGTTAATCACAACAATCACTTTGCTGTTGTTTACGCCCGCCAAATGTTGGATGGCTCCGGAAATTCCGATGGCAATATATAGGTTTGGACGAATCGTTATTCCGGTTTGCCCGACATGCTCGTGATGAGGTCGCCAATGAACATCGGCAACCGGCCTTGAACAAGCTGTTGCAGCTCCAAGTGCCTGCGCAAGTTCTTCAATCATTCCCCAGTTTTCAGGGCCTTTCATTCCACGTCCGGCAGAAACTACTAATTCTGCTTCCGGTAACGGCACGCTGTCAGAAAGCGATTTTATTTCTTTGACCTTGATTTTAACATCTGAAGCCGTTATGCCGCTGTTAAACTGTTCTACGGCAGCCAATCCCTGACCTTTTACAACAGGATATGAGTTGGGATTCAAGGCAATGATTTTAATGGGAGTTAATATGGAATAATTGGCAAAAGCTTTTCCTGAAAACACAGATTTCTTAACCGTAAATGTGTTGCCATTCACGATCGGTAATTCTATTGCACCCGATACCAATCCAGCTTTCAATCGCATAGATAATCTTGGCGCAATGGCTTTTCCATTGCTGTTTTGAGAAATAATGATAGCAGTAGCACCTGTTTGTTCAACGGCTGAAGCTAATGCTTTTGTATGAACCCCTGCATCAAAATGGTCGAACAATGCCTGATTGTCTGATAAAACTTTAGTTACACCATAGTTTCCCAATAAGGTTAAGGCTTCATCAGATACTTGCCCCAATGATAAGGCAATTACCTCATCGGTTTGCAGCATTTCTGCAACTTTTCGGGCATATAAAGCAGTTTCAAACGTACTTTTTTTAATTTTTCCATTTTGATGATTCACATATATTAATACTGACATGATATTAGTTGACTTTGTGATGAAGGATGTTTATAAAATAATTAAGAAAAATAAAATTAAATTACTTTGGCTTGTTCGTGTAGTAATCTGATCAGTTCTTCGGGATGTTCCGGGTCTATTAGTTTTACTTGTGTACGAGCCGGAGGAAGTTCATAAGAAACTATGGAAGTATAGGGACTGAAATCTTTGGGAGGCAGTACTTTTACCGGTTTTGTTCGCGCTGCCATTATACCGCGCATATTGGGAATTCTTTGTTCAGCCATCCCTTTTTGAGCGCTGATGACAAAAGGGACAGCTACTTCTACTTCTTCTATTCCACCTTCAATTTCACGGGTGGCCGATGCTGTAGTTGCATTGATCAACTGAAGGGAGTTAGCTAAAGAAATATAAGGCAGGTTAAGAAGTTCTGCGACCATCCCTCCGATGGCAGAGCCATTGTAATCTATAGTTTCTTTTCCGGTAAATATAATATCGTAATTTTCCGTTTCAGCATGAGCTGCAATCTGTGCCGCCACAAAATGGGCATCGTCAGGAACTGCATCAATGCGAACCGCATTATCGGCACCAATGGCCAATGCTTTTTGAATGACAATGGACTCGTTTTCTTTCGGTCCAACGTTGATGACTGTTACAGAGCCTGTTCCTGTTTGTTCTTTTATTTCTATGGCTCGCACTAAGGCATACCATTCGTCAGTTGGATTCATAATAAATGTAACACCATTGGTGTCGAACGTGGAATTATTGTTTGTAAAAGCAATTTTTGCGGTTGTATCAGGTGTTTTACTGATACAGACTAACATCTTCATAAAGATTTAAAATTTTACTGTGGATAAAAGAGGCGCAAATTTATTTAAAAATCCGATGGCAAACAAGACGATACTTTTCCTTAATTTGAAAAGCACTATCAAGACTTGCCCGAAGTTATTCAATTTGATGGTATAGCTTCAAAACAGTTCAGCCTTTGAAAAGTTGTATCAGCAACATTTTTAGCAATGTCAAAAATTGTACATCAAAAATCCATTTTCTCATTTAATCGGGTTTTATCCAATGAATTTGAGTTTTTTGAAGGCTATGTCAATTTAGTAAAGTGATAAAAGTCATTTTGTTAAAAAGGACAAATCATTTTCAATATTTTTCTGCAGCCGTAATTTTGCGACATATACCATGTTTTTTATTGCCATTTTCTAACTGACAACAATCTGGGGTATGTTTAAATGTAAACGACTAATGGTGGGGCTGGACTTTACTTTGCTGGATAAAACGCTTATTGCTTATACGGGTTATTTAAGCAGATTATTGAGTGCTGAAAAAGTCTATTTCATCAATGTTCAAAAAACATTTGACGTACCCTCGGTTGTTTTGTCTGATTTTCCCGAATTGAAAGCACCACAGGATGAACAATTGCGATATAAAATGAAAGAAGAGGTGGAAGCTCATTTCGGGAACTTAGAACAAACAGAACTGGACTATTTAATTGTAGAAGGCTCTCCGGTTAAGGAAATCAATCATTGGGTACAGTTGAAAAATATAGACTTATTGGTTATTGGCCGTAAAAAAGAGTTGAAAGGAAGGGGAATTTTACCCAACCAATTACTGCGTAGTGTGAATAGTTGTGTTTTATTTGTTCCTGAAGATGTGAGATACCGTTTAACAGAAATCATGACTCTGACAGATTTTTCAGATGCTTCAAAAATAGCCATGGAAGTGGCGGCCTCTTTAGGTTTTGAAAACCCCGATGTTACGGTTCATTGTCAGCATATTTACCAACTTCCTGTTGGGTATTATTTTACCGAAAAAGGGAAGGAAGAAGTTAACAGGGTCATTCGGGCTTACCATGTTATGCAGTACAATCAGTTTATTGAATCAATCTCTTTGGAATCTGTACATGTAAATCCTATTTTTACGCTGGACGAAGATGGTGATTGGTCTAATACGGCATTTCATACTGCCCAAAAAAAAGATGTGGATCTGATTGTGCTTGGTGCAACCGGAAAAACCTATTTTGATCATTTAATTCTGGGTAGTTTTACCGAAAAAATGGTTCAGGTAAATGCTCAGATTCCGATGTTGGTCGTTAAACAACACCAATTGTAATCTCAGAAAAGTTCGGCGTTTTATTTCCTTGCCTTACTTTTATGTCTTTTTATTATGTACAATATCATTGTCCCTATAGATTTTTCTTATGCCGCAGAATGTGCATTGCAATATGCGTACAGGTTAGCCCTGTTCATGAAAACGGCAAAAATTGAATTGTTTCATGCTTATCAGACACCTTTAGTCGAATCGGTGGGCAGTTTTGAAGAATTGGAATTACTTGCAGCATCAGTCAGGGAAGAAAAAATTGTGCAATTAAAAGTCTTTGTGCAAAAAAGTTTCAAACGGATGCATGTCAAAAATCAGGTAGAAATCGAATACATTGCCGCCGAAGGAGAAATAGCAGGACTATTGGCACAATATACCGAGAGCCGGCATTTGATTGTTATGGGAACAGAAGGGCAAAGTCATTCCGAAACATTTACTCATGGAAGTCTGACCTCAGAAGTACTGTTACATGTATCAGTGCCTGTGTTGGTAGTACCGGTTGGAGCTGAGTTTACAAAGCCTAAATCTTTGCTTTTTGCAATTGATTATGAAAACTATGACCGCAGTGCTTTATATTCTTTAGCTTCATTTGCAAATGCTGCGAATGCTTCGGTTACACTTTTACATATTCATCCGGATACAGGCTATTTTGACCATAAAAAAATGACAAACTATCGCAAAACACTTCGCGATATTCTCCCAAACGAAAATATGAAACTGGTTTTTTTGACCGGTGAAAACCTGGAGCAATCTATTTTTAACTATTTGGAAGAAAAAAAAATTAGACTTACCGGTATTACTCAGCAGGAAAGGAACTATATTGAATAATCAATACACAGACAGTTTTAGTCGGCTGATGACCATGAGAACACAGACTCCGCTTTTAATTTTTCATGCCTCAGAAGACTCATCTCTCTCCAATAAACCTTAGCTTTGCAATTCGAACAACAGTTATTACTTTTTATCGGATAAGTTCAAATGAAACAAATATTAGTTCCTACTGATTTTTCTGAAAATGCGTTGAACGCATATACCTATGCTTTGCATATTGCCGACAAGCTCAATATCGGCGTAACCACATTGCATACTTATACGGTTCATTATTTTAATCCTGCCGATACTGACTTGTCTGCGCTTCAGGATATGATAGACAACGAAGTGGATGCTGAATTTGAAGTCTATAAAAAAGCAGCTACAGCTTTTCATCAACATGCCGAAAAAATCGGACTGGGGCATATCAGCATTAATCATTTGCTAAGAAAAGGTTTTGTTTCAGATGAGGTGGAAGATGTAGTCAATAATCAAGGTATAGATTTAGTGGTAATGGGGACCAAAGGCATCAATAGTTTAAAAGATGTTTTATTTGGCAGCAATACCGCAGATGTGGTCAAGCGGGTAAAGTGTCCTGTGTTAACAGTTCCCGCAGCTTGTGTATTTAAAGGAATTACCAAAATTGTGTACGCTACAAATTGTGACGAACACGATGAAAAAATTATTGACAAAGTTTACGGGTTTGCGCAGGCTTTTAATGCACCGCTCAAATGCGTTCATGTTAGCTTTTTGGAAGAAGCCTGGAATAAAGAAAAATTGATTGAATTTGAAAGACTTAGTCAAAAGGCCAAAGAAATGCCTATGCTCGATTTTGAAGTAGTAGAAAGCGAAAGCGTTTTGGATGGACTAAAGGAATATATGACGCAAAACGAGGTTTCAATAGTGGCAATGCATACACATAAAAGAACATTTTTTGAAAAAATATTCCTGTCAAGTTATACCGAACAAATGGCTTATCATTCTCATCTGCCTTTGTTATCTTTTGGTACTGAAACATCACATTAACAAGGAATAGATAGCGCTATACTTGTTTAACAAAGAAAGCCTGTTTTTTTGAACAGGCTTTCTTATTAGGTAAACTACTTGGTTGCCGGTTCAGTTTTTTTATGACCACTAATAATGTATCTCACAGTCAATGCTCCATATCCCGAACGGAACCTGTTTATATTTTTGTAAATTTCATCGAAACTTGAAAGAACAACAATCGTAGGTGCCCAATCCAGACTTAAATTCAAAGGGAAATCGTTGAACGAGTAATCCAACCCTGCGTTTCCGGCAATACCCAGTTCGATATATCTGCCTAATCCGGTTCCATAAATCGTACCGTAAGCATACGAGAAAAATGAAGCTCCACCGCCAAAATACACTTTTAACCGCTCAACTTTGGGAATTGGCAAATGGTGTTGGTAAAAAGCACCTACTGCCAAACCGCCGTTCCAGGTGATGCCTCCAAAAAAATCTACAGCACCTTTCTCAGATAAAAAGGTTTTATAAGACGCAATCAGGCCATAGCCAAGTTTACCGCCAATTGCCGATTTGTAATCCTGAGCTTGTGTATTATTGAAAAAGAACAAGCTAAAAAATAAGGACAAAATCAAAGATGCTTTTTTCATAACTTTAAGTATTAAGGTGAAAAAAATTAAGCAAGCAAATTAAAGAAAAAAAAGTGTTGCCTGTATCTCTTTTGTGAACCCTCAAGGAAATCTCATCAGTTTTTTCGTAAAAACCTTGATTTTTATTTAAGGAGTTTGTTTCAGCTAACCCTCTCAAAATTTATGCGATCAGGTTTTTTATCTGATTAAAACCAGTTTTTTAAGAACAATATTTTGATTGAGAGATTTTAAATGCTTTTTCCCTCCAATACAAGATTTAAGGTAGGATAATTAGATTTTTATGCCGTTAATTTTAGAAAATATTTATTTTTGTGGTCAGAATATACTCAAATACCACACATTACCATGCACACACCCACACAATTACCGGATTGCGAGCATTGTAAAAGCCGCAAAAATTCTTTGTTTCATTTTTGCCATTTAGATGAAATCAGCAGTTTAAGCAAACACAAGACATGTTCTATTTATAAGCGCGGGCAGATAATTTTTCAGGAAGGAGCCAATCCAATTGGGTTGTTTTGTGTTAATTCAGGTAAAATCAAGTTATATAAGTATGCTTCAGATGGAAGGGAGCAAATTGTAAGAATAGCCAAACCCGGCGATTTTTTGGGTTACTCTTCTTTACTCGGAGGAGGACATTATCCCATTTCAGCAGCAGCATTGGAAGATTGTACTGTTTGTTTAGTACCTAAACCACTTATTTTAACTTTATTTAAAGATAATAGCCGTTTTGCTGAAAACTATATCAAGTTATTGTGTGATACAGTTGAAGAGGGGTACTCAAAAATGGCTGAATTGGCATATAAACCAGTTCGGGGAAGATTGGCTGAAGCATTGCTTTTATTACATAATGCTTACAAAGATGATGATGAAAACCCTATGGGCATCATTACCGTTTCACGCGAAGATCTCGCTGCCTTAATAGGAACTGTGAAAGAAACAGTTATACGTATGCTCAAAGAATTTAAAGAAGACGAGTATATTACCACAAGGCGCACTGATATTATCGTAAAAAATATCAATGGACTGATGAAAGTCAGCGAATTGTACGATTAGTATGTGCTTACCTAAATTAAGGCGTAATTTAAATTTTATAAAATCTTTCCTTTCAGGATAAGGTCAGCTATTTTATGTCAGTTCATAACCCGTTTACCTTAATAACGTAAATTTGCTCCGTATTTAAATCACTTTATTCCAAATTTTACTATGCAGCAAAACGATTCCATTGTAGAAAGCAGTCACAAGAGATATGATGATGTAGTCCGGCGACATTTTCCGGGGAAATTGATTTTTTTTGAACAGACCGGCTCATTTAGTTTCAGTCTCAGATGTGAAAACCGGGTAACAATGCTCATTGATGTAGAAACTGATAGCATTATCCGGTTCCGTTATTCAATGGATGGTGAGTTTGACCCTGATTTTTCCTATGCCATCAGCCCTGATTACATTCCTGTTCCCCCCTCTGAATTAAGTTATTTGGAATCTGAAACAGCAATAGAAATCAGAACTGCCAAACTTAGATGTACCATTTCAAAACACCGGCTTTTGTTGCGGATATATGATCTGGAAGGGAATGTTTTGTGTGAAGATGATACTGGGTTTTACCTTCGGGAAAGTATCTTGTTAGGCATAACAGAGGTAAAAGTTACGAAAAAAGCACCATTAGGCAAACAGTTTTTCGGACTTGGCGACAAACCTGTTCTTGATCTCGACCTTAGAGGTAAGGCTTTTGAAAATTGGTGTACCGACACGTTTGGTTATCAAACAGATACAGACCCTATTTACCGCGCTATTCCTTTTTATTATGCGCTTCTGAACAATCGTGCTTACGGGATATTTCTCGATAATACTTATAGAACAAGGTTCAGTTTTGATAGACAAGGCAATGGAATCAGCAGTTTTTCTGCCGCAGGAGGTGATATCAACTATTATTTTATTTACGGACCTGACCTTAATGATGTTGCTGCTCAATATACACTGATGACCGGAACTCCTCAACTGCCACCTCTCTGGGCTTTGGGTTACCACCAATGCCGGTGGAGCTACTATCCCGAAAGTCATGTAAGGCAGGTAACCGAGACTTTTCGCCAAAAACAAATTCCTTGCGATGTAATTTATCTCGATATAGATTATATGGACGGATACAGATGCTTTACATGGGACAACTCCCGTTTCCCAAACCCTAAAGAACTGATTGATGACCTCAAAGAACAGGGCTTTAAGATGGTTGTCATTATTGACCCGGGGATACTGATAGATAAAGAATACGAAGTTTATCAAACCGGAACCAAAGCTGATGTTTGGTGTAAAAGAGAAAACGGAAAATTGATGAGAGCATCTGTTTGGCCACCTGAATGTGTTTTTCCGGATTTTACAGATCCAAAAGTGAGGACTTGGTGGGGAAAACAATACGAAAACTTTTACAATATTCTTGGCATCAGTGGATTTTGGAACGACATGAACGAGCCGGCAATTTTTGAGGTAAAGCGAAAAACTTTCCCCGACCCTGTCAGACATCATTATGATGGACATGGATGCAGCCACCAAAAAGCACATAATATTTATGGAATGCAAATGTCGCGCGCTACCAAAGAAGGGCTGGAGCAACTTCAAAATGAAAAAAGACCTTTTGTAATTACTCGTGCCACCTATTCCGGAGGGCAGCGTTATGCTTCTTGTTGGACGGGCGACAATCATGCTACCTGGGAGCATCTACAGGTTGCCAATCTTCAGTGTCAGCGTATGAGTGTATCCGGTTTTTCATTTGTCGGCTCAGACATTGGTGGTTTTGCCGGTATTTCCAACGGCGAATTGTTTGTCAGATGGCTTCAGCTTGGTGCTTTCCATTTGTTTTACCGAACACATTCAATGGGAGCAAATGCAGACACTTCCGCCTATGAAACAAACCGAAAACCAATTACCGACCGTGAACCCTGGGTTTTTGGCGAACCTTTTACCTCTTATGCCAAAGCAGCTATTGAAATGAGATACAGAATACTGCCTTATTTATACACAGCCTTTTGGCAATATATCAAGAGTGGTATTCCGGTTATAAAACCCCTTAGTTTTTATGACCAGTCGGACCCGACGGCTTGTAAAAGACTCATAGAGTTTGTGGTTGGCGATCATATTTTAGTTCGTCCGGTTATAAAACCCGGTAAAAACACAGCCCGAACTTATTTGCCGGAAGGAAATTGGTATCATTTCTGGACTGACAAACTGTTTGCAGGCAAACAAAAATACAAAGTTGATGCCCCTATTCACCAAATTCCCTTTTTTGTGAAAGAAGGTGCAGTTATTCCTCATTTTCCTGTCATGCAATACACCGGACAAGTGCCGGTTGAAGAACTTACTTTGCATGTGTATTACAAAGGAGGGGTTGAAAACAGCAAATACTATGAAGATGAAGGAGAAAATCTGAGTTATCAGCAAGGTAATTACACGCTACATACCTACAAAACAGAAGGATCAACCAATAGTTTTTCACTTAAACACAGCAAAGAAGGAGGCTACAGCCCATCTTACTCAACTTGTAAAATCATTTTACATGGGCTGCCTTTTACTCCTGCAAAATGTGAGGTTGACGGACAGAAAGTTTCGATTAACAGAGCTGCTTCTGCCGAACGTCCTGTTTATGAAGTTGTTACTCCATCTCATTTCGAACTAATCGAAATTAAGTAAATGATGGCCAAACGATAGCTTTCCATGCCAAAACCGGCAATGATTCCTTTTGCCTTTCCTGCGGTAAAAGAACGATGCCGGTATTCTTCGCGGCTGAAAGTGTTGGAAATATGTACCTCAACAACTGGGGTATTTATAGATGCAACGGCATCAGCCAAAGCAACAGAAGTGTGGGCATATCCACCCGGATTGAACACAATTCCGTCTGCCACATTGCCCATTTCGTGCAATTTATCTATCAAAACACCTTCGTGATTACTTTGAAACAAAGAGATTTTTGCTTCATGGTAAAATTCCTGTTGAAGCGAAGGAATAAAGTTGTCAAACGACATACTTCCGTAAATATCCGGTTCGCGTTTTCCAATTAAATTGAGATTTGGTCCATTGATGATTATAATTTGTTTCATTACCTTGAACTTTTGTGATTGGAAAGCTTAAGTTGGGGTAAATATAAGTTTTTCAATCATTTATGGTGAAATGTTTGGTAATTTTGCATGAGTCATCAGAAAACTAACAATGCAGATAACTGCTGAAATCAAAGGCTTTGAGGCTTATTTGCGCCTTGAAAGGGCTTTTTCAGACAATTCAATTGAAGCATATCTCAGAGATATCGAAAAATTTGCTCAATTCATCAACAGTGAATTTCCTGAAACCATGTTGAGCGAAATCACTTTAACCCATTTTTCAGTCTATTTAAATCACCTTAACTCATTAGATATTGCCAAAAGTTCGCAAGCCAGAAACATTTCTGGGTTAAAGGCTTTTTTTAAATACCTGATTGAGGAGGATATAATTTCACAAAATCCTACAGAACTCCTGGAAGCTCCTAAAAATGACAGAAAAATACCGGAAGTATTGACTATTGATGAAATTGAAGCTATGATTTCAGCAATAGATCTGAGCAGACCTGATGGGATTAGGAATAAAGCTATTATAGAAATCCTTTACGGTTGTGGATTAAGAGTATCTGAGCTTACCGACTTAAAACTGACGAATTATTTCCAATCAGAGGGAATTTTGAGAGTAACAGGTAAAGGGTCTAAAATGAGATTGGTACCGATAAACACCACAGCTATCCATCACTTGAATATATATATCACTCAAGTTCGGAAAATTCAGGAAATTAAAAAAAAATATGAGGATATTATATTTCTGAATAGAAGAGGAAGTGCGCTCAGCAGAGTGTGGGTTTTTAATATTGTTAAAGATTTGGCGAAAAATGCCGGAATAACCAAAAACATCAGTCCACACACTTTTCGACATTCTTTTGCAACCCATTTATATGACGGTGGTGCTGATTTGCGTATAATACAGGAAATGTTAGGGCATGAATCCATTACTACGACAGAAATTTATGCCTCAGTTTCAGGTCAGTATTTAAGAGACACATTAATTCAGTTTCACCCACGTTTTTGATAAAACATCTGCCAATTGTTGTTCGTTATCTGATATCTTTGCCTCTGAAAAAACTTCAACGGAATAAACAAATTTTGAAACTTGAAAAATCTAACTGCCCTTCTGTTTTTTTTAGCCCTGCTTTTAATGCTCGGTTCTTGTGCGTCGCTGAAACATCCCCAATTTAAACAACTGACCAATGTTAAATTCAATTCCTGGAACAAAGGGAAACTCACACTTCGTGCTGATGCCGAGTTTGACAACCCTAACCCATACAAATTTCATCTGACTGCAACCGATATAAACCTGTTGCTCAACGGTAAAAAAGCAGCTCATGTTGAACAGGAAATGAATATCAAATTGCCGGCTTCAAAGCCGTTTACCGTACCTATCAATATCGAAATTTCAACAGACGATTTGACAGCCGATTTTCTGTTAGACGGTGCAATGGCCGTATTAACCAATAAAAAAATTCCAATGCAACTCAATGGAACAGTTACAGTCAAGTTTTTTTTGGTAAAAATGAAGATTCCTGTCAAACACGAGCAACAAATTTCGGTTAAGGATTTGATGTGAAAGTTAATATAAAAATAAATTTCGAAAATCTGTTGTTATGTTGGTATAATTGTATTTTTTTAATTTAATTTGCCTATTGAAATAATTCTTCAACTTTCCACTAATAATCTATTAACTTTATGAAAAGATTTACAGTTGCTTTTATTTTTTGAGTTCACTAAAATAAGGTTTTGGGTATGTTTGTTATTTAAAGAATATTTTTGTAATTTTATGCTTAAATAGTTATTTCATCTATGTTCAAGAAGAATTTAACCCATAATCAATCTCAACTTTTTGGTTTGTCGTTTTACTTAAATAAAGATAAGCAAAAACGGCTTGAAAATAGTAGTGGCGGTCATTTTTATCGGCTTGTTTTTTGCAATATACAAGAGGAAGACTTTTCGGTACTGTATTCGACCAAACATAGTGCGCCCAATGCTCCTATCAATTGCATGATAGCGGCATTATTGTTGATGCAAAAGCATAGCTGGACGTATGCCCAACTCTTTGAACAGATAGACTTTAATTTGGAAACCCGTTTTGCTTTAGGTCTTCAGGATTTAGAGAAGGTTCCTTTCACCGAACCTACGCTGTTCAACTTCAAAAGTCGCCTCAACACTCACCTTGTTAACACAGGAGAAGATCTGATTGGCAAATTGTTCGACCGCTTAACAAACCAACAACTCAAAGAACTGAAACTAAAGACAACGATACAGCGTACGGATAGCCCTCTACTTAACAGCAATATACGCAGTTATAGTCGCATAGAACTCCTTGTGGAGTTGCTTTTGCGCTTTTACAGCATTCTCACTGCCGAAGAACAGGAGCGTTATACTGCTGACTTGTCGGACTATATCGGGAAAAAAGCAAACGAATATATTCGCCATATCAAACCGGGAGACCAAAACACTCACCTCCAAAAGTTAGGGCAAGTCTATCACTTGCTATACACACAATTGCAGGATATTTATCGGGAACACGAAGTCTTTCAGGTATTTTCCCGCGTGTATGCCGAACACTTTACCCTGCCTGAAACGGATGAAAAAACAAGCGTACCTGCGCCTAAGCCCAATGAAGCGCTGAACAGCAAGTGCCTTCAATCGCCCGATGATACAGAAGCCACCTATCGGAAAAAAAGGGCAAACAATATCAAGGCTATGTGGCGATGGTGACCGAAACCTGCCATCCTGATAATGACCTGCAGTTGATTACCGATGTACACACCGCTACGAATAATACCGATGATACACAACTGCTTCACGAACGGTTGGACAGCATCAAGGAAAAAACACCCGACCTGGAACAATTGCACCACGATGGCGGCTTTGGCAGCGAAGACAACGATATTAAGCTCAATGAATTGGGTATCACGCCTATTCAAACCGCCATTAAAGGCTGTTGCGCGTCATCCCCCATCACTATTACCCTCCAATCCGATACCAACACGTATAGGGTACAATGTGCCAATTCACAACACCCCCAAGTGATCGCCACTAAACCTTCAAAAAACTATAAAGCTGAATTTGACCTCCATATCTGTAACGATTGCCCCTTCAGAGACACTTGCCCCACCAAGACAAATCGAAAATATGAAAAAGGAGTGGCTATTTACAAGTTTAAACCCGAAGATTACCTGCGACAGCAACGACATAAAAATATACAAACAATACCCAAAGCGCATCGAAAACTCCGCCCTAATGTGGAAGCCACCATGGCGCAAATGAGAAGGGGGGAAAACCGAAACGGAAAATTAAAAGTAAGAGGCTTGATAAACGCCAGTCTCTATAGCATCGCCATGGCTATTGTTATCAATTTTAGTCGTATTGTAAAACATAAAAAACGGATAACCAACTCAATTACCCTCTTTTCAATGCTGCATGCACTATACAGCAGCATAATACGTATAGCCCCTTTCATAACGCCTATAAAACACTGCCAGCACAAAGTATCATATATGTGAAATTATAACCTTTAACCCAAAATCTAAAAGTGCTTTTTTTAGCTTACTCATAATTTGTATAATGTTGATCTTTTTTTGCCATGTTTTGTTTCTAAATTCTTCCAATATTTCACATTCTATTACTAACCCATCAGATTGAGTTACAAAACAAAACGAAATACTATTGGTTTTCAATTTTAATAATAATTAAACGAACGACATGTTAAAAATTAAATCGTACTTAATGTTTTTGTGCCTTAGCATTGTTGCAATTTTTGTTTCATCATGTGCTAAAATTTACTATAGTCCAGATGCTAAATCTTTAGCTTCTAAACATCAAACAATTGCGTTAGTTCCACCAACTGTTTCAATAGCAGCTAATAAAAAAGTAGATGGAGAAGCTATGAAAGAACAACAAAAGACTGAATCTTTGAATTTTCAAAAAGAAATGCATTCATGGTTGCTCAGGAGAAAAATGCAGGGTAAAATAAATCAAGAAATTTTGGATATAGAAACAACAAATGCAAAGTTAAAAAAATCAGGTTATCCTGAGATACCACTAACTTCAGCAGAGATATGTGAAGTTTTAGGAGTTGATGGGATTCTGACTTCAAATTTTGGTTTATCAAAACCAATGTCTGACGGAGCCGCTGTTGCTGTTGGTATATTGTTTGGAGCTTGGGGAGCAACGAACGAGGCAAGAGTTTCTTTAGGTATTTATGACTGCGACAACAAAAAACTAATTTGGAATTATGATCACAAATATTCTGGTAGTGTCGGAAGTAGTCCAGCTAGGTTAGTAGATCAGTTAATGAGACATGCCAGCAAAAACATGCCATACATTCGTTAATAATTATCCCCTGTGACCATAAAAATGCCCGCCTCCTTATAGAAGCGGGCATTTTAAGTTTAAGAGAATAAATTTACAGTGCACTAAAAGGTATTACTCAGCCACTTGTAAATGTCGTTTCCAAAGGCAAATACCATCAGACAAAGGAGCAGAATCATTCCAAACATTTGTGCTTTTTCGAGTACAGAATCGCTAATTTTTCGACCGGTAATGGTTTCGATAAAAATAAACATCACATGCCCTCCATCGAGTGCCGGTATCGGCAAAATATTCATAAAAGCGAGAACAAACGACAGCAAACCTGTTATTCTCCAAAAACGCTTCCAATCCCATTCACCACCGTAAATTCGGGCAATTGCTATCGGGCTTGCCAGATTTTCTCTTACACTCAGGCGACCCGTAAACATGAGTTTAAAGGCGACCACTTGAGAAGCAATCAAGTCATACCCATCTTTGAAACTGTAATGAAACGCACTTCCCCATGTATAGGGGGTAAAAGTATAAGGCAGCTCTAATTTAGGAACAAAACCAATGCGACCGAGGGAATCGACCTCAGAAACTAAGGTCAGGTTTTGGCCGTTGCGTTCAACTGTTACCTGTACTTGCCCTTTGCTTTTGGGTTTAAGAACTTCACTGATTTGCAAAAATCGGTCAATTTTTACCGAATCAATACTCACAATCCGATCGTCTTTTTGTAATCCTGCTTGCTCAGCCCCGGAACCGGGTTGCAACATTTCGACAAACACTTTTTCATACATCGGACTGACAAAAGGCTGCCGAATTTGTTCGTAAAAATTATCGGGAGTGTTTATTTTAATTTCAGTACCGTTGCGGTCAATTGTCAGTTCACTTCCGAAATATACTTTGGTTGAACTGAGTTCTTTAAATCGCTCAAATGGTTTGCCATTAATCGCAACAATTTTATCACCGGTTTGAATACCGATTTTAGTTGCCGATTCGTGTGCATATACTCCTTCTTTGTTTACTTCGCTTGTTGGCAGGTATTCTTTTTCGTAACGTGCCAGAAACATCGTGAAAATAAAGATACCCGCAATTACATTCATCACTACTCCGCCTATCATGACGATAAAACGCTGCCATGCGGGTTTTGCTCTGAATTCCCAAGGTTCCGGCTCTCCTAAAAGTGCCGATTTATCCTGTGTTTCATCAATCATACCTGATATTTGGACATATCCGCCTAAAGGCAACCAACCGATTCCATATTCAGTTTCTCCTATTTTTTTGCTGTATATTTTTTTGCCCCAGGCATCAAAGAAAATAAAGAATTTGGGAACGCGCATCCCAAAGGCTTTGGCGGCCATAAAGTGCCCTAATTCGTGTACAAATACCAATAATGAAAGCCCCAGAATGAGCTGTAAAACCATGATTAATGTTTCCATCAAGACTATTAAGTGAAAAGTGAAAAACTAAAAGTGAAAAAATATATTTAAGAGTTTGGCACTCTACATTTCAACGGTATGTAAACTTTTCAAGGAGTTAATTAGTTGAGCGCTTGTATCATTCTATGCTTTATTCTAAAAATGGATACTCTTTTTGATGTTCGATCAACTTTTGAGATATACCTTTTTTTTAGAAAAAATGGGCAATACGATTAACATTGCTAACCGAAACAATTTACTATTTCAGGTTCATAATACTAATTGACTTAACCTTTAACTACTACCACTTTCTTTTTTTTGGTAGCTAACAAACCCCAGCCCCCGCTGCCGAGTAAAAAGCCCAAAGCATACCAGATGCCATTATTATTTGGGGCATACATTTCTACATCTTCCCAAAAAATCATACCGACCAATCCGAATGGGGCAATAATACCGTGTAATAATCCGCCAAAAAAACCGTAGGTATGTCCAAACATACAAGGCTCGACCGGTTCAGTTTTGGCGCAACTGCTCATAAACATTGCGAGTAGCAGTAAAAAAGTTACAAATAAAGTTAGGATAAGCGGGCTTTTAGTTTTCATATAATTGAAGTATTAATTGTAAAGGAGGCAGGTAAATCAATTTTTCGACAGGTTAGTTATCAGTTGGTTTAGTTTGTTTTATAAGGCATCAAAGCTTCGGCTATTAACCGGTTATTGCTCAGACGGGGTACTTTGTTTTGTCCGCCGAGCTTTCCAACTGATTTCATATAATCTCTGAATGCACCGTTTTGAAGTGGTATAATCTCCAAAGGACGAAGAATGTTCCCTTTTATCAGGTCTGAATAGTAAACATTCTTTTGCTGTAAGGCTAAATCTACCAGTTCCGCTAATTTCGAAAGCTCTGCCGGTACTTCATCAAACTCCACAAACCACTGATGGCAGGATTTCTCGAATTCATGTTGTCCGATAAAAGGGGCTACTGTAAACTCCGTAATCCGTATTCCCAGTTCATGCGCTACAGATAATAAAGCGTGTTCTACCTCTTCGGCTATAACATGTTCACCAAAGGCAGAGATGTAGTGCTTAACCCTGCCTGTAACGGTCAACAGGGGTGGGTTTAAGGAACTAAACCTGACAGTATCGCCCAAGTTATAACCCCATAATCCGGCATTGCTGTTGATGATTATAGCATAATTTACCCCGGTTTCTACTTCGGCAAGTGAATACCGTTTAGGGTTGGGCGAACTGATTTCACTCAACGGAACAAATTCAAAAAAAATGCCTGAATTGACATTCAGCAGCATCCCGGGCAAATTTGGACGATATTGATAGGCAATGAATCCCTCTGAGGCCGGAAAGGTCTCTACAGTATCTACCATATCACCAATAGTCTGAAACAATTTCGCTTTATAGGGTTCAAAGTTTACCCCCCCATGTACCAAAACACTAAAATTTGGAAATAACTGACGGATGTTTTTACCTGTTTTTTCAATCAGCTTGTCAAAATACATTTGTACCCAAGGCGGAATACCGCTCACCAACCTGATGTCCTGACCTATTGATTCCGCAGCAATTCTATCTACTTTCTCTTCCCAATCTTCTATACAGTTGATTTCGTAAGAGGGCATCTGATTGCTTCGCCACCAGGATGGAATATGATGATTGACAATGCCGGACAACCTTCCGGTAAAAATTCCATTGGTTTTTTCTAAAACCGGACTGCCCGACAGGTAAACAAGTTTCCCATCGGCATATTTAAAGTTACCGCTCTGCCGGCTGTAAAGCATCATCGCATCACGCGCACTGTTAAAATGATTGCTGATCGAATCTTTACTTATTGGGATGTACTTAGTGCCTGAAGTGGTTCCGGAGGTTTTGGCAAAATAAAGGGGTTTGCCCGGCCATAGAACATTTTCTTCTCCGGTATATACCTTTTTAATATAGGGTTGTAATTGCTCATAGTCCCGAACAGGGATTCGTGACTGAAAATCTGTGTAATTTTTTATTTCTGAAAATCCATGTTCCTGACCAAACAGGGTATTTTGGGCTTTTTGAATGAGTTTATTCCGCCAATAGTTTTGGCAATTAATGGCAGTTTGTGCATTTTTTTCTACCATTGAGCTTAACAAAAAAGACAAAGGGGCGGTAAGTGTTGATTTTATTCCCATTTTATAAAAAAGCAGTGTTTAATCCGTTTTTGGTTTAAATCAGAAACTTGTAAATCTGGAATATCAGGACATTCAAGTTATAACCATTGCCCGATATAGGCCATACATAAATCAATGGTGGCTTCAACCCCTTTTTTGTGGGTGCGTTCCATGCCATGTGAAGCGGCAACACCCGGTCCGATGAGTGCAACCCTGAAATCGTTGCCCGCCCTCAATGCAGCCGAACCATCAGAACCATAGAACGGGTAAATATCAATCCGGTAAGGAATGTTTTCTTTGTCGGCTATCTGTACCAATTTTTTGCGGAATTCGTAATCATAAGGGCCGCTGCTGTCTTTGGCACAGATGGAGCAATGCTGTTCGCTGCCCTGACAGCCGGCACCGACTACGCCCATATCAATCACTAATAACTCTTCAATAGTGGCAGCGTATCCTCCGGCACCCCCGTGCCCGACTTCTTCGTAATTTGAAAAAAACAATTCGACCGGGGCTGTCTGTTTCGCTTCCGAAAAACGGCGGGCAATTTCAAACAAAACAAAGCAACCCGCTTTGTTATCCATAAACCGCGATTTGATATATCCCGAAGGCAACTCCTGATAACGGGTATCAAAACTGACAATATCGCCGGTCTGAATACCTAATTGCCGCACCTCATCGGCATTGTTTACCGGTTCATCGAGCCGGATATGCATCGTCTCAATGTTGCGTTTTGAATTTGCAGCTTCGGCATTTACATGGGTTGAAGGATTGTTGAGCAACAAAGTACCTGTAAAAACCCGTTCAGAAAGGGTATAAATTCGACAATATTCACCTTCAAAACTATTTAACAATGGGCCGCCGAGCAAGGATATGCCCAACGTGCCATCCGGGTTGATTCGTGAAACAATAGCCCCAAGTGTATCGGTATGTGCAGCTATCGCAAGTTTTGGAGTTTGTCCCAGGCTACATTTTACCGCTTGTTTGTTGGTTTTTTCAGGTTTCCAACCGTAAGAACTCAACAGATTGAAAATATAATCTCCGGCTTGCTGAGTAAATCCGGTTGGTGAATCAATTTCTACCAATGTTTTTAGCGTGTTGTAAGAAATCATTTGTCGAGCGTTAATACGTTAAAATGAACACACAAAGGTATAAAAAACCTGATTAGGTATTTATAGCAGATATGTTTAATCGGACAAGAACCCAGCCGGTTTGATATTTCGGGTTAAGTTCCTCCGCATAGCGTCAAAGCCACCCTGCATTAGCCTATTGTCCCCCTGCAGCACTATAAATTGCCTCTGCAATAACTGATTGCATCCCTGCAATACATTAAAGTACCTCTGCAATGCCTCAATGTACCGCTGCATAAACCTGATGTGTCCCTACAATGCTTTAAATTGCCTCTGCATTAACTTATTGCACCCCTGCATTGAGTCAGAATCCCTGTGCAATGACCTAATGTCCCCCTGCAACACTTTTAATCGCCTCTGCAATAACTCATTGCGCCCCTGTTTTAACTAATTGTCAACCTTAATTTTTGCGTAAAATCTTGTTTTTTTACAATTTTTGATCCGTAGGTTTTGTCTGTTTTTGATGAAAGGGCAGGAGTAATTTAAATTTTATCCTCGTGAGTGATTGGAGGGGATTTTTAAATATACTATAAATCAAATAGCCCGAGGCTTAACAAATTTATACAGGTTTAAAACTAACAACCGCGATTCGGAACAGCTTTTAGGTTTCACATAAACTGATTGGAATACAGGGCGCTAATATTTATTAAAATTGCAGAGTGTGCAAAATTTTCCAAATTAGATTTGATGGTTATCGAAAAGAAAGGAAAGAGAAGGTGTGGTACTTTTTCGCGAGTTCAAAAATTAACACGTTGGTAATCAATTGATTATACAGTTTCAATTTCGATGGTTCAAGTTCGTAAAATTTAATTCCATAAAACGCGGGTTGTCTGTGCTAAATACAGATTGCCCTTGTAAATAAATATAAACTTGATGAGTTTGAATTTTTTGTCAAAGATTTAGACTTTCACGGAAATGTGCCGTATAAAAATGATATGAATTAAATATTTCATTATCAATGAAAACATAAGGATGCCTGTTTAATACAATTTCTTATATTCATTTTTACGTATAAGATAACGTAATAGGGTAAAAATTGAGGTAATCATTAACTTTTTTAAATTTTGTTTTGCAAATTCAAGGCAAAGATTATTATATTGCAGCGCAGAAAAAATTTCTGAAAGATTCACTACATTTCACTTATTAACACATGCCTAATAAAGGGTATAGTCTTTCATACATACTCAGTATGCCAACCGGTGTACAGTATCATTCACTTTTCATTTTAAAATTAGCCTTGTATTTTACAACATAGTAAAATATGAAGTGCTATGTTAATGCGCTCAACCCTTATTAATAATACACTCAAACAATATTCTAATTTTTAAATCTTGATTTTATATGAAAGAATGTTACTCAATAAATATAGAAAAACAACTAAACAAGGGGTTAAAAGTTGATAAGTTAGGCGGTACTATATTATTAGTACTGACTTTTTTAATTTTCAACTTTATTCCGAGAGAGGTTATGGCGCAATGCTCTTGTTCAGCTTCTGATTATGCCAGTATAAATGTATCGGGCTGGATTGTTGGACAAAGTGGTACTATCACAGGATGCCAATGGGGAGGTGAACGCTCTACTGTTTTCAATACTGTTGCCGGTGCAGTTTATAGAATTTCAACTTGTGGTGCAAGCTATGATACACAGCTTTCTATATATACAACGGGTTGTTCTTACATAGCTTATAATGATGATAATGGGCCTGCCTGTTCAGGTGTTGCTGCATCTGTTCAGTTTACCTCTCCGGGAGGTAATTTGTATTCTGTGATGAATAGATATTTTTGTACTACCCAAAGTACTTGTGTTACAGTATCTATTACTTTGGTGAGTTTGCCTGTAGCTTACAACCCCTGCTCTTCTATACCAAATATCTCCGGATGTGGGGTGAGTGTTAGCGGTTCTAATTCAGCAGCAGCAGGCGCATGGAACTCTTACGGTGGTCCTTTTGGTGTTCCGGGTCAGGAAAAACTATGGACATTTACTCCTCCCACATCGGGTTCACATACTATCAATGTGACTTCATTAAGCGGAGGATATTATATTGACTTTTTCTATAAAACTGCTTCGATTGGCTGTAATGCAACCGGATGGACATATATTGATGATTTTAATACAACAGGAGCATCAGTTTCATTTACACTTACAGCGGGAGTACAATATTATATCATGTTTGATGATGAAGATCAAATTGCAAGTAGTGTTACCTTTAATATTACTTGTCCCGTTTATAATCCTTGTGCTTCCATACCAACATTAGCCTGTGCTACCTCTACTACCGCAACTTTTGCCTCCGGTAGTGGTGCGGGATGGAGCCCAGGGAGTTGTGGTTTCACAACAGGTGGGCAGGAAAAAGTATTTCTTTTCACAGCCACGAATACAGGAACTTATACCCTCAATCAAACTTCTTCATCCGGTTTTGTGGATTACTTTTATAAAGCTACCTCCGGAGGTTGCAGTTCAACAGGGTGGACATGTATTGATGATTTATCTGGTGCTGTTTCAGCATCCTTTTCTTTAACCGGAGGTACTCAATACTATATTTTGGCTGACCCTGAGTTTACTGGAGGCGGGTCTTCAACTTTTAGCATTACATGTCCGGGTCCGCCCTCCAACGATTTGGTATGCAGTGCAACAAGTATTTCTTGCGGTCAGACATTAGCAGGAACAACAGTGTTAGCGACTAACTCAGGCACCGGGGAGAACCAAACCTGTGGAATCTCACAAACTCAACCCGGCGTTTGGTATGTTGTAACGGGTAATGGTCAATATATGACAGCAAGTTTATGTAGCACGGCATGGGACAGTAAAATATCGGTTTATTCAGGTAATTGCAGTTCATTAACCTGTATCGGAGGTGTTGATGACAACGGACCTTCCTGTAGTGGCACAAGTGCTTCTTTTGGTTGGGCATCTACCAATGGGGTTACCTATTACATTAAAGTGCATGGATTTAGTTCAACCAGTGCTTTTAACCTATCTTTATCTTGTGCCGCAATTGCTTATTGTAATCAGGCTCAAGGCACTGCCGGATTTCCTCAAAACTTAACCTGCCAAAATGCAATTTGTGCTTTGGACTCTTATTGTTGTAGTACGCTATGGGATAGTATTTGTGCGACTGCTGCAGCCTCCAATCCGAGTTGTACCAGTTGTGTGAATTTGCCTTTATATCGTGCCACTATTCAATCTATCAATACAGGTGCGGCAAGTTGGTGCGCCGGAGAAACCCGTACCGTACAGGTAACCATTCAAAATACAGGTTCTGCAACCTGGAACAGTGGAGGTCCTACCATTAATGTTGGGGTGAAATGGAATACAAATGGAGGTTTTTGGACAGATTATCATGTTCGTACTTCTACCGGCGTGGTGAGTTACCTCGGAACGACTACTTTAAACTTAACTATTACCGCATCCAATGCCACATCCGGGCCTTCTTATGGCGCACCTTTATCGGTTGGCAGCAACAACCTTTCTTTCGATATAGTTGCCGAAGGAGTATGTTGGTTTGGTTCAAATGGCGGAGGCTGCGGGCCAGGCAACTCGGTTTTAACATCTCCTACTATAACTATCAGTTCACCTCCGGTTGCCAATGCCGGCCCTGATGTATCTATTTGCTCCGGTTCAAGCACTACTCTTAATGGCAGTGCGTCAGGCGCAACTTCGTTTTCTTGGTCTCCAACAACAGGGTTAAGCAACCCAAACATTGCTAATCCGGTAGCTACTCCCACTTCAACAACTACATATACACTAACTGCTTCAAGCGGAAGCAGTGGTCAAATCAGCTACAATCAATCATTTACTCAAGGTGTTGCCCCCACAACTCAGGCAACAGCATGGTGCACATTCCGCAGCCAGTTGCTATCTTCTTACTCTTATAGTAGTGTTACCATAAGAGGGTCAAATAATCCGACAGGAATTACACTAACCGACCCTACAATCGTGTTAAATTTAGCCAATGCTTTGCGTACTTCAACTAATTATTCAGGATCATTTGGTGGAAATACATGGAACGTTACTACAGGCTGCGTTGCCGGGTCATCGCCATGTAGTGGTTCTGTCGGAGTAGTTTTACATGTTAATAATTCGTCTTGTAGCTGTGATGGTGCAAACTCGACTTTTTATACGTTAAGACCCGAAATAAACAATGACGCATGGGGAGGAATAAATACAGCAAATTGCAGCTCTCCATCCCAAACGATGGAAGTTATATTTACCTATGGAGGAGGCGCGTGCTCTTCAACGGATCAGGTTGTTGTAAATGTTGCAACAAGTTTGCCAACAGCTCCCACCTCTATTTCCGGAACCACCTCTGTTTGTCCGGGGAATGCTACTGCACTAACCTCCAATGGTGGCAGTTTGGGTAGTGATGGGCTTGATGTTTGGTACGAGGGTGGATGTGTCAATGAAGCATTTAACCAGGGATGGCTTAATCAACCATACAGTACGCCCAATACTACGGTCAATGGAGTATCAAGTGGAATTTTGACCGTTACTTCTCTCAACAACGACCCTATGATTGATATGGCCGGTTTGGGCTCATTCAATCCTGTAACTTACCGGTATATTCAAATCAGGTATAGGGTAACAGCAGGAACGGCCGGAAATGCGGAGATATTCTTTTATAATGGCTCACACAACTATGCAGTAGGAGGAGAGTCTGCTACGGGAGCACTCATCAGCAATGGGCAATGGCAAATTTTAAATATTGACATGCACAATGATCCACAATACACAACAGGTGGCAACATTGTAGGCTGGCGTTATGATTGGGCTGCAAATACCGGGGTAACAATGGAGATAGACTTTATAACTTTGGCAGACCGCCCCATTATAGGAACCGGCACAACTTTAAACATTACCCCTCCAACCGGCAGTACTGTTTATGCAACTGCTAAAAAAGGAAGTTGCTCTACTACAAGTTGTGCCTCAACAACCGTAACATCAGTCGACTCCACCCTTCCTGCAATATCATGCCCGTCAAATATCAGTGTAAATACTTCTGCCGGAGTTTGTAATACAGTGGTTAATTATACTCCTCCTGTTGGAACAGATAATTGTTCCGGAGCATCTACGACAAGAACTGCAGGTTTAGCCAGCGGGTCAGCATTTCCGGCAGGTACTACAACAGTTACGCATACAGTAACGGCGGCAAATGGACAAACTGCAGCCTGTAGCTTTACAGTAACGGTAACCGATAATCAACTGCCGGCAATTTCTTGCCCAACAAATATCACACAGAATACTGCAAACGGACTTTGCACACAAACCGTCAATTATATTGCCCCAACCGGTACAGATAACTGTCCGGGAGCTTCGACCGCCCTGATTGGCGGGATGAGCAGCGGAAGCAGTTTTCCGTTTGGCGTAACAACTGTTACCTATAGGGTTACTGCAGCTAATGGTTCAACTGCTACTTGTAATTTTACCGTAACGGTAAATGATGGTCAACAACCGACAGTAACCTGTCAAAATTATTCGGTTTCAATTACATCCGGCGGACAGGTAGTCATTCCTCCTTCGGCTGTTTATAGTTCGGGCAGCGATAACTGCGGAACAGTAAATTTGGTATCCGTAGTACCGAATACTTTTACATGTATAAATCATGGTTCCAATTCGGTTACACTTACCGTGAATGACGGGCATGGGAATACCAATACCTGTTCAGCTACTGTAACGGTAAATGCTTTGCCATTGGACATTGCCCCTGTTGTTCAGAGTAGTCCGATTTGCAGCGGTACCGGAACCAATATACAGATTGCCAACTCTCAGTCGGGTGTCAGCTATCAATTGCGGAGTAATTTAGATAACTCACCGGTCGGTTCCCCTGTCATTGGAAATGGTGGAACAATCAATCTTCCAACCGGTAATATCACGATTGGTGTATCTACAGCTACATTCAACTACAATGTGCTGGGAACTCAAACCAATGGGTGCTTTCGACAAATGTCAACTATTGTTTCTGTTCAGGTGATTGCAAATCCTTCCGGTGGAAGTATTGCATCTTCTGCCTTTTGTTCCGGCGAATCGGTGACTTTATTTGTAAATGGTGTGAGCAATGCTTCTTCAAACGAGTATGTATGGACGTTGCCTGCCGGACTGACAGGAAGTTCTTCGTCGAGCAGTATCTCTGTTTCAGGGAATATTGCCGGCAACTATACAGTTACAGTTACACCCCGAAATGTGTCGTTGCCTGCAATTTGTCCCGGTACACCGGTTACAGGGGTAGTAAATGTTAAGCCTAATCCGGAGTTAACCATCACAAACAACACACCCACTATTTGTTCCGGGTTAAATACCAATATTGAGATAACTGCTGATGTGATAGGAACAAGTTTTAACTGGACCCGCAATAATACCGGTAACGTCAGTGGTACAACTGCCGGTACAGGCAGTCCTATCAATGTAACATTGACCAATCTGACGGGCACGCCACAAACTGTTACTTTTGAAATTACTTCAGTTGCAGGTGGATGTCCGGGGGAAATGGAAAGTGTCAACGTTTTAGTCTTGCCTACACCGACATTTACCATCAATAACCTGACTGCCACCCTTTGCAGCGGCGGTACAACTAATATTGGATTAACACCAACCGTAACCGGAACCACCTTTGATTGGGTGGTAATCAGCAACAACGGTGTAACCAATGCAGTTACTTCACAATCCGGAATAACCGGACCAATTGCCATCGTATTGAGCAATTCTAACCCGACCACAAGGACTATTACGCTTCAGATAACTCCTTATGCAAACGGTTGCCCCGGCTTGTCTTCTAATACTTCTGTTCAGGTATTGCCACAATTAAATATTGCAAATTCTGTTACTGCAATCTCACCGGTTTGTGACGGAGAGCCTGCTTTAGTAACCATTGGCACTCCTCAATCTCAGGTTTATTATCAGGCACGCCGTGCTTCAGACAACAGTTTGGTAGCAAGCAGTGCAGTTGGTTCTGGAAGTATCACGATTCCGGGAACCGCTTTGACCTATGCCGGCTCGCCCCATACCTTTAACATTGTGGCGGTCTCGAATATTTTGAGCACTTGTACCGCTGTGTTAAACAATCAAGCGACTATTACAGTGTTAGAAAAACCGGTTCCACCAACAAGCGTAACTGCCAATGGCCAAACTGCTTTAACAATTTGTCCGGATGCAACCGGTAATATCACCCTTTCGGCATCAGGTGGATACCTTCCTTCCGGGGCCACCATAAAATGGTATTCTCCCGTTTGTGGGGCATTAATAGGGAGTGGTAGTCCTTTTATTGTACCTGTACCTTCGGGCACTACAACCTATTATGTAGCCTATGATAATGGAAGTTTTGAATGTTCTACACCCTGTACCGGAGTAACCGTTACCGTTGAAGATATTATTCCCCCTGTTCCGGTTTGCCAACCGGCAACTATTTCCTTAAATTCCGGAGGTACTGCGACATTAAGCGCCGGTCAAATTAACAATGGTTCTACCGATAATTGTGGAATCCAGTCATTGCTTATCAATCAGACGACATTTACCTGTGCCAATATTGGCCCGAATACAATTACCCTGACGGTTACGGATAACAGCAATAATCAGGCAACCTGTTCGGCAACAGTAACAGTTCAGGATTTGATTGCACCGACATTGTCTTGCCCTGCTTCTTTTGCCTTGATAGGTTGTACCGGTATTATGCCCGATTTGACACAAATGCCGTCCATCGTTTTGGCCAATAGCGGTGCTCAGTTTTCAAATACACAAGGACAAAACAATTGGTTTTACGGGAAATATGCTGCCTTTAACACCAATGGCTTTCAACAGTTGCCTAATTGGACAGGGTTTGTATGGAATAATCCCGGAACCATACTCGATTTCCCACAATTGGATGCTAATGGCGGTCATCCTCAAATAGAAAATATGCATTGGGCGGTTCGTCGCTGGATCAGCAATTATTCGGGAACTGCTAATCTTCAGGTTCAGTTTTATGACAGAAATACAAGCTGTGGGGATGGTGCTCATGTCCGTATCTTCCAAAATACCACAGAAGTTTGGCAATATTTTAATATTCCGGGGGGGCTTCAAACATTTAACATACCACTGACCTTAAACGCCGGTGACCGTATTGATTTAGCAATAGATCCAAAATTTGATTCGGGTTGTGACGATACACATCTTACCGGCATTATCTCTGTTCCAAATCCTCTGATTGTTTCAGATAACTGCTCGGTCAGCAGCATTGTTCAGTCTGTAAGCACAGGAACTTCTTTGACCTTTGGTTCAAACCTTGTTAACCTCACAGCAATTGATCCATCAGGCAATCCTTCAGTTTGTACTATTGATGTAACCTTAGAAGATACTACTGATCCTGTGGCTTTATGTCAGGATATTTCTGTGACCTTAGATAATTCAGGACAGGCTACTGTTACGCCTGCAATGGTAAACGATATGAGTTACGACAACTGCGGCATAGCTTCTATGAGTCTTAATTATACAGATTTTGATTGCGACAGTACCGGAGACCAATACCTTACGTTAACAGTTACCGATGTTTATGGTAATAATTCCAATTGTGATGCTATTGTAACCATTCTTGATGAAACTAACCCTGTAGCTTTATGCAGCAACATTACCTTACAACTTGATGCATCGGGCAATGGAAGCATTACCCCGGCAATGATTGACAATAACAGCACAGACAATTGTACCATATCTTATATAGAGTTAGATCAAACAGATTTTACCATCAGCAACGTAGGAAACAATACAGTAACACTTACAGTGTATGACAACGATGGAAATCAGGATGACTGTACTGCAAATGTATTGGTTCAGGATGTTACCCCTCCGGTGGCTGTATGCCAGAATGTTTCTGTCAATTTAAATGCTTCAGGAACTGCTACAATTACCCCTGCGATGGTAAACAACGGAAGCAATGATGCAAGTGGGATTGGCGGATTAGCTTTGAATATTACGGACTTTGACTGCTCGGATGTTACACCGGTTATAGCTGATTTGTTTATTTCAGAGTATATAGAAGGCAGCAGCAACAATAAATGTATCGAAATATATAACGGGACAGGAGTTTCTGTGAACTTAAGCACCTATACACTTAGGGTTTACAGTAACGGTAATCTTTCTCCAACAAATATCAGTTTAACAGGAACAATCGCTCACGGGCAAGTTCATGTTATCTGCAATCCGGGTGCTGGGGCTGCATTTTTAGCTTTGGCCAATCAGACATCGGGAAGCATCAATTTCAACGGAAATGATGCGGTTGCACTGGCAAAAAGCGGAACAAATATTGATATCTTTGGCTCGATCGGCCAAGATCCGGATCCGGTTGCCACTCCAACTACAGGTTGGTCGCAGGGAGGCAACTCCACGGTTAATAAAACTTTGGTGCGAAATGCATCGGTCTTTTCAGGGAATACTTCAAATACTCTCAATTTCCCGGCACTTGCTACTGAATGGACTCAATATCCGCAAGACCATATCTCACAGCTCGATTACCATATAGTGAACGGGGTTAATTTAGTTTCCTTGACAGTTACCGACAACAATGGCAATACCGCAAGTTGTTCGGCTTATGTTACTGTTATAGACAATGTTGCTCCGGTAGCAGTTTGCCAAAATGTAACGGTTCAGTTGGATGCTACGGGCAATGGCAGCACAACAGCAACTGCGGTGAACAATGGCAGTAGTGATGCCTGTGGAGTTCAGTCGTTGTCGTTAAGTCAGACTGCCTTTACCTGTGCTCAAGTTGGTAACAGCAATACAGTAACCTTAACCGTAACAGATGTCAACGGGAATACATCAGCCTGTGTGTCAACGGTAACGGTTGTTGACAGTGTTAATCCTGTGGCTTTGTGTCAGAATGTTACCGTACAGTTAGACGCAACCGGAAACGGCAGTACAACTGCTGCTGCGGTCAACAACGGTAGCAGCGATGCCTGCGGTATTGCGGGGTTATCGTTGAGTCAAACCGATTTTAACTGTACAAATGTTGGCAACAGCAACCCGGTAACTTTAACGGTAACTGATGTTAACAATAATGAATCTACATGTAATACAACTGTAACAGTTGTGGACAACGTACAACCTTTGGCAATCTGTCAGGATGTTACTGTTTATTTATTTGAAACCGGCTTTGGCTTCACAACGGCATCGGATGTAAACAATGGCAGCAGTGATGCCTGCGGTATTCTAAGTATGGAATTAGATGAAACGACATTTACCTGCAATGATATTGGAAACGTGAATACTGTGACGTTAACAGTTACTGATATTAACGGCAATCAGAATACCTGCACTGCCTCCGTATCAGTAGTAGATAATATTTCGCCCATGGCGTTTTGTGTGAGTAATGTGACGGTTTATTTAGATGCTGGTGGTAATGGCAGCACAAATGAGACAGATGTCAATCAAGGCAGCAGTGATGCTTGTGGTATTCAAAGTATTGTTTTAAGTCAGACGGATTTTAACTGCAGTGAAGTAGGCTCTAATATGGAAACATTGTTTGTTACAGATATTAATGGAAATGTTAGCGCATGCAACCTTAATATTGTGGTAGTAGATAATGTTTCTCCGCAAGCACTTTGTAAGAATGTAACAGTTCAGTTAGATGCTACAGGAAACGTCAGCGTTCCAACGATAGCAGTTGACAATGGAAGTGATGATTCCTGTGGAATTCAAACATTGGCTTTAAGCCAATCAGATTTCACCTGCGCACATGTCGGAAGTGGCAACACTGTAACCTTGACGGTTACGGATAATAATGGAAATGCAAATACTTGTACAGCAACGGTAACAGTAGAAGACAATGTTGCTCCGGTGGCGGTATGTCAGAATGTAACGGTACAGTTGGATGCTACGGGCAATGGCAGCACAACAGCAGCAGCGGTGAACGACGGCAGCAGTGATGCCTGTGGAGTTCAGTCGTTGTCGTTAAGTCAAACCGCGTTCACCTGTGCTCAAGTTGGAGACAATATGGTTACACTTACAGTTACAGATGTCAATGGCAATAATAGCGATTGTACAGCAACTGTAACGGTAGAAGACAATGTTGCTCCGGTGGCAGTTTGTCAGGATGTAACGGTACAGTTGGATGCTACGGGCAACGGCAGTACCACAGCAGCAGCGGTGAACAACGGCAGCAGCGATGCCTGTGGAGTTCAGTCGTTGTCGTTAAGTCAAACGGCATTCACCTGTTCCAATGTCGGGCCAAATACGGTTACACTAACCGTAACAGATGTCAATGGCAACAATAGCGATTGTACGGCAACGGTAACAGTAGAAGACAATGTTGCTCCGGTGGCTGTATGTCAAAATGTAACGGTTCAGTTGGATGCTACGGGCAATGGCAGCACAACGGCAGCATTAGTGGATAATGGCAGTAGCGATGCCTGCGGCATTTTTAGTTTGTCATTAAACAATATGGCGTTTACATGTGCAAATGTAGGCAACGGCAACACAGTTACGCTGACAGTAACCGATAACAACGGAAATCAAAACCAATGTACGGCAACTGTCACTGTGGTGGATGGCGTTAATCCGGTGGCGGTATGTCAGGATGTGACGGTTCAGTTGGATGCTACGGGCAATGGCAGCACCACGGCAGCAGCGGTGAACGATGGCAGCAGCGATGCCTGTGGCATTTTTAGTTTGGCATTAAACAATACAGCGTTTACCTGTGCAAACGTAGGCAACGGCAACACAGTTACGCTGACAGTAACCGATAACAACGGAAATCAAAACCAATGTACGGCAACTGTCACTGTGGTGGATGGCGTTAATCCGGTGGCGGTATGTCAGGATGTAACGGTACAGTTGGATGCTACGGGCAATGGCAGCACCACGGCAGCAGCGGTGAACGATGGCAGCAGCGATGCCTGTGGCATTTTTAGTTTGGCATTAAACAATACAGCGTTTACCTGTGCAAACGTAGGCAACGGCAACACAGTTACGCTGACAGTAACCGATAACAACGGAAATCAAAACCAATGTACGGCAACTGTCACTGTGGTGGATGGCGTTAATCCGGTGGCGGTATGTCAGGATGTAACGGTACAGTTGGATGCTACGGGCAATGGCAGCACCACGGCAGCAGCGGTGAACGATGGCAGCAGCGATGCCTGCGGCATTTTTAGTTTGTCATTAAACAATACAGCGTTTACCTGTGCAAATGTAGGCAGCGGCAACACAGTTACGCTGACAGTAACCGATAACAACGGAAATCAAAACCAATGTACGGCAACTGTCACCGTGGTGGATGGCGTTAATCCGGTAGCAGTATGTCAGGATGTGACGGTTCAGTTAGATGCTACGGGCAATGGCAGCACCACAACAGTAGCGGTAAACGATGACAGCAGCGATGCCTGCGGCATTTTTAGTTTGTCATTAAACAATACAGCGTTTACCTGTGCAAATGTAGGCAGCGGCAACACAGTTACGCTGACAGTAACCGATAACAACGGAAATCAAAACCAATGTACGGCAACTGTCACTGTGGTGGATGGCGTTAATCCGGTAGCGGTATGTCAGGATGTGACGGTTCAGTTAGATGCTACGGGCAATGGCAGCACAACGGCAGCATTAGTGGATAATGGCAGTAGCGATGCCTGTGGCATTTTTAGTTTGTCATTAAACAATACAGCGTTTACCTGTGCAAACGTAGGCAACGGCAACACGGTTACGCTGACAGTAACCGATAACAACGGAAATCAAAACCAATGTACGGCAACTGTCACTGTGGTGGATGGGGTTAATCCGGTGGCGGTATGTCAGGATGTGACGGTTCAGTTAGATGCTACGGGCAATGGCAGCACAACAGCAGCATTAGTGGATAATGGCAGTAGCGATGCCTGCGGCATTTTTAGTTTGTCATTAAACAATATGGCGTTTACCTGTGCAAATGTAGGCAACGGCAACACGGTTACGCTGACAGTAACCGATATCAACGGAAATCAAAACCAATGTACAGCTACTGTCACCGTGGTGGATGGGGTTAATCCGGTAGCGGTATGTCAGGATGTGACGGTTCAGTTAGATGCTACGGGCAATGGCAGCACAACGGCAGCATTAGTGGATAATGGCAGTAGCGATGCCTGTGGCATTTTTAGTTTGTCATTAAACAATACAGCGTTTACCTGTGCAAATGTAGGCAACGGCAACACAGTTACGCTGACAGTAACCGATAACAACGGAAATCAAAACCAATGTACGGCAACTGTCACAGTGGTGGATGGAGTTAATCCGGTAGCGGTATGTCAGGATGTGACGGTTCAGTTAGATCCTACGGGCAATGGCAGTACAACGGCCGCATTAGTGGATAATGGCAGTAACGATGCGTGTGGTATATTTTCTCTTCAACTCAATCAAACGGCTTTCACCTGTGCCGATATAGGCACTAACCCGAATGTCGTTACATTAACGGTCTTTGATAACAATGGCAACAGCAGTTCCTGTTCTGCCAATGTAACGGTTGTGGACAATGTACTGCCTGAAACATTATGTCAAAATGTTACAGTTCTGTTAGATGAATATGGCAACGGCAGCACAACAGCAGCTTCCGTTGACAATGGTAGCAATGATGCCTGTGGAATACAGTCTATTGCACTGAGTCAAACGGTGTTCAACTGTGATGATGTAGGCAACAATTTGGTAATTTTAACAGCCACCGACAATAATAACAATATCAACACTTGCTCTGCAACAATCATTGTATTAGACAATGTTCCTTCTGTCGTTATTTGTCAGCACGTAACTGTTCAGTTAGATGTTTCGGGAAATGGCAATACAACAGCAACAGCAGTCAACAATGGCAGCAATGATGCCTGTGGTATTCAGTCTTTAGTATTAGACCAAACTGTTTTCTCTTGTGATGATGTTGGTAGTGGCAACACAGTTATTCTAACTGTAACAGATGTTAACAATAATACCAGCACATGTAGTACTTCGGTTACCGTTTATGACCATATTGCACCTGTTGCAAATTGTCAGAATGCAGTTGTTCAATTAGACAACTCAGGTCAGGCAACGCTGACTGTTGCTCAGGTTGACAATGGAAGTTCCGATGCTTGTGGTATTCAATCACTCAATTTGAGCCAATCAAACTTTACTTGTATTCATTTAGGAGGCAATACGGTAACTTTGACGGTACAGGATGTCAATGGTAATATAAATTCCTGTTCTACAACAGTTACTGTTGTGGACGCGATTAATCCGTTGGCTGTTTGTAAAGATGCAACGATACAATTAGATCCAAATGGATTTGGTACTGTACAGACATTTCAAATAAATAATGGCAGTACAGACAATTGCGGTACGCCTTTATTGTCGGTTGATCCGAACAGCTTTACTTGTGCACAGTTAGGAACTAATACAATTGTATTGACTGCAACTGATGCAGCAGGAAATACAGGGACTTGTTCAGCAAGTGTTATTGTTCAGGAAAATATCCCACCTGTAGCAAACTGCCAAAATCTCACGATTCAATTGGACTCAAATGGTTCGGCAACTATTGCTAACGATGCAGTTAACAATTTAAGTACAGACAATTGCAATGTCAGTTTCAGCACTAATCAAACTTCTTTTACCTGTGTTCATCTTGGCACAAATACGGTTGTTTTAACCGTTTCCGATTCATCGGGCAACAGCACTACCTGTTCAGCAGTTGTTACAGTTCAGGATTTGATTCCTCCATTGGCAGTTTGTCAGAGTGCGACAATACAACTCAATTCAATGGGTTCTGTTGTATTATCACCTGAATTGATCAACAATAACAGCACTGATAATTGTGCAGTTACAACTTCAAGTATCAGTCCTTCAAACTTCACTTGCAGTCATTTGGGCAGCAATACCGTTACGCTAACCGTTGGTGATGCAGGAGGCAATACCGGCACATGTACTGCTTCGGTAACGGTTCAGGATTTAGTTGCGCCTACAGCAGATTGCCAAAACATTACCATTCAATTGAGTTCTTTAGGCACTGCAAGTATCACCGCAACACAGGTAAACAACAACAGCAGTGACAACTGTGCAATAACGAGTATGAGTGTCAGCCCATTGAACTTTAACTGTTCAAATGTCGGCAACAATACGGTCACACTTACTGTCGGGGATTCATCAGGTAATACCGGCACTTGCCAAGCAACAGTTACAGTACAAGATATAACCATCCCTAATGCCTTATGTCAAGGAGTAACAGTGCAGTTAAATTCCGCCGGAACTGCGAGCATCACCGCCGGACAAATTAATAACGGCAGCAATGATGTTTGTGGAATTGCCTCGGCAACTTTAAACAACAGCAATTTTGATTGTGACGATCTGGGTGCAAATCCAGTCATTTTGACGGTTACGGATGTAAACGGTAACGTCGCTGCTTGTTCGGCAACGGTAACGGTTCAGGACCCGATACTTCCCGTAGCAATATGCCAGTCGGTAACAATCAGTTTAAACAGCTTAGGACAAGCAAACCTGTCTGCTTCATCGGTTAATAATGGCAGCAGCGATAACTGCGCAATTGCGGGGATGGGTGTCAGTCAAATTCTGTTTAATTGTTCACATACCGGTTTGAATACGGTTATTTTAACAGTTAACGATGCAAGCGGTAATACTTCAACCTGCTCAGCTGAAATAACAGTGTTGGAAACAATCACTCCGACTGCATTTTGCCAAAATACCACTGTACAATTAAATTCATCAGGAGTTGCAACAGTCTTGCCATCACAAGTAAATAATAACAGTACTGACAACTGTGGGGTATCGGGTTTGAGTGTCAGCCCTGATACTTTCGGCTGTGTCAATATTGGTGCTAACACGGTTACATTAATGGCAACGGACATCCATGGAAATACCGGTACATGCAGTGCTGTAGTTACGGTTCAGGATAATATTGCACCAATTGCAGTTTGTCAGAATATAGAAGTTTCTTTATCAGGGGGCGTGGCAAGTATAACCGGTTCACAATTAGACGGAGGTAGCAGCGACAATTGTTCAATTACAAGCATGACTGTTTTTCCTTTTACTTTTAGTTGTTCACAGGTGGGCAATAATAATGTTACCTTAACCGTAACTGATTCTTCCGGTCTTACATCAACTTGTTCTGCAACCGTCACCGTCGGCCCGATACCTTCGGCAGTAGCAAGCAGCAACAGTCCGGTTTGCATTAATGGGAATATTGAATTACTGGCAACTGGAGGAGTATCTTATCAGTGGAGTGGGCCGGGAGGATTTGCTTCAAGTGAACAAAACCCGATACGTACAGCAGCAACTTCGGCAATGAGTGGTATTTATATTGTAACAGTTACCAATTCTGCGGGATGTAACGTAGCTGTCAGTACGACAGTAACCGTAAATTCTTTGCCTGTACCTACTATTAGCGGTACGTTAAGTTTATGTCAAGGGTCAACAATTAGTCTGAACGCTAACGGAGGCTCGACTTATGAATGGGAAGGCCCGGAAGGATTTACCGGCAGCGGAATGTCTGTCAATATTCCAAACGCTACCCCGCTTATGTCCGGGATTTACTTTGTTACAACAACCAACATTAATGGATGTAGTAGTGTTGGCAGTGCTTCGGTAACTGTACATGCTCCGCCGGTTGCCAATGTAACAGGAACAAGCAGCGTTTGTACCGGAGGTAGTATTGCCTTATCTGCTACCGGCGGTGCTTTGTATAACTGGAGTGGACCAAACGGATTTACAGGTAATGGTTCAAATGTAGCAGTTAGCATTGCCACTCTTGCAGCAAATGGCATTTATAATGTTACGGTAACGAGCAGTGCCGGATGTACCTCAACAGCAAGCCATTCAGTAACGGTTAACCCGCCTCCGGTTGTCAGTGCCGGAAGCAACAGCCCGGTTTGTGTAGGTGCTACCTTAAACCTTAATGCAACAGGAGGAGTAAATTATCTTTGGTCTGGACCTACAGGTTTTAGTTCGACTTTACAAAGTCCAAGCAGAACGCCTGTTGTATCAGGAACTTATCATGTTACGATCACTGATGCTAACGGTTGCAGCAATACAGCAAGTACAACTGTGAATACTTTGGCATTACCCAACCCGATTGTAACCGGAGCTACTAGTTTATGTGAAGGAAGTACTATTTCATTAACTGCAACCGGTGGTATTGGTTTTGAATGGAACGGTCCCAATGGATATACCGGAACAGGGGCAACTATTTCAATCACCAATGCTCCTTCAGCTATGAGTGGTGTTTATATAGTTACGGTTACCAATGCTGCGGGTTGTACTGCTTCAGCAAGCAGAACAGTAACTGTTCATGCACTTCCTCTTGCGACAGCCACAAGCAACAGCCCTGTCTGTTCAGGGTCAGCAATTAACCTTTTTGCAAGCGGAGGGACGAGTTATCTTTGGAACGGACCGGGTGGATACGCATCATCCTCTCAAAACCCGGTACGAAGCGGTGCCACCTCTCTTATGGCAGGTATTTATACTGTAACTGTAACAAGTACAGGAGGCTGTACTGCTTCATCCAGTACCGAAGTGATGGTCAACAGTTGCGGTTCGCCATTAGTCATCACTTCAGTTATCATCACCAAAAATACGAGTATGACAATTCTCGGTAACGGTGCTATCACACTCAATGTTTCTGGTGGTGTGCCTTGTATCGGATCAGCCTATTATACATATTCTTGGTCACCTGCTACCGGTACCATGAATTCTTCCGCTGACAACCATATCTACAGTGGACTGAGTTCCGGCTTTTACACGGTTACTATAACAGATTGTGGTGGTAACAGTATTACACAGACATTCTATGTGGCAAATGGAATTCGTGGATTTAAAACCGCTGAAGAAGGAAGCGAATTTGAAGCATATCCAAATCCAACTAACGGTCAAACGACAATTTCATTTACCACTCCTCTCGAAGAACTGTTGAAGTTATCTGTTTTTGCAGTTGATGGAAAGGAAGTTGAAACCTTGTTTGAGGGTATAGCTTCAGCAAATACGGGCTATTCTTTCTCTTATGATATGGAAGCACTTCCATCAGGGACCTACTATGCTGTGCTTCGAAAGTCTGACGGATCAAGCCTTCAAATCAGACTGATGTTGGTCAGATAGTTTTGCTTAATCCATTCATAATCTGCTGTTTGCAGTAAGCAGTAAGTTATTACAATGGATAAATTTTAATTTTAACACGCAAAAATTAAGCCCCTCTGTTTTGTATTGTACTTCAAGACAGGGGGCATTTTGTTGAAAAACAGATATGTTTGAATAGGTTGACTTGATTTGGAGATATCAATATCAAAAGGGCATTCATAAACAAGACCAATTCGGCAAGTAAATGCATTTCACGGTTTTGGCATTAGAAAACAGTTAGAATTGCGTAGGGTGTAATTTTACATACTCAGTAGTTACTAACATTGATGAGAAGTAAAAATAAAATGAGTGTTGACAATTAGCAATATTTCCTTTTACTTTGCTCTTTGTGTTCATTCAAATATTCTTTTCTCAATATCTTATTCATTTATTGTCCCATTCATTATGCCGATTGACCTAAACACTATTGACCATCTCGCATCATTAGCTAAACTTGAATTTACTGAAGAAGAGAAGTTAGAATTAAAAGCCGATTTGGAAAACATTACTGCTTTCTTTGACAAAATCACGGAATTGAGTACGGACAACCTTGTTCCGTTGGTCTATATGAACGAAGATGTCAATGTGCTGCGCCCTGATGAAATCGAAAAACTGACTACCTGTGAAGAAGCGTTTGCTAATGCTCCTAAGTCTAATTCCGGATTTTTTATTGTACCTAAAGTCATCAAAGGTAGTTAATCTTTTCACCCTCAAAGAGATATGGATAAAGTCATTGATATTCAAAACGTTACCAAGTTTTATGAAATGGGCGATGTAATCATCAAGGCCCTGAATGGGGTAACTATGGACATCGAACGCAACGAATTAGTTGCACTGATGGGACCATCAGGTTCCGGCAAATCAACGTTAATGAATGTGTTGGGATGTTTAGATACGCCTACCTCCGGCATTTATATTCTCAACGGTTCATTGGTATCCGATATGACCGATAATGAATTGGCTGAAATTAGGAACAAAGAGATCGGATTTGTTTTTCAGACTTTTAACCTTTTGCCCAGATTAAGTGCATGGGAAAATGTCGCCCTCCCATTGGTTTATGCAGGGATGAGCCGTAAAAAAAGATATGAAAGGGCAATGGAAGTACTCGAATCGGTTAGTCTTGCCGACCGCAGCGACCATAAACCTAATGAACTATCAGGAGGGCAGCGTCAAAGGGTGGCTATTGCCCGTGCTTTGGTCAATCATCCTTCTATCATCTTGGCTGATGAGCCTACCGGAAATCTCGACACTAAAACTTCAGAAGAAATTTTGCGCATTTTCCACACCATCCATGAAAAGGGGAATACAGTTATCATGGTCACACATGAGGAAGATGTGGCCCGACATGCGCATCGCATTATTCGATTGAGAGACGGTGTTATTGAAACTGATGGAAGGGCTGAAATGAAAGCAGCTTTCGGAGGCTCGGTTTAGGCAAACCGGTATTCTATTCAACAATTTTGCCAAATTTGATTACCGGCAAAGAAAACGACCTGAACAATATAGACCCAAACCGATAACGGGTTATTTTTAGGAAATCTGCTCTTGTAAAAGAAAAAGTGCATCGCTACAGAAACGGCATACCAGGCTATATAGTTTTGTATAGGTATTGTATTATTTTCCCAATACCAAAATCCAAAGCAGATTGCCACAGGTTCTATTAACCAATCCAACAATACCATTAAAAGTGCGGCAATTCCGATTTTTCCCCACAATGGGATAGGAAGTTTGTTGGCTATATTGCTTGTAGAATAAATCAAAATAAGCCAGTTTAGTCCGATTATCCAAGGCGTTTCCAAAACTTTAGGACCTAAAACTGTTCCATAGTGATAATGTCCAAAGATGATTCCTGTTTTTACTCCTGCTATTTCTATGGCTATACCTGCAATAAAAATCCCAACAGCAAAATACCAAAATGGGCGGTTAAATCTGCCATGAAACAAAAATAAAAGGAAAGCAGTAATCAACAAGTTAAAAGGAGTGAGCAATAAAAACCTGTCACGGTAATCACTCAAATTTATTCCAATCAACCCAATAAAATGCAAAAAAACAATTACGGTAATACTTAAGTGCAATCCGTATTGTTTACAAAAGTTCCGAAAAAACGGAGGCTCTGTTTCTGAAATTCCCGGCATAATCTTAGGGATAAACAAAGGTAATCGCCTGCTCAATATCAGGGTTTAGGCTAAGTGCTACCGGACAGGTTCGGGCGGCGTTTTCGAGCAACACCCTGCTATCTTCATCATAAACGGTATGTAATGGCAAATACAAAGTAACCTCTATTTTTGAAATTTTGCGTGGATTAGACTGCATGATTTTATTTACAGTTGCCCGTGTACCATCTATATTGAGCATATTGCGACCTGCAACAATACCCATTATCGTCAGCATACAACTTGCCAATGCAGTTGCTGCCAAATCAGTTGGTGAAAATGCCTGTCCTTTTCCTTGGTTGTCAACAGGAGCATCAGTTATTAAAGTATTTCCCGATTGAAGATGAACAGCCTCTGTTCTCAGTCCGGAAGTATAAATTACTTCACTTGTCATAATTTCGTGGGTTTAGTTGGTTGTTAATACGGTCTGTATTCTATAAAAGTGATAGTCTTGAAATTGTATGATTAACCGATAAACCTAAACCTTGTTCGCAAAACAAGAGAAATATTTCCCCTTATTGAGTGCTTAGGCAATTTTTACCGAAGTCATGCTGAGCGAACCTGCGAGTAATTTATCGTTAAACAAAGATAAAGTTTCGCCCTTTTGTTGCAACCCAAGTGTATAGATTAAGGGCAGATAATGATCGGGCGAGGGGATGGCCAACTGAAGGGCTTTACCCTGTTTTTCGTATTGAATCAAGGGTTGATAGTTGCCGTTCAATAAATATTCGTTAATGGTTGCCCTTGCTTCAATTGCCCAATCATATCCGTAGTTGTCTTTGTCAAAGTTTGCAAAGTCAACTAATCCGAGATTGTGAACGATGTTTCCGCTTCCAATGATGAGAACGCCTTTGTTTCTAAGTGTGTTCAATTGTTTTGCTAAATCAAAATGATATTGTGGAGATTGGGTATAATCAATACTCATTTGCACAACGGGTACATCTGCATTAGGATACAAATGTTTGATGACACTCCATGCCCCGTGATCAAGCCCCCATTTTTCGTCTAATTCTACAAGAACAGGGTTCAAGAGTTCTTTACTTAAATTGGCAAGTTCCGGAAATCCCGGAGCCGGATATTGAACTTCATACAGTGCTTTAGGAAAACCACCAAAGTCATGAATGGTTCTTGGGTGTTGCATAGCAGTTACTTTCGTTCCTTTGGTAAACCAATGTGCTGAAATACACAGAATGGCATTCGGATGGGGTAAGGTTTTTGCTATGTTTCGAAATCCGGCTACAAACTGATTTTCTTCAATGGCATTCATCGGACTTCCATGTCCTAAAAAAAGAACAGGCATCCGCTCAGTGTTCGGAAATTTTTCCGACCATGCTCCAACGTCTTGTAAACATTTCATACTAAACAAGAAAGGTGATAGTCCTAAGATTTTTATAAAAGTATTGCGCTTCATGGCTCGATCGGCAGGTTTAATGTTTAAACATCTAATAGGCATGATTGGTTTAACCGATGCTTTTTTCAAAGACTTTGTATCTTTTATAGACCTCTCCATTCAAAACAATAGCAGCAGCGCGATTCATCATCACATTACTTTCCAAAATCCAGCTCCCTTCACCAAATTCTATTCCCATTTTGCGACTGTTGACTATGATGGCATGATACATAACAGAATCTATACCCCTATTGCGGTATTCGGGCATCACACCCATAATGATGATTCGTATCCATTTGATGTATTTCCGTTGGGTATAGAGCTTTAAAAAATTGAAGGGAAAAAGGGTCCCATTCATTTGTTTGAATATGAAATTGTAGTCGGGTACAGCAAGGATAAATCCAACGGCTTTACCGTCAATTTCGGCAAACAATGCCAAATCGGGAACAGCCAATGGTTCGAGGTCTTTGGCCATATCGTCTATTTCGGCATCGGTCATGGGTACAAAGCCCCAGTTTTTTTCCCAAGCCTTATTGTAAATGGCTTTGATAATTGTTAGTTCCTCCTTAAGCTTTTTCAGGTTGATGGGACGTAGGGTTACTTTGTAGCGTTCGGCTGCAATTTTAGCTACTCGGGTAAACTTTGGATTGTTTTCAACTGTGTTTGTATCCATTTTATAAGCCAACAGAACATGAACGGTTTGGTAACCGCTGTTTTCTATCAGTTGCTCATAATAAGGAGGGTTATAGGTCATCATTAGACGGGGCGAATCGTCAAAACCTTCAGTAAGCAATCCGTATTCATGATTGCTCGACGGGTTGGCAGGTCCATGTGCTACAGTTAACCCTTTTTCAGATAACCATTTTTCAGCTGTTTTCAACAATTCGTCCGCTACTTCCTGGTCATCAATACACTCGAAATAACCAAAATACCCTTTTTTGTTGTGTTGATATTCGTTTGCAAGTTTATTGTGAATGGCAGCGATTCTTCCTACAATCTCTCCGCCTTTGTACGCCAAAAACAATTGCATTTCGGCAAACTTGAAAAAAGGGTCTTTGTCGGGATTTAACCGCTTTTTCATATCCATCATTAATGGAGGCACCCAATAGGGGTCATTTTTGTAGATTTTCCAGGCAAATTTGATGAAATCGTTAACTTCTTTGGTATGAAAAGCAACAGGATAAATGATAACAGACGACATAAAGGGCAGTTAAACGGGTTAAATGGATGCTTCATTGAGTTGGTTGAAGTGATGGACTTTTGTAAACTTTAAGTTAGTTTATTCAGGCAAATTTAAACAGTTATTGATTAGTGCTGCTAAAAAAAATGGAACATTAGTTAAGATGGACTTTCTGTTTTGTTTGCCTTGCGTTTCATGACAATCAACAGTGGCTGCCCTTCAATTTTACATTCTACCCATGAAATAAAATCGAAAAAAGTGAGAGGCAATTGTTCTTTGGGATCTTGTTTAAGAGTTTGAAGGTTAGTTTGTAAATCTTTAAAGACCGAAAGTGTAGCATATCGCCCTGTAATTGAAATGATTTTTTGGAAAAAACGCAGCATAATTTTTTCAAAACGGAACACCTTTTTGTGTTTTTGCAGAAAACGGGTATAATTTCTTAAAAGGCTTTCAATCAATAGAAAATTGCCCATTTCATAGTGGATCAACAAATTGAATATCCGTGTAAAACATTGAATATCTTCCCGTATCTGTCCGCGCTCATTGAACACTTTTTCTAACCAATGATGCGCCAAATTGTATTGCTCTGTTTTAAAATAAAGAATAGCCACATTAAAGCATAGATCAATTCGCCGAATTTTGTTGATGTTGTTTTTAAATCTTTCGAGACCTGCTTCAATTTCGGTAACAAGTGCTAAAGGTTTATCCGTTTCGGCTAATGCTGCATACACCACTAAAAGAGCATTGAAATAGGTTTGAAACACCGAAGATTGCAAAGCAGGTGAACTCAATTTAAGCATCTTCAACTTCTCAATATAGAAAAGGGTTTCCTCATATCGGTGAAGATGATTGAGCAACACCATGATGTTCGACAGATTGTTGATGTATATATCTACATCTTCCGTGAAATAAGTAGGGATGCTTTCTATTAGCAATAGTGCTTCTTGTTTATGTAGCAGACTTGTTTCGTAATCTGCCATATAATAGGCATATATAAACCGGATATTGTGAAAGATAATTTTTGCTTTTTTACTCAATGCCATACCTGCATCCTGAAGTAAGTGATGATCAATGACTGATTTCATTTCGGTTTGTGCCCCCGATTTACGGGTATTGCCCGATAAAACAATATGATAAAACAGGAGGTCGTACAGGTTTTTGTATTCCATATAATTTTGATATAACTGCATAACCTGAGTTCGTTCTGAAATTAAGGGTAACAGGTCTTTTTCAAAATTTCCAATTGCAAACTTTATAATTAATTGTCCCTTTAAAAGGAGTAAATCTGACAACAAATCAAAGGCTTCGTGTTGATATGCCTTTTCTCTAAGGTTTTCCACTATGCGTTCACATTGTTTGTAAAGTTGTTTTCGCTGTAAGAATTTGGCCTGATATAATGTTTCCCATAGGGATTGTTCTACAAAGTTATCTGTCTGACTATGAACCAAAGCCCGAAGAATTTGCCTGTAAAGGTAGTTTTTGGTGTAGGAGAGATGTTTCGTAAAAGGAGCATCTTGATATTGTTCCAAAATCTTTGATTCATTGTAAATAGTTTGCTGTTCTAAGGCATCAAACAATTCTAAATAGTTTTTAGCACCCTCCTGCAAATTGGCATAGAGATTAAAATACCGTTTCTCATTGGTAGTCAACGATTTTATCAAGTCAAATAATTCGTTAGCTTTTTTCATCGGGATACTAAAAAACAAAGAATAATTTCAAATATTTCAAGGGCATTTACTAATCCTTATTTTTATCTTAGCAATAAGATGACCTAAGTCGTAAGCGTAAAAATCAAACATTTTTGAAAGATTTTTTATTCAGATTTTTTGTTTTAAGAGAATGTAAGTCCTTTAGGTGGATGTTTCCGGTTTTACTTCAGGGAATACAAATATAGCAGTTGTAACAAAGAGTAGATATTTCCAGAACATAAAAGTTTGAAACGGGATACTAAAAAAGTATGTAAAGTTGGTTGGTTTTAAGAAAAAGCAGCCGGTAGTTTTGTTTCATTATTCAAACAAATTTTTAAAACCAAAACAAATCAACTTTATGAAAACCTTTATGAAACAGATGTTCTTTATCGCCTTGGTTTCTTTCCTGACTACACCATTCAGCTATGCCCAATTTAATAAAGCATTGAACGAATTTAAAAGTCTTAAAAAAGAAGTGCAAAAAACCGGAAACGAAGTAAAACAAACTACTTCCTCTTCAGCTAAAACCGGCAGTTCGTCAACTGCAGCAAACAAAGAGGCAACCAATGAAAACACTAATTCAGGACGTGAATGGTATATCAATATTGCCATTGGAAGCGGAAAAGAAGGTACGATAGAAAAACCGGCCAAAGAAATTGCGGCTATTGCTTTGCAACTCAAACCTGGTGATGTAATTTATATAGCTGAAGGTATTTACAAAGGCAAAGCCGATATGAGCAGCGATATTATTACCGTTCCTGTCAGCATTATTGGGGGGTACAATCAGGATTTTACGAAACGCGATCCATGGGGAAATCACAAAACTGTGTTGAGCGGAGTTAACGGATATATGAAAAGTGAGACCACTTCCCGATTGTCCTTACAATGTAGCAAATCTCATAAAGACTATAGCGGTCAGGTGTTGATAGATGGATTGATTATTGACAATGGTTCGCGCAATTTTTACCTCGAAGGCTCAAATGAAGGCTATATCAAACGTAAAGCATCACCTCAGCAAGGGTTTAACCCCACACCTGATTCACCGGGTATAGAAGTGGACATGGGCAGCAATGCCAACGTTGTTATCCGTAATTGTGCACTCATGAATATTGCGGCTTCGCAAGGAGTGATAGATGTACAAGTGGGTAAAAATGGCAAAGTTTTGATTGAAAACAACCTGATAGTCAACAATACCGGAGACGGAATAAATGCAAAAACCTCCTGGCAATCGGCTGACGGGCAACCGGAATACAATATCCGAAACAATACTGTATTATTTTGCTCAAAATACGATGAAGCCGCTTCTAATCATGGGGGTAATTCTCTGAAAGTGGATGAGCGCATCGTCCTCATTGCCGAAAACAATGTATTTGCTTTCAATGACTATGGCGGATTGGATAATATTAAGAAATGCAAAAGTATAACTTTGAACAACAACCTGTTTACCGCCAACAAAAAATACGATTACCGCGAATACAATACTCCAATGGCAGTAGCAGACATGGCAGATTATGCTGATTTTGCAACCGGTGAAGGCAATGAAAACAAAACCATCCAGGTGCCGGTCAGTAAAGAATGGTCGGCGATCTATATGAGCCGTGTTGTTCCGGAACGAGAAGAAATTGACAGTCAGGTTACCGTGCAAAATTCGGGAGCAAATGCATGGAGAAGCATGTTGGGCTTGCCATTACAGGGCACTTCTGTCGGTGCGCTCAGTCAGGTTTGGCTAAATCGAATTCAGACAACCGACGCGCTAAAAGCAGGTATGCAAACATATCATGGGAAGGGCTGTGTAAAACCTGAATAAAACACTAAGTTTGTCATTCGGCTATTTTAAACATTTCAGGCAGGTCATTCAGGCTTTTATTTTTGCTGATATTCTGGCAAAGCAATTACTGCGAATGACCTGCTCTTTTCTTTATAAGATAAGTTCACCTTGCTTAATCTCTGATATATGTACCTCCTAAAACTAACCATTTTCCTATCGTTCTTAATTTCATCAGTACTATATCCGACACCTGTTGAAGCTCAAACTCTGAACAGTGATTTTATGCCCTGTATCTGTTCGGGAGCGGGGGGCATAGGCAACAACCGTCTGATGATTGCCACCTCGAATAATGCAATGAACTGGACAAAGATCAATATGGTGTTGAGCGACCGTGCAAGCGTGGCTGATGCCATTGTACTTTCAAACGGCAGGGTATTGGTCTATTTTATGGCAGGCTGTCAGGTTATTGGCGGTAGTACTCAAAATATCAATCAAATCAAAATGGCAATTTCGTTAAACAACGGAGCGACCTGGGCTTATAAAAATGTATCCTTTACCGGACTGCCTGTAGGTGCAAATTTGCCGGTAGATCCCAATTTGACCGTATTGCCCGATGGTAGCATGAATATGTTGGCAATGATGTCGGTATCGGGCGATTTACAAGTGCATACTTTCAGATCAACAGATGGTGGATTTACTTATCAATACGAAGGGCTGGCGTTTTCGGTGAGTGGGCAAACCCTGTTTGACCCCGAAAACTTCAGATTTGACACCGGCAATTGGCAAATTTACACCGGTAACCTAACTCTAAACAATACCCAAAAAGGTATTTCCACCAATGGAATGCCCTTTTTTGACAATCTCGGAACCTTTTGCTCTGCGGTTTCAGCCATTCCTCCAGATTGCTATGTCGTTGCCGATATTACCGAAATAGGAGGCGGAGTGTATAAAATGTATGCTTTTGGCAACGCCGGGGTAACTGGAGACGCTATCGTTTCTTTACATTCCAGCAATGCAGGGACTTCCTGGTTACTGGAAAGCGGGTTGCGGCTTCAGTTATCTGTTCCCTCTTCCCTGGAAAGCGTAAAAGTGGCAACACCAACAGTTGTCCGTACTTCGGCAGGTCAGTTCATGATGGTATATGAAACTATAATCCCCGCTTCTGTTTGTTCTGAGGTTATGACCGCTCTGAATATCACGCCGCTTTCTTTTACCGGTTCCGCAGCCATAAACGATACTGTCAGGTTTTCGGCCAACGGTACTTTTTCAGATGGTGCAATTCGCAATCTGACAAGTTTTGCTCTATGGCAATCGAGCAATCCATTGGTTGCTACAATACTACCCAATGGTGCTGTTAAAGCACTTTCTGCAGGAACAACCCAGATTACCGCAACCCATAACGGTCAAACAAGCAATATTTTTATCCTAAATGTTACCGGTGGGGGTGGAAGCGGGAATGGTCCATGGAATGGTGATTTGGTAATTTGTGAAAGTGCAGACGGAACCAGTTTTAACAACTGCCGGTTGTTTGTCGATTCGGCAGGGGTTGTCAGTGTAATTCAAAAACCAAACGGAGATTTGATTGCGGCTTTTCAGTGGTTTCCTGCCCCTATTGGTTCGCCTTTTTGGGATAAAGTTGCCATTAGCACTTCTTCCGATCATGGAATAAACTGGACGTATCCGGTTGCTGCACAGTTTCCCGATTTGCCATCCAACTACCAACGCCCGTTTGACCCGACTCTTGCTCTGACCGAAAACGGCAATATACGAATGTACTTTTCGTCGAGCGGAAACGGCACCGGCCCGCTCAATGAAACTGTACATACCTATTCAGCTATTTCAACAGACGGAGGATGGACTTATACCTTTGAACCCGGTATCAGGTTTCAATATCCGGGACAACCCTCTATTGATCCCGCAGTGGTCCGACATAACGGGCTTTGGTATTATTCAAGTCCGGCAGGCGCACCTCAGGACGGGGCGCATCGTGCTGTTTCAGAAGATGGATTAAATTTTACCCAACTTGAAGATATCCCTTCTGATACACAGCACAACTGGACAGGAAATCTAATCAGTCTTCCCGGAGAACTTCGTTTTTATGGTAGTGGTGGCACTCTTTGGTGGTCTTCGTCAACCAATGGGGGGGATAGCTGGAACGGATACATTCACACTAATCTTAAAGGAGGAGACCCGGCCGTTGTAAAAACCGGCGAAAATCAATACCTTATTATTTTTACAGGCTTCAGATGCACTTCTCCACCCATTCTCAGCGGAAACAATACTGCTTGTGGCGGCAATACCCAAACCTATTCTGTCAGTCCTTCCACAGGTGCTCAATATTTTTGGTCTGTCAGTGGAGGGAATATAATCAGTGGGCAGGGAACTTCTGAAATTACGGTGTTATGGTATGCAGGGAGTGGGGTAGGGCAGGTCGGTGTTTTACAGATGAATTAAACAGCAAAGAATGTATAACGTTCCTTCAGGTTGTGACATTTTTGTATAGATCAACTCCTTCTGTTTTTCAGAACAGGGAGCGAAAACAACAAAATTCTGCAATCATCTTTATTTGCTGTCTGAATGGTGTACAGGTATCCTGAAAACTCAGGACAGAAAAGCAAATTTTCTACTACCTTTGCGGTCATTTTTTTAGAATAGACAAAAAGTCAGAAAAATTTGAACATGATAAAGGTGTTGAAATTTGGCGGCACATCTGTTGGAACTGCTGCAAGTATTGAAGAAGTTGGTAAAATTGTGAACAAAACAGCTCAGGAGTGCGACAAAGCGATCATTGTGGTTTCTGCTTTAGGAGGTGTTACTGATGCACTGATTGATACGGCACAAAAAGCAAAAGAAGGCGATGAATCCTACCGCGATCAGTTAGACGAGATTTACTACCGGCATCGTAAAACAGCAGAACAACTGTTACAACCTTTGGTGTTCAGCCGTATTCAGCCGTATTTGAAAGAACAAACCCGAAACCTCGAAAACCTGTTATACGGTGTTTCACTGATTAAAGAATTATCTCCCCGGGTATTAGATACAGTGATGAGTTATGGTGAAACTATGTCCTCTTTTATCATTGCCGAATATCTGATTCAATCTTTAGAGGGGAAAAAGGTAAAGCATCTGGATTCAAAACAGCTCATTAAAACCGATAGTGAGTTTGGTTCGGCAGCAGTCAATTTTGAACAGACCAATGCTAATTTAATAGAAGCTACCACAGAGACCCCCTGCATTTATATCATGGGCGGATTTATTGCTTCAAACCGGCATAACGTAGTAACTACTTTAGGACGGGGTGGGTCAGATTATACAGCCGCTATAGTGGGTGCAGCGGTTCATGCAGATGAAATTGAGATATGGACGGATGTGGATGGGGTGATGACCGCCGACCCCAGAAAGGTTAAAAAGGCTTTTTCTTTGACAAGAATGACTTATGAAGAGGCGATGGAAATGTCTCATTTTGGAGCTAAAGTCATACATCCTCCCACCATTCAACCGGCATTAGACCGGAAGATTCCTTTGCGAATCAGAAATACTTTTCATCCGGAATTTGAAGGCACCTTGATCACTGCTCAATCAGTTCCTGATGAGCATCCCGTGAAAGGAATCACTTCTATCGCAGAAATAGCATTAGTCAGTTTGCAGGGCAGCGGATTGATTGGAGTTACAGGAATAGCCGGCCGGTTATTTAGTGCACTGGCAAAACATCGGGTCAATATTATTCTCATTACACAGGCCTCTTCGGAACATTCTATTTCATTTGCCATCAAACCTCAGGATACCGAACGCGCATATCAGTCCATTGCTCAGGAGTTTGCCCTCGAAATGCGCAGCCATTTAGTCGAAGAACCTTTGATTGAAACCGGGCTATCTGTGGTGGCAGTCATTGGCGCAAACATGAGAAATTCCGTTGGAGTTTCAGGGCGAATGTTCAGGGCTTTGGGAATAAATGGAATCAATATAAGGGCTATTGCTCAGGGATCTTCGGAATTAAACATCTCAACTGTTATTCCGAAAACGGATGTCGGTAAAGCACTCAATGCCTTGCATGAGGCATTTTTTCTTTCGGATACAATCTCACTACATTTATTTTTAGTCGGTACCGGTCTGATTGGAGCTACTTTGCTCGAACAGATTCTAAGGCAGAAGGACTATTTGCTGCATCACCAACAGGTAGAAGTAAAACTAATTGGAATAGCCAATTCCCGCAAGATGCTGTTTGACCCGGAAGGAATAGATCTCTCAAAATGGAGAATTCAGATGGAAGCGAGCAGTGAAAACACGGATCTGTCCGGGTTTGTAGCGGGAATGTTGCAACTCAACCTGCCCAACAGCATTTTTGTAGATTGCACGGCCAATCCTCTGCCGGTTACTTATTATCGCCAAATCCTGTCGGCTAATATCTCTGTCGTTACTCCCAACAAAATTGCCAATTCGGGAAGCTATGCTGACTATCTTGATTATCGGCGTTTATCTTTAAAAAGAGGTGGTAAATTCCGATACGAAACGAATGTTGGAGCCGGACTCCCTATCATCTCTACGCTGACCGACCTGCTCAAAAGCGGGGATGAAGTGTTAAAAATTGAGGCGGTCTTATCGGGTTCACTTTCTTTTATCTTTAACAACTTCACCCCTCAGACCTCTTTCAGCAATATTGTAAAACAGGCACAGGAATTAGGTTTTACCGAGCCTGACCCAAGAGACGACCTGAGCGGTAAAGACATGGCAAGAAAGGTGTTGATTTTGTCTCGCGAAATCGGACACGTACTCGAAATTGAGGATATTCTGATTGAAAACATCTTACCCGAACCCTGTATTAAAGCCAAAACGGTAGATGATTTTTATTTAGCGCTCGAACTCAGCAACCCTCAATTTGCAACCATGCAACAAAAGGCAAATGACGAGGGCAAGAGACTGCGTTTTATCGCCATCATTGACAAAGAACAAACAAGCGTTTCTTTGCAGGCAGTATCCGCCGACAACCCTTTTTACCAACTCTCGGGTTCTGACAACATGATTGTTTTTACCACTGCCCGCTATTTATCGCGGCCTTTGGTGGTCAAAGGCCCCGGTGCCGGGGCAGAAGTTACGGCAGCAGGGGTTTTTGCCGAAATCATCAGTCTGGCCAATTATCTGGGGTAAGCTTTAATTATTTGGAATCTGCAAATGCAAGTCCTATCGCTCCACCAAAGTTCGGTTCGACCGCATCGCTCCTGCAATTGCCTCATTCAATCCGTTGGATGACTGCATAATCAATTCAAAATTGGAAGGAAATCCCATAGGCGGGAACTCGCTCAATCTGATCAGGTCCCGGTCTTTGTCTTTGTCCAAAGCTTTGGGGTCGCCTTGAATGACGGCAAATGAGTGGTCAAAAATTCCACTGGCATTTACCGGCACACTGACCAACCTCTGTTTGGTTTGCCTGTTAAAATAGTCAACGCTCCCCAACAACTGCGCTTCTTTTCGGAGGCTTACCTGTGTAACGCGGCAGGAAATGCGCACGTACTTATCTGTTTTGATTTTATTGCCGAGGCTGTCCAATATATAGTTTCCCTTAACATCCTGTGCATAAACCCATCCGTCAACAATTTCCCGCTCGCGGTCAAACTGTTTTTCTCTGTACGATTCCGGGCTGATATTGATAGCTTGCAGATTGACAATAATATCATAGTCATAATCAATATTTGGTGCAGGAGAAAGATGGTAAACCACCCATTCCTTATCTAAAAACCGCGTATCAAAATTGGCCAACTGCCGCTCCAGTTCAGGAGGTAATGGAATGCCCGAAGTGTTTTTGTTTTGTAGCAATACGAAATTTGTACCCATGTATCTGGCGCGGTTCAATTGTTCATCTGCATCCTTATAGTTTGGGTAAAGCCGTTTTACCTCCGTCAGTTGCTGATATGCCTGACGGGCACGCTGTTTGCTTCCTGATTCGAGCATTTTCAATGAAGAAGCATAAAGATATTCTGCTGCTTTTTGTTTGGCTGCAATCATATCATCAGTATAATCCTCAACCGGAAATTTTGCCTGCCTGTTTTCCGATTTTATCTTTAGCGGCAACAAAGGTTTTACTTTGTCTTGTCTCGAAGATAATCTCGAATATATCAGATAGACCTCCGACCAATTGTCGGGTTTCCCTTCTTTTTTCAAAAAAAGTATTCTTTGCAAATCACTCTCATTGGCTTTTGCGTAAGCCTCTTCCAGAATAAGCACTATCTTATCGTTGTCCTTGTCTTTTCTCAGTTTGCTGACCGATTTATTGATGGCAGCAACATAATTACCGGTATGCAGCATTTTTTTGGGTGTATTGCATGACTGTGAAATGATACCGGTTAATAGAATAATTACCAAAAAGTGGAGGTTTTTCAACATATCAAGGTGTTTCAATTTTTGATATAGAGGCAGTATCTCAATGATGGTTTAAAAATAGGAAAAATATTGGTTTATGTGTTCCGAACAATCTATCAGATTGACAAATCGGGTTTGATTGGGTTTCTCTACTAAATGCCGGACAATTTATTTCTAACAATTAGTCTTATTCAGATCTCCGGATTGCGCCTCAAAACTTTTTTTATTTCACTTAAACTGACCTGTTATATTTTTTTGATGACCGGGTTGCACTTGTATGAATAACATTCAACCCGGAGAGATAAATAGTTTGGTTGCCCCTCTGTATCAGCTATTTGATTCTGACCAAATTCTAATAGGTAGTTTGAAAAACAGACACCCAACATAAAAATACCGTCTAACATTCAACCAAAAGCAAAAGTCAAAGATCAAAAAACACTTGCCCGACATCGAAAAACAAACCCAACCTACCCGGTAATAATTAAAAAAAAACAAGATTTTGGGCGAAAAATACCCTTGGCCTAAGTTTAATGCAGGTTGATATATGGTTATTGCAGATGCACATTGCGTCATTGCAGGGGTACTTTGAGTCTTTGCAGAGGCTCATAAGTCCATTGCAGAGGTGTATTAGTCCAATGAAGGGGTATATTGAGTCATTACATGGGCACATTAGGTCTTTGCAGAGGCACACCAAATTATTTCAGATGCAAATAAGCCTATATCAAGGGTACATAGGGTGATTGCAGGGGTACAATGGGTCAATACAGAGGTACTTTGGGATAGTGCAGACGGGCTTTGAGGTTTTGCAGAGGCTAAAAAAAGGAGTTTCAGGATAATACTAACAAATTAGCGTAACAACAGTTTGGATGTTAACACTTGTGCTAAAAGTACGATACTTTCTCGAAAAAAAGTAAGCACTGCACATTTTTTTTTCAATTTGTTGATACAGGTAATCACACAATTCACTATTTTACAGCATCATCATAAAAAAACACATTGGGGAACACAAACAAACTGACAAAACATTCTTTAAACCGCATTTAAACTCCAATTTATGCGTAATGAAAAGAAATCTTTCCCTGTTTCCAGCTTTAAGTACATGGTTGTCTTCGTATCACTTTCCCTATATATATGGGGGGGGGGTAATGTGTTAATGACACAACCTCTGACTGAACTTGATTTTTGCGGGGTGATTGTCAAACAGCCGCTTGGAGGTGGGCAAACGGCCAAATACTTTGATCGTTTCGGCAATGAATATACCGATGACGATTTCCCTTATCCCGGCGACGGTTCCGGTGCATATAAAGAGATTTGCCAAAGCGGTCATTTTGAACTGACGTTTACGGGCGCTTGGACGAGCGACGAAGAAGCCACGATTTGCCGGGTGTTTAAAGATTTGTCGGATACGATAGCAAACCCTGCCCTGGCAACGGTAAAAATATTGGTCGAAAAAGCATCTTTGGACGGCGGAGTTTTGGGTACGGGGTCTCCCGTTTGGGAAGCCGGATGCGGCATGGCAGACAGCCGGATTTTGCAACGGCTAAACAACGTTTTTGCGATATCCCCCCCTGACGGATATTTGGGGATGATGGAGATTCACCAAACCGCCCTTTGGCATACCATAGCAGACGACGACTCGTTACAAATTGATTTAGGCATAGACTCTTTGCATTACGACCTCTATTCGGTTGCCCTGCACGAAGCATTACACATTTTGGGCTTTGCTTCCTTAATTACGACTCAAGGATACTCCCAAAACGGTTTTTACAGTCGATGGGATAAGTTTTTGTTTTCTGTTGTCGATAGTTCCTATCTTATATATTCTTCCCCTATAAGCGGATGTTGCAGTGAGTATGCGTTTAATTCGACTGATTTTAATAATATGCCTGAAGATTTTGAAGAAGGCTGTTCTCTCGAATTAGCATTTCGCAATGATGCCGATATTATATTAGCACCGGTAAATGTAGCTGACTATATTGATTTTTCGAATGATGATTCCACTTTTCTTTTTTTAAATAAATTGTCGCATTTAGACACTGCTTGTATAGCGGCATTGTTTTTAAATCCCGCAAACTATGTGATGCACCCCTATATCAGTACAGGTGAAATGAGGCGTTCCATAACGGATGCCGAATTGGAAATTCTGTGCACGCTCGGCTATCATGTTACAGATACACTGAGTGGGCAAAATTGTGCGCAAGACTGCATGGCAATTACCAATCCCGATACTTACCAAATTTTTCTGCAAGGCACTTCTGCCAATAACCCTCTGGTCATACCGGTTAACGGCGGAAACGGCATTCTAGCAAACGACGTATTGCCGGAAGGAACAACATTAACATTGAGTATTGATACTGGTTGTTTATTTGCCGGCGATCTAAGCATAACTTATACTTCAGATACCATTACAGTTATTGCTTCTTCAACAGGAATATTTCATATTTGTTATACTGTTGAAAGTTGTGACGATATTTGTGTAACCGAAATAGTAACAATTTTCGTAAACAACCATCCCATAGACACCCAATGTTTCGACCCTTCATGCAATTTGGTCTGTTTTGGAGATTTTGAGGAGTTTGTACCTGGTGAGAATAGCTTTTTTATTCAATTTGACGAAAGTTTAGGTGTGGAATATTACGAATTTGAAAATCCTTTTTTAGAGGTAGAAAATAATACCCCTGATATATGGCAATATGATGGAAACAATGGACTCACCTTAATCAGATGTGCCGATGGAATTTGCCATTGGGAAACAGCAAGTATTCCGCTTTCCAATCCTATACCTCCCGATTGCGAGGTAACAATTGGTTTTAATGCGGTAGCATTTCACAAAGGGGTTAATTCTCCTGTTTCATACAATCCTACCTTGCTGATTACGGCTCTAAATGAATATCCCTGCCCTTCTTTCCCTTTTTTCGGGTGTTCGCCAGATACTTTTTCAATTTGTGAAGGGAACATTCTTGCTGCAAACATGACTTCGCCTTCCGATTGCGGCTTGGAATTAGAAGCAATTTATATGGCTTCACCAGATTCAATAATGCCTTCTTTAGATTTCTCAATGTCACCATATTATACTTTTACATGGACAAACAACACAGACGAAGACATGAGCATTTTGTTATTCAGTGTATTTGATTCTGCCGGAGGTATTGGCTCAGAAGGCACATACAATATTTATCTTGACAACCTCTCCGCCACCTTAGACTGCATGAAAAAGGTAACTTTAGAAGCTTACGACATGGACAGCCTTTGTATGGGCACTTTAGTGAATATACCCTATATCCTTTGCCTCGACAGCCTTGAAGCGGGCGATACTGTTAATGTCATCATGCAAACCAATGTAGGCGGCATACCCGGATTGACCGTGGTTCCCGGCTATAGTGATTTTGATTATACCGGAACGGCTTTTGTAATGCTGACCGATTCCATCCCCTGCGATACCGTTATCCTTAGTTTGCAGATTGGGAACTCGTTTACCAACGGGGAGGAAGTGGTTATTACCTCTCAACTCACCAATATTGATGCCGATTCCAACGAGTTGATATGTACTGACAACGAAAGCGAAGGGTTAGAGATAGTTTTAACCGTCTATGATTGCGAACTACCACCCGTTTATTGTTTGGACATGCTCGAGTTCTTCACCGTAACCCCCTCATCACCAAATGTCTATGCACTAAATGAGTACGACACTTCCCGGTTGAGCTACTCTCCATCTTCAACGCAGGTCTGGCAACCGGGTTCACACCCGTTTACTGCAATTACCGGCAGTTCGCCCGACCTGTCGTTCAACGTGGATTTGGTTATCCCTACCAACATTCAACTGACCATCAAAGACATGAACCTGTTTTTTGCCCCCGACAAACGCATACTTGTGAAGCCTCGAGCAATCCTAACCCTCGATAAAACCATTATTGACGGCGTTTGCGATACGATGTGGACAGGCATTCAGGTCGAAGGCCCCGGTATAGATGTTGTTCCGACAGGTTCAAACGCAGGTACGCTTAATGCCACAGGATCTAAAATCAGCAATGCAATAATCGGCGCTGCCAATATGAACCTGTCTTTGCTCAACAACAACGAAATAGCAAACACTGACCCTCCCGATAATCCCTATATAAATATATCCTCAATAGCCTTACCGTCTTTGTTCTCCGGCATTGCCAAAAGTACAGGAGGCGGAAGAATAAACATCCACAACTCAACAATGAATAACTGTTTTCAGGATACCAATGTCAGTTGGAACAAAGACGCGCACTACTATTTTTCCAACAATCAATATGCCCATGACGGAGCTTTATGGTACCCCTTCGATACCTTATCTATTGGTCCTGAAGTAGGAGTAAGCGGCCTTTGGATTGGCCGGTTGGTGGTAGAAAACTCCTCTGTATCGCAACACAAATACGGCGTAAGGGCAAACGAAGCTGACTATGTAAAAGTAAACGACAATGTTTTTATTGAAAACATAATCGGCGTTTCTTCCCGTATTTATAACAGCCCAAATAATACGGGATGCGATATATTGGACAACGAATTTACCGATTGCCGGCTCAATGTGCAGACTGACGGTGGCGAAATTTGCGAAGTAATTGGAAATATTTCCAACGAAAACGGCAACAGCATGGACTTTTATGGCGGACAAACGACAGCCGGATTTTATTTCAGAGGGTCTAACGTATTAGCGCTCAACAACTTTTTACATCGTTCTCATCTCGGCATCATTGCTAATCAGAGTGAAACAAATGGCAGCCTTATAGCCGGAAATTTAGTGAACAACTCTGTAGTTTCGATAGTGTCGGAAGGCAACAACAATGCTGTAAAATTATTTTGCAACCATCTGCTCGATTATCAGGTGTACGGCTTGGACATCCGCCCTTATGGTACATCCAATGGTATTCTTCCGCCACAAGGAAATTGCACACCCCCTGCTCAATCCCCCGCAGCCAATAACTTTATTCCTGCTTCCGGCGCTGTGTCGGATATTAAATTGGCCGGTCCCATCACCGGCGGCTTTGAAGCGGAGGATTTAGATTACCATGATGTTAATGCAACTTCGCGCACTGATGTCGATAACTCTTCAATAGGTGACTATTTGCCGACAGATTGTCCGCCTACCGACTTAGATGTGTACTGTCACGATTTAGGTTATACTCCCTATTCCGATGTAAGCCAATATGTAGGATGGGAGTTTCTGACCGGAGGCGGCGGTGAACCGACCGATGAACAACTATCTATGAGTTTTTTGCTCCTGCTTGCCGACAGCAGTTTTAACGAAGCCATGGATTTGGCAAGGCAACACGATACGCGGCTCGTCGCCAAACACCGCCTTGTTCCTTATTATATAGAGAACGACAGTTTGGTTAAAGCCCAAAATCTGCTCAACCAAATCAGTGCCGGCGATGCAGAAAACACTCGTTTTAAAGAGTTCAACCAACTATTATTAGACTTGCGAAGCGACAACCGAACAATTTTTGATATAACGGCAGAAGAGGAAGAACAACTCATGGAAATAGCCCAAAGCGATACCAAAACCGGCTATAAAGCCCAATCGGTTTTATATGCCGCAAAGGGAATAGAATTTCCGGTAATCCTGCCGGAACTTCCGGGCGGCGGCGGGGAATGGCAAACCACGTTTAAAAATGCGACTGAAAAAGTATCTGCCCTCTATCCCAACCCTGCCCAAAACGGCGCAAGTTTCAGACACCGTTTGAGAAGTGATGAAACCGGTAGTTTACAAATTTTTTCTTTAATGGGCAATGTTGTAGGAACGTACCACTTTAAAGGTGAAGGCGTTCAAGAGATAGACATCAGCCATTTGCAAACGGGACTGTATTTCTGCAATTTTAAAGTCAACGGAGAAACCGTCCGCATGTCCCGACAGTACATCTTCAAGTAATTTTTCCATTACCCGACAAGCCAAGAATACGTGTGTTTTATTCGAAATATGCGTATCCTTGGCTTGTTCAAATCCTTCATTTATGAAAACATTTATAATAGCTGTGCTTATTATGGCATTGCCTGTATTGCCGTATGCCCAATCTTCCAAATATTTCGACAAAGCCTTAAGTTGGGCGGACAACAATAATGCACACAAGATTATGCAAAACGAGAACGGGGGTTATTTTTTAATCTCCACCGATAAAAATAATTTTACTGAACTTTGGAAACCACATTTTGTCGAATTGGACAGTTACGGAAATATAATATCCGTCACAAATGTTGCGCCGGACAGTTTACAAGGGAGGCTTTACGATGCCTTGTTATTCGAAGACGAAGTTATAGGAGTAGGAGCCTTATTCGAAATCACAACCCCGTCTTGGTTAGCAACCCCATGGTTTATGAATATTACTTATCTAAACTCCCAGGAAAATGAATTTGAAAATACGACAATGACAGGTGAATGTGGCGGTAGCAAAGTAGCAATTGCCTGTGAATTGAGTACCAATAATCGGTTGCTTGTCGGGGGGTATCAAAGGATATGTGGGTATGGTCGAATGTTACAGTTCTTAATTATAGACCCGATTTCCAAAGAGGTCCTTTTAGATACGATATACAGCAACCTGTTTGTGCCAGATAAACTTGACTGGATACAAGACATGGCCGCCACGTCCGATGGAGGTGCCTATTTGTTGGCCTCGATAAACATGGGCGGATTAGAAGGCGATATTGCCCTAGTCAAGATAGACTCTCTCGGTAACTGGCAATGGCACCAAATATACGATATCGGCTCAGATTTCTGGGATTCGGAAGACTATGCAAGTTCTATTATATCTACACAAGACGGAGGTTTGATTTTTACGGGTAGAAATTCGCTCTATGTGTCTGAGTTTTACGGTTCAACTTTTAAGTTGGCCTCAGATTTTACGGTTCAGTGGCATTATCAGGAAAGCTTTTTTAGAGGAGCGGCGGTTGAAATTTTTGAATTAACAGATAGTTCTATAGTTTTAGCGGGGTGCGGTAGTTCCACTCAAGCGCCTAATCTTGTACGAGGCGAGATAGTAAAATTGGATAAAAACGGCAATAAACTTTGGCGGCGGACTTACGGGGGCAACAAAAACGATTATTTTTATGGTGCCATCGTCCAAAACCACGACCAAAGCGGCAAAAGCGGCTATGTACTCTGCGGCAGAACGGAAAGCAACCTGCCCCCCGGCAGGGCCGACGCATGGTTGGTGCGCCTCAACTGCATGGGTCTGCTCACCGAGCCGGAAGCCTTGTTTTCGCATACCGTTCTGGCGGGAGCTCCGCCCAATGTCATCACCTTCATCAACCAAAGCCAATACGTCTATCCCGACAGCATTGACGGAGGTTACTATCGCTGGAACTGGGGCGACGGCACTCCTCCTTTTATTTGCGGTCAAGGATATGAGCCCTGCGGAGGCAGTTTGCCCAATCACACCTATCAGACGCCGGGCATCTACACCGTTACCCTTACCGCCATCGTGTGCAACGACACCTCAACCTACACGCAGTACGTATGTGCGGGCAATTACAGTCCGGGGGCGCAGGCGTCGTTCATTCATGAAGACTTCGGAGGGACGGTCTTTTTTGCCAACACGAGCCAAAACGCCCATTTCGACCAAACAGGCATCAGTGTATGGAATTTCGGCGACGGCAGCTTCCCCTCCTACGAAACCCATCCCCATCACACCTACGCCGAAAACGGCAGCTACACCGTCACCCTGACGGTAGTGGTCTGTGCCGACACTTCGGTTTACGCGCATGAGGTGGTCGTGCAGACGGTCAGTTTACCCCCCGACCCCCTAAAGGGGGAGAATTCCATCCTCGTTTACCCTAACCCCGCTCAAAACACGCTGACCTTTGCTCTTACGGAAGGGTCAAAGTCCCCTTCAGGGGATTTAGGGGTAACAGAAGGCGGCAAAGTAGAAATAAAACTCCTTTCCCTCACCGGTCAAACCGTCCTTCAAACAACTTTTGCCGCAGGCGAAACGCATAAAACCGTTTCTGTGGCGCATCTTCCGGCGGGGTTGTACGTTTATGTGGTTGAGAACGGCGGTGTTGTAGTGGCGAGGGGAAAGGTGGCGGTGGTGCGGTAGTGTGTTTAAAAACCTCATAGTTTTGCCAAAACTATGAGGTTTGGCAAATCGTATTGGCAAAAGAAGGCGACAACCGGCACACTTTTTTTGAAAAGGAACTGGCTGATAATGGCAATTCGTACTATTTTAACAGCAAGACATTTCCTTTGGCAATTCGAACCGGATCACCGACATCTTCTGCAAATTGATATTCTAATTTCCAAACGAATAAACCGATTGGCATTGGTTCGTTGATAATACTTCCATTCCATCCTTCGGCAGGATTTGTAGTATCAAAAATTAGTTCCCCCCAACGATTGAAAATTAGAAGCCGGTACTTGCTCAATTCGCAATTGAATATTGGTTTGAAGACATCGTTCACCCCATCGAGATTTGGTGAAAATGTATTCGGAACAGTTGCGCCGCACCGGAATGGAAGGCACTTCTCAAACAATAAAGAAACAGTATCACTTACTGTTCCACAGGCATTACTCGCCTGAACCCAATATTTGCCGCTTTGAGAGACAGTCAGAGTGGGTTCTGTAGAACCGTCTTGCCATAAAAACTCAACATTGGTGATTCCGGTGTTTAGTGTGATGGCTTCACCATTACATAATGTCAAATCAGGTCCTAAGCTGATTATTGGAGCAGATAAAACTGTAACTGTCGCCATGCCCGATGTTATACCCTGACAGTTAGCATCTTCTACGGCAATCAACGTATATAGCCCGCTTTGTGTGGCCGGCAGTTGAAAGTTATTAGAGGTGGCAGTTAAAACCGGCTGAGGTTGTCCGTCAATCGCATAGTTGATTTGCCAGGGCGATTGGCCGGTTAATGTGATGTTCAGAGGCAAGTTGTTTGGTGTTGCATCTAAACAGATTTCACCACCGCTTCCGGTTAAAGTGGCGATGGGATAACAAAGCTGACAATTAAACGCGCCGGTCAGAACGGTTTCACAATGATAAGAGTCTGAAACCTTAATCGTATAAGGCGAACTGTTTAGAATTATATCGCTGGTAAATAAATTGCCTGTTAGTGTTCCTCCAATCCCTTCAACCTGATAAGTGTTGGGGTCGCCTCCTGTGATGTTGAAGGAAATGGTGAACCCTGTTTTGGCAGGGTTACAGTTTCGGTCAAAATTGGTTATTTGTGGTTTTTCCTGAATGACGGTAACGGTTACTGAAGCAGTAAGATTGCATTGACCGGTGGTTGAAGTTACGGTATAAGTAGTGGTTATTTCAGGAGTTGCTATTGGGTTGGGGCAATCGGTACAACTCAATCCGGTGGTTGGTGTCCAAAGGAGTTCACCTGCTTCAAAACCTCCGGTTGTACAACCTAAAGTTGTAGATTGGCCGGCACAAATACAAATATCATTTCCGGCGCAGATACTATTGATACCCGCCGGAATAAAGGCTGCGTTCAAAAACAGCCGCTGCGCCTGTAAAACGGCATTTGCAGTAGAAGCATCAGAAGGGATAGTGGTAAAAGTAAATTCATCACCGCCACAATAATATAAATTACCTCCCGGAGATACTCCGTTTAAATCGCCACCGGTCAGCACAAAGCGGTTAGCACCAATGGGTGTGTTGATGGTGAGGCAGGGATAGGTAAAAGGTCGCCAACTACTGCCTGACGAAAGGCTGTAAGTTCCAACAGTACCGGTAACTAAACCCGGAAAATTGCCCTGAATTTGCATGACCGGTAAATCGTTGGCCAAATAAATATAAGGAGGACTTATGAGATTGTTAACAGGGGTTATTCCTGCGGTAGTCATTAACAAAGTTTGATTTTCTAAACCAATGGCCATGCCAGACTGCGCCCAGAAATTACCACCCCCGGCTATAAAATTGTTCACGGCATCTGCATAAGCAGCAGTAATATTGTCAGCAGGATTTGCTGCCGGTTGAAGGATGAAGGTAAAACATCCGTTGCCTGACAAAAAATCGGTATTGTTGATGATTGAAACAGGAACATGGGCTGCGTTAAAGGCTTGTTCAAATGCCGGAGCATTGCTGTTGTTGCTGATAATTGCAATTTGTGGCGGGTAATATAGGCAATACCGAACATTCATGTTCATCGTATTATTTAAAGTATATACCGCCACATTTTGCCCAAAGCCGGCAATGATATTTTCGATATCGGGTTGATTGTCAGTATTTAGCGGGTTGCAAACTGCTGCATTGATTTGCCCTATATCTATGACAAATGCGCTGCTGATAAAATCATTGCTGACAGGTGCCTGTATCGAGGGAAATAACCTCGTAATGTTCGCGGTAAAATCGGGAGCATCTTTTGGTTTGGCGTTTCTTATGACCCATTTAACAGGCACTTTGTTTTCCAATAAGCGGTAAACTAACCCGTATGCAGCCAAATTGATGGCGGAATAACTGATTCCTCCGGGCAAATCTGAATAAGAGGCAGATTGTTTGGAAAGGTCAAGCGGAATTAAATAAGAACCGGACTGTATTGATTCGAGGTTTTCTGCTACCGGAGGCAATTCCTGTGCCTGACAAACGAAAAAAGTACTAAAAATTGCAATGAAAAATAAACCATACTTAAAAACCCGCGAAAACTGGAAGACAGATGCTGTTTGAGGCATGATGAACAAGTAGTTGAATATGTTACCGGCAGTCACGGTGACGTGTTGAATTCAGCATTTAAAAAGTTGCCCCTTTATATTGACCTGACAAAAGGTTAAGGTGGGTTCGATGTTAAATGCCGGCACAAAGTTACATATCGTTTTCAAGGATGCCATCCTTTATTGAATTAATGTCAGAGCTTGCACATTTTTTTAGATCGCTTTTACTAAGTATTGCCTTTTTGTTCCACTGATATTGTAAATTAGCACTGACCGTTGCATCTTTACACGCAATATTTGGTCCACATTTAAACTTAGTTGATTCATGTACACTGTAATTACCGGAGCCACGAAGGGAATTGGCAAGGCACTGGCTTTCCAGTTTGCCAAAGAGAAGTTTCATCTGGCAGTTTGTGCCAGAAATAAAACAGACCTTCAGCAACTAAAAAATGAATTAATCAGGCAATTTCCGGAAACCGATGTAGTCTATCAGGTGGCCGATATGGGAGTTAAAAACGAAGCTATAGCTTTTGGCGATTTCGTAAATAAACACTGTAAATATGTTGAAGTACTAATCAACAATGCCGGGTTGTATCAAACAAGCCCCATTTTGCGTGAACCGGATGGTTTGATGGAGCAGATGATGGCTGTTAATGTGTACGGTCCTTATCATTTGACCCGTGCAATTTTACCAGACATGATGTCGCGCAAACGGGGGCATATTTTTAACATCTGTTCGGTAGCTGCTATGAAAGCTTTTGACGGATGTACAGCATATACTACTTCTAAACACGCCTTGTACGGTTTGTCGAGAAGTTTGAGGGAAGAACTGAAAACCTTCAATATCAAAGTAACAAGTGTATTGCCGGGTGCTGTTTATACTGCATCGTGGGAAGACACAGAAGTCAATCAACATCGCATCATGGCACCTGAAGATATTGCAAGAATGATTATTGCCAGCTACCAGTTATCGGATTGTACTGTGGTGGAAGACCTTGTATTAAGGCCTATGATGGGGGATTTTTAACCAATTTTGAACCGATAGAAATCAACCAAAATCGAATGAATATTATAGTAACCGGAGCAAGCTCGGGAATTGGTTTTGAGCTGGTAAAAATTTTTTGTCAAAGCCAGCATCGGGTGCTTGCAATTGCCCGAAATGAGGAAAAACTGAATCACTTGCAAAGTTGTTGTGCCGAAGACAGCCTGATTCCGGTAGTTTGTGACATAACTCAACCCGATAATCCGAAACTAAAAACAGCCATTACCTCCTTATCCGGATCTATAGATGTGGTCATCAACAATGCAGGGTTGCTGATTAACAAGCCGTTTATGACTTTAAATGATGAAGACTGGCAGCAAACATTTGAGGTCAATGTGTTTGGTGTGGTGCGTTTTTTACAATTTCTGCACCCGTTTCTTAACAGGAGGAATGCACATATTGTCAATATTGGAAGTATGGGAGGATTTATGGGCAGCTCCAAATTTTCCGGCTTATCAGCATATAGTGCAGCAAAAGGTGCTTTGGCAATTTTGACAGAATGTCTTGCAGAAGAATGGAAACTGGATAATATCAGGGTAAATTGTCTTGCCTTGGGTGCTGTTCAGACCGATATGCTGTCCGCTGCATTTCCCAACTATCAGGCACCGCTTAAAGCAGACGAGATGGCTGAATGGATCGCTTATTTTGCATTAAACGGATACCGGTTTTTTAATGGTAAGATTTTACCGGTGTCTTTAGATACTCCATAAAAAAAAACAAGGGCAACTCGTTAAAGCGGCCCTTGTTCCTTGGTGTTGAATTAACATTAAATATGGTTGAACATTTGCATTTTCCAACGTGCTTCGCGTTGAGCTCTTTCAATTTCCAGTTGCTGGCGTTCTTTGAAAGATAAATTTAACTCCTCGTTATTTTTCAGGTCGAGTGTCCTGTTCTGGTTTTTATTCTGTAGATTTTTCATAAAAAACATTTTAAAGGTCATCAAATCATGGATGAAACCCTTTATCAAATAGGTTTGTTCACCGAAACAGGTTAATAAAAGTTAAAACACCGACTTTTGCTTATTTTTTGGCAGAAATCTGTTTCTTGGGCACCGGATCATACCCATGCCCGCCCCATGGATGGCAACTCGACAAACGTTTGATTCCCAGATAAACGCCTTTGATTACTCCCCATTCTTCAATAGCTTCTAACATATAGGTCGAACAGGATGGAGTGTATCGGCACGAACCACCTAAAAACGGGGAGAAAAATAGTTGATACAAGCGGATGGGGAAGATAAATATTGCTCTGATGATTTTGTTCATGCCATTCTTTTGTGCCGGTTATCCTTATTTTCTGTTGTCTATGTAAAAAAGCAAGATGTAAAATTATCTAATTTCTGCCAGAATCTTGTTTTGTAACTGTGTTATCCTATCCCTGAACTAAAAAAGGGACTTACTATTTAAACGTAAATTAAACCTGTTGTATATTCCATCTTTAAATCTAACTTTGTTATGAATTAGAAGTTACCGGTAAAAATTTGTGTTGGTTTTGTTTAGATTGAAAACCCGGTTTGCGATTCTTAGCTATAAAACAGATACAACTGCCCTAAGTTTTATTTCATATTTCAGTTTGTATTCCATGAAAAATGCACTGAAAAGATTTTTCACTTATTCCAACCGCGACATGCGCGGAATTTTGGTATTGACGGCAGTTTTGATTCTTGTACTTTTTGTGCCTATGTTGCTTAAGTTGTCAGAGGTCAATCAACCAACAGAGTTAAAAACTTTTGAAGAAGAGATTGAATTGTATCGTGTACAAAATTTGAAACAGGAAAGCGAGAATAAGCGCGAAGCTTATTTCCAAAACAATCAAAAAACAATTAGCGAGTCAGAAACTACTGGAGATTTATTCCAGTTTAATCCTAATGAGTTGAACTTTTCAAAAGCCAAAAAACTCGGTTTATCTGACTTTGTAGCAAAAAATATCGAAAAGTATCTGAACAATGGAGGCAGCTTTAAAATGCCGAACGATTTAAAGATAATATATGGTTTGTCCGCTGATGACTTTGAAAGATTAGAACCTTATATGGTGTTTGAAACTTCTGAGGTAAAAACTGCTTACAGAAAAGATTCTTTAACTGATAAACTTAAACCCTTTAATCCGAATACTATTTCGTTGGAGCAGGCTTTAATGATAGGCATACCACCTAAAGTTGCCAATAGTATGATAGGTTACAGAGAAAAAGTAGGAAGCTTTAAACAACCGGAAGATTTTAAGAAACTTTACGGACTGAGTGAAGAAGACTTTCAAAAGATACGTCTTTTTTTAGTGATTGAAACTCCCGAATCAATTTCTGGAAGTTCTGAGAAATCAAAAAAACCTGAACTTATTGAATTTGACCCCAATACTGTTTCCAAAGAACAGGCTATATCTTTTGGTCTTTCACCCAAAGTGGCTCAAACATTAATCAATTACAGAAATAGTGGCGGTAAGTTTAAACAACCAGAGGATTTTAAAAAAATTTATGGGCTGTCAGAATCTGATTTTCTGATGTTGTTGCCTTTTATTGTGATTATGCCCGATAGTTTACCCCAAAAAGCAAATGCTGTCAAGGGCACACAAATTGATTCTTCTCAAAGAAATTATTCTAAGTTTACCGGAAAAATAGACATCAACGACTCTACAATTGAGGATTGGGATAAACTACCCGGAATTGGAACAACTTATGCAACTATGATCACCAAATACCGGAAAAAATTAGGAGGATTTATACATATTAATCAGGTAAAAGAAACTTATGGGTTGCCGGCAGAAACATACGAAGGAATACTTCCACAGTTGGTGAACGAATCCCCTCATTTAATAGAAAAGATCAACCTGAATACAACGGATGAACAAACTTTGATAAAACATCCATATATAAGCAAAGCCGTTGCTCAGTCTATTGTCAATATGCGTTTGAGACATGGCAAATATAAATCAGTGGAAGGGATCAAGAAATCAAAAGTTATTGACCAAACTTTGTTTGACAAAATCTCCCCATACCTAAGTGTTGAATAATCAGGACATCCTGAAAGAACTGTACTACGCGCTTTGGCTGATAAAGCGCATTGGTTTTTATACCATCTATACTTACAAATTACCAAAACACAGTTTCGCTCATTAAAATCAGTGAAATTCCGGCAACAGCTCCCGATACAAACAAAGTCCAGTCACGCTGTGACAATTTCAACAAACGCATAACCACAGAAGCTAAAATCAGGATAATTGCAACGATTAAAATCTGCCCGACTTCCAATCCAATGTTGAAGGCGAGTAGCGGTTTAACAATACTTTGCTCTGTTCCTAACAAAGCGGTAAAATAATTGGAAAAACCTAATCCATGAATAAGTCCAAAAAACACAACCATTAGATAAGTTCCGGTAATTCGAAACATAGTTCCGGTTGATTTTGGTTGATTTAACACATTGTTGATTGAGGTGAGGAAAATAGTAACAGGAATTAGGAATTCTATAATTTCTGAAGGCAGAACGACAATTTTTAGTGCTGCAAGGGCAAGCGTAATACTATGCCCAACAGTAAAAGCGGTTATTAGAATTAACAGATGTTTCCACTCCTTGACGGTGTAAATGGCACAAAGCGCAGTTATAAAAACAATATGGTCGTAAGCTCCCAAATCGGCTATATGTTGCCATCCGAGTTTTAAGTAAAGGGTAAATTCCTGCATGTTGATGTAAAAAATCTTTTAAAAATTGGGTGATAAGTAATTGGTTTGTTGATTTTCTGAAAAATTCTATATTTTTGAAACAGGGATATTTATACAAGTTTAACTAAGTGTGTAAAATTCATCTTTGTTTTGAGTATGCAGGCGTATATAACCGGCTAAAGTCAATTTTACCAGTATCCTTCTTGCTCTGCGTTCTGAAATATTGACCAATCTGGCAAACTGTTTCAGGGTAATCTTTTCTCTTTTTTTGAGATAGTCGAGTAAGCCGGATTCTTTGGAGTCTAATTTTAGGGAAGCAAGATGGCTTTCGTCCTCCTCATGGTTTTTGTATTCATTTTTGATGACTTTTACCACCAATTTTCCCGCAGGCATGGTTTTATTGCCAACCCTGATATAGGCTTGTTCACTTCCGTTTTTAGTCAGCGCTTTATGTGGTTTAAAGCTACTCTCTTCAATATAAACCGCTACAACAACCAAAAAATCTTCGAGATGTTGCCGGATTGAGATTGAAACAGGGGGCACACAATATAGTGTCGCTGCATCATTCAATTTTTTAATTTCCATTTCCGGTTCAACAACGCCAACAATTTCTCCATCATCAGAAATGCCGGACAACAGATACCCGCCTCGTGTATTTGCAAAAGCACAAATAGCTTTGGCCACTTTATAGGGTTCAGAAATCATGACTTTAAACTCCAGTTGGTCGCCTTCTCCTTTTTTAATCCAATCCCTTACTTTGTTGTGATGTTGAATAATCATAGCCGGTAAAACAAGAGTTACACTAAAAACAAGCCCTAAAGTTAAGCTGCTTACTGAATGGAAGTCTGAATTTTACTTAATTTTGCCCAACGTAACTTATAAAAGTAAAGAAAATGGATCATCAGCAGAGCGGATTTGATATTGACCTTGGTAACCAATGTTCACAAAATGCCTTTTCCTGGGCCAAAAAGACCTTTAAAAACCGAACCGGTAAAGTAGGGCAAGTAGTTATGAAGGTGGATGGTGCTTTTTCGAATATGCTCGACTTTCATGGAGTAAAAATCGGAATTACTTCTGATGGAATTGGCACAAAAATAGAATTGTCGGAAAGAACAGGTATTTACGATTCTTTAGGGTACGATTTAGTTGCAATGGTTGCTGACGATTTGATAGCAGGAGGCTTTGTACCGACTAGTATTTCGAATATTTTAGACGTAGATCATCTCAGTTATCCCATCATAGATGAATTGATGAGAGGGCTACACGATGCATCTAATTTTGCAGGGATTGCAGTAACAGGAGGGGAAATCGCTGAATTGGGTAGTCGCATTTCAGGTTGGGGCAACAAGATGCACTTTAACTGGTGCTCTACAGCAATCGGAGTTTTGCATCCCAAACTTAACGAACCGATTGACGGCTCAGCCATTCACGAAGGAGATGCTATTATTACATTGCGCAGCAGGGGATTTAGAAGCAACGGATTTTCAGCCATTCGCAAGATTATGTCCGGACATTTTGGAGATAACTGGCATACTGAAAATTATTCTGAAGAAAAAACATGGGGGGAGGTTTTACTCACACCGTCTTTAATTTTTGCTCCTACAATAACGCGGGCGTTGGACGCAGATATTCACATCAAAGGGATTGCACACATTACCGGTGGAGGTATCGCCGATAATTTCAGGAGGGTATTGAAAGTCAACCAATTAGGTGCTCATTTTCATAATTTATTTCCTCCCCATGATTTTATGACCCAATTGATGCAGCTTGGAAAATTGACCCTTCAACAAGCCTATCTTTACTGGAATATGGGCAATGGAATGTTGGTAGTAGTGCCCAACTCAATGGCAGAAAAATCTCTCGAAGTTTTACAAACAGGAGAATACAAGGCACAAATTGCAGGTCATATTACCTCCAAAAAGCGGATTCTCATTGAAACAAACTCCGAATCTTTGATTACTGCTTTGGAGCATCAATAAAAAAAGGGAAGGACAAAGGTAAAACCCTGCCTTCCCTCCAACCATTTTCTAACCAAATTTAAACCTCAAAATATCTTTAAAATAAAGAACCGGTCATGTAACATAAACGGCCTCATTTTACATGCCAAAAAATTGGACGAATTTAAAAATAAAATGGGGATGAATTAAAATTTTAAAAGTAGCAGTATAATACATTGCGCTTTTTACCACTCTTTAGTGGCAAAGATAGACATACTTTCAAATCTCTGCAAACTTTTATCCTGCATAACGTATTTTTTTTCCAAAAAATTATTAAGACCACACCAACCATTTCATGGAGGTTATCAATATAGTCTGGTTTAAAAAAGATCTCAGACTGTCAGATCATGCGCCACTTTACTATGCCATTAAAGCAGGTCTTCCTATATTGCTCATTTACTGTTTTGAACCTTCTCAAACTAATCATCCAACTTATGGAGAAGTCCACCGTGCTTTTGCTGCCTCATCTCTTGCCGATTTGCAACAGCAGTTAAATCCTTATGGTCACGTTCTTCATATTTCCAATCTTGAATTTACCCGGGTTTTAGAAGTTTTACTTTCTCATTACAAGATTCACTCCGTATTTACACACCATGAAGTAACAATGCTTCATACCCGAAACAGAATTGAAGCAGTTGCTCAAGTCTGTGCAAACAACAATATAACGTTTAACCAACTAACTTCTGACAGTATTTTGTCCAAATCGCTTGTTGAGCCGCAGAACTGGTTGCAACAAAGAAATGCGTGGATCAACAGTGATTTGTTTGCGATCTCTTTAGACAAGATTCAAAAGGCAAATTTGTCTGAAGAAATTATTCAGCAGATATTCCCACTTAATTTAACTGAAAGAAAAAGCAAGGGACGCAAACAGCTTAAATACGAGAATATTCAAATTATTGCCGGCGAAACCAAGGCGCAACAATTACTCAACGATTTCTTGTTGAACAAAGCAAAAGGGGAATATAGGAAAAATCGCAATATTGCATTTAATGCCGGAACCTGGGGAAGCCGTTTATCTGCTTCGCTGGCCTTTGGCAATATCAATATTCGTCAGATTTACCGGCAACTCAAATCATTACAATTTAATGCAGCCGCAAAATTAGACTTAAAAGCCTTTAAAGCACAATTGTTGCTGCGCGATTTTGCCAAACAGGTTTTTGAGATAAATCCTCAACTCGAACATCAAAACCTGAATTATGTCGTCAATGGCATACGACTGAAATGGAATGAAGAGATGTTCGATGCTTTCACTTCTGCAAAGACTGGATTCCCATTAATAGATGCCTCAGTTTTGTGTTTATCAAAAACAGGTTTTATCAGCCATAGTCTCAGAGCTTTACTCATTTCCTTTGTGGCTCATCATCTTTGGTTGGACTGGCGAAAGGCTACCCCCTATTTTGCCGGTCAAATGATTGATTTTGATCCGGGGATTTATTTTTGGAATACTCAAATCATAGCCGGTTGTACCGGATTAACACCACTTAATATTTTGAACCCGATAAAAGAAGCCGGGCGCACGGACAAGAATGGGCTATTCATTAAACAATGGCTGCCCCGGTTTAAATTAGTTCCCGGTGCTTTATGTGGACAACCACAATCGCTAAAACAGTTAGAACAAGAGATGTACCATCTTAGGCTTGGACGCGAATACCCTTTGCCGATTGTAAATATCAACGAAACGGAACTGTTTGCCAAACAACATTTAGAGAAAATTTACCAAAAACCGGTTGCCATTAAAGAAACTGCCGCTATCCTTGAAAGTCTTTTGCCTGTTCCGGCTATCCTGAACAATGGCAAACTCAATCTATCCAGGAATTAGTGTTGCTTTGTCTCAGTCAAACGGATAATAATAGTTTTTTTCGTTCGGCTTGGGAAGAGAATGTGAATATAAAAGTAAAAGCCGTAGCCGTATTATTTTACCGGCTACGGCTTTATGTTTATGGAATGTTTAGGATAAATATTAGTCTATCGAACTGAATTTACCACTGCATTAAATGAATCAGGACTGTTTAGTGCAAGTTCGGCTAAAGTTTTGCGGCTTAATTGCACATTATTGGTGTGAATTAAGTGCATAAATTTGGAATAACTCAAACCGTGAGGTCTTACTGCGGCATTGATACGAACAATCCAAAGACTTCGGAAACGTCGTTTTTTATTTCGGCGATCGCGATAGGCATACAATAACCCTTTTTCAATGGTGTTTTTAGCAACTGTCCATACATTTTTTCTGCGACCGAAGTAGCCTTTGGCTAACTTCAGATAATTTCTTCGTCTTGCTTTTGAAGCGACATGATTGACTGACCTTGGCATCTTTAAAAAAATTTGCTTGTTAAGAAAGAACCTGTCATAGTACCTCTATGCAGGTAATCACACCTTTTGATTCAGGTTGCGATATTTGTTAAATAAAAAAACGTGAATTTTAAGGCAAAAAGAAAAAGTACACAATTTATTAAATCACTAAAAGCAACTTTACTCTTTGTAAATCGCAGGCTTTTACAAACACTGAACGGTTTAGCCTGCGTTTTCTGCTTTTGCTTTTATGTGTTAAAAGGTGGCTTTTCCATGCCTTGTGACGTTTGATGTTTCCGGCGCCGGTTATGGTAAACCGTTTCTTTGCGCTGGAATGAGTTTTCATTTTTGGCATAATTTTTCAATTTTGAAGCGCAAAAGTATGCTTTTTATTTTTTTTAACCAAACAAGTTTCAGATGTTGGTGATAAAAAAATAAATTCTATGTTGATATCGCCCACAAAACAGGAAAAACTGAGGGGTTAGTGCTCCAGTTTTACGATTTTTTGTGAAAAACTAATTTGTTCTCCCTGTCGAATTTGGAGAATATATAGTCCGGTTGGTATGGTTTCAGTAGAAACTACGGTAATTCCTGATGGCAAGTAGTTTAAACTTTTTTGCCAGACAATTTTACCGCTAATATCCATCAATACAATATCTGAATTACCATTCGATTCCTTACTGTTAAAAATATTAATTTCTTTGTCAAAAGGATTGGGAAAGGCTTGAATGGCAAATTCAATGACCGGATTATTGATGCCGGTGGCAAAAGTACTGAAAGTACTGAGGTCTGAAAATCCGGTAGCACCGGAATCGCAATTGCAACTTACCCGGATTTCATACATACTGAGCGGTATCAGATTAACTAACTGTGTGCTGTTATTGGTACTTAAAACCGTTTGCCAGGCAGGTGTTCCGGCAATATGATACTCTATGGTATAGCTTAAACATCCTGAAAGTTCGCTCCATGAGATAGAAGCACCGGTATCGGTAATGTTTTGAATAACTATGCCGTCAGGTATCTGACTAATACAAGAAGACTCTGTATTAAATGAGAAAGCAGTTGAAAAGTTGCTATCTGAATCGCTGCAATGGCATTGTACCTGAAAATTATAGGCTGTGCTTTCGTTCAAACCAGTAAGCAGGTAAATATTATCATCAATGTCGCCGACAGTATTCCAATCCGTACTTCCTGAAATTTGATATTGTAAGGTATAGGTTTCACAGGAAGCCGAACCTGTCCAGTTTAACTGAGCACTATTTTCGGTCAGGTTAGAAACATTCAAACCCGTTGGAACAAAAGGTGCACAAGCACTGCCTGCTTCAATAACCAGACAATAATCTTCAACTTCTCCATAGTCAAACACACCACAAGGTGGCGGTGGCGTATTATCATCCTCAATCCACTTCATGATTACCCGTATTCGGGTGCTGCCGGGTGTAGCACCCGGTGGTATGGTAATATTGCCATTTACAGTTGTTGATGAAGAGGTTTCAGATTCGAAGGCTAACTCCGTTTGTTCGTCAAATATTCCATCCTGATTATAGTCAATCCAGATTTTCCAGTATTCTTCATAATCTCCGTCAGAAAATCCGGGTGTCAATGCTATAGGATAAGTGTTGCCGGCTGTCAGGCTGAAAGGAGTAAGGGCAACATAAAACATATACCCCCCACTTTCACCACTTGTATTTGTAAAAGTATCAATGGTTATGTTTTGAATATGCTCATAACTGTCGTCATCGCTGTTGGCGCTGCAATAAATCATATCAACGCAGTTACCACATCCGGAAGTGGAAAAAGTGGTTATTGCCGAGGAAGCACTCATTGAGCCGCTGCCGCAAAAAGTCGAAATTCTGACCTCGTATGCCGTACAGGGAATCAGTCCTGTAAGGGGTAAACTATTATTGTCGCCAATTCCGGATTCGGCGAGCCAGGTTGAAGATCCAACTGGGCGATATTCAATCAGGTAGGTAATTGCGCCAAAAATGCTTTGCCAGGTTAAAGTTGCACCGGTTGGGTTTATATCGGAAGTAGTAATATTTCCGGGTGGAATACAACAGCCTTGTGTGCTGAAATTATAGGTAAAAGAGAAGGAACTTGACACTGTATCACAAACAGAAGCTATGCTGATTTGATAGTTGGTGCATGGGGTTAATCCATTGATAGTTACTGCATTTGAAGTGGCAGTCGTAACCATCCAATTGACATCTGCCTGTGCCTTGTATTGAACAATGAAATTGCTGATTTCGACAGAGGTGTTCCAGGTAAATGATGCAGAAACATCGGTGATATTGTTGGATGAGAGGGCAAAAGGAGTGGGGCAACCGGTGTCTGCACAATCGTAACTCATCGCCATTTGAAGGCTGTTATAAAGGTTCAGCCTTCCTCCGGTTACAGTGATTCCGTCCAAACTTGCATTTGGGGTAACGCCGTCCATAATGAACTGTTTGACAAGTATAGCAGCCTCTGCAGGGTTGGTATGTGAAAGCATCGCTAACTGGTAACATGGAGCTGAATAAATCAAACCGATTGCACCGGCAACATGAGGCGTTGCACCGGAAGTTCCCCCAAATCCGGCGTAGTTGTTCGTCTTGGCAGTGGTCCAGGTGTCTTCACCATAAGCCCCTAAATCTACATGCATAACACCATATCCTGCCTGATTGACTTTAATATCGTTTCGCCGAAGGTTGGTTACAGCTATTAAATAATCGCTGGGGCAGGCAGTTGGTAAATCGCCGACTTCGTCAATATTGGCATTGAGATTGGCGGTTGCGCCGGCGCTTAAAATGCCCTGCCAACCCATTTCATCATACATCGCACACCAAAGCGGTGCGTCTGAAGGCTGTCCATAGTCAGTACCCCAGGATGAGTTGGTTGCTACGACAAATGCGCCTTGCGCTCCGTTGGTTTCGTTATATAGGGTACGCATTGTAAGGGGATAAGAATATGCAGCAATATTATCTGCTTCGTTACCACTGCCGCCAACCACTATCATTAGTTTCACATCCCAGTTTACCCCTGCAACACCAATGCCGTTGTTTCCTTTTGCGCCGACAATACCGGCTACGGGAGTGCCATGCCAGCCGCCGAAGAATCCTCCGGTAATATCATCATTATTGTTGTCTGCATTCCATCCCCTATAATCGTCAACATAGCCGTTGCCATCATCGTCAACTCCGTTATTTGGTATTTCGGAATAGTTGAACCACCGGTTGCTTTGGTAATCGAGATGGTTCAGGTCTAATCCGTCATCAACAATACAAACAACAATGCTATCACCAAGCACTGTAACTCCACCTGTTGTAATATCCCAGGCAAGATCTGCGTCTAAATCTGCATTTGGAACTCCGCCGTTTGCGCCTGTATTGATGTACTGCCATTGATCTGTAAATTGCGGGTCATTGGGTATCGTTTCCCTGAGTTTGGTCAGGTGATTGTTTTGGATGATATTGACCGCAGGATTTTTAAACATGGCATCGAGCAATTTTTGTTGTGTGATGCGTTTAAAATCAAAACGAAGCAGGTAAATGCGCAAACCCGGAACTAAGGTTTGCTTTACCATCAGTTTTGTTGCTTTTCCTTCAAATGTTTGAAAATCTCTTACTACTCGATCTATACTTTCATCGTTTTTAAGCTGAACTATCAGTTCACCGGGCACATATAATGCCTGTGCCTGAGCGAATTGCAAGTAGAAAGTAAATATGACAATCAGGACTGCTAACTTCTTCATAACGGGAGTTTATAGATGAACGGGTGTTGAAGTTGATATAAATGGTAAAGTTTTTTAAGTAGGGTTTAATAAACACAAAATCTATTTGCCGGATGCCGGTTTTTCTGCTGTACTGAGTTCAGCAGCCTGAACAATTTCCATTTCGCGAATTATTTCGACGAGCGCATATCCGTTGTCCACCTTGGCACTGACTAACCACATATTGTCTTTGTCCGAAAGGTTTTGAATCGGTTGCAACTCATACTTGGCAAATGACCGAAGCAGTGAGTCGATAGATTCTCCCTTTTTCAGCTTAACAATTATTTGCGCACTTGGTTGTTTCTTTTTTGAAGAAGAATCTGAATGATTTCCGGTTTGGCAGGAAGTTGCAACTGAAAAGAAAAACATCAGGAGTATGAGGCAATATACTTTATTGAGTAAAGGCATATCAGGAAGAATATTTCAACAAAGGTAATGAATTTATAAATCGGGACATCCTAAGTTTTAAGTAATGTCTTGTGATTGATAGAAAGCCTGCTTTAACTGCGACCAGTAAAAACTCAAATCTGACCTTTCATTTTCTTTTATTTCACAAGGCGGAAACAAATGTGAGGGCGATTTCCGATGAAGTCTTCCGGGATAGTTTGCCGGGTAATGTCAGTGATTTCAGAGGCTTTTAATGCCTGGCTATCGAGTTTAAACCGCCGGTAATTGTTTGAAAAATAAATGACCCCTTTTTTGCTCATTTTGTTAAAGGTTTGATTGATCAACCATACATGATCGCGCTGAATGTCAAAGATGCCTTTCATCCGTTTGCTGTTTGAAAAAGTAGGCGGATCAATAACCGCTAAAGTGTAAAGCGGATCAGGAGGAGGGGATTGCCGCAACCATTGAAGGACATCATTTTGCAGGTATTGGTGGCTGTTTTGAATAAAACTGTTTAGTCGCATATTGTCTTGTGCCCATTGCAGATAGGTTGCCGACATATCTACGGAAGTAGTTGAAGCAGCACCCCCTGCTGCGGCATAGACGCTAAATGATCCGGTATAAGCAAACAAATTTAGAAAACGGGAGTTTTGCGCCTCAGCAGCCACCATACTTCGGGTAATTCGATGATCTAAAAACAAACCGGCATCTAAATAATCGGTCAGATTAACCATAAACCTAAGTCCGTTTTCTTCCACAATCCGCCGACGATGACGAGTTTCAATTTTTTCATATTGCAAACTTCCCTTTTGTTGTTGTCTGTGTCGGACAAACAAATTTTCGAGCGGTAAACCCAGCGTTTTTGCAACTATTTCTTTGCAGGCTTCTATCCAAACTTCCTGTTCTTCAGCGTTTCTGGGAGTTGTCCGTTCGTATTCTGCAAAATAAATCAGGTCTTCGTACAAGTCAATGCTGAATGGAAATTCGGGAATGTCGCGGTCATAAATGCGGTAACAGGTTATTTGCTCGCGTTTAGCCCATTTTTTCAAATGTTTCAGACGTTTTGAAAGCCTGTTTTCAAACATAATCAATTTCTCCATCAGGGAAGTGGCAATTGGTTGATTTTGTAAAGGTAGGATTTGAATTCCTTATTCAAAGCAAGAATCATCCTTATTTAAAAAAGGGTTAAACAGGGTGGGGCACTGATTACAAATAACCTTTTGCCTGTAAGTTGAAAAGTTCGGCATAAAGGCCGTTATTGCTCAATAATTCTTCGTGTGAGCCTATTTCTTCCATTTTTCCGTTTCGGAGAACCAGAATCCGGTCGGCCATTCTTACCGTAGAAAAACGGTGTGAAATCAAAACGGCGGTTTTTCCTTTGGTTAAATCGGCAAATCTCACAAAGACTTCGTATTCTGCGCGAGCGTCCAAAGCAGCAGTAGGCTCATCTAAAATCAGGAGTTGAGCATTTCGCATATATGCACGGCTAAGTGCGACTTTTTGCCATTCTCCACCGGACAGTTCGATGCCGTTGGCAAACCTTTTTCCGAGCATCTGATGATATTGCATTGGCAAAGCTTCAATCACCTCATCGGCAAGACTTTGATGAGCGGCATGTTTGATTTTGTTTTCATTGCCAATTTCTTCTATTTTCCCGATGGCAATATTGTCTTTAACGGGCATTTGAAAACGAACAAAATCCTGAAATATAACCCCGATTGCGTTTCGGAGTTCGTGAATATCATATTCTTTCAGGTCATAACCATCGAGCAGGATACGACCTTCGGTGGGGTCGTATAAACGGCCAAGCAGTTTAACCAAAGTGGTTTTTCCTGCTCCGTTTTCTCCGACCAAGGCCAGCTTTTCACCGGCTTTGAGGGTAAATGTCAGGTTGCGGTTTGCCCATTTTTTTGCATTCTGATATTTAAATCCGACATTTTCAAACCTAAAGCCTTCTTTAATCGGGTTTGGAAAAGGACGGGGATTTGCAGGCGAAGTGATGTTGGGAAGTATTTCAAAAAAATCAAAAAAATCTTTGAGATACATGGCTTGTTGGGCAATTTGGGAAAAACGGGTGAGAATTCCTTGAAGCAACATGCGCATCCGATTGAATGAGCCGGCTAAAAAGGTGAGATCGCCCACAGAAATCAAGCCTTTTACCGTTTGAGACAAGATGACAACATACGCTGCATAATAACCGGCATCTCCAAGTCCGTTAAAAAAATATCCCCAGGCTGCCCGTTTCATGGCCAATCGCCGGTTGGCTTCATAATACAGGTTGGCCAAATTGCTGAAACGTTCTTTCAGAAAATTGGTCAGCCCGAAAATTTTAATTTCTTTGGCGGTTTCGTCGCTTGCACCTATGAAGCGGAGATAATCTAATTCCCGGCGTTCGGCAGTCCAGTTCATCACTAAAGAATAGCTTCTTTGATTAAAATAGGTTTCGCTCAAAAACACAGGGATGACGGCAACTATCAGCAACAGAATTAACCAGGGATTAAATACCACCAACCCTGCGGCTAAGAAAAACAAAGTAATGATGTCCTGAAACTGATTTAATATATCTGACATGAGCGAAACTCTGCCGATTGTTTGTCTTCTTGCGCGGTCTAACTTGTCATAAAATTCGGCATCTTCAAACTGGGGTAAATCCAATTCTGCGGCATGTTCAATCAGCATCACCGATGTTTTGTTGGCAAACTTATCGCCAAGCATTGAATCTATTAAATTGATTAAACGGTTGACTAAACTTGCTGCCAACACAATTCCAAGTTCGATTCCAACTAACTGCCATAACCGAGTGTGGTCGGCTAAATCCGGAGTTTTTGTTAAAAGGATAACCTCATCTATAATTAGTTTTGCAATATAAAGGGTCAGCAATGGCGTTACCGAAGTTAAGACCCTCAACAGGATATTGATAAGGGTGAATTCTTTGCTCGTTGCCCAAATTAACCTGAAAAACTTTGGCAGAATGGCGAGGGCTTTTATGCTATCAGAAAAAGAAACTTCAAGAGTAGGGGAGTTGCGCCGGGTTGTATTGCTTTTTACTATGCCGAAAAGTTTACTCCAAAATGACATTTGGGTGTGTTAAGATTTTTGAAAAATAGAGTTAAACAGTAAATCACTTCCAGATTGATATTACATTTTCGTAAAACAATATTTTCAGTCAATCTGTTCGGAACCCTTCTTTATTAAAACCTATTTAGCAAATAGGTTGGACTTTATCAATCGCGGAGATTTAATCTTATACAGATACAACAACTGTAAAAAAGAGAACGACATGATAAATACAACTTTTCAGTTTAAAGCCTGTCAATTAGAACCAACAAGAGCGAGACTGAAATGCTGTTATACGGATTGTAAATTCATTTTTAGTCCAATCCAATTGTGCTGTAACCCCCGAAAATTTGGAGTTTTGGCATAAGCCCAATCCCGTAGGCATGTAATTTACATGGAATAAATTCTTTTACAACCTTTGTAATATTCCTAAGGAATGATGATGACGGTTTTTTTTTGTAGCTACCAATATATTATCCCTACGGGATAAGGATAATAAGATTGCTTCAGATCCAAAAAATATCAACTGTCATTATCTTGACCGGGCTATTTTAATATTACAATCCGTATTACTTGAAAACCACACAAACCGGCTCTTTCAGAAATCATAAGATGGTTTAGCTACCGCACCACTGTCACCTTGCCCCGCACCAAAACAGCACCGCCATCCTCAACCACATAAACATACACCCCCTCCGGAAGATGAGCCACCGAAATAGTTTTACTCTTTTCGCCCGCCGCAAGGGTGATTTGCAAAACCAACTGACCCGTGAGGTTGTAGAGTTTTACCCCTAAATCCCCTGTTACCCCCCAGCCCCCTGAAGGGGGAGTTTGGCCTTCTGTAAAGGCAAAGGTTAGGGTGTTTTGGGCGGGGTTGGGATAAACCTGCAACATGCTCTGTAATTCCCCTCCTTGGAGGGGTTGGGGTGGGTTTCCTACCGTTTGCACGACAACATCCTGCGAATACACCGAAGTATCTCCGCAAACGACGAGGGTGAGGGTAACGGTGTAGCTGCCGTTTTCTTCGTAACTGTAAATGGGGTTGGTTTGGTTGGATGGCGGGCTGCCGTCGCCAAAATCCCAAACATAGTAGCCGCCTTGCTCGGTGTAGCTGTTTTGGCTTAGGTTGGTAAAGATGATAGCACCGCCGAAATCTTGATAACTAAATTCTGCCTGCGGATTGGGAGCGAAGCCGAAACAAACGGCTTGGATTTGTGTGGAGGTGTCGTTGCAAACAATGACTTGGAGGGTAACGCCGTAGATGCCCTCTGTCTGGTAGGTGTGAATGAGCGTATCTTGGGTGCAGGGGGCGTAGCCTTGCCCGCAGAGGTAGGGCGGGCTGCCATCGCCCCAGTTCAAAACATAGTAGCCGCCGTCTATGCTGTCGGGGTAGGCGTATTGGCTTTGGTTGGTAAACTGAAAACGGCTTGGTACATCGGGGTCTTGCTCTGTGGTAAATGCAGCTTCCGGCATAGTTAGCAAGCCCATGCAGTTGGTTTTGACCAACCATGCATAAGCATACCCCTCGCTTTCCGACAACATACTGTCTTTTCTGCCTGCCATCATGTACCCGCCGTCCAAAGTGGGCGTAAAATCGTAGGCGTAATCGTGGGCATAGCCTCCAAAACTGTTTATGGGATTGCCGTAATGCCGATACCATAACGGGTTACCATTGGTATCGGTCCGCAACAGATACGTTTCTATTTGCGGACCTGTATCACCTATAGTTCCATAACTACCACAGCTTATATAACCGCCGTCACTTAATTGTATTACACCGGAGTTGGATCCCTGCCCCCGTCGTAAAATACTGCTTTCCCCAAACAAAATTGCCTGCGCTATCGGTTTTTAGTAAATAGGGACGGAATATTTGATTTCCGGCGAGAGCGCTTGCTCCTCCTATAATAAACCCATTATCGGCAGTTTGCTGAAAACTCAAACCCTGATCCATAGATCCGACATCGTGTACTTTGCTCCACTCGGCATTGCCTGTCGAATCGATTTTCATCAGCAATATATTGCCTTGGTCAATTGGAAAATCATTCCAGTTCATATTAACGCTGCCGGTCAGGTAATAGCCGCCATCGGGGGCTGCCATGACATCTCTGAAAGTGCAATGACTATTGAATATTGGATATATTTTTTGCCACTCTTTGCTGCCGTCAGGGCCTAATTTCACTGCATACAGCGTATAGTGCGAATAACCCCCGTTTACTAAATAACCTGCTGCTAAGTAACCTCCGTCGGCAGATCGGGTGATGCGGTAGGCGCGTGAGTCGGATGTTGTTACGCCGTAATTGCTTAAACTCTGCAAATATCCGGCATTATTGACAAAATAACTGCACATGCCACTTTGACTATTTTGTATGTAATCTTCTGCAAGGGTGCCGGCAGTGACGTAATGTCCATAATTGCCTTTAATTATATCTAATATTCCATTTTCTCCTGCACTATCAAAAAGAGTATGCCATAAGACAATTGCATTTTTATCTATTTTAGCTATATATGCCGTAGATTTTAAAGGAGTGTAATAGGTATAGTTTCCTGCTATAACAAAATTTGAGTCAGTTAAAGCGATAATAGTTTGAATCTCATGCAAATCTGCCCACAGGGGTAGTACTTTTTCGTAGTATTTGTTTTGCGAAAATAATCCTGTGCCTATAAGAACGCATAATAGGGGACACAACTTTTTCATGTCAGTAGTTTTTAAGAGAATGAAAAAAGCGTTGCGGAATGTAAAACAATCCGCAACGCTTCATTAAAAACAATTACTTAACCAAAACAAATTTACTATATCGCAACGGCTTTCCGTTTAAAGTAATCTGATAAAAGTAAATACCCTGCGAAAGTCCATGGGTTTGAAAACGCATCAAGCCGTTGCCGGTAAGTTGGCGGGATTGTAATAACATTCCGGAAAAATCGTAGAGGACAAACTCTGCTTGCCGGTTGCCGGAAAGCCGGTAGGTCATACAAACCTCATCGGAGGCGGGGTTGGGATAAACTGTAACTGATGACACATTGCTGTTGCCTTGATTTTTAAAATGTACATTCCAGTTTCCTATACTTTCGGCTATTATGGAAGGAAGTTGAGGCAAGGCAAGTATTATTTCTTCACCGAATGCTGTATATAGAATTACTCGTGCATCCATTGCAGCAAGGGTATTTGTAGCTGCTATTTCTCTTACCAAAGCTTCTTCTTCGGAGGTGATACCGAGGTAAGTTCGGTTGTTTTGAGTATCCATAATTTTTTACAATTTGGTTCGTACAAATATAGTTGTTTTGAAAATTGCCTGTATTTACCAAACCTCATGGTTTTGGCAAAACCATGAGGTTTTAAACACCCTGCCTTTCAGGTTTTTTACTTTTCACTTTTAGTTTTTCACTTTTCACTACCGCACCACCGCCACCTTCCCCCTTGCGACCACCAGACCGCCTTGCTCTGCGGCGTAGAGATACACGCCGGGCGGCAGGGGCGGAGTTTGGAGGGGGGTAAAGATGTCGTAGGGCGGAAGGGGTTGATTAGTGATAGGTCTGCCTTGTATATCGTATAGATGAAGGGTGGCAGCAGGGGTAGAGGGCAGGTTGTAAAATACTGCCAACTCGCCGTAGCCCAACCATGTTACTTTTACGGGAGAAACCGCAACGCTGCTACCTGCCTGCGGCGGCGGGGTATCCATGCCCGTAACCACCGAGTGGACAATGGCGGTATCGGTACAGCCGCCCTCGCCAAAACAACCTATGGCGTTTACTTTCAGCAAGACCGCCTGACCTTTCCAAAAACCGGTTTCGGGGTCGGGGCGGTTGGCATAGCCCGTGGCCACTATATCGCCGTAGGGGTCTTCGGTAACGGCGTATAGCAGCATAAACTGCGCCAGCGACTCCCAATAGATGTACTCCCGCATCCAAATCAACTCGCCCTGCGGACTTAGGCGGAATATCCAGCAGGTCGGATTGCCGGTAAGACTGAAATTGCCCGTGTAGCCACAGCCTATTATGTCGCCGTTGGCGCATACATATAGATCTTGGATATTGCGACCGTAATCATTACTTACAAAAGTGTATTGCCAGTCTATATTGCCATCTGTATCATAGCTTCTTACAAAGTAACTGCCTCTGTTCTCTGTTGCACCCCCTAAGAGATCTGCAACTTGCTACAAAATGACCATTTTGTAGCAGTGCCAAGTGAATAGGTGGAAGTGCTAAACCAACATTATTTATAGCCTGCTCCCAGATGGTGTTACCAATTGTATCTGTTTTTCGGAGGTAGCCGTAGATTTTGTCGGGTTCGTTTTGCGCGCCTATGCCTAATATGTACTCTTGCGTGGGGAGGAGGAGGAGGTCGGCAGGCATACTAAAATTAAAGTCGCCGACATTTTCAAGTTCATAAGAAGCTGTGATTTGTAAACTTGTGTCTAATTTTAACAAAACGCTGTGTGTGTACTGGTTTACAATACCGTAACTTGTCGCCGCTACAATTTTGCCTTGTTCATATATCATAGAAGTTGCTCCATTGCGTAAAGTATCGCCATGATAAAGGGTGTTCAAAAAACAGTTCCGTTTTCATTTAGCTTTCTGAAAGCATCTTGCCAATTAGAACCCGGCAGATAATCATAACTTGAAACTATATACGCATTTGGTATTGGAAGCAATCCCCAACCATGTATGTCGTACGGGAAATTGCTTATCTGACTATCCCAAACTTTCTCGCCTGAAATAGTTGATTTAAACACTCCTATACCCGAATTTGAACCTCCGCCAAAAATAGAACCACACGCTACCACATATCCGTCTGCCTCCGAAATAATTCGGGACCCGTTATCGGAACTGGTTCCGGAGATGCCGATAGTTTTGATGTAGTACTCCTGTGCCGGCAAAGGCGTGAAAGACCAAAACAATATAAATAATATACGTCCGAGGTTTACTACTTTCATATTGAGGGGGTATTTGCTCAGTTAATATAATAATACCTCCCACGGCAACCTTCATATAGCAGGCTGACATGGGAGGCTCAGTGGAGATGTTAGTGTTGGATAACAAATTTGGTATATTCTATACGGATTCCATCAGCGATTAGGCTCAGGAAATATACACCGTTTGGAAGGTGGTGGGTGGACAAGCCCACAGTGTATTCACTGTGGGAAATAACTAATTGCTGAACAATTTTACCTTGTGTGTTAAACAGGTAGAGGTGGTTTGAGATTCGGTAAGGAAAGGCGGTATGCCGATGTTTATATATTGGCTGGCGGGATTGGGCTGCACCCCACAGCCGGTTTGTAGTTTTAAGGTCTTTAATGGTTACTTTCGGGTAGGATATCGGAGTAGTTTTTCGCTACCGGTGGGCATCCACCACTCAAACTGCTCGCCCGTCAGCAGGTTGAGCAGGGCTTGGGCGGCAGGGGCCTGGGTGCCGTAGGCATCGGCTATGCAGTGCAGGGTTTCATATTGCGCTTCGCTTAATTCAAAGCCATTGATTGCCGACAGGCGTAGCAGGTTGATTTGCTGTACGGTTTTGTAGTCTTGCTCATCTTGTGTTTCGGCAGGCAAACTGTTTAAAGGGTTTGGGCATCGGCATAATTGCCATGGCGGGCTTTCTGACCGATTAAACTGCGAAGGGCAAAGGGGGTGTTTTCGGATAGCAGGAAGTTGTAAAGGACAAATAGTATCATTGCTTTATATTTTTTGTGTGAAGATAGAAAAAATGATACGGTTTGTAAAATCTGTTTGGACATTAGTGCTTGCCAGTCACCCCTAAATCCCCTGTTACCCCTAAATCCCCTGAAGGGGACTTTGAAACCCATTGAAAAGTTAGGGTGTTTTGGTACGGTAACGCAGTCTGCGTTTCCAACGCAAACAGCGTTTATAAGCACCCCCTACCGCATCACCGCCACCTTCCCCCTTGCCACTATCATACCCCCTTGCTCTGCGGCGTAGAGATACACGCCGGGCGGCAGGGGCGGAGTTTGGAGGGGGGTAAAGATGTCGTAGGGCGGAAGGGGTTGATTAGTGATAGGTCTGCCTTGTATATCGTATAGATGAAGGGTGGCAGCAGGGGTAGCAGGAAGGTTGTAAAATACTGCCAACTCGCCGTAGCCCAACCATGTTACTTTTACGGGAGAAACAGCAACGCTGCTACCTGCCTGCGGCGGCGGGGTATCCATGCCAGTAACAACCGAGTGGACAATGGCGGTATCGGTACAACCGCCCTCGCCAAAACAACCCATGGCGTTTACTTTCAGCAAGACCGCCTGACCTTTCCAAAAACCGGTTTCGGGGTCGGGGCGGTTGGCATAGCCGGTGGCCACTATATCGCCGTAGGGGTCTTCGGTGACCGCATATAAAGGCATATAATGTCCCAATGCTTCCCAATACACAAACTCCCGGGACCAGAACAACTCGCCTTGCGGACTAAGTCTGAATATCCAACCCGTTAAATATTCGGGATATGCTTCCAAGGTGTAACCGCAGCCTATTATATCTCCGTTGGCACACACATACAGGTCTTGTATGTTTCTAATGTAATCGACACTGGCAAACGTATATTGCCAAAGGCTGTCCCCCTCTGCATTATAGCACCTGACAAAAAAGGATCCCCGGTCTTGTGTTGCTCCTCCAAGTTTTACGCCCCAAGAAACTACAAAGTTGCCGTTTTTAAGGGTTGCCAAGTGCATATTAGCCACACCCATATAAACATTATTAATAGCCTGCTCCCAGATAGTGTTGCCAATGGTATCTGTTTTTCGGAGGTAGCCGTAGATTTTGTTGGGCTCGTTTTGTGCGCCTATGCCTAAGATGTATTCTTGGGTGGGGAGGAGGAGGATGGATTCAGATCCGTTGTTAACATAACCTCCTGCATTTAAGAGCGTATCTTTTTTTAAGATGGCACCCATGCTATCTAATTTGATTAGAAGTGGTTGGTTTTGATATGGCTCTGTCTTGCCAACACTGGTAAAAGCAACTATATTATTTCCAAATATAACACTTGAAGGAGAACGGTTATTTACGCTATCTCCATGTATTACTGTTCTGTAAATCAAGCCGGTTTGCGTAACAAATAAAAATAAATCTTGAAATCCCAGTACCTCTTCCACTTTTCCTCCACTAATCAAATAACTACTGCTTGGCAATCTTATTAAATTTTTGGGACCTGAGTCATATGGGTAATAATTTACTGCATTTCCCCATATCTCTTCTCCCCACAAATTGGTTTTAAAGATGCCAATCCCCCCAATTGCACTAAAAGCCATGGATCCTGTCATTACCACATAACCTGTCTCATCAGCCAGTATATCTAACCCATTATCAGAACTGGTGCCAGTGATGCTAATGGTTTTGATGTAGTAATCCTGTGCATGGAGTTGTAAGCAAGACCAAAACAGGGTAAGTAAGATATAGACAAGGTTTGTTGTTTTCATATTGTGAATAGATTTGCCATTTTAAATAATAATCCTACGGTCGTTTGTACAGTTTTTACTATACAAACGTCCGTAGAGATTGGATAATATTAATGTTGAATAAGCAATTTGGTTTGCGCTACGCGAATACCATCAGCCATAAGATTTAGGATATAAACGCCGTTTGGCAAATCTTGGGTGTGTATGCTGAGTTCGTACTCGCCATAAGCAACAGGTATCTGCTGCACTGCTATCCCTTGGGTATTATACAGGTATAGTTCGGTTTGTTTTTCGGCAAAAAAGAGGGGTATGCTAATGCTTACCTGCTCTTTTGCCGGGTTGGGGCGTACCCATAATCTGTTTTCGGTTTTCAGATTGATGAGCGGTACTTGTGGGTAAGGGGGCGGGGTGGTTTTGCCGGTATATAGTGGTATCTGCCACTCAAACTGTTCGCCCGACAGCAGGTTTAGCAGGGCTTGGGCAGCGGGTGCTTGGGTTTGGTAGCTTTCAGCTATATTGCTCAGGGCTTGGTACTGGGGTTCGCTCAAGCTAAAAGTATCGGTTGCCGTCAGGCGTTGAAGATTGATTTGTTGCACGGTTTTATAGTCCTGCTCATCAGGCGCATCGGCAGGCAGACTGTATAGCAGGGCTTGAGCACCGGTAATATTGCCATAGCGGGCTTTCTGACCGATTAAACTGCGAAGGGCAAAGGGGGTGTTTTCGGAGAGCAGGAAATTGTAAAGGATAAATAGTATCATAGCATTATATTTTTTGTGTGAAGATAGAAAAATAATACTGTTTGAACAAAAGTTAGGAGGCGGATGTCTGCGGGGTAGCAGTCAAAGGCAGGGATAAATCCTTATAGGATTGGCAAACCTATAAGGATTGCCCTTCCGAACATTAAATGAACCCTACCGCAACACCGCCACTTTCCCTCTCGCCACAACCAGACCGCCTTGCTCGGCGGCGTAGAGATAGATGCCCGGCGGGAGGGGCGGAGTTTGGAGGGGGGTAAAGATGTCGTAAGGCGGAAGGGTTTGGGTGGCGATATGCCTGCCCTGTATGTCGTATAAATGTAACTGCGCCGCAGGCGCGGCGGGCAGGTTGTAAAATACTGCCATTTCGCCATAGCCCAACCATGTTACTTTTACGGGAGAAACCGCAACGTCGCTACCTGCCTGTGGCGGCGGGGTATCCATGCCCGTTACTACCGAGTGGACAATGGCGGTATCGGTACAGCCGCCCTCGCCAAAACAACCCATGGCATTTACTTTCAGCAAGACCGCCTGACCTTTCCAAAAACCCGTTTCGGGGTCGGGGCGGTTGGCATAGCCCGTGGCCACTATGTCGCCGTAGGGGTCTTCGGTAACGGCGTATAGCAGCATAAACTGAGCCAGTGACTCCCAATAAACATACTCCCGCATCCAAATCAACTCTCCTTGCGGACTTAGTCGGAATATCCAGCAGGTGGGATTGCCGGTAATATCAAAATTGCCCGTATAGCCGCAGCCTATTATATCGCCGTTGGCGCATACATGCAAGTCTTGAATGTTGCGACCGTAGCCTGCCAAGGTAATAGAAAAAGTATATTGCCAAATACTGTCACCTGCAGCATTGTAACAACGTACAAAAGTTCCATACTCTTGATTAACACTCTCTTCTTGTCCCCATGAAACTACAAAGTTGCCATTTTGAAGCGCAGCTAAATGAAGTGGGGCGGTGATGCTTTTATAATCATTTATTTTTTGCTCCCAAATAGTGTTACCAATTGTATCTGTTTTTCGGAGGTAGCCGTAGATTTTGTTGGGCTCGTTTTGCGCGCCTATACCTAATATGTACTCCTGCGTGGGGAGGAGGAGGAGGTCTGCCGAGCCACATCTCGGAAATCCTTCTATATTTATTATGGTATCCCTTCGATGTACTGTTCCAATGGTATCCATAGTTAACAACAATGTATAATTGTATTGCTCTAACCCAATGCCGGGTGGCGTAATGCTTGTATAAGAAACAATTTGGTTGTCGCGACTAATACTATATGGTGCCCTGTTATCCATAGTATCGCCATGTAAAACATGCCTGTATATTTCACCATTTTTGTTTACAAAAGTAAAAAGATCTTGATAAAGCATACCGCTTTGAACTACTGCTCCGCTTAATAAGTAGTTTTCATTAGGCAGTTGAAGAAGTCCGAGACACCGGGTTCGTATGGCGGGAAATTAAAATAGTTTTGCCATATTTCTACTCCGTCAAAATCAACTTTAAAAAAACCGGTACCTCCAACTGAACCACATAAAACAACATACCCTTCTTCGTCTGCAATTATATCCAAACCATTATCTGAAACAGTATTTTCAACAGAAACGGTCTTTATATAATACTCTTGTGCTTTCAAACTGAAGAGATTAAGAAATATTATTAAGTACAGCGCATTTTTTTTCATACAGGCATTTTTTAAAAAGTTTTTACGATAAGTGTAATTTAATTACGTCTATTGTAAATTGATAAAAATACTAATGCTGTACCATTAGTTTAGTTTGAGCTAAACGCACATTTCCACTCTGCAAAGTTAACATATATAAACCATTAGCCCATTTTTCAGTATCAAGCATAATAACTGTTTGTCCTTTATCAAGAGCTATTTGTTGTAACAACAGACCATTGATATCAAAGACTTGTAAACAGGTATTTTCTTCAAACAAAAAAGCCGGAATAAATACATTTGTTTGAATTTTGATCGGGTTCGGTTGAACCCAAAGTTTGTTAGCTGTTTTGAGGTCGGACAGAGTAACTTTTGGATAGGGAGAAGTACCAACTTTACCGCTTTCAAAATCATCGGGTACAAGAAACTCGCAATACTCTCCAGTTAGTAAGCTTAGCAAAGAACAAGCACTCGGGGACTGGAAACCTTGGGCATCGGCTATGTTGCGCAGGTTTTGGTATTGGGATTCAGATAGACTAAATGCTTCCGTAGTTGCAGATTGAAACTGTAGGTTTATTTGTTGTACGATTTTGTAATCCTGTTCGTCCGATGTATTGGCAGGCAAACTGTTTAACAAGGTTTGTGCTTCTGAATAATTACCATTGCCGCATTTCTGACCGATTAAACAACGAAGAGTATAAGGTGTGTTTTCGGACAGCAGGAAGCTATACAGGTTAGTCGTGTCCTTGTCGTTTAAATACTTTGAAAATAGTTTGTTAAACAAGGTCTCCTTCTTTTGTACTTCGGTGCCGATGCGCATATCCAACCGGTCTCGGTCAGAAATTTTAAGGTAATGCTTAATGGCATACAGCATTTGGTAAACTGTGGTACTTACATGTTGATAAGCAATATTCATCATATCGTTGCTAAGGGGGGCATTAGCCAGCAGGATATTGGCTTTTCGGGTAGGACTGAGAAGGGGATGTTCGGCCACTTCGGCCAGTACCTCATCTGTCAGATAAGGCCCCGCATCCATATATCTTTGGTAGGTTTCTAATGCTTCGGGGCTGTAGTAGAGTTCGTTCAACAGTTCTTCTTTGTTGCCCCCGTCTTTTTGGGTTTCCAAAACAGCAATGCGGAGTTTGAGGCTATCTAAGCAAGCGCGGGTTTTGCATTCTTCATCGGGGGGCAAGATACCTGGAAAGCCATCGCCGTTTAAATCTAAACAACCGTTGTAAGTATAACCTGTTGGTAAGTCGGTAATATTAATCGCACTATAATTATACGCGATAGCGCATCCTGGGAAGGGGGGTGTTTCGCCAGCGAAGCAGTGTGGCACGAGGCGGTTGTTGGCATCGGACGTAAAGATGTTTGGGTCGGTATGGTAGTAGTAAAAGAAAGGGGAGGTGGTTCCGGTGGTGGTAATGCGGGTGGTGGGGTTGCCTTGAGAATCCACAATTTTCTGCAATTTAGTTTGGACAAATATAGTTGTTTTGATAATTGCCGGTATATGTCAAACCTCATAGTTTTGCCAAAACTATGAGGTTTTTAAACAAACTACCGCATCACCGCCACCTTCCCCCTCGCCACTATCATACCCCCTTGCTCGGCGGCGTAGAGATAGATGCCGGGCGGGAGGGGTGGAGTTTGGAGAGGGGTAAAGATGTCGTAGGGCGGAAGGGTTTGGGTGGCGATATGCCTGCCTTGTATGTCGTATAAATGTAACTGCGCCGCAGGGTAGGCGGGCAGGTTGTAAAATACCGCCAACTCTCCATAGCCCAACCATGCTACCTTAACGGGCGGGGGCGAAGCAGCAACACTACCGTTATTAGGAGTTTCCATGCCCGTAACTACCGAGTGGACAATGGCGGTATCGGTACAGCCGCCCTCGCCAAAACAACCCATGGCGTTTACTTTCAGCAAGACCGCCTGACCTTTCCAAAAACCGGTTTCGGGATCGGGGCGGTTGGCGTAGCCCGTGGCCACTATATCGCCGTAGGGGTCTTCGGTAACGGCGTACAGCAGCATAAACTGCGCCAGCGACTCCCAATAAACATACTCCCGCATCCAAATCAACTCACCCTGCGGACTTAAACGGAATATCCAACTTGTGGGGTTGCCCGTTATGTCAAAATTGCCGGTATAGCCGCAGCCTATTATGTCGCCGTTGGCGCATACATGCAGGTCTTGAATGTTGCGACCGTAGCCAATGGCTTCAAAAGTATATTGCCATTGTATCTCTCCCAATGTATTGTAGCTGCGAACAAAATAAGATGCTTTAATACCTGTATCACCTCCAAGTAATTCCATCCAAGAAACTGCAAAGTTTCCATTTTGCATTGAAACTAAGTGCAAAAGCGGAATAGGTGGAGTTGCTTCACTTAGTTTTTGCTCCCAAATAGTGTTACCAATAGTATCGGTTTTTCGGAGGTAGCCGTAGATTTTGTTCGGTTCGTTTTGCGCGCCTATACCTAATATATACTCTTGTGTGGGGAGGAGGAGGAGGTCGGCAGGCATACTAAAATTAAAGTCGCCGACATTTTCAAGTTCATAAGAAGCTGTGATTTGTAAACTTGTGTCTAATTTTAACAAAACGCTGTGTGTGTACTGGTTTACAATACCGTAACTTGTCGCCGCTACAATTTTGCCTTGTTCATATATCATAGAAGCTGCTCCATTGCGTAAAGTATCGCCATGATAAAGGGTGTTCGAAACAGTTCCGTTTTCATTTAGCTTTCTGAAAGCATCTTGCCAATTAGAACCCGGCAGATAATCATAACTTGAAACTATATACGCATTTGGTATTGGAAGCAATCCCCAACCATGTATGTCGTACGGGAAATTGCTTATCTGACTATCCCAAACTTTCTCGCCTGAAATAGTTGATTTAAACACTCCTATACCCGAATTTGAACCTCCGCCAAAAATAGAACCACACGCTACCACATATCCGTCTGCCTCCGAAATAATTCGGGACCCGTTATCGGAACTGGTTCCGGGATGCCGATAGTTTTGATGTAGTACTCCTGTGCCGGCAAAGGCGTGAAAGACCAAAACAATATAAATAATATACGTCCGAGGTTTACTACTTTCATATTGAGGGGTATTTGCTCAGTTAATATAATAATACCTCCCACGGCAACCTTCATATAGCAGGCTGACATGGGAGGCTCAGTGGAGATGTTAGTGTTGGATAACAAATTTGGTATATTCTATACGGATTCCATCAGCGATTAGGCTCAGGAAATATACACCGTTTGGAAGGTGGTGGGTGGACAAGCCCACAGTGTATTCACCGTGGGAAATAACTAATTGCTGAACAATTTTACCTTGTGTGTTAAACAGGTAGAGGGTGGTTTGAGATTCGGTAAGGAAAGGCGGTATGCCGATGTTTATATATTGGCTGGCGGGATTGGGCTGCACCCACAGCCGGTTTGTAGTTTTAAGGTCTTTAATGGTTACTTTCGGGTAGGATATCGGAGTAGTTTTTTCGCTACCGGTGGGCATCCACCACTCAAACTGCTCGCCCGTCAGCAGGTTGAGCAGGGCTTGGGCGGCAGGGGCCTGGGTGCCGTAGGCATCGGCTATGCAGTGCAGGGTTTCATATTGCGCTTCGCTTAATTCAAAGCCATTGATTGCCGACAGGCGTAGCAGGTTGATTTGCTGTACGGTTTTGTAGTCTTGCTCATCTTGTGTTTCGGCAGGCAAACTGTTTAAAAGGGTTTGGGCATCGGCATAATTGCCATGGCGGGCTTTCTGACCGATTAAACTGCGAAGGGCAAAGGGGGTGTTTTCGGATAGCAGGAAGTTGTAAAGGACAAATAGTATCATTGCTTTATGTTTTTTGTGTGAAGATAGAAAAAATGATACGGTTTGTAAAATCTGTTTGGACATAAGTGCTTGCCAGTCACCCCTAAATCCCCTGTTACCCCTAAATCCCCTGAAGGGGACTTTGAAACCCATTGAAAAGTTAGGGTGTTTTGGTACGGTTACGCAGTCTGCGTTTCCAACGCAAACAGCGTTTATAAGCCCACCCTACCGCACCACCGCCGCCTTCCCCCTCGCCACTATCATACCGCCTTGCTCTGCGGCGTAGAGATACACGCCGGGCGGGAGGGGCGGAGTTTGGAGGGGGGTAAAGATGTCGTAGGGCGGAAGGGTTTGGGTGGCGATATGCCTGCCCTGTATGTCGTATAAATGTAACTGCGCCGCAGGCGCGGCGGGCAGGTTGTAAAATACTGCCATTTCGCCATAGCCCAACCAGGCTACCTTAACGGGCGGGGGTGAAGCAGCAACACTACCGTTATTAGGAGTTTCCATGCCCGTAACTACCGAGTGTACTATCGTGGTATCGGTACAGCCGCCCTCGCCAAAACAACCCATGGCGTTTACTTTCAGCAAGACCGCCTGACCTTTCCAAAAACCGGTTTCGGGGTCGGGGCGGTTGGCATAGCCCGTGGCTATGATGTCGCCATAGGGGTCTTCGGTAACGGCGTACAGCAGCATAAACTGCGCCAGCGACTCCCAATAGATATACTCGCGCATCCAAATCAACTCTCCTTGCGGACTTAGGCGGAATATCCAGCAGGTCGGATTGCCGGTAATCTCAAAATTGCCGGTATAGCCGCAGCCTATGATATCGCCATTGGCGCATACATATAGATCTTGGATATTGCGACCGTAATCATTACTTACAAAAGTGTATTGCCAGTCTATATTGCCATCTGTATCATAGCTTCTTACAAAGTAACTGCCTCTGTTCTCTGTTGCACCCCCTAAGAGATCTACCCAACTTGCTACAAAATGACCATTTTGTAGCAGTGCCAAGTGAATAGGTGGAAGTGCTAAACCAACATTATTTATAGCCTGCTCCCAGATGGTGTTACCAATTGTATCTGTTTTTCGGAGGTAGCCGTAGATTTTGTCGGGTTCGTTTTGCGCACCTATGCCTAATATGTACTCTTGCGTGGGAAGGAGGAGGAGGTCTACCGAGCCACATCTCGGAAATCCTTCTATATTTATTATGGTATCCCTTCGATGTACTGTTCCAATGGTATCCATAGTTAACAACAATGTATAATTGTATTGCTCTAACCCAATGCCGGGTGGCGTAATGCTTGTATAAGAAACAATTTGGTTGTCGCGACTAATACTATATGGTGCCCTGTTATCCATAGTATCGCCATGTAAAACATGCCTGTATATTTCACCATTTTTGTTTACAAAAGTAAAAAGATCTTGATAAAGCATACCGCTTTGAACTACTGCTCCGCTTAATAAGTAGTTTTCATTAGGCAGTTGAAGAAGTCCGGTGACACCGGGTTCGTATGGCGGGAAATTAAAATAGTTTTGCCATATTTCTACTCCGTCAAAATCAACTTTAAAAAAACCGGTACCTCCAACTGAACCACATAAAACAACATACCCTTCTTCGTCTGCAATTATATCCAAACCATTATCTGAAACAGTATTTTCAACAGAAACGGTCTTTATATAATACTCTTGTGCTTTCAAACTGAAGAGATTAAGAAATATTATTAAGTACAGCGCATTTGTTTTTCATACAGGCATTTTTTAAAAAGTTTTTACGATAAGTGTAATTTAATTACGTCTATTGTAAATTGATAAAAATACTAATGCTGTACCATTAGTTTAGTTTGAGCTAAACGCACATTTCCACTCTGCAAAGTTAACATATATAAACCATTAGCCCATTTTTCAGTATCAAGCATAATGACTGTTTGTCCTTTATCAAGAGCTATTTGTTGTAACAACAGACCATTGATATCAAAGACTTGTAAACAGGTATTTTCTTCAAACAAAAAAGCCGGAATAAATATATTGGTTTGGCTTTTGATCGGGTTCGGTTGTACCCAAAGTTTGTTAGCTGTTTTGAGGTCTACCAGAGAAACCTTTGGATAGGGCGGAGAACCGGTTTTACCGTTTTCAAAATCATCGGGTACAAGAAACTCGCAATGCTCTCCAGTTAGTAAGCTTAACAAAGCGCAAGCACTCGGGGATTGAAAACTTTGGGCGTCGGCAATGTTGCGCAGGTTTTGGTATTGGGATTCGGATAGACTAAATGCTTCCGTAGTTGCAGATTGAAACTGTAGGTTTATTTGTTGTACAATTTTGTAATCCTGTTCGTCCGATGTATTGGCAGGCAGACTGTTTAACAAGGTTTGGGCTTCTGAATAATTACCATTGCTGCATTTCTGACCGATTAAACAACGAAGGGTATAAGGTGTGTTTTCGGACATCAGGAAACTATACAGGTTTGTTGTGTCCTTGTCGGCTAAATACTTTGAAAATAGTTTGTTAAACAAGCCCTCCTTCTTTTGTACTTCGGTGCCGATGCGCATATCTAACCGGTCGCGGTCAGAAATTTTAAGGTAATGCTTAATGGCATACAGCATTTGGTAAACTGTGGTACTTACGTGCTGATAGGCAATATTCATCATATTGTTGCTAAGGGGTGCATTAGCCAGCAGGATATTGGCTTTTCGTGTAGGGCTGAGGAGGGGATGTTCGGCAACTTCGGTCAGTACCTCATCTGTCAGATAGGGACCTGCGTCCATATATCTTTGGTAAGTTTCTAATGCTTCGGGGCTGTAGTAGAGTTCGTTCAACAGTTCTTCTTTGTTGCCTCCGTCTTTCTGGTTTTCCAATTCGGTAATCAATAGTTTTTGGCTTTCATAGCAGGCTTGAGTTTCACATTCGTCTGGGGGCAGTATTCCGGGATTTCCATCGCCATTTAGATCGAGGCAGCCGAGATAGATAAAAGAGCCAGGTACGGTAGTTTCTATAGCATTGTAATTATATGTTGCTGTACATCCCGTGAAAGGCGGGGTTTCACCGGTGAAGCAGTGGGGCAAGAGGCGGTCGTTGGCTTCTGCCGTAAAATTATTGGGGTCGGTATGGTAGTAGTAAAAGAACGGATTGGTCGTACCCGTAGTGGTGATTCGGGTGGTGGGGTTGTCGAGGGTGAAGAAGTTAAAATAGGGGAGGAATTGTACTAATGAAGGGTCCCAAGTACCTTGGTTCGGCAGTGTTCCGTTGTTGTCGAGCTGCACGTCGGCGTTGAGCGTGGTGAAGTCGTTATTGTAGAAATGGAGTCCGCTGTTGTCTTCGTTGGCATAGATGCCGGTTCCACATTCTTGGTAGGTGTTGCAGTCAATGATGTTGTTACCCGGGCTCAGGTTGCCGGTAAAGAAGGCGGCAACAGCGGTGCTTCCTCCGACAAAGGCGTTGTTGGTGATTTGGTATCCGCATTTTCCTGCCAGGGTGATGTGTTGGGTAATGGTGGCTGAGGTGGTAAAGGTATTGTTTCGGGCATCCATTTCTCTGGTCTGCATGTTTTGGATGCCTAACCGGCAGTTTTGGAAAACATTGGCATCGGTATAATCGTTGCCTATAACCGCGCTACCAAGTGAAACATTTGTTGCCTGAAGGATAATTCCTTTAACTACATTTTCGAACCTACAGCCATTGTTGATTTCGAGATCTTCGGCATCGTGGGTGGTCATGGCGGTGCAGTTGCCGTAAATGGCGGAGTTACTGTTGCTGAAGGTGCAGTTATTGACGATGATGCCCTTGCAAGCCCAAATGGTAATGCCTTCAAAAGGTATGGAATGGTTGCTGTCGGCGGTGATGGTACAGTCGCGGAAATGGCTGAAATTGAAGGGTTTGTATTGCATCATTTCGACAGCTTTCCGGTTGTTGTGAAAGTTGCTGTTTTCGGTATATACAATCCCCCCGTAGTATTCGGGGAAGTCTCCGCCCCGTCTTTGTGTGGTGATGGCTGCGGAACGCGAGTATTCTATGCGTGCGTTGTTTTTGAGGATGACCATGCCCGGGTCTTCGGCATTTAAGGTAACGTCTTCGTCGTAGTCGGTAGCACTGAGGTCTGCTGGGTTTGCCCCTGTGGGAAACAATGATTCATGGTGGACGGCGGGGTTGCCCCATACTTCAATGCCGAGGTGTCTGTCGCCGCAACCATTGGTCAGTAGCCCATTGTCGCTGCCGGGGTTGCCGTCTCCTTCCATCACCAATTTCGCGCCTCTTTGGACAATCACCCTTTTGTTTTCTGCCAGATTAAGCTTACCTCTCAGCGTGAGTTTTGCGCCGGGCATGATTTCTATATCGGTACTGCTGTTGGTAACGATATTGGCTTCCCAAGTTGTGTTTTGGGTGATTTGCCAGGTATTGGTAAGGGGTGCCAATGGGGACTCCCAAATACCGCGGCCGAACGTACCAATGTGCAGGAGTTGCTTGCAATAGTCTATTTCGATTCCCTTGACCACGCAAACGGGAAGCCCGTTGTTGTAACATTCCCAAATTTCGGTATCGGGGTTGTACCGGTACACTCCCACGTCTGTGGCGGCATAAATGACATCGTTCGAGCCGACATGATAGACTAATTTGTTAACGGGTACTCCGGGCAGCCCCGAACCGAATTCACCCCATGTTTCACCGCCGTCCGAGGAGTGCTTAACACGCGCTCCCTGATTAAAGTTGCTTAGACTTATCCATATTTTTTCGGGATTTTGCGGATGTATGGCAATATCGGTGATAACGAAATTCCCTGTAATGCCGCCGATATCGGGAGAAAATGATGCCACATCTATAAAGTCAACACCATTCTCAGACTTAAAAAATCTGTTAGCAACCGCAAAATCTTTAAATGCAATAAAAACTGTTTTAGGATCTGATGGAGCAACAGCCAAAGCACTAACACCGCCAACTCCAGTAAATAGAACACTTAAGACTTCGTCGAGAGGGTTTAAGCTTAAATCTATTTTATGGAACCAATGCCCTTTTGCATAGTAAACAATATTGGAATTTTTTGGATCTTGAACCATTTTAGGATCAAAAAAGGATTCAACTCCAGAAACGGGTGCTATGGACTCAAGAAACTGATTGCCACCATCAGTTGAAAGATATAAAAGTCCATTTGTTCTTGTAAGGACTATATCGGGATTTGCCCAACTGATAATGGTTTGTCCGCCATCGCCTTTTAAAGCTGTGGTTGCTACAGGGTCATCACACCCTCCTTTGACATAACAGACCAATTGACCGTTTTCGTACTTAAAAAAGCTGTTGTCTTGTGTGCCTCCGGCTACAACACCCGGTCTTAAAGAGGAGTTGGCAATATCGTAATACTGTGTGATATTAAGGCTGCTGCCGGCAGTGCTGCTTTCGCGGTTGAGATTTAGATATTGATTAGGTGCTCCTCCAAATGAGTTTCGACTAACTCCGCCATCATTGCCAATCAATAGTACATCGCTATTCCCACCGATAGAGGCCGATTGAATTTGCAATGCCCTTATGTCGCAATGAAACGAGTTTGGCCCCGTTCCTTGAACGTTTGAATTAGTGACTGTTTTTTGAATAAAGTTGTATCCCCCATCAGTTGATTTATATAAATCAACCTTGCCAAAGTACATTACGTTTTCATCAATTGGGTTTACTTTAAAGGTTACAAGGGCATGGTTTATTCCTTCATTTTGAATACCGACAGGATCATTATCTGTCCATGAATTGCCCAAATCGTTGCTTCGGCTTATTGTATTAACGTAATTGGTTCCGTTATAGGTTGTCCTATACATTGTGAAAATATTGTTTCCGGAAGTTTCTAATAAAATTTGTTGTTTCGGATTGCTTGGATTGGGCGTTAAATTTACCCATGTTGCTGTATGAGTTACGGGGTCAATGCTGTCTATGCGATATAATTGGGCATCACCGCCTCTAGTGCTTAAAAATATGATGTCTGGATTGCCGGATAAAAATTCCATATCAGAAAAATGGAGACCGTTTACACTAACGGCAGGTAAATTTTCGATGGCTTCCCAAGTTGCCCCTCTGTCATTGCTTTTCCAAAGGCTTTCGGTTCCTAAACACCAAACGGTATTCGGGTCCGTCGGGTCTTGCATCAGTTTTACGCTTACTTCTCCCCAGCTTGCCGACCAAGGATTGCTTTCTTCCCAAGTTGCACCCCCGTCACAAGATTTCAAAACTCCAATACCGTAATGATTAGCTACCTGAGAAGTAAGTCCCGAAGCTATTAACAATTCTTCAGTACAATCTTCCGATTCCTCAAGTAACAATATAGAATTAATTCCAAGTCCAGGCATACGGATTTGGTCCGTTATACACACCCAGTTAAAACCGTCGTCGGTTGTTTTCCACAACCCGGCTGTATTGCTTCCTGCATAAATGGTACTTGGAGTACTTGGAGGGGAATATACACTAATCACAATTCCTCTTGCCTGAATATCAGGACATAGTTTTGAAGAAAGCGTATGCCAGTTTCCTTGTTCGTTGCAAACAGGCTCGTTTTCTGTCCAATTGGCCATGGCATTTCTGGCATCAAAAATGCTGCCGTTCGGGCCAACTCTATTACTCCAAAACATATTCCATCTTGCATAATGCTTGGCAAAACGGTTTGCATTGGGATGGCTTTGGAGGTAGTTATCTGCCATATTGCAAATAGCCATAAATGAGGTATCGGAAACCGACATCATGTAAAGCAGATTGTAAGCTTCATCATCCATTTCGTCAAATGTTGATTCCTGTGCTTTTATATACACATTACCCCCCCCCATATATATAAGGAAAGAGATACGAAGAAAACCAGGTACTTAAAGCATGAAACTGGGAAAGAACTTTTTTCATTACGCATAAATTGGTGTTTTAATGCGGTTTAAAGAATGTTTTGTTAGTTAGTTTGTGTTCCCCAATGTGTTTTTTTATGATGGTGTAAGATAGTGAATTGTGAGATTACTTGTATTAAACATTCAAAAAAATGTTGAAAACTTAATTATGCTTGTATCAGAAAAAGTAGTAAAAAATCGAACCTTGCAATAATAAAGGGGGTTTGTTGGTTAGTAAACGCTTAGATCTTTGAAAGGAAACCTAAACCCTGAATGGTGGTTTCCTGATTTTAAAATTCAACACATAATAATCAATATGTCAAAAAACATCAAAATTCTTTGGGCAGACGATGAAATAGACAACCTGAAACCTCAGATTTTATTTCTTCAGAAAAAGGGATATGAAATAACGGCAGTAACAAACGGCTACGATGCCATCGAAAAAAGTAAAGACGAATCCTTTGATGTTGTTTTTTTAGACGAATCAATGCCGGGCATTTCCGGTCTTGAAACCTTGTCTGAAATAAAGCTCGCCAACACCAATTTGCCGGTGGTGATGATTACCAAAAACGAAGCCGAGCATATTATGGAAGAAGCCATCGGTTCGCAGATTTCCGATTATCTGATTAAACCGGTCAATCCCAATCAGATTTTACTGACCCTTAAAAAGATTATAGACAACAAAAGGTTGGTGAGCGAAGGGACAACCTCTCGCTATCAACGCGCTTTTTCGGGAATATTCAGCAATATTCAGATGAGTGATGATTACCACACCTGGGTAGAGGTATATAAAAATCTGATTTATTGGGAATTGGAATTAGACAAATCGAAAACCGAAGAAATGCAGGAGGTTTTCCAGATGCAAAAAACGGAAGCCAACAATGGTTTTTGCAAGTTTGTGGTTCGCAATTATTTCAATTGGATTCAAAACCGCCCGTCAAAAGAAGAAATGCCCACGATGTCGCATACTTTGATGCGTGACAAAATCTTTCCTCATATTGACCCCGAGATTCCCAATTTTATGATCTTGATTGACAATCTGCGCTTCGATCAATGGAAAGAGATTCAGCCTATTTTGTCAGAGGTGTTTAAGTTTGTGGAAGAAGATGCCTATTACAGTATTCTGCCAACATCCACCCATTATGCCCGCAATGCGATTTTTGCAGGGATGTTGCCGTTTGATATTGCCCGCCGGTTTCCAAGCCAATGGAAAAACGATGCAGACGAAGGGGGTAAAAACTTGTTTGAAGAGATGTTTCTGGCAGATCAGTTGGACAGGTTGAATCTGTTCTATAAAACCAGTTATACCAAGATTACCAGCAATCAGGATGCTAAGGTGATGACGGAAAACATTCACAATATGCTGGGCAATCAGTTGAATGTTATTGTGTATAATTTTATGGATATGCTTTCACATGCCCGAACCGAAATGGAGATGTTGAAAGAGCTGGCAAACGACGAAGCGGCATACCGCTCAATTACCCGTTCCTGGTTTATACATTCGCCGCTGTGGCAGGCTTTGCGCAGATTGGAAGGCAAAAAAATCAACCTGTTTATTACCACCGACCATGGAAGTATTCGGGTTCGCCGCCCCAGTAAGGTTATTGGCGACCGCAACACGACCACCAATCTCAGGTATAAACACGGTAAAAACCTGAATTATGACCCCAAAGATGTGTTTGAAGTAGTCAATCCCCGACAGGCTATGTTGCCACAGCCAAATGTCAGTTCGTCTTTTATTTTTGCCAAAGAAGATATGTTCTTTGTTTATCCGAACAATTACAATCACTTTGTCAATTACTATAAAGACACCTTTCAGCACGGGGGTTTATCGCTCGAAGAAGTCATTATCCCCATTGCCAGGTTTACTTCTAAATAACTCGCGCCGGAAATAACATGACCCTGACGGTTAAAACTATATCCGAATTGCCGGTTACTGCCGAACAGCTATTGGGTAGTTTCGGTAATTATCGTATTTTTGCATTTAGCGGAGAAATGGGAGTTGGTAAAACCACCTTTATCAAAGAGATTTGCAGGAAGCTGGGCAGTTCCGATTTGGTGAACAGTCCTACTTATTCTCTGGCAAATGAATATAAGGGGAAAACAGTGATTTATCACCTCGATCTTTACCGTTTAAAGAATCTGGAAGAGGCCTTAGACATCGGTATTCTCGATTACCTGAACAGCGGGGCTTATTGCCTGATTGAATGGCCGGAAATCATCGAACCCCTTTTGGACAATTCTTGTGTTTGGGTTCAGCTCGAAAAGGACGAACAAAATTACAGAACAATCACTATTCGGCAACATGAATGAGCAAAATCCGGTTTATTCTTCCTTTGGAACACAATATGGTGTTATTCCGCAAGAAGCATTGCTCACTACTCAGGTAAAAAAAAGCAAACTGTTTATCGGAATTCCAAGAGAGCGTTCTTTTCAGGAAAACCGAGTTCCGTTAACTCCCGAAGCGGTGGAGTTGTTGGTCAACCGGGGACACCGTGTTTTGATTGAGGCTGGGGCAGGTGAAAAATCTTTTTTTTATGACCGTGAATTTTCGGAAGCGGGGGCAGAGATAGCCTACGATGTCAGACAGGTCTTTGAGGCAGACATTATTCTCAAATCGGCACCTATTACCGAAGATCAGATTGATCTGCTACAAGTTCAGCAAACGGTTTTTTCACCCATTCACTTGCCCACATTAAAAGACGAGATCCTTTACCGACTGATTCACAAAAAAGTTACTGCCCTTGCTTATGAATACATCAAAGACGAGAGCGGCAGCTTTCCGATTGTCAGAGCTCTCAGTGAAATTGCGGGTAATGCTGCAATTCTGATAGGAGCTGAATATTTAAGTAATTTAAACAACGGCCCCGGTATTTTAATGGGAGGGATATCGGGGGTTCCTCCTGCACGGGTGGTGATCCTTGGTGCCGGCGTTGTCGGCGAATTTGCGGTTCGTGCTGCCTTGGGTCTCGGTGCCGAAGTCCGGGTTTTTGACAACAATATTTATAAACTGATGAGACTGCAAAACAACGTCAATGTCCGGGTATATACCTCCGTAATCAACCCTTTGACGCTGCAACAGGAACTGTCGAAAGCCGACCTTGCGGTGGGTGCCATACATTCGGAAAAAGGGGAAACGCCGATTATCGTTACCGAGAGTATGGTTCAAAAAATGAAACCCGGTTCAGTGATAGTGGATGTCAGTATTGACCAGGGCGGATGTTTTGAAACCTCTGAGATTACCTCACATGACAAACCGGTATTTCTGAAACACGATGTGATACATTATTGCGTACCGAACATTGCTTCGAGGGTGTCTAAAACCTCCTCATTAGCCCTCAGCCATGTTCTGACCCCGATGTTGCTCAAAACCCATGAGTTTGGAGGGTTTGAAAACCTGATGCGCAACAGCAGCGGTGTCAGAAACGGGGCTTATATTTATAAAGGACATCTCACAAATCAGCACATGAGCGAGCGTTTTAACATCCGATATACCGATTTGAACCTATTGATAGCCTCTACTTTGTAACAGTGGGTTGGCTTATTCTGCCGGTATTTTATTCGGGCTAAAATCGCTGATGGTCAGAAACTGTTGGCAAAAGCTATATTCGACCGGTTGGTTTGATGCAATAACGACTAATTTATCTTTGGCAAATTGTTCAATGATGGACAGATACCAATCAACTGCCCGGCTGTCGAGGTTTGTGGTTGGCTCGTCCAATAAAAGCAAGGGGCAGTCTGCCAAAACAGCCAAACCTAATTTTACCCTTTGTTTCATTCCCGAAGAAAAGAAAGAGATGCGTTTATGCCGGGCATGACTAAGCTGCAACAGTTCGATGAGGTCGGTTTCTTTAAATCCGCTGACAAAAGGTTTGAACTGAAGCTGAAACCTGATTAATTCGACCAATGAAAACTCTTCAATCAGTTCGAGATAGGGGGCTGCCAAACTCAGATAGCGGTAAGTTTCTGTGTTTTCGATGGTTTTGCCTTCAGATTGATACAGAACGGTTCCTTTTGTGGGCATGAGGCTTCCGCAAATTATTTGGAGCAATGTGGATTTGCCGGTTCCGTTTCCTCCTAAAACAGCATAGGCTGTGCCGCTTTCAAACGAATAGCTGACGTTTTGGAAGATCCATTCGAGGCGATACCGTTTTCCGACATTTTGCAAATCTAATTTAAACATCTTCGGTTTCGTTTGGCTGTGCTGTTTTTTCCAGTCCTTTGATGATTCCTTTGGTTGAATTTCTTATGAAGTTCAGGATCTGTTGTGTTTCAGGGGTGTTTTCAACATGATTTTCTACCATATTCAAAGCGTTATGTAACGAATATCCCATCACAAAGATATACCGGTAGATGTTTTGAATGTGCCGGATGGTTAATGCGCTGTACCCCCGCCTTGTCAGCCCTACCGAATTTACTCCTGCATAGGATAAAGGCTCTCTTGCTGCTTTTACGAATGGGGGTACGTTTTTCCGTACAAAAGAGGTTGCAGCTACAAAACTATGTGCGCCGATATGGACAAACTGCTGAACACCTACAAAGCCTTCTAAGATGGCAAATTCGTCAATCATTACATGCCCTGCGAGATTGGTGCTGTTTGCTAAAATCACATTATCGCCCAACAAACAATCGTGAGCGATATGAACATAGGCCATCAGGAGGCAGTTGTTGCCGACTACTGTTTTTCCGGCATAGGCTGTTCCGCGGTTAATGGTAACACATTCGCGGATGGTGGTGTTGTTGCCGATTTCGGCAGTGGTATATTCTCCAACGAATTTCAGGTCTTGGGGAATTGCGCCAAGGACTGCTCCGGGAAAAACCTGACAATTGTCGCCAAGTCGGGTACCATTCAAAATGGTAGCGTTAGGTCCTATTTTGCAGTTGTTGCCAATCTCAACGTCAGCCTCGATGTAGGAAAATGGTAAGATAATGGTGTTGCTTCCGATTTTAGCTCCCGGATGAACATGAGCTAAGGGGGAAACATCAGGTTGAGTGCCGGTTTTGTCCATTGATTGTTAGTTTATGGTAGAAATGGTGATGGTCAATTAGTTACGGATGGATATATCTTTGCGAAAAGTCTATCAGAAGGGATAGTCAGCAGCCACGAAATTCGGGGAAATGTTGGGAAGGTCTTTTTGGAAAACAGTTGATGAAATTTGAGGAGTGCTTGATAATGTTCCGGCTAATCAAAGTTATGAGTTAAGATTCAATAACAGACTTATATGGTTAGAGTTCAAGCATTTTTGCGTTTTGAGATTTGAGCTACCAACCGGGCTTCGGTAACCAATTTATTGCCTACATAAGCAAATCCGTCCATTTCGGCAATGCCTCTTCGGATATCGGCAAGTAATTTTAATTCAAAGATAAGTGTATCGCCCGGAACAACCGGTTTTCTGAAACGAACATTATCTATTTTCAGGAAAAAAGTCAGATAGTTTTCGGGGTCGGGTACGGACTGCATCACCAAAGCACCGCCCGCCTGTGCCATAGCTTCGACAATCAGCACGCCGGGCATAACGGGTTGTCCGGGAAAATGTCCGGTAAAAAAAGGCTCGTTGATGGTTACATTTTTCACCCCGATTACCCGTTCTTTGGTCAGGAGCATAATTTTGTCAATCAGCAAAAACGGGGGGCGATGTGGCAGTAACTTTTGTACGGCAGTTACATCATACAACGGGGTTTGATTGGGGTCGTAAGCCGGGGCTGTTTCCTGAGATTTTTTTCTGAAATATTTTTTTAATTCTTTGACGAATGCAATATTGGCGGCATGACCGGGTTTTGTGTTGAAAACACGGGCTTTAAGAGGCGAACCCAACAAAGCCAAATCACCCACAACATCTAACAGTTTATGACGTGCGGCTTCATTGTTAAAGTTCAGTTCCACATTGTTCAGATACCCTTCTTTTTGAACTTTAAGGTTGTCGAAACCTGTCAGAACGGCTAATTTTTGAAGCATCTCATCCGAGGGAGTGAGGTCGGCATATACAATGGCGTTATCTAAACTGCCGCCTTTAATCAGGTTGTTTTGCATCAGAGTTTCCACTTCGCTCAGGAAACAAAAAGTACGCGCGGGGGCAATTTGCGATGCAAATTCTCCGATACTATTCATCGCAGCGTATTGTTTACCGATGACCGGTTGGTTAAAATCAATCAGGGTGGTCATCTGCAGTTCGGTAGATGGAAGTGCGACATATTCGCTGCCGGTGGGGGGGTAGGTGAAATGGAAAGGCTCATCCAACATAAGAAACCTGCGCTCTGTCTCCTGAACCACCGTGCCTGCCTCGGTCAAGGCATTTATGAACGGTTGTGCGCTGCCGTCTAAAATGGGTACTTCTTCGTTGTTAATTTCAATCAATACATTGTCAATCTGCAAGCCCATCAGGGCAGACAAGGCGTGTTCTGTGGTGATTACGGTTGCCCCGTTATTGCTGAGTGTTGTACTTCTGAGGGTGTTGATGACAAAATCGGCATCTGCTTTGATGGTTGGACTTTCGGCCAAGTCTGTTCTGCAAAATTGAATGCCGAAATCGGGTTCGGCAGGGCGAAACGTGAGTGTGGCCTGTTTACCGGTATGCAGTCCTTTTCCACTGAGTGAAACCGGTTTGCCGATGGTTTGCTGATAAAGATTCATTTTCGATACTGTTGTCTTAATTATACTTTTTCGCTCTGAAAACAGAAGCAAGGTTTAGGTTTGTCGGTTATCCTGCTGAATTAACCCGGTTTTCAAGTGCCTTAAACCGGCTTTCTAATTCGGGTAGTTGTTTAAAAATGCTGTAAGCCCGCATCTGATTTCTAAATTCAAAGGCAGGGGAGCCGCTTAAAAACTGTCCTTCTTTTTCGACCGATTTGGTAACTCCGCTTTGCGCATTGATTTTGGTGCGGTTGGCCACGGTGAGATGCCCTACCAAACCTGCCTGCCCGCCAATCATACAAAATCTGCCGACTTTTGTGCTGCCGGAAATGCCTGCCTGAGCGGCAATGACGGTATGTTCGTCTATCTCTACATTGTGGGCAATCTGAATGAGGTTATCTAATTTTACCCCGTTTCTAATTACGGTTGCTCCCATCGTTGCGCGGTCTATACAAGTATTGGCTCCGATTTCAACGGCATCTTCTACAATGACAATGCCCGTCTGAGGAATTTTTTTGTAAGAGCCGTCCGGTTGAGGGGCAAACCCGAACCCGTCGCTGCCAATGACCGCCCCGCTATGTATGATGCAGCGGTTTCCAATCTGACATCCTTCATAAATTTTGACCCCTGCACAAATCAGGGTATTCGCTCCGATTTGCACGTTGTCGCCGATATAGGTTTGCGGGTAAATCAGGCTTTGGTGGCCAATCACCGCATTTTTTCCGATATAGGCAAATGCACCGACATACACATCTTCGCCAATCTGAGCTTCGGAATGTATAAAACAAGGCTGTTCAATACCTTTCGGGCGATTAAGGCGGCTATGCAATTCCAATAAACGGGTAAATGAAGCATAGGCATCTTCGACCCGTATGAGGACTATGTTTTGCGACAATTCGGCTTCAAAATCCCGGTTGACTATCAAAACAGATGCGCCTGTGGTTTTGACAAACCGTTCGTATTTTGGATTTGCAATAAAACTGACATCTCCCGGCAGGGCTTCTTCAATTTTTGCTAAACGACTAACCCGGACCTCCGGATTGCCTTCTAACTGACCGTTTAACAACAGGCTTAATTCAAGTGCGCTTAATTGCATGGTGCAAATTTACAAACCCTGAACGAATTTAAGAAGTCAAGCAACGATTATCGGCCAATTATGCACTTTATTGCTGCTATCTTTGCAGCAACTTTTTTCCCGAAATGGAGTATATCACCACCGGTTTTTATCTTTTACTGTTCATTTGGTTAGTGCTGAAACTGCCTTTTTTCCGCGATAACTTCGTGAGTAAACCGTATATAGTGGGGGCTTTTATCTTAAAAGTTGCAGGAGGATGGTTCTTTATCTGGTTGAACAATGTCTATTATTTTAACAGTGGGGATGCTGTTACTTATTTCAAAGCGGGAAAGCTGATTTACAATACTTTGTTTGAAGACCCGCTGTTTTTTCTCGAACTGACTTTTTTCCCGAATGCGCGCATACCGCCCCAGCATCTCAACGAAATCATAGATACCATCCCTTCGTGGAGCGATGTGCGGTCTTATACGGCCATTCGCTTCAATGCTTTGGCACATCTTGTTTCTTTTCATGTTTACCCAACCCATGCCTTGTTCGGCACTTTTATGAGTTTTACGGGGTTGATGGCCTTGTACAAAACCTTTACCGCTTACTTTCCCAAACGGGCGATTTGGGTGTTTGGATGTTGTTTTTGTGTTCCATCGGTCGTTTTCTGGACTTCCGGTTTGCACAAAGACGGCATTTCTATGCTGTTTACCGGACTCATGGTTTGGAACGCTTATCTGCTGATTGAAAAAGGGTTTAAGACCCGTAGAATTGCCGCTTTGCTGATGAACGGGTTGCTGTTGTTACTCATTCGTCCTTATACACTGGGTTTGTTGGTGCCGGCATTGATGTTGTGGTATATTGCAAAAAAAATACGCCCTGTGCGCCCGTTGCTGTTTTATTCGGGGGCTTATGTTTTTGGATATGCAGCGTTGTCCTTGCTGAGTTTAGTATCGCAAAAACTGAATGTGTTTGCCAAATTAGCGGAGGTGCGATATTATTTTGTGATTTACAAACTGGGAGGCTCAGACATACCACTCAGTTTGCTCGACCCCACCTGGCAGGCGTTTTTAACAGAACTGCCCCGCGCTTTGGTCAATGCCCTGATGCGCCCCGAACCCTGGGGAAATATTGATTTGATGCAGAAAATTGCTTCGGCAGAAACCCTGGTTTTTTCGATGTTTGCCCTGTTTTGTCTGGTGTTTAACAATTTAAGGCAACTACCCTACCGCTATTTTTTATACGCCTGTTTGTTTTTTGTGCTTACTTCGTTGATGTTGATAGGGCTGACGACCGACAATCTTGGAGCTATTGTGCGTTATAGAAGCAATCTGCTTCCGTTTTGGCTAAGTTTCTGGGGCATCGTGCTTCAATTGCCGGATAAATGGATGCCTTTTGGAAAAAAAACTCCAAAAAACGAACTTCAACCCAATCCAACAGACTATAGTTCCTGAAAAAACCTGCCCGATTTGCGGGTTGTTGTGTTGAAAATCCTCAATTTTAACCCCGTATTCCCATCATTTAAGCATTAAACTATGATTATTGTTACCGGCGCAGGAGGGTTTATCGGCAGTTGTTTAACCATCAGCCTGAACGAACTCGGACGAACAGATTTAATTTTGGTGGATGATTTTGATTTGTTGGGCAAGAAAAAAAATCTGACCAATTGCAAATATCTGGGGTGGGTACAACGCGAAGCTTTTTTGAGCTGGATTCGTTCCAACTATCAGCAAATTGAAATGGTCTTCCATCTCGGTGCCCGAACCGATACCACAGACTTTAATACGGAGGTGTTCGACCGGCTCAACCTCAACTATTCCAAAAGAGTTTGGCAGTTTTGCACCGAATATCAAATTCCGTTGCTCTATGCCTCGTCTGCGGCAACTTATGGTGCCGGTGAATATGGATATGAAGACCGCCACGACCTCGTTGCTTCGTTTAAACCACTCAATCCTTATGCCCATTCGAAAAACGATTTTGATTTATGGGCAATTGCTCAAACCCAAACTCCGCCTGTTTGGTACGGAATGAAGTTTTTTAACGTTTATGGTCCCAACGAATATCACAAACAACGCATGGCATCTGTTGTTTTTCATGCTTTTAATCAAATTCAGGCAACCGGTAAGGTCAAACTGTTTCGCTCGCACAAACCCGGGGTGGAAGACGGAAAACAACTTCGCGATTTTGTGTATGTCAAAGACGTGGTTTCGGTTTGCCTTTGGATGATGAAACATCAAATTGCCCAAAACGGATTGTATAATCTCGGAACAGGGGTTGCCCGTTCTTTTGTTGATTTGGCAAATGCCGTTTTTAACGCCATGCAGCTCAACCCGGTTATTGAATTTATTGACATGCCCGCCGATATCCGGGAAACCTATCAGTATTTTACCGAAGCCAATATCCAAAAACTCATCTCCGCCGGCTATTACACCCCTTTTCAAACGCTGGAAGAAGGGGTAAACGATTATGTGGTCAATTATCTGATTCCCGGTAAATATCGTTAATCTTTTTTCGGGATAGGCAGAAGCCAATTTTTCAACAAATTCCTTGACCGGATTTATTCAAACTCCCTTTTTTCAGAAGTTGCAGAATGCTTCAAAAATGTGAAAATCCTTATTTTAAAAGGCTTATCAGAAATTCTGACCCATAGTTCCGGAATCTTAAAATTGAAAAACAACTTTTCAACAGGTACCATCCAACTTCTAAAGTGTACCAATCAAAAGTCAAATGTTACCAACCGGAAGTTGATTTCTACCGGTTACAAAAATGAATAGTCGCAATCAACAGTTAAATGGTAGCAACTGAAAATTGAATGGCAGCATTTACAAGATGAATGGCTACATTCGAAAGTTGAATGACAGCATTTGAAATGTAGAAGATAGCAGATACAAAAATGAATGGTACCAACTGAAAGTCAGATTGTACCATTTACAAGTCAGATGGTAGCAATCAAAAGTTAAATGCTATCAAATTTTACCCCTTTTATGCAAAAATAGCAGTATTTGTTGCCTGATTTTTCGCAGCTTTTTCCTGTGAGCCGGTAAGTTTCAACGGTGATTATTTCAAGCAGAGTTTTGGGTAAACAAGTATAGGATTCCTTGGGTTTTAAAGGGCAAATATTTGCTGTTTGCAAAAATGGAAAGCGAAGCAATGGACTGTTTGTAAAAGAAATCCAATTTTTGTGAAACACCACAGAATTAGCCGGTTAGTTAGGCTATAAGTACGAATATCCTTACCTTTGCCCCCGATTTGAAAGCCGGCATAATTTGCACAATATCCTAACCTGACTGACCAATAACCTGAATTGTCCATGAAAAAATCATTAAAAGAAGTCGCGCATTTGCGAAAGAACTATTCAACAGCCGGACTCAACGAAGAATCGGTCAAATCCAACCCTTTCGAACAGTTTGAAATCTGGTTTGAAGAAGCGTTGCAGGAAGATTTCATCGAACACAACGCCATGTTTTTGGCTACTGCAACGCCAAACGGTATTCCTTCCATCCGAACCGTGTTGTTAAAAGGTTTTTCGGAGCAAGGGCTGATTTTCTTTACCAACTACCATAGCCGTAAGGGCAACGAACTGACCCAAAATCCGGAGGCGGCCATTCTTTTCTATTGGGACAAACTCGAACGACAGGTTCGGATAGAAGGGAAGGCAGAACGACTGTCTGAATCTGAATCTGAAGAATATTTTAACACCCGTCCGTATGGCAGCCGCATCGGTGCGTTGGCTTCCCCTCAAAGTCAGGTGATTGCTTCGCGTCAACAGTTAGAAGAAAAGGTAAAAGCCCTGACGGAGCAGTACGATGAAAATGCGGTGATCCCCCGTCCGGAATATTGGGGAGGCTATCGCATCATTCCGCAGGTATTTGAATTTTGGCAGGGGCAAACCAACCGTTTGCATGACCGAATCCGCTACACCCTGCAACCTTCCGGCAACTGGCTGATAGAAAGATTGGCTCCCTGATGAACCCCAGTTTTTCAAAGAGCAGAATTTTGTTCCCCCCAAAGTGATGCCGGTATTTAAAGAAGTAAAACGAATAAGACAAACTTGTTTTTATGAAAAAGATTTTGGTTTTAGGCGCAGGAAAATCTGCCACCGATTTAATACACTATCTCTTACAACATGCACCCGCCAACGATTGGGAAGTTACCGTTGGAGACTATGACCTCCACACCGCCCTTCAGAAAGTGGGCAACCATCCCAACGGCAGGGCTGTTTTTTTCGATGTTCACGATGTCGTTACACGGGTAAACTATATCAGCGATTGTGATATTGTCGCTTCCGTTTTGCCCGCCAATTTTCATATTCTGGTGGCAAATGATTGCCTCCGTTTTGGAAAACACCTGATTACACCGTCCTATATTTCTCCTCAGGAACGGATGTTGGACGAACAGTTCCGGCAGGCGGGGTTGTTGTTTATGGGTGAAATAGGGTTAGACCCGGGCATTGACCATCTAAGTCTGATGAAACTCATTCACCACCTCCGGGCGCAAAATGCTCAAATTACGGAGGTGCGCTCTTTTTGCGGTGCGCTCATCGCCCCCGAATCCGACAACAACCCCTGGCACTATAAGTTTACCTGGGCACCGATGAACGTAGTCCTTGCCGGACAAGGCGGAACGGCACAATTTTTTCAAAACGGCAAACCTCGCTACATCCCCTACAACCGCTTGTTTTCGCAGTTTGAAACCTACGAAGTAGAACATCACGGGAATTTTGAAGCCTACGCCAACCGCGACTCGCTACCCTACCGCAAAACCTACCAAATCGAAGACGTACCCACCCTTTTGCGGGGAACATTGCGAAAACAAGGGTATTGTATGGCATGGCAGGCCCTGATTCAAATAGGGCTGACAGACAACCAACTGCTACTGCCCAAAAACAGCCCGATGACTTTTGCCGACCTGACCGAATCGTTTATCCCCGAACACTATACCGGAACCACGGAACAGCGAACCGCCGCTTTGCTCGGCAATCTCGCAACTGAACGGGTGATGTCCAACCTCCGTTGGCTCGGAATTTTTGACCAAATCCCCATCAGCCCCAACGCAGCCACTCCCGCACAAGCCCTGTTGGAACTGTTGTCCGACAAGTGGCAGTTGTCGCCGGACGATAAAGACATGATTGTCATGCTCCACAAGGTAAACTACCGCCTGAACGGGAAAAACTACGCCCATACTTCGACAATGGTGGTCAAAGGCAAGGATGCAGACAATACCGCCATAGCCGCAACCGTAGGTTTGCCGATGGCAATGATGGTTAAATTAGTGTTGAGCGGCAACTTGCAGCTAACCGGAGTCCATATTCCTACCATGCCGGAGGTCTATGAACCCATCCTTGCCGAACTTGCCGGATACGGAATTTCATTTACCGATGTAAACCTCGAAGAGTAGGAGAGGGGGGAGGGAAGCCCCGTCCGTCTTATTATTGTGTCATTTTAAACCGATTGGCGCGTAAAAACGTCCCCAAATCGTTGAACCGTACCCCGTATTTTTTCAATACCCGATGGGCTGCCCTCGCGGTCATTTGCCGGATGTAAAAAGTTTCCTGCACCATAAAATGATGGATGGTATGGGTGCTGCCAAAATTAAAACAAAACAACTGAAACGGAAATAACCACCAAACGTTCAGAACCTGCGTTTGCTGCATGATGTTGCCGCGCTCCACATCGCCGTAATAGTGCATGTTGGAGGTGATGAAATGAAGGCAAAACTGCCGGATTAAATTAGGAGCAACAAAAAGAACGATAACAGGCGAAATCCAGCCGATATAAGTCTGTGCCCAATCGGGCATCACCGACAAAGGAGATACAACCTTCATCACGGCAAGGGTAAAATAGTAAATCAAAAAGGAATACCACAACAAATGAAACGGAATACCAAAAGGCCAAAACCCGTAAATGCTCGTTTTTCGAAGGTTTTCCACATCATCTTTGGTAAATTTGCCTTCATAATACAGTTGTCTGACTTCTTTGCGCATATTACGTGAACGCAAAATACCGGCAAAAATCAAATCGGGGGTCATAACCAACCGAAGCAACCCCCAGGGCTGACCGTTGGTAACACCGCGCTCTTCCATATCGGTCGCAGTGCCCGAATATTTATGATGATGCAGATGTAATTGCCTGCGAAGCCAGGGATTTAAGGTCAAAGGCCGGAACAACCAAACGCCGGTCATCATCAGGTTGTGCATCAACGGATTATCTTTAAAATAAAGCCGGTGAATCAGGTCATGTTCCAGTTCGTGAAGGATGGAAGTCCAGAAAGCAATCCAGAAAACCACCGCCCAAACATTCCATTGCGAAGTAAAATACCCATAAAACGACCATAAAATCATGGCAATGGTGAACCCAAAAATACCAAAACCGATGGCGTTCTGATGTTTCAAAAAAGGATATTTTTCCCGGATGCTTTTGCTCGTCTCGCTGATTTCTTTGTAAACCGCAGCGGTTTTTTGTTTGTCATTCATAGCAATTTTAATTTAATGACCGTTACCTACATTAACAAACCGGACTACTGAACGGTTGGAGCAAAATACACCTCTCTGAAATTCCGGTATTCCATGGCGTTTTGCGGAAAATTTTTCACATAAGGTTGTAATAAACGTTGGTCGCGGTCGTAATACAAAGGTAGAATCGGCGCATCGTTCATCGCAGTCTGATCAGCTTTGAAATAAAGTTCGTTGCGTTGTTGTTCGTCTGGAGTGCTGAGGGCTTCTTCCAAAAAACGGTCGTATTCGGGGTTTCGGTATCTGACCGTGTTGAGGTAAGTTTTTTCAGTATCGTCTTTTGGTAAAGTTCGACTCGAAAACAAGGCGAGGAAATTTTCCGGGTCGGGGTAATCGGCAATCCACGCAAAACGCCAAAAGTCAACTTTTGCGCTTTCAACGGTTTCGAGATGTTGAGGCCAAGGCATCTGTACAATCCTGACCTTAACGCCAAGGTTGTCGGTAATCATTTTTTGGATGACTTCTGCCACCTGTTCGTTGCGTTTACCGCCGCTGTTGAGTTGCAGTGTAATTTCGGGAAGGCCTTTTCCTTCCGGATATCCTGCTTCGCTCAACAAAGTCTTAGCTTTTTGAGGGTCGAAATTATAGCCTTTGATTTTACTGCTGGGGTAGTTGGTAAAAGCAGGAGGCACGATGCCGTAAATAGCAGGAAGCCCGGCACCTTTCAGGGTATAATCCACTAATTTTTGACGATCAACGGCATAACAAAAGGCTTGTCGCAGTTTTTTGTTGTTAAATATTTTTCCGGTATTCAAAAATCCGTAATACTGAATATTGAGTGAGGGTTTTGCCTGATAGGTATATTGTTTGTAGTTTTCTTTCAGGGTACCTTTATCGTCCACCACCTCATCGGCAATTTCGAGCGGAAGGCGATATTTCAAATCAAATTTTCCGTCCCTGAACTCGCGAAGCCAGGTCATTTCATCCTTAATAAACATCACTTTTATCCCCGACAAATAGGGGAGTTGGTTGCCGTGTTGGTCTTTTCCCCAATAGCCTGTGTTTTTCAACATCACCACTGTTTCGTTTTCCCGCACGGTTTTGAGGAAAAAAGGGCCGGTACCGACCGTATGCTGACGCATTTCCGCACCGTATTTGTCGAATGCTTCTTTGGGATAAATGAACCCGAATGGCATGGCTAAGATATATAGAAAACTGCTGAACGGTTTTTCGAGTCGGACCTGAATGGTGCTGTCATTTAAAATACGAACTCCCTCCACGCCGTTTTCCGGAAATGTTTTGTTTCGGGTAGCTTCATAATGAGCATCTGCACCCAGAATTCTTCCGGTAACAAACTCAAAACCCTTGTTACTTGGGTCATACGTACAAAGCCGGTCGAAACAATATTTCACATCCTGAACAGTCAATTCACGGCCTTTACCACTTTCAAAACAGGGGTCATCGTGAAACATCACGTTTTTGCGGATGGTAAAAGTATAGGTCATAGCCTTGTCGTCAGTTTCCCAACTGGTTGCCAGACAAGGTTTAAGACTGAGCGTTTCCTGGTCAAGGGTAACCAATCCCTCATAAGTTTGGTTGGTGATGCGGTGTCCTACTACCTCCCCAACATTCAGCGGATAAAGTGACTGGAAGTATTCGGTTTCATTGACATTAAAAATGCCGCCATAATAAACGCCGCCCGGGGCTTCTTTTAGTTCGGTGGTTTGTTTCGCACTTTCGCTGTTGCAAGCACCAAACAACATCAGCCCGGCAACCAATAAAAAAAGAACAGAGGTAAAATTACGCATGTAGTAGTGTTTTAAGTCGTGATTTGAGGGGAGTTGTTTTGCCGGTGTTGGCAATCAAAATTTAAAGGTTAAACCTAATAAAACCAATGATAACAGGTAAACGATGCTAAGGTAAGGGGAATTTAGCTATTTTTACCCGACCGAAGTTTTTATGGCGATTTCAAAAGCAGTAATCGCTTGTCTTAAACCCGCCCTGTCTATTTGTATGCCAACCCGAAGAAAACGAACCATTGCCATCCTTGATTTAGGAACCAACACGTTCAGGCTGCTCATTGCTGTTCCCGACGAAAACACGATGTTCAAATCTGTTTTTGAAGAAAAAATCTATGTAAAATTAGCTAAAACAGGGATTGATTACATTGGGAACGAGGCCTATAGCCGTGCCATTGCAGCAATGGAAAGGTTTAAACAAAAAATCATCCGGCATCATGCAACAGAAGTATTTGCATTTGCCACCGAAGGCATGAGACGGGCTAATAACAGCGAGCAACTCATACAGGAAGTAAAAGACCGTTTTGATATTTCAATCCGCAGAATTTCGGGCGATATGGAGGCAACTTTTATCTACCACGGAGTTTTACAAGTTGCCGATTTATCTCTAAAACCCCATTTATTGATGGATATTGGCGGAGGCAGCACCGAAATCATCATTGCCAACCACGAAAAAATCTTCTGGAAACAAAGTTTCCCCTTAGGTGGAACCATACTTTCGCAAATGTTCCATCAACAGGAACCTATTAGCCAAGACTCTTTAACCGAACTTTACCGGTATCTTTCCGACCGGCTTCAGCCCCTCTGGGATGCAGCCAGACAATTTAAACAGTTAGATACCTTAATCGGCACTTCCGGCACATTCAGCAGTTTTAACAAAATGAAATCAGCCCTTAGAGGAGAAAAATTAAATATCAACGATCATCTTTTCAGATTAGATATCCCGACTGTCAAAGCTATCGGAGCACATCTGACAAACTGCAACCTAAAAGAACGCATGGCGGTAAAAGGTTTGGAGCCCGAACGGGCCCAACTGATTGTCGTAGGCTGGCAATTGGCCGAAATTATTCTCGATCGGTTGAATATCAGACACCTTTTCTATTCAAGCTATGCCATCAAAGAAGGGGTACTTTGGTATGTGTTCAATCAACCTGAAATTATGCAGGAAGAAGGGCAGGCACTGCATATTGATTAATACCAACGATGATTTATTTTTGAACCATCAGTTACTGACATACGACTTTAAATTCCTCAACTCGGTGGGGTAAGGGGTGGTTTTTTTTAAAAAGTGAAGTGGTATAAGCAGTATTCACCAATTGGAAACGCAAAAAAGGCGCAACTATTTTCAAGTAAATGGTTGCGCCTTTTTATCAGGTATGTCGTTTGAAAAATTATTTAAACGAATAAGAAACTCCGAGTTGAAGTGAGGCAGAATAAAGCCGTTGTCCGCCCTGTGGCTGCAACTGAACGGGAAGTTTGGTATCGAAACGATGTTTCATCAGGGTGCCCTTCATTTGGGTTTCCGCCATGATACCCCAACTCCGGTTAATCTGATAATTCATTCCCAGCGAAAGGTGAACTACATCCCAAATTGGGCGATTGATGCCCGGAGCATCCTCAATTTGTACAAACTGATTAGCGGTCAGATTGGTTTGGTAGTCGGGCAGGCTGTTGATCCAGTAATTTTGTAACGGATTGTTAAGACCAAAAGGGTTGGGTAGGTCTGTGTTTTCGATGTCCTGAATGATGGGTTGTTGCAATAAAGGATCCACATTATTACCCGGATTGACTGTTTGGTGACTTGGTATATAAGGGAAATCGGATAAAATGGTTTGCACGGCTCCGGATTGTACAAAAACACCATTGCTGCTTCGATTGTAGTTAACCATATTTTTAAATGGCAGATAAGCCGAAACACCGGCACGAATATAAGGGCTGAACTTCTTGTTGGGCAACAAAAGGTATTGTACGGACAACGGGATTTCAACCATGTTTAATTTTACCACACTTTGTTGAGGCGGAATGTTTTCGGGCATGTTAGAATAGTCGGTGATAACGATTGTATTTTCCAACATGTTTTTGGGTGGTTGGTAATTTGTTTTCAGATTTTTATGGCTAAACATAGCTCCGGCACTCAGACGGAAATGTTTGTTTAGACGATAAGAAACCATCAACCCCGAAGAAATTCCTGCTGTAACCGGGTCGTTGTTGCCAAAGCTGTTTGCATCGGCTGCTGAATGTGCGCTCAAAGTGATGAGCGGTAAACGTGCAGGCAATTGCGGAGCAGGTGCTGAGGTTTCAGTTTCTTCTTCAGTGGATAGTTCCGGCACAATATCGTTTTGCAATGATTTTATGGCATCGGGCATCGGAAGCATAACCGGTTTACCTGAAATAGAGTGAATAGCCGGCACAAATTGGAATGGATTAACGACCGGCAGAGGTTGATTGTCAACAGGTTTGGAAACAAAAGTTTGAGCCGGAATGGCAGAAGAAGTTACCCGCATGTTTTCAGGAAGGGCCGATTTAAAATTGTCAGTACTTTCAAAAGTAGCTACGCCATTTGAAACAGGTACAATCGGGTCAAAGGAGGCTGTTTCAAAAACAGTTGGAATAACGGTTGTTTTGTCTGTTTCGATTACTGTTTCATTTACATGCTCAGTTGCAGTCAAAGGCATTTCTTTGGACATTTCGGTTTTCGAGGAGGCCTTTTTACCCGCAGTTAACGGTTCCGAACTTTGATTCCAATGTTGAAAACCTATACCTGCTGTTCCTATAACCACAGCAAAGAAAACACTCAGCAAACCAAGCGTGGTTTTATATGGGAAAATGAAAAACTTAGGCCGTTCTTTCTCATTTTGCCGGTCTAATTTTTCCTGCATCAGCAACCAATCGTCAGGCTGATAGGGAACCTGGTAATTTTCCAGGGCCTGTTTGATGCGTTTCTCAAATTGATTATCGGGGTTATTCATGAATTTATACTTTTCGATGGTTTGTTAAATTGACTCTAATTCTTTTCGGTTCTTTGATAAATAACAAATAAAACTTGAAACTGTCTTTAGTCGTTAAAATAGGGCTGATGTTCGGGCAACTTGTTGCGAATCATGTCGCGCAATTGTTGTCTTGCTTTTGCGAGATTAGATTTGGTAGTGCCTTGACTGATGCCCAGCATTTCAGAGATTTCGCGGTGACTGTAACCTTCAATAACAAAAAGATTGAACACCGTCCGGTAGGCTGACGACAGCTTTTGAACTAACTTCAGAATATCTTCAGAAGAAAATTCATCTAAAATGGAATTATAGGATTCTTCATCCGCTTCTCCAACCGCGTAGTCAATGCTTACCTGATTTTGTGTTTTTTTATTTCGGCGGTAATGATCAATCGCAGTGTTAATCATGATACGCTTTACCCAATGTTCGATACTCGCTGTTGGGGTAAATTGTCCGATGTTTTGGAAAACTTTCATAAACCCTTCGTGAAGAATGTCTTTTGCCTCTTCAGAGCCGTTGGTATAGCGCAAACATATTCCCATCATCTTGCCATAAAAAAATTCATAGAATTTTTTCTGGCTAAGCCTGTCGTTTCTCTGACACCCTTCTATGATGTGCAAATCAGGTTCAGGGGATGTGTTGGGCTTTTTCTGCACTTTTACGGCAACTTGTTCCATTAAATTGTTTTCCGTTCTGCTTTTCGTAGCCGATAGCTGTATTTCTAAACGAATCAAAGACAAAAAGCGTTGCCTTTGAGTTTCAGTATTTTTAACTAAGTTTGGGCATTATCCAATGCTCGCTATTTCTATTTTAAAGGAATCTATCTGATTAAAGTTACATTTCCCTTTCTTTCAAATGCCTCTCCATTGGTTAGTAGCCCTTTTGCATAAAAAACATACACCCCGATTTCACATTCTTTGTCTTTAAACTGACCATTCCAGGTGGTATTCAGATTTTCTGTTTCAAAGACTTTTTCTCCCCACCTGTTGTAAACAGCGAGATAAAGCGAAACAATATCGTTGCTTCTGACAAAAAACGAGTCATTTAACCCATCCTGATTTGGTGAAAACGCATTTGGGATGGCGATTTGATACTCCTCACAGCCAATATCCAATGAGGTAATGGTAATAACGGTACTATCGCAACCGTTTTGCGCCTGAAATATTTCAGTAACACTTCCTAATAATGTTTCATCACAAGTGAACAGGTTAATGGTAGATTCTGAACCTGACAATAATTCGGTTATAATTGTGATGGTACTGTCGCAGCCATATTGGTTGGAAAGGGCAAAAGTTTCAATTCCTTCTTCTTCAGGCAAACAGGTGGTCTGATAAATGGTGTCTATATTGGACGGCAATAAACTAACTAAACGATAGATTAAACTGTCGCATCCTGTCTGATTGGGAAGGGTATCGGTAAAAAAGCCGGCTTCAGAAATCAGGCAGGTAGTTTGGAATATAGTATCGGCAGAAACAGGATAATACCCGATATAAGCAGAAAATGTTTGAATGGCAGAACAACCAAAGCTATTAGAAACGGTAAGCGTATAGGTAGCACTTGCATTGATGGTCAGTAATGGGTTAGGGCAATCGGTGCAACTGAGACCGCCGGAAGGACTCCATGCGTAAGTGTAGTCAGAGATAGGGCTGCCATTCCAGATTTGATAGATTAAAGTGTCGGAATCACACAAAATTGTATCGAGTTCTGCAGGCAACAATACAGGAGGAGGGGCGATCCACACCTGAACGCTGTCGGTCGTTACACATCCGGCAGCATTGATGATGGTAACAAAATAAGTTCTCGACGAATCAGGGGTCAAAACAGGATTAGCAATAGCCGGATTGCTCAATCCGATAGAAGGATACCAGATGTAACCCGTACCGCCTGACGCTTCCAATTGTCCTTGTTCGCCCGGACAAAGAATCAGGTCTGTTCCGGCATCTCCCGTAGCACCTGCCACAGAAATATTGCCTTCCGCCAATACGGTACATTCGTTGTTGCTTGCATAGAGTTGTATATCAAAATCTCCGGCATGATCAAATAAATAGGTAATTACGCTATCAGAACCTGCAATATTACCATTGATATACCAAAGATAGGAATCGGCGGAGCAGTCTGCACTTAGCAATTGAGAACTTCCGGCACAAAAACCGGAAACAGGGAGGTTAATCTCACAAGTAAGGGTGCAGTTGCTCTGAATACAGTCGAGGCAATCACTTTGGCGGTTGATGGTTTCGTCAACCGTGGTTGCAATCAAGGGTTGAGGAATTAAAGAAACAGGTGTTTCGGTCATGGTTAGCGGGAGATAATTCCATGCTTCGTCAACAACATTCAATGGGTAATCGGCAAGCATACACTCATCCAGGTCCCCGGTCGTTCTGACTATACAAATATCTGTTCCGCCAAAAGGGCCACCTAAAGGGTATGAACCTAAAATAAAAGGAGCAAAAGCAGAATTTGGGTTATATTTAATGGTGCCGTATCTTGCGTTGGCGGCAATGCCGGCTGCATCAGCAGTTACTTTCGAAAGCAAAAGCGTGCCTGTTGGTGAAAATTTGGCAAAAAAAGCGCGAAAAGAAGAGAGGGTTAAGGCAATATCACCCGCTACATAAATATTGCCATCTGCATCTTCCATTAAATCATTTGAATAACAGTGTATATAAGTAACTGTTGGAGAAAAACGTTTCACCCATTCAATATTATAAGAAGCATTAAGTTTCATCAAGGCCGCATATTGGGAAGAGCCGCTTGTGTTTTGGTAAATCGTAAGTGCATATCCTCCATCTGAGGTTCGGATAACTGATCTGCCTTCTGAATAATAAGGAGCAGCGGCAATATATTGATGGGTTTGCAAAACAGAAAGATTTTGGTCCAGGTGAATGAAGGTAATGGTTTGGTCATGTTCTACTTCGCCAATCATGTACAACCCACCCGAACCGTCGGGGGTAATTTGCCCCATTTGGTCATCACCTTTGTTTAAGGCTAAGGAAGCAATCACATTTCCATTCCCGTCAATCTTAATCACGCCAAAATCGTCCGAAGAGCCGCCGGTGTTGTTATACCAGCCTGCTATAAAATAATTATCTCCCAAAGAAGGAATGATATTGGGGACTTGTTGCCTGCCTGAGCCTTCATATCTGACCGCCCAAATCAAATTTCCGGCTGCATCTATTCGGTTTGCAAACCATTTTGAGTTAGGACCCCAGGTATCGCTTCGAATACCGATTAAATCACCATTGGGGGCATTGGTATAGTTTACCCCCGGCCAGGTTAAACCTGAATATGTTTTAGCGTCAACAACATCACCGCTTGCTGTGTTTATGATGCTTATATGAGGTGTTCCGGTTCCGATATGAACCGTTTCTGTAACGGGGTTATAGGAAGTCAAACGGTTAAGACTATTATCTCCGGCATTGCCATATACATTTCCGAATTTACAAACCTGCTCATTTCCCGACACAGACAATACATTCACTTGTGCCATCCCGCTTAAGTTAGCCGTACAATTAGCATTATTGGCACTCACCAAAGTATAAGTTGTAGTATCAGAAGGAGAAACACTGAAAAAGTAAGGATTTTCATTGATACCGTTCAGGGCATAGTTGTTTGTTCCGTCTGTATAAACGACATCGTAAGGCAAGGAACCATTATAAGTAAGTTGTAAACTTAAAATCGAGCCTTCAACTATATTACCACCCCCACCAAGAGTTACAGTTGGCGAGCCGACAAGTATGGATTGAGAAACCGTATTGCTGCCGTAAACATTGGTAACGGTCAATGAAATATTATAAGTGCCGGACGGAAAATTGACAGTGGGGTTTTGCGCTGTGGATGTTGCAGGAGATCCACCCGGAAAACTCCATTGCCAACCCGATATCTGACAACTTACACTTTCATCGGTCAGTTGAACCATTTCTCCGGGACAATAAACATCATATAAAAAGGAAAAGCCTGCAACAGGCACATTTTCAAGACACTGAAACACTCCCTCAACATTGACAACCCCTGCACCCATCAATCCTATATAATCCGGATTTTGAGCACTGACATCTGTGGCTGTACTTTGAAGACAACTCAACACATCATCCGGACTCAGAACCGGATTTAAATACAACATCATCGCACAAACACTACTCACAAAAGGACATGCCATTGAAGTGCCGCTCATTTGTCCATAAGCACTGTTATTATCTGCAAGGCAACTCATGATATCAACCCCGGGAGCGGCAATGTCAATGGTTGAACCAAAATTGGAAAAATCGGCCAACTGATTTGCGCTGTTAGTAGCAGCCACCGAGATCACATGGTTATAGGATGCCGGATACATCGGAATATCAACATGATCGTTGCCTGCAGCAGCAACACAAACTATTCCTTTGTCGTGTGCCACCTCAAAAAGAGTTTGGTAAGTATTGGAAAAACCGCCTCCTCCCCACGACATACTGATAACATCAGCACCGGCAGCAATAGCATATTGTACACCTTGATAAGGTGCGGTCAGCGTGCCAAACGAAGCAATTTTAACCGGCATCAATTGAACAAAATTTCCTGCAGGAGAGGCAACACCAATACCATTATTAGTTTGTGCCGCCGCAATTCCCGCACAATGTGTGCCATGAGTATCGGTCAAAACATCGGGGTAGGGGTTGTTGTCATTAAAGGCGGCATCCCATCCATTGATATCGTCAATATATCCATTCTCATCATCATCAATTCCATTGCCTGCTATTTCACCCGGATTTACCCACAACATCTGGGCTAAATCTTCATGTGTAGTCAAAACGGCATCGTCCACCATGGCAAGAACTACCCCTTCATTGCAAACCGGAACATTGTTAAAATTACACGATCCGCCATTGACCAACAATTCAAAAGCTGCCGGCATATTTGTATTGGTCATGCTCCATTGCTGGGCAAACAAAGCATCATCAGGTGTACAATCAAACAGATGATAATTAGGAACTTTTTCTGCATATCTGACATAGTTCAACTCGCGCAATTTTTCTAAAAGCCGGTCTTCCAAAAGAACTTCAGCCTGATAAGTCAACAGGTAAATATACTGCAATCGTCTGTCTGAGAGACTAAAGGCACGGCTTATTTCGCGGGCTTTATAAGTCAATAACAGATAGTGCAAATCAGGGAAATCATTTTTTAATTGTTGAACACGTTGTTTGTCATTGTGCTCCCACTCAAATGAACATTCATTGTCAAACTTAACAAACAATTGTCCGGTTTGGTAAAGCTTGTGTTGTGCATGGGCATTAAACCCAATCAAATCAAATAGGAACACAAAAAGAAGGCAGTATAAGTTGTGTTTCATAGGTAGTCTTGTCTTATAGTAAGTAAATGTGTAGTAGAGCAAAATTAAAAAGCTAGACAACGTATTGTCTCTAAAAAAACCAAATTTGGTTAAATTGTAAAAATAATTACACTACAAAAATACAGGCGTTATCCATTGATTACAATTACAAAATAAGGGGTTTGTAGCAATAGCTTTAGGTTTTCGGATTTTTGAATTCAAAAATCCAATACAATGTAAGACAAATATGGTATTTAATAACTGAAAATCATTCCGGCAAAGATTGATAAAACAAAAAAGATTATCTTTATGAGGTCGTTGATTGACTAACCTTTTTAATTCTTCTAAAATGAATTTAGTAATTTCCTGGTTTGAGATTCCAACCTATAGTTTAGACCGTGCTGCTGCTTTTTATTCTCATGTTTTAAACACACCGGTCGAACCGACTTTGTTTGGTGGGATGAGAATGGCTTTTTTTCCCAACGAGCCTGATATTGTTAGCGGTGCATTAATCGAACATCCGGATGCGGTGCCCTCTCCTTATGGAACAACGGTTTACTTTTACCGCCCGGATGATTTTGATGAAACACTATACCGGGTCGTTGAAGCCGGCGGTCAAATTTTAATGCCACGAACCAAAGTTTCTGAAGATGTCGGTTCCGTGGCCTATTTTTTAGACACTGAGGGAAACAAAGTTGCACTTCACACATCAGACTAAAGAAACAAATTGTCAAATTAACGGGATTATCACGATGTCATTTACCGATACCTCCTTTGTCTTTTCCTGAAAAATAACGGTAAAACCTGTACCTTTGCCAAAACCGTTTACATGAAAGACAACGGCATTTACCGGCGTTTATGTGAAACTCAGGAAAATCGCAAAAAGCAAATTGCGATTCTGATAGACCCCGATAAAGTCAATTCGGAAAAGGTATCTTCGCTCGTCAATCTGGCCGCAACTTCAGGTGTGGACTTTGTTTTTGTGGGAGGAAGTTTGGTGATGAACAATCAAACGGATGCTTTGGTGAACCTCATTAAAGACAAAACCGAAATTCCTGTAGTACTTTTTCCCGGCAGTGTTTTTCAGATTTCACATTCAGCAGATGCTCTATTTTTTCTTTCCTTAGTTTCCGGACGAAACCCAGATTTGCTGATCGGGCAACATGTTGTGTCTGCTCCTCAGCTTTTTTACTCCAATCTGGAAATCTTACCAACGGGTTATCTGTTGATTGACGGAGGAAAACCAACAACGGTTTCCTATATCAGCAATAGTACCCCTATTCCGGCCGATAAACCCCAGATTGCGGTTTGTACAGCTATGGCTGCACAATTGTTGGGGATGAAAATCATCTATTTAGATTCCGGAAGCGGTGCACTTCACCACGTTTCTGAAGAAATGATCAGTGAGGTAAAACGCCATATTCAATTACCTCTGATAGTTGGCGGAGGTATTCGTACTCCTGAACAGGCAACATCAGTTTGTCGTGCAGGTGCAGACCTGATTGTTGTGGGAAATATTCTGGAAAAATCGCCTAATCTGGTGAACGAACTTGCTCTTGCTGTTCATTCTGTATAAGACAGCTAATCGGTGGCAATTTTCCTGATATGTAGCTCGCGGTATTGTTTTTCTTCAATGGGTGAAGGAGCATCAATCATCATATCCCGTCCGCTGTTATTTTTGGGGAAAGCTATAAAATCGCGGATGGATTCCTGTCCACCTAAAATGGCACATAAACGGTCAAATCCAAATGCAATTCCGCCATGAGGAGGCGCACCATATTCAAAAGCGCCCATCAAAAACCCAAATTTATGTTGTGCTTCTTCTTTTGTCATGCCTAACAAATCGAACATTTTTTCCTGTAATTCACGTTCATGGATTCTGATTGAGCCTCCGGCAATTTCATTTCCATTTAAACAGAGGTCATACGCTTCTGCTCTTAAATCTCCCCAATCAGCTTCGTTAATTTGTTCGAGATTTTCTGTACGTGGCCGGGTAAAAGGGTGATGACAAGCTATCCACCTTTTATCTTCTTCCTCCCATTCCAACAAAGGAAAATCAAGCACCCATAATGCTTTAAATTCTTTGGGGTTCCTCAAACCAAGGCGTTTCGCCATTTCCATCCGCAATTCCCCTAATTGTTTTCTGGTTTTATCAATCGTTCCTGATAAAATCAGGAGTAAATCACCGGGTTTTGCTTTCATTTCCGAAGCAATGAGTTGCAATTGTTCAGTAGAATAAAATTTATCCACAGAAGATTTTAACGTACCGTCTGAATTGTATCGGATATAAACCAATCCTTTAGCGCCAATTTGAGGCCTTTTTACCCAATCTGTCAACTCATCAATTTGTTTGCGGGTATATTCTGCACAACCTTCAACACTGATGCCGGCTATCAGTTCGGCTTCGTCAAAAACCGGAAACCCATGTCCTTTGACCAATTGGGTTAGTTCAGTAAACGCCATTCCGAACCGAATATCAGGTTTGTCGCTCCCGTATAATCGCATGGCATCGTCATAACTCATTCTTTCGACTTTTCCTAAATCGTACCCTTTGGTTTCTTTAAGCAAAAAACGGAGCAGCCCTTCAAAGGTTTGCAGTACATCTTCGCGGGTAACAAAAGCCATTTCACAGTCTATTTGAGTAAATTCAGGCTGACGGTCTGCTCTTAAATCCTCATCCCTGAAACAACGGACAATTTGGTAATAGCGGTCAAAACCGGAAACCATCAATAGCTGCTTGAAAGTTTGGGGTGATTGTGGCAAAGCATAAAACTGTCCTGGATTGAGTCTTGAAGGTACGACAAAATCACGGGCTCCTTCCGGAGTGCTTTTAATTAAAACAGGGGTTTCAACCTCCAGAAATCCAAGGTTATTTAAATACCTGCGTGTGGCCTGAGCCATTTCATGACGGGCAATCATGTTTTGTTGTACTATAGGTCTGCGTAAATCCAAATATCGGTATTTCATTCTCAAATCATCCCCTCCATCAGTTTCCGCTTCTATTGTAAATGGGGGCACCTTTGATGCATTTAAAACTTTCAATTGTTTGGTATCTATTTCTATATCCCCGGTAGGCATATTTGAGTTCTTACTGCTACGTTCTCTAACAATACCGACTACCTGAATCACAAATTCTCTTCCAAGTTTATTGGCAGAAGCAAATAAATCAGGCTCAATACTCATATCAAAGACAAGTTGGGTAATGCCATATCGGTCACGCAAGTCAATAAAAGTCATGCCTCCTAATTGTCTGACTCTTTGAACCCAACCACTTAGTGTAACTTGTTGGCCAATATGGGATATTCTCAACTCTCCGCAAGTATGTGATCTGTACATATTGATGGTTTAAAATGCAAAGTTGTGTTTTGGATGTTTCAATTATTCCACTTTTTTAAAAAAGCCTGCAAAGTTAGTTTTTTTGGCTAAGAAAATATAACAATTAAATTTTGATAAGACTTATGTTACAAGAGTAATGCTTTACTGCCCAATTAGAAAATCCTTTTTGGCAAAAGCATCATAGTGAGTTTTCCGTTTACAATTGAAAAACTCACAAAATAAAAAAAGAGACAGCCGTTTTTTAAATTAACGGTGTCTCTTTCCAAAAAAGAATTGAATTGAGTATTTTATTTGCTTCCGTATTTCTTTAATACTTCTTCCACAGAAATACTTTGTCTTTGGTTGTTGACATAAGGAACTATAAACGCCTTATTGTAGCCTTTTTTATGAAATTTTGTTTCTTCTTCTTTAGCTTTCGCGATGTCTTTAAAGCTGCCAACCATATATCTTATATAACCGCTGGTAGTATTTTCTATTTCAAACTTAAAATCATCGGATACATTGGTATAGAAGGGAGATTTCGTACTCATCGGCTGCCTGAATGCACCCAATTGAATCTTAAAGACAATATTATGGTTTGCTGTTGAGGTTGGATTGCTTTTTTCAATTTTGTATTCAGCTACAACAGGATCAGATTTAACTTCAGGAACTGTAATCTGTAGAACGGCTCTCAAAATTTCTGATTTTCGCTTATTGTCAGTCGAAATAATTTTATTGTCTTCTCTCTCGCCGTTTTTATTGATAGCAGAAAGTTTGTATTCTTTGTCGCTTTCTAATTTAAAATAGAAATTGCCGTCTTGTTTGGTATTAAACCATTGTCTGGATCCGCTATTGTTTTCTTCAACTTCTACCCTTATCCCTTCGACCGGCAAAAGTGTTTTCTTATCTACAACAATTCCGATCAGAACGAGATTAACAGTTTGTACACTGTTATTAAATGATAGATTAGCCTTGGCCGGTTGTGGGTTTTGAAGGATGGTGTTTTCATCAATAGCCAACAAAGAAGCTGCGTTCAAAATTCCGGTAGTTAAACCAAGTCTGAACAGCAAGGCTACTGTTAACAAGACAAGTTGATTTTTCATGGTGTTTAGTTTTTCCCCTTGATTGTATGATTGACTAATCAATATTCGTGCCATATCATCAAAACAATAGCAGTTTGACTAAGATGATAAGTTTTTACCAGTACAATCTGATGTAATGATTAGTAACAAAATATACAACTTTTGGTTGGGTGGTTAATTAAATTCTGTTTTGTTTGGTTTTATTCACAACTTATTGAGCAGGGTTCAACTTTTGTACTTTTTCAGCCATAATCATTCATGTTACAGGGTTCATGAAACATCACTTTTTTCAATCAGTACAGTTTGTTCTCTTCAATAACCTTTGATGGTGCAAATTAAAACAAAGGTTTTCGTATTCGCAAATATATTTAGCAAATATTTTCAAAAAATTTTTTATTGCTCACATTTTTGGCTTTTTAGGCGGATTGTTTAATGGAATGTTTCGTTTTTGTTTTAGGCAAATCATGAAAAAAGTGAACTTAACGCAGCATTTAACTCACCAAACTAAAAAAACTGATGTTTAAAAATGGTAAGTACAAATTTATAAAATACAGAATCTAAACAACCGATTATTGTTACTCAATAATTTGTTTTTGCTTAAACAGTATGTTCCAATAATCACAGACATACTTAAAAAAAAGTTTGAATCGGTATTATAGGTTTAAATGTTGTAGCTTTATACCAATATTTTGAAGACTTTAACAATTTGAATGTATGCGTAATAATCCATCAGTTATTGCCATTTTTTTTATGGGTGTTTTTCTCGGAATACTGGCTTGTTACCTTTATTTCAAACCTCAATTGATTGAGTTGAAATTTAAAAATTCAACATTGGAAAAACAGGTGCAGGAAAACGCTGAAATGCTTTCATTGACGAATCAACAAAGTCCGGATAATCCCAAAGAAAAAGATAATCGTCTGATTTTTAAAGATACGTTTGATGATAACGTAAACAGATGGGATACCCAGTTAAGAAAACATGGGATGAAAATAATCTACGATGGAAAATTTATAATTGACTACAAAGAAAAAGGGTATTTTTGGTGGTCATGGCTTCCTATAAAGAGAGAGGCCACCAATTATAATGTCGTTCTCAAATCAAAACAAAAATCTGGCAGGTCTGACAAATATTATGGGCTGATACTCAGTATGGATAGTATGAATTATCATCGTTTTAGTTTGACCAACAACGGGTATGCATCCATAAATTTAAAAAAGAATGGGGAATGGCAAAACGATTTAGTTAATTATATCGGAGGACATAAATCAACATCAGAAGATGGATCAGATATTTTTGAGGTTAGAGTTCGCGGAATAAGATTTACCTATCTGGCAAATGGTAAAAAGGTTTATGAAGGCACTTTGGATACCGACAAGTCCTGGAAAAACATAGGAATATTTGTTGAAGATATTCAGACCGTTGAATTTGACGAAATTTCAATAACAGAAACCGATTAGCATCATCGGAGAATGAAAAAGAAAGATAATCTTTTCAGATTGATAAAAAGTTTGAGCAAATCTGAAAAAAGGTTTTTTAAAATTTACTCTTCCCGCCATGTAATTGGGGAACAGAATAACTATGTAGAATTATTTGATGCGATTGATAATCAACTCGTTTACAATGAGGAGGCACTTTTAAAAAAGTTTGCCGGTAAGAAATTTGCGAACAGACTTCCCGTTGCAAAGTCATATCTGTATGAACTGATACTCAGAAGTATGAATGTATATCATGCCCAAAATTCTGTGGATGCTCAGTTGCGGGAAATGATGGGTACTATCGCTTTTCTTTACCACAAAGGGATGTTTGATCAGGCTTTAAAAATGGTAATTAAAGCCAAAAAGCTTTCGGCTGAAGTTGAGAAAAAAGACATCACCCTGCAGATCATTAACTGGGAAAAACTTTTAATCGAAGCCGATTCTTTTAATAACCAAAGTGATACAATATTAGCTCAACTACAACTTGACAGCCAGAATTTATTAAATCAATTGATTGAAATCAACCAATATTGGCTGCTTCATGCACACTTACAATATTATCAAACCAAGCATGGAATAACTGGCAACAGGGAAGATTTAGATCAGATTGCCAGATTGTTGAATAATCCATTGCTTCAGGATGAAATACAACCCTCCAGTTTTGAAGCAAAACTTCTGCGATTTAAAACATTGGCGAATTGTAATTTTATTATCAGAAACCTGCCTTCTTGCTATGAATACAGTAAAAAATTAGTCTCGTTATTGGAAGAGCGACCTGAATTGCTTCAGTTCGAACCTGTAACCTATATCAATGCGATCAATAATCTGCTCAATACTACCGCTGCATTGAACAAGCAGCCTGAACGAGAATTCTATTTGTTAAAACTGCAAGCCATGTTGCTTGATGAAAACAGGCAATCTGAAGCGTCAATCCAACTGAAGTTGTTTGAAGCCTATTATTATCACCGAATGACTTTATACATTTCGCAAGGCGATTATTATGGCGGGCTTTCCTGTATCAATGATCTGGAAGAAGGATTGATCCGTTTTTCTGAACAAATTGACGGTATGGGTGTGGTAATGCTTTGTTTTTATGCGTTTCATCTGTGTTTTGGTGCCGAACAGTTTGAACGGGCACATTCCTGGCTACAGCGGGTTTTGGAATATCAGCATACCAATATTAGGAAAGACGTTGTTGGATTTGCCAAAATCCTAACTTTATTGACCGCTTATGAACTGGACGATCATTTGCAACGGAAACAAACCATTATTTCTGTTTACCGCTTTTTGCTGAAAAAAGAAATGCAATATAAATTGGAAAATATTATTTTACAATTACTTAGAAAATTGTCTCACTCAACCTCCGAAACTGACTTTGCAGGTTATCTTTCTGAAATGCAGGTTGTTTTAGATCAGCTTGCTGAAGATAATTTTGAAAGGCGGGTCTTTGCTTATTTTGATTTCCGCGCTTGGGTTGCAGCTAAAACAGAAGCAAAAAGTCTGGCTAATCCCAATGAATACTAATTACAGACCTTGTTTATGTCTTTTTAAACATCAAGCTCTTCCTTCTCCACTTCCTGATCATTCAAATTTGACGGTGGATTTTTTCTCATTATCAGAGCAATGATTGATGCTACAACAAATCCAAAAATGGCAAACATAGCAAAACCCATGAACGTACTGCTTAATGTAACACTGTAATCTTGTTCTTCAACTTTAGTGATGGCTTTTTCAATTTCTTCCTCCGGAGTGCCAAACATATTGAGCATATTATAGGTCGACTCAATGGTAAAGTTTCGAAGGGTGTCGGTTAGTGTGGGATCTATAAAATTATAGAGGATATAGTTAAATAAACTGCTGAATAACTGAGCGAAGACCATCACGGCAAATGCCGGAGAAACTAATTGTGTAAATGTCGCATATCCTCCCAGATCTTTTTTTGTCTGACGGGCAGCAAGTACCATAACAACAATTATTATTGGAAAAATGGAAAGTCCCAACCATGTGTTGTACATATAAACCGGGTTGACGGCATACAAGACTCCAAACAATAAAACGAACCCTAACCCTAAATACATTCCGTATTTAACACCAATATTTTCGGATAACATAAGCTATTGATTGTAAAAGTTACTAAATAAAACTGTATCAGTTAAGTTCGCCAAAATCTGAGCAACAAAATCTCAAAAAGCAAACACATCAAAGCTAATAACAGACACCATTTCCACAAAGTAATGCCCCTGTCAATTTGACCAACCAATACAGAAAGTTCTGTGTTGTCTTCTAAAAATTTAATGTTGGAAGCATTATACATTTTTCGAAGTTCAGACACATTAAAGTATTCCAAATCAGATTCTAACCGGTTATAGTTAAACCCATAAGTAGCCAATGGTTGTGAGATTGTTTTAAACAGGGTATAAATCCCTGATTGCTTCACCTGATTCGATACACTTAAATATAACTTTGAACCAATCGTTTTTTGCTGAGGGATAAATTCCTCTGCAGTGCCTTTTAACTTGAAAACTTCGTCAGCAACAGAAGTCATATTAGCGATATCGGTTTCAAAATTGTTGTTTTTACCTATTATATATGCAATCATATTCCCTTTGCTGCCCAAAATGGCGATTTTATAGATCATAGGCAGAAAAATGGCATGTGAAACTAAATTTGAAGAGGCGGTTTCCAACGGAACTGCACAAAGATAGACTCTTCCGCTCCCCACATTATATTTGCTTAAAAGAGAAGCCCCGCCCCTGAAACGCAATAATACTTCCTCGCCTGTATTGGAGTAAGAGGTTAAATCAAAACTGCTGTTCGCATAAGGGAGGTCCAAATTTTGAGGGATACGCTCAAACACATCTTTAAAAACGTCTTCTTGAGTGTTGATAAAATCGGTTTCGCGCCGGGTTCTGTTCAAAGAAATGTAGGTATTTACCCTTAGCACTTTCATCAAATTATTGAAACTATTGAGGTCAACATTTGCAGAAGGAAAAATCAGCAAGCTACCGCCATTGTTAACATATTGTTGCAAAGCAGCACTCAATCCTGAAGAAAGACTTCTGAGTTGATTCAATATAATCAATTGATTAGCCGGCAGTTTACCATAATCAATTTGATTTTCAGGTTGGTTTTGAACCGAAAATCCGGACAACTGCTTAAAAACTTCATTCAGATAAGCGTTAGCTCCTGTCGTCGAATTGATCACCAGTACATTGATTTGTTCGGCTACTTCAAAAGTAAAATAATAGGTGTTGTCAAATTCAATGGTCGAAGATTCGGTAATCTGAACAACTGCGTTTTGCCAACCGGCTTCTGAAATGGTAAAGCTTAAAGTGTCAATTGTTTTATCATTTGCCTGGATGGTAAAATCGCGGATTGATTTAACCTGATCATTGATACGTAGTTCAACTTTCCCGTTTTGAACATCATTACTGCCGTTATTTTTAATCCGGACTAACAGTTGAGCTTGTTCGTTGAGGGTGCGGGCCGGATTTTCAAACCAAACGGAATCTATATAAACATTTTGACCTTCTGCTGCTTGAAGGGGGATTAGAAACAGGTTATAAGCAGTATCATTTTCAAAATTGACGATGTTTTTTTGAAAGTCGGACAGGATAAACAGATTTTTCTGCTCGGAATCAGATTCCGATATGATTTCTTGTTGGTGAAGTACAATATCATTTAGAGTTTTAACCGAAGGACTAATTTGAATTTCTTCTAAATAGGTTAAAAACTCATCTTTATTGACTAATCTTTGATGTTTGCCTTCAAAATCGTTGGTTAATAACTGAAATTTATCCTCCGGACCATAAGCACCGACAATTTCTTCAGCTTTGCGTTTTGCGCGATCAAAAAGCATGACCCCGCTACCTGCATTCATACTGAAAGAGTTATCCACATAAATGCTGACCGCTTTGTTGCCCTGAACAATTTTTGTGTCTTTTTTGGGAATATATGGTTGAGCAAATGCAAATACCAAAAAGGAAACTGCTAAAATCCGGCTTAACAAAACCAAAAGGTGTTTTAACTTATTCCGGGACGAACGCTCATCTTTGAGTTCCCTCAAAAACCGGACATTTGTAAAATAAACACGTTTAAAGCGCCTGAAATAAAAAAGATGAACAATAATAGGAATGGCAATGGCACTTAGGGCAAATAAAAAAGAGGGATATAAAAAACTCATGGATGCAAAATTACGATAAGAAACCATTTTTTTATCTGCTTTGTTGCAGGGCAAAACGATTTATCAAACATCAGTTCAGTTTTACTTCGTTACCGGTTTTAAAAATAAGAGTTAAAAAAGATACTTGATAAAACGGGGAGCAAAAATGGACATAATGGTATTTAAAAGCAAGAGATGAATTTTACTAAGTATATTGTGCGCAAAATTTAAGTATCAATATGAAAAGGGTCAGACAAAGCAACAGACAAATTTGGTGGGTTTTTTTAATTTTTAGCCACGTTTTTTTACATCCGGTTAAGGCCCAGATGTCTCCTGACCCCTACCGTTTGAAGTGGCATACGGAAGTGCCTTTATCTGTTTTTGGAGTTGGAGGTACGGGATTATCTGAATGGATGAAAAAAAACAAACCAAGACTGACACCTGAAGAAATTGCTCAACTTGATGTAAAATCCATTCCAGCCTTTGACCGTTTTGCTACACGCTTTTGGTCTATTCCTGCTCAGACAGGCAGTGATGTTTTAATGTACACTTCTATGGCTTCGCCTTTGATTTTATTAATAGATAACAACATGCGCAAACACACATCAAAGTTAGCCCTTATTGGTTTGGAAACATATCTTGTAAATGCAGCGCTTACAAGTCTGACTAAGGAGTTGTTTAAACGAAAGCGCCCTTTTGTTTTTAATCCCAATGCCCCAATGCATAAAAAATTAGGCAGGGATGCCACCTCTTCTTATTTTTCCGGCCATGCTTCTGCCAGCGCAGCAGCCTCTTTTATGACAGCAAAGATGTTTGCCGATTATTACCCAAACTCCAAATACAAACCATATATTTGGACAGGTGCTGCTTTACTGCCGGCAATAACCGGATTTTTAAGGGTGAGAGGCGGAAAACACTATTTATCAGATGTTTTAACAGGCTATGCAGTAGGTGCGTTGGTTGGAGTTATGGTTCCGCAACTCCATAAAAAAAAATAAAAAAGACCCGGCATTAAACCGGGTCTGCCTACAATCAAGACAGCCTGTTATTTACGCTTCATGTTAAAAATTAACATGCAACGATAGCAGGAAATTTTTTTGGCTTAATCTTCAACGAATTGCTGAGTCAGCTTTTTATTACTCAGAATAGTTTCGATCAGGTAAAGCGTAGAAGAATAATCAAGTCCATGTTTTTGAGCTAATAATTTTGCAGTTTCCGCTTCTTTCAAAGCCTTTGTTGTTTTATTCAGCCTATACAATAAAGCTGCATAAGTTTCTCTGTACTTATAGTTTGTCGGGTATTCGTTAACTAATCCCTTAGACCATATCAGCGCTTTTTCAAGTTTAAGCTCGTTTATAGAGTTTACCGCAAATTTTCTTGAAAACATGTCCAGTAATTGATGGTCAATACTATTTGGATTTTTAAAATAATCTAAAACTAAAGTGCTGAACTCTCTCCAATTACCGGTTTTTTCATAAAAAGTAGCCCTCATACAAAATATATATTCCTCAGAATCGCGAAAATTAACCAACTTCAAATAGGATAATGCTTGCTCCATTTCTTTCACATTTCTGTTCATAGCCGCTAAAATTACAGACATTTTTACCGACTCTTTTATCCGCAAATTTATCCGTTCTTCATCGAGGAATTTGATATAGTAGTTATAGTTTTTAAGTAAAACCTGAAAAGCATTGGTTTGAGTATTGTCTGAAAAGTCAAAAATAAACTGAATATTTTTGGACATTGAAAATCCGCTGTGTAATAACTGGGATACATATTGGTCTGCAATATGTTGGTTTGGTTGGTTGAATTTTTTCAGCAAATAAGCATAATTGTATAAAAAATCCTTTTCTGTATATCCGTTTTCATACAAGATATTATATTCAATCAGGCTTTTGAATTGTTGATCAAAATTATTAGAAACTTCATCTCCTTCAATAGGCTGACTTACCTGAATGAAATGAGTATTATCCTGTGATTGAAATTTGTATAAAGCTTGTTTGCCGAATTTTAGAAATTCAGTAGCTTCTATATATCCGTAAGATTGGTCTATCACTTCTCCAAACCGGTTTAAAAACAAATAAGCCGGAAAATTTTTCAGTGAATAATCATTGTAAAGTTTAAAACCATCTTCTGAATGAAGATTAATCTTGACATTCAAAAAGTTTTTATTGAAAAATTCGCCTACTTCTTTTTTGTCAAATACATTATTTTGCATACGGCGACAATCAGGTTTATAACCGGCATAAACATATACAAAAACAGGCAGGTAAATGAGATTGTTATTCCCTATAATCTTTTCCATACTACCTGTAAAAAAAGAAACCCCGTCTTTTTTGGGATGGCAAAATGAATCAGGGGAATATTCTGAACCCTGATTGGTGGGTTGACTTTGAAAACTAACAGAACAAGCAACCGCAAGTTGTAATCCACAAACGGTAAACAAAATAAATGCTACAAGTGCAATTATTCTAAAAAATATTAGATGTTTAGAAGTGGTTAATGTTGTCATTGCAGTGTGTTTTTGGTTGTTAAAACAAGCAGAGAACAATCAAACCGGTTTTGTTTATCGTTAAAAAGATTTCTGTTTACCATTTGCTATTTTACTACTTCTATCAACCTTTCCTTTTTTTATGGATATACATTTAAAACAGAAAAAAAGACCGTTGTTTATTAGTCATAATTATGGTTTTTAGAGCATCCCCAAAACAGCCTACAAAGCTTGGATGCAAAGTTAAAGTGCTCTGAATACTGTATTTGGAAAAAAAAACCAAAAAAGGCTAAAAAAAACTTTTAAAAAAAGGACATCCTTGATTGCCCTCAGGTAATTTTAAACTTTTTTTCAAACTATTTGACCTGCTATACCCTTTAATATTTACCGATTTAGATAAAATTATCCCAACTGCATATTGTTATGTATTCTTTCTAATGTTTCATTTGTTAGGAATTTCAGGGCTGTTTGTGGAACAATTTCTGTTTATTATAGGCCGGTTTTCAGGAAGAACAATTCATTGAATTTTAAGATTAGAACTAATTCTTTTTGTTGATCTAAGTTTTGGCTTTTTAACGAAGGTAAACTCAATTACCCATTATCCATATTTATCAACTTTTATTGTAAAAAAGCCGCAACTTTTTTTCATTAAATTTTAAATTGATAAGCGAAATGCAAATGTAAAAATAAAAAGCAAAAAAAATCTTTTCAAAAAAACTTTTTATTTTTATTTTTTTAGAAAGCTATTTAAACACTTTTCATCACACTGAAAATAGTCCAGAAATATATATTTTTATTAAAGAACCAGACACGATGATCTTAAATACAAGACTCAAAGTATTTAATAATCGTTTGTTGAACAAGGAATGACTGAAGCATTAGGGTAGCTTTCAACTAAATTTTGGAGAAAAAAACCCTAAACTAATCGGTTTTAAAATATGTTTTAATTGACATTTTCCAGGGTTTTATTTTGATTTTAAACTTTCATATAGTTTTTTTTGCTTTAAAAATGTCAATTTTCTCTGTTTCAAAATATAATTTAGCGGGTTTAATTGAGGATATAAAGATGTATTTTATCACAAAATCAGATAACAAATCTTAAATATGCAAAATCACAAATTATTTGTGCTTCTTAATAGTCTATCTCCTAAAGAAATGAGGCAATTGCGAAAATTGGTGATTTCGCCCTATTTTAAGAAACATGGCAAATGCATAGAGTTTTTTGATTTGTTACATTCGTTACATCCGGATTTTACCGATGAGAATCTAAATCTTGCTGTATTATACAAGATATTGTACCCAAACGAGCCTTTTAACAGTCAGCGTTTGAGAGATATCATGTCTTATTTGGTGGAAATCGTTGAGCACTTTTTAGCCCTTTCTTATCTGAAGCAAGAGCCTTTGGAAAAATCCCGAATCTTAATAAACAAGCTTTATAGAAACAATATGTTAGACAGCTTGTCTTACGAAATCCGGATTGCTGAAAAATATCTGAAAGACAAGTCAAAAAAGAATGAAAATGCTCTTTGGTTGGAATATTATATTAGTTTTATCACCTTTCAAATCAAAGAGAAGAACGAAGTGTTTTACGGAATAGAAGTTAACAGCGCAAATCAGGTTTTGGAAAATTGGTTGAGATGGCTTTATGTATCAACGCTCAATATGGCAAGTGAATTGGAAGAAAATCGCAGTTTGCCCAAATCAAGTTCAGTATTCACACAAATACTTACTACCATCCGGAATCTTCAATTTCAGAAAACCGATTTGATTGTGGTTGCAATGGAAATGATTTACAAATTGCAATGGAGTAAAAAATTGGAAGATTATATGGAATTAAAAAACTTTTTCCTGGAAAAACGCAATGAACTGCATTATCAGGTCCAATACAAATGTATTCAGGCTTTGTTTCATTACCTGTTAGTTGAGGGCTTTAAGAATGAGGCGTTAATGAAGTTGGATGACTATAGCCTTTGGAAATCTATCGGACTGGAAATTGAGCTTAACTTTACCGGCAATATCTCATCAGCTTCTTTTTACAATGGTGCTGTTGAACTTATGAAAAAAAGACAAATAGAACAGGCAGAAGAATTTATTCATAAATACTCCGGGTTTCTCACTAATGATGTTAAAAAAACAATTTTAAACTTTACATTAGCAAATCTTTACTTTTTAAAAAAAGACTTCAACCTGTCTTTTGACTATTTAATCAAAACAGATCTTGCACGTTTGGGCGTTTTGAAAATGACCTACAAACAGTTGCAACTCATGTTGTTTTACGAAAGAGGAGAGTACAGCCTCATCTTGTCATATCTTGACAGTTTCAGGCATTATATAAAAAATAAGGGCTTGGGAGAGAAATTGTACAACTCTTTATTTTCCTCTTACAAGGTTTTTATCAGGTTGGTTAGTATCAGAGAAAAACCATACGATAAAAAAAGTTTGGAAAAACTGAAAACTTATTTGGAAACCTTAGAAAACAGACCAAACTTGTCAGGGTGGTTGAAACAGAAAATAAAGGAGATGGAACGATAAACGATTTGTAACTTAACTTAAAGGTTCTTTTGCGTTATGTTAAAATAAGGGCTATTGACCTTCTGTTTTTTGGCGTTTTTAACGTTTTTGGCATATTTTTGGAAGAATCTAAAAAAAATCAGGATTGACTTCATCATTTTTTGGCAGCATTAAAACTACAATTAAACAGTAAAAAGATAATTTGGCAGTTAAACCTGTCTTCCAAATATGATTGCCGGTTAATTTTTTCTTAATTTATTTTACAGATATGAAAACTGCTATCCAAGGTATTGTCGTTGTATTGTGTATGTTACTGCTTTTAAGTCAGGCAGGTTGCAAAAGTAGTAAGAAAGCCCAACGGAAAAAGGCAGAAGCAAAAACAAAAACAGAAATGGTGCCCAATGAAACTGCGACACTTTCAGGATATACCCGTAGTCAGATATATTTCAAGTTGCAAATAGGAGCTTTTACCACTCCATTATCTGAAAACGACATTCTTTTTCATCAGGTAGCCGGGGAGGAAGTAAAAATAGACATCTCGCCCTCAGGATTATATCGCTATTCTGTTGGGAAGTTTTCACATTACGATCAGGCAGTTAATGCCGAAAAAGAATTAAAATCCCGTGGATATAAGGACACTTTTATTGTGGCTTACGGGGACGATGACAAAAGGATTGAATTGCACATGTCAGATATTTGGAATTTCCTTTACGAAAAGCAGTAAAGGGCTAAGCTCCGTGCAATTACTTTAAAATAGACCAGTCATAATGACGTAAATTGTTAAAACTACTTTCCGAGAATAATATGAATAAAACCGCTCAGCGTTTTACTGATGATTTCTCCTCCTTCGGCAGTTTGTTCATACACTTCGCAGGTAAAATAATAAACCCCTTCTGAAAGTTGTTTGCCGGATTTCTGATCCGTTCCATTCCATTCAATATTGGTATTTGAAGTTTCAAACACCAGATTACCCCATCTGTTGTACACTTTGAAGTCAATGCTGCTGACAAACCTTGATTTGCGGGGCACAAACAAATCGTTTGCTCCGTCTTCGTTAGGTGTAAACACGTTTGGCAGTTCAAATTCGACACAATTTTTCAGACAAACTATATTGCTGAAAGGGCTTTGGTTGTTGAAAGAATCGATTGCCGCAACTGCATAACATCCGGCTAGGGAGTTGGTCAGTACATGTTCAAAAAAGGTTTGGTCAAAGCCGTCTATGGTGGCTATCAGCTCAAAATCTGGACTTAAAGGGGGAGAAAAATAGACCTGATAGCCAATGATGTCATCATCACATTGAACCTGAGTTGCGTTGGTCCATTCGAGTAAGTTTGAAAGTATTTCAGGGATATCAGGCTCTCCGGATTCGCAGTAGTTCGTAACTGTCAACAGCGGAGGGCAGGGAGGTATTGTATCAACAGGAACTCCACATGCAATTTGAGACAGGTTAATCAAAGGCTCCGGCATGGTGGGATTAGCATAAGTTCCAATTGCCTCAATATAATAGCAGTATTCTTTGCCGTTTTGGAGTTGAGAATCTACAAACTCTTTGGTGGTGGAACTGCCAATATTTTCAAAAGTCCCTGTTTCTGTTTGTCGGAAAATATTGTAGAGAACGTTTAACCAAGGCACATTAAAATCCCAGCTCAATAATAATTCGTTATCCGATGCGGTGGTAGTTAAAAAAACCGATGAAGCAGCAGCCGATTCATCAACCGGTTGATTATTGGCATAAAAAGCCACTTTGTAGTGGTAAGGATTGGACAGGGTATTTAATTCTGCAATCTGATCATAGAAAGTTGTATCATTGGCTTGTGCAAAAGTATCATAAGTCCAGGATTGTACCAGGGTATAATTTTCACCGGTAAATCCTTGTGAGCGATAAAGTTCGTAGCGATAGGGCGGTAAATTGACCAATGTGTCTAAAACCTCAGCAACCGGTTTTGTCCATGCAATAAAGATTTGTCCGTTAGCAGGCAGGGTTTGTTCAACACTGACATTGGTAATAATTGGGGCATTCTTCGGCAATTCGACACAAATATTTTCTGAAGCCCGTCCGGAAGCCACATTTAACGGATTTGGTGGCGTTGAGTTGGTAAATGCATCAGCAAACTCAGCTACTATGCGGTAAGAATATAACACACCTTTAACGGCGGTTTCGTCGGTATAGGTGTTTACCGTAATTCCCTCTGCAATTTTTTGGTAAGAAGTACCGCCAAGTCCTCTCGAACATCTGTCCGGTGATAATGAATCGCAGCCAATACTTCGCCAAACCGAGAATCCTCTGAATTTCGGGCTTAACTGACACTGATAAAAATCCCAGTCAAGTTTAATATTGCTTCCTATGATTTGTGCTGTGAGATTTAATGGGGGAGGGGCAACCACTGTGATAAGCCAGGTTTCCAAATCTGCAAGCGGCAGGGGAATACCTGATGAAGTAAAGTTGTCTTCTGCTTTAATGACAACTGTATAGGCTTGGCTGTATATATGATCACAGGTGGTTTGCCAAAAGAACGTGCCGTTTACAGTACCTAACCCCGGTGAAGTGATGAGTTGTGCCGGACTTACAGTAGCCTGAAATGGGCCTCCGTATCCCGTCATTGTAATCAACTGTGCCGGAATATCGGGGTCTGTTGCAGTGATGTTGAATTGAAGTAATTCACCAACCACCACACAGGTATCTTTTATTTCAGGTAAAACAGGAGGTTGGTTGGGTTTGTCATCCACAATGATTTGCATATCCCTGACCATTGTTCCCATTTTAACTCCGTTGCGAAACTCGGTTATCAGGATGGCGATATTGTAAATCCCTGCCCTTTGCGGTGAATTCCAAATCAGTTCTCCGGAATTAGGGTTCAGAATAAAACTGTTATTTGCTCCCGGATTGATTTCATTAGGATATTGGTAAAAAGGAACATCATTAAACGGGTTTTGTTTGGGCGGGATTAACTGAAAATGAAGGCTGTCACCGTCAGGGTCAAAAGCATTTGGGTTATGAATAAAAATATATCCGACATTGGCAAAATCTATAGGCGGTTGTAACAAAATGGGAGAACTGTTGAACCCAAAAAACTGAGGGTCGCGAAAAAAAATGGTATCTTCAATAAAAAAAGGAATGTCAACAGAGTTGCCTAATTGTATATTGATGATTTCATCAATGCGGTTGGGGTCTTGCATTGAAACAACATAGTTAAATGGTGCGGCATAACTATGAGTAACTTCGTAGATATTGTGTTTGATATTATTGCCAATTGGCACACCGTTACCACCTCCGTTTATTCTTGGAGCTTTTCCGGTATTGCCGTCTCCAAAACTCACATCTAAGGTATCCCGGTCTGCATTGCTTGCACCTCCGCCTGAAATTTTGGTATAGGTCGTTACCGTAAATATATATCGGTAGGGTTGGCCCGGAAGCGGTGCACTGACAAAAGAAATTTCACCCGCGCGATTATGGGTAGCAAAGAGCGGAATAGTAAAAAGTAAAGAGAAAATAATTAAACAAACTGAGCGCAAGGAAAATTTATTCATAAGTCAATTAACGCCTTTGGCAGATTGGTTAGTATGATGTTGCTGCTTATGACAAATACAGGGTAAGCTATTATTAAAGAGTTATTTATTTTAGGATTCTCTGATTTAACTACAACGAATTGATGTCTTGGATAGTTGGCTATTGTGTTTTTTTTAATTGAAGGGGTTTAAAACAAATTAATCCACTATCAGAGCATTGCCTTAATCATTTGGTTGTATTTCATAAAAATTAAGTGTTCGATTTATATTTAAACCAAGTTTACCCATAAATTGTAATAGCCTGACCCATTTTCGGAACGGACTAAGATATAATAGGTTCCGGGTTGGGGATTGGCAATTTCAACTTTTTCGTCTGCACCTTCTTTTATACCACGTCCATCAAAATCGTTCCATTTAGGACGTGCGCCTTTTTTAACATAAAGGTCAATATTTGTTCCGTCTTCTCCTTTTAGGGTAAAGGTCAGTTTTTTATTGGTACTGACTCTGAAAGCTATTTCAGGCATAACCGATTTGCGCAGAATTCCTCCGGTCAGGGCTTCTAATTGAATCAACCGCACACCTGTTTCTGCAGTTGGTTTTGCAAATCCAACTCCCAAATTATAAGCACCGCTGCCCTGATAGGCTCTGATCAAAACCAAATAAAGTCCTGAAACATTTGATAAGGCAATATGTTCGTTGCTTCCTTCTGTTACACTGCTATCGTCATATAATCGCCGGGAGGGTTCGGGCAATTCGTTTTTTCGGACATACAGATCAAAATCAGCGTTGGCATCTCCCATCGGGGAGTCCAGTTTTATGTCGAGAGTATCAGAAATCAATACTTTGTAAATATGTTCTTCGTTTGTTCCTGTCATCATGGCACCTGTCAGACTTTCAAACGGAAGGTCAAACTTTTCGACCGGTTTTGACGGAGGGGAAGTATCCGGAGGTGTTGGTGTTGGGGTGGGCGTTGTATTAGGTGCTGGAGGAGGCGGAGGAGGAATAGGCGCAGGGGTGATATCTTCAACCTGACCGGTTTTTGCCATTTGAACGGCTTTAAACGAGTTAATTCTTCCATAACCAAAATAGATGGAATGTCCTTTGCTGTTATAGTCGTTTGAGTTTCCGATTTTGTCGGTTGTTTTTTCGAGGATTGACTTTACCTGTGCCGCCGTAAGATTTGGATTTGCCGATAAAATAAGCGCACAAACTCCTGCAACCAATGGGCAAGCACTGGAAGTTCCGCCAAAACCGGGGGTATAATCACCGGCATCGTAGCCCCTGTCAATCACAGTACCACTTGGCAAAACCATAGTTCCTCCAACATCGGCAGTCAAAATACCGGCTCCTCCCGAACCGTTAGAGGGCGCACAAACCGAAATTTGATTCCCATAATTGGAATAGGATGATCGTTCATCTCTGCTGTTCGAAGCTGAAACCGCTATTACATTGGGATGAGTGGCAAATCCCATAATAGCATCCGGATTGGCAGAATTGCTGATACTGACATTGCTGTTTCCGGCTGCAAATACAATCACACAACCTTTCCCGTTCCTTCCCTGGGTTGCTGCTTTTCGAATGGCTTCCAACATTCTGGTCGAAAGGGTAAATCCCGGAGAAGCTGCTCCCCAACTGTTGCTGATAACATCTGCACCATTCAGCATGGCATGGTTAAACATTTTTTCGACATAAGTATCTGAAATTGCAACCGAGCGCATCGGCATCAGTTTTGAATTTGGAGCAGCTCCCACTATACCAATTCCATTGGCTGCACCTACTGCCACTCCCGCACAAGGTGTCCCGTGCCAGTCGCCTGTTCTTGGGGAAACATCAGGGGTTTCAGTATCAAAATCCCAGGGGGCAACTATTTTATTGCCGTTTCCTTTTAAATCGGGATGGTTTAAGTCAAAACCGCTGTCAATCACTGCAACGGTTATTTGGTCTGTTCCCATGCTTTTTAACCAGTTCCATGCCTCTACGACCTTGGCATCGGCTCCAGCTTTAAAGGCGGTGGATGTCCAGTTACCATGTTGTCCTTTGTTTTGAAGATGCCATTGTTCCTTTAACAAGGAATCTGAAGGCAGGATAAACGATTCAAAATTCATTGGGGCTTGCAATTCGGGTTCTGCCACTTCGACAAGCCCCGAGTTCTGAAGGGCAACAGTTACTTTAATCGGGTTGGGTGAATTTTGGGTTACTTCGACCAAAATTTTACCGCCTCCGCGGGTATCAATGGTTTTTAATGCAAGACTGTTAAGCAGGTTTTCCTGTTCTGTTTTTGTAGCTTTGTTATTGAAAACAACGTATAATTGTCCGGTTGGGATAAGGGGCATATCATCACGCATCGAAGTATTGTGGTAAACATGAGTACCCATATTTACCGTTGGAAGGCTGCGCAATTCATCCAAAGCGTCGTTGACTGCATCTGGTCGTTGGTCTTGTGATTCTACCAATTCAAAAAAACCCAAAGGAACAGTTGTTTCTTTAAAGGTATTTTTGGATAAACGCCTGGTAAGGGGCATGGCTGCAATCAGGCTTCGATCTTCGCTGGTTTGAATGGCGACATATTTTTTGCTTTTTGTGATAGTGATTACCGTATTCCCATATCTGAAAGTAGCCTCTCCCATTTCGGGATCAAGATGTGCCTGAGTTCCATCTCCTTCGTTTTCCTGATTGTCATATTCTTCGATGTTTTCTTTTGTATTGTCATCCGGTTTCGGAGGATTGGGAGTATCCTTGTTTTTATCTTTATCTTCAGGAAACATGCCCGAAAAAAGAGTTTTAAAAAACTCAATGATGGTTTCGATAAATGATTTCTGGTCTTTTCCGGTACTCATATTTGTTGTTAGTTAGGGTGAGAATATTAAAAGGAATGTTAAAGGTAGTAACTAATTGGATTTAACCAAATCAAAGGGTAGTTCATCTCAATACTATTTAAACAAATAGAAGAAAGGTTACTTTTTTATTTAACTTTCTTCAGGCATGGATTGGGTTCTGAAAAAAAGTAAAGTCCCCACCTGATGCAGTCATTTTTGCATGGATGGGGACTTTTCTGTGGCGGAGCGATTGCTCTTAAATTTGCATTTTACTTTTAATCCTGCAATTTAAAAACTCTTTTTAACAGGTCGGTAACCCTTGCCAAAGGGTCTTTTCTGATTTTTGCTTCTTCTTTTGCGACCATATAAAACAAACCATCCAATGCTTTTTCGGTAACAAAGGCACTGAGATCCGGATTAACCTTTTGAACCAAAGGGATTTGGTTGTATTTTTTGATAATATCGTCCCAATATTTTGTCGCAGCAACCTTGTCAAGCGATTTGTTGATTACGGGCTTAAATGCCGACCGGAGATCATTGGAGGTGGTTTTCTTTAAGTATTCAGTGGCTGCATTGTCCGTTCCTTTTAAGATGTTCATGGCATCTTTTATGGTCATTTGTTTGATGGCACTGATAAAAATAGGTTTAGCGCCTTTTGCTGCATCTTCGGCAGCGCGGTTAAGGCTCAAAATCACTTTATCCACCTCACTGCCCAATCCTATATCCCGAAGGGTGTTTTCTACCTTTTTGGCTTCAGGTGGAAAGGGTATTTTGATAAAGCTGTTCTTAAAATAACCATCTGTTTTTGAAACTAAGTCTGATCCGTTTCCGATTCCAAATTCAAGGGCTTGTTTTAAACCCATGATGATTTCGCTTTCGGTAACCTGTTTGCCGCCTGTATTTTTTTCGATTTCTGATATGATTTGTTTAGCAGCCGTACATCCTCCAACAGTGAGGATGGCTGCCATTGAAATCAAAAATACTAATTGTTTCATTGATCTGTTTGTTTTTATGGTTCGTTAAATTTTTTTAATGATGATTTGAGTGGCGGTAAAAAAACTTTAACCTTTATTGACGACTGTTTGTGCGAAAAGGTAAAAACAATTTACTGAAATTATGGTGTAAGTTGCTCTTTTCTCATCTATCCTAAGATTTTAACTCTGATTGAATGAACCCCTTTACAGTTTCAATGCAACCCGGATACTCTCCGAATAATCATTACCTTTGCGCTTTCTTTTAAATTAAAAACGGGAACATTTAAACTTTTTTCTAAAGTGGAATATTGTTTACCGTTAATATTCATACCGTTTTAACCTGACTTAAATTACCCTCATTCTTTTCTTTCATCCTACCCGCAATCAAAATATGACAACACAAATCAACATCCAAATGGTGGACCTTTTGGGTCAGTATCTTAAAATAAAAGAAGAAATTGATGAAAAAATGGCCCGAATCATCGAAACCTGTGCTTTTGTCGGAGGACCTGCAGTCCATGAATTTAACTTGTCTTTGGCTGAGTATCTCGGGGTAAAACATGTTACAGGATGTGGAAACGGAACCGATGCTATTATGATAGCGCTTATGGCTTTGGATTTAAAACCCGGAGACGAAGTAATTACCGTTTCCCATACTTTTGTAGCAACTGCCGAAGCCATCGCGCTTTTAGGGCTTAAACCTGTATTTGTGGATGTATTGCCCGATACTTATACCATTGACCCCAAAGCCATAGAAAATGCAATAACTCCACGCACCCGTTGCATTATGCCGGTTCATTTATACGGTCAAAGTGCAGATATGGAAGCAGTTATGAAAATTGCCCTGACACACGATTTGTATGTCATTGAAGACAACGCACAAGCTATCGGGGCAGACTATATTTTTAAAGATGGCAGCAGACAAAAAACAGGAACTATCGGACATATTGGATGCACTTCTTTTTACCCGTCTAAAAACCTGGGTTGCTACGGAGATGGCGGGGCAATTTTTACCAACGATGACCTGCTTGCCGAAAAGATCCGTCTTATCGCCAACCATGGTCAACAAACAAAATACGACTCGACTATGATTGGGGTAAATTCCCGTTTGGATGCCTTACAGGCAGTAGTGCTCAGCACTAAGTTAAAATCGTTGAACCGGTACAATGAATCCCGGCTAAGGGTAGCCGATTTTTACGATGAAGCGTTTAAAAATGCAGAAAACATAACCGTACCCTTCAGGGCAAGCTATTCTACCCATGTTTTTCACCAATATACCCTTTGTATTAATGGCGACAGGGATGCTTTGAAACAAGCCCTTCAAGAACAAGGCATTCCAACGATGATATATTACCCCATACCTATTCACTTACAAAAGGCCTATCTGCCTTTGGGGTATGCCAAAGGAAGTTTGCCGGTTACGGAACATCTGGCGAAACAAGTCATTTCATTGCCCATACATACAGAAATGACCCTTGAGCAGTTACAATATATCGCTCAGACAGTTTTAAATCTGACTGCTTAATAGAAGGCATGATTTTTGACCACTTTTTAACTTTATAAAAACAAAAAGCAACAAACATTTATGAATATTGCAGTAATCGGTTCAGGATATGTAGGCTTGGTAAGCGGTACATGTTTTGCCGAAATGGGAAATCAGGTGATTTGTGTGGACAATGATGAAAATAAAATCAAGAAACTTCAGTCAGGAGAAATTACCATTTACGAACCCGGATTAGAAATAATGTTTGACCGGAATATCCAACAAGGGCGATTGCATTTTACCGGTAATCTGCAAAAGGCAGTCGAATCTTCTCAAATTATTTTCCTTGCTTTACCAACTCCTCCGGGAGAAGACGGGTCGGCCGATTTGAAATATGTTTTGGGAGTTGCGGCTCAACTCGGCAGTTTGCTCAACGAATATAAAGTAATTGTCAATAAAAGCACTGTACCGATAGGAACAGCCGAAAAAGTAAGAACTGAAATTCAAAAGCAAGCTAAGTTTCCTTTTGATGTTGTGTCTAACCCTGAGTTTTTGAGAGAGGGGATGGCAGTTGCAGATTTTATGAAGCCCGACCGCATTGTTATAGGAACTTCTTCTAACGAAGCAAAATATTTGATGACCCAATTGTATGAACCTTTTGTCAGACAGGGTAATCCTATCTTTTTTATGAACGAGCGGTCCTCTGAAATGACTAAATATGCTGCAAATTCATATTTGGCTACTCGCATCAGTTTTATGAACGAAATAGCCAACTTGTGCGAATCGGTTGGCGCAGATGTGGACATGGTTCGTTTGGGAATTGGTTCAGACAGCAGAATTGGCAAACGTTTTTTATTCCCCGGCATTGGATATGGAGGAAGCTGTTTCCCGAAAGATGTTTCTGCTTTAGTGCAGATAGCTCGGCAAAATGCCTACGATTTTAAAATTCTGAATGCTGTTTTGAATGTAAATGACCAACAGCGGATTAGCCTTTTGCCCAAAATTAAGACCTATTACAACGGAAATTTAAACGGCAAACATTTTGCTGTTTGGGGGTTGGCGTTTAAACCCAATACTGATGATGTCAGGGAAGCACCTGCTCTTTTTACCATTTCTCAATTGTTGGCAGAAGGAGCTACCGTAACTGCTTATGACCCCGAAGCAATTGACACTACCCGTCAGGTTTTAGGAAATACCATTGCTTATGCTTCCGACCAATACAGTGCTTTGCGAAAGGCCGATGCACTGATTATCGCTACCGAATGGCAGATTTTCCGAACACCCGATTTTGCTCAAATGAAAAGCCTGTTAAATCATCCGGTTATTTTTGACGGACGCAACCTTTACAACCTTGAACATATCAGGGAAGAAGGCTTTTACTACCAAAGCATTGGACGCAAAACCATTCAACCCTAAATCATCCTGTTTTCACCTGCGTTTTAAAACCAACTACTATCCTTTATGGCCAGAGTACTTATTACCGGTGCCGCCGGATTTTTAGGCTCCCATCTTTGCGACAAATTTATTGAACAGGGAGACGAAGTAATCGCAATGGATAACCTTCTGACCGGAAAAATCAGGAATATCGAACACCTGTTTCCGCTCAAAAATTTTCAGTTTTACCACCACGATGTTACTAAGTTTGTTCATGTTCCGGGTAAATTAGATTTTATCCTGCATTTTGCTTCTCCTGCAAGCCCGATTGATTACCTCAAAATGCCCATTCAAACCATGAAAGTGGGTTCGCTCGGTACACATAATCTGCTTGGTTTGGCATTGGCCAAAAAAGCCCGGATTTTAGTGGCCTCTACTTCCGAAATTTATGGCGACCCGACCGTTCACCCGCAACCCGAAGAATATTGGGGAAACGTTAATCCCATCGGACCTCGTGGAGTTTATGATGAAGCCAAACGTTTTCAGGAAGCTTTGACGATGGCCTACCACAATTTTCATGGATTAGAAACCCGGATTGTTCGTATTTTTAACACTTACGGCCCAAGAATGCGCCTGAACGACGGCAGGGCTTTGCCTACTTTTTTCAGGCAGGCTATTGACGGTCAGGATATTACTGTGTTTGGAGACGGAACTCAAACCCGCTCTTTTTGCTATGTCAGCGACCTTGTTGAAGGCATTTACCGCTTGCTAAACTCAGATTACCACCTCCCTGTCAATATCGGAAATCCCGAAGAAATACCTATCCTACAGTTAGCAAACGAAATTGTCAAATTTACCGGGGCTTCCTCCAACATTATTTACCACCCCCTTCCCACAGACGACCCCAAACAACGTCAACCCGACATTACCAAAGCCCGAAACCTCCTTAATTGGAACCCAACCGTGTCGAGGCAGGAAGGGATGAAAGTTACTTACGATTACTTTAAAGAAATTATCAGTAATGCGGTGTCGTTGGATGAGCTTTTGTGAGATTGCTTGTTAAATTAGGTCAAAACCGCTCTATTCTTTTTAGGGAACGCGGATAAAACGGATGCATGCAAATCTAATCAACACAACTATAAAGTTTACGTGAGGTGGATGATAAATCGGATTTTCATTCCGGTCTGTCACATTTTGATGATAACGAAACAACCCAATTATTCCGAAGATAAAAAACATTAATAGAGTTTAGCAGTTTAAAAACCCTTTCGACCCCGAAGGAGTCGTATCTGCTGCTCATAATGGGGGGTGTTTTTTCCAATTATTGGTTGGTAAAGATATGGTGTTTGGGTTGTAAAACATCCCAATAAATACTAAAAAGCCCTCACCATTTCCGGCAAGGGCTTTTTTGTCATACAGTTCACCGTTGTCTGATTTCTACCGAACTTTAAATAGGAAAGGATCAGACCATTCACTTAGCCCTTTCATACTAAGGGTTCGGGTTTGAAAATGAAAACGGTTCGGGGCTTTGCGAAGGTGGCGAATACGAAGCAAAAAACTGTCAATACACCACAAAAGTTGATGAGGGGAGAATGTTCAATTAACCACGTCCCCCGCCATTACGCCAAACTGCTGTTGTGTGCTGTGCTTCTTTTCTGTCAATAATTTATAGTCCGATTTTGAAATAAATAAATCCCCTTCAACGGTGTCAAGTTTTGTTGTTATTGCTTTTATGGCTTCATCCGATTGGTCAATACCAATCCAATGTCTGCCATTTGTCTGTGCAGCTTTTAGTGTCGTTCCTGACCCTGCAAAACAGTCAAGCACGATACTGTTTTCATTAGAAGAAGTTTTTACAATCAAGTCCAACAAGTCAGGATTTTTCTCTGTCGGATAAACAGGATATTGTGGGTCTTTAAACTCCCATATATCTTGAACTCGCTTTCCTTCTTGTTGGTCAAAATAAATTTTCTTTCTTGGATTGCCATTGTCGCTCCATTCAATTAAACCGTCTTTGTCCCACTGCTCCAAAATGGCTACATCACTTCTCCAATGTCTGCCGGGTGGAGGTAGAATGCCTTTAAATGCTTGTGAAGTTTTGCCGTTTTGAGTTTCTCCGGGTGCATGAAGTGGAATAGTTGTATATCGTCTGCCGTCCTTTTCTGTTTTAGGAAAAAGTTTGATTTTGTCTTCTTCGGTGTATGGTGTTTTCGGCTCGTTCCAAATTAAATTGTCAGATTTTGAATAAAATAATATCAAGTCTTTAATGTTGCCGTAACCTTTACGAGCAAAGTTTTTTGGATTACATTTTACTCGTGTAATGTCGTTGCGAAAATTTTCAATGCCGAAAATTTCGTCCATTACCACTTTTACATAATGACCGATTTTGTAGTCTATGTGTAAATAAATCGAACCTTTGTCAGAGAGTAACATTTTTAAAAGCACTAACCGCTCACGAATAAACTCAATGAAATCAAAACCTTTCAATGTGTCAGTATAAGCAACTGTTCCACTTGAACTGTTGCTAATCGTGCTTGCTCTGCCGTCAGTAATTGTAAAAGTGTTGTTTGTAGCAAAAGGCGGGTCTATATAAATAAGGTCAATTTTACCTTTGAGATTGTGTTTAGTGATTAACTGTTTTAACGCAATCAGATTATTTGCTTGTATAAGTAAATTGGGATTGTCGCTTGAATTGATTTGTTCCAATTCAATGTCAGGAATGCTATTGAAAATTTCCTGCTCTGTTTTTTTATTTGGATATTGTAGCTGCATAGTTTTATAGTTGGTATAAAAATTCACGTAGCACCAAACTGCTCATAATATTCAGGTCTTTGTATTTCGTGGTTATATCCTTATACATTTTGTTTTTACCCTTTATGTATAGAACACCGTCAAGAATTGCAATTTTTACTGCCTTTACATTTTTTGCTTGAACCGTGCTGATTGCATCATTAAACTGTGCATTTTGGTGTCCGCCAAAGTCTGTCAAAAATTTTGCTTCTCCTATAACATACTTGCCATTGAAACGACCAATAAAGTCAAGTCCTTTGCTGTGTTTGTAATTTAACTCATCATAAGCAAAATCCATCAACTGTTTGTCGCTTCCATTTAGAATAGCATCCTTTTTATTTTTTGTAAAGTCGTCAAGTGTAACAGGTTGAATACCTAACGATTTAGCGTTTAGCCAACGTCTGAAAAACGGTCCGATTTGTCTGTTGGTTTCTTTAGGTTCGCTGCAACGTTCAAAGATTTTTTCAAGTCCCATTTCATAAAGCCGACCGCAAATACGGTTGACTGTTTTCGGATTTCTCTCAATTGAAGAAGGGTCTCGTTTAAGATATGCAATGTAACTGTCTTTGATTGGAAACAAGTCAAGTTTCAAAAGCTCTTTGATTAAAGCATCATTATTTTTCTTTTTAAATGCTTTTTCAATGTTTGCCCAACGCTCATTATTTATTTCTCTAATTCCTTCGGGAATAGTCGGATATACTTGAAAAAGGTCGTCAAGATATGACCTTTGATTTGCGTATTCTATACTTAATTCTGTCCAATAATTCATATTTCAAATGTAGTCAAAAAAGTCGTTTGTTCTCTCGTTAGTTTAATGTTGCACTGTCGGTCAAAAAGCATTGTACACAACATCTGTATAAACGCAACTTTAGTGTAAATAATTCCAAACTTGAGTTTATTTCCGCCTTATCCGTAGGTTTGTTATAGCCCCCAAACTATTAGTTGTTATTTCGTAAGAGCAAATTTACTGAAAAACGGGATATTCAAAATATGCAGTCAAAGTTAAGTATTTGATTCTAAATATCCAAACTAAATAAAGGACTTTGAATTTAGTCAAACCCTTTGGTGGTTATGTGTGTATAAACCTCTGTGGTTTTGGAGCTTTCGTGTCCCAACAATATCTGTATGTAGCGCAATTCTGTCCCGTTTTCCAAGAGATGAGTCGCAAAACTGTGGCGCAAAGTATGAAAAATCACTTTCTTTTTTATACTTCCGAAAATGCCACTCCTTAGGCTCGTATTCCTTAAATTATGTTCGCAATAAGTTAAGGGTTTAGATAGAGAGCAACGCATAGGGAACTTTCTTCCTTTACCTTAGTAGTTGAGCATAAGCTATTCTTTGGCTTTAAAGTCGTTTGAGATGCTCCGATATTTAATAACAGGTTGGTCAATTGAATTGCCAAATTCTCCGAAAATGTTAAAGATGGTCATGGAAAAACTTTAGTAAAGAAATTGGTAGTAATATGACAATTATTTATTTACCCTCATTTTTTAGAAATAATGATTCTGTCACATTCAATAAAAAAAGCCCTCACCATTTCCGGCAAGGGCTTTTTGAGTAATACAGTTCACCGTTGTCTGATTTCTACCGAACTCTAAATTGGAAAGGATCAGACCATTCGCTTAGTCCTTTCATACTAAGGGTTCGGGTTTGAAAATGATAACGGTTTGCGGCTTTGCGAGGGAGCGGATTTTAGCACTAACGCTCAATCGAAGAACCGAACTTCAAATTTAGCAAAAATGTTGTTACGAAGCACTTCGCCCGCTCTCTTGCAAAACCGATGTTATATGCCGTTTTTCTTTTCACGCCTATTATCAGCTCCAAAAGTCCAACAAGTTTTTTATTGCTTCTTGAAATATTTTTGGAGATTTTATGCTTAAAATGAGTTGTCCGTTTTGGTTGAGTAAAAACCCAACTTCGATTTCTACGATTGATGTTTCTTCACTACCAAAAAGCACAACTGTCCTAATGATTTTATAGTTCGGATAATGTTTTTTGATGTACACTTTTTCTATAAAATCAAAAGTTTTGATTTGTAAAATTCCTGCATTTCGGTTGATGTATGTTTCGCCTTCAATGTTGATAATTTCATTTCCTTTTGGGTCAAGTAAAATTAGGTCAGGAATTTCGATGATTTGTTTTTTATTTCCTTCTTTGTATAAAGCTCGGTCTTTATATTTTTTCAATGGAATTGGCTCTCCATTTAACGGAAAAAAATATCCTTTTTCTGAACCTGCGTGATTTTCAAAAATGGAATAACCTTGTGTAAATTCCTCTACGACCAAATGAATAAAGATTGTTCCTAATTTTTCTCCGTTTTTATCATACTTCCAATAATCTTTATTCATTTCGGCTTTTGGAATTTCCAAACCGTGTAATTGAATACCTATTTTATTGGCAATTTGAATAAACTTGTTGGTTTTCCCAACGTGTTTTTGCTCTAATCCGTGTTGTGTTACTACAATATTTTGCTTCCAACCTAACTTTCGCAAAACAGCACTTATAATACTCAATGCTCCAATATTCGGGTCGTGCGAAAGTCCTTTGCTTTTGAAAAGTCGTCCCGAAACTTCAATTTTGTCTTTTGATTTTGTGAGCAAAATTGGAACGTTTCCTTTTGGAGGTTTTCGCATTTTATCTTTTAAAGAAATCAATTCGTCAATACTTTCAAAAGGAGTGAAAATTTTGTTGTCTAATTTTTTGCCCAAAATTTCAACTCCCAAAGTGAGCAACAATTTTGTTCCAAAAATATAGGTTTCTGTTGGAGTTTCTTTTTGCTCAATTTGCAAATTGTAAAGCATTATCTTTTTTGTATTTGGATAATAACTTTCTATGAAAACAAATTTACTACAACGCTGATAAACGCCTGTGTTTCGACTTTCTTTATCGTCTGTTTTGGTTTCTTCTATAGCATAAATTGGTGTGTCTTGTAAAGTTGGTTCATCTTTCTGATAAAAAATCAAAAAGTCTGTAAAACTTGAATTTCCCGAAACAGTTTTTATGTAAATTTTTTCAACTTTGTTGCAACGAAAACCCGTTACTTCATAAGTAAAAGTAAATTTATTGTCTTTTAAAATCGGTAAAATTCGGATTGTATCTACAAAAACAGCAAAACCATAATCTTGTGCGAATTTTTGAAAAATCGTTTTTAGAACTTCTTTTTTCGGACGTTCTTCCGTTAAAAACCAAAGATTTTTAGGCATTTTTCCGCAATTTATTAATAATTGAAGTTGTTTCAGAAAGCTCTTTATCATACAAAACATAATTATTTAAGTAACCTTGATTTTCGATTCTATTTATTCGTAAAAAATCTTCTTTTTTAGCGTATCCAATTATTTCAACGGAAAAAGGACTTGTCTCATACAGTCTTACAGAAAAATAAATATCTTTTGGTTTCCTTTTCATTTGTTCAACCATTTCCAAAGTTCGAATATGAAAGTTTTTTGTTCTTGTTTTTACATCAACTTTCAATGGATTATTTTCTAAGTCGTACACAATAAAATCATATAAATCAGCATCTTCGTGTGAAGATTTATCTTCTTCAAATTTAATGTCATTATCTATGAAAAATTGTTTGATTGCTTTTTCTCCAAGTTTTCCTTCAAACATTTTTCGCTGCTTTGCATCTAATCCTCCTTCGTGGAAATCGTGTCTATTAGAGGTAAAAGATTTTGACAAGACAGCATAATCCATTGCCTCTTTTTCTAAAATTTCATTGATAATTATTTTCATTTTTGAAGTATGTATAATTGTTCTTTAATCATTTTCTTGTGCTTACTTTCTCCGTTGTTATTGCTTTTGAAACGTGTATAATCAAATTCAACTAATTCCACTTTTCCGTGCTTTTGCAACGTTGAAATAATTTGTTCTTGTGGCATAATTCCCTCGTTGTTGTAACTTAAAATCATCGTTTTGAATTTGCCTTTTTCCGCAATTACCGAAAGTTCCCGTAACGCAGTTACAGCGTTGCAAAATTTTGATTTTTCGTTGTCGTAATTTCGCAAACCTGCAACGCCTTTTATTTCGGGATTGTCATATTTTGCAATCGTTTCCAATAAGTGATAATTCGGTGCGTATTGTCGTTGGTTGTATGGTGGGTCGAGATAAAAAATGTCTGCCTCAACTTCATTTAATAACTCAACGGAATTTTTGTTGAACACAAAATTTTCTTTGTTGTTTACAACAAATTCAATCGCTCGCAAAATCATTTTTTTAATTGCTCGTGCATCCCACTTTTTTTGAAATGCCGCATAAACACCCGAAATGTTTGCGTAAAACGGAACTGTTTCAATCAAACAAGCCAACAAAACAAAATATTCATTTTCATGGATTAAACTCTCCGTTTTCCAATCTTCGATTTGCTGACGAATAGCATCAATTATTTTTCCGTTTTCATCGGAATAATACATTCGTGGAATGTCTAAATGTTGCGTTTCGCTTGGTGTATAATTTTGAGAAACAAAGCCAATTTTTGGTTCAATTTGATTTAGATATTCAACGACAATATGTAAAGGCGAAGCGAATAAACTTGTGCTTTGAAAATTGAGTTTTTGCAAGACTTTTTCAAAATGCAGTTCTTCATTATTTGCAATATACGCACGTTGCAAAACGTAAGAAAAATAAAGTAAATCAGAAGAATAAATTTGGTAATTTAGTTTTTTGAAAAACTTGCCAACGTTTGCTGTACCCGAAAAAAAATCAAAAAACGAATTACCTTTTATGTTTTTTGATTGCATTACTTGATGAATGGTGTCAAGTAAATTCTCTTTGTTCCCGATATACCGCATACTAAAATAAATCGTCAAAGAGTGTTGGCTCTTTCATCGGTTTTTCGGGTTCGTAATTTGTTATTAGAACTTCAACACTTGCGTTTTTATCACGAATAATAGTTTGATAGTTGGAATTTGAATAATTGTAATCAATGAAATTGATTTTGTAATTCGGATTTTTTGCAACCCAATTTTTCAAAATATCGTTTGATTTTCTTTTGTGTTCCAAAACATTTGACAACGCAAATTTTATGTTTTGATTATCCAAACTGTCAAGCAAATTCAGCAGTTCTTTTTCTTCTTTTGTCGTCCAACCTTTGAAACCACGTTTGCCGTCATTGTAAGTTCCTGTCGTTATCAAATAAGGTGGGTCGCAATACACAAAGTCGTTCACACCAAAATTGGAAAAATCAAAATGATTAAAACAAACATTGGCGAAGCTAATGTTTGTTTCTTTTATTCTGATGATAAATTTTTCCAAGTTTTGTTTCATCGTTGCGTTGAAACTACTGCGTTCACGCCCAAACGGATTATTAAATTCGTGGCTGTTATTAAACCGAATTTGATGATTAAACGTGAAAGCAATTAAAACCAATAAGTCTAACGGATTTTTTTGTTCGTTGTAAAGCGAACGCATTTGTTTGTATCCGTTTTCGTTTGTCAAAGACAAATCAAATTGTCTAACTCGATTTTCTATGTGCCCGATTGTTGTGTCAAGGTCATTTTCTTGAAACGCTTTGTACATTTCAATTAAGTAAGTCAGAATGTCGTTGCAGTAAATTTTATTGGCGTTTACGTTAAGTCCAACATTGCAACCACCTGCAAAAAGGTCAATAAAGTTGTCAATTTCGTTTGGAAACAAAGGTAAAATTTGGTCAAGCAACTTCGCTTTACCGCCAATATAGTTCAGCGGCGATTTGATTTGTTTGAGTTTGTATGTCTGCAAAACTGCCATTTGATTACTTTATTTTCATTATATCGCAAAGATACATTTTTGATTGGTTTTAGGATAAACAAATCTTCAATTTTTTGTCGGAAATTTTTAAGAGTTACGGTTGTTCTAAAAATGGCATATAACATCTGTAGAAACGCAACTTTTGCGTACATAACTAAAACTTGCGTCTATCTCCCCTTATTATGCGTTTTTACGAATCTACCTGTTGCAAATATACAAGAATATCAAATCACAAATATTATTCTACAACAATTTCTGCCTCACTTGTTACTCTTTTTCTCAATAAACCTAAAAAGGGCTACCAACTTTCTACACCGCTCAACAACAAAAAAGCCCTCACTATTTCGGGCAAGGGCTTTTTGAGTAATACAGTTCACCGTTGTCTGATTTCTACCGAACTCTAAATTGGAAAGGATCAGACCATTCGCTGTAACCTTTCGTACTGTAGGTGCGGGTTTGAAACCAATATAATTTGCCGGGGGTTAGTCCGGTTAGATAGAACGTGGCTTTTGTTTGAGGGGGAAGTTCAGTCCACGTAGTTTCGGGTAATAAAGGATCGGGTGCGAAACGAATTTGATTTTGGATAGCGTTTGCCATTTTTTTCGATCTGATTTTGGCTTCTCCAATATGTGATCCGTCTTTTCCTGACAAAATTATCGGTTTTTCCGATTCTTCGGCTTCGCCGGTATCGGTTGTGTACAATTCGAATCCCGAAGTTAACAAAATTGCTTCGGAATCCAGACCATTCAAATCTACATAAATACCCAATCTTTGCAAAATGCCAATGACTATCGCTCTTTTTTCTTTTCTGATGGCAATTAAATGCGTTCCTCCGAATGAGGCATTAGAAATGGATACTTCATACTCGTCGAGCGCAGTTGTAAGATCTAACACTGCAGGAACAGGTGTCGGAAAATTAGGATTGGCAGTCAAGTCATGAGCTACCTTTCTTCCTCTTGCTAATATTTGTGCATCGGTTTTATCTTTAAAACCTTTTGCTGTTCTGTAGGTTTCCATAAACGATGGTTTTAGGGGGGGTAAAAAAAGTGAAAAAATATGGTGAACTGTATTACCTTAGTTTTACGGGGTTTGAACTTTCGGTTTTACCGGTTAATCCAACCCTCTTTTTGAAAATTATTAAATCGCTATTGTCTGAGTTGTTTAAAAAAAACTATTTTCAAATGTTGCTCTATAAACGTAAAACGGTAGATATTTAGTAACCAAATAAGTTTATAAACCTAATTTTTTAACAATATTTAACACAAAAATTGCTATTGTCATAAAAATGGGGGGCAATTACCTCCAAATAGGCATTTTAGGTTCTATTTTGAACCGTTTATCGGGATGAATGAACCGTTTATCGGGATGAATGAACCGTTTATCTAGATAAATGAAACGTTTATCGGGATAAATGAAACGTTTAACGGGATAAATGAAACGTTTAACGGGATAAATGAAACGTTTAACGGGATAAATGAAACGTTTAACGGGATAAATGAAACGTTTAACGGGATAAATGAAACGTTTAACGGGATAAATGAAACGTTTAACGGGATAAATGAAACGTTTAACGGGATAAATGAAACGTTTAACGGGATAAATGAAACGTTTAACGGGATAAATGAAACGTTTAACGGGATAAATGAAACGTTTAACGGGATAAATGAAACGTTTAACGGGATAAATGAAACGTTTAACGGGATAAATGAAACGTTTAACGGGATAAATGAAACGTTTATCGGGATAAATGAAACGTTTATCGGGATAAATGAAACGTTTAACGGGATAAATGAAACGTTTAACGGGATAAATGAACCGTTTATCGGGATGAAGGGAACGTTTTTACTTAGGGGAATTCCAAACTTTCAGGTATGGAGGTTGAATGAGTAATGTATTAATATTTTAACTCACCCCCCAGGTCCCCTCTCTTCCCAAAATGCAATCAACTATCCGGATCTAAGGTTTTTTGTCGAGGCGCAAGGCAAAGAGGGGTAGTAAGAGCGAACATGATTATAGGTTCTTGGTAAGAAGCAGGAGTTCTTGCCCCTCTCTTTGAAACTGACAAGACGGTAAAAGACAGTTTGTACCAATCTGTTTGAATCGGATTTTAAATAATTTCATTAGAAACAAGTTTGCCCCTAATTTGGGATTTAAGGTCATGGCTCCTGCTATTCTTTAACTGCTCATTCGAATTGTTTTATCATAAATGGTTGAAAAAAAAGGAATTTCGGGCAGAGAAAATTACGGATAATCTCTGATATTCGCAGAAAAGGGTAAATTTGCCCGAACACATTCTTTTTAGTGTGTTTGTGGAGATTTGGGAATAAGGATGCCCATATTTTTTCTGTTTTGAGGGGTGGTAAATTCGGATTTGCTTTTTTTCTAACAAACAACCTAACTTATGAATATAGACAACAAACTACCCTTGCTTGTAGAAGCGGCATGGGAAGTATGCAATCAGGTGGGAGGAATTTATACCGTGTTGAGGAGTAAAGTTCCGGCAGCAGTTGAAAAATGGGGGAGCAGGTATTTGCTGATGGGTCCTTATGTTCGTCAACATGCGATGTCGGAATTTGAGCCGACCAATGATTTTAACGACCCTATTGGACGGACCGTACAATTGATGCAACAAGCTGGATTTGAAGTTCATTACGGTCATTGGCTGATTACAGGTCGCCCCAAAGTTGTTTTGTTCAACCTCGCATCAATTGGTCATAAATTACCTCAGATACGCTATGAGTTTTGGAAAGCACATCGTATCCCTTTGCCTGAACACAGCGATTTAGTCAATGGGGTGATGGCATTCGGACATGCTATGCTGGAATTTTTAAAGCGATTAGTGATGCAGGTTGATGCCAATCAAAACCCCATCATCGCTCATTTTCACGAATGGATGGCAGCAACCCCAATACCGGATATGCGCCGTATGAAAATGCCGGCAAAAATTGTGTTCACCACTCATGCCACGCAATTGGGGCGTTATCTTTGCGGGGGCGATACCCATTTTTACCAAAACCTCCCCCTGTATAACTGGCAGCGCGAAGCAGCAAAATTTGGCGTTGAAGGACCGGCCGGTATAGAAAGAATTGCCGCTTTATATTCCGATGCTTTTACCACGGTCAGCGATATTACCGGCCGTGAATGTCTGTATTTTCTCGGCAGAAAACCGGATGTCGTAACACCAAACGGTTTAAACATTGAGCGATATGAAGCCCTGCACGAGTTTCAGGTTTTGCACAAAGAGTATAAGGAAAAAATTAACCAGTTTATCATGGGGCATTTTTTCCACAATTATAAGTTTGACCTCAACGAAACCCTTTATTTCTTTACTTCCGGCAGGTTTGAGTTTGTCAACAAAGGCTATGACCTGACATTGGAAGCCATCAAACGACTCAACTATTTGATGAAGAGGTACAGGGTCAATAAAACCGTGGTCATGTTTATGGTTACCAAACAGCCTTTTCATACCATCAATCCTTTGGTGCTTCAGTTAAGAGCTTCATTGGAAGAAATCAAACAAACTTGTGAAGCCATCACCAAACAGGTTGGAGAACGATTGTTTTTTGAAGTAGCTGCGGGCACCAATCCAAAATTGCCCGCCATGAATGAGTTTATTGATGAATATTGGCGGCTTAGACTTCGCCGCAGTGTTCAGGCCTGGAAATCTGACCAATTGCCCATAGTTGTTACGCATACCCTGACAAACGATAATGCGGACCCCATTATTCAGTTTATCCGCCGCGAAGGGTTGTTTAACAAGCCGGACGATCCGGTAAAAATTGTTTACCATCCCGACTTTATAACTTCAACCAGTCCTTTATTTGGTATGGATTATACGCAGTTTGTACGCGGATGTCATTTGGGGGTTTTCCCAAGCTATTACGAACCCTGGGGCTATACACCCTTGGAAGCTTTGGCAAGCGGAGTTCCCGCAGTAACGAGCGATTTGGCCGGGTTTGGTGATTTTGTGGAAAAAAATATAGAAAATTATCACCAAAAAGGAATCTATGTGGTCAATCGGTTTAATAAGCGTTTTGACGATTCGGCAAATGACCTTGCTTTTAAAATGTTCACCTTTGTTCAAAAATCGCGGCGCGAACGCATCGCACAGCGCAATCAGGCCGAAAATGTTGCCGCCGAATTTGACTGGAACATCCTTTACCGGTTTTATGAAAAAGCCTATCAATGGGCAATGTACAATAAAAGGTAAATCCTAACCCATAAAGTATCAGTTGTTCAGTTATTCCAATCCCAGATAACGATACTCCATTCGGTTTGGTCGGGTGCGAAGTAACGGTGAAGCTCTTTAAAGCCAATTCGTTGATGTGCCTTTTGTGAACGCAGGTTTGTAGCCGCGATTTCGGTAATGGCAAAATCGTATTTAGATTGAAACCTGTTTTTATAAGCAGTATAAATTTGGTCAAAAATGCCTTTGCCCCGGTACTCCTTATCTATACAAACCTGACCTACAACAAGATACCGGTAATTTGACACAGGTTTGTTTTGGTAATTTATTTGGTCAAATACCACAAACATCGGTTCAAGAACAGGTAAGGCAGTAGCAGAAGCTTTGGTCATTGCCAAAACATAGCCGATCACTTTGTCTCCCTCTTTAGCTATGATATGATTTTCTAACTCGTTCAGTGCAGACAACTCGTCGTATTTATGAGTAACGGTTACAAATCCCTGCGATTGGATTTCGAAAGGAGTCAGGGATGCAGCTAAATTGGCTTTTTGCAAATCAAGAATTGCAACTAAATCGTTCGAGGTTTCAGCTATGGAGAACTGTATCATAAGGGAAAAACGTGTGATTTCAATTAACGGTTGGAGGTAAGATCCAGGTAAATTTGAATGACCTCGTCTGTGGTTAATTTTCTAAAATCTGCAAAACGATACTGCGGGTAAAATGCGCGAAGATGGAGAATATAATCAGATCGTTTCGGGTCTTGGGGTAAATTTGCAGGAATACTACTCAAAGGAAGGATATAATATCCTTGTTTAGATATATCATTGAGCATTTCGTCAGAGGGCTGTTCAATATGACATAACTGACACAGACCGGAATTCAGTTTGCCATATTCAAATACATCAATGCTGTTTAAATAAGTATTCCCGAACTGATAAACCTGAGCAGATGGGGTCTTTTCGGGAACAATAATATCAAAATGTAAAACATCTCCTTGTTTATCCGGAATATATGTATCCCAAACTTCAACTTTCATATCCTGTACTATTTTGAAAGTATAAACTTCAGTCATAACAACATGAAAGACTAAAAAGATTTGGCAAAATGAAAATTCAAACAACGCATCTGCCAATGTTTTGATAACAGGCATTATTTGTGAGTATGAAATGCACTATTAAAAACTTGTTTGTTTCGGGTAAGCTGTTAAAAGAGAACCCCAAGTTTTATTCTAACAGGCAGCCACAATATTTACAATAAACAGCATCTTCATCGTGTCCGTATTTGCCACAGTTATTGCAGTTGATGGTCGTATATGTTTTTTTTGCCTGAATAAGGGCAGAAGTTACGATGCCTGTTGGTACGGCAATTATTGAATAACCAAGTATCATAATGACAGATGCCAGAAACTTTCCCAAACCTGTGTCAGGGCTGATGTCCCCATATCCCACTGTAGTTAGGGTTACAATTGCCCAGTAAATACTGATAGGGATACTTTCGAACTCCGGATTGACAGTATGCTCAATCAGGTAAAGTACGGAACCAAAGATACAAACACAAACCAAGATAAAGAACAGGAAAACGGTCATTTTGGGCAAACTTTCTTTCAAAGCGGTTACAATAATATTGCCTTGATTTAAAAAGATGTCCAACTTAAAAATCCGGAAAATACGCAGCAGGCGCAAGCCTCTGATAACCAACAAAGAATGAGCGCCGGGAAAAAACAAATCGAGATAAACCGGCAGGATGGAAACAATATCTATGATCCCGAAAAAGCTTTTGGCATAAGCAACAGGTTTATACACACAATACAAGCGGCAAATATATTCTATGGTAAAAAAAATGGTGATGACCCATTCCATTTTATAAAATACATCACCCCATTTTGCTGCTAAAGAAGGGACAGTTTCGAGCATTAACACGATGATGCTCAGCAATATCATGAGCAACAAAACCACATCAAAAAATTTACCGGCTGGTGTTTCAGCTTCAAAAATGATTTCATGCATTTTTTCTCTTAACGGGCTGAAATTCTCCGGTTTATGAGTGTTTTTCTGGTTGTCGAAATTAAGTATCTTCATAGGATAGGCATTCAACTTTTGCGGTGCGAGGTCGAATTAGAAAAAAACATTTACACTGAAAAGGCAAAAAAGAAAAATGCAAATCCCTTTTTTCGGTTATACCCGTTTTTTTTCGGCTTGCAGGTGTTGCAACAGGTTATCTAATTCGTATAGATCGCTCACTAAAACTTCTCTTGCCTTGCTGCCCGCATTAGGGCCAACAATTCCGGCTGCTTCCAATTGGTCCATAATCCGACCTGCACGATTATAGCCGAGTTTTAAACGCCGTTGTATTAAAGAAGTAGAACCTTGCTGATGCTGTACTACAACATAGGCAGCTTCGTCAAACATATCGTCAAACTCCATATTGCTGCTGTTGCTGCCCAAAGTTTCGTCTTCGTCGCGGTATTCCGGCAAAAGAAAAGCATCTGCATAGCCTTGTTGTTCTCCGATAAATTCGGCAACCCGCTCAACTTCATGGGTGTCCACAAATGCGCCCTGCAATCTTATGATATCTCCGCCAATAGATAAAAGCATATCTCCGCTTCCAATCAGTTGATTTGCACCACCTTGGTCAAGAATGGTTCGGGAGTCGACCTTAGCCGTAACTCTGAAAGCCACGCGGACAGGGAAGTTCGCTTTAATGGTACCGGTAATAATGTTTACGGTAGGTCTTTGAGTAGCGATAACTAAATGCAGCCCGACCGCTCGCGAGAGTTGTGCCAGCCTTGCCAAAGGCATTTCTACCTCTTTCCCGGCAGTCATTATCAAATCGGCAAATTCATCTATTACCAACACGATATAGGGTAAAAACCTATGACCTTTTTCGGGGTTTAGTTTCCGTTGTTTAAACTTGCGGTTATATTCGGCAATATTGCGCACATAAGCTTTTTTTAACAGGTTGTAGCGCTCGTCCATTTCGATACAAAGGGCGTTGAGGGTGTGAATCACCTTTTGGGTATCGGTAATTATCGGTTCATCGCTGCCGGGAAGTTTGGCCAAAAAATGCTTTTCAATTACATTGTACAATGAAAGTTCCACCTTTTTAGGGTCTATCATTACAAACTTCAATTCGGCCGGATGTTTTTTATAAACCAAGGATATAAGAATGCTGTTCAGGCAGACAGATTTTCCTTGACCTGTTGAGCCCGCCAAAAGCAGGTGCGGCATTTTTGACAAATCCGCAATAAAGTTTTCGTCCGAGATTGTTTTACCGAGTGCTATGGGCAGCACCATTTTTGTTTGCTGGAATTTTTCAGAGGCAATCAACGAGCGAAGCGAAACAGTTTCTTTGTTTTGATTGGGTACTTCAATTCCAATGGTGCCTTTACCCGGCATCGGAGCTATGATTCGGATGCCCAAAGCAGCAAGGCTAAGGGCAATATCGTCTTCGAGATTGCGAATGCGGGAAATACGGACACCCGGAGCGGGAACAATTTCGTAAAGGGTTACAGTAGGTCCCGGAGTGGCAACAATGCTGGTAATTTCAATATTGTAGTTCAGCAAAGTTTCAATAATCTGCTCTTTGTTGCGTTCCAGTTCTTCACGACTGACGGCAAGCATCTCAACGGGGTGTAAATCCCGCCCATACTTATCCAAAAGGTCAATTTCGGGTTTTGTATATTTACTGAGTTCTAAAGTTGGGTCGTATTCTTCCGTTTCTGTTTCTGTGGTGTGGTCTTCTTTTTCGATGTCTGTTTCGGCTCTGTCAGGTGGAACTGTTTCTATCAGCAATTCACCCGGGTTGGGAGGAGGCAGTTTCTTTTTTCGGTTAATTCGTGCTTGTAACTGCTGATCAAAATCGAGTTGGATTTGCTTGCCTCTTTCAAATTCTGCCACTTCTTCGTCTTCATCCATTAAATCATTGTCTTCTTCTTCATCTGAGATAGATTCCTGAAGATTTCGCCTTCTTCGTTCTTTAAGATTTGAAGGAGCCGATGTATTGAACACGGCAGATAGTTTTTGCAACCAGGGAAATTTAGCTGAAAAACCGGTAAAGGCAGGCACTTGAATACTCAGCTTAAACATAAATATCAACACTAAAGCAACACAAAAAACCAGAAAGAAAAAGGTGCCCGGAAAACCCATAAAAGAGGTGAGCCATTGGGAAAAATAATTACCCAACCAACCACCAAAAGGAAAAGTAAAATATGAAAACAGAAAACTAAGCAAAGTACTTCCCAATACCAACAGGATAAAACTGTTTCGATAGAGTTTAGCAAGCGAGTATTGTTGAAGATTATAAATCAGTTTTCTTCCGGTCATAAACAATACTCCGACTAAAATGAAAGAAGAAAGCCCGAAAAGGCGGTAGAAAAACAAATGTGAAAGATAGCTGCCCAATCTTCCGAGCCAGTTTTCAGTATGGACTTCGGCATCAAACACCGTGTCTAAAAAACCAATGTTTTGAACATAACTGTAATCGCTTCCCCAGCTTTTTACTATAAATGAAATCAGGGCAATGCCTAAAAAAGCAGCCATCAACCAAAAGAAGAATCCGGTTGCTTTTTGAAATCCTTCGGTTTTTAGAAATTTGACGATATTTATACGCAACTTTCGCAAAGCTACCGATGAGGTAGAGGTTTTTCTGCTACCTGACGTACCTGTATTGCCGGTTGTTGTTTTTTTACTCGTAGTAGATGTGGTTTTTTTGGTGGCCATAATTTGTTGGGCTATTAACCGGAAACGCTGATATAACGGTTGTGATTTATTGCAAAGTTATTGTTTGTCTGGCAAAAGTAGCATTTTTTTAAATTAAGTTTGCTAATATTTTTCGCACTTTATTGCAATTCTATGCGAATTCTATGGTTAATTTTTAGTGTTTTATTGCTTTCTGTAAATATGATATTGAGCAATAAAGCTGATATGAAGCAACATCCAATAAATACAAAATCAGTTTCTGCAGACAGTTTGGTTTTAGTAGCTGCTGAACTATACAAACAAAATCAACCGGATTCGGCCTTGATTATATATAATCAAGCGATAAAATATTTTCAACTTTCTAAACAATGGGATAAATGGGAACAAAGTGTGTTAGAGATAAGGGGGATTTATCGCAAAGAAAACGAACATCATAAAGCTGCCCAATTTCTAAAGGCACAAACCGACACTGCTGAAAAATATCTGCCGCCAAAACATAAAACAATCGGCAAATTAAAAGCTTTTTTAGGCATTTCATTCAGCAAAACCGGGGATTATACACAAGCGCTTTTTGCTTATGAAAATGCGCTTAAAAACTTTGAAGACAATGAAAGAAAAGACGCTCTTTGTGCTCAGATTTATAAAAACGCAGGCAATATCTATACCCGCCGCCTGGATTATTACAAAGCCATAGATTACCTGCAAAAAGCACTTCAGCTAAATATTCAGTTAGACGAAAATGCCGCAGCAGCCAATGTTCATAGTGATCTGGCCATTGTTTACAGATACCTTGAAGACTATGACCGCGAGTTGTTTCATTACCGTCAGGCAATTTCATTGCCGGGAATTGATACGCTGCAAATTGCAATTTTTACAACCAATCAGGCAGATACTTATCTTCACCAAAAGCAATACGATTATACTTTGCAAAATTGCAGGGAAGCGCTCCGCCTGTTTAAAACACAAGCTAAAACTCAACCCGACTATATTGCATCGGTATATAATATCATGGGAGAAGTTTTTGCAGCACAAAATCAATTTGCACCTGCATTGGAAAACTATCGCCAAGCACTGAATTATGCCGGGCAAGCTTATGGAAGTCATCATCGGGAATTGGCTCGAATTCAGGTCAGTATCGGTAATTTGTACTTTTCACAACCCACAGAAACCAAACTTGCAGTTGAACATTATCAGGATGCCCTGATTGCACTTATTCCGGAATTTTCTCCGGACAATGCTCTTGAAAACCCAACTATCTCAACCTATTACCCCGAGCCATTCATATTTACAGCACTCACTCAAAAGGCAAGGTCTTTTTACCGGCTATATCAAAACGACAATCAGCTTCAGCATCTCAATTTGGCTTTAGCAACATACGAACTGGCAGTGCAGCAGTCTTCACTCATGCGCCTTGCTTACAGTGCACAGGAAGCAAAACTATATCTGGGAAATTATGCTTACGAAACCTTGACTGAGACCGTTAAAACTGCCGCCGTTTTATATCAGATTACACAAAAACCGGAGGATTTTGATAAAACCCTGACGCTAATGGAATATGGCAAAGCAGCAACATTATTAGAATCGCTCAGAGAAACAGAGACCCTGCAATTTGCTAATTTGCCCGATAGTATCTTAGAGCAAAAGAGAACTTTAGAACTGGATATTTACAGACTTGCAAACACTTATCAACCTGATGCTGCTCAACAGGACAGTCTTTTTATGTTTAAACGAAATCTGGAAAAATTTAATTCACAGGTTCAGCAACAGTATAAAAACTATCGAAATCTAAATTCTGCGATACAGGCTTCTGATATTCAATTACTCCGACAACAAATTCTTACCGATACCACCGCCCTGATAGCATATTTCATGATGCCTGATGAGTTAATAGCAGTAGGACTGACACAATCAAAAACTGCCTTTTACAGATTTCACACGGATACTTTGTTAAGTCTGTTGCTGGACCAATTGATCAGCCAAATCGCGATGCCTTCCCAAAGCACAAATGCTAACGAAAACTACCGCCAATTTGCCCGGACAGGCAATCAGCTTTATCGTTTACTGTTAGAGCCATTGTTAAAACAATTGCCGGATAATATCTCCCGTTTGACTTTTATACCGGATGGGCAGTTAAACTATCTGCCATTTGAAACTTTGCTGACCGAGTTGCCCGACACACTTAAAACCGATTACCGGCCCACTCATACCCCTTATTTGATTAACCGGTTTGCTATTGGCTATGCTCCTTCTGCCGCTTTACTTGCAGAAACGACGCTTCGCAATGCTAAAGCCAATCAAACCGGCAATTGGATAGGCTTTGCTCCCGATTTTAATGAACATTCTAAGGAAAACAGGTTGGAAATAAGAAACGATTGTGATTCAGAAGACTTATTACCGCTGCAATGCAATCAAAAAGAAATTACCGACATTCAACGATTTACAGGTGGTAAAACAGTGCAAGCTAAAAAAGCCACCAAAAATCAGTTTTTGTCAGACGCTAATGACTTCGAGGTGATACATCTCGCCACTCACGCCTGTATTGATAATGATCAGCCCATGCAAAGTAAAATATATTTTACAGACCGGCCATTGATGGCTTATGAATTATACACCTTACCGGTAAATGCTCAGCTAACTGTGCTCAGTGCTTGCAATACCGGCATTGGGAAATGGGAACGAGGTGAAGGGGTCATGAGTTTGAGCAGAGGATTCTTATATGCCGGCTGTTCCAGTTTAATCACCACTTTATGGTCTGTCAACGATTGTGCAACTGCAGATATTATGACCAAATTCTACCAATATTCAACAAAGAACCATCTCGGTTTGCCCGAAGCACTAAGGCAAGCCAAATTAAGCTATCTCCAAAATCCCTCTTTAAATATGCTTTCAGCCCATCCCTTTTTTTGGGCGGCATCCATTCAAACAGGTAGTCCGAGAGGGTTTGACAATCAGATTGGTAAAATTCAATTGCTTCCTTTTATCGGAGCCATTGTTCTGACAATCGGTGGTTTAGCGTTTTTTGTTTTGATTTGGTGGAAGTTTGGTAAAAACAAGAACAACAGGAAACCAAGGGTTCAAAAATTTTAGAATTTTGGAAATATCAGGTTGCTCAGGTAGTAAAAAAGGGCATAAAATTGAATAAAAACTGCCTTTTCAAAAGTTCTATGTACCCCTGCAATGACTTAGATTGCCTCTGCATTGGGTTAATGCACCCCTGCAATGACTTAGATTGCCTCTGCATTGGGTTAATGCATCCCTGCAAAGGCTTAAATTGCCTCTGCATTGGGTCAATGCACCCCTGCAATAACTTAAATCGCCTCTGCATAGGGTCAATGCACCCCTGCAATGACTTAAATTGCCTCTGCATAGGATGAATGTACCCTTGCAATGACCTAAATTGCCTGTGCAAAGGGTCAATGCACCCCTGCAATAAACTTTTGTCAACCTCATTTAATGCCCCAAATCGTAGTTTTTCTGGATTGATTGATATTGAGGCATGAGCAAAGTTTCAATTTGAAGAGAACTGAGCAAAAGCAAATTTATGCCTCCTGAAACCGGATCAACGAATAAGTTTTTTAGAATAACTCCTTTTCAAAATTAAACCTAACTCCATCAACCAAACAATAAGGGGGTTTAAAGGGTGGAAAATAAGTTGCTCTGATATGACGGGCAATTTTTTCTGCATCCCAGTTCAAATCAATTTGTTTGATCTCTTCAATTTCATGGCGATAATGGTATGAAGTTCCCCGAACAGGAATAAGATGTTCCTGTAAAACAGGAGTGTAGTTACCGGTTACTATATCGGAAAGGTGGGAACAGAACAATTCATTTGAAGCATTTTCGGTAAGTTCATAGAGTTCAGAGATCCAACAATTATCAGGTATTGGAAATCTTTTTTCAAATAAAATTGCACCGTTGTCTATTCCTTCTTCTAACCTGTGCAAAGTCGTTCCAAATACTTTTGCCTTATCTAAAATGGCAAAAGAAAATTGATTACATCCTCTGTATTCCGGCAAAGGGGCCATGTGTAGATTAACCGCAATTTGTCTTGCCTTTTGAATATGCCGGGGCTTTAATATGCGATGATATTGTACAGAAATCAGGATATCACAATCAGGAATTTCTTCTAAAGAAGGCAGGAGGGCAATACGATTTTGAAGGCTCAAATATTCAATGTCCGTATTAAATTTTTCATTGTTTGATTTAGTTCCGACTGCAATGACTTTTGCGTGTAGAGAGCCGGCTACTTTCAAGAGATATTGCAAACAAGTAAGACCTATTGATTTTGTGCCTAAATAAACAATTGTTTTCATTTGGAGATAATTTGATAAGCAAAATAACAGCTTTTCAGAGATAAATAGCAAAGAAAAATCAAAATTCAACACTTAATTTGCCCAAATATCGTGTTGCAAATCTACAAAGCCTTATATTTGCACGCTCATTTCAAAAATGAGTATTTTTTATCACAGTTTTATTCCAAAACAAACGTTTATATATCATGCAGGCAAAAGGACTGGTGAAGTTTTTCGGTATTGCGCTTGCGTTGGTTTGCATTTATCAGTTATCGTTTACTGTTTTTACAAACAGGGTAGAAAGCAAAGCAACACAATATGCAAAAGAGGCTGCTGCAAAATTGACAGATGCTACCGAAGAGCAGAAGTATTTAGAAGAGCGCAATGCGAAGCGCCGTTATTTAGATTCGGTTTCATTGAAGCCGGTTGTAAACCTGGGTATTGCCAAGTTTACTTATCAGCAAATCAAAGAACGACAAATCAATTTAGGCCTCGACCTTCAGGGAGGAATGAGTGTTGTACTGCAGGTTTCATTGCAGGAATTTATCAAGGCCATGTCTAACAATAATCCTGATCCTGTATTGGCTCAAGCCATGAAAAAAGCAGACGAGTTATTGCTAAATTCACAGGAAGATTATATCACCTTGTTTGGCAGATCATTTGCACAAATTGATCCAAATGCAAGATTAGCCCCTCTTTTTGCCAGCAGCGAATTTCAAACAAAAATAACTCTTAATTCCTCAAACGACGAAGTACTGAATGTTATCAGAGAGGAAGCACAAGCATCAGTTAAGCGCACATACGAAATTATCCGAAGCCGTATAGATAAGTTTGGGGTTGCTCAACCCAATATCAGTCTCCAGGAATCAACCGGTCGTATAGTAGTAGAGCTTCCAGGAGTTGATGACCCAGACAGGGTTAGAAAATTACTTCAGGCAACTGCAAAATTAGAATTTTGGGAAACTTACGAAGTGAGTCAGGACTTGTTCAATATGTTTAATGAGGCGAATAACATCCTGAAACTCGAATTGGGAATTGATACCGCAAAAACAGATACTCCAAAATCAGATACAGGTCAGACCGAAGAGGAAAAAGATACTACAGGTACCACCCAAACAGAAACACCAAAATCTGATTCTGATACTACTTCTACCGGCAGCCCAACAGATACTTCATCTAATAAGAGCAGTAGTGATACATCCGCTACGTCTTCTTTATTAGATGATAAAACGGAAAGCACAGATACCGACTCATTGAGTTTGGAGGAACAAAGACGACAAAATCCATTTTTTGCTATTTTCAGCCCATCCCAAAACTCCGGTAGTATGATTGGGTTTGTCAATGGAACCGATACTGCCAAATTTCATGAATACTTAAACAAACCTTTGGTAAAAGCATCGTTTCCGCCCGACCTGAAGTTTTTGTTAAGCGCAAAACCGATTGATAGCCCTGAAAGCCCCAACGTTTTTGCTGTTTATGCTATTAAAAGCAGATTTGGCAGCAATTTTAAAGCACCATTGGAAGGGGATGCAATTGTAGATGCCCGCCCCGATTTTGATATGAACCAGTCAGTAGTCGTAACCATGCAGATGAACTCAGAAGGTGCGAGTATGTGGCGAAAACTAACTGCTGAAAATATTCAAAAAAGTATTGCCGTAGTATTAGATAATATGGTCTATTCTGCTCCTGTAGTACAGGGTGAAATAGCCGGTGGTAATTCACAAATTACGGGGAACTTCAGCATCACAGAAGCAGAAGACCTTTCCAATATTCTGAAATCGGGAAAACTTCCGGCACCGGCACGAATCATTGAAGAAGAAGTAGTAGGTCCTACATTAGGGAAAGAATCCATCAGAAGCGGTTTGCTTTCTTTGCTCTTAGGCTTGTTGGTAGTAGTTGTATTTATGGTTTTTTACTACAACAAAGGCGGTGTCATGGCAAATTTAGCCCTGTTTGCAAACTTGTTTTTTATTATGGGGATACTGGCTTCTATGGGTGCAGTACTGACCTTACCGGGTATGGCAGGTATCGTATTGACAATGGGTATGGCAGTAGATGCCAACGTAATTATCTTTGAACGGATAAGAGAAGAACTCGCAAAAGGAGCAAGTGTTAAAAAAGCAATTAGCGACGGTTACAGTAAATCTTATTCAGCTATTATAGATGGTAACCTAACCACACTTATCACCGGAATTATTTTGTTCTATTACGGATTAGGTCCGGTTATGGGATTTGCTACCGTTTTGATCATTGGTATTCTGACTTCTATGTTTACCGCAATTCTTCTGTCCCGGTTGGTTATTGACTGGTATATCGGACGCGGAGGAGTCATGAAATATGGTACAGAATTAACTCAAAATGCTTTCAAAAATGTCAATTTTGAATTTTTGGGTAAACGCAAAATATTCTACATAATCAGTGGAATCCTTATTGGTGCAGGACTTATTTCAATTGTAACAAAAGGTTTTGATTATGGAGTTGACTTTGAAGGAGGCCGAACTTATGTGGTACGGTTTACCAACAACGTTTCAGCACCTGAACTTAGACAGGCACTAACACCTGTTTTTGAGGGGAAAGAACCATTAGTCAGAACTTATGGCGCTTCCAATCAATTTAAAATAACAACCAGCTACCTGATTGATGATATCAATCCCGAAATTGATAAACAAGTCATGTTAAAATTGCATGAAGGGATTGGAAAATTTGAAAACAACATCAGTTTTGAAGATTTTACTTCCAAAACTGTGGTTAGCTCCCAAAAAGTTGGACCTTCAATTGCAGATGATATTAAGAATGGTGCTATTTGGGCTTCAATATTTGCTTTATTGGGTATCTTCCTCTATATCTTTATCCGTTTCAGGAAGTGGCAATACGGTGCCGGAGCCATCATTTCGACTGCTCACGATGCTATAGCGGTAGTTGGTTTGTTTTCAATTTTTTCCGGAATTTTACCCTTTTCAATGGAAATAGATCAAGCATTTATTGCTGCTATATTGACCATCATCGGATATTCAGTCAATGATACTGTGGTAGTTTTTGACCGTATTCGGGAATATTTAGGGTTAAATCCTAAAGCAAAAATGGATGAAACTGTGAATGCTGCAATCAATGACACATTGAGCAGAACAGTGATGACCTCTTTTACAACGTTACTAACCGTTTTTGTCTTGTTTATTTTTGGTGGCGACACTATTCGCGGTTTCTCTTTTGCTTTATTGATTGGTATTGCTATTGCTACTTATTCTTCTATTTTTGTTGCAGCCCCCGTCATGTATGACCTTAGTAAACTGGAACAGGATAGAAGAGAACGAGCTGCAAAAGAAGCTGAAACAAAACAAGCACAAACAACTAAAAAAACCGGACAAAAAACATAGTTAATTATCTATAATCATATTTGTAACCCGCAACATACTTTATTTATGTTGCGGGTTTTTCTTTTACTTTTTTAGGATGATTTATCTAAACTTAGGTCTTGAACATTTCTTTAATAAGGATATCCGTTTCCTTTGTTTCTTGATATATATCTGTTTTTAAAAATTGATAAAGGGTATTTTTAAAAATCATCCCAAATGCTTGCAGCCTTTCAATATTTATTTGCGTCTGTCTTAGTCTTGCTTTCAGATTCTTCACTTTTTAGATAAGCCTGTCAGTGGTTTTTGAATTATTGGCATATTTTTAGCTCGATATTCAGAATGGGGTCTCTTAAAAATTCCATTAATTACCTACCGAAAAATTGCTTGAAACGACACCTGAAAACATGTACGCATTAAATAAATACGATACTCAAACATTTGTATTTACTCAAATTTGTGTACCTTTACATCGCTTAATGAAAAATATTTTTTTGAATTTTTTAACCTATATCAGTATTTCTATGAAAAGGTTATCGTTACTTTTCGCTCTTCTTTGGGGATTTAGTTCTATGTTGTCTGCACAACCCTATGGCAACGAATGGATAGACTACTCCAAAAATTATTACAAATTTAAAGTTAAAGATGATGGAATCATTCGAATTCCATACTCTACATTAGCCGGTGCCGGATTTGCGGGATCTGCCGGATCTGGTTTTAAAGTCTTTTACAAAGGTCAGGAACTCCCTATTTTTGTAACCACCAACAATGCTATAGGAGTTGCAGATTACATTGAATTTTATGGAAAAGGAAATGACGGCGAGCTTGATACACAATTGTTTGAGCAATCAAGTTGGCAATTGCATAACTATAAAAGCAGTTTTTCAGACACCATCTCCTATTTTTTGGTTTGGGACAATGTTAATCCCGGACAGCGTATTCAGCAGACTAACAATGATTTGACAGGCGCTCCTGCTGCTGAACCTTATTTTATGCATGTTGCCCGAAATATTCATTGGAATATTTTTAACTCCGGAACTCCTTTCCGGTTAGGTGGGGCGAATAATAATTACCCTGATTTTGAAAACGGAGAAGGTTTTTTAAGTCAGGAAATCAATACCGGGGCTAATTATACAACCGGTCTCAGCACACCTTCTAAATATACTGGTCCGGGCGCTCCAACAGCCACGCTAAGAAGTAAATTGGTTGGACGTAATAATGAATTTATCGCCTTACCGGATCACCACACGACCATTCAAGTAGGCGGAACGGAATATGCTAACACAACTTATGAAGGATACGAATCGCAAAGCATTACCCGTTTAGTGTTTTTGAGCAATATCGGTTCTCCACAAACTCAGGTTACTTATACTTCCATAGCAGATTTAGCTGCTGTTGATAAATTTTCTGTGGCTTTTACTGAGCTAACTTATCCTCGATTATTTGATTTTGGTGGATCAACTAAATTTTATTTTTCTCTCAACGACAATGACCTGACTTACCTTGAAATTGGCAACTTTAACGGGGGTTCGAATCCTGTACTATACGATTTGACCAACAATCGCCGGGTTTTCCCAATTTTTGAAGGTGGCGTGTATAAAGTTTTGCTTCAGCCCGGAACTAATCCTGCTGTAGCAAGAAGGATGTACTTGAGTAATATGGACAATGTTTGTTTGCTCAATTCCTGTACGACTCCGGCGTGTGTCAATTCCTGTGATGTTTGGACAGTTTCACAACTTATTCCGGCCAATTTTACAAATCTAACTCTGCTTGTATCACAAGGGAATTACCTGCTCATTACACATCCCTCGCTCAGAGCAGGTACTACCGATTGGGTAGCGGCTTATGCTGCCCATCGCAATTCTGCTGCCGGAGGAAGCCATGTTGCCAGGATAGTGAACGTTGAAGAACTTTATGATCAATTTGCATGGGGCGTTCCTAAACATCCTCTGTCCATCCGGAATTTTATCAACTACGCAAAAGACAACTGGATAGTAAATCTGCAATATGTTTTTCTCGTTGGAAAATCGGTCAGTTATGAAGGCGTAACCAACAATCCCTCGGCATTCCCCACTTGTTTAGTACCTACATGGGGACATCACCCATCTGATAATATGTTGGCAGTCCGTGATTTCTCAACCTATATCCCTCAGGTTCCGGTAGGACGTTTAAGTGCTAAAAATCCGGCAGAAGTTGAAGCCTATTATGAGAAAATGGTTGCCTATGATTCAAATCTGAACTGTACTTTAGCAGACAGACAATGGACCAAAAATGTGATCCATGTAGCCAATGGCCATAATGTAGCTGAAATGAATCAATATCTTGGCTATGTCAACAGTTATAAAGCAACCGTTGAAGCCCCCTTGTATGCTGGAACTGTGGTAGGTACCTATACTCAATCCGGATTTACAGCCCCGCCACAACCCGGCTTTACTGCGGCCATGAATAACGGAGCTTCTGTTGTTACGTTAATGGGACACTCTGTTAATGCCAACACTTATAATTTTGACTTAAAACAACCGGAAGAATACACGAATAACTTTAAAAACCCATTGATGATTGCCGGTTCCTGTTTCGTAGGTGATATCCATAGTTACGGAGCATCTAATCAGTCTTTGGCAGAAAAATTTGTTCTCATTCCGGAAAAAGGGGCGATTGGTTTCTTAGCAACGGTTTCTTTTGGCTTCCCTGAATTTTTACAGGAATTTGGCGATTCTTTGTATCGCGAGTTTTCTTATCTGACTTATAACCAACCCATTGGCAGAAGTATCAACAATGCCATGAACCATATTTACATCAGCGACCCTGCCAATTCAAGATATCAGGGTATAAAAATTACTCTTCAGGAATATACCCTTGAAGGAGACCCGGCTTTTGTTTTGGTGGGGGCTTACAATAATCCTGAATATCTTATAAACACACCGGTTTCAAACAATATTAAAGTTTTTGACACAGCATCCGGAACAGAACTCACCGGATCTCCGATTGTTATTGTTAATCCTGCTGTAAATGTTCAGGTAACTGTTTCAAATGTAGGACAGGGATATTCCGGTAATCTTCAGATTACGGTACAACAACAATTGCCGGGGGGAGGAACTGTTCCTGTCGGACAGGCAATTGTTCCGGCTCCCTTGACCAGCCAAACTTTTACGATTCCTGCCGTTTTAAACGGAGCTATTTCAGGTGTTGGCAGTTTAATAATTACATTAAATCCGACCGGTGAAATTATAGAAGATTGTAGTTTTAACAATCAGGGGACAGTTCCCATTCAAATTCAATCTACCTCTTGCGTTGGATTGCCATTGCCTACTATAACCGGTCTTAGCAGTGTTTATTGCGGGGATGCAGGTGCCATTGCACTATCAGCAAATCCAACAGGGGGAACGTTTACTATCAATGGAACACCGGCCACCTCCTTTAACCCTACTTTACTTGGTCCCGGTGCTCATGTAGTTCAGTATGAATATACAGATACGCCCACAGGTTGTTTGTTAAATGCTGCACAAACCGTTACGGTGAATGCTGTACCAAGTTCTGCATTTACAGTTTCTGCAAGTAATATCTGTTTAACAGATGGACAGGTAACTATATCAGCTAATAATGTAATGACCGGTGCTACTTATTCCTGGGGATTTTCTGATGGGAATATAGTTTCTTTAGGTAACCAAACTTATGAAGTCAGTTGGTCAACCGCCGGCACAAAAGTTATTACATTAACAGCTACCGCAAATGGTTGTGTCTCTTCTCAGGAAACATTTACCGTAACTGTTGAATCTCCATTAGCTCAACCAATAGTAACCTGTGGGGCATCCACAACTGAAAGCGTCAGTTTTGTTTGGCCTCCTGTTGCAGGCTCTACCGGTTATCAGGTCGTAATCAATGGAATACCTTCAACGATTGCCGGAACTACTTACACTCAATCGGGATTAGCTTTTGGCGAGTCTATTTCAATTCAGGTAACTGCATTGGGAACAGGGATTTGTGGTAACAGTTTACCCTCTTCACCGGTTGCTTGTACCGCTCAAAACTGCCCTCCATTAACTCTGACTGTGGAAAATGTGCTTAGTTCTTATTGTGTAAATGGATCTTCTACCACGTTTAACGGTATTCCAACGGGAGGTTCATTTTTACTGAACGGTTCTCCCGCACCAGCAACCTTTGACCCATCTGAATCAGGTGTAGGTTCATATACCTTAGAATATATTACAACAATTGGAGGATGTGATTACAGCTCACAGATTTATACTTTTAACGTAGTAGCTGCACCTTCTCCAACCATTACCGGAGATGCAATTATTTGCCCGGGTACAGGTACTACCATATCGGCAAATACCGGTTTTGCCACTTATCTATGGTCAACCGGTGCCACGAATGCAGCGATTAGTGTAACACCTACTGTTGAAACGACTTATACTGTTACAGTTACAAATGCCGATGGATGTATTGGTACAGCTCAATTTACGGTTACACCGGCACCAACACAATCTTTGGACATTACAACCGGAACGGGCAACACAACTATTTGCAATGGAGAGATATTAAGTTTAACAGCTTCGAATGGTTTCGCCGAATATCAATGGGGCGGTTTGGGCTTTGGTCAGTCGGTTACTATTGCTTCTTCAGGAACTTACAGTGTAACTGCTACCGATGATTTCGGTTGTAATTATACTGCCAGCATTGTCATCACACCCATTAGCATCACAACTCCAACCATTTTGGCAAACAATAGCTCACAAACCGATTTTTGCAGTGATATTCCAATAACCCTTTCGGCAGGAACCGGATATAGTAGTTATATGTGGTCAACAGGAGCTACTACGCCAACTATTAGTGCAACTGGAAGCGGCTTGTATTCTGTTACCGTTTCAAACGCTGAAGGTTGTGAGGCCAATGCTTCTTTGAATATTAATGTTACAGAAATCCAGGCACCTGTAATTGAGGCAAGTACTTTGGAAATATGTGATGGAGAGACAGCCATCCTCAATGCAAGCGGGGGCTTTACTTCTTATGAATGGTCAAATGGTGCATTTGGCTCTACAATTATGGTGGACGAAGTCGGAACATATTCCGTAACCGTTACACTGAATGATTGTCAGGCAAGTTCCGAAATTACCATTTCTTATTCTGAAGGAGCAATTCCTGAAGCCGGCTTCAGTGTTTTAGATACTCCATCTGTATGTGTTGGCAGTACCATCAGATTGGTCAATGAATCCTCAAATGCTTCATCCTATCTTTGGACTTTTACCAACACCGAAACCGGAGAGACTTCAACGACTGCCGAAATTGAACCTATTGTTACTTTAGAGCCGGGTACATATACGGTTTCATTGGTGGCTACTGCCGAATGTGGAACAGCAACAGACGAATCTGTTTTGACAAATTATCTTTCTGTTTATAACTCGCCAAGTGTTGAAGTGATAACCCTCCCAACTACCGTTTGCCCGGGAGACGATGTATTGCTCGAAGGTCAAAGCAGTGCTAATTCAGTACAATGGTTTGCCGGGGAAGCGCCTATCAGCAGCAATCTGACCGTGAATGTTAATCCTAACTTCGAAACAGTTTATACTTTAATTGCTACGAATACTGCAGGTTGCAGTGCTGCCGATTCTGTTTTAATCAGTATCAACGAAGTTTGTGAACTTTCAAATGCGATTACTCCTAACAATGACGGATTTAACGATACCTGGATGATCCCACAGGCACAATCCAATCCGAATATTATTGTTACCATTTTTAACAGATGGGGACAGGAAGTCTATAGCAACAGTGCATACGACAATGGCAATGGTTGGAATGGTACAAACAATGATGGTACCGAATTGCCAAGTGGAACTTATTACTATGTCATAGACCTGAACGATGGAACAGAACCTTTGAGCGGTCATATCACCTTGTTACTTTAACCTTTAACAAAATGTGCGGGTACAGAGGTCTTTTACTTCTGTATCCGCCCATTTCACAACGCAATTCTTTTTTAGTTTTTAAAACAATTCAATTTATCAACAATGAAAAAAATCAGCATACTCCTCATAGTGGTATTTTGCTTGTTCAGTGCATCCACACAAGCTCAGCAAATTCATCAACTTACCCAATACATGGTGAACGATTTTGCTTTTAATCCGGCAGTTGCAGGTAGTCAGGATAAATTTATCAGCAAATTTGGCTTTCGAAAACAGTGGGCAGGAATTGAAGGCGCTCCCACGACAGGACTTTTAAGTATTCATGGAAATCTAAGCGAAAAACGGTCGGTTGGGCTGGGGCTATTACTTTATGGCGACGCTACAGGACCTACCAGACGCAACGGACTACAATTGGCTTATGCCTATCAGTTGCCATTGAATTTGGAGTTTGAAAATGAAACTTTTTTAGGTTTCGGAATTGCCGGAGCATTGACACAATATAGCCTTCGGTTTGATGAACTGATTTTACATGATGCAGGCGACCCACAAATTGGCACCGGCAATCAAAGCAAATTGGGCGGAGATGCTCATTTAGGCATTTACCTGAGCAACCCTAAATATTGGGTCGGATTGTCTTTAAATCAATTGTTTGCCAGTAAATTTACTTTTGAAGGAGCAGTTGAAAACATCAAAAACGCAAGACACTTTTATGTTACCGGTGGTTACAATTTTGCAGTTAGCGAAAAATTTGGACTTTCACCCGGAGCAATCCTGAAAATGGTAAAAGGTACAAGACCACAAGCCGAACTAAATTTGAGAGCTATTTATGACAAACAGTATTGGCTTGGATTGGCTTACAGAACTGAAGATGCGGTCAGTGTTTTATTGGGTATAGATCTGAAACAAGGTTTTAATTTTACCTATGCTTACGATATTACTACATCCAACCTCAATCAGGTTTCAAATGGCTCACACGAGATTACGATAGGATACAACTTTAATGTTCCAAAAGTAATTAAATAATTGAGTTTAGTTTCTTAAACTAATAAACCCGCAATCTGTTTTTCGGTTTGCGGGTTTTTTAATCAGTTAGCGTGGTTAATTTGAAATTGTAATTCCCTGTTCTTTGGTAAATTCCTTTTATTTCCATTTATTGTGCAGGATAAATGCCCTAAGTACACAATAGTTGTTATTTTACCTCCTTACTCATACCATATAGTATTATGCTTATGGGAAAATATCCACTTGTATTCTTTTCATACGATAGTCCCGATTCATGCGATTGTTTTTTTTTCTAAGAAGTTTTTGTCTATTCAGTTGGATGTTTTGGTTGCCAATAGCAGCTCAGCCCGACACAGAAAAGGCTGAACCGGTTTGGGCAGAAGAATATTATGTTCCTGATAGGTTGGAGTTTGCAGATGCTGTTTATCAGGCAAATATAAAAACGGTTATTTTTTCTCCTAAAAACCGTTTTTTGGCTATGCCTGTAATTGCATTATACGGAAAAGAACAAATAGAGTTGATATTTGATGCCTTAGATGAAGACATTCAGAACTATAGCTACACCTTAACTCATTGTACTTGGGATTGGCAAAAAAGCGCACTTGACCCCTTTGATTTTATCAACGGATTTACCCGCGATGACATAACATATTACAGGAACTCTTTCAATACTTCACAATCTTACGTTCAATACCGGTTGTCTGTTCCTAACAGTAGTATGCAAATCACCAAATCTGGAAACTATTTGCTCAAAGTATATGCAAACGACGATCCGGAAAATCTGGTTTTAACGCGCAGGTTTATGGTGATAGAAAACCTGTTGACCGTTCAACCTAATTTACTGACAAGCGCTATCCCTCAATATTTTAACACCCATCACCGGCTTAGTTTTAACATCGGGTATTCAGGATTTCAGATTAACAACCCGATAGAGGAAGTTTATGTAAATATTTTACAAAACGGACGTTGGGACAATGCCATTACCGGGCTAAAACCTTTGTTTTTGCGCAACAACGAATTGGTGTATGACTATATAGATCAAACCTTGTTTCCTTCGGGTAGTGAATTCAGATTTTTTGATACCCGTACATTGAGAATTCAAACCGAACGGGTGCAAAACATTACCAAGAAAAAAAACATAAGCCATGTATATCTTTCACCCGACCTGATTCGTAGCAATGAGCAAGCGCAAGGGCGGTGGCGTATGAGACTGAATTTAGCCGATATGAATGGAAAATTTCAAATTGGAGTAGCTGATTGGGGGTTCACCTTTCTCGATGCCGATTATACTTATGTGCATTTTAACCTTCCGATGGAAACTCCGGTTTCTAACGGAAATATTTATATTTTTGGTGGTTTAACCGATTGGACTGTTTCTCCGGTAAATCAAATGCGCTATAACCTTTCCACCAAGTCCTATGAAGGGGTTTTGTATTTAAAACAAGGACTTTACGATTATCAGTATGTGGTGAAATACGATGGGGGAGGAGCTTTGGATACTTCTTTTATTGAAGGTAATGACATTACCACCGAAAATGATTATGCAATACTCGTCTATTTTCGCTCTTTTAATAACAGATACGACCGGTTAGTTGCATTTTCTACAACAAATAGCAGACGTTAGATGTTAGACCTCGACAAAAACAAAATTCCAATTAATTAACATCAACCATAAACCAATGGTATGCAAGATATAACAGTAACAGAATTGAAACACAGACTTGATAGCGGTGAAAAAATAATTATCATTGATGTCCGTGAACCTCATGAATTTGCAGACTTTAATATTGGTGGGCAACTGATACCTTTAGGCAAATTTGCCGACCATCTTGATGAATTTGAAGAACACAAGGAAGATGAAATCATTCTATATTGTCGTTCCGGAAAAAGAAGTCATACAGCAAAAGAAATTATGATTGCTCAAGGATTTACCAAACCTCGTAATTTGCTCGGAGGGATGTTGGAATGGCGGGATAAGTTTGGGGGTTGAGTTTCAATGATTAATTTAGTGTCTGATTGACTAAGTGGCGCTCAACATTTCCGGCAAAGAGCTATGAAAAAATACTTACTGTATCTCCTTTTTGCATTAGCCGTTGTGGTTTGGATGTTTTCCTATTGCCGGAATACAGGCTCGGATAAAAAGCCGGTCGAAGCATCGGCCTATCTAAATTTGAACGATACGGTAGAATATGTCGGATCGGAAACCTGCAGGGGCTGTCATTCCAATATCTACGAATCGTTTATGCGAACAGGCATGGGGGAATCTTTTTACCATGCAACTCCTCAAAAAAGCGCCGCAACTTTTGGTCAACACGTTGCGGTGTATGACAGCATCAACAATTTCTATTACCATCCCTTTTGGAAAAACGATTCATTGTTTATTCGCGAGTTTCGGCTTTCGGGAAGGGATACGGTTTTTCAACGTGCGCAATACATTAAATACATCATTGGGTCGGGACAACATACCAACTCGCATATTTATGACGACAATGGTTATTTGTTTCAGGCCCCCGTTACTTTTTATACGCAAAAAGGAATTTGGGATTTGGCTCCCGGATTTGAAGGCGGGTTTAGTTCGCGATTTAACCGTATCATCGGGTTGGAATGTATGACCTGCCACAATAGTTTGCCCGAATTTGTGAGTCAATCGGAAAACAAGTTTAACCAAGTTCCTTTGGGCATTGGGTGCGAACGATGTCATGGGCCGGGAGAGGTGCATGTGAAACAAAAGATGGCAGGTATCTTGGTAGATACTTCTTTGCATACCGATTTTTCGATTGTTAATCCCCGCAACTTGCCGACCCGCGAATTACAGATGAATGTTTGTCAACGTTGTCATTTACAGGGGGTGAGTGTGTTGAAAGCCGGCAAAACTTTCGAGGATTTTAAACCCGGGATGCCCTTAACTGATATAATGGATATTTTCTTGCCGGAGTATGACGGGGCACAAACCAAATTTATCATGGCATCGCAGGCGCATCGGTTGACCAAAAGCGAGTGTTACCAAAAAAGCGAAATGACCTGTTTGAGTTGTCATAACCCACATGTCAGTGTGAAGGAAACACCGCGAAGTGCTTTTAATAATGCCTGCATCAACTGTCATCGGGAACTGCAACACCAAACGGTTTGCACCCTTCCCGAACAGCGACGGATGGAGACCAATCAAAACGATTGTTCGGGTTGCCACATGCGCATTTCGGGCAGCATTGATATTCCGCATGTAACCATTCACGACCACTTTATCAGAAAACCTCTTGATCCTGAAAGCATCAACCAAATTGAAAACTTTATCGGATTGGTGGCAGCAACAGGGGGCAATCCCGATGCGTTGACCCGTGCAAAAGGGTATCTGCATTATTTTGAAAGTTATACTCAAACACCGGCTTTGCTCGATTCAGCAATATTTTACTTGCAAAGTTCCGATGCAAAGCAAGCCAAAAAACTTGAAGTTCAAATACATGCTCTTTATCTTAAAAGCAGGTTTGACGAAATCATACAGTTAGTAAAACTAACCAAACCACAAGAACTAACCGATGCCTGGACTGCTTATCGTGTGGGGGAGGCATATCTTCAACTGGAACAAACAGAACAAGCCTTGTCTTTTTTTGAAAAAGCCGTGATTCTGTTGCCGCTTCAACCCGATTTTAATGTTAAACTCGGTGTAAGTTTACTAAAACTGAACCGGTTTGATGAGGCTAAAATTGTTTTTTTGAAACTGCTAAAGGAAGATGGCCAGCATATCTCAGCCCTTACGAATATGGGATTTATTGAGGTAAATTATGGAAATTTGTTGCAGGCAGAAAACTATTATCTCAAAGCTCTAAGCCTTAATCCCGACTATGAGCAGGCTTTGTTAAACTTGGCGGGTTTGAAAATATTGCAACGCAAATTGCCCGAAGCCAAGCAACTCATCGCACAAGTGCTTGCCAAAAACCCGAACAACGAGCAGGCTAAAGCAATTTGGCAGCAATTGATTAGATAACCTGTTTTTATATTGATGGATAGTGCTGCAATCGTTTTGCTTTATCTTTTTAAACTGATAAAACTTATGGAAATACTAAATAGTATCAAAGGCAACATCGTAGATGTTTTGAACCGGCGGATTTATCCTGCCATATTGGAGATTGAAAATGGAATCATTACCCGCATTTCCCCCACCGATGAACCTTGTTCGGGCTATATTTTGCCCGGATTTATTGATGCGCATGTGCATATTGAAAGCTCGATGCTAACTCCCTGCGAGTTTGCACGGTTGGCTGTGGTGCATGGAACGGTGGCTACGGTGAGCGACCCTCACGAAATTGCCAATGTTTTGGGGGTTTCGGGAGTGGAATACATGATTGAAAACGCCGCCAAAACGCCTTTTAAATGTTATTTCGGCGTGCCCTCTTGTGTGCCGGCTACGAGCTTTGAAACGGCAGGCGCAACCATCACGCCACAACAAACAGACGAACTTTTTACCCGTTTCCCTCAGATAAAATACCTGTCGGAAATGATGAATTTCCCCGGCGTACTTTTTGCCGACAAAGAGGTGATGGAGAAAATAAGCATTGCCCAAAAACACCGAAAGCCTGTTGACGGACATGCCCCAGGACTTGTGGGCGAAGAGGCGAAACGGTATATTGCTGTCGGTATCAGCACCGACCACGAGTGTTTTACCCTCGCCGAGGCATTGGATAAGCTCGCCTTTGGCATGAAAATTATTATTCGCGAAGGCTCGGCTGCCAAAAACTTTGATGCCCTCCAACTCCCTTTTTTCTACGCATACAAATATGGTAATGCTTTGCAGCGACGACAAACATCCCAACGATTTGGTGCACGGGCATATTAACGAGGCGGTTGTGCGCGCTTTGGCAAACGGGCATCAATTGATGGATGTGTTGCAATGTGCTTGCGTGAACCCTGTTTTGCATTATGGGTTAGAGGTGGGGCTTTTACAGGAAGGACACCCGGCAGATTTTATTGTCGTCAATAATTTATCGGAACTGAATGTTGAGGAAACCTATATTAATGGCATTCGCGTGGCCAAAAATGGTAAAACAAACCTGCCTTATCTGCCCGCCGAAAGCCCGAATTTGTTCGCCGCATTGCCCAAGCAACCCAAAGATTTTACCATAAAAGCCGCTTCCAACCAAATAAAAGTCATCGAAGCATTGGAAGGGCAACTCATCACCAACGCTCTGACTTGCGAAACCCTTACCGACGAAAACGGAAACGCCATGTCAAACCCCCAATCCGATGTGTTGAAACTTGTCGTGGTCAATCGTTACCAAAACATGCCGCCTGCTATTGCTTTTATCAAAAATTTCGGGCTGACAAGGGGTGCAATCGCTTCCTCGGTTGCCCACGACTCGCACAACATCATTGCCGTTGGCGTATCGGATGAAGACATTTGCAAGGCAGTAAATCTGATTATAGAATCAAAAGGAGGGCTTTCAATATCGGCTGTTGAGAAAAACATTAGCCGGGTTTTACCGCTACCTTTGGCAGGCATCATGACCACAGAAAATGGCTACGAAGTTGCAAGGCAATACACAGAGATTGATAGTTTGGTAAAACAGCTTGGCTCAAAACTTAATGCACCTTATATGACCTTGTCTTTCATGGCGTTGTTGGTAATTCCTTATTTGAAGCTTAGTGATCTCGGTTTATTTGATGGCAAACAGTTCAGATTTACTCCGCTATTTGTGTCATAACTGATAATCAGACATATCATATACATCAAATTTTGAGTTGAAAACGGGTTTGAAACGGAAAATAAAGCTGATTATGTTCAATTCTATGGGTTTTTCCAAAGCACTTCAATTTCCTCAAGTTCCTCTAAGTATTTTAACAATGAGGCTGATTGCCCTTTAGCCATTCTAATCTTTATCTGACATTGATTATCAAACGATTGGTATAAAATTTTTAAAGGATATCGCTTTACCAAGCTCATTACCTCGTTCATATTCAGATAAGCAAATTGAATCTCAAAGGTAATTTCAACCTCTTTTTCAACAATCAGAGATTCGGTAAGCACCATTCGGGCAGACGTTTTGTAAGCCCCAATTAAACCGGAAACCCCCAATTTTGTGCCGCCGAAATAACGCACCACTATCACCATCACATTGCTCAACCCCTTTGAGTCAATTTGCCCCAAAATGGGCTTCCCAGCTGTTCCCGAAGGTTCGCCGTCATCGTTGCTCCGATAATTGAGTTCTTTGTCAGTTCCCAAACGATATGCGTAACAATGATGGGTAGCTTTTGGATGTTCGGACTTCACCTCGTCCAAAAATGCAGATACAGCTTCCATAGAAAATACAGGTTTGGCATAAGCTATAAACTTACTTCCTTTATCCCGGTATTCCGAAACAGTCAATCCCTCGATGGTTAAATAATTATCGTTCAAGTGGTTCAATTAAACTTGGGATATACAAACCGATTTAACAAGAAACAAATGTGGTTATCATAGAGTTACCTGTTTAAGATGGAGCAGATTCAACGGATTAATGCCGAGATTTTTAACCCTTGGATGAACGAAACGCAACACTTCGTCATAATACAAAGGGACAACAGGAGCTTCTTCTAATATAATTTTATCGAGATTCCTGTAAATATCATATCGGCTATTGTCATCGTTAACGGTTAATGATTGCAGATAAAGTTGGTTAAATTCAGCATGGTTAAACCGAGTATAATTTGGAGGAGCAGGATTTTTGCCGTAAAAAAAAGTAAAATAGCTTTCGGCATCGGGATAATCTGCAATCCATGAGCCGCGAAACATTACAGCTTCTCCCTTAGCGGCCTTTTCCCTCAAAAAAGAGGCGGGGTTTAGTGAAACAGCTACTTGGATGCCGACTTCTTTCAACTGATTTTGAATGGCAGTACTGATGTCCTGATAAGCATCTGTCGTTTCAAAAGGAATAACAGGCAGCCCTTTTCCATTTTCAAAACCGGCTTCTTTCAGCAACTGACGTGCTTTTTCCGGTTGGTAAGTAAAACCTCTTACGGCTGATTCATCAAACGAGGGAAGACCTTTTGGAACAAAGCCCGAAAATGCCGGATTACCGATATTGTTTCTCAGATACTGAACAATTTGTTCGCGATGAATGGCGTAGTTAATGGCCTGCCTGACCTTTTTGTTTTGAAGTTCGCTTAATCCGGTTTTGCCCAACATGATTCCTAAATATTCGGTATTGAGATAGGGCGAACGCAAAAGCTGAATTTTAGTGTTCAACTCCGGCCTTAACTCCCCATCAGAAGTCAAAAGGTCGTCTTTGTAAGTCGCATCAATTCCTGAAAGCAGGTCAATTTTCCCTTCTATAAAAGACAAATAAGCATTTCGCTTATTCTCCATAAAGGTTATTTTAACACCATCTATAAAAGGCATTCTTTTACCTGACTCATTCGTTTCAAAATAATTTGGATTAGCGGTTAAAACTAAGGTTTCGTTTTCTTTCCACACCGAAAACTTAAAAGGTCCTGTTCCGACAGGATTACTTCTGAAAGTTTTGCCGAAATGTTCAACTATTTTTTTGGGTACAACACTGCAATATTGCATGGTTAGTATTCCCAACATAGGCCGGAAAGGTTGTTTCAGTTTTAGTTGAAAGGTCGAGTCGTTTATTGCAGTAAAAGGTTCGGAAACACTAACCCTGTCGTTAAACAACCAAGCACCTGCCGAAGCCACATCTTTATCGATAATGCGACCGAAACTGTAAGCAACATCGGCAGCAGTTACTTTTGTCCCTTTCCCTCCTTCAAAAACAGGATGGTCGTGAAAATAGACATCGTTGCGAAGGTGAAAAGTATAAGTAAGCCCATCCGGACTGATTTCCCAGCTTTTTGCAATTGCGGGGATAACTTCCAAACGGTCGTTCATTTGAACCAAACCGTTAAATAATTGATTAATTGCCCAGATATTTGCCTGATCTTTGGCAAATGCAGGGTCTAATGAAGTGATACCAGAAGATTGGTTGTACCTGAATATTTTAGCATCCTTAATATCTTTGTTGCCGGTTGAATCGCCGCAGCAGATAAAAAGAGTGAAACAACAAAACGGTATTATCAAACGTTTGAGGAAGAAAAACATGGGTAGTATCATTGAATGAAGAACATTTTTTTTAAGGCTGTTTTTTTTCAGGCACTATCAATGTGCAAAAGTAGGGTTTACCAATTTCAGTACCAAATCAATTCTTTTCATTCATCAATCAGCTTCGCATTAAACTTGTTTGTACCTCAATTATCTAACTCCAAATAATATTCAATACGTTTTAAACGATAAGCCTTTTAACTTCCAAAATTTTATGAAAAAAACAATTGCCTTGTTTATTGCCTTAGTACTAATCTCCGGAACTATTGCTTCTCCAGTTTTTGCACAAAGTGATGCTTTTGACCCCGAAGCAAAAGTAATTTTAGATAAAGTGGCTAAGAACTTCAAATCCCTTAAATCCTTTAAAGCAGATTTTTTATTGAAAATGGAAAACACAGATTCCAAAATCAATGAAACACAAAAAGGAAAACTCTATTTAAAAGGTAATAGCTATAAAATAGAAACTTCCGAATTAGACCGATATTGCGATGGAAGTTCAATCTGGACATATCTGAAACAAGATAAAGAAGTTCAGATCACCTCTGTAGATCCCGAATCCGGCGAAATTTCACCGGCTCAGTTATTGAATATCAACCCAAAGGATTTTAAATACCTTCTCCGCACTCCTGCAAACAGTGCAGGTCTTGCCGAGGTAGATATAACCCCACTAAATAGCAATTCGCCTTTTTTTAAAACCAGACTGACCATCAATACCAAAACAAATATGGTAACCAAGGCCATTGTTTTTGAAAGAAACGGCAGTCGTTATACCTATACTATTCAAGACCCTCAAACCGGTCAGACTATTGACAATAGTTTTTTTGTTTTCGACAAATCAAAACATCCCGGAGCAGAAATAGTTGATTTGCGTTAATTCCTTTAAAGGCTCAAAAAAAATAAACCGCTGCTTGATAAAACAAGTGGCGGTTTTTTTGTTTTATGAATCATAGACTTATAATTCATCATAGACTTTTACCAAAATCGAACCATTAATAATGAAGTAAGGTCGAAATTGAACGATAAAGACTATTTTTGCAATTATTATGATTTTGAAAATTTCTGACAGTATATTATAAAATGAAGCATCCTTATTTCCATACCGAAAACCTGAAGAAAATAGACATGGACGTTGCTTTTAGCAAACGCTCAAAAAACATGCGCATAACAATTAATTCAATCGGTCAGGTGAAAGTAATTGTCCCTTTCGGTGTCGCAAAGGAACAGATAAAGGCATTAATAGTCAACAAAGAAAAATGGATTTTAGATACTTTAGAAAAAGTCCAACACAATCAGATAAAAACTTCACTTCCCAATCTTTATACTGAAACCACCACTTTTACCACCCGTAACCATAAACTGCAAATTGCTAAAGCCCATATAGCAAATGCAAGAATAGAAATCCGAAACGGGGTAATCAACGTACAATATCCGATGGGAGAAAATATTTCAAATCCACTTTTACAGGATTTTATTAAAAAAGGAATTGTAGAAGCCCTCCGTATAGAAGCGCATCAATATTTACCAAAGCGATTGGCTCAATTGGCACTACAACACAAGTTTACTTACTCGGGTGTTTCTATTAAAAATATTAAAAGCAGATGGGGAAGTTGTTCGCATACCAACAATATCAATCTGAATGTCCATTTGATGCGATTGCCCGATAAATTGATTGATTATGTATTGGTACATGAATTAGCACATACCGTAGTTAAAAACCACAGTTCGCAATTTTGGAGCTTGCTGGCACAAAAATTGCCCGATGCACTTGTTCTTGATAAAGAAATCAATAAGTACAGTACATTATTGTAAAAGAAAAAAAATGATAGTCTGCTGAATAGTTAAAAAAGAAGACAGGTTATGTCCAATAATAAATATGAATACATTAACCGCGAATTGAGTTGGTTAAGTTTTAATGAACGCGTATTACAGGAAGCCGAGGATGAAGAAACTCCGCTACTAACCAGAATTAAATTTCTTGGAATATTTTCTAACAATTTGGATGAGTTTTTCAGAGTACGTGTAGCTACGCTTAAAAGGGTATTGAGTGTCAACAAAGAAGCAAGGCTTGCGTTAGGATTTAGCCCTAAAAAAACGCTGAATCAAATTCAGGAAATAGTAGTTATTCAACAAGATAAGTTTGAAAAAATCTACAAAGACATAAAGCGTCAGCTATCTAAAAACAATATTTTTATCATAGACGAAAAGAAATTGACAAAGGCTCAGGGGAAGGCCGTAAAAGCATATTTTCACGACAAAGTCAGACCTGCTTTGATTCCTTTAATGATTAGCGATATTGATGAATTTCCACATCTTAAAGACGGTTCAATTTATCTGGCAGTCAGCCTTGATAAAGCAGATAAAAGCAAAAAGAAAAGGTATGCCTTAATTGAAGTGCCCACTCATAAACTTTCGAGATTTTATGTTTTGCCAACCTCTAACAACAAGACTCATGTTATTTTGCTTGACGATGTAATCCGGTTTTGTCTGGAAGATATTTTTGCCATCTTTGGTTATGACCAATACGATGCTTATACTATCAAAATTACCAAGGATGCTGAAATAGATATTGATACCGATGTTTCAAAAAGTTTTTTAGAATTGATTGATACGAGCATTAAGCGACGAAGTTTTGGATTACCCGTGCGGTTTATTTATGACGATGAACTTTTGACGGCACATCAGGATATGTTGAACTTCATTTTGGATAAACTGCACATTACTGAAGCTGACAATATAATTGGTGCCGGGCGATATCATAACTTCAAAGATTTTATGAAGTTCCCACGTTTGGGAGCGCTTCAGTTTACCGGAGACGTTTACCCCCCCCTGCAACATCCTGCGATAAACCCCAATCACCGTTTGTTTTTATTACTCGACAATCAGGATATAATGTTGCATTTCCCGTATCAATCCTATCATCCGGTGATTGATTTTTTGAGGGAGGCTGCCATTGATCCTCATGTCAGGTTTATAAAAATCACGCTTTACAGATTGGCAAACAATTCCAATATTGTCGAAGCTCTGATCAATGCGCGCAAAAACGGAAAAGAAGTAACGGCTGTTTTAGAATTACAGGCACGTTTTGACGAAGAAGCCAATATTAAATGGGCGAAACAAATGCAGGAAAGCGGGATAAAGGTGTTGCATGGGATTCAGGATATGAAAATTCATGCAAAATTATGTTTGGTCGGCAGAAGAAACCCGGATTTGAGCATATCACACTATGCCTATATTTCAACAGGCAATTTTAACGAAGACACCGCCAACGTTTATGCTGACGATAGTTTGTTTACTGCCCATGATGGCATAACCAAAGACATCAAACAACTTTTTGACCTTGTTGAAATGAAAACATTTGTGCAGCCGTTTCAACATTTATTGGTGTCCCCATATTTTATGCAAGACCAGTTATGCAGTTTAATAGATGTGGAGATTGCCAATGCGAAAGCCGGTAAAAAGGCTTACCTGATAGCCAAATTAAATAGTTTGAATGATATGGCTATGATTGATAAGCTTTATGAGGCAGCAGAAGCCGGAGTTAAGCTCCATTTAATTGTCAGAGGCATCTGTTGTTTGGCAACACATATTCCGGAACTTAAAAACAATATAAACGCCATCAGCATTGTTGACCAATATCTCGAACATTCCAGAATTCTTATTTTTGCAAACGGAGGTGATGAAAAATACTTTATTGCGTCGGCCGATTGGATGGAAAGAAACCTGCGACACAGGATTGAAGTGGCCTGCCCCGTTTACGACAAAAAACTACAGAATGAATTGCGAAAAATGATAGACATTCAATTGAACGACAATCAAAAAGCCCGTTACCTGAACCACCACAAAGGCAATGTGTTTAAGAAAAACAAAAAGCCTAAACTGAATGCTCAAATCGCTATTTATCAGTTTTTGTCCGGCAAAAAATAATAGCCCTGCCATGTTTTTAATTCAAATCTCAAAGAATAATAATGGTCAACTTTTCGGAGATTCCTTCTCCAGCTTATGTGTTGGATGAATCACTTTTGCGCAAAAATCTTGAATTGATACATTCTGTTCAACAAGAATCCGGGTGCAGCATCATTCTGGCATTGAAGGGTTTTGCCATGTTTCCGGTGTTTGGAATGGTCAAACAGTATCTCAGTGGTGCAACTGCAAGTTCTTTGAACGAGGCCAGGTTAATTGTGGAAGAAATGGGCTGCAAAGCACATACTTATGCTCCGGCATATCTTGACCGTGAATTTGAGCAAATGTTGCAATACAGCAGCCACCTGACTTTTAATTCCCTGGCTCAATGGGAACGTTTTAAAGACCGTGTCAAACAACATACTCATCCTGTATCATGCGGGTTGCGTATTAACCCGCAGTATTCTGAAGTAACTACTGAAATGTATAACCCTTGTATTGCAGGTTCAAGGCTTGGGATTACACGCGACCAAATTCCTGACGGCCTTCCTGAAGAAATTGAGGGATTACATTTTCACACTCTTTGCGAAAACGATTCATTTACACTTGAAAGAACCTTAGAGGCGGTCGAACTGCGGTTTGGCGATTTACTGCATCAGATTAAATGGCTAAACATGGGTGGCGGACATTTAATGACCCGGAAAGGTTATGATACGCAACACTTGATAGGGTTAATTAAAAAAATAAGGAGCAAGTACAATATTGACGTTATACTCGAACCCGGTTCGGCAATAGCATGGCAAACAGGCTATTTGCGCAGCACAGTTTTAGATATTATTGACAGTCAGGGCATTGAGGTGGCTTTGTTGGATGTTTCTTTTGCCGCTCACATGCCGGATACCTTAGAAATGCCGTATAAACCCCGGATTTTAGGAGCTACGGACCCAACAAAAGGGAAACCCACCTACAGAATGGGCGGAATGACTTGTCTTGCCGGTGATTTTATGGGGGATTATTCCTTTGAACAACCCTTATCAGTTGGCGATACTATCGTTTTTGACGATATGATTCATTATACAATGGTCAAAACAACCACTTTTAACGGGGTAAACCTTCCTGATATCGGAATTTGGCAGGAAAACAATCGTTACCGTTTAATCCGGAATTTTGGGTACGAAAGCTATAAAGACAGGTTGGGATAAATAGCGATTGGACTATGCAATGTGTTTAAGTAAAATTATATTCTATAATTGACTTAAATGCAGTTTGATTTTTGTTCGATTAAATGCAGGGTTTCAACTTCAAAAAGTCAGTTGCATAATAAAAAAGCAAACTAAGAGGCCGTAAAAAAACAATTAAGAACATTTTATTTACTTTTTTTCTCTTTCAAATTACAATTTTAAAAACCTCAATTGCAATTGAAAGCTATTAAATTTCTTTTTTTCCAAAGGGAATTGTAATTTTTACTTTTTCAATTTCAATTTTTGTTTTTCCGATTTCGATTTTTCTCCTTTTAATTTCAAATTTAAAAATTTTGACTAACTTTTTATTGAGTTTAAATGACGTTTTGGAACCCAAAATTGCATTTTTATTCAAGAAAAAATCAATTTTTTTGTTTAAAATTGAGATATTTTAAACCAATTTCAGACCTGATTTTAAATAAAAAATGTTCTTGGTGGCACAAAAAGAGGATTTCACCTCACTTTTTTTGATACAACCTTCATTGTTTTTGATGCAGGGTTATCCATTTTTGATGGAGGGTTGTTGCTAAATAATCGTATTTTTAAGAACAGAACTTACATAGAATTAAATTTGAACTTACCCTTTCTTACAAAAAACGAGTACCTGAAGCAACCCCTTTTTCCCCCTCATAAAGCTATAACATTTAGTTCTAAAACGACATTTTAATACCTTTTAGTCGTTAAGTCAGAAAAGAATTAGAACAGTAAGATGCTGTTATTGCGTTTTACCTTATCTTCATGCTTTAATATTGCGCAAAATGGCTAATACAATCTGCCCGGTTTTTAAAAACAGCGTTTTAGGTTGCCTTTTTCTGTTTTTACTCCTATCGTTTTTTTCAAATTGCAACAATGAACCTGAAAATATTGAAACCGACCTCAATGTTTTATGTTATAATGTTGCCGGACTTCCGGCTTTTATATCCTCTTCCAAGCCCGATTTATACACTTCATCCATAAGCCCTCTTTTGAACGCTTACGATGTAGTGCATGTACAAGAAGACTTTTGCTATCACGATTCCTTGCGCTTATACAATAACCATCCTTATATTACCGAAACCACCGGTTGTGTTCCTGGTGGAGACGGATTGAATACTTTTTCGAGGTTTAAAATAGAAAATCTGGACAGGGTTTCCTGGGAAAACTGCACCTTTGCAGATTGTCTTACTCCGAAGGGTTTTTCGTATTCGCGAATAATATTAAACGGCAATACCGGTATAGATTTTTATAATGTTCACTGCAATGCCGGTTCAGGCGAAACATCCATAGTAGCAAGAAGGCAAAATATTGCGCAACTTTTAAACTACATCACACAACATTCCGAAGGACAAGCAGTTATCCTGATGGGCGATTTTAACTCTCGCTATACGAGAGCGGGAGACACTATTCGCGCTATGTTTAACCACGATTTTAAAGATATTTGGATTGAACTGACACGTTCTGGCAGCATTCCTGAATTTTTGGAGGATGGATTGAGGGAGTGTTCCCCTATTAGAACTAATCAAAACTGTGAGGTTGTTGATAAGTTTTTTTACCGAAGCAATCAACATATAAAAATTACACCCACCTATTATCAATTGGATGCGCCGCAGTTTTATTTTCAAAACGACACGCTGAAACCCCTTTCAGACCATTGGCCAATTATGGCCGGTTTTAGAATCAGTATGCCTGTTCAATAAACAGATATTTATTTGTCTAAATCAGGCAACAAAACGGTGTCTTCTTTAATCATAAAAGAGATTCGGTAATAATCAATATTTAGTGCTATCCAGGGATCCAGCAATTTCCAGTCTCGAAAAACATCATTGCTTATCAGCAGACAATGTTCTTTTTTACTAACTGTAATATAAAAATATCGGCCTGATTTTCGGCAGGAGCTTCTATAAAATTAACCAATTTTTTCAATTCTTGTAATCTGTCTTTATCTTCAATTCTGTAACGCAATGAGGCATCAGCTATCACTGTGATAGCTGTGAATCCTCTTTTTTTTAGTTCATTTACAACCAAAATCACATTTTCAATTTTGGCTTTAGCCTCTTTTTTTGAGATAGAATTAAAAGCCACATTGCTGCCGTCTATGATAACAGTTCTGCTTTGAATAACTTTTGTTTCAAAGTACTCACCATCGTTGTCATAATGCCCATACTTTTTAACTGCATTGTTAAAGGTCAGAAATTTAACGATGCTTTCTTTTCCGTCAAATCCTAAGGTAAACCATTTGGGCATTTCTCCGGTATCCGGATAGATATAGTTTTCCAATTCTTTGGTGTAGTATTCAATCAATTTATTAATTGAAACTTTTCTGCCATCGGGCAATTTGCTCAAAATGATTTGAAGGACTCGCTGATCGTGTGTGGTGTCTTCAGTTTTTATCAACTCAAGATCTAAATAGTTGTGATAGTCATTGATGTCCCGAATATTGTTACTGCGAATTTTATTCAGCTCATTAAAACTTTGAACGCCAAATTTTTCAGCCTCTGCATAGTCGGCAAAATTGCTAAATCCTTTTGCTGTTGCTATTCGAAATATACCGCCATTTTTAAATCCTTTTTCAAATCCACTTTTCAGTTCCGTATAATTTTCAAAATTATTTTCAAGGGCAAATCTTAATAGCTCAAATGGATTGGCAAAAACGGGTTCAAAGGATTTGTTTTTGTTCCATTCAGCATATCCTTCTATAAATCCTTTAGATTTCATAAGTATAAAATCTTCAATATTTTCTATCCCCGATTCAAGTGCTATCTTATATTCTTGGTAGTTTTTATACCCCAATTTTTTTGAAATATAAAAAGATTCTGAAGTTGGAAAATTTTCTCTTCTTGAAACTAAATAATCTTCAATATTTTCAAATCCTTCTGAATCTTGTCTCATCAAGCCTCCTTTATAACTGACTGCAAAATGGGAAACTTCATTAGTTTCGTTTAACAATTTAAATATGGTCGAAATTCGATGAGTTTGCAAAAAACGCACAAAATCTTCCAATAGGACAAACTCGAGTAATAACTCACTGTGTAAAATTTTTACAGAAAAATACTTAAATCTATCTTCTCTCATATGGTTTGATTTTATAATCCATTAAAATTGTGCAGACTTAGTTTAAGAAGTCAATACAGCATTTTTTTTTATGCTTTGATTTGGTCGAATTGCTTGTATCAAATTTAATGGTACAGTTAAATTGAATAATTGCGTTGATTTGTTGTTAGACCAACATTCTGCCTAAAGTATAAAAAGTTGTTTTTAAACCAAGTTGCAAGTTAGCAATTTTCAATTTTTTGATAGGATTGTATCACTAAAAAGTCTTAAATACGTGTAATTGAAAAACAAAAACAGATTCAATCTATGTTTAAAGTTTTGCGTGAGGGCGGAACAATAGATTCATTTTCAATTTCTTCAGATATTTTATCTACTTGAAGTATATTTGTTATGTCCACTAAGTTGGCAATAAATGGGATGCGTTTGTTTTTGTAAAGGTCATTATTTCTGAATGTATTCAACTCTTCTTTAGTTTCATCCGGAATTATTCCCAGTTTGTCGTAAAAAGCCCAAATAGTTTGAAGTGGTATTTCGCCCATTACAACCTCGTATTTAATTTCTATTGGCGAATTATGATAATGGCGTTTAAAAAAAGAACTATCATTCAGTTTTTCGTTTAAATTTTTGGTCAATGGAAAAACTTCATCGTAAAAGATTTGCTTTGACTTGTCAGTTTGCTCTTCACCACAAGCATCATACCATACACCAAATTTATCCCAAAAGGGTAAAGCTTCATTCAAGCAGCTTAATTTTAGAGATTTTAACTCGTCCGCTTCAAATCCAATAATATTTGGAAATGAAAAAACAGGTTCGTAATATAAAGGTAGTTCTTCGGGTAAAAATTGACCAAAATATTCATCTTCAAAAAAAATACTCGGCAAAAAGAAGAAGTGTTTCATCTCTAAATCTTCAAAATCCAACATTAATATTTTACTGGTTGGAACGTATACGTCTTTATCAGATTCCGGATTTTCAACTGAAACACTCATTACTTTAATTTCGTTGGATGCTAAAAAAACTTCTAACTGAGATAAACCGAACTTGGCAAACTTCTTCAAATTTGCTTCCATGTATTCTTTCCAAAATAAGTCAACAGTTTTCTCAATTTTTTTTAAAAATAAAATATCCCGAGGGGTGGGATGTTTTATTTTCCTGTGCATTTTAATTGTTTCTGAAATCCTTGAGAAAAGGGAGTTAAGTTCATCGTTTTCATGCTTTGCCTCTCCCTGTAAAACCTTTAACTTCAATTCTAATTTCGCGTTCTCAAATATTTTTTCAAAGCAAATATATAAATAAGAATTTCCGGTAATTGTTATATATTTGCTTAAAACGTAAGCGCATCTCAGACTAAATGCTTCTGAAAAGGGAAGTAATTTAATTTTGTTTTCAACTCGGTTATAATAAATAGCGTTCATCGAAAAGATTTTTTATATTAGAAAATGAGTGAAATGACAAATCAGGTTGGTGATAAAGATAAAGTAAAATTCACCGGAGAATTGTTTATTCAATCAGGATTTTTGGTTTTAGGTTCTAAAATTTGCGGTTTTGGCAAAATGTTAAATTTAACTTTGCTTCATGAATAATTTTAACAGAACCCCTTCTTTTTTTATTGCAGGTGCGCCTAAATGCGGAACCACGGCAATGTATGAGTACTTAAAGCAGCATCCCCAAATTTTTTTGCCTGACAAAGAGTTATATTTCTTTGGCAGTGATTTTACTTTTCGAGAGCCTCGTCCAAAATTAGAATATTACTTGTCTTTGTTTGCTGATGCTGCACCGGATTTGATTTGTGGAGAAGCATCGGTTTGGTACTTGTATTCTAAAAATGCAGCCAAAGAAATCAAACAATTTAATCCAGGATCGAAAATAATTATTATGTTGAGAAATCCGGTTCAGATGTTGTATTCCTTACATAGTCAACAGGTTTATGAGGGCAATGAAAATATTCCGGTGTTTGAAGATGCACTGATGGCAGAAGGAGCAAGGCGAAAAGGGGTGCAAATTCCTCCACTTATTGGTTGTCCTGTTGAGGGATTGTATTATTCAGAAGTAGTTAGATTTACACCTCAGTTAAAAAGATATTTTGAGGTTTTTGGCAGGGAGCAGGTAAAGGTGATTATTTATGATGATTTTGCAAAAGATGCGGCTTTGATTTACAAACAAACACTCCAGTTTCTTGGTGTTGATGATACATTTACCGTGAATGCAAAACGTATTAATCCAAATAAAAAGATAAAATACCCCTTTTTGAGAAATTTTCTTAAAAAAAGAGACCAACGACTTATCAGGTTAGTTAAAGTGTTACTTCCTTCAAAATCATTGAGATCGTGGATTCAAAAAAAGCTATGGTCAGTCAATACCAGATATGTCGAACGACAGCCTATCAATCCGGAAACAAAGCAGTTATTACAACAAGCCTTTAAAAAAGATATTGAAGAGTTAAGTCAGTTGCTTGACCGCAATTTGATGCATTGGGTTGAAAGTTAAGCAGCTATAAAATCAGAAAAAATCCGGTTTCGGGACTTAATTAGGTGTGGTTGCCTTTGATGTTTGTAAAACTAAAGGACAATAATAAAAAAAAGCAAAGTAATCGGCACATCAGTATTTGGAGTTTTTGGGGTTCTCAGTGTCTATTTCACTTCAAACGACAACATAATTTGCCCAATTTTGTTACATTTACTAGGAACTCTTTAAATTATACAGCTATGAAATGGGCTTACAACATATCGCAACAAACAAAATTTGCATTGTTTCTTGCTTTGGTTTTTGTAGTTATTTTTGTCATTAACCGGATGGACAACAGCAATGTTGAAGAGTTAGGAACTTCATTTTCTGAAGTGTATGAAGACCGGTTGTTGGTCGAAAGTTATATTTATCACATATCGGACAACCTGTACCGAAAGAAAATGGCGATAGATAATTGTTACAATTCAAACAATTTTGGCCGTTTAGACACCCTGACCGTTCAATATAATACCATCATTGGTGGTTATATTGCGGCTTATGATAAAACCAAACTAACCGTTTTGGAAAATGAAATATTTAACCAGTTCAAAGCCCAGATAATTGACCTGAATGAGTTAGAAAGGCAGTATATACATTCGGCAGCGACGACTTTTTCCGAAGAATCATCGCAGATTAAATCCCGATTGGATGAATCGTTTAATAAAATTTTAGAGCAATTGCAAAAACTATCCGGAATTCAAATTGCTATCGGAAAAGACCTGAACGACAATTCACAAAAAATCATAGCCGGCAACAACATTCTCACCCGTTTTGAATTAGCAATACTAATGATTATAGCCATAGTGATGCAGATATTTATATTTGCTTCTAAAACGCTCAGATCTGCATCGAACCAAAATTCCCAATGGAATTAATCCGGTAGAATACACTTCTCATCGTAATTTTACCAAATATTAAGCAGGATAGTTTACTCTTTTGTAGCATATCTGTCTTGTGCTTCGTTCCGGGCTTTTTCCTCGTTGACAAAGTAAAACAAAATAGCACCTGCAATAAACAACAGGGAAATCGAAGTTATACCTATCCGGGTTGCTGTATCTGCCGATGCACCTAAACCTTTGACTACGACCCCGGTCATCCCAATCAAAACAGGACCAATTACGGCTGCAAACTTGCCCACCATATTGTAAAACCCAAAAAACTCGGCTGATTTATTAACCGGAATGATACGGGCAAAAAACGAACGACTTAATGCCTGAATACCTCCCTGAACCAAGCCTATTGTTCCGGCAAGTATGTAAAATTCGTGCTTTTCTTTCATAAATGCACCCCAAACGGAGATGAAAAGATAAACCCCAATAGCTATAAAAATAGCATTTCTGGCACCAATCCGGTCGCCCAGATAACCAAAACCAAGGGCAGCAGGTGCGCCGATAAACTGAACCATTAACAATGCCGTAATCAAATCAGTAGATTCAAACCCGATAGATCGTCCATAATTTACCGCCATAACGACGATCGTATCAACTCCGTCAATATAAAGCCAATAGGCAGCTAAAAACAAAAAGATGCCTTTTAACTTGCGGATTTCATGAAATGTGTCTAAAAACTGTTTAAAACCTGATTTAACAAAAGATAGGCCTGGTTTAATACTGCCCTCGCTTTGTGGCTCTTTGACAAACAACAGAATTGGGAGTGAAAAAACAGCCCACCAAAGCGCAACACTTAAAAAAGAAAACCGAACTGCATCGGCTGCAGAAGTAAAGCCAAAAGTTTCGGGACTTAAAGCAGTCCATACGTTAAAGGCAAACAATAAACCACCTCCCAGATAACCCAAAGAAAAACCCATAGCAGAGATGCGGTGCATACTTTTTGGCGAAGCTACGGCTGTAATCAGGGAGTCATAAAAAATGTTACCGCCTGTAAAACCAATAGCTGCCATGACATAAGTAAAAATAGCGACCTGCCAGTTGCCTTGCTGAACCATATAAAGGCTACCGGTCATCACCATTCCCATAAAAGCGAAAAAGCTCAGAAATTTCTTTTTAACCGATCCTTGATCGGCAATTGATCCCAAAATAGGAGCCATGAGCGCTACTGTAATTCCTGCTAAAGAATGTGCCATGCCCAAACGGGCTGTAGTAGTTACAGAATCAGAGCCGGCGCTCCAGTAATCGTTGAAAAAAATAGGAAAAAAGCCGGCCATGACGGTTGTTGCAAATGCAGAATTTGCCCAATCATACAAACTCCAGGAAACAGTTGCTTTGCGGGAATCGAGTTGAGAGTCCATATATTTGTTGGTTGGATTTGTCAATTCAGATATTCATTCAAATCTAAATCAGCTTAAAAACTTTTTTAAACCAATTTAAAGTTTCACGAACCCTACAAATGTAAAAACATTTTTCAACTCGCAGCTAAAGTAATTAAATCTTAGTCATCTCTGCAATGTGCTTTAGCCAAAACATTAAAAGATACACATTTTTGCTGAGATAGATAAGTTGTAAGTTTTGCTCAATTTTGTTTCCTTTTTTTTCAAAGGAAAACCTAAAAATGAAATCTTGAAAATTTTTTTCCGGTTAGCCATTCATGATACCTATTAAGAGCCGCTCAATCTTCAATAAAATACATATCAATCTCGCCTTTGTTTTTTGCCTCGATCTTTCCTCTGTAACTACATTTGAATTTATCTTTCACCAACTCATAAGTTGTTCCGCTGATATTGATTTTTCCGGCCACTGAATTTTGTTCCATTCGTGCAGCGGTGTTCACAGTGTCGCCCCAAATATCGTATTGAAATTTTTTTACGCCAACAATACCTGCAACTACGGGACCTGTGTGGACACCGATTCTTATTTCAAAGTATGGAAGTCCGGCTGCAACTTTCTTTTCCTTTCCTTTGGCTATAAAGTTGCGCATTTCCAAAGCTACTTTTATGGCATCAGTAGCATGAGTACTGTTTGGAGTTGGCAATCCGCCTGCTGCCATATAGCTGTCCCCAGTGGTTTTTATTTTTTCCAACCCGTATTTTTCCATCATCAGGTCAAATGCAGAGAAACATTCGTTCAGGTCTTTTACCAATGCATGTGGACTCAATTTTTCTGACAATACTGTAAAGTCTTTAAAATCGGAAAAAATTACGGTTACTTCTTCAATAAGTTTTGCATCTGCACTTCCCTTCATTTTCAATTCTTCGGCTACTTCTTCAGGTAAAATATTCAAGAGTAATTCATCGCTTCTTTTTTTACCTTCTTTAATTTTATTGCGTTGTGTAAAAAATACGAAAGCAAATAATAATACCACGGCAAAGCCTCCTGCAAAACCATAGCTGTAAAATTTTTGTCGGGTAATCTCTGCCTTGGCAAGGGCATCTTTTTTCTCTTGTTCGTTTTTCAGGGTTGCTTCTTTTTTTTCGTACTCATAGCGAAACTGTGTTTTGATAGCAATTCTGCGATTATTGTCATTTTCAACACTATCATGCATCTGAACAAAAAGGTCATACATTTCAACAGCCTGTTTCCAATTTTTTTTTGCCCGGTAAAGTTTTTGCAAGCCGTCTGCTGCATTGCGTATGTCCGCAGGATAGCCGAGTTGACGGGCAAGTTGAAGTGAACGGGTTAAATATGTTTCGGCAGCGGGCAGATTATTTTCTGTAACTAACAAAGAACCATAGTTATAGCAGGTTTTTGTTTCACCCCACTTCTCCCCCAAATTTTCAAATAAAATCAGACTTTTTTCATAAGCCGCTTTTGCATCTTCAATCTTATTAAGTTTTTCATAAATATTTCCTTTGTTTTTCAGGGAATAAGCTTGCCCTTGTTTGTCATCTATTTCTATTCGCAAATCAAGCGCTTTTTGGTAGTAAAACAGTGCAGAATCGGAATTTTCCAGTTCTTCAAATATACCCCCTAGAGAATTCAGCATATACCCTGCTCCATATTTATCGTTATTTTTTAAAGAGATAGCCAACGCCTTTCGAGTGTAGTTCAAGGCTGCATCGTATTCTTTTTGCTCTTTGTAAAGAGCACCAATATTCTGTACGGCTGTTGCTATTCCTTCCTCATCATGAAGTGTTTCATAAATGGTCAGAGCTTTTGAAAAATTTGCAAAGGCCTCTTCAATTTTTCCTTGCCCTTGAAAAAGCAATCCAAGATTATTATAGCTATTAGCAATGCCCTGAGTGTTGCCCGTTTCTTTTTGAAGCTTCAAACTCTGCAAGTTCAAATCAAGCGATTTTTCAAGGTTGCCTTGGTCTTTATAAATAGCTGCTAGATTATTGAGCAATATTGCCTGGCCTATTTTATTGCCCGTTTTTTTGATCAGTTCCAGTGCTTCATAGTTATAATAAAGGGCTTTTGGAATTTCCCCTTGTTGTTCGTGGATAAAGGCTAACCATCCAAGTGAATTGGAAAGTCCATTTTCATAATTTATTTTTTCCGAGAGGGCGTGCGCTTCTTTACAATAAACTATTGCTTTTACAGGAGAATGATTGACATATTTACCTGCTAAAGTCAGGAATACATCAACTTTTATTGTGTCGTGAAAATTACCTGAAATAATTCTATTCAAAGAATCGATATCTGCTTCATTCTGTGCAATAAGAGCGAGCGGTAACCCCCAAAATATTAATAAAATAAGTCTGCCCATTCGCCAAAGATATGCTTTTTCGTATTCTCATTACCAATCTTCAAAGTCTAGATCATAAACGTCTTCTTTCGGATAATTGTAATCTTTAACTAATTTGCTTTTTGGTATAGCTCTACCTAATGGGTCAATGGTTAAAGATAAAAAATTGTCTATGGCGTTAGTGTTTATTTTTTCTGAAATTTCATCAGTCATAATAACGGCATAAAAATAGGGTTGCCGGATATTTATATTCAATAAAAAGCCCACTGAGTAAATTTTGAACTTAGGCGGTCAAAATTTTTTCTCAATGGGCTTAGTTTCTAAAGGAAGCATATCTTATCAATAATCACATACATATTTTTTTGCTTCCTACTGTAATCCAAATTTACTGTTTATATACTTTTTTCACCACGGTTTCTCCTGACTTTGACAGTTAAATTTCACAAACCATTGATAATCAGCGAGTTAAGTTTCCTCAAAATGGCATAGTTGCCACTACAAAACGGGTTATTTAGTTCGCTGGAGCTAAGTCTTTGAACGGAGGGATACGAAATGCCGAAAGGATTTTGTTGGTTAATGCTGTGTCAGCACCTTTCAGCAAGTACTTTTTATCATCAATTGTTAGTTCAGACAATTGCATTTGATTGAGTTCTTCTTTAATACTGCATGGACTTAAGTTGATGTTTGCAAACTTTAGGGTTAGTTCCACCGTCCGTTCGAGCATGAATGCTAAAAAACAGGTCATGAAATGTCCTTTTATCCTTTTGGGTGTCCAATGAAAAATTGGTCGAGTGGATAGGGTGGTCTTCAATACCCGGAAACTTTCTTCTATTTTCCATAATTGATGGTAGTTTGCCAAGACTTCTTCGTTCGTCATATCCGTTTTACTATACTGTATGCCGTAGTAACCATCCCATTTTGCATCTTCATCTATTCGTTCTTGGTCTATTTCAGCAGCTTTTGTATTGGTACTCTCCGCCATTTTCAGGAATCAGTTAGCCCCCTTTTTTGTTTTGCAAGTCCGCTCCGTTGTCTAATTTGACTTTTGCTTTTTGTATTTGTCTTTCCCTGTCTCTTGCGTCTTTGGCTGCCCTTTTGGCACTCCAAGTAATTAGGAGTTTATCTTGCAATTTTTGTTTCTTTGTATTGGCATCGCTGTAGGTTGTTTCGTAATCCAACACTTTCCAGCTAAATGTTACTTCACCCGTATCCTCGCACACAGTCTTTGTCTCCATATCATTGGTTGCCAAAATCTTTTGTACCAACTTTTGGGGCATCGATTTTAAGCGGGCACTAACAATGTAGTCATAGCCCGCTTGACGTATTAAATTAAAATTTTCTTTCGAGTTGAGACCTTTGTCGGCTACTACAATGACTTTTCTTATATTAAACTGCTTTTCTAACATTTTCAGCGCATCTACCATCGTCTGACCATCAAAAGTATTACCCGAAAAAGATCGTAGCCTATCGGTCTGCCTGTGCTATCTATAAATAAGCCCATCACCACTTGTACTTCATTAAACTTTCCAGCTTTGCTAAACCCAAATTCGCGTAAAGCATCTGCTCTGTTTGTCTCAAAGTGATAATTCGTTACATCATAAAAAGCAACTTCGATGGGCTTAGCATAAACGCCTTTTTTATGGTAAAACAGTTGTGTCTCAATTGCCTGCTTTTTATCACACAAAAAATCTAAACTTCGGTAAATTTCTTGCAACCCAATTATGTTTCTAGCCCATAAAACAATTTCTGATCTTTAAATGCTTGATGTTTTGATTTGCTTTTCAACAGACGATGAATCACACAATAGAAAATCACCTCTTCTATATCGAACTTTATCCTTGTTCCCTTAGCACATTTTTTGATAATTTCTCCGATGCCAAGTTGCTCCCATACTTTTTTATAGACCAAATGACCATAACAGAAGCGTGCAGTTTCCTGCAAATTCTCTGCCCCAATGCAAGGCGTGTTATTCAATGACAGCAATTTCTGCCCAACTGATAGTAGGAATCCTGAATCACGCAACTGGTCAAGGCGACCAAAGTTGGCAATTACCTTTGTGCTTGGTAGTCTTTCCTTCACGAAAAGATTCCACTAACTGAATATACGTATGGTTTTTTAGATTTAGTGGCTTTTACAAACATACCGCAAATGTAAGCATATTGTCTTAAAAACAATAGCCTAAGAAAAAAAGTTGCCACTACAATTGCGGTTTCTTATTTCTTATTATCATTGATTATTAACGGGTTATCTCATTTAACTGTCAAAGTCAGGAAAATAGGGTTGCCGGATATTTATATTCAATAAAAAGCCCACTGAGTAAATTTTGAACTTAGGCGGTCAAAATTTTTTCTCAATGGGCTTAGTTTCTAAAGGAAGCATATCTTATCAATAATCACATACATATTTTTTTGCTTCCTACTGTAATCCAAATTTACTGTTTATATACTTTTTTCACCACGGTTTCTTTTTCATTCTTCAATTCCAAAAGATAAATACCTTGGTTCAAATTGCTCAAATCAACTTTTTTGGCATTGTTTGTTAAATGAAGTGATTTCAAAAGCCGGCCTTGTAAATCCAATAAATTCAGGGTTGTTTTTTCGTGAACTTCAATAGTGATAAAGTCAGATGCAGGATTTGGATAGATCAGGATGTCATTATTTGAAGTTGGCAAATTGTCTTCAACTCCGGTAAAATCTGTAATCGGGCATACTAACGTTGATTGAGTGAGGGTATTTCTTTGCAAAAATGTTCCATCACCCAATTGGCCGCTTGCATTTCTGCCACAACCCCAAAATGTGCCGTCATATTTGTAAACCAACGAAAAATTAGTTCCCGCTGCCATACCTTCAACATCAGAAATGTCAAGCATAAGTACAGGAGTTGACTGGTGATCAAGTGTGCCGTCTCCGAGATTGCCATACGTGTTTCTACCCCAAGCCCAAACTGTGTTATCATTTTTAACTGCCATGCAGTGAAAGGCACCGGTTGCTGCAACAGCAGAAGTAACTCCACTTAACCCAACTACCTGAACAGGCAGGGTTTTGTCTGTGGTTGTTCCATCCCCAAGTTGCCCGTAAAGATTTTCACCCCAGGCCCAAACAGTTCCATCACTTTTTACAGCAAGCGAAAAAAATCGTCCGGCTGCGATTTTAACCACATCGGTCAATCCCACAACCTGAACAGGAATGGTTCTGTCAATATTTGTGCCGTCACCAATTTGACCGCTTATATTGTCACCCCATGCCCAAACAGTTCCATCTACTTTTAAGGCTAAAACATGATAAGTGCCTGCAGAAATAGCAGTTATATCTGAAAGTCCATTTACCATACCCGGAAGAATCCGATCGTTTAATGTTCCATCACCCAACTGACCGTCAATATTCCAGCCCCAGGTCCAGACAGTGCCGTCGTCTTTCAAAGCAACCGAATGCCAACCACCTGCCGAAATAGCAATTATGTTATTAAGTAATAGCGTTTGCACAGGTACATTTGTGTTGATGGTACTACCATTGCCAAGTCCTCCGTAGAGATTACTCCCCCAAGCCCAAACAGTGCCATCATTTTTTAATGCCATTGAATGTGCTTCAAGTTGATCGCCTCCTGCTGAAACGGCAATAATATCTGAAAGTCCTGTTACAGTAACAGGTTCACTTTGGTCGTTATTTGTACCATCACCCAGCTCACCGGTTGCGTTCTCGCCAAATGCTTTAACCGTTTTATCACTACAAACCACAACAGAATGCCACCCTCCGGCTGCAATCCGTTGTGCATAGGAAAATTGGATGTATGTAGTTAAAGCAAACAAAGTCAATATGATTGTTTTTAAATGTTTTTTATTCATGTCGTTTAATTTTAAAATTTTACTCTTAATGAAGCAATTAAATTTCTGCCCGGCGCATTGATGCCGGAAGCATAAGGACGATACATCTTATCGTTGATGTTTTCAAGGCCTAAACTCAGGGTAATAAACCGGCTCGGGTAATAAGCTGCTTTAAAATTGAGGGTATGCCATTTGTCCACATAAGCGCGTCCAAATTCATCACGGGCATAAGATGCATTGACTCTCTCAGTAAGTGCCAGATTTTCATAATCCATTTTGGCGTTATAAATCACATAAAAGTCAACTTTGAACTTTCTATGTTCATAAGTAACATGTGTACTGCCAAAGGTTGGTGCGGCATGGCGAAGAGGATAGTAAATCAAACTATCGGAACTTTGTTCTCTTCCGCTTTGAAAAGAGATATTGCTACGTATTCCAAATCCTTTGAAATAAAAATCTACGCCTGCCTGAATACCGTACACTTGTATTTTAGTAACATTTTGAACTGCCTGAATTCGGCTCTTATTTCCCAAATATCTGATAGTAGTGTCTCCATTTAGTTCAAAATTTTGTCTGACCATTGCATCTACCAACCAGGTATAATAGGCCGTAGCGTCAAGTTTTAGAACACTTCCAAATGTTTTTACCGTGCCAATCTCAGCATTAAAAACCTGCTCCGGTCGCAAATTTGGGTTGGGAACAACCAAATATCCGGGTACAGATTCAAACACTTTGCCCATATCATCAATGTTTGGTGCTCTGAAACCTGTTGCTCCATTCATATATACCTGCCATGTTTTGACAGGAGTATATACAAAACCCAAACTTCCACTAACTGAACCATTTTTCATTTTTGCAGTCGTGAACGGAAATGGGAAAAAAGTGGTGTCAAACACTGCATCAATGAAGAAATGGTTATATCGCAAACCTGAGCTAAACATCCATTTAGGATGAGGTTTGAGTTTTGCACTGATATAAGCACCATAAGATTGCCAGGTCGAACCATCAGGATAGCGGGTAACTGTAGAATCGACGTGATTAGTAACAACATGGGTTAGTTTAGCTTCAGAATTTACTTGATTATAAATACTCTCAAGCCCATAAGAGATAGATAGGGAGGCTGTAATTTCCTTCTCCAAATCAAAATTGACAGAACTGGCATCTACAGTTTCTTTTTGAGTCATCAATTCTCTGAACATAAACTCTCGGTCATTGCGACTTTCTTCAAAAAACTGATAAGCAGCCACTAAACGAAATTTGTCAAAAAACAAATTCCTGCCTGAGTAGGTAAAACCTAATCGGTGCATTTGCCATTTCTGAGGGCCGTAATACCATTCAGCCCATCTCAATTTGTTTTTATAAGGCCCTGAGGTTTGCATCACATAAAGCCTGTCGTAACGATTGAATGAGGAAGTTTCGGAGAAATGAAAACCATACTCTAAATCCAAATACTTATTGGGCTGATACCGCACTTTTTGCATCAGGTTAATCTGATTGTATTTTGAACCAACCTGCAACGTAGAATCGTTGTTTGGTACCATATAGTCCTTATCATCAATGGTCATGACATAATGAGGGCGATAGAAATAAGGCACTCCACCTTTTGAGCCGGAGCGAAGATCGCCATAGTCGGAATAGGTACAACTTGTTGTAAATGCAAACTTTTTCAGACCGATATTCAAATCCAAATGAGCGGTTAATTCTTTATTGGCCGATGAAAAACGGGTCATGGCATTTCCTTTAACCTGTGGACTTTTATGATCGGCAACTGCAAATTCAGGTTCAAGCGTATTGAAACTCATCACCCCGCCAATCGCATCACTGCCATACATCACTGACCCGGGCCCAAAAAGTATTTCTGAACTTTCAATGGCATTGGCATCTAACGATATGACATTTTGCAGGTTACCCGCTCTGAAAATTGCAGTATTCATCCGAACTCCGTCAATCACCAACAAAACCCTGTTGGTTGCCATTCCTCGCAACATAGGCGAACCGCCGCCCAACTGACTTTTCTGAATGAAAGCATAACCACTCATGCCAAGTAAATCAGCCGTGGTTTGCGGATTTTGAAAAGCCGCTTCTTTCATATTAATGGCTTCTATTCTGTTTGGAGTCTTTATTCTCACCTGTTCCCAACGATTGGAAGAAATAGTTATTTCCTCTAAAGCAATGTTGGTCTCTTTTAACTCAACCAGAAAATTCATGGATTCGAGTTGGCGAAAACTCAATATCATTTCCTCATATCGCACATGGCGAATGTAAATACTATCTGCATCCTGAAATGCAGCTAACTCAGTTTGACCTTTTGTGTTGGTGGTAGCAAAAGCTTGCGGATTTTCACTCATCAGGGTTACACTTTCAAGGGGATCTCTCGTAAGGTAATCTCTGATGGTTACTGTCTGAGTTTTTGCAACAAAAGACAAACTAAGTAAAACCCAAATAATCAATAGTTTATTCATTGAGAATATTTATAGGCTAAACAAAATATGTCCCTTATGCTTCTAATCGTTAGAGGCAATCAAATTGGTGATACAACTTTAAATGTATTTGTTTAACCTAATTCAGGAGGGGGAACAGGTGGAGGCACTGCTATTGAAGTAAAAGAAATGTTTTCTAAAAAATACCGGCATTTAATTCCTTGGAAAACTAATGCATTATTTTCAATAGACTCTGTATAATAAAAGCCATTAAAAAACTTGAAGAAGAAGATAATGTTTTCTTTGTTTTTGGAATCCTTGCCAAGTAGAATTGAAAACAGGTGGTCAAGTTGATTGTTAATTTTAGTCTCTGCATGATCTAACCAACAATGGTAATATGTGGTATCGCCTTTCACCTGAATTCTGACGATATCGTACATGTTCCCGTCGAACTCAAACTCTTTAGCATGTTTCCAGTTTAACAGGTTTTTTTTCTCTTTTTCTGTAAACTTTAACAATACGAGTTCTTCATTGTCTATCCCCTCCACAATTCTTCTTCTCACTTCATTTATAACCTGAATCTTTTGGGATTTAAGTATAAAAAAAGTGATGGTTACAGGTGCTACCAAACAAAAAAGTAAAAATATGGCTATTTTGCTTTTCAATCAAGTGTTTTTGGAAGAGTTAAATTCATAACAAGATAAACACCGCAAATCTAACTCGTTTTACTGAATTTAGTTTGTGAATATAAGTAAAATATTTTGGTGTTTGTAATTGAATATAAATCAAAATGTCCGCACTACGCTGAAATTGTTATGATTGGTCGTGATACAACTTGAGTGCAGAATATACCTGACTTTGTTCATTTGCTTCAGACAGTTAATATGATAAACTTATGTCAACTTATTCTTAATCTCAAATACTAAATCAAATTGATGTTAATGTTATTGCTTTGTTAACTTTCAGTTTATAGTATAAAATTCTTTTGGGATTAAAATACAAGCTATTTGACCTTTACTTGTAAGCACAAATTAAACTTATACTTTTGAATTGACAATTCCTCTCTTTTTTATTGATATTTTGCAGCAATTTTCATGGTCGTGTTTTACATCTCTTCTATTCAAACAGACAAAGTACAGGGCTTATAATCATAGCGCGAACAAGTAACTGACAGAAATGTTTTATTGCAAATATGAACTACCCTCAAAGGATAATAACCGATATTGAAATTCATTCAGTCGAAGGCATAAAAGAATGTTTTGAAAATGGCGTTAGTCCTAACGATATTTATAAAGGCAAGCCACTCATTTATGAGTTATTGAGCGGGTATCTGCGTTCTCCGAATTTTCAGGCTTGTGTCAGGACTTTTGTGGAATATGGGTTAGAGTTTTCCGATAAAATGCTGCTTGCAGTACTGTTGAATGATGCTGTTGAATTGGATTTCAGGATAAAACAAAACCCCGAAGCAGTTTTTAACAATTATACCTTTGATGCTGCTTTTACTCCGATATATAAAGCCTCATTGTTACATATATGCACAGAATTTAATCACCTTAATTGCGCTAAGGTATTGGTTGAAAATGGCTTAGATGTAAATATAAAAGCTGGAATAGATGAATATGGTTTTGGTGGTCAAGCTCCGGTTTTTCATACCGTTAATCAACATAACAATGAATGTTTAAGTACACTGGAATTTCTTATTTCACAAAATGTTGACCTGAATTATACAATAAAGGGTTTGATTTGGGGCAAAGCCTATCCTTGGGAAACTTTTATACCTGCTATTAACCCTATCAGTTATGCTATGATGGGTTTATTACCGCAATTTCAACGAAAGGAAAATGATATTTACCAAGTAGTGCAGCTAATGATGCGCTCAGCTTTTGATATAGATTACAAACCAGAAAATATTCCCAATAAATATTTATATAAATAACGACTCTTTATTCAACTGTTTTATACTTCGTCATGAATTTTTCAGATCTGAACCAATACCAATTCTTCTTTTCTAATGTGAATGAAGCTATGACTGTATCAGGATTTTGGTAAAATGATTCTGAAAGTAGTGCCTTTGCCTAATACGGAATCTTGCACGAAAATTTTACCTGAATGATAGTTTTCGGTAATTCGTTTTGATAGAGATAAGCCTAAACCCCAACCTCTTTTTTTTGTGCTAAATCCGGGTTCAAAAACTGTTTGAAACTTTGACTTGGCAATTCCTTTTCCGGTATCGGAAATGTCAATGATGATGTTGTTGTTATGATCGTCTTCAATGACCACTTTAATACTGCCGGTGCTTTCCATAGCATCTAAAGCATTTTTGAGCAGATTTTCAATGACCCAATCAAACAAAGTGGGATTGATATCGCAAATACTGCTTTCAGGGGCAATAAATTCAAAATTGATACGGGATGATGCTCGGCGCTTAACATAATCCAAAGTATGACGAACTAAATCCACAACATCATGAGGTTGTAATGAAGGCTCTGAGCCTATTTTTGAAAACCGCTCAGTAATGAGTTGCAGCCTGGCGATATCTTTTCCCATTTCCCTTCCCACCATTTTTGCGGTGCCTTCCGGGTCATCAGTTTCGTTCAGTATTTCCATCCATGCTACTAACGAAGAGAGAGGGGTGCCGAGTTGATGAGCAGTTTCTTTTGCCATTCCCAACCATACTTTATTTTGTTCAGATCTGCGGGCAACGTCAAAAGTGATATAAGCCGCTAAAAGAAATGCACCAATTATCAGTAACTGAACATAAGGGTATAATTTTAACTGGGCAAGCAGATAAGAATCAGTATAATATACATATTGAATAATATCGGCAGGCTCTGTTTCTCCCGGCATGCGGATACTTGACATATCGCTGATGACCTTAACCGGTTCATATTGTCCTTTCATCTTGGATAATTTCCGGTAAAAAAAAGCAGAGTCTGCTTTCAAGGTTTTGGTAGAATCAATGTTTTTAGATGCGCGAATTCTTCCTTTATCATCAGTTAATATGACAGGAATGGTGAGATTACCGGTAATAATACTGGTTAAAAAGTCAATCTGCAAAGTACTTGAGCTGTCACTGAACGGCAATTTGCTCAGTTCGGCATAAGCATTGGCAAAAGTCTCTACCCTTCGTCTTTCCTGCTCTTCAAGTTTTCCTGCCAAACGGCTGTTATATAACAAAGTTACCGTAACAATTAGGAGGCCGGCAAGAAACAAACCAATTTTCCATTGAGATTTGTTTTCGTAAACATTGAGTTTGGAAGTTGTAAATTGCTTTGCCTGTCCGATAATTTCTGAAGTGCGCATTGTTGGTTATTTGAGATTCAATATGGTCGTATCTTGCCAGGTCAAAATGTTAATCTCCATCAAATCGGAACTAACACCGGATTCAAAACTGAACTCTTGTTCCAATATTTTCTGTAAATCAGTTTTAGGTTGATTTTTATCTTTATCAAAGCGGTTTTTTACCTGATTCTTTTTCATATACCTGACCTCAGTTTTATCAGAAGTTCCGCTCATTGTAAGGTACAGGTTAATTCCTCCTTTGGGGTTTACTTCTGATTCAATGTTTTTGTTTTCCTTTCTGAATTTATTGGTCAATAAATCAGAAAGGTTAAGTTGTATATAATATAACAGGCGGTCATCAAATGTGTGAATACCTGAGAAGTTTAGTTTCACTGCATTTGAGTGAATATACATGGCAGGAATTCGCAATTTGCGATTAATTATTTCTACCTGATTTTCCAGTTTTCCAAATTTTACATGTGCTAATTCTGATAATTTGACATATTTTGACAAAGCCATCATTGGTTCAAAATTTAAGAGCTCCCCGTTTTCTATACTTACATCTGCTATAAGTTTAAAAGCTTGTTGGTTGACCCTGAGTTTTTTGTCAAGCGGAATAGTCAGATAGGCTTTACTGTTTAAAAATCCTTTAATGTTATTTTCCGTAAAAGTTTCTTGTCCAAAATTGCCGGTTTGAGACATCAGTTTCTGTAAATCTAAGTGAGTGGCGGTTAAAAAGATTTTGATGCTGACATTGTTGCTATCATCTATTTCAAAACTACCTTTGATTTCGGCTTTCCCACCTAAAAGTTGCATGTTAATTTGCTGAATGTTAAAAGCAGCATTTTGGATTGAAAGAATGCCTTTTACATTGTCTATGCTCAAGTGGTCCCTTATTACTTTAGCAATTTCTACTTCTACCCCACCAATTACATAATGCTGTTTATTAAAAACAGATTCTGTAGAAGTAGGACTTTGATTTGTTTCCTGCTTATTTTGTTCAAAATAGATCATCAAATCTGTCAGGTCAATCTGTTCTGACAGCGCTTTTAATTGCAAATTGACTGGTTGGGTGAGCGTTACAGTGTCTTGAGTAAGAGTCTGATATATTAAAGGCGTAATATTGAGTGCATTTCCAATAAGTTTCAGATCGCTGTTGCCAAAATTCAGTTGAGAATCTTTTATCTGAATATGTTGACCATTAAGTCCTGCACTCAAAGTAAAATTTTGAACTTCCTTGCCATTAACATGAAAGTTCATGTTTGAAACCAGCACTTCTCCGGTAAGTTCAGGATATATTAAAGAAGTAGCATTTTTTAAATCTTCTATTTTGCCGTTCAAAACAACATGATTAAATGTGAAAAGGCCGGTGAGTTTATCTAAACCATAAGATTTGCTCATTTTAGAAAAAGCAGACAATTCAATCGCCCCGTCTAATTTAAGTTGAGTGATTGGATGTTCGAAATCAGTTATTTTGCCGGAAGCTGAAACCTCTTTCCCTTTTAGGGTAAAAGACAGGTTTTCAAGAAAAAGAGCGGATGTGCTGAACTGATGCAAATGACCATTGGTAAAATTGCCGGTGAGACGGAGGTTTTGCAGGGTACCATCAAGAGTAGGGTGGGTGAGGGTTCCGTTTTCAAGGGCAAACTGTATATCAACTGCCGGTTGTTCAAATTTAGAATATATCCCTTTAATATTGACATTCAGGTTAAGTATGCCGGTACTTTTCAGTTCTTTAGTTTTTGACAAATAAGAGTACGACAATAAGTCTTTGCACTCCGATAGATTCAGATTTTGCCCATTTATGGTCAAATTAAAATCGGTCATATTATTGGTAAAACCAATTTTTCCATTTAGGCCAAATAGGTTTTGTTCAATTTGGAGGGAACTTTTTTCAAATATAAAAGTGTTATCAGCAAAGTCTGTTTTGATGTTCAGGTCTATTTTTGCATTTTTGCCGGGCAAATAATTTGTGTTGTAGAGGTAAAAATGTTTTACTTGTATATCACTATTCAATAACATCTGATATCTTAAACTGCCAAAATTTCCCGACATTGTGCCATTAGAAATAGTGAACTCAGTTTCCATTTGATAGTCTTCATCCAAATAACTGAATGTTATGTTTTTTAACAACACTTGTTTTAGTTTCAAACTCACGTCTTCATTTTCAGATTCTACATTTGATGCAAAAATATTATAATTATAAGTTCCGTCATTGAACCGGCGTAAATTCAGGTTGCCGTTTTTGATACTGATTTGCTCCACCGTATAACTTCCCCTAAATAGATCCCACCAACTGAATAAAAAGGTTAACTGTTGAACTTCTAAAAGATTACGGTGGCTGTTAACAATACTTTCCTGTAATTCAACATTGTTGAGAGAAAGAGAGGCATAAGGAAAATTGCGGATCAATGAAAGTTCAATCTCATCTTTTATCTTCAAATCCGTTCTAACATAATTGTTAACCCTTTTTATAAAAGCATTTTCAACTTGTTGGCTGAAAAATAAAGGCACAGCAATTACAATAACAACTAAAACCAAGAACAAAAAGAAAAAAAATTTCAAACTGCGTTTTAACATAATCTTTTAATTCTGACAGGAATGGCAGTTGATGCTGATTTATTCAGCTGTAAAATTAGTATCTTAGTACAATGCAATGCTGTGAATTTTAAAAACAATGTTATTTTTTAGAAAAAGATTTGCAGATTTAAAAGCGACATGTATCTTTGCACCCTGATAAAAAAGGGCGATTAGCTCAGCCGGTTCAGAGCACCTGCCTTACAAGCAGGGGGTCACTAGTTCGAATCTAGTATCGCCCACACTTTTTTATCAGGATTCTCAAAAGGGCGATTAGCTCAGCTGGTTCAGAGCACCTGCCTTACAAGCAGGGGGTCACTAGTTCGAATCTAGTATCGCCCACCTTATTAAAGCTTCACTTCCGAACGGTGGTGAAGTTTTTTTTTATTTTTTTTAATAAAAAGTTTGTTTTTTTAAACCAAACTTTTGTACCTTTATGCCGTTTATACACTGATGGTCTTTTCAATTAATTTTTCAGTTTTAAATTCATACTAGCAAGCAAAGTTTTCGTGTGTTTTAGCCATTATTAGTTGAGTTGTCATTGGTTTTATTTATTTGTTTTTTTCCCTTTTTTCACTTTAATTTTTTTGTTTAGTATGAATCTTTATGTAGGCAACTTAGACTACGGTATTACAGACGAAGACTTGCGCGAAGTATTTCAAGAATACGGCGAAGTTACATCAGTAAAAGTAATTTTTGACCGTGAAACCAACCGATCCAAAGGTTTTGCTTTTGTTGAAATGGCAAACAACGAGGAAGGCCAAAAAGCTATTGACGAATTAAACGGAGCACTTCTTGAAGACCGCCCATTGCGTGTAAATGAAGCCCGTGAACGTGAACAACGTCCTAACCGCAACTTCGGTGGTGGCGGTGGTTTCAAACCAAGAAACAACAACTACAACCGGGACGATCGTCAAAAACGTTACGACAGAGACTAATTCTTCTGATCAATACCGAATTAAATTTATAGCCCTACTGCGACAAGCAATAGGGCTATTTTTATTATAAAAATCTTGAATTAAGGGTCTAAACTAAATCATTCCCAAAAATGGTTAAATGTCGTCACCTACCCTTGTTTCTATGTAATATGAGATGTGGTTTTTATAGTTCTTGCTCAAAATGCCTGTTAATAAGGCTTAGGTATTTCCATGGAGTTATAAAAGTGATTGAGTAAGGAAATAAATGAATCTCCTTAAAAATCTGGTGCATATTTAAAAGTACGGGTAATAACTCGGTAAATTTTTCTAAAAAAACAATAAGAAAGGTTGCTAATCGTATAGAAAACAATTAAAAATTCAGAAGCAATTTTAGTTGCTCTTTATACTAATCCTCTTCTTCCAAATCGTCTTCATAACTTTCCCGCCATTCATAGACCCATGTTGATTGAATCATTTCAAGGTGACCTTCATTACATTCTTCTTTCGTTCCGGTAAAATTTTCAATTTGAAGCACCCAATCCAACAAATCTGTAAAACGGATACGATAAATTTGCGATTCTCCAAACTTTGGGCCGAATCGTTCATATAGTTTAATGGCGATGTCTTCGTAATCAGACCAGGTAATTGGCGGCTCTTCTAACTTGATTGGCATAATATATTTGAATTGAATGGTTAAAACGGGAAGAACTTAAAATTAATGTTTGTGACCGATAATATTCCGTTGGTCGGGAATTGTAATTTCTATATTACCGCTTCCTTCTAACATAAGACATTGACAAGCAAGCCGGGATTCCAATCTTGGGTTGATGGCTCTGTCCACAAAATCTTCTTCCCTATCGGTCATTTCTTCTAAAAACTCATCCCCTGAATGAACATAAATATGACAGGTAGTACAGGCACATACTCCCCCGCAATTATGGTTCAGGTGAATATCATTGACTAAAGCGGCCTCAAGCAGGGTGAAATCGGGTTTTGAATCTATTTCTAATGGCGGCAAATCAGGCTCTTCAAAATTTACTTTTATATGATACATGGAAGGTTGAATTGAGAAAAATCAGGTTTATATCATCCTGATATAACCTGTAATTATGAAAATGGTTCATACCGAGGATACAATATTCGGTTGTAGTAGCTGCTATGAATAGTTTCTTTTGGCTTTTTCAGTCGGATTTTGAGGAATGCATTTGAATAATATTGTCCGATAACATTTGGTATATTTTGCGAAATTCAGGCTGTTCTTCCAATAGGCGAAGATGTGTTTGGATAGTATTCAAATCTTTGCGTTTTGCAGGTCCTGTCTGTACAAGGTCGGGTGATTGAGTTTGAATTTTGTGAATAGTTTCTGCAATAAGCGGTTTTAATATATCAAATGGGATTTTGTTTTCCCGACAGATTTCTGCTGCTATGGCAAAAAGGTGATTTGTAAAATTATTTGCAAACACTGCTGCTACATGCAAAATGCTTCTTTGACGATCGTTTAGCCTATATATCAATTTACTTAAACTCTGCGCGATTTTTTCGATTCGATAAATAGTAGATTCTGTGTCGCCATCTATGCAGATAGGAATTCGAGAAAAATCCACTTCATGTCCTGCTGTGAATGTTTGAAGGGGATAAAAAACGCCATAATTTGGATGGGTATTTAAAACTTTGATCGAAGTAGCCCCCGAAGTATGTGCGACCACACCACCAACATTAACAGTTGGCAAATTTTCGGAAATGATTTGGATGGCATTGTCAGAAACTGCAATTAAATATAGGTCTGAATCTAAACTTAATGAGTGGAGATTTTCTACAAACCGTGTTTTCGGGAATAGGGCTACGAATGGTTGGACATGTAGAAAAGTGCGGTTATACACTTGTATAATTTGATGACCGGCCTTGTTAAATGCGTAAAACAAATGTTGTCCTACGTTGCCAAAGCCCAAAAGTGTTATTCTTGCCATTCTGAAAAATAGAAACCAAATATTAATATTTTGTTTTGTCAGTTTTATTGACCCAATCTGTAAATACTTTTAATGCTTCAGGATTGGGCAAATGAACAAACGGTATTTTTCTTTGTTCGGGCGATTGACTGATTTCCTGATAAATGAAATAATCGTCAAAATCAATATCGGCAGCATCAATCCTGGTATTGGCATAATATACTTTATCGGGTCGAGCCCAATAAATTGCTCCGAGGCACATAGGACAGGGTTCACAACTGGTATATATTTCACAACCGGTTAATTGAAAAGTTCCCAATGCAGAGCAAGCGTTTCGGATTGCTACTACTTCAGCATGAGCAGTTGGGTCATTTGTTGAAGTAACCCTGTTGTTACCTCTCGCAATTATTTTTCCATCTTTCACTACAACAGCACCAAAGGGGCCGCCTTCCCCTTTTTTCAATCCCTCGGCAGATAACCTAATTGCTTCAGTCATAAATGTGTTTTGCATCTTGTTGATAACTTAAGTTTTGGAAGAAAAAGGAGTTATATACAGCAACGGGTTTTTCCCTATGTGATTGTTTAATTTTATAGACTTAACTCACCCGAATATTTTTATGAATTGCCACATCTTCTCGAATAGCTCCTTTTATTTCCAATATCAAGTCGGGACCATAAGCTAACGAAGGGGTTTGAAAACCAATAGGAGCATTACCTTTGAGAACTTTTTCTACAATATTCATGGCCGTTAAAGCAGTTAGAGTATAGCCTTCAGGGGTTTTTAGCCGGGCAGTCACCGAATTACCTTTTTCATCAGTAACTTGTCCCCAAACTAAACTTCGCCCTTTTGCCCTTTGCTGTGCAGATGGGCCTTCGGATAAATTGTCTATTCTTGCCTGAAGAAATCGTTTCACCATTTTTCTTTGCAGCAGCCATTTCATTGATTGCAGAAGTTGAGTTCCTCTCAGTATCATATTGCTAACACCGGTATAAACTTCGATGTTAGGGATACCGGTACTATAAAATGCTGTTGACACATCACCCCAAGGTATTGTCATAGTTTGAATGGTTTTACCGCCAAAATCAATAAATTTTACTTTGAAGGCATCAGGTACCGGAGTTATTTTACCATCTAACCTTACGGCACCCCCCTTTCCTATATTAAGCAATAGAGTTGAAGCTGTTCCGTGAGAAATTCCACCTCCTAAACCGGCAAATGCAAGAGTTAAATGTGTTGCAGAAGGGAGTTGTTTTTTAAGATATGCCGCCAAACAATCTGTAGGAACCACATCAAATCCAACTCCGGGCATTGCCATAATTTTTGCTTGTTTGATGGCTTCGTTTTTAGCTGCTATCATTTCAAATACCGGTATTTCACCGGTAATATCCAGATAATGTGTGCCGAATTTCATGCAAGCTTCCAACATTGGCTTAGCCGTGTTGACAAAAGGTCCTGCACAATGCAACACCACATCTGCCATTAGAGCAGCATCCCCTAAAGCTTCTTTATTGTCTAAGTCAACAATCATATAAGGTAGCCCAAATTTTGCTGCAAGTTCCGGGATTTCAACTTTGTTTCTGCCGGCAACAATTGGTTTCATACCTCTGATTACTGCTAACTCAGTGATTAATTTTCCGGTATAACCATTAGCCCCGTAAATCATCAAATTAGTTCGCTTGTTTTCAGCCATTCTTTTTTGTTAATTTAGTCGTTTTCAATTCATGTTACTTACGTTTCAGATGGCTTTAAGGTTCAAACAATTGTCTGAAAGCAGGAGGAACAGGCATCATTTTATGTTTTTGGTAATCATAAAATACCATTGCTGTTTTAGCTCTGACTACTTCTTTCTTAGTATTTTGGCTTAGAAATTGATAAAATAAATCGAATCCAGTTCGGCCAAATTCCCCCATTCCAACTAAAGCTGTCAGGTTGTCGGGATAAAAAACTTCACTTTTGTACTGAATGGCAACATCGGCCATAATTGTACCTAACCCCTCGATATTAAACTCATCATAGCTATATTGTGCCAGAAACTGTAACCGGACTTCATGGATAATAGATAGAAAAGAATCATTGCCAAGATGCCCTCCATAGTTTATGTCTGTAACTCTGACCGGAATAGTAGTTTGAAACTGTAAAACAGACGGCAATAGCAATTTAATTCTTTCCATAATTATCAATTTTTTTGCAAAAATGATAATTTTGAGGGGAATTTCATCTATTTATTTGAAGTTATCCGATTTAGCCTTCAAGTCAAATTGTAATTATTTAAACAAATTTGCCTACCTTCTAAAATTACCAATATGAAACTACACCTTACCCTAATTATTTTCTTGTTTTCTTTTTACAACAACTTTAAATTGGCTGCACAATTCGACCCTTGTATAAATTTTGCTGCCAATTTTGGTTTTACCACCGGAGAAACAGGCTTAAACGTCCAGTTTACTAATCAGTCAACCGGAGAATTTACCAATGTTCTCTGGCTGTTTGGAGATGAATCTGAATCCATCATTTCTTCTCCTAATCATACTTACGAAGAACCGGGAGTCTATTATATTTGTCTCATAATTGAAAATGAACTTTGTAATAGTCAAACCTGTAAAACTGTGGAACTTACTGCCGGAGGAAGTTCTTGTGAAGCGCATTTTAATTCAGAAACTGAGGGGCTTACTAGCTGGTTTAATGGCAATCCTTCTGTTCCTGGAGGAGGAATTGTTAGTTGGGTTTGGGGGTTTGGAGATGGTACCGGGTCTGATAGTGGTGCTCAGGTTAATCATACCTATTCCTCTGCAGGAACTTATACAGTTTGTTTGACAATCACAACTGAAAGCGGTTGTTCTGATGAATATTGTCATACCATAACAGTGTCTGGCGGTTCTTCACCTGAGTGTGCCGCACATTTTAATTTTGAAACCGAAGGATTGACTGCATGGTTTAATGGGAACCCGTCAGAAGCTAATGCAGACATTACCGGATGGATCTGGAACTTTGGCGATGGCACAAATTCTGACAATGGAGCAATGGTAAATCATGTTTATGCCGAAGCAGGTATCTATATTGTTTGTCTGACAATATATACCGGAAATGGATGTGTAGATGATATTTGTACGCCAATTACAGTTTCAGGAGGTGGTGTTACACCGGTTTGTGAAGCTTTTTTTAATTATGAAACAACCGGTTTAGTTGGATTTTTTAATGGTAATCCGTCAAGCGGAAATAGTGATATAGTTGGTTGGCAATGGAACTTTGGTGATTCATCCAGTATTGAAGACGGTTCTCAAAATAGCCATACTTTCACCGAAGCCGGTACTTATAATGTCTGCCTTACAATTACCACTGCAAATGGTTGTATTGATGAATATTGCCACCCAGTAACTGTTTCCGGAACTTCAGCTCCGCTTTGTTCAGCACATTTTAATTTTGAAACCGAAGGATTGACTGCATGGTTTAATGGCAACACCTCAGAAGCCAATAGCGACATAATCAGTTATGTATGGAATTTTGGAGATGGTACAGGATCTGATGACGGTGTACAAGTTAATCATACATATTCTGAAGCAGGGACTTACACCGTTTGTCTGACAATTACGACAGGCAACGGATGTGTTGATGATGTTTGTCAGACAGTTACAGTCATGGGAGGAACAACCCCATTATGTGCGGCACATTTTAATTTTGAAACCGAAGGATTGACTGCTTGGTTTAACGGCAACACCTCAGAAGCCAATAGCGACATAATCAGTTATGTATGGAATTTTGGAGACGGTACAGGATCTGATGATGGTGTACAAGTTAATCATACATATTCTGAAGCAGGAACTTACACCGTTTGTCTGACAATTACGACAGGCAACGGATGTGTGGACGATATTTGTCAGACAGTTACAGTTATGGGAGGTACAACGCCATTATGTGCGGCACATTTTAATTTTGAAACCGAAGGATTGACTGCTTGGTTTAACGGCAACACCTCAGAAGCCAATAGCGACATAATCAGTTATGTATGGAATTTTGGAGATGGTACAGGATCAGATGATGGTGTACAAGTTAATCATACATATTCTGAAGCAGGGACTTACACCGTTTGTCTGACAATTACGACAGGCAACGGATGTGTGGACGATATTTGTCAGACAGTTACAGTTATGGGAGGTACAACGCCATTATGTGCTGCACATTTTAATTTTGAAACCGAAGGATTGACTGCTTGGTTTAACGGCAACACCTCAGAAGCCAATAGCGACATAATCAGTTATGTATGGAATTTTGGAGATGGTACAAGTTCAGATAATGGGGCACAAGTTAATCATACATATTCTGAAGCAGGGACTTATACTGTTTGTCTGACTATAACGACAGGCAATGGATGTGTGGATGATATTTGTCAGACTGTTACTATTTCCGGTCCACCTACACCGGTATGTGAAGCTCATTTTAACTTTGAAACCGAAGGTTTGACTGCTTGGTTTAACGGCAATCCTTCGGAAGCAAATGGCGATATTACAGGATGGCAATGGAGTTTTGGAGATGGTACCAATACATCGGGTTCTGCACAAGTCAATCACTCTTATTCAGAAGCAGGAACTTATACTGTTTGTCTGACTATAACGACCGGCAACGGTTGTGTGGATGATTACTGTCAAACAATTACCGTTACCGGCCCTGTTACTCCTGTTTGTGAGGCTTATTTTAATTTTGAAACCGAAGGTCTGACAGCTTGGTTTAACGGAAGTCCCTCTGCCGGCAACGGCACAATTGTGGGTTGGTTGTGGAGTTTTGGAGATGAGAGTGGTTCTGACGATGGTGCTCAGGTGAACCATACCTATACAGAATCCGGTACTTATAATGTTTGCCTGACCATTACAACTTCTAATGGCTGTGTAGATGATTATTGCCATATAATCACAGTTTCTGGTGGAACTGCCCCAGCTTGTGAAGCTTATTTCAATTCTGAAAACGATGAGCTGACTGTATTCTTTAACGGAAATCCATCTACTGCAAATAGTACGATTACAAATTGGCAGTGGTCTTTTGGTGATGGTACCGGAAGTTCAAGCGGAGCTCAAGTCAACCATACCTATTCTGAAGAAGGTACTTATGTGGTTTGTTTGATTATTACAGCAAGCAACGGCTGTACTGATGACTATTGTAAAGAAATTACTGTAGTAACAGAAACTTCAGTTCCTGCTTGTGCTGCTCATTTTAACTTTGAAACTGAAGGTTTGAACGCATGGTTTAATGGCAATCCTTCTGAAGCTAACGGCGATATTACCGGCTGGCAATGGGATTTTGGAGACGGAACAAGCAGCACTGCAGGCGCAGAGGTAAGCCATGCTTATGAAACAGCAGGTACTTATACTGTATGTTTAGTTATTTCGACCAACAATGAATGTGAGGATGACTATTGTTTCGAAGTGATTGTTGAAAATCCGGCTTCTGGAAATAAACTAAATATCCCATACAACATAGCTACCGATGAAAACGTCAATGCCGTTATTACGTTGGAAAAAGCCCAGATTGTCAGGGTTTTAATTTCGGATTTAACAGGGAGAAGGGCTAATCTTTCAGAGCTAAGCCTGATTGAAGGTGAAAACCAAGTTGTGCTCAATATTGGCAATCAAATGCCCGGAACTTATTTTGTGGCTATTGAATTAGCTAATGGACATATTTTAAAACAAAGGGTTTTTAAATTGGATTAAAATCATTAGTAAATTTTTAGACGACTCGTTATTAAATTCATTAAGTGACAATAGATTGTTTTGTTGTTAAAAAAAAATGATCAACCACCCATATCAACGCAGTTTTAAATATGGACTTTGAAGTTGTTAAACCAGATGAAGAATGGCGCAAAATACTGACCGATGAACAATATCGTGTTTTACGGAATAAAGGAACAGAACGCCCTTTTACCGGTGAGTATAATGACAATAAACAAAGCGGTACTTACAAATGCGGTGCTTGCGGGAATGTTTTGTTTCATTCTGATTCAAAGTACAATTCAGGTTGTGGCTGGCCAAGTTTTTTTACTCCCTTAGCTAAGGACAATATTCTTTTAGCAGAAGATTATAGCCATGGAATGATTCGAACTGAGGTGATGTGCAAAAAATGTGGAGGGCATTTGGGCCATGTTTTTGACGACGGACCTGAACCTACCGGATTAAGATACTGTATCAACTCGATTTCATTGATTTTTGATAAGGATTAATGTGAGTTTTAATCGGGTATTTGATTTCTATAAATTAGCTGCCAAGATTTTATCCTATAAAAGCGCAATACTGAGTGTTGCGCTTTTTTTATTTAGATTTGCACCTTATCGCTTTAATAATATTTAAAATGAAAATAGTTTTTATGGGCACACCGGAATTTGCCGTGCCCTCTTTAGATATTTTATTCAGTTCAGGCTATGAAATTGTAGGGGTTGTAACAGCTCCTGACAAACCTGCTGGCAGAGGTCAGCATCTTTCTCAATCTGCTGTAAAGAAGTTTGCCTTGGAGAATGATTTGAAATTGCTACAACCAGAAAAGCTTCGTAATGAAAATTTCCTTTCAGAGTTGTCTGCTTTGAAAGCGGATTTACAAGTAGTAGTTGCATTCAGAATGTTGCCGGCAGCCGTTTTTACTCTGCCGCCTTTGGGTTGTATCAATGTTCATGCCTCTCTTTTACCAAATTATAAAGGAGCTGCACCTATCAATTGGGCTATTATAAATGGGGAAAAAGAAACCGGTGTTACAACTTTTTTTATTGAGCAAGAAATTGATGCCGGGAATATCATTTTTCAGGATAAAGTAAAAATAGAAAATGAAGAAACTGCCGGAGAATTGCACGACAAGCTCAAAATGGCTGGTGCTCAATTATTGCTCAAAACCGTTCAAGGTATTGAATCAGGTATTTATCCCAAAATCAGACAGCCTGAAGGCAAGTTTCCGCTTGCCCCAAAAATTTTTACCGAAACATGCATGATTAACTGGGAACAATCTTCACTTAATATCCATAATCTTGTAAGGGGGTTAAGCCCTTATCCAACTGCTTTTACTCTTCTAAATAATCAGACTTATAAAATTTTCAATACCCGGTTAACCAATATCAACTCTTCATCTCATCCTGCCGGTAGTGTTCAAACCGACCAAAAAAACTTTTTAAGGGTTGCTACTTCAGACTTTTTTATCGAAATATCCGATCTTCAACCGGCCGGGAAAAAGCGTTTGCCGGTCAAAGATTTTTTAAGGGGATATGGAAGTTTGTTCCAACAGCAACTAATATTTGGAAATCAACAAACGATTTAACACAGGTTAAAAAGTAAAAAACCGCTTCCCGGAACAGGAAGCGGTTTTTTGTATATCGAAAAAGTCAGACTTAACGCATTATTGCCAGTTTTTGAGTAGCAGTTAGCTGATTTTCCTGAACAAGATGAATCAAGTAAATTCCTTCGGCGAAATCTTGAACATTAAGAGACAATTGATTGAACCCTGTAATAAGGTTGGTTTCTTGAACAAGCAGTGTTTTACCGCTTAAATCAGTCATCGAAATGACCGCTGATCCAGCATGTTCTGCCTGGAAAACCAATAATGCTTCAGAAGAAGCCGGGTTGGGGTAAATCAGCAGTTGAGATTCATTTTTTACCGCCATCTCTTCAATGCCGACTACTCCATCTCTGATTAAGAAATTATCTATGTAAAGATTGTTGCCGGCACCGCGGATCTGTTTGAATCTTATAATTACGTTGCGAAAAGCTTGATAGGGCAGAAGTTCAATGTACTCAGTACGCCATTGTCCTTGATTTGGAACAAAAGAACTTGAAACAGGCGGAGCAGTAACCAGGTTATCACCTGCCTTGGTATAGATATTTGTAAAAGTTTCGCCGCAATCTGTTGAGATTAAAACCTGTAAAACATCAGAAGCATCACCGGCAGTTTTAAGAGCATAAGCCACATCAAAATATAAATAGGGATCACTAATGTCACTTAAATCAAAATATGGGGTACTGATCTCATCGTTTGCTCCGGGTGCGTTGTAAATGAAATTGTTCATATAAACCGAAGCTGAACTTGATGAACCCACTGAATTGTTTAAGGCAAAACCCATCAACCCGTCAGGATTGTTGTTTGACCATGAATTGAAGTTGGTGCCGGCTTCAAAATCTTCGCTTGCAGGGGTTTGCGCACCGGAAGAAATTACTGCAAATGAATAGACCCCTGAATTATCGTCCGGACTATAATCTGTCTGGCCATTTGGCTGAGTGATATTTATGTTTATGGTTTGAATAATTCCGGTAGTTATGGTTGTAATTGCGGGTAGGGTAATTTCGGCAGATTGAATGGTAGGTATCAAACCTGTCCATTCATAAGTATGAACAGGTCCTGTTGGAAAACCGTATTCAACAATAAAATAAAACAAATCAGCAGTGCCGTAATTCTGTACGTTAATAACAGGAGATACTGTCGTACAATTACCGGTACCTGTTGGTGAAACCAAAGATGTGAGTACAGCATCATTCAAACCCTGTTCCACAGGCAAACAACCCTCAGAAGATGTAATTGAAAATCTGGCTCCTCCGGGCATAAATAAAGCCTGCATTCTTTGTTTTTGACCTAATGTATAGATATTCATGCAAGCATCATCGGTGTAATCCATATAATTTTGGAACATATCGTTAAAGTTTACCGGCGAGTCAACACAGGAATTTGAATTGACTGGAGGGCACCCATACCATGCATCGGCTGAACGAGGAGTGTCAGACACTGCATCGTCCTGAGAACAGCTTCCAAAATCATCTCCCCAGATATGAAATAGATTTAACCAATGGCCAACTTCATGGGTAGCAGTCCTCCCTTTGTTGAATGGGGATACAACCGCGCCAACTCGGCCAAAAAACTGGTAAGCAATCACTACTCCGTCTGTTGTTGCTGATCCACCCGGAAACTGAGCATATCCTAATGTTTCTCCCCCATCAATATTATTACATACCCAAATATTCAGATATTTAGAACTATTCCAACCGGAAGCACCACCTGTAGCAGGGCTTTTAACATCATTGGCACTTGTCGAAAATGATGTTTTTACGGTTGGTGTTCGTACAATGCCGGTAGAAGGCAGATTGTTGGGATCTCTTTGCGCCAAACAAAATTCAATTTCTGTATCGGCAGCTACCGGTAAAAATTCAGCAGGAGTCAGAGAAGCATCGGCATTTAATCGTCTGAAATCTTCATTCAAAACGTCAATCTGACTTTGAATTTGTGCTTCGCTGATATTTGAAACCGGATTGGAAATAGTATGAACAACATGTACCACAACTGGGATGGTGATAACAACTTGGCCTTGCTTGGGTAAGGCATCTTTTTCAATACATTTTTGGGTAAAGTCTTCAATTTTCAAGATTTCCTGTTCCATTTCAGGATGATTTTCCAACAAAGCAGCATGAGATTCCATGGTACTGCATCGTCTTAAATTTTGCGCGTAAAGCGAAGAACCAAAATAGGTAAGGGTTAAAAGAAGTAGAATCTTTTTCATGATTGTACAATTAAACATGATCAAACAAAATGTCAAAATTTCGTATAAAGATAGACTTTTTACCGTACATTGTGCCAATGAATTTGATAATAGGCGAAATCTGCAAATTAGGTTACAACAAGTCTATTCAAAAAGTTTTAGTGGTTAATAATTGTGAATATTGAAATTTTATTTGAAGACAACCATTTGATTGCCATCAACAAACCTGCCGGGGTTTTAGTACAAGGAGATGAGACCGGCGACGTTTGTCTGGCAGATATGGTAAAATCCTATTTAAAGGAAAGATACGGCAAACCCGGAAATGTATTTACCGGAGTTATTCACCGTATTGACCGTCCTGTATCCGGAGTTGTATTGTTTGCTAAAACCGGTAAGGCATTGACAAGACTGAACGAGCAATTTAAAATCAGAGCTATCCGTAAAACTTATTGGGCAGTCGTAAAAAACTTACCTGTTCCTGCAGAAGGCAATTTGTTGCATTACCTTATTAAAGATCAGGGTACTAATAAATCCAGGGCTTTTAACTCTGAAAAACACAATGCTAAAAAAGCAGAAATGTATTATCGGCTCGTTGGTCAGAGTCAATCCTATGCTTTATTGGAAGTAAAGCCAGTAACCGGACGACATCATCAGATAAGAGTTCAATTGGCTGCCATAGGCTGCTCTATAAAAGGCGATTTGAAATATGGTTTTGACCGACCTAACAACGACAGCTCCATTCATCTTCATGCAAGAAGTATTACTTTGATACATCCAACTTTGAAAACAGAATTAACTATTACCGCTCCGGTACCTAATGAACCTTTATGGCAAATTTTTGAATCTTTAGTTCAGGCATCATGAGTTATCAAAATACCGTTTTAGTAACCGGTTCAAACGGGCAATTAGGACATTCTTTACAAACATTGGTTTTGGGTAAACCTGAATTGTCCCTCCGATTTATTTTTTTGGATATCAATAAACTTAATATCTGCAATATTCAGGAAGTGAGCGATGTATTCGAAACATATTGTCCGGATATAGTGATTAATTGTGCGGCATATACTCAGGTGGATAAGGCTGAACAAGAAAGTGAAAAAGCATTTGAAATCAATGCGTCCGGAGCCGGCAACTTAGCAAAGGCTTGTGCCTTAACCAATGCTTTGCTCATTCAGATTTCAACGGATTTTGTGTTTGATGGAAAACAAAACCTGCCTTATGATGAGCTTGATACAACCAATCCTTTGGGAGTTTATGGCCAAAGTAAAAATATGGGAGAGCAATTAACCTTGCTCTACCATGCCAAAACAATCATTATCCGCACTTCCTGGCTTTATTCTCCATTTGGGCATAATTTTGTAAAAACCATGTTGCGCTTAGGAAAAGAACGCAGTAGTATTCAGGTGGTTTATGACCAAATAGGCTCGCCTACTTATGCACCCGATCTGGCAGAGGTAATTTTGCACATTATAAACCAAAGAGATCTGCCGGAAACCGGCAACTTATACCATTTTTCAAATACAGGGATAGCTTCCTGGTTTGATCTCGCAGTTGAAACCATGAGTCTTTCTGGAATGCCCTGCGAAGTGAAGCCCATTTTAAGCCATCAATATCCTTCTTTAGCTCAAAGACCTGCTTACAGTGTTTTAGATACATCAAAAATCTGCACTGAACTGGGATTGCATATCCCTTATTGGAGAGACAGCCTGAATAAATGCCTGAATCTGCTGCAGGAATAGGTAATAACTTTTTGGGCATCCATACACAATTGTTATTATTACCTCTTAGCCTCAGCCATCCGAATTCTGACCGGTAAGCTATGATCAATCCTTTTTTCAGGCAGTCATTTCTTCTTTATTTTCATCAGTTGTTTCTTTTGCCCTTTTATGGGGTAGCCATGGCAAGATTAAGGCAGCCGCAACAAATAAAAGCAATATGGAAGAAGCAGCCAAACTGATTTTGTTTCCGGAAAAATAAGAATGGGGTTCGAACTTAAACTCTACGATATGTTCTCCCTGAGGTATTTTAAGTGCTCTTAGCACATAGTTCACTCTTGCATGAGGCGTTTCATTGCCGTCAATATATGCTTTCCACCCTTTTCCATCATTATAATAAATCTCAGAAAAAACAGCTAAAGAGGTTGGCACACTTGTTTTGCTGCTGTATTTGAGGTAGTTGGGTTGGTATTCGATGAGTTTAATGGTATCCAAAATGTTTTTTTCGATAGTTACATTTTCGAAGTAATTTCCAAAAAGAGTTTTATCAACTATTGCAGTTTTGCGGGGGTTGAAATTAGTAAGTGAGTCCATTTCAGCTTGTGCTCCCGATACTTCTACGACTTCATCAACAAACCATGAGTTACCAAGGGCAGCGGGGTTCATTTGGGCAAAAGGTTTTTTGGTTTTATTGTCTTCACCAATCAGATAACGGGTGTTTAGCATGTTCAACACATTTACATTGTTGTTGGCTATTTGATGGTTAATCAAATCCTCATAGCGGCTAAGTTTTGCTCCATGATATCCACCGACCGATTTATGATAATAGGAAGTAAGTCCGTCTAAAGAGGGAGATTGTGTGGCATTAAACACTCTGAAATTGGGGTCTTTATCGGCTAAAATAACTTTGTCGGCTTCAGAAGGTGCCAAAAATTGTTCTAATTCTCTTTCGCGGATATAATCATTTTCTTTTAGATAGTCTCGGTTAATCATCCATAAATCGCCCAAAACTAAAATTCCAATGATGCAATAGACCGGAATAGCATTAATTTTTTCTTTTAAAAACACCCATATTAATGCTGCCGAAATCAAAATTAAAAATAAAGACCTGATACAATCCATGCGCATCATTGAAATTCGGTCGTTTTGAAGCGCAGATTGCAAGGCTTCGGGATAACTGTCGTCTCTTGGACCGATAAAATCGAATAAAGCGCTGCCAAACAGTGTAAAGAACAAAAGAATACCGCCTAATACACTGACACTTATTTTTAGTGCTCTCAAAACTTCTTCTTTACCCGATTCTTTAGAGAGTATTTTATGTAATCCAAGTATCCCTAACATTGGCACTGTTAATTGTGCCACTATTAACATCATACTCACCACCCGGAATTTATTATACATCGGAAAGTAATGAAAAAACAAGTCGGTCAAAGGGGTGAAGTTCCTGCCCCAGCTCAATAAAATTGAGAAAATGGTTCCGGCTATCAGCCAGGTTCTTAGCGATCCTTTTACCAAAAAAGCACCCAATAAAAATAAAAAGCAGACTATGGCCCCTAAATAAACAGGTCCGCCGGTAAAAGGCTGATCTCCCCAATAGGTAGGTGCTTCTTCCGATCTGATGCCTCTTTGTTTAAAAATCTGCATGGTTTCAGAATCCTTGGAAATTACCTGACTCGAAGCACCCCCAAAGAATTTGGGAACTAACAAAGTCATAGTTTCCAATTTGCCATAGCTCCATTCCAGTGCATAATCTTTATTCAACCCTGTGCTGCCTTCTTCCAATGGGGAACCGCCTCTCATAGTTTCTTTAGAATATTCGTAAGTTGTCCAGATACGGGTGGCATCTGAAGCAAAAGCCAAAACAAATACAATACCTAATATGCCGGATGCTTTGGCAAAGTTTGAGAGGGTTTTTTGCCGGATAGCCTGATACAGTTCAAGGCCAAAGTGAATTGCAAGTAACATAAACAGGTAATAAGTAACTTGATAATGGTTAGAACCCACATTAAATGCCATTGCTAAACCTGCAATGGCAGCTCCGGTCAGATATTTTCCTCTGTAAGCCATCAGAACTCCCGCAACAATAGCAGGCATATAGGCCATTGCCGAAAACTTTGTGATATGCCCCCCATCTATGATTAGAATATTATAGGTGCTAAATCCAAAAGCAAGTGCTCCAATTACAGCAAGCCAACTACCCACCCCCAATACACAAAACAACAAATACGCACTGAGCGTGGCGATAAACATCAGATTAGCAGGTTCTGGCAGTACTTTTTGCATTGCTCCTCTCAATCTATTGGTCAGATTATCCAAAGTCCACATTGAAATCTGATAGGCCGGCATACCACTAAACATGGCATTTGTCCAAAGGGCTTCCTTTCCGGTTTTTTCACGGTACTCACGTATCTCTTTCGACATTCCTTTCCATTGAATAACATCTGATTGTTGGATGATTTTACCATCAAACAAAGGATTGAAATTTGCGATGACGACCACTAACAAAATGATAATACTGATAAGATGAGGTAAAGCAGGTTTTAGCAATTGTTGAAAATTCATGAATATATGTTTAGATGGCGTTTTACGTATGTTTTGACACCTGTTATAAGTAGTTAAATTTTATTTAAGGAGTAAAGCAACAACAATTTAACTAAAGTTCGCTCGATGCAGACATACAGTAAATAGCTGTTTCTTTTTGGTCTGCAAGATATAAATAATTGCCGAAATCCTGATACAAGACCATTTCTCCAAAGTCTTGCCTATTTGGTGGCACTTTAAACGTTATATATTTAGGTAATTATTTGGCACTAAAGGCAGTATCAATTTAATATAGAAGAGGCAAATACTAAGCAAATGGTTTTAATGTGGGAAATCTGTTTTTTGCAACAAAACACCGCCGGCTAATTTTGCTCCTTTTAATTTCAGTTTTTCTTTATCCGGCATTATTAGCCCTTGAATATCAGGTTTACCGGAAATAAACAGCGCATTTTCGAGGTTTAACACCCCTTTATATTCTGATTTCACCCAACGCACAGTACCATAGAAGGTAGATTGTTCAAAATCGGCCTGATTTTCAAACACGGTATTGTTCCAGTCGGAACGGCCATGAAGATGTGAGTTGCTGAAAATAGCCTGGTTTGAAAATTTGGCATAGTTAAACATCAGGTTTCCGTGTATATTGAGGTTGCCGAAATCAGCATATCGCAAATACTGTGTATTGCTGAAATTAGCATCGGTAAAAAACACAGCGTTTTGAAAACTACAGATACCTTCGAAGCCGGCATCCATAAATGTTGCCTGATTTTCAAATATTGATAGTTGAAATCTTGCTTCGTCATAAAAAACAGTTTTGTTAAACATGGCACGACTTTTCCAAACTGCTCCTTCAAAACTGACGGGTTTGTCAAAAATAGCTCCTGTAAAATCGGTCATTCCCTGAAACTGAGCCTCTTTCAGCATCACTTCACCTTCAAATCTTGTACCCGGACAACTAAAGTTTTTATGGAAAACCACCGTTTTGATAACCTCCTTTGAATACAGGTATCCTGTTACTTTGCCTTTTACCGTACAATTGACAAGGGTCAATGAGCCATTGACTTCTGCTTGTTCAATCGTAACAGATGTCCGGTATGATGAGCTAAGGGTTGTAAAATCTATGTCTCCGGTGATAGTTGCATTTTGCAGTAAAACATGTTCCCCTTTTGACAACATTCGGATAATATCTTTTCCCGAAACTGGACTCTTTAACACCGCGGTTCCCGTGGGAGATTTAGAAGAACATTGAATTTGCAAGACAACAACCAGAGTAGAAAGCAACAACTTAAAAACGGGATATTTCATAGATTTCTTAACTTTTTTTAATGTATAGATTAATACGGTCGGTAAATTAACAGACATGGGATCTATTCTTTTCGTTCAAATGCTCCAAAGTTAGGATTTAGTTTTTGTAGGGCAAATTATATCCACCATCTCTATCACCTTTAAACGATTCATACCCTGCGACTTAGATAAATAATATAACAGTCATGTTTAATGTCGTTTTTCACATCAATACAGATAGTAAATTGTTATCCAGTTATTTCGGAAGGATAAGAAGATTTTATACCTCTGGGCAAATTTTTACACTTGATATTTTAGGGGTTTAATTCGTTTTCGGTTTATCGGAATATCAGACCTTTAGGTTAGCCCTTTTTTACCTCAAATTAATGATTGATTCTGTTTCTTTAATATATTTTCAACCACTACAACTGCCTTTTGCAACCGGGCTTTTTCATTGCCATCTATCATGGTAAATCCTACCCCTGTTTTTTGAACTTCTGTTTTAAATAGCTCAAAAAAATATTGACGTAAATGAGGATGTTCACGTTGACCATCAGGTATCCAAGGCAGGTCAATAGCTGTCAGAAAATAGTGTTTATATTGATTCTGATTAATGGCAGATAGAATCCAATCAGGACATGAGCCATAAAAATGCTGATACCAAATTTTAATTACAATCATTTCTGTATCTGAAAACAGCAAAGCAGGGGTTTGCGCGGCAACTTCCTCTTCAAGTTGGAGTTGTCTTTTGGCAATAAGCAAAATATCGTCCTTTACATAAGGCCGGTTTAAAAACGTTAAATATGTCCGGGCATATTCGGGAACCCAATGCGTGTTAAAATGATTGGCTAACTGTTCAGCAAGCGTGGATTTACCGCTGCTTTCAGGTCCTGTAATCGCAAATCGAAGTGGAATCAATTTGGTATCGGTTTGCATAGATTGTACTAAAATGCAGGCTTCACTTTTTTTAGTTTAAGCCAGTAAAAATAACCCTGAATGGCCACAATGATATAAATGAAAAACAGGATAACCAGCAGGTAATACTCTTTGTAATAGTAAAGTCCGATATATAGAATGTCGGCAACTATCCACACTAACCAGTTTTCAATTTTTTTATGCGCCACCATCCACGTAGCTATCAGACTTAGGGCTGTTACAACAGCATCCCAAACTGGCACATCTGTATCGGTATATCGTCCGGTAATTAACGATAAAAAGACGGTACTTACTACAAAAACGATAGCAATATAAATCCATTGCTGTTTGTTAGTGTCAGTGATCATTAATGTGTTGTCTTTGTTTTCCGGCTTCTCCATCCATTTGTACCACCCGTATAGGGTCAGAAACAGATAGACTACCTGCAAAGCGGTATCTGCATACAATTTAGCCTCGTAATTGATAAACAGAAATGCCCCTACATTAACTAACCCCACCGGCCAACACCAAATTATGGCACGCGCAGCTAAAATTACATAAACAATGCCCGAAAGCAACCCGATAATCTCCAACAAACTCAGCCCTGCCAATATTTGATAATTAGTTAAATCTAAGATATACCCTACACTAAATTAAAAGATGAGAGGCAATGTAATGGAAACTATTTTTTTTAATAGTGAATGATGCTAAGTAAAAAGGTTGATTGATTAAAACTCAGGAAATCAGACACATTGATTTACTCTTCCCTTCTTAACTGCACCAGAGATTTGTCATTATTGCGGTAAAATACGTAAATAATTGCGGTGTCATTCAGAAAGTTGATAGATTCAATTCCAATCTGAGTTACTTCAATTCCCAACCGTTCTTTTAAATCGGCGAACAATTCCTGTCTTCTTTCCGGATTGATAAGTTCTAACTTTTCATAAACAATGTGCTGCATGAACATGGGATGTCGCAGCCAAACAATGTCGAGGATAAATGCTGCTAATAAAATGCTGCTGTTAGCGATAGCAGTTAAAGCCCAATTTTCAACGTGGATGCTCAGCGCATTAATTACAGCAAGTGCAATGACAGCAAATAAATACGTCATTTCTTTAATTAAAACTGTTGCAGTCCGGTAGCGCAGAATTGAGAAAAGAGCGAACAGTCCGAATCCAAAACCGACCCCCAATTCAATATTGACCATGAAATAGCAAATAAAGAAAATCAGTACATTAAACATGAAAAAAGTAAACACATAGTCAGTGTTTCGCTGTTTTCGGTAATAAATCAAAGCAATAATTAACACCGCCAACAAATTGATGCCAAACTGCATCAGCAACAAGTTGATATTTGCAGAATTAAGAATTTGTGCAAAGTTCTGTAATATGAGGATGGGTATGTAAGCGCTCAATTTTTTTGATTTTTAGTAATTGTTTTTTAAATTGGTTGTATTTAACATGATGAAAGGTGGCAGCCACACCCACACAATATTTACTTAGCGATTGTGGGAATAGATGCAACTGTTTTAATGCTTCAGAAATAGGAGAATGTCTGTTTGCACTATCTTGTTTTACTTCTAATATACATAAACTGTCCCAATGAACATTTGTTTCAGACGTATGAAAGTGGAGACCAATGTCTATGGTAACTCGCTCCGAAAAGTTAAGTGATACAAGGGTGATTCGGGAGTAGGCTATCCAAATAACCGGAATTAGTTTTTTAGGTGCGGGAGGCTGTGCTTGATCTAATAATTGCTTAGCTTGCTCTACTAAGTCTGAATATATGCCTTCAACAGGGATTCTGGTTTTGATGGTTCTACCTTTATTGGTTTTCAGTTTTATTTCAAAAAAACTTCTGTCGGTATTGACATACCTTCTGTACCGCATTTTATAGCGGTTTTGTTTTCTGTTATGATGTTGAAGGTAAAGGTCAAAACCGGGGGTGTCAAAATAAAGCGACTCATAAGGAATACAGCGCAACCCATCCATATCAAGTGCATAATATTCGCCCTTAATATCGTTCAGCAATTTGGTCAGTTGCTCGACATCAAAATAATATTTGGTATCTATACGATTCATCAAACTTGCCTGCGTCAATTCAGTTAAATTAACAGAAGGCAAATCGTATAAGACCGAAGTAAATCCGGTATTTAACACTATGGATGGTAAGGCATGGTCATCATTCTGTAACCTTGCAATTTGTTCATTTAAAAACACCTGCGCTGTTCAAATTTTTGCGGCAATTTAACACTTACTTCAATTTTTAACTGCATTTTTAAAAAATATTGAAGTCATTTCTTACGCTTCTATTTCTATTTGTCGGGCTATATACCAGTTTTTTAAGAATTTAGTGCTTGTTTGACTAAATTCTTTCATTTTATTGTCGTTTTTGTTTCTTCATATTTTGATTAAGCCTGTGTTGGGGGGCCACCAAAATTAACGGGTGGATAATCTTCAGACTGAGGATTGTCTTGAATTATTCCATTCACCGCTTCAAATTTTAAAATATTTTCGCCCAAAGCTCTCAACAGCCTTTTAGCATGTTGTGGGGTCAGTACAATGCGAGATTTTACCTTTGCCTTTGGTACTCCGGGCATCATGCGAACAAAATCAATGATAAACTCTGAATTGGAATGGGTTATAATTGCCAGATTTGAATAAATACCTTCGGCAATTTCGTCTGTCAGTTCTATATTGATCTGATTATTTTTGTTTTTTGGATTTTCCATAATTAAAGATATTGGTAGTCTTATGATTAGTATTGTTTTTAACGGTTTAACAACCGGCTTCATGAAGCCTTGAGTTTAAAACGGCGTTAAAAGTAGCTACAAAAAACCAATTTTACAGCATGATTGTTTGATAATATGGATTTAAATCTAACAAGTCTCTCAAACATAAAACTAAGATGAATCTGGTTTCCGAAATTAAACGGGTTGGCATCGAAGGAATGGATTGCAATAACTGTGCTTTAGGTATTCAAAAGTTTTTGGAAAAAAAAGGACTACAGCAAGTTTCTGTCAGTTTTTCTAATGCTGAAGCAAGTTTTGAGCTGAATGAAAATATTACTTATGAAGAAGTCGTGTCCGGTATCGAAAAATTGGGTTACCACGTAGTTAGTTCCGGTTTTGAAACAGAGGAGCAGGAACCTGAACAAAAAGGGTGGACAAAATTGGAATGGAAACTCTTAATTTGTTCAATATTAACTGTTCCGTTGCTTTTGTCCATGTTTTTACCTATACCCATATTGCATAACACCGTTGTACAGCTCTTACTTTGTATTCCGGTGTTTATCATAGGAGCGGATCATTTTGGATCAAGTGCCTTCAAATCTTTGCGTACCGGTGTTCCCAATATGGATGTTTTGATCATCGTAGGCACAACAGCCGCCTTTATATACAGCCTGATCGGGCTGACTTTTGGTTTAGGGCATCAATTTATGTTTTGGGAAACTGCCGCCACCATCATCACTTTAGTTCTGACTGGTAATGTGATCGAGCATCGCTCAGTAAGAAAAACCGGTTCTGCCATCCGCGAGTTAAGTAAATTACAACCACTTTTTGCCAAACGGATTAAAATTGACTCCCAAACCGGAGAGGAAATGATTGAGGAGGTCAACTCAAACAACATTATAGTTGGACAAGTATTTTTGGTCAACACAGGTGATCGCATTCCTACCGATGGTATGGTGGTTTGGGGCAGCGGAGGAGCCAATGAAGCTATGATGACCGGCGAAAGTATGTTGTCAGAGAAAGGGGAAGGTTCATCGCTCATAGGTGGCTCTGTTTTGGAAACCGGTAGTATTAAAATGAAAGCAACAAAAGTGGGGAAAGAAACGGCCTTGGCTCAAATCATAGAACTTGTCAGGCGGGCACAAGCCAATCAACCACCTATTCACAAATTAGCCGATAAAATCAGCGCTATTTTTGTCCCCCTTGTTTTACTGATTGCCCTCGCTACATTTTTATTTGCTTTTTACTATTTTCAAATTGGGTTTAAACAAGCCATTCTCAACAGCATTGCTGTTTTAGTCATTTCCTGTCCTTGCGCCATGGGATTGGCTACACCTACTGCACTTACCGTAGGTTTGGGAAGAGCTGCTAAAAATGGCATTTTGATCAAAAGCGGTATAGTATTGGAAACCCTCTCTAAGGCAAAAACCGTAGTGTTCGATAAAACAGGCACTTTAACAACCGGTTCGTTTATTGTGAAAAATATCCAATCAAATATTGATATCCAAGAGTTTATAAGCATTTTGTTAGGTTTAGAGCGTCACTCTACCCACCCCCTGGCAAAGGCTATCTCTGAAGCCCTTGAAAAAGAAAGCAAACCCATGCTTATGAAAGAGGTTAAAGAAATCAAAGGAACGGGAATCATGGGTAAAGATGAACAAGGCAATGTTTATATGGCCGGCTCTTTCAATATAGCTGATGAGTTTACTGATGACAATACACACAATATCTATGTTTTAAAAAACGGGCAGCTGATAGGATGGGTAGATTTAGCAGATGAATTACGACCCGAAGCTAAAGAAGCTGTAAACGGGCTGATAAAAAACGGATTTCAAACCTTAATGATCAGCGGAGATAACAGACAAAAAACCGAAGATGTAGCCCAAGCGGTGGGTATTCCTACCTATTATGCCAATAAATTGCCCAATGAAAAATTAGATATGATTGAAAACCTCACCAAAGAAGGTATTATTGTAATGGTGGGAGACGGAATAAATGATTCCCCGGCATTGGCAAAGGCTTCGGTAGGAATAGCACTAAGTAATGCCAGTCAGGTAGCCATTGATTCAGCCGATGTTGTCTTGTTAAACAATAACCTAAAATCGCTGAACACTGCTATAGCACTTTGTAAGCACACCTTGCTCACAGTCAAACAAAATCTTTTCTGGGCATTTTTTTATAATGTCCTTGCCATTCCTTTGGCGGCGGCAGGCTTACTTAATCCCATGATCGCTGCATTTACCATGGCTTTTTCAGATGTGATTGTAATTGGAAATTCTCTTAGGTTGAGAACTAAGAAAATAGAAGAGTAACAGAAAAAAGTATTAGAGGTAAACTCAGACTCGGGAATTTCTAAAAAATTTACCTGTTCAACGCTTTTTCATAAGTGTTTATCCATTCTGTTACCGTTACTTTTTTACATAGCTCTCCAATAAGGTTATAGGGTATGTGTTCCATTTTCTTAAAGCGGATACAACTCTTACCCATATCTAATTTTAATTTGGAATGTTTGGGATACTCTTTGGTAAACCATTCCAACAACTCAGGATTTGAGTAAATTCCAAAATGATAAACCGCCACAAAGTTTTTTTGAGAAGCGATACTGATAAAAGGCAGTGGTTGTTTGGGGTCGCAATGATAACCTGCGGGGTATAGGGAATGTGGGACTGAATAGCTGATCCCACCGGCACCAATACTCTCTGAAAATTCTTGAGGCAGGTTGTCCAAAATAGTTTGTCTTAATTTAGATATCGCAGTTTTTCTGTCATCAGGCAGCATGTTTACGTATTCTTGAAATGTAATTGCCATGTTTGTATAGGGTTGTTATTATTAAGATAAAATGATAAAAAGTATGGAAACAGTATAGTCGTACTTTAAAAATCAGGTCGGCTATGCCAGGTATTAAATAATCCGAATTTATCCCGACTGCTTCTTACTTTGTCCAATTTAAGCAAATGTTCGTTGCTTACAAATTTTGCAGTACGATGGTGCAGATTTTCATCTGCCAGTTGGATGCCGGACGATAAATATTCCATGTTTTTCATACAGTTAGTTGCCCAATTTCCGTACCTGGCATTATCTTTTGCTTGCCTCCATGCGCTGTATAATGATATATAAATATTGTCTTCCATCGAAAAAGCCATGTCTGTTTGCCGCTCAGGAGGAAACCAGTTCAACCATAACACATGAGAAGGGGGAGGAGGAAGGGTTTCAGCTATTTGTTTTAGGTGAGGCATTAATTCGGAAATGTGTGCCTTTGTCCACATATTATCTACGCCCCAGCAATGGTTTTCAGGGTAATGTCCCATGGCAAAACTATACATTAACCGAATGCCCGGATTGAAAAAAGGGCTGCGAAAAAAAGCTTTGTGCTTAACAGGGCTATTATACATAAAAGACAAAGCCTCATGAAGTTCATCTTTACTATCAGCAAAAACAGGGGCAGCAGCTTCAATCCCTGAAGGCCCAAAAGATTGAAGGGTTTTCCGGCACATCAGCATTTGAAATTCAACAGCAGGCTGAATATCCGGACCAACTTCATAAGCCCAATTATATACAGATTCTAAATGTTTAAGGTGAAACACCTGCATCATCATCCCTCTGTATTTAGGTAGCGGATAGACTTTAAGATAAAAATTCACCACAACTCCAAAAAAACCGGAACCTGAACCTCTTGCTGCCCAGAACAAATCGGCGTTTTCTGTTTCGTTGGCATGAACCAACTCGCCATCTGCTGTAACAATATCCATTCCCGAAATGCTTTCACAAGCCATCCCCAATTTACGGCCATTCCATCCAAACCCCCCTTGTAGCAAATACCCTCCCAGACAAACCCCTTTGCAATGTCCGGCAGGGAAAAACAGATTTTGCTGATAAAGGGCAGTTAGTAAAATACTGCCTCCTACACCCGGGCCAGCTTTGGCAGTCATCTGCTCTTTGTTCACCTCAAAACGGTTAAAATGGCACATGTCCATCAAAATACTCTCATTTCTCAAATGATTGGCCGACCAACTGTGCCCCCCTGAACATATACTTATCTTTTTCCCCCAGGATTTTGCTTCTTTAAGAACGACCATAATGTCTTCAACAGTTTTTGGGAGAACCAAAACATCCGGTCTTCTTTGAGGATCTATTTTATTAAAAAGCCTATCCAGAATCGCTTGTTCAAAACCAGGTTCTCCCTTTTTTAGTATCGTTCCTTGAATGTTCATGTTGTAGTACGGTTAACTAACGATTGCTAAACTCCCGATAAAGTTCAGGCAAAAAGCCTGCTAGATGATTCATCTCTTCCCAACAATGTAACAAAAGTGCTGCTGCCTGATTGGGTGCAGGTTTTTTTAGGTATCTGATTAAATCAGACAAAATGCGGCAAAACAGATTGTTACCTTGCAATTGGAGATATTGACCACCTAACCAGAAACGGGATCTCATTTCAGAACCCCCTTCAGTAACCCTAATCTGATGTAATAAATAACCGATGTCTAATGGAAATTGAGAAAAACTAATTCTTGCACAAATAAAAACATCCTGATTTTCAGTACTTTCTGAAGCAACCTGAAGCCCAAAAGTAGTGGGTGATACAAACCTGATGGCAGCCTTTTCCAACTTGCCCCCGATAAACTCTTCAATCAAAGATATCCTGTTCAGATAACTTGTATCAACCGACCCATCTTTCCATTTTGCAGACAGATGTGCTTTAGGATGCCAAAGTTTATATCTGTCGGAACTACAACCATGCCATCCAAACCACCAATTCCACATAACCGGTAAAACATGGGGCATTTTAGTCAAAATAGATACCCTTATAGCACCATCTTTTTCCAGGCAATAGCCTGTTTCTATATCCTGATACCCGGGGTTTGCCATCATTCCAGCTTCTTCAGGACCCGGAATTGAACCGATAGGCAAAGGTGATTTTTTTAGTGCTTCCAACACATAACCGGGAGTATCAGCCATTGTTTCCTGATAAAATTTGGCATAAGGCAGCAAATGATCGGAGGGTGAATATCCTAAATAGTTCTTCATTAAAATCTAATTTATAAGAATAGGCAGGTTAATTTAGATTTAATATTCAATTTTAATCAATTCTGATTGACCTATTGATTTTTCGGTTTGATTTCAGTTGGAAATTTATTACAAAAATTTGATTCCTTATGTTTGTTTAGGTCAAATCCCTTCAAAATATAATTACCTTGGCTGCATAAAAGTATCAGAAGCCAATATTAAATCATGTCTGATTCTATAAAGCGAATTTGTTTGTGGAGCAGCCCACGCAATGTCTCTACTGCTTTTATGTACAGTTGGGCACAACGACCGGATACTTTAGTGGTTGACGAACCCTTGTACGGATATTATTTACATAAAACTCAGGCAAAACATCCGGGCAAAAAAGAGATTTTAAAAACAATGGATCTTGATGCAAACTCAGTCATCAAAAACATGTGCAGCGGACAGTTTGAACGTCCCGTCGTTTTTTTTAAACACATGACACATCATACTGTTTTGATAGACCTTACCTTTATGCAGCATCTTTACAACCTGTTTTTCATAAGAAATCCCATGCAAATCATACATTCTTACAGCAAAGTAATCAGTAACCCAACAATGGAAGATATTGGAATGAAAATGCAATGGGAATTTTACCAGTTTGCTATTCAAAAAGGATATAAATCAATAGTATTGGATTCGGGAGAATTGTTGAAAGACCCCGAATCTGTGCTGAAAAACTTATGTTTCAAAATAGGAATCCCTTTTTATGCCACTATGTTGGATTGGTCTCCGGGACCAAGACCTGAAGACGGAATATGGGCTAAATTTTGGTATCACAATGTTCACCAATCTGCAGGATTTGAAAAGACTCAAGAGGTTAAACAGGAATTACCTGCTCACTTAATTCCTTTATATCTTGAAGCCAAACCTTTCTACGATCAACTTTATCAATATTCACTAAAAGCATAAATTTTGCAACAACAATTTAATCCTCAAAACAACAATCTAAAGGTATTTGTAGGCGGTAAAATATTGCCCCGACTGGAAGCAAAAGTTTCTGTATTTGACAGTTCGGTTCAGGGGGGTGATGCTGTTTGGGAAGGTTTGCGTGTTTATAACGGACGTATTTTTTGCCTGAGTCAACATCTTCAACGTTTGTTTGAATCGGCTAAAGCTCTTGATTTTTCACATATTCCCTCATTCGATTACATCAAACAAGCAATCGCTGACACGTTAAAAGCCAATAACATGTCGGATGGTGTTCATATTCGGTTAACACTGACAAGAGGCGAAAAAATTACTTCCGGCATGGACCCCCGGCTTAATCAAAGCGGCTCAATGCTGATAGTTTTGGCTGAATGGAAGCCTCCGGTTTATGACAATTTCAAAGGAATTAGCTTAGTAACAGCTCAAATCAGAAGAAATTCCCCTCAAACTTTGGATTCAAAAATCCACCATAATAACCTGCTCAATAATATTTTGGCAAAAATTGAAGCCAATCATGCAGGAGCTGATGATGCTTTAATGCTTGATTTATACGGGTTTGTGGCTGAAACCAATGCTACTAATATTTTTATGGTAAAGAATAAGGTATTACACACGCCTTTACCGGATGCTTGTTTACCCGGAATTACAAGAAGCGTAGTGCTGAAAATTGCGGATGAACTCCAAATTCCAACCCGCGAACGCAACCTGACGGTCAGTGAATTGTACAATGCAGATGAAGTTTTTACCACCGGCACTATGGGAGAATTAACGCCGGTAACCATGATTGACAAAAGAGTAATTACTCCTGTTCAACACTTCCAAATCCTGACTAAACTGCAAGAAGCCTACCGCTTTATAACCCTGACAGAAGGGGAGGAGATACTTTTTTAAAGGATTTTTTCTACATATAAAGGGGGGTGTAACTCAAAAAAGGAACCTCAATCGTTAATTTGAACAGTCTTGCTCTGATTTTTGAAAAAAAAGAGTAAATTTTAGAAGAGAAAATTATTTTTTTAACGAAAAAAATTGACATTTTTTCGAAGAATGAAGTTGGTTTTGAAACAAATCTTGCTTCAAAAATAAAAAAATTAACAATTTAAAAGAACAAAATAATATTATAAAAGAATAAAATTAAAATTGAAAGAGCAAAAATTGCAATTGAACTCCTTAAAATCTTAATCTAATAGAGAAAAATTGACTTTTTGAAGGTAATGAAAACCGGAAATGGTTCATTTCTTACTTCAATTTTGTTTTAGTTTATCTTTTTTTCGGGGTTAGTTTAGGATAAAGTATAAACAAATAGAATATAAGGTTAAATGTTTCGCTTGATTCCGGTAGGTTTTTCAGTAAACCTGAAAGAAACAATTTAATTAAATCTCAAATCCGGTTAATCTTTCGGTATTTATTGTTTGTTATTTTACAGGATCAACAACGAATTAATCTTGTATGTCAAACAAATTTCAACAACTCAATTATCCGACCATAGTTGTAATAGGTGGCGGATTTGCAGGATTACAAATTGCAAAACGCCTGAATAATCAGCCTTACAAAGTATTGGTATTAGACAAGAATAATTTTCACACATTTCAACCGCTGTTATATCAGGTAGCTACCGGAGGACTTGGTTCAGATGCTATTGCTTATCCACTTAGAAAAATAATAGGGCCAATGCGCAATGTGGCCTTTAGAATGGCAACTGTAATTGGAATCAATGCTGCCAAAAATGAAGTGATAACCAATGTAGGTAATTTTGGTTATGATTATCTGATTATTGCAACCGGTGCAGCGACCAATTTTTTCGGCAAACCCAATGTCGAAAAATATGCCATGTCGCTGAAAGAAATTTCTGAGTCCTTAGACCTGAGAAGTAACATCCTTCAGGAATTTGAACGGGTCCTCCTGACTAAAACCATTACCAATGTTCAACCGACATTAAATTTTGTAATAGTTGGAGGTGGTCCGACAGGAGTTGAACTGGCAGGGGCTATAGCAGAAATTAAAAACAATGTAATTCCTTATGATTTTACAGAGTTAGATACCGATTTAATTCATATTTACCTGATTGAAGCTGCTCCCAGATTGCTTTCGGCAATGCCTGAGAAACTTTCTGAGACAGCGAATCACGACCTGCGTAAAATGGGGGTTCAAACAATGCTGAACACCATTGTTACTGATTACGATGGTCAAACCCTGTATTTGAATAATGGAGATAGTATCCAGACCGGAACAGTAGTATGGGCTGCCGGAGTAAAGGGCAATACCGTTGATGGGTTGAAGACTGCTAAAATTGTAAAAGGTAATCGTTTTAAAACGGATGAGTTTTTTTTAGTAGAAGGTTATTCCAATATTTATGCAATTGGTGATGCCGGAGCTATAATTTCAGAAGAATATCCAAACGGACATCCAATGATGGCATCAGTAGCAGTTCAGCAAGGAGTTCATATCAGCAAAAACTTTATCTGCCTCGCGAGAAAAAAACCATTGTTGCCATTTGTTTATCGCGAAAAGGGAACAATGGCCACGATTGGTAGAAACAAGGCAGTTGTTCATACAAAACTGATGGACATGAAAGGCATATTTGCATGGTTGGTCTGGATGTTTGTTCACCTGATGTTATTGGTCGGATTTAGAAACCGGTTCATTACCCTGTTAAATTGGGCATGGAGCTACTTTTCATACAAAGGTGCAATCAGGTTAATCATTCGTCCGTTTACTACAAAATATCAACTGACAAAAAGATCGGCACATAACGAATATACATCCAAAACTACACTTATTGAACTTTAGATTTGGTAGTCAATTTCTCTGTATCTTAATTTTCATAAACTTTTTGGAAACAACTAAATCCATGCTACTGATTTTGGCATTCATATCAGTACTTAAACTCACTGTTTAAAATTAAAAATCGGATGTTTTGCGGAGGAGTTGTCCGATTTAAAATAAAAATACACAAACCCCTCAAAAAAGATTAGCAAGTCTTTTCAAAGATGGTATATTTGCGCTTCAAGGAAACACTTAAATACACTTTGCCAAAAAGGTTCACCAATAAAAAATCTAGTTCAAATGATTAACCTGAAAAACCTGAAATCTTTGTTTATTGTTGACGAAAACGAACAGCAAAAAAAGAGCGAAAATCAGGAAAACAATAACACCAACCAAGAGGAAAATAAAAATATTCAACTCCCCCCACCTATACCCAATAATGAAAATAACGTGAAGGAAAATTCGCCCAAAATGGATCAAAGGGTCTATGATATGCTCCTTACCGTTATTGAAAGCAATAACATGGAAGGATTTGATTATTTAGAATTTAAAGCCTCTTTACAAGCACTAAGCAACCTGCCATTAGATGAAGCTACAAAATTCAAATCTGCTTTTGCAACTGCATCAACGATGGGTTTAACGGTGGACAAACTCATTAGTTCGGCAGAGTATTACAAAAACATTCTTAACCGCGAAAGAGACAAATTTAACACCGAACTGGAAAACAAAATGCAGCAATCGGTAATGTCAAAAGACAAAGAACGCCAAACCTTGGAAGATACAATTCACAAAAAGGAACAACAAATTACTACACTCACTAACGAAATCAGTCAGCACAAACAAAATCTGTCGCAACTTCAAAATCAATTAGCCGAAATACAATCAAAAATTCAACAAACTCAAAGAGCATTTTTTAGTACACATCAGTATTTGCTTACTCAGTTTGAGGATGACATTCAACGCATTAAAAAACTATTGTCTTAATCAACAGCTATATTCAAAGGGTTATCATTGCTTCAGATTGCAATTTTAACATTTGACAGTATATTTGTAACTTTCAAACTTTAACGGCTACTTACTTTTAAAATTAACACTAAAAACAAAGTTAAAGCTACTTAACCAGGAAATCATGGAAGAAATCAAAACCAAATCATTTTTTAACAGACCCGAAGGAAAAACAGGAACCATCTTTGGCATTGCTATTGTTGGCGGTTTAGCCTATCTGCTTTATACTTTTTTGCCAATGCTGATTGTATTGGCACAAAACACCCTTTATTTGGTATTGATGCTTGCAGCACTTGCCGCAGTGGTGTACATATTGGTTGACCCCAAGTTTCGCAACCTGATATGGTATCTCTATAAAAGCATTATGCGGTTTATAACCGGAATTTTTGTACAAATTGATCCGATTGGGATTATTGAATCGTATATAGACGATTTGAAAGATAATCTGAAAAAAATGGGCAGGCAAATCAGCAATTTAAGGGGACAGATGCGAAACCTTAAAACTCAGATTGAGCAGAACGAGCAAATGATGAAGCAAAACATGTCACTTGCCAATCGGGCTAAAGAAAAAGGCATTGACAACATTATGATCTTAAAAGCCCGGAAAGCCGGTCGTCTTCAGGAATCAAACATTAAACTTCAGGATTTATACAAAAAGATGGAAGTTTTGTACAAGGTACTATGCCGAATGTATGAAAATTCTGAAATTTTACTGGAAGATATTCAGGACGAAGTATCAGTTCGCAAAAGAGAACGGGAAGCAATCAGGGCGAGTCATTCTGCTATGCGTTCGGCAATGAACATAATATCGGGTGATAAAGACAAAAGGATGATGTTTGATCAGGCTATGGAAGCTATCGCAGAAGATATCGGACGCAAAGTGGGTGAAATGGAGCATTTCATGGAAATATCCGAAAACTTTATGACCTCAATTGACCTTCAAAACGGAATTTTTGAAGAAAAAGGGTTGGAGATGCTTGAAAAATGGGAAAAAGAAGGAGTTTCGTTTTTGCTTGGTGAAGACAAAAAGAGAATTATTGACGAAACCAATGCTACCAATACTACTATTGATTTGGATGCCCCTATCAGTTCAGGAAAGCATAAAGGAGAAAAAGGGCAATACACCGATTTGTTTGATTTTTAACACATCAAAAAATACATATTCAGATGTCTGTTCTGTTTATGGATAATACATAGTTGCTGGCTTTTTGTAAAATGCCACGAAAGGTGCCGAATTGAAAATTTCAATTTTTTTTAACAATTGGCACTTTTAGTGGCATTTTTGCATTAAGTTTGATTAAAAAAGTCTAATTTAAGCCCTGATTAGACTTAAACTAAAATTAAAGAACAAAAACACTATATCTACTTATTCAATAATTACTAACACATATCATTATGGCTGCACGTTTAACAGGCTTCTCAAAGTTCTTAATCACCCTGCTCATAGTTGGAGGGATAGGCGGAGGATTATATTATATTGCCAACAACACCAATTTAGGAAAAGATGATGGCAATGATTCTGGCAATACAAACACCGGTACAAAAACCAATGGAAATACAGGCAATAATAATGACGATGTCATTAAAATTGGGGTAGTAACCTGGGGTGGTTATGCGGGAGGTCAGTATTTTAACGAAGGTTTTAAAGCCTCAACCAATTCAAGATATTATAAAGAGTATGGGTTGAAAGTCGAATTTAAAGTCCTGGACGATTTTGCTGCTTCACGCGAAGCGTTTAAAGCCGATGAAGTTAATCTGCTTTGGGCAACAGTAGATGCTTTTCCGACAGAAGTAACGAGTTTAAAAGAATTTGAACCTCAAATCGTGTTTCAAGCTGACTGGTCAAGAGGAGGGGATGCCATTGTGGTCAGACGCGGAATTAACTCAGTTGCAGACCTGAAAGGTAAAAAAATATCGGTTGCTTTAATGACCCCATCTCATTCATTTCTTTTATGGCTTTTGGAAGCAGGCGACCTGAAAGCCTCCGATGTAGAAATAGTAGAAGCTCCCAGTGCCATTGATGCTGCTGCTTATTTTAAAGCAGGCAGGGTAGATGCTGCGGTTGTATGGAGTCCTGACGATGAGGATTGTGTCAATAGCGTAAAAGGTTCAAAAGTATTACGAAGTACTAAATCTGCATCGCACATTATAGCAGATGTGTTTATAGCCAAAAAAGCGTATGCAGAAGAAAATAAAGAAGACCTTCAAAAACTTTTTGAAGGTTGGATGAGAGGTGCAGCCGAAATTAACAGCAACGATGCCAATAAACGCAAGGCTGCAAAAATACTTTCAGAAGGGTTAAATATGCCCGAAGACTATTGTTATAACGCAATCAATAATGTTCGTCTTTGCACTTATGGCGATAATGTAAACTTCTTTAACCTTGACGGAAATTACAGTGGAGTTAAAGGGGAAGATTTGTACAACAAAATGACAAAAGTCTATCAGGGTTTAGGGTATGCTGAAAAAAATGTTCCTGCTTGGCGCTTAGTTGCAAACCCTACTTTTATCAGAAACACCTCAACATTGACTTCAAAAGAACATTTAGCCGAAGGAGCAGCAACTTTTAAACCACCAACTACGGAATTGGAAAACGCACCTGCTTTTTCAAGCAAAAAAATCACCATCGGATTTGAGTCGGGCTCTTACACGCTGTCAGAAAACGCAAAGCAACTCATTGACCTCCAGTTTTCTGAAATAGCTAAAGCCTTCGGCAATGCAAGAATTCGGATTGAAGGAAACACAGATGCCGTAGGTAGCCGGGAACAAAATATTATACTTTCTAAGAAACGAGCACAAGCAGTTGCCGATTATTTGGCTAAAGAGTATAAAATGGATGCTAACCGTTTTGTTGTTGTAGGTAATGGTCCGGATAAACCGATTGCCGACAACAACACTCCCGAAGGAAAGGCTAAAAACAGAAGAACAGATTTTGACCTTATTGCCGATGAAGGGAGTAACTAATTTCATTTTGTAAACTTTTTACCGGTGAAGTGGTTGATTAAAGGCCATTCCATCAGGATAACAGCGCTATTCGTATGAAATTCAAATGGTCAGACCTATTCAGTTTAAGAGCACAATTACCGAAAAGAACTCATTTAATTATCGAAATATTGGGGGTAATTTTATTGCTGTTATTATGGCAATTAATTGCAAGTTTGAGTACTACCCGAAATCAGGATTATTCTACCTCAGAACTCAATATTTACCTGAATACAAAATCGGCCGATCAGGTTCAGACACCCCGAATACTGATTTATGATCAGCCTGTTTTTAATGCATCTGATTTGCAACCAATTATGCGCGATTTGTCAGCAAACGGAAATCCTATTGTTTTGGTAACTTCCGAACCCAATCGCCGTTTGGTTCAAACACTTGCTGATTCTATTCCCGGAATCAACCTGATAGCAGCTATGCCTCAGGGTGAAAATAAAAAAGAGGTAATTCGAAGGTTATCTGAGTTTTCGGGAAGTACTGTAATAGACGAACAATATTTTACCAACAGTGAAACACCCGAAATCACCCCAAATTCTTTGGGTTCTGTTGATGTAATGTTGCTTGGTTCTGACAATATCAATTTAACAGTTCGACAGGAATGGATTAGCAATTCCTTGCTTCCTTCGCCAATAGATGTGATAAAATCTTACAAAGAACTGTACACGAAAGACAATTTAATGTCGAATACTGCTTTTTCAGTCTATTTAAACTTGTCGGGATACTTGATTGCCATTTTGGTATCAATTCCTCTTGGGTTTGCTATCGGACTTTTTCCTTTATTCAGATCTTTGTTTAGCCGAAGTATTGATGCTTTGAGGTTTGTACCTTTAACCGCAGTAACCGGTTTGTTTATTGCCTGGTTTGGGATTGGCACAACGATGAAAGTACAATTTCTGGCATTTGGTATTTTTGTTTATCTGTTACCAGTGATTGTTCAAAGAATTGATGAAGTAGATGGTGTCTATGAACAAACCGCTTATACTTTGGGTGCTAATAAATGGCAACAAATCCGAACTGTTTTTATTCCTTCAGTCATATCGAGAGTTTCAGACGATATCAGGGTATTAGTTGCTATTTCATGGACTTATATCATAGTAGCCGAATTGGTCAATGCCAATTCCGGAGGAATAGGAGCTATTGCTTTTAAGTCGGCTAGGATGAGCCGAATTGATAAAGTATTTGCTATTTTATTGATTATCGTACTGATAGGGTTTATTCAGGACAAGTTATTTCTTCTATTAGACCGCCTGTTGTTACCCCATAAACACCAAACCAAATAACCCCATTTTCCAATAATATGTCATTCTTTTTTTCAGATACCCATCGGGAAGATATTGTAAGATTAAAAGATATTCACCAATCTTATGATAACGGCAAATTTGTTGTGCTTCAAGATTTTAATCTTTTAATTGAAGACAAACCAAATCAGGGTCAGTTTGTGGTGATTTTGGGAGCTTCCGGTTGTGGAAAATCAACCATACTCAGGTATATTTCGGGCTTACAACGACCAACCTCTGGTGAGGTTAATTTGTATGGAAACCCCAGAAAAGAATCAGACAGAGTTGGAATGGTTTTTCAGAAATATTCTTCTTTGCCTTGGCTTACTGTTTTGGACAATGTTGCTTTAGGACTATATTATCAGGGCATTCCAAAAAAAGAAAGAGAAGAAAAAGCCCGAGAAATGATTAAAAAGGTAGGGCTTGAAGGGCACGAAAACAAATATGCACAGTACCCTATACTTTCGGGAGGTCAATTGCAGAGGGTGGCAATAGCCCGAAGTCTGCTGGCAAATCCGCGCATCTTGTTGATGGATGAACCTTTCGGTGCATTAGATGTCAATACCCGATTACAAATGCAGGATATGCTGCTCAATATCTGGTATGAAGTTCATCCCACAATCATATTTGTTACCCACGATATTTCGGAAGCCGTTTACCTTGGCGATGATATCTATATCATGCGTGCTAACCCCGGGCAAATTGTAGAACATATTTATGTGGACTTACCTTACAGGCGAGACCGTTTTATTAAAAGAACACCCCGGTTTGAGGAATTGGTTCATTATACGGAAGATTTGATGGTCAGAGTAGATGCTATGTCTAAAAAGTAATCTTTTTTAAGTTAGCCGACTTTTTATAAGCACACTGTAAAAAGGGGGGTTTGTGTAGCCCAATCTAAATAAGTACCTTTGTTGCTTATGAAAGCACAAAAACTTCAACAAATATTATTTGTCTTCATATTTGGGTTGTTGTTGCTTGGTTTCAACCTGTTTCCGGCATTTGCACAAAAAGAAACCAATTTTTGGTATTTTGGTGCTTATGCGGGTGTAAGTTTTGACTCAGGTTCTCCGGTTGCTGTAACTGATGGCATTCTTAGTACTAACGAAGGCTGTGCGACGATTAGCGATTCAGATGGTCAATTGCTTTTTTACACTAGTGGCAACCGCGTATTTAACCGCAACCATATTCAAATGCCCAATGGTTTCGGATTGGCAGGAGACGCTTCCTCCTCTCAGGCAGCTGTTATAGCCCCTTTACCCGGAAGCAATACAATTTATTATATTTTTACGGTGGACGAAGAAGGCAATTCTCTGGGTTTTAGATATACGATTATAGACTTAAGCCTTGCCGGAGGTTTGGGTGATGTGGTGATGAAAAATGTACTGCTCCTGACACCTGTTTCAGAAAAAGGTAACTGCCGTCAAACACAACAACAATTTTGATATTTGGATTATCACCCACGAATGGGATTCGGATGCTTTTTATGCTTATTTGCTCAATGCTGCAGGTATTAGTGCGTCTCCTGTTATCAGCAATACGGGATTAGTTCATACAGGAGGCAGTCTTGCAACCAATGGAAATTCTGCGGGATATATGAAAGCCTCTCCATTGGGAAACAAGTTGGCTTTAGCAATCAAAGAAATGAATCTATACCAGATTTTTGATTTAAACACTTCAAACGGAATCGTATCGAACCCAATAACAACCCCCGCTACTTACTCCAATGCTTATGGGGTCGAGTTTTCGGCCGACGGAACAAAATTTTATGGCTCAAAATACGGATTTGGGAATCCTCAGATATATCAATTTAACTTAGAAGCCGCAACACCTGCTGCAATCCTTGCATCTGCGACATTGGTCGGAACATCTTCAAGTCTTTTTGGCGGAGCAATACAGTTGGGGTTAGATGAAAAAATTTATTTTGCCAGACATCAATCAGATTGGCTTGGGGTTATACAAAATCCTAATGCACTTGGTCTTGCTTGCGGATATATTGATGACGGTGTATTTTTGAACGGCCCGACTTCCAATTTTGGATTGCCCAATTTTGTTCAGAGTTATCTGAAACCAATGCCATTTACCTACACCAATACATGTTTCGGCGATGCTACCGAATTTGAATTGGTCAGCACAGCTTTTATAGCATCAGTATCATGGAATTTTGGTGATTCAGCTTCCGGTTCTAACAATACTTCAACACAATTCAGCCCGTCTCATATCTTCTCTGCACCTGATGTTTACACCGTTTCACTGACCATAACCCTGACTAATGGAGTATCAGAAACGGTTAGCCAAAACGTTATGATCCATCATGTACTAACAGGAGTAGATCTCGGTACCGACCAGATACTTTGTCCATCTGAAACTATTACACTAACACCTATAGCACCCGGAGTGGTAACTTATCTTTGGCAGAATGGAAGCACTTCTCCGACATTTACCGTAACTCAGGAAGGATTGTACAGTGTAACAGTCAGCAACGTTTGTGGTTCTGTTTCTGATTTAGTCTCTGTATCTTACAATTCTATTCCCGAATTTGATTTAGGGATCAATCAATCGCTTTGCGAAGGGCAAACTCTTGTTTTAAATGCAGCTCCAACCAACGGTGCTTTGTTTAATTCTTATCAATGGGGAACAGGTGAAACAACATCTTCTTATACCGTTTCAACTGAAGGTCTTTATACAGTTACAGTAGCTAATCCCTGTGGATACGATACCGGAAGTGTCAATATAGATTTTATTCAACCTCCAGATATTGAAATAGGCAATGATGTATTGGTGTGTCAGGGAATTGCTGTAACTTTAGATGCAACACCTCTGAACCAATCATCGGCAGGAACTCTTACATATATTTGGCAAAACGGAAGCATCACGCCTTTGTTAAATACTTCTGTTGCCGGTACCTATAGTGTAACAGTCAGCAATGTTTGTGGAACAGCGACCGACCAAATGACTCTCGACAACTTATACCCGCCAAACATCAATTTTGGACCGGATGCAGACCTTTGTCCTGGTGAAAGTCTTTTATTGGATGCCACAACTCCTGACGGAAGCTATTTATGGCAGGATGGCAGCACATTAGCTGTATTTACCGTAACTCAATCCGGGAATTATTGGGTAGAAGTTACAAATTCCTGTGGCACACAAACAGAAGACATCAATGTTAACTATCAAGCGCTATCTTCTCCTGATCTTGGACCTGATTTCACACTTTGCAGTGGGCAAACCTTAGTACTTGATGCAACCACAGCAGGAGTTAATTATATTTGGCAAGATGGCACCACAACTCCTGTTTATACAGTGTCAGTTCCCGGAGAATATTGGGTTCAAATCAACAACGGTTGCAGTTCTGCTTCCGATACCGTTGTTGTTAGTTATGAGTTGAACCCCACAATTGATTTAGGTCCTGACATTCAAATTTGTGAAGGAGAGAGTATAACCCTTGACATAACATTTTCAGATATACAAGCCACATATTTGTGGAATGACGGAAGCACCAATCCTGTTAAAACCTTTTCTCAATCGGGACTATATACTGCAACCATTACCAATCCATGTGGAAGTGTTACTGATGGGGTGAATATTTTTGTTATTCCACTTCCTGTGGTTGAATTGGGAAACGATGCCATCCTTTGCCCCGGCGAGTCTTTGGTTATTGAAGCCGCGAATCCTAATACCAACGCTTATCTTTGGAATACAGGGAGTGTAGATTCTGAAATTACTGTATCCGATTCCGGTCAATATTCAGTAACAGTCTTTAATGCCTGTGGAACGGCTAATGACTTTATCAATGTAGATGTGGGAACAAACCTAAACATAAATTTAGGACCTGATATGACACTTTGTAACAATGAGACAATTACCCTTTCAGCGACCACACCCGGAGTTAGCTATTTATGGCAGGATAACAGTACAAACTCAACATTTTCAGTTTCTGTACCCGGAACATATTGGGTTCAAATCAGCAACAACTGCAGTTCAGCTTCAGATACAATTGCTTTATCTTATCTCTATTCCCCGTCAATCAATTTGTTGCAGGACACTGTATTGTGTCAGGGTCAGATGTTAACGATAGATGCAACTCAATCAGACAATTCGTTAAATTATGTATGGCAGGATGGAAGCATAAATCCTATTTTTACCGCAACTCAAACAGGAATATATGCTGTAACTGTCAGTAATGTATGTGGAGCAGCTAACGATCAGATCGCTTTAGATTATATTCATTTGCCGGTAGTCAGTATTTCGGGGGCAAATACAATATGTATTGGGGATACTATTACCCTATTTGCCGTATCAACAAACAGCGATATGTATTTATGGCAAGATGGAAGTAGTTTGCCGACTTTAATCGTTACCGGAGGAGGGTTTTATGAAGTAAGCGTGCAAAACCAATGCGGAACTGCTCAGGATATGGTTACAATAACATCTAACGACTGTACACCTCCGGATCCTCCTGATCCTTTGCCTTGTACTTTTTTAGTTCCGAATGCCTATAGTCCGAACAATGACGGGATTAATGATGTTTTCAGACCTGTTTACAATTGCCTGACAGAATATGTAAAAATGGAAGTTTATAACCGTTGGGGACAGCTTGTTTTTGAATCGGAAAACCTCGATACAGGTTGGAACGGCAAATTTCACGACGAAAACTGTCCTGTAGGTGTTTATGTATGGATATTGGAATATCAAAATCAACTTCAAGAAATCGAAACCCTGAAAGGCAACATTACCTTAATCAGGTAGGTGTTAGTAAATTTCAGTTCGGTACAATGCACCCATCTAAAAAAAATTAACTAAAACAATTCATGCGCATTATTTTGTTTACCGGCAAAGGAGGAGTAGGAAAAACCACCATTGCTGCCGCAACTGCTTTAGATGCAGCTCAAAAAGGATACAAAACCTTAGTGATTTCTACTGACCCTGCACATAGTCTTTCCGATGCTCTGAACATTCCTCTTTCACCCGAACCGGTCGAAGTCGCTCCTAATTTGTACGGACAAGAATTTGATGTTTATTACTCTATGAAAAAATATTGGGGCAATATGCGTCAATTGATGTTGAGTTTGTTCAAATGGAGAGGGGTTGAAAATGTAGTTGCCGAAGAACTTTCGGTACTTCCCGGTATGGAAGAAGCCTCTGCTTTTTTATGGCTGGAAAAATACTACTCTGAAAACAACTATGACCTTATAGTAATTGACAGCGCACCAACCGGAGAAACCCTTACCTTACTTACATTACCGCAAGTAACCCAATCATGGTTGGTAAAGGCATTTCCCGGGCAAAGCACAGCGGTAAAAACGATGGGATTTGTGGTTCGGAAAACAACTGGGATACCCCTTGACAAAGGCTATGCTGAATTGGAAAATTTGTTTGCCAAATTGGAAAAGGTTCAGAAGATTTTTTTAAATCCGGATATCTGTTCCATTCGTATTGTGGCAAACCCTGAAAGAATGGTTATTCAGGAAGCTAAACGGGCTTATACTTACCTCCAAATGTATGGCTATAATGTTGATGCATTGGTCGTCAACCGGATTTTACCTACTGTTGAAGCAGGGTCTCTTTTTGAAAAATACCTGATTACACAACAACAGTATCTTTCAGAAATAGAAGAAGCATTTTCACCGCTACCGATATTTAAAGTGCTGCATCGCGGACAGGAAGTTTTTGGTCTCGACTTGCTAAAAACAATAGGACACGATATTTATGCCAAAATAAATCCGGCAGAAGTGCTTCACCGCGAAAGTCCTTTTGAAGTACATGAAGATGAACAATATTACGAAATCCGCATTAAACTTCCATTCATCAAACAACCCGATTTTACCCTGCAGAAGTTTGGCGACGAATTGATTATAACATTGGCAAACCGCCGTAAAAGTATCATTTTGCCAAGATTTGCCAATTTCCTGACTCTTAGCGGATATGAATTTAAGGAACCATGGTTATTGGTCCGGCTGTCAAAGGGGGGCAATGAACAATAGCCGTCGTTTAATGGAAAGATTTAAACCGGCATAATTTTAAGGATAAGCATCCCCTTAACACTATGATAATCTATTATTACTTTCCTTTTTTAGTAGGTACCGCTTTAATTTTTATTCCTTGTTTTACAGCCTTTAAATATTCCTGATGTACATGTTTATACGTTATCGGCAAATCAAAATCTGCAATCAAAGCTTCAATATAGGGTTGCGGGTTAAAGCCCGAATTGTGGCAGTATAATAGAAATAAAAAACAACTGTGAAACAAGCGGTTACAAACCTTTTCAAGAAGTTTGCCTTCTAATTTTATTTCATTTTCAGTTCGTTCAAATTCTTCATCAGAGGTCATAATATCTCCCAAAAGGATATAGCCGCGGGCATCCGGGTCCTGAATGAAAAAGATTGAGCAAGGTAGTTGCTGCATTAAACTGAACCATTTCATGGGATAAGATACTCCTTTCCAGTCTTCATCCTTCATTGGAATATCATCGTGATTAAGAAACTGAATATTAATAGAAAAAACAAACTTCTCAATCAGTTTAGGGAAATGTTGTAAACAGAGGATAAATTCCTGAATCATGTAAATATCTTCTGATTTTACTGTTTCCATATCAACTGAAATAGTCAAACTGTTTTTGGTCGGATTGGCAAGTAACCCATAATTGGTTTTAAACTCTTCAATTTGAGGGCTGCCCGGAGGAATCATGTAGATTGGACGTTTTTTGGGATCGCCGGTTCCGTTTGCATAGCTGAGAGATTGGCTGCAATCTAACAAATTATTAGAATCATAAGCCTCCGACATGATTTTTCGGGTTGTTTGCCAATTTGAATAAGCGGTATTTACTGTCTGTACAAATTCTTCATAGTCAGATTTGATTTTTCGGTGAAAAGGTAAAAACTTTTCAAGTCTTGAAATAGAACCTAACATTTTCTGCTCGTCTCTGTCATAAGAAACTAAATCTAAACTCCATTGTGGATCAGTTACATACAAAGGGTTGCGAAACTTCGAGTACTCATCGTAATCATTGGTTAATTTTTCATCCAGCTCAATTAATTTCAAATACTCGTCCCAGTTTTCATCATAGTCATTCCTGATTTGCTGTAAGATATTATCGTGAAAATCAGATATGTTTACATGGTAATTTTGCATACTTTCATCAAGTTCCCTCAAAAAAAACAGATTGTCGCTAACTTCTGCAATAGCTTCTGCTTTTTTCAAGAATTGACTGATGGTCTCATCTATGAGTTTGAATTTCCTGCTACCTTCATGAATAAGATCGGCAAGTTCTGAATGCAAAAAAGTAATACGGGCACTTTCCTTATTGTATTCTTCAATTTTTGTATGCATTTCCAAATATCTTTCTATTAATTCCCGTTCAAAATCTGATTCCGGAATAGAATCATCGTATTTCAAAGTAATGGTTCGCAATGAATGTTGAAAGGTTTTTTCTGTCATGGTTAGGTTAATTTTAGGAAGATGAATAGTAAGGTTTAAATTTTAACTGCTATTAAAACTTTCAGGTTAAACAAATCAAATTGTTGAAATGAAACACTCAAATTTTTTTGAGGGTTTGTTACAAAAACCATATTGAGATTACACAAATCTGGAAATATCAGCTGGTTGAAAACTGATTTGAGCGTTTTCTTTTGATGCAACAATTTTGTTGAACTAATATAACAGCTAACCTATGTTTGCGGTTTATTTATTCAACGCTTGAATCCACATCAATATTTCTTTTAAGGCATCTGGTGATATTGTTTGTTCAATTGAGCCATATTCATCTGGAGCACCGGTTACACATTCCTGAAACAGATGGTTTAAGCCGGGCATTACTTTGATTGAAAAATTGTTGTTTTTACCTTTTATCAGTGCACTTTCAATTCCTGCCAGATTTTCTTTTGGTGCAACCTGTAAATCTTTTTCACCATTGAGTGCTAATACCGGACACTGAACCTGCTCTAAGACATTCGAAGGGTTGTAATTGATAAAATATAACATCCAGGGGTTTATGAGTTGCTTAACCTGTGCGTTAATCATTTCATCTTCAGTCATACCTTCCGGTATAAGTGTCTGGGGGTTGTTTTTAACCGCTTCTTTTAGAAATTTGGTCAGTTCGTTTTTCACTTTATCAGGGTTATTGTTGTTTTTAACTATATCAAATATTTCTTTGTTAATTGCCAAAGAAATTTCGATATCTGATTCACTTAGACCCTGAGCTTTGCCAATCAAACCTTGTTGCTGCAACATCAGTTCATCACAGGGAATACCCGGAGCGCCTAATAAAACCATAAATGCAATGTCTTTGGTTTGGGCTGCAATCAGTGGCGCAATTATCCCCCCTTCGCTGTGCCCGATTAATCCGATGTTGTGAGTGTCAATTTCTGTTTTACTTTTCAAAAAGTCCACTCCTGCCATCACATCCTCAGCAAAATCTATGCTTGTAGCGTTTCCAAAATCGCCGGTTGATTTACCAATCCCCCTTTCGTCAAATCTCAATACGGCAATACCGTTTCGGGTAAGATAGTCTGCAATTACCCAAAATAACTTATGTCCTAATATTTCAGAATCTCTGTTTTGAGGGCCACTGCCACTTATCAAAACTACTGCCGGAAACTTACCTTCTTGTTGAGGCATTGTTAAAGTCCCCACCAAAGTGATCCCCGCTTGTTTGTTTTCAAAAGCAATGTCTTCAGAATGATATGGGAAAGGACCTTTCGGTTCTTGTGGACGCACTAATTCTTTTTGATTTTCATCACTTTTAGTCAAGTTTAATGCAATAGACTGCCCGGCTTGTTTAAAAGTGCCTGAAATATTTTGTTCGTTCTCTAATTTGCCTTCATATTCGATTCCTGCAGCAGGTAAAGCAAGTTTTAGAGTAGGTTCTTCAAAATTAGTCGAACTGATTGCAATACCCAAGACTCCCTGATCAGGACTGTCCATTGTAGTTTGATACCCGTTGTCCGTACTTGTAATGTGAAACACAATTCTAAGTTGAACTCCTTGTATTTTTAATAATCCGTTCCAGGTTCCGGTAATACTATTTTGAGCTAAAGTTGAAAAAGTTAGTAACATACTGAAAAAGATTAAACAAAAGACAGATCTTACGACTGAATTCATAATTTTGAGCTTTTGGAATTGATGTTAAAGCTATTAATCGGAAAAAGTGCTTCCTATTTTTAATCAACTAATTGGTAATTGAAATTTCTTTTTAGCTAAATAGTTAACCCTTAAAAACCATGTTTTTCTTATTTTGGGTTTTAAACAAGAACGAGAGAATTGAGATAATAATGGAAACAAGATTTTGAAAAAAGGGCAAAAGAGATGATTTCCATTTGTTCATCATCCTTTTAAAGTTAAATGCTGCTGCACTTAACAATAAATTGATATTATCTCCAAATACCCCTTTATAGAAATTACGACCCAATCTGTGATCTGATTTGAGATGTCCTATTACCGGTTCTATGGCGGCTCTTCTGGAAAAGGATTTATTCCTCTTCTTTTTCTCTTGCCGCGTGATTTTTTTTGGAAATGGTTCTGGAATAAGGATATGTGTTCCATTGATGAGTTTAGCTCCTTTGCATCCTCTATCTACAGTTGCGGTTTTAATTTTTTTCCCGGTGAGTTTTTCTACTTGTTCTAAAGTAGGTTCCAATGTATGTCCGTCATAAGGATTTCTAAACCCTTTTGCACCTACAATCACTCCGGTTGTTTGTGTTAGTGAGATACTTACCTTATTGCCAAACTCATATTTCTTGTGTTCTTTCCCTTTGGAGATACACTGCACTTGGGGTTCATGAATTGAATATATCTTATTCTTATCACTCCTTTTTTGATTTAATATGGTATTGAATAAAATCAACAAATCGCAATACTTGGTATCGGTGGGTAGCTTTCTTACTAACTCTCTGACTAAGCGACCGGCGATTGTTTTCACTTTATTATCCGCTTTTTGGGACTTCCCTTTGTTTTTGGGATGATTTCTGAATCGCTGATCATAACTAAGCTTCTTGAGAACTCTCACATAGGTTTGACGTAGTTTCAGCCCCTCTTTCTCAGCTATTTTTACGCATTTGTTGATTATCTTCTTCCTTAGCTTGTCATCGGTTGGATAGGTGATATTCTTTTCTTGAACCATAGTGTCTTAACTGATATTTGTTTCGTCTTTATCAACCCCATTTATCCTTATGCTTTCTTTGAAAATCAGCTCTATTCCTGCCTCTCCAATCCTATGACGAAAATGAACTAATTCTGATGCCTCACAAGGAGGACCGGGTACAAAATCCTTCATCCCACAAAAATATTGATAGTAAAGGTTTTCAGCCCATTATTCTACTACGGATTCGTCTGACAAATTCCGTGTGTTTAAGTATCAATAGTCCGACAATCAGACGAATTGGTTTGGCAGGGCGACCGGTATCTTTTGAATATAAAGGGATAAACTCCCGTTCAAATACCTCCCAATCTATAACAGAGGATAAATTATACAAAGGGTGTCGGTCATTGAGCATATCTCTCAATGAAAAGTATAGGCTACCCTGAGCAAAATTAACTTTTTTGGACAACATAAATTGCAAGTTTTTACCCCTAAATTTACGCAATCATGCAATTATTTCACAACTTCTTAGACACTTTTTGCCTTGTTTTTAAGGCATTAATATGTTTTTAAGGGACAACTAAGTACTGATTTTTGTCATTACTAAAATAGGCAATAGTCTTAACAACTTAGATTTAAACTTTGCTGTTTTTCCTTTCGAAAATTACTGTTTCAGCCAAGTTCCTGCATTTGAAAACTTGGATTAACACTCTTGGTTTACACTGTAGTATTCTGCATTGTAATACGCAGGATTCTCTGCAATTGGCTCCGCAGGGTTGAAGACTGTTTTAGTTTTTTGAATATTTTGTTACAAATAAATTCATTCCCTGCTGATTGATATAAAGACCGGATAAATATAAATTACCCTTCTCATCAATACATATTTTATGCAGCCCTCCCGGCATTGGTTTGCCTTCCGGAGATTTAATGATTGTTTCCCAAACTATTTTTCCATCCGGGTCAAGCCGTCTTGCATAAGGCTCACCAAGTGTGGGTCCAACACCGGCTACAAGAATGTGGTCTTCCTGGTCAATAACCATCGCAGAGGGAACTGTCTTTCCAGGAACCATTTCCCACCATGCAGTGGTCCACAAGGTGTCTCCATAAGCATTGTACTTTATAATACAATAATCTTCTTTGGTTTTTATATTATTTACATAACCGGTAACGATTACATTTCCTTTACTGTCAAGCCCAATACCAATTGGTTCGTCTCTGGTATTGGCAGTGCCATTCATTGTACGCACCCATTTTTGAGTTCCTTTACTATCATATTTTATTGTTACAATGTCCTGCTTCCCCTCATTTGAAAAAGCATTTCCGGTTACATATATATCACCGTAGAGATTGGTGACTACGAATTGCGCTTCATCAATATGGTTACCCGGGCCGTTATACCAGCGTTCCCAGTCAAACACAAGTTCGATCTTCAAACTGTCTGCCGGGTTTTTAGGAGGAATGGTGTCCCACTTGTAACGGATAATGCCATAATCATATCCAGGTTGCTCACTGCTGCCCACTACCACGAGGTTGTTTTCATTGTCAAGAGTCATATCGGTGGTGTAGTTGCGCCAGTCGTCGCCAGGGCCGTTCCAGGAATGTGACCAGACCTCTTTGCCGGTGTTGGCATTGTAAATCTTGCTGTGATAGTCTTCTGCGGTTGATTGTCCTGCTGTATGAACACTTTTGCCGGAAACAAATACCATCCCATTCCTGACCTCTATTCCACAGGGTATTTCTCCATGCTCTCTCGTTCCCCAACGTTGTATCCAGTTCTGAGTTCCATCCTGCGCATATTTAATGGTACAAAAATCAACAGCAGTGGAAAGCCCCTCACCGGCGCTGGCAATGACAACATATACATTTCCGCTGTTATCAATATCCATATCAATAGGGTCGTCGTTGAAGTTACCCGGTACGGTATAATTTTTTTCCCAAACGATCTTGCCGTCGCTGTCAAACTTTACCAGTGCCATATCTTCATCATTCATCACTGCTCCCTGTATTTTGGCAAGCAGGTAAAGATGGTCTCCGGCGGCCATTAGTTTTACTGCCTCGGGCTGCAAAATGGCGGTAGGTTTTACATAAATGCTGAACCATTCCTGGTTATACTGTGCATTGGAGATTACTGAAATGCTTATTGCAAGATAGATGAAGGTTATTTTCTTTTTCATATCTGACATTTTTGGTTAAATAAAAGAGGTTAATACTTAGATTCCATTCAGTAATCGGAACTACTTGAATAACAGGCACTTTTTTATTTTACACATCATTTGAAACTATTACGCAAGATCTAATTTTTCCTGTCTCTGAACCCTTAATAGGATTAAGGTCAACGGTTATGATCATTCCTTTTTTTAGTTCCATGTTTTTATTCCCAATCTTTTATCGCTGATGCAGTCCAATCTTTTGTTTCTTCATCTGCTTCATACATGTCTGCATACAAATCGGCTGATTGTGCTAGTACAATTTCCATCTCCAGTTGTTGTTTCAATAACTCTAAAGCACGCACAATCATTTCATCCATATTATGAAATCCATAATCTGAATAATTCTCAATGAATTTAATCTGTTCTTCTTCAATTTTGATTTTTCTTTCAATTGTCATCTGGATATTTTTTTAAATTTAAATTGTCACCAATAGCAGTCTGTCAAAAAAAACTGTCCTATATATTCAAAAAGGCACAAACTGATGACAAATATAAACATATTACACGTCATTTACCAACGTAGTGTTTCAATTAAAGAGAAAAAAGTGCTAAATTTTGCAAATATGATGATCTGAAGAGCTCCAAGTGGTCTTGGTCAATAATTTGGTCAAGCGTTTGCGGAAAAAAAACGCTTTGTTCCCTGTTTTTTCCTTGTATGTATAACATACAAAAAGTACTTTGTAATATGAGATATAACTGTCATTGTTTGGAGAATATTTTTTGTGGTTGAATAGGTGGAAATTAGGGGCTTTTAGGCAACCTCAACGTTTTTTAAAATCGGGTATTTAGCGGTTTTTAAGTAGTTGTGCAATAGTTACCCGTGTTAGTGGTACGGGCTTCTTGTTTCTAAAGTTTCTTATCCCATCTTTTCCACTTCAGATACTGCTCAAATGTCATTGCTTCGGGAAGTAGCTCCCGGGTCTGCTTCACTGCTCGCAATATTTCTTCAGGATAGGGTTCCCTGCCCCATCGTTCAAAATGTTTTCTTAAAGGAATCCATTCTCTGGCAAACAGATACATCAGAAGTAGGGGAACAGGTTTATGCTTGTAAGTCTTGGTATCCGATAATTTTGTTGCTATTTCTGCGAGTTCGTTTCCTGAAATAAAATCACCGATAAGATTTAGTTTTTTGCCTTTGAAATTGTCTGGATCTGCAAACGCTAAAGCCGCCACTTTGCCAATATCACGGCAAGCTATATGTGGTAGCTTCGCATCATTGGCAGCTGTACCCGTAATCACATTTTTTTTAACCGGCAAATACTCGCCACCAAAATCGTCCATAAATGACCCGGGACAGAGAAAGGTGTATGGTATCTCCTTTTCCTTTACCAGGTTTTCAATATCTACTTTTCGCTTCACGTAAGTAAGTGTTTTTTCCTGTCCTTCTTCAACATATAGCACCGTACTCAGAACAAGGTGCTGAATGTTATTAGCAACGCATGCTTCCACAATGTTCTGTCCTTGTAGCCATTCATACTCTGTGTCGATCTTGCCTTTTGGATTCAATGGCATGGTAACGCCATATACGGCATAGGCTCCTTTAAAGGCGTTTACCAACGATGATCTGTCAGCAAGGTCGGCTTGTATAACCGCAACTCCCTTTTTCTTAATCTCTTCTGCCTTATCATTGGTAGTCTCTCTTGAAATGGCTACTACTCTCCATGCACCGCTTTCCACCAAAGCGTCAAGCACCGCTCCCCCTTGCTTACCAGTAGCTCCACATACTATTATTGTTTTAAGTTCGCTCATAATAATTGTTTTTTAAGTCAATTGTAATAATTATTTTCCATTTTTCTTGTCATAAAACACTTGTCTTCAGGGTGTTATGGATGAGGAGTTCGTATTTTCTTGGCCTGACCGCTAACGTCAGCCTGTGAAAAAACCGCTAACAAATATACACTAATATTTTAAGAAGTGATTAAAAAAACTTTGCACTAAGCTATGGCATACTTACAAGTATCACCCAGCAGTCAGATGTAAATAATCTGTTTTGAAAGCAGCATCGGAGCTGATAACCCTGTGTGGTTTATTGAAACTTATGTTGAGGATCTTAGATTTATCGAAAACTCAAGGTAAGTTACAAAACAATAAAAAGCCTTTAACTAAATTCGTTAAAGCTTAAATTTGGTTATTGGTGTTTTTTGAATAGTGGTGTAACAGTTACTTTTGTTATGTGCAGTTTATTGGCTGGACTTTATTCCTATCCTGCATGTTGAGATGTAGTTTGAATTGCCATCATTTTGTACAGAAAGCAACAAACCACTTTGCTCACCATTTACCATTGCAAGAGTGCCATCGTTTTTAAAGTCTATAGGGCATTTACCCATTTTATTATACGGTTCTACTGTTGTAAACAGATTGTCGCAAAAGTCTTTATCAAAAAAAAGCTGGGAGATGATTTGTTCTTTGTCATTTAAAAACACTTTGAAGTGAATATGTGGAACTCTACCAATGTACCAACAAGGAATGATGGTATTAAAGGTTACCCAACCATTTTCATCAGTTCTTTGAATTCCCCTTAGGTATCTACTATCTGTTATCGGCTTAACAGTGTATTCACCGTTCTCTCTTTTTTCTCCATGTTTGCCAAAAAGCATAAATGTTTTCCACTCATCCTGACTGATTTGTTCAGGATAACCGCTATAGTTTCCTTCTGCATCCGCCTGCCAAACATCTACAATTGCATTTCTAATTGGTGTACAGTCAGGATAATTTATGACTTGCATTTTCAATTTTAATAACGCACCTTTTCGATCTTCAACAATGTTGCTCCTTTCCGGTGATGGAAAATAGAATGGACCCTCAATTTGTTTGGCAGTAAGTACGCATACCTCGTTTTCACTTGGGGCTGAAGATACGGTTACAGATAAATTGTCAGGAAACGTAAATAGAAATTTTCTCACAAGTTGACGCCTGAAAAACCAGGCTGTCAAAACACCGCTTCCCAAAATACCTAATGAGTATAGAATGAACTTACGTCTGTTTTGTTTTTTCATAAATTCTGATATTGGTTTGAAATCTATGGCTAAAATATTATTTCTGCTTTAAATTGTAGGTATTCAATTTAAGCGGTTTTGATAGTTCAGGATGTATAAAATTGCACACAATGGTTTATGAATTGGTGTAGAAGTGGCTTAGTATTTCGTGAGTTCAAATTTATTACTAAAGTTTAATCGAAATACAAAACTCCAAGTTTACAAGTCAGACCGCCAAACTCAAAACCAGTGTGTTTGTTACACAACTCAAAGTTAACGAAAGCATCAATATTCACAAATGGGTAAAGAGAATATTATTACTGTATTTGATGCGCTATATTGCAACAGAAATCACATTGCAGCACTGCAAGCACAAGAAATGCGCTTCATTATTGCTACCAAAGGGCAAACCTTTGTAATATACAGGCAGACCGTTTGCACAGGGAAGGTCAATTGCAGCAAGTAAGGTGGACCGAGGCGAGTTTAAGTCAAACGCTTGTTTTCAGTTTTATCTATGCCAATAACTTGATACTAAGCGGGCAGCACCCTGCCTTCAAAGTCAATTATTTTGGACTGACGGTAACCGATTAAAAAACAGGAGAACAGTTATACTACGGCACTTTTTTGACAGACTTGCTGATTACTGATACCTTGGTCAAAGAGTTTGGGAAGCTGTCCGGAGTCGGTGGAAAATTGAAAATGAAATGTTCAACACCCTAAAAAACCAAGGGCATCATTTAGAACACAATTACGGACACGGCAAGAAATGTTTGGCCACAAATTTAATTTTTCTCACCTTTTTAGCTTTCCTCATTGACCAAATGGCTCAATATCTGGCCCAAGACTATAAAGCTGTAAAAAATGCAGCCAAAACTTTCAAGACCTAAAGGGAAGTAACAAAAGGCATTATTTATTTAGTGCCGGTTATGTCTATGGGTGCTATTTATGGCTTTATTGCCAAAAAACAAAAATTAAACATTCCAGCATTAGAGTAATTTTGTATGTGTATTGTCTTAAACCGAGAATCATTTTGCTGAAGTGCTCCGTTCATAAGTATTAAGTTTTGTGATATCGAAATTATTTTGTCGCCACTTCCAATAAACACGATTTATTCAATGTGATAAGGATAATGAGCAAGTTGTCTTTTAATAGCTTGAGTAGGTGATGATAACTCGTTGCACAAACAAATCTATAAACTGTATTTCGTTGACCTGTCCAAGTTTATCGGGTTTTTACGGATTGATTTGCTCTATCCATACATTGCCTGTAATACCATTGTTCCAAATAACTTGTATGCTATTGGTGCCCTGCCCCGATACAATAGTGCCGCCTGTAACCGTCCACATATAGGTAGCGCCTGCCACATTTGGCACCGAATACATTTCGGCACCGTTTATACAAACACTATTACTGCCGGAAATGACAATGTTTTCACAAGGACAGCCATTGGGAAAATAGGTATCAATTATGTTTTGCATGGCAACTACCGCTGAGTCGCCGTGTAAATTATTATATTGAGTAAGCCATACATTGTACCAGCCATTTTCATAATCGGGATTGCCACCGGGGGGAACAGGCCCATTAAAATATTCTATAGCGTGCTCATTAAACTGCTCGTTGTCCATCGGGATAATGTATTTATAATGCTCCAGACGCTCACAAATCAAAGGAGATGCCGGCAAATTATTGTCTGTTATTGCCTGAGCAAGGGATTCGGCATCCTGCGGATGTACCCCCCAGAAATGAATCAGGGGACGCAAATCTGCGCCGGCTGCCAGTGATAACTTCAATATGCGATCATCTATATTACTCTCCGGCTCCGGTATAATGCCATTGTTGTAATCTATATTTACCTGAGTGTAAGAATTCTCGAGTGCTTCCCATCCGAATAAGGCCGCTATTTCAACATATTTGCCATACCCACGATGTTGATACCTGACCTCATCTAAAGTGGTATTGGAAATATCCATGGGATTCCCCATTCGGAAATTATGAGTAACCATCCAGTTTGTTGCCGACTGATCTCGACCACGCCAATATTGGTTATCAAATGACCAGCCAAATGCACTGTCAATATCTATATTATATAATTGATTAAAGATGGCAGCGGAGAGCAGATTTACAATGGCTTCTGCTTCTCCCGGAAATTTTGTCATTAACTGCGCATGTCCAAGTTCGTGAAATTCAGATTCCCACATATTGGCAGCTCCGGGCGTTAAAAACCAATGTGTACTATTTCCATTTTGAATTGCATTAGGGTTATAAAGCGTATTGATTTGCGGGTAGCCAATACCATAATAGCCCGGGTGCAGAATTCGGACATCTTGCATGACATAGAGGATGTGGTTATTGCGAATATGCGGATACCCCATCAAATCTGATACGACATCCATACGGGCATCCCAGTCGGCCATTAACGTTACCGGGTCGTTGTAGTTGTATATAAAACTCGTTGGCACCTGCATCATGAATTTTTCGGATTCAAAATCTGCCCATGGAGCAGGATTGTGCCTTTGAACATTTTGCCATTGGCTTAAAGTGGTAGCGTCCCAACTTTTTGCCGAAAAGAACGGCACCGGTACTACATTGGTTAATTGTATCTGTTGTAAACCGGCAGAGGCCTGGTAAGGGGTAATGATATAAATTCCGCCTCCGAATGGATTTGCTATTAGGGTTACAGTATCTGTTATTTCAAAAGTATTCGAAATTCTGAAAAACCTTTTAAGTTCATTGATGGAAGTATTCGAGAACGGATGTGCGCCCACAAGAATTTTGAACCCTGCATTTACCATGATTTCAGGAACTTTTACCTTTCCTATCGAACCGGGCGACAAATAATAACCGGTTGGTTTTCTGGAGGGAGTTTGTGAATAGGCCGTAGGTTCACCCCAATCTGTGGGCATAGAGGCATTTACTGTTGCTGTGTACATCTGATTGGAGTCGACAGGTAAGGGACAAGTTCCGGGGAAATAGTCGGAAGTCAAATATTTTTTACCACTTAAAAAGGCGCTGTATTGCGCAATTTTCTCCTTGGTAAATAAATCATCAAAAAGCTCCTGCTGCAAGGTGAATATTGCCCTGTCGTATTCTAAACCATCGAGCGATCCCGGTGCGTTGGGGAATCCCCCTGTTGTATTGCTATTGATAAAAAGTGGACCCGAACCGGCATCATAACAAGCTATCAGTTCAAAGGCAGCTGAAATTTCCGGAAACGAATCTGCCAGGTAAAAATGGTATGTAGTAATGGTGTCGGCTAATGCATTGATTTGAACTGCAGAAAGTGTGGATGTACTATTACAATGATCAAGCAACTGCTGATAGGTATTCAGAAGAATTGTGCTGATTGTGCCGGGAGGGTAATTGATAGATATGGTTTCAGAATAATCAAAATTACCACCCGTTGCAACCAAGTTGCCATCAACATAAATATTGTATGACCCATTTCCGTAGCCGCAACAAATTCCGTCACCATAGCTGTCATAAATGGTAAAATGAAGGAGGTTGCCGGTGGGGTAGCAAATCGTGTCATTGTTAATGGTACCGCCCGCAACAATGCTATTTGCTGCATCTCTTATATCCCAACTTGTTTCATTCGGGTAGGTATCAGCATTGATAATAACAATAATTTCAGAGTTTCCGGGTAAACATTGGGCCTGTGAGTTTACTGTTCCGCACATCATGATCAATGAACAGGCAAGTAAAATGTACTTAGTTAGGTTCATGTACTTTATTGACTACTTTTTCTTATTAAGTTTGGTGTTCACCTAACTTCTTCTTTGGGTGAGTTTCTAGGACTGACAGGTTGCGTTTTTTATAGATTTGCTACGGTCAGGGAATTTTACCACCGAAATTCATTCGGAGAACGGAACTTCCACCTCGCATAAATGTATCTGCGAAACACGGAACCCCGGCTACATAAAACCCCTTGAGCATGTTGCAAAACTCAAAGCTAAACAAAAGCAACAAGATACATAAAACGGTTCAATTTTTTCAATAATTGTTGAAAAACACATAAAACATTGCGTCTTTATGTATGCACGGACATCAAAAACTACACGCCAAATGATACTATCAAGTCAATATAAATGATTTGGTTTCATCCGACAATTTCTCTAATACAGGAGTGCTACCGTAGAACCCGTATTGGGCACCTCAATCAATTATCATAGCATGAAACGGGTAAACACCCGGGGAATGGAACAAGCAAACAAACATGTTTCGACAAGCTCAACTCAGGTATTCTGATGGCGGCCCTGACCTACAACCTCAAAAAATACCTGAAATTTGGGCGTAAAACACCCAATATCCTAACTCAAGCCCTTCAAGCACCGATGAATATTCCGGCTTATACCAAAAAAACTTGTTTTTTGTCTGCAAATACCTATCCTAATCTACAAACAACCTTTCTAAAGCTATTTCTGCTCCAAGCTGCATGATCAAGACTAATAAGTACACAAATCAGCAGAAGCTTTTAATTTGAAAGCAACTTTCTAAAATATCAGGTATTTAGTGGTTTTTGAGTAGTTGTGCAACAGTTACCCTTGTTATAGGCAGGGCTTCTCTTGCAGTTTTCCATAAATTGTTCCGTCATAGTCGTTTTGGTCTTCTCCGTATTCAAGTCTAATTATTTTGTTGCAATGAACCTGTAAAACAAAGCCGAAGTTTTCCATTGTCGCTGACATATTACCACTTCCATTGTCTATATGGTCAAGATAGCCTGGCAGAGAATTTTTTAACGGCTCAAAGTTGTCACCAACTTTGTATTTGGGGATTGTCCGAGAAACAATCTTATATCTAATTTCATCAGGCATATACCGAAAGACCAATGAAGGTGCAATTGTCGGCAATAACCATAAAAAGAAGAATAGAATAATGGCTGGCGATAAAAAGAAAATAGACTTTGCTAATGGTCGCCTAACGAGGAAGTCGACTAATTTGTCTGACCTTATAAGTTGTGAATATGCAACACCGAAAATAAAACCTGTCAACAAAGCTAATGGCATAAACATAACTACCAAGTCAAGGCTGCGAAACAGTCCACCGACAATGATTGAATATGTCAAAGCTCCGTAAAGTCCCGTAATGAATGGAAAGAATAGAGGTTTGAAAATCTGTGTCGAATGGTCAAGCTTGTTTAAAGGAAAGATTATAAAAACTGCCCAAGAGATTGTTATAAATAGTCCTGACCAAAAAATGATTACACCGCTATCATCCGCTTTCCCGTCTGTCCAAGCGAGATAAATGGAATGAAATAAGTTCATCAATGTCCACGCAATGGTCATTGAGAAAAACCCAAGTGTCTGCTTTACTTTATTTAGTTGCTGTGTCGTCATTTAGCCTTGCCTATAAAGGACAGGCATATGCGGCGTTTTCAAAAAGTTGGGCTTGTGTTGCGCCTGCGGCAAGCCCAACTTTTTGAAAATGACCGCTATATGCCATGTTAGGGGGATAATGTTTTTTCAAGATAATAATATGTTTCATCTTCGTTCTTTAAGATATAGCCATTAGATTTATGCAATCTTATTATTGCTTTGGCTTTATAGTGAGTTTTAAGTATCTTAGTTAAAGAAATTTTATATTTTTTTTCGTTAAGTCTATTTTCGATGAATTGAGAACCGACTTTCAGAAGTGGCAATCCTTGATAATTTTCGGCTACAATACCACCTGATATTTCTGCAATATTTTCTGATAAAAATTCAGCAGAGATTATAGCAACTGGTTTTATATAATCATCTACAAAGATGACAAAATCAATCCTGTTTTCATCAATTATAACATTCTTCAAAAAATCTTCAACCATATGAATGCTTACATTATGATTAAATTCATATCTATTAAACCACGATAAAACTCCATGTTTTACTGAGGAAATATGTTCTTCTTTTAGTTTTTCAAATTTTATCATTCGCTATTCATTTAGAAATTTAGCAAATTTTTTAGCAAGACCAAACTCTCCATTAATGTCACAAAATAAAAATTGACCATTTGGATTACATTCTAAAAAATAGTAAAAATCTCCATTATAAATAAAATCAAATGCACCGTATTTTAAATTTAACCTATTCGCAAAAGTTATACATTCTTTAATAAAAGGAAAGTCTTTAAAATAAGTGAATGATATTTTAGAAGGATCTATTTGTCTCCAATCAACATTGTAATTTCCTTTTATCATAAAAGGGTAAAGTTTATTATCAAAGAAAGTTGCTCTTACTTCAAATTCTGGTTTAATCTTTTCTTGAAAATAATGAATTGATAACTTTAATTCCTTCGATACAATTTTATTTAACAAGTCATCATTAAGTTCTTTTGTATAACTCACATACTCATTTCCATTTTCGTCAATTATATCATTTGTTGAATCAATAGGTTTTACAATCGCATTATTTTTCCAATTTTGCTCTGTGAAAAATGCATTGGAATTAGTAATGATTTGACTTGGCGTAAGAAGTGATAATTCAGATGCTAATATTTGTTGTCTGATTTTATCTTTTGCTCTAATAATATCAATTGGATGCGATACAATTTTTACGTTAATATCTGTTTCTAAAATTGCAATCAGACCTTTTAGAACCATATAATACTCGTCATCAGTAAACGAATGTAAATGTTTTGGGATATCTGAATTTTCAAAGTTTAAATCTTCTGGTCTTCTCCACCACACTGTTTTTATCTCCTTTGAGCAAATAGAAAATCCGTTGATTTTGTTTTTTATTAAAAATGAATGATTATTGAATTCAATTTTAAATTCATAATTCATATGAAAATAATCCGTATTTAATCTGAAAAATAGATTTTCACCCAATTGATTGATTTCCTTGATTATTGCATCAGCATGATAATCAATCGTGTTAGTTATAATTAATATCTTATTTTGCATATTATTTATTTTAAATAGGAAACTCAATTTTGTTGAGTTTCCTATAAATTGAAATTTAGTCTTTCCCCCCTTTATCATCTTTATCGTTATCTTTCCCCTTTGAAGTTGAAGCACTCCATGTGTCAAGATTAGTAGTGGCAACTGGGGTTGTCCACGAACGCGTGTCTGCTTGATGGTCATAACTACCCAAACGGTTTTCATCAAGATTGTTTAGAACTTCAATTTCAACTGCCTTTTCAATAATGGCTTCTGCTAAGTAACTCATATTAAAAAATATTAAAATAATACCTACTCCCGTTTAAAGTGTTTTTTCGGCATATTCCCACTTGTTTTGATACTCCTTAAAAAATATTTAGATTATGCTCTCTGTAAAAATATAACTTTACAGAAATTCGATTATAAATTCCCCCTAACATCTACTTATACGCAAAAACCTGCGCATTTTTCAGTTTTTTACTTTAGCAAAGTATCCAAAGGGCTTAGCACCCGTTGGATAGTTCTATTGCTTACATGGGTATATCGTTCGGTCGTTTTAGAACTATTATGCCCCAAAAGTTCTTGAATGATTCGTATATCTGTACCGGCTTCATGCAGATGTGTCGCAAAACTATGTCTGAGGCTATGAAAACTCACATCTTTGCGAATACCTGCTTTATGTTTTGCTGCTTGAAATATAGCTTGAATACTCCTCGTACTATAATGGTCGTCGAACTGTCCTTCAAATAGCCATGTTTTGGGTTGATAGGCTTTGTAGTATAAGCGCAACACGTCTAATAAAGTTCCTGAAAGCATCACACATCGGTCTTTTTTTCCTTTTGCTGCTTTTATATTGATAACCATACGTTGTGAGTCTATATTTTTTATTTGCAAACTCGCCACTTCACTTACCCGCAAACCCGCAGCATAACCGAACAAAAGCATGGTTTTGTGTTTCAGATTATCTACCGCATCAAAAAGCGATTTTACTTCTTTAGAGCTTAATACTTGTGGCAGTTTTTCTGACTTTCGGGGAAAGGGTAAATAAAACTCCCAATCTTTGCGCCGTTGAATCTGTATATAATAAAATCGCAAGGCGCAAATCATGGTTACCATTACAGATTCGCCCCACCCTTCTTTAACTTTTCTTGTGAGCCATGCCTGTGCTTGAGCCGGCGCAATAGCATCGGGGTGTTGTTCTGCGAAAGCATCACAGTATTCTTTAAAAGCCAAACGGTAGTTTTTTACCGTATTCCAGCTATATTGCCGTAACATCAGGGCATCTGTATATTGCATAAAAACCGTTTGAAGGGTGGCAGATAGACTTTCTATCCAATCTTCGTTTTGTTTTATGTGTTGGTATTTCCCTTCTTTTACTGTATTTGCATATACTTCTTCCGGAATTTCTACAGTGATACCCGCGGCTTTGAATTTTTCTGCCAAACCTTCCCGAATAGAATATTGGTTGATTATGCGCCAACACTTTTTGCCCTTATCATAATAGCGGCTTTTAGTACTTTTGATGATTTGGTAAGCAATTGCATGATAAGGTAGCTGAACTAATACAAATTCTTTCTTCTCCGGATGGACTGACATCTTTACCGTTTCGTTTCGGGGTATGTGCTGATCAAAGGATAGTAACGGAACCTCCCAGCCCGTGATTGATTTAAGTTTTGCAAAATATCCCTTTCGGGCAGGTACAAACCAACGTTGTTTATCTTTTAGCCATACTACTTTGGTAAGCTCCTGTTTGAGTTTCTTCCCTACATCATAACTGCAATGTACCAACCAACCTCGGTTTTCATAAGCAACTATACGCAAGTATGGGGTAGCCTCTTCGTCTGTTTTTATCGTTTTAACAGTTGCAGAGGTGCTTGCTATATCAGTATGATGAGCCAAAGGCTCAGTCTGAACAAGGGCGTTGCTTGTTTCAACTATTTGGAGGGTTGTAAATTGTTGTTTTAGTTGGTTAAAAACTGCTTTTTCGTAAGGTAAATACCAGCATTTATAGGTTTTGCTATATTTTAATGTGCCGCACTCCCGTAACACTGCTTTTACAGTTGCATCGGGGTAGGTTTTTAAGCCTATCTTTTTACCCTCGTTTTTGTAAAAGAGCGGAAAAATCTGCAAGGACATCCTACTCGGAGTTATTTGTTAGTACAATAGTGCAAGATTAAACTTTTTTATTCAAATCTTCAATACTTTAACCTTATAATTTTAAACTTTTTTTTTGCAGGTGTAATATGTATTGTTTACCGTACTGTTAGCACAGCCGGAATATGGGTAAGAATTTTATCTAATGGTGGTTTGCAGGGTTAGTTTTGCAAACCCTTCTAACACAGATGAATAAACAGAGGGGGATTATGCTGATATAACGCCTGTTTTTCCCATATTAAACTTCAATCGACTCTCCAATAACTTTTTATATCCCAAGCTATTTTTCTAATCAGTTAGTCCACCAATCTGCATAAGCCTTTAATTTGATAGTAACTTTATTAAAAATCGGGTATTTAGCGGTTTTTGAGTAGTTGTGCAATAGTTACCCGTGTTAACGGTTGGTTTGCTGTCCGATCATAGCGGTCCCAGTGTCATGGTTTTGAATTGCTGTCGTAAAGTTTGTATCCTAACACTCTTGCATATGGTCTTAGTATCTTTTTAATTGTCTTTTGAGCGTTTACAGGTGCGTCAACCACATAGCTGTCGAACAGGTCGCCAAACATTGACATTTTGAAAAAGAAATGAACCATTTTTAGTTTTGAATTACTGTCCATAAGCGGATAAAACTGTGCAAGAGAATATGCAAAACTTACAGGAACATAATCGGTGTCTTTGTCGCAAGTGATTACAACTTCTGAATCAGTCTTGTTAGAAAAAGTATGATACTGTCCTTTCTGGAAACTTATTCTGCTACCTGCTCCCAATTCACTTGTTTCGCCATTCAGCTTTACTGTTAAAGTTCCTTTTGTAACGGTTGCGTTTTCGTCAAAGCCAAGGTGAAGATGTTCCGGTGGACTTGCTGACCCTGAAACAAGTGTAAGTTCGCTGTAAACTTTGTCACCGATTTGTTTAATAATGGTCTGCGTAACGCCTTCCATTTTGCTGCTGAACACCTGTCCCGTTTGAAAGTAATTGCCAAATCGTGGTGGTTTTAAAGGAAATAATATGTTGTATAGAACAGGAAGCAGAATGATTGTCAAAATGATTAAAACTGTTGTCTTTGTTTGTAGGTTTTGGTTTGTTGTTATTTCTTGTTGTTGTCTTGGTTGTGGTATCTGTTAAACTTGCCACCAACATTTATATAAATCCAACTTTTCGCTTATAAACTCCAAACATGCGTTTATTTCAGCTTAATCTGCAGGTTTGTTAAGTCAAGGGAGTTATTTTAAGTTTTTAATCGAAATAGGTTTTGGATTTACTGTCGGGATAAAAGAGTTCTCTAATTTGGTAAAGTTAATCATTCGATGTTATATATCCAAACTATCTAATGGACTTTTAATTTGGTCGAATCCTTTGGTGGTTACAGGTGTGTAAACCTCTGTAGTTTTAGAACTTTCGTGTCCCAATATTACCTGTAAATAGCGCAAATCTGTTCCGTTTTCTAAGAGATGAGTTGCAAAACTGTGGCGCAAAGTATGAACGCTTACTTTCTTTTTTTATCCCTGCTTATTTGCAAATTTTCTGAAAAAATGCCTGTATGCTTCTTGTCGAATACTGTCCGCCTTCTTGTCCTTCAAACAACCATTCATTGGGTATGTATTCTATAAAAAAAGTTCGCAATAGGTCAAGCGTTTTGATAGAGAGCAACGTATAGAGGTCTTTTTCCCATTTACCTTGTTCTATTCTGATTTGTTTTCTTTCAGAATCCATATCTTTGATTTTCAAGTGGTTGAGTTCGCTAATTCGCAAACCTGCCGATTATTTACCATCAGGATTGCTTTATGTTTTAGATTTTTAACCTGCTACTATCTAAAATTTCCCCCTATATTTATTGCTTAATAGCCACTTTTTAATACAATATTCAGTCAGTTTACATGGGAACTATGAAGAATGAACTTAGATATTTTCTAAGGTGTTTGATAACAGGTGTCGTTGTTGGGCTGATTGGTTCGAAATTGGTCATCCCTTTTCTATCTTATGCCTCCATCACTTGTTTGTTTGCAATTCCGGTAGTCCTGGGAGTTGTTCCTTTAACCGGGGGACTTGCTTTCAAACAGATTTCAAACAGACGGGTATTAACGGGTGCTTTGCTTACGGTGTCTCTTTTTTTCCTGACCCTGTTTCTGTTATTTTTCATTGATCTGATAGGTTTTATTATTCTTTCAGTTCCTTATTTTTTGATTGGGACAATTTCCGCTTTGATCTTCAGAAATTTTATTCCGGAACATGGAAACAGTTATTTGAAGTTGTTGATTGTTCTGTTATCAGCTATAACAATGTCCTGGATTGAGCTTGGCATAAAAAGACCTTCGGAAGTTTATACCATTACGAATGAGGTTGTAGTAACAGCAACTGCCCAAACCATCTGGGATAATATTGTGGAAGTCGGAGCCATAGAATCACATGAATATCATTCCGGTTTTTTTAACCGCATAGGCATTCCAAGGCCCGTTAAAGCAACCGTCAACAAAAAAGAAGTAGGAGGGCAAAGAGTTGGAAACTTTGAAGGCGGGTTAAAGTTTTTGGAAAATATTACCCAATACGAAGCCTTTAAAACAGTATCTTTTGACATTAAAATTGATCCTCGCTCAATCAGCCCCAAAGTGTTCGACTTACAGATTTTTACCGGCAACTACTTCAATTTTATTGATGCAACTTATCAACTGACCGATTTGCAGAACGGACAAATCCGTTTATCCCTCTCTTCGAGTTATCGCCTGACTTCTACAGTTAATTTTTATGGTAAAATTTGGGGCAATCTGATTCTGTCTGACTTTCAGAGCAGATTGCTGAACGTCATTAAAAACCGGTGTTAAACCCTTGATTTAATCCTCATAGAATTAGCCCAAGACAAAATTAACGGATGATGTAAAACCTCAATAAACAGGCAGCTTTTTAACCAAAATAACAAGTCTGTTTTTTTTGCCAACCATTAAATTTGCAGACCTTTATGATGAAAACAGGGGGTTTTTAATCAAAAAACAACGGCCTTCAACCTGTTTTTACACTACCTTGGTTTAAAAGTTGCTAAAATTGTCTCAGGAACCGCTGAAAAAGGTTTCAATTAAAACTTTAAAAATTGCAATTTAAAAGAAGAAAATTACAATTTAAAAGAAGAAAATTACAATTTAAAAGCCGGGAATTATAATTTTAACGAAGAAAATTGCAATTTAAGAGAAGAAAATTACAATTTAAAACATGAAAATCTCAATTTAAGAGAGAGAAATTGCAATTTTAAAACTAAAAATTTCAATTTTAAAGTCCAAAATTTCAATTTTAAGGCTAAATATTGCAATTTTAAAGCCCAAAATGTCAATTTAAATCTTTAAAATTTCAATAAAAATGTCCTTTAAATCCAGATGATTTTTGCAAAAATCCCATATCATCAGGAATAAATGAACACATTTTTAATATCATTCCCATAAAATGACCGGAAAATTCAAAAGAGGTTGGGGATCATTGAAGTACAATCAGAAAAGCTGATTTTACCAGATTTCAAAAATTACGGTTGCCCAGTTATCCTTCATGATAGCGTTGTTTCTGCGAATGGCATTGGCTTCAATTTGCAAAATTATCTGATCGAGTTCTTCTTTTTTTTGGGCGGATAACAATGCCACGGCATCATTCCAAACTTTTTCACGCCATTTTGTAAGTAGTTTGGAAATAAGCCATTCGTCAGCCCGCCACATCAGTTTATCTAACAGTTGCATTTCGGGCATAGCCGGTGCTAAAATTTCATCCTGAACAGCATCTATCGTTAGACTGATAATATCGTTGACCCTTGTATAGTCTTGGTAATACAACTCTTTTTCTTCTTGAGAAAGGATGCCCCAGTTTTCGTGAAACAAGTCGTACAGGGTCAATGAAAGGTCATAATTTATATGGGCATTTACACCCATTAACAATTTTTGAAGGGCGGAGGTCATTTTTTCCTTTGCCGTATTATGTGCAAAGACCCAAATCAATGGGGTAGTGGTGATGTTTTTTTCATAAGCATCCAATGCCACAAAATAATAGCCTGCAAAGTGATGAAGCAACGTATTGACCCATTCAGGATGGTGAAACTTGTTCCCCTGAGTTGCTTCAAGAACATTGGAGGTCATCCGCATATAGCAACTTAAAAAAACAACCCGGTCATCAGAATTCTCAGTCCATTGATTGACCAAACCATTCATTTGACTTAAAATAGGAAACTCGTTGTGCGTCATGCGTGTTTTTTAGAAGGGGTAGCAAAATTTTCAATCTAAGGTAATAAAAGTCCTTGATAGAAACAAATAAAACATCACCAACTAAACCATATATAAACGATTAAAAAGAAGAAAATAACAAGGAATTTTAGTATAAAAAATGCTAACCAAACAGGAAAAAATGGGGATAGTGATTATAGGGTTCCTGTTTCAAAAAGTCATAGGCAATAATTGTAAGTTGGTTAAAATCCGGTCCGGCTTCTTTTGTTTGAGTTAATAACAGACCGATATGATAGCTTTTTGAAAACAGTTTTTTGTGCAGGTCGTAAAAAAGATAAGGCAACTCAGCCCTGCCATTTGATACAAAAACCCATCCTATAAATTTCTTTGTATTTGATGCAAGCACCTTCAGTTTTTTCTCTAACTGATCAATCATTGTTTCGCTGTCATTGGGTTGAGTTGGCATGATGTCGAAAATAGCTTCGTTTATAAAAACAAAGTAAGTTTCTTTTTCGCTGTCATACCCTAATTTTCCGTTCAGAACACCGGCAACAGGAAGGTCGTTTTTAAGATATGCAGAGATTTCGTGTTTAATGTTTTTCGACAAAAAAATCATGTAAGGAAACTCGTGCCGGTTTGTATTTTTCAGAGATTTAAAATAACGCAACAATTGAACCGATTCATTGTTACAGGTCAAATCATATAGAGGACATTTCATCACAACACAGTCTTGCGTATAGTTCAGTTCGTTTTTAATAACTGGTTTTTGGATTTCAACAGAATCCTTTTTTTCTTCGGATAAAAAGGAATTTACAGGTTGAAGTTCACGATGATGAAGAGTTTTTCCGAGCCCGGACGTGTCGGGTAATGTTCCGGTAAATTGTACCAACGGATTTGCGGTTGCAAAATATACCTCATTACTTTCGGTTTTATGAGGACAATAAGACGGATTAGAAGAATGGAATAAATAGTAATGGGAAGTAGCTGAAATATCGTTTTCGTCTGTTGCGTTCTCTTTTGACCAAAAATAAAGCCCGTCTTCTTGTCTGACCGGATCAAAAATCATGGCAATCTGATAGCTCAATGTTATCGTTCTTTTGAAATCCAAAGCATCTGTTTTTGACATATACACCCCATAGTTGGGGTGGGAGTGAAACAAACCCAACCGGACGACCGAAGGGAAATTTTGCTTGATTTGAGCTAAGCTGTTTTCTAATTCATCATAAAAGCGATTGGTAAATTTTATCATCACAGGCGAAGCAAAATATTCAACAGGCTGGATGAAAACGTCTGTAATAATTAAAAACTTTTGTTGTTTCCATTCAGCATAGTAACCTAATAAAGCTCCTCCTAACTCGAGTGATGTGTCTGAACTGATATGATGCCATATCATTTCATGCACCTGACGGTTCATAAAAACCTGTAATCGTTGCGGAACAAGCGAGGGATTTATTTTATTAGTGGGTGGGCTATGAATATCTGTAAAATCGGAATTTGAAAAAGGATTTTGAACAGATACGGGCTCATTTTTTTGCTCTTTAATTATTCTGATTTTCATGGGCATTTTATTTTATCAGGTTAAAAAGCAAAGGCATTTTTATGGGGTTAATCCATGAAATTTGTACAAATCCGGTACTGCCTGTTATTTTCCTTTTTCAATCCTCACTTTTAAGGTATCGGCATTTTGAGGAAAATGGCTTTTATTGGTTTGCTCCTGTTGATAAAGATTGCGGATGGCTTTGATTTTTATTTTAGAAATCTGCAAATCTGTTTCGGGGGATTCAACTTCGGGGTTATGTTGGTTAGATTCTAAATGTTTTGATTCCAACTGACCAAACAACACAAAACTATCTTGTAAGGGTATCGGGTCAATGGGAATTTGATGGGTTGCAATCCATTCTGAATCGCATAAAAAATTAGCAGGACTTTTCAGGTTGTATGAATCGGGTTTAAAACAAATCATTTTGGCAATATCGAGCAGTAAGTCTTCGATATGAATACCGGGATGCCAGTTGTTCAGATACCATCCATGACAAACATCGCCGTTTTTGTAAACGTTAGGATGAAAAAGACTTTTGGTAAATGAAAATTTTGGAGGTGCAGAAAAGGGATATTGTTCGGGAAACATCAGTTTTACCTCATGATGGGTAACCACTTGCCCCGAAATATTGATATATCCGGACAATTGAAATGCCAGTAAATATTCAACCGGAGGCATCCCTTCCACTTTAACGATAGAGATAAAGGGGTGCTTTTCGATAAAATGCGAAATTTTCTGATAATCACTTAATAAACGGATATCCCTTGCTCTTCCCATTACAGGTGATTTATGGCGCTATTCCTTGGATGGTTTCGTATTTAAGAATACATAAGTCGTATTCTTGAGTTTCGCGCGATTTTAAGGTGTCAATTTCAAGATAATCGAAAGACTGGGTTTTGTTTTGCAACTGCCTTTGTTCTGCATAATCTATTCCAAGAGCATGTGTAATGGCAGGCAACAATTCTTTAATAATCACATTATCCGGCAATTCGATTTCTACTTCTTTTCCAGTGGTACTGTCTTTAAGTAAAATGGTGATTGAAGACATTTGTCTGAATTTTTCCTGAAAGAAATTTTGCTATTTGTTACAAATATAGGAACAAATATGTTGTAAACTTTTTTTTAAAATGAATAATGACCCCAAAACCACTCTTTATTTTCTTTTTAAAAATTTAAAAGTCGGGCTAAAAAAAACAACGTAAGGAGAAGAATTAAAGGATTAGTGCGTGTTTAATGTCATTTGACTTCAATTAAACAACATTTAAACAGTCTGAAAAAAATTTTTAAAGACAGACAAAATGCAAAAAAAACAAAAAAGGAATAATGACCTGAATTTAGGATTCGGATTTACGGTTACTCTGTTTTATTTTGTTTCAATTTTTTTATTGTATGTTTTTCCATCCTGATTAATTTTAAGGATAAAGTTCTCAGAAAAAGAAGCTTTACCAACAGAAATTGTTTTCGAAAAATTTCCTTTAAAGTTGTTTACCTCTTCCTCAAAAATTTTATTACCCTTGCTGTCATAGAGTTTAACTACGATTGGAGATTTGTTTTCGAGTGAAAAGTAGATCTCAATTTGTTTGTCTGAAGGGTTAAAGGCCAAGCTAAGATTGTCAACTTTAAGGGTGTTAACTTCATTTTTGGGATAAGCAGAATTGTTGTCGTTGTAATCTTCATATTGATTCGGGTTGAAATCTTTCCATTGTTCCTGCATTTCACCTTCTTGTGGTTGTATTTGGCTAAACATCTCTTCCATTTTTCGCATTAATTCTTCCATTTGTTGTTGAAAATCGTTCATACCGGGATTGTCTTTCCAGAAATCCTGATTAAAGAAATCATCCATATTCATGTCCGGTTGATGGGGGGTATAGGCCTGTTTATTTTCGGCTTCCTGCAAAATTGCTGTTGTAGTTTTCCGGTTTGAGTTTCGCATATATTCAATGGTAATCATGTCGCCGGGCGAAAAATTGCCTACCTCTTCAATCAGTTCTTGAGCCGAGTAAAGTTCTTTTTCATTGATAGTCAAAATCAAATCACTTGCCTGTAGCCCTGCAGATTCCGCAGCACTTCCTTGAATTACCGTTTGAATTTTAACACCTTCTTCATCATCATCTGTCTCATCAGAACTGATGATAACTCCTAATGCTGCGTTTTTAGATACAGCTTGTTTGTTGCTACGATCGTTTTTGTTATACCTCTGTGATCTTTGATGTGACTTGTCAGCAAATTTTCCTTGTTCATCCAAAGGAAATTCATCCGAATACCTGTCAGGGGCTTCCTGAACATCAGGAATACTAAATTCCTGAAACAAATCCTGATATTCATTGCTGTTGTTTAAAACAGTATCAATAATAGTTTCTTGTCCGTTGATGTTGGATTTGATTTTAACCCTGATTTGAGAATCGGAATTCTGACTAAAGGCAGTGCCACGGAAAGTTAAAAGGACGGAAATTATCAGAAAGATCCAGATTAAAAAATACCGGAATATTGATTTCATAGTTTATAAGATTAAATTTTGATGATTTAGCAAACAAATATAGAAAGTGCTGCAAACTTAATTTGTTAAAGGAGGGTTAATTATAGTTAAAGTTTGTTAAGTGCCTAAACCTAAACGCAATTTCAGGTATTTTTGTTGGCATTGTTTAGGTTTAATATAATGTAAGTTGAGATTAGACAAATACTTAGCGGCAAGAATTGGGAATATGCAAAACATTCAAATAAGGTTGTTGATTTCTGTGATGGCCATATCTTTATTAGGTCTCATAATTCTTCAATACAAATGGATCAAAGAAGCGATAGCCGCAAAAGAGGCATTTTTTAGTTATACGGTCAATGAGGCATTGGAGAAAGTGGCTCATAAAATGGAGAAATTAGAAGCCGCACAGATAATGTGGTCAAGATACGGACCAATATCTGAACAGGATCCTAAAAATCTGCCCCCGCCGTTTACGCCACAAATTACCAAAACTGAAAAAATTACAATTGATTCAATCAATTCGGATAATACAGTTATAGTCAAAAAATCAGTTACCTCAAAAACCGGAGGTGCATTTTTAGGCGTATTGTTAGACATGGCTCCAGAAGAATTAGGGCCCGGAGTATTGGTAGCAAAAGTGATTGAAAACAGCCCTGCAGAAGCAGCCGGTTTGAAAGAGGGAGATATTATTACTGCTATTGATTCAATCAAAGTTTATGCCGCTTTGGATGTCCAACAAGTAGTTGGCAATCATACTGCCGGTGATAAGGTTGCAATCAGGTATAAACGTCCTCGCATTTTACAACCACAAACCTTAATTGCAGAAGCCACAATTGTCAAACCTAATGATGGGCTTAATCTGACGGACAATGATGTGGTGTACCAAAAGATGTTATCTGTTCAGCAGTTACAGCCTGATTCAAACATGTTATGGTTTGAAAATATTGACACTACCGCATTGGCTACCTTGGCTGTCAAGATGGAGCAAAGTTATCAACATATTCAAAGTATAGCAACAGAAATGTTGTTGATAAAAAAGCCCATTAAAGATCGTTTTGACCGAAAAGCTTTGGAAGCAACCTTGAAAGCAAATTTAAACAATGCAGGTATCAATATCCCCTATGAATATTGTTTGCGTTCCGGTGAAGAATGTACAACAAATAGTAATGTTGTGTATGCGAATTGTAAAGTTGCTGATTTGAGTAACGAAATTCTCTCCACGCCTTACCGGAAAACAATAGGTCAAAGTGCTCTTTTCGCCCCAACTGCAGAATTGTTGTTATATTTCCCGAACAAACAACAACTCATTTGGAACTCATCCGTTTTTATGTTGGGGTCTTCATTTTTGTTCAATTTGCTTATTCTGGGAATTTTTACCTATACCATGCTGACAATTATCCGTCAGAAAAAACTGTCGGATATGAAAACCGATTTTATCAATAATATGACACACGAGTTGAAAACTCCGATTTCAACCATCCAATTGGCTTGTGAAATTTTGACAGATAAATCGGTTCCTAAAACAGAAGCAAAAATTGACCGTTATGCTTCCATGATTCAGGAGGAAAACTACAGGTTACAAGACCATGTAGAAAAAGTGTTGCAATTTGCACGCCTCGAAAAAGGGAATCTGAAACTTAACTTAAGCGATATTGACCTGCATGTTGTTTTAGATGAAATAGTCCAAAAAACCATGTTACAGGTAACAAAACTAAATGGCAACCTGCATACTCATTTTGATGCAAAACATACTATAATCAACGGCGATTTGATGCATCTTACCAATGTCATTTATAATCTGATTGACAATGCTATCAAATATGCAAAACCGGATGTGCCGCCAGATATTACCATATCAACTTACAATAACGACAATCAATTAGTAATTGCCGTAACCGACAATGGTATTGGCATGACCAAAGAAACCCAACACAAAATATTTGAACAATTTTACCGCGTTCCAACCGGTAATATTCACAATGTAAAAGGATTTGGGTTGGGTTTAAGCTACGCAAAACTAATGACCGAACAGCATGGAGGTTATATTAGGGTAAACAGCAAACTTGGAAAAGGAAGCACTTTTGAAGTCCATCTTCCATTTGTTGTTTAAATTTTTTTCTTTCAATCTTGCCATTTATTTTAAGCAATTTTAGTACGGTGTCATTTTGTTCGTCAATTTGTTTAACTGTCAAAACAACTCAACACGTTTTTTTTTCGTTTCCTGAATATGAAAGCATTAGCAAATGCTGAAGTACAATTTCTCCCAATTTTTTTACAGCCAATTTTTTATTGTTTATTTATTAGTTAACCCACGACCTTAAAATCTTTATGAAAAATCCAAAATTGTTACTTGTAGAAGATGACCCCAATTTAGGAGATATTTTACGGGAATATCTGACTGAAAAAGGTTATGATACAACACTTTGCGAAAACGGGGCAGAAGGCTTTACCGCCTATAATAAACATAGTTATGACATTTGTGTGTTAGATATTATGATGCCGGTAATGGACGGCTTTACACTTGCCAAAAAAATCAGAGAGAAAAATGAATTTATACCCATCATTTTTTTGACGGCAAAGTCAATGAAAGAGGATAAACTGGAAGGTTTTAAAGTTGGTGGGGACGATTATCTGACCAAACCATTTAGCATGGAAGAGTTAAAACTCAGACTTGATGCGATTTGGAAGCGTTGTCAGCAACAAAATACGGTAATAATAAATACCGATATACCTGATCAGTTCACAATCGGAACCTATGTTTTTAAACCTACTCAACAGGTTTTAGAATTAGAAGGTGAAGTAACCAGACTGACCACCAAGGAAAATGCCCTGCTTACCATGCTCTGTCAAAATAAGAACAATATTACCGAGCGTGATATCACCTTAAAATCTATTTGGGGGCAGGACAATTATTTTACCGCCCGTAGTATGGATGTTTTTATTACCAAACTGCGCAAATACCTTAAAAACGACCCTCAAATAAACATTATCAACGTTCATGGAAAGGGTTATAAACTCATTGACGTTGTATAAATGACGGCTGCCGGTACTGTTTCAAAGAAACAGAAAGTCTTGTCAATGGTTAGTATTTATATTTGAGGACTTTTTTATCTGACAATCATCAGTTTGGTTACCGCGTTGTCCGACCCATCAGAATTGCTGCTAAAAACGAGGTAAACACCTGTGGCGGCTTTTTTGCCGGTATAATCCCGTCCGTTCCAAACAGCAGTTCCGCCATTGGCAGTGATTTCAAAAACTAAGTTTCCGGCAATATCGGTAATTTTTACATTGGCATTTTGTGCCAATCCTTTAATTGCAATGTCTCCTTCATATTCAGGCCTGACCGGATTGGGGTAAACCATGAGCTCACCGTTGTTAAATCCACCTTCAGTAGCATCAGTACGGTACGAGACTAACCCACGGTCTGTTCCGATATATAATTCTCCGCTTTCTCCGTCTAAAGACAAGCCGGTAATAAAATTGGACAAGAGGGGGCTGTTTTTGGTGGTGAAATATTCGAGCGGTTGAGTTCCATCCGGTGAAATCAGCCAAAGCCCGTTTTCAGTTCCTATCCATTTCCGGTTAGCACCATCTACTACAATAGCCCTTATAATCTCCGTTTCCAACAGATATGCACCAAAACCGGTAACATCAACATAGGGTCTTACCGCATCACAACCGTTTTGAAACACCATGAACGGGCAATAATAAACACCGATACCCTCCGTTGTTCCTACCCAAATAGCCCCGTTTTTGTCTTTGGCAAGGCAGGTAACTTCGACTATAGGCAAATTGCCTTGTCCTGTTCCTGTTTTAAGCAGTTTGTACAAATCATCGGTGGTATTTTCTAAGTCAGCACCATGATTAAAAACCAAAAGGCCGTTTTTGTGTGCTGCTACCCATTTTTGACCGTAATCATCCACAATGATTTGTGTGTAGGGATTGGGAGGGCTTCCCGGAATAAAAGGAGTGGTAAAAGATTTCCATTCACCTTCTGGGGTCATCACAGAAATGGCATTTGGGGTGCCATAATTTGCGACCCAAAGATTGCCGGAAGAATCAAATGTCATCCCCCCAATCCGGCAAGTACTTGGGTCACCAACTGTATATTGCAGAGAGCTGTTACCTGGATCTATTCTTCCATAATCCGACCCGTTAAAACTGATAATTCCTTTATTGTATGAACTGATATAGTAAGTACTTTGGGTAGGAAAATTAACGATATTTAAAACATCATCCACCCCTTCAAATGCTTGGTTATTGCGTGAGCCATAACTTTCCCAAAATCCCTGTCGCAAAATACTGACTCCTTCTTTATTTGTTTTTCCGTTCCAGGACGAATAAGTAATTCCTCCATGAGCCACCCAAATATCTTTGTTCAAAACAGCACAGCTAAATACATTGGAACTATAAGGCCCTTGTGGTATGATTGTTTCTGAATAATCAAGACCCATCTTAATTAAGCTGCGCCAAAAATCAGCAGCCCAAACGTTTCCGCTCTCGTCCGTAAAAGATTTAACCGGGCGAAGCAAATTCCATTTTTCGTATTGAATAATGCTTTGATCGGGTTGAATAACAACAACACGGGCAGACTGTGCATTATTGGCATTGCAACTGTTTTGCCATTCACAAATTACCACCTGATTGTAACTCACTTCAACCGATTGAATACACCAGTTGGCATTGCCATAAACGAGATCCCATTCTGTTAAATCGGAAGACTGATAAATCAGCCCGTCTGCTTCGGCATAAAATTTTGAATTGGAATACACTATATTTTTGGTTTCCAGGCCTTCAGGCATAAACTCTCCGATATGTTGCCAGTTGCTGAAAAATGCAAGATTAGGATGATTGATATTTGCGCGATACAATCCATTTTCTGTCGCAGCTACAATATTTGTGTCATCAGTTGCTACCTGATAAACTTTGATATAAGCACCATTAGCTCCGATGATATAAGTATCTTCAAATTGTCCGGTTATTATATTGAACAATACGATGCCAAAACTACAAGAGAAATAAACTTTGTCGCCATAAGGCAAGATATGGTTAATCGTTTTTTCACCTGCAATATTCGAACGACTGATGTCGGGATAATTCTTAATCGTACCATTGATGTAAATATCAAAGTTAGAACTGTTATAGGCAATGATTAAGGCATTAACATTACTGTTGTAGGCTAATTGAGCGATTCCAAGCTCACTAAGTCCATTCAAGCCGGTTATCGGATAAATAGAGCCGTCTGTTTTATTGTACTCGTAAAGGTAATACTTCGTGCCCACATAAATTTTTTCCGGAGTCTGGGCTAAAGAAGTGGCATCAGTTTGAGGCAGATAAACCCTCCAACTTCCCAAGGCCGCCGGTTGTGCAAATAATGTAATACAGGCAAACAAAAGGAACAATAAGACCGATAACATGAAATTTTTACTCATGATGGCTTTTTAGACACAATTAGATGGATTGTGAAGATTGCTGATGCTGCGAAGATGAAGGATTTTGGCAAATGGTTGTCAGCGTTTTAAAATTGCAAAGCTTAGGCCGGTTAAAGAACTGGTTTATCGGGGGCCGGTGCAGAAGCGTGAAAATCCGAATAAATTCTTTTGGCGTAATTGTCTAATAATTCGAGTATTCGGTTTCTTGATTCAGATTTGACGATAAACCCGATATGGTAATCGTTATTTTTAAGCCTCCAACATATTTCAGGATCTGTAAACATAGAATCGTCAGGTTGTTCCTGTTTGGTCAGTGAGATGATTATTCCGGAATAATCTTTTTTAACAGCAGGCAGTGTATATGGTTCACCCTTTGCCATGCAGGTTTCAATAATTGCCCATTCTTTCCATAAATTAATTCCAGAAGAAGCTTCGACCAGTTCAGCAATATGCGCACCACCAACCCTCGATGAAGTTTCCAGAAAGTAAAGTTTTCCGGTTTCATGATTCTTAATTACTTCAGTATGTGATGCACTGAAACGCATACCAAAAGCTTTTAGAACCTCCTGATTGAGATTCAAAAAATCTGTTTTTTCAGCAGACTCATGTTCGACCGAAACAGACATGAAAATTCCGCCGCTGTGCGCTACTTCAAAAGGAGTATTTAGATATTGTGATACCCTTGCAAAAATTACATTTCCATCCACAGAAAGTGAGTCAATATGATAAACGTCACCGGGGGCAAATTTTTCGATTAAAAAATTATGCCGGTCGTTTCCGAGTTTTTTGTTTAGGTGCGACCAAAGTTCTTCGGATGAGTATATTTTTTTAATGCCAGTTGCTGAAGCAGCGCTTCGCGGTTTTACTAACCACGGAGGTGAGACTTGTTGTGTAAAATCGTGTATTTGAGCATCGTTGAACAAAGGGCTGAAAGGAGGTACGCTAATTCCGGCTTCTGAGGCTTTGATTCGCATAGCCAGTTTATCTCTGAAATGACGGGCTGTAGATTGTCCCATACCCGGAATTCTGAAATGTTCGCGTAAATGGGCAGCTTTTTCTACATCAAAATCGTCCAATGCAACAATTCTGTCCACTGTCATACTACGCATAACATGGGCAAGCCCTGCAACTAAATCGTTTAAATTCCATTCACCCTCTTCGTTTTGATTCATGTAATAAACTTCATCCAAAAAAGCTCTTGGCCAAGGTTTGTTCTCTAATTTTTTAGAGGTAACCAACAAAACTTTGCAGCCCATATTTTTGACTGAAATCATAAAATCATTTCCTTTGAAAAAAGAAGCAATACAAAGAATGGTAATTGGTTCAGCTTGTTTGGACATGGTTAATTTGTGAAGATTTTTGAGTATAACAGGGCGCAATTTAAGAACTATTTAATTCAAAGTTCAAAATCAGATAAATACTTGGCGCTTACTCCATTAACTTAAAAATTTTATAAGACATATAAATTTTGTTTTCTGATTAAAATGGTTAGTTCTTATATGAATAAATAGTTGTGAGATTGGTTAAATTTGCATGTATTTGATTTTCTTTTATTGATTAACCAATGAAGTTTTAATACTTGACTTATCAATTTAATTCCCATTTGGTTAGACTAATTTGAGCCAAAAAAACATCAGGTTTTTATACCTCCATAAAGCAGTCAAATGTAAAGCTTTGTAAAATTGGGATTGGATTTATTTGTTTTTTCAAGGACTAATAATTTATAATTTCTGAATGAATCTGATAAATTGGGACGAACTACCCGTAGTTAGAATATTGCTGCCATTTATTATTGGCATCCTATTGGGTATTCGTTTCAATCTACCTGCAACAGGCACACTGTTGATGTTGGCGGGTTTATGGCTGGTAATTTTAATGCTTTTTAACTGGAAAAAATGGAAAAGCGACTTTGTGTACCAATGGGTTTATGGTTTTTTGTTATTTTTTTTGATCCTATTCATTAGTTTTGAACGTACAAATCAAAAAAAGGATATAAACCATCCCCGTCATTTCGCTCATTTTTTGACAGATACTTCTTATGTAATGTTGAGATTAAATGAGCCGCTAATCGAAAAATTCAAAGTTTTAAAGCAGAAGTCAGTGTTTTGGAAATCAGAAATGGAACCGACCAAAGATCGGTTTTTGGTAAAGCATTGGTTTATTTTGAAAAAGATAGTTTGGTTCAAAATCTAAAATATGGCGATTGGATTTGGTGTAAATCATCGCTCAAAACAATTAAACCTCCCCAAAATCCGGGAGAATTTGATTATAAAACCTATTTGTCGCACCGTCAGATTTACCACCAGGCTTATCTGGAAGCTAAAGATTTACTGGAATTAAATATTAATACCGGTAACTACATATTTACTTTTGTTTATCGCTTGCGCGCTTATTTTATAGAGGTTATTAAAACCTTTTTAAAGGGAAATGATGAAAAAAGCGTTGCAATGGCGCTATTTTTAGGCTATACTCATTTTCTGCCTGATGATATTGAAGAAACTTATTCTCATACCGGAACCATTCATGTATTGGCAGTTTCCGGGCTGCATGTCGGAATTATATATTTGACTGCAAACTGGATACTTTCTCTTTTTTTTAAAAGAGGACGCTGGACAATTAGGGTAAAAGCGGCTTTAGTGTTATTGATCATCTGGTTCTATGCAATGTTGGCCGGATTACCTCCTTCTGTTACGCGTGCAGCAGGAATGTTTACCATTTTTACGATTGCCAAAGTGTTTTACCGGCAAACCAATTCCTACAATATTATTGGTTTTGCTGCGCTCATTACTTTGTTTTTAAACCCTTTCACACTTACAAATATTGGTTTTCAATTGTCTTATATCGCCGTTTCAGGAATAATATTCTTTCAACCTAAGTTCTATCAAGCCTTAAAAATAAAAAACCAAATATTAGATAAAATCTGGCAGATTAGTTCGGTTACACTGGCAGCACAAGTGGTCGTAACACCTCTCACAATGTATTATTTTCATCAGTTTCCAACTTACTTTCTATTGGCCAATTTGTTGGTAGTACCCGTTACAGGATATTTATTGCCTTTGGGTTTTTTGTTATTTTTAATTTCACCTGTTGAACCGGTCGCTAAGGTTTTAGGCGCAATTTTAGATTGGACCTTAAAACTCATTAACTCCTATTTATATGAAGTTCAACATCTTCCCTTCGCAGTGATTCAGGGATTTTCAATCTCAATGGAAGAAACGGTTGCTTTATATGTAATTATTGGAATGATTACCTGCACTGTTTTAATGAGACAAATCCAAATTGTTAAACTAATTTTATTCCTGTTTCTGGTTTTAGGACTTGGTTGGGCTTACCAGAATTACCAAATGCAGAAAAACAAAGAAATTATCGTTTATCAGTATAAAGGTGCCTCAGCTTTGGAACTGGTTTATGGTAATCATTCTGTTGTTATTTCGGATAGTTTGGGCTTAGACGAATTGTTTGCTTCATCAAAGCGAAGCCATATCATTCGGGAAAGGAAATTTTTACCCATCCTGAGACAAAATAATCAACCGGAGATTCAATACGCTCAACCTTTCCCGCAAAACCTGTTGATAGATCCTCCTTTTCTTAAGTTTTTTGACAAACGATTTCTCCTGCTTTCCGATTCTACAGATCATTGTAATTTTTCAACCGGCTCTTTGCCTTTGAAAATAGACTATTTAATATTGACCCATAATTGCCGGGCGGAATTAAATGAATTAAAAAACTGTTTCGAGATTGATATGATCATCATTGATGGTTCAAACAAGGGCTGGGTTGCAAAAAAATGGATGTCAGCGGCTGATAGTCTTTCCTTAGATATATACAATACATTTGAAAAGGGAGCGTTTGTTTACAAATTTCCATAAACTTAACTATGCATCTTTTGACATTCTGAAATACACGTTAACACGTCCATGAAAAGACCTGAGCCTTATTATTGTTAGCATACTTACCATTTTTATGACCTATAAATTTTTAACACCAAATATAAGTTGAAATGAAATTAGCCATTACTGTATTATGCATGATTCCTCTGTTAGTTTTGTCAGAAGGATGTGAAAATTTAAACGCAGATAAAATGAAAACGATAGGCGAGATGAAAACTGCCAAAAGTGAGGATTATATTGAAAAAGCAAAAGAAGCCAAAAAATTTTGTGACAATAGAAATTATAACAACCGTTTTTTTATTTTAATAGATTTAGGACAACATTCGGGGGTTGAACGTTTTTTTGTATGGGATTTTAATCAAAACAAAATTGCTCATAGTTTTTTAGTAAGTCATGGGTGTTGCGATAATCCTTGGGGTGGAGATAATTCAAAAAACAATGTCGAAACAAGTAATGTTTCCGGTAGTCATTGTTCTTCTGAAGGCAAGTATTTAATTGGACAAAGAGGATATAGTAACTGGGGTATAAACGTCAAATATTTAATGCATGGATTGGAAGCTTCCAATCAAAATGCTTTAGACCGTCAGATAGTCTTTCACGGATGGGATAGAGTAACCGATTATCCGGTTTATCCAAGAGGAACAGTGGAAGGTTGGGGTTGCCCTGCTATTTCAAATTCAGCAATGAAACTGATGGACAACAAAATAAAAAATGAAAAAAATAAAAAAATTTTGATGTGGATAATTAAATAGCATTTATCACATCCTTTTTTTATAAAGGCTTTAGAATATCATTCAAATTTGTTCCTCAGTTATATAATTAGAGCATAGTTAAACTTTGATGAGTCAAAAAATAGAAAATGAGATTTTGAAGATTATGAACATTTCATTTGTAATGAAACAATCAGTTGTTAATGCTTATGGATTTTAAAACCCAATGCGATAAACATTGTTGCCCTTAGTTAGATAAGTTTATATTTGAGTGTATCAACAGAGAAATTGAACTTTAAAAACGCGCTGTTTAAAATCAAAGTATAACCGGTTAAATTAGAAGCTCACCGTTTCTTGCATTTTAAAATTCAGTTCAATTCCCTAATACAGCAATTGCCTTATAAGTTTGAGAATCTGACAATAACCATGATTACTCACGAATAATTGTCAAATGCCTTGTTCAAGCACTTTTTTTAGATTATCTTGCAACGCCTTTGAATAATTTCGACGTGTTTCTGATTTTCAGGCTTCCTGTTTTAGAAACTAATCTTCAACCCATTTCAACAAACAGTATTATTCTGATTAGATATGAGTTCAACCACCTTAAACCGCATTTCACAAAAAGAAATACAGTCCTTAACCGGCAAGAAGCTAAGCGTCGAAGATTTTACAAAAGAAGTATTGGATGACTACAGATTAGGCCGTTTGAGCAGAGAAGCCAGTATATTAGGTCGTAAAGAAGTATTAAGCGGAAAAGCCAAATTCGGCATTTTGGGAGATGGTAAGGAGTTGCCTCAGATTGCAATGAGCAAAGTCTTTGAAAAGGGTGATTTCCGCTCAGGATACTACCGCGACCAAACACTTATGATGGCTTTGGGAAACGTAACCGTACCTCAACTATTTGCTCAGTTGTATGCTCATCCTGATTTGGAAGAAGAACCCCATTCTGCCGGCAGGCAAATGAATGCTCATTTTGCAACCCGAAGTTTAAACGAACAAGGAGAATGGAATGACCTGATGCAAATTAAAAACACTTCAGCGGATATTTCAAGTACAGCAGGTCAAATGCCCCGAGCTGTTGGTTTAGCTTTAGCTTCAAAAAAATATCGCGAAATTGATACCTTACAGGAGTTTAATAAATTTTCTGATAACGGCAACGAAGTCGTTTTTGTTACGATTGGAGATGCAAGTACATCGGAAGGTATTTTTTGGGAGGCAATGAACGCAGCTGGGGTAATGAAAATACCAATGATAGTTTCAGTTTGGGATGATGGTTATGGAATTTCTGTACCTATTGAATTTCAAACAACAAAGGGCTCTATATCAGAATTGATGAGCGGTTTTAAAACTGATGAAAAGGCAAGTGGTTTTGAGATTTATACAGTTTTTGCCTGGGATTACCCCTCTTTGATTAAAACCTATCAGACTGCTGTTGCCAATGCAAGGAAAACACATACACCGGTGCTAATTCATGTTAAGGAAGTAACCCAACCGCAAGGACATTCAACATCTGGTTCACACGAAAGATACAAATCGAAAGAGAGATTGCAATGGGAAATTGACAAGGATTGTTTACTTGGTTTTCGCAATTGGATTTTGGATACAGGATTAGCCGATGTTCAAACCTTAGATATAATTGACGATGATGCTAAAGCTGAAGCCAAAGAAGCTCAAAGAACAGCATGGAAACAATTTAACTTGCCTATTCAGAATGACCTGAAACATACCCTTGAAATTTTTGACAGACTTTTAAAGGTAGTTGACCAACCCGAAATTTTGACAAATGCCAAACTTGCTTTACAATCTGAGCTTAATCCTACCAGAAGAGAGGTTGCTCATCACATCAGAAAAACTTTAGCGGAACTCAGGTTTGAACATCCTCAAAATATAAAGGAACTGAGGGATTGGAATAACAGCTTTCAAAAGAATAACCTGCAATTATATACCACTTACTTACACAGCCATTCCAAACTGAATGCTTTGTTAGTTGAAGAGATTCCTCCGGTTTACAGCCCTTCATCTAAAATGGTTAATGGATTCGAAGTGCTGAATGGTTGTTTTGATGCCATATTTGATCGCGACCCTCGTGTTTTAGCGTTTGGAGAAGATTTAGGACAAATTGGCGATGTCAATCAGGGTTTTGCCGGATTACAATCTAAATATGGAATCGAAAGGGTTTTTGACACGGGTATTCGGGAAGCAACCATTATTGGCCAAGGAATAGGATTGGCGATGCGTGGGCTTAGACCTATTGCTGAAATCCAGTACTTAGATTATTTTATTTATGGGCTTCAACCTATTGCGGATGATTTGGCAACTTTGCATTACAGAACTTACGGGGGCCAAAAAGCGCCAATGATAATTCGCACAAGGGGGCATCGTTTGGAGGGTATTTGGCATACAGGTTCTCCTATAGGTATGATTCTAAATTCAGTCAGAGGTGTTTATCTCTTAACACCAAGGAACATGGTACAAGCCGCAGGATTTTATAACACCATGATGCAAAGTGATGAGCCTGCTATTATTATTGAGTGTTTGAACGGTTACAGGCTAAAAGAAATGATGCCGGATAATCTTTCAACTTTTACCGTTCCACTTGGAGTTCCGGATGTGTTAAAAGAAGGTAAGGACATCACATTAATAACTTATGGTTCAAGTTGTAGAATTGCATTGGAAGCTGCCAATCGTTTGGAGCAGGCAGGTATATCGTTAGAGGTAATTGATGCCCAAACGTTACTCCCTTTTGATATTCACCATAAAACAGTTTCATCGCTTAAAAAAACCAACCGCCTGATTGTTTTGGATGAAGATGTGCCCGGAGGTGCATCTGCTTATATCATGCAACAGATTTTAGAAACTCAGGGCGGATATTATTATTTAGATTCTGCTCCTGTTACACTAACCGCAAAGGCAAATCGAGGTGCTTATGGTTCGGATGGTGATTATTTTTGTAAGCCCAATGCCGAAGATGTTTTTGAAACTGCTTATGCCATCATGAACGAAGCAGATCCATCAAGTTATCCAATGTTTTTATAGTGGAGAAAAATCAAACCTGAAGTTTTCCAGAATGAATTCCAAATATTGACATGCATTCCTACCGCCTCAGTGTTAATTTTGAAAGACTGATTTGTCATCGTGCAGGCAGTAAAATCACAAGTGTAGCATTACCTTATTTATGGTGTGTATTTTTCAAAGTTGACGGTGAAAGTGTGGTTATTACTGACCAATTCAAATTAGCAGGTCAGGCAGGCGTTCATTTTTCGCATGGCAGTCATAATAATTTAGGGAAGGTGCTGGTTGAAGCAGGTTCAATTATTCAAATTCCTCAACCGGTTGGTCTGTGGAATACTGATTTGTTTCCTTTAAAACTTCCATTTTTTGAGTCAGACTTCCCGGCTACCATCGGATTAACCTGTATTTTGCTGAAACAAGGGAATGTTAGCCCCAAAGGTATTGAGGCCGGTCATAGAAAACTCAACGAATTTGTCTTGAAAACCATCGAAAATTCAATTTCAGCATTTGACCCACGCCAAATTGATGTCTATCATTTGGAAGCCTCTGTAAAGGCTTATTTTGAACGCAGTGTGTCTAATGTGTCCGAAGGATTGGACAGAGTTATACTAAAGGCTGTTATCAGTAATCAGAATCTGATTCAAAATTTACGGTCCTTAATCAAACGGGATTCTTTAGTTGGATTTAAAATCTGGAATTTTAATCACACTGATATTGCAGTCAACCATGGATTAATCAGTTTTTCTGAACGATGGACAAATTCCAAATCAGGCGATTGGGAAATTCAGGGGTCAGTTAAGGCAGAAATTATTCAGAATGCACGTTAAGGCTAACTATTAGATCTGTTAAATGATTGCATGAGTTTTAATTTTTTTAGGATATCATTTCGTCACATCTCAAAAGCTCTTTAAATGAAACTTTACTTTTTACTTTTTTGCTTTATAATATCTTCAGCATTTACAGGATTTATACCAGATGATTTGGAGAACACAGGAATAGCATCCTACTATGCTCAAAAATTTCATGGCAGACGAACATCATCAGGCGAAATTTTTGATCAAAATAAACTTACCGCCGCTCATCGCACATTGCCAATGGGTTCCAGGGTTAAAGTAACTCGTTTGGACAATGATAAGGCTGTCGTAGTCAAAATAAACGACCGGGGGCCTTTTGTTAAAAACCGGATTATTGATTTGTCAAAAGCAGCAGCACAGAAAATAGATTTGACAAAAATTGGAATGGCTAAGGTAAAACTTGAGGTAATTGGTAAAAATGGAACTGGAGCCGGAGTAAGTCTGACAGAAGAAAACCTCAAAGAATTGTTCCTTATTATTGACGAAGAGGAATGGTAGCCAAATAGTCATTCTTATTACCCATCTTAACAGCCTTACTCAGTCTGCATAGCCTTTTTTATAGTAAGGTTTAAAAAGGCTTTTCGCTTATTTTCTAAGGTACGAAATTTTTTTTACAAAATTATTAACAGAGTTGTAAGTTTTTAAAAGTCCTGTTTACATATTTAGTACCTTGCAAAACATAGTACCATGCAAAAATAAATTTCAAGGCATTGTAACTTTTTGCAAGCACTAAACGATTAACTAACAGAAACAGAAATTAACCACTTAAACTTTATTAATTATGACACGCATCCTTCAAAACTGGCTGAGAAACGCAACGCTTTACTCTTTTGCTTTAGTGTTATCCTTAAACTTACAACTTACCCCGGCGCAAGCTTCCAACACGAATGGTGACGAAATGTTACACTATTCCGGCGACATAGCAGTCCTCAACGATATAATTCATGCAAATGGTTTAACAGAACTTGAAGAACAGCCTTTGAATTTAGGTATTCAGGTTTGGGAAGAAGGTCGTTTGACATTTTTATTGGTTGATGAAAGGTATATAATATCTCAATTACCTCAGAGTATTGGCAATTTAACCGAATTAAAAGGTTTGTTTTTATCTAATCAAAACATCACGCAAGTACCTGAAAGTATTGGTGATTTAAAAAGTCTTGAAAAATTGCACTTAGACAATAACCGTCTGACAATTTTACCTGCTACTATCGGAAATCTGACTAAACTCAATAGTCTGTATTTACAAAACAACCGCCTAACAAATTTACCGATGTCAATCAGTAAATTATCAGGTTTAAAAACCTTGAATGTTGCCGGTAATCCTTTTGATATTACAGCTTTTGATACCTTACCCTTAGAAGATTTAACCCGTTTTCATCAATAAAAATTGATTGCCCTGACAATGAATTAACCTAAGCTAAAATAACCTAACGTTTTAACCCGACTACTTTTAAAAAGAGTAGTCGGGTTTTTTTATGCATATTCTGCGCGTTAAACAAACTGAATCTTTCAAATGAAAAAAGTAATCTTTTCAACAACCAAATACTATAAGGAAACACGATACGGTTTCTTAATAATATCAGCATTCAATTTGATATCGAATCCTATGCTGTTTGTACTTTAAGAATGAAAAAAGATAGCTGTTTTATCAACCATCAGCAATAATTTTCAGCGAAATAAATTCTGGAAGCTAAGGCTGTTTAAAAAGCAAATAAAAAAGTTATGGATAAAACTTTTTACCGGCTGCCATATATTCTAATAGGATAGGAGCAGGGTTGAAACGGCTTCCATGATCAGTTTGAAGATTTTGCATCACTTTTACTACGTGATCAACCCCAAAATTATCTACAAACCTGAACGGCCCACCACGAAAAGGTGGAAACCCTAACCCAAACACTGCACCAACATCCCCATCCAAAGCTGATTCAATAATACCCTCCTGCAAACAGAGAGCGGCTTCATTCACCATGGCCATCGCCATTCTTTGTTGTATGTCGGCCGGTTTAAAGGGGCGGCGGCTTTGTATTCCTCCAAAAAAGTCATACACATTCGGGTCAATCTTGCCTCTTACTTTGCGGCCGGTTTTTTGGTCGTAGAGGTAAAATCCTTTATTGTTTTTCCGGCCGCTGTATCCGGCTTTATGCAAATGGAGCAATGCCTCGCTCACTTTCAGTCCTTCGCGTTGGCTGATAAAAGATTTCATCAAATCGCCGCTCATGATATGAGCGCCTACGTCAATGCCCACTTCGTCCATGAGGGCAATGGGGCCGACCGGATATCCGAATTGTTTCAGTTCGCGGTCAATAGCGGGTATTTCGGCTCCTTCTTCCAACAGCAGCAGGGCTTCGTTTAAAAATGGGGCTAAAATGCGGGTGGTGTAAAAACCGGGGCCGTCTTTTACCACTATGCAGGTTTTACCCTGATTGATGCCGAGTTGCAAACAAGTAGCAACGACCCAATCGGCGGTTTGCGGGGTTTTGACAATTTCGAGCAGAGGCATTTTGGGAACCGGCGAGAAATAGTGCATACCGATTACCAACTCGGGACGTTTGGCGTTTTGGGCAATAGCCGAAATGGGCAGGGCAGAGGTATTGCTGGCAAAAATGGCATCTTCGCGGGCATATTGCTCACATTCGGCCAATACTTTTTGTTTGATGCCGATGTTTTCGAACACGGCTTCGATAATGACATCTGCCTGATGGAAATTGTTGTAATCAAGTTGTCCGGTCATGCGGTTAAAAATTTGCATTGCCTCCACCTTGTTCATCGCTTTGCGTTTTACCTTTCGATAGAGGGTTTCCCAAATACTTTTCTGAGCCGAGGTAATGGTTTCGGTTTTGATGTCTTTTAGCAGCACGTTGATGTGGTTGTTGATGCTGACTTCGGTAATGCCGGCGCCCATAAAACCGGCTCCGAGCATGGCAATGGTATTAACCGGCCGGACAAGCCCGGCCATCGGATTTTTCTTTTTTTCCGACATGATAAAAAAGATGTTAATCAACTGTTTGCTTTCCGGACTAAGAATGAGTTGTTCAAACCGCTCTGCTTCGGCCGAATAACCGGCTTCCAAACCTTTCGACATGCCTGTTTCGACACAATTTATAATTTCAAACGGAGCCGGGTAGTTGCCCTGTGTCAGTTTTTGAACCATTTTTCGTGCCTGGCTAAAAATCAACTGTCGTCCCAAAGGATTGCTTTCTAATAATTTTTCAGTCAAAGTCCTTTTGTCTTTTCTTGAGATAGGTTGATGGGTCAGTTTTAGAGCTAACTGACAAGCTGCCTGATGTAATTTGTTTTTGTTAACCACAGCATCGGCAAGGCCCATTTTATAAGCAGGATAGGGGTAAATGTTTTTACCGGTCAACATCATGTCTAATGCTTTTTGGATTCCAATTAATCTTGGAAGTCTTTGTGTTCCTCCACCACCGGGTAATAGTCCTAATTTTACTTCGGGCAGCGCCAACTTTGTGCTTCTGTCGTCAGAAACAATCCGGGCATGACAGGCCAATGAAAGTTCGACCCCCAGCCCATAACAAGTGCCGTTGATGGCAGCAACGACCGGTTTTTTCGAATGTTGGATGCGGTTCATGATTTCGTGTCCTTTGCGGGAGATGGGCTGAAAATCGCCGGGTTTTTCGGCTTTAAATGCTTTGATGTCGGCGCCGGCAATAAAGTCTTTTTTCCGGCTGATCACCACAATTGCTTTTACGTCCGAATCGGCATCTAATTCGGCAAATATTTCATCAAACAACCCGATCAGTTCGGGCGAAATGATGTTTTGTTTATCGTCTTTTTTGTCTAACCAAAGGGTGGCCACCCCGTTTTGTTTTTCAATGGTCATGTAGTTGCTGCGTTCCATGTATGATGGTTTGATTGTTTTTCGTGATTTGAAATAAGCAATTGACCGAACTCTTTGAAGTCCAACCTCACTGCTGATATATTGAGTTTATTTTGCAAAAAATTGTTTTATCAAATTGATGATTGGTTCACCCACCATTTCAGATAAACCGGCCAAAATGGCTATTATTCCTGCAATTCCACCGCCAATGTATTTTAGAATTCTGGTTATTTTATAGGTTTCTATCATTTTTTCAGCAGGTTTTTGATTTCCTTTGTCTGTAAATGAGTCTTCGCGGCGGGTGTTATCTATATCATAAGAACGGTTGTTTTGATGGTTTTCTGTCAATTCTTTTTCAGGCTCAATGCCACTAAGAAGGAGTTTAACCGGTAGTTTTGTTTTCAACTCCTTTATAACTATATATTTTTCATTGATTTGTTCATGCAGCAGTAAAGAATCCAGGTCAATAGGAACTGACTGATGTTCGTGTTCATAAACAATATATTTTTTGACTACAATGCCTGAAAACCTTTTGTGCAACACTTCAAACTGTGAACGAATAAAAGCAAGGAAATCTCGTTTGTTGCCGTTGCCGCTAACTTCAATACAGATTTTTCTTTCCTGTGGGTCCGCAATAACCAAAGCTTCACAACTCTCTTTTTTTATAATAACGCCATTGCGCCAATAGTCGTGGTGACGAATAAAATCGTGTACGCGGACTATAAATAATGACATAATTCCAGAAGGCAATACTTCATAAAGGTATTGAAATCTTAAAAGCTGATTGGGTTTATATTCCCATTCAAAATCAGGACGGTCTTTGGTGAAAGCACCGGGAATAAAAAAACTTTCATCAGTACCTGATAACTGGTAACAAAGCTCAAACCTTTGCATGATATCCATGATATAATATCGCTCTTTATCGGTAGGATAGCTTTTACTGTCGAGAATGTTCCGGATTTCCTGTGCTTTAATAATTCCTTTTTTTCCGATGAGTTTTGGGGAAGCAATAATTTGATAAACGCCTTTAGTAACCCATTCGGGATTTAAAACCTGAGTGTCTTTTAGCAAACGGTCTTCACTAAAATTAAGCATCACACCGAGGTCGTGAAGCAATTTGACCAAAGTTGTCATGCTTTGTTCTGTAAAATCCGGATTAACTTCCAAACAAACTTTTTTATATCCATCGTAAGTGATGTAGTTTTCGTTGCTTTGCTCTAAATGCTGTTTGATTTCAAAATAGCTTTTAGGCAAAAGGTCGTCAATATGTTTAAGTCTGGAAATGGCTTGCGTTATCGAGGATTCTAATTTATCAATGTTTTTGTTTTCCTTGCAGGAAGTTTCGACAAATCCAATAATATTCGGGTATTTGTCATGCATGGTTCCTTTGGCAAGATCAATTTTATGAGTTTCACATTTATTTACTACAACCACAATAGGCACTGCAGTTCCTGCAAAAGACCGGATGAGTTTCAGCCAGTATTCCAATTCTGAATCGCCATATCTGTCTTCCGTGCGCGGATTGATGACCAAAACATAAACTGTCCGGTCAGTCATAAAAAACTTATGAGTAGCGTGCAGAATTTCTTGTCCTCCAAAATCCCAAATATGAACTTTAACATGATCGGCACCGCGTTTTACTTCCCAATCTTTAATTTGAATTCCATCGGTAATAGGTTCGGCAGCATTGAAGCTGCCTGTTGTCAACATATTTATCAGTGAGGTTTTACCGACTTCGCCCGACCCGATAAAGATGATTTTTGCTTCGAGCAGAGGTTTGGTATTTTTAGACAACTGCAAGTCAGTCAGATATTGAATAATTTCGGCAGGTTCGCGTTGGAATATTTCATCAGGCACATTAAACCTGTTTTTGTTCAGATTTAAGCCGGGTTGGTCAGGCGTATTTGTAAGTTTTTTGAGAGATGTTATTTGAAGAGGGATATTTGACAGCATATTGTCTGACAAATTCAGTCGTTGCAGTTGACGCAAAAGGCTGATTTCGGAGGGAAGAGAATTTAATAAATTACCGGCAACATTTAAAACCTGAAGATTATTTAATTGCCCAATGGAAGGGGGGATATTGCTCAGTTTATTACCGGCAAGGTTCAGTATTTTAAGATATTGAAGTTGTCCGATTGAATCGGGCAATTTGTCTATTTCATTTCCTTCAAAACACAATTCCACCAATTCACTCATTTGAGAAATGGTATTGGGCAAACGGTTAATCCGGTTATAATTAAATATCAGATAGGCGAGTTTAGGCAGTTGTTTGATTGCTTTAGGAATATCGGTAAAATTATTGTTACTTAAATTAAGTGTCAACAGGTTTTTTAGTTGTGCGAACTCATAAGGCAAGCTATTTAGTTTATTGCCCGACAAATCTAAATGATTCAGGTTGCCGAGTTTTCTGACAGATTTGGCAATCTGACCGATGTGATTATTGGAAGCATTGATTACTTGAAGAGAGGGCAGGTTACCTATTTCAGAGGAAAGGACAGTTAACTGATTGTTTTGTAAATTCAGCTCCTTAAGGTTTCGCAGGGTTTCGATTTCTACAGGAATAAAAGTAAGCTCCAGATTGCTAAGGTCTAAGACATATCCGTCCACTCCCTTTTTTTGCAGACTGCGTATTCTTGCCAAAGCAGTTAATGTTGCATTATTTTCCATAGCTATCAAGTAGGCAAAGATAGAAAAGTGTTTGCAACTTAACCCTATTTAATGTCAACAACTTATAGCCATCAGTTTGATTGTATCAACTTGAAATTGACCAAAATTCTCCTGTTTATGCCAGAATAACCGGATAGGTTTTATGTCTTTAACTGCTTTTTTCTTTTGACATAAAGTTCTAAGCGACAATTCATTTTTGGGGTTTTCTCTCCTAAAACTTCATTTTGCGGTTGAGTCTAATTGTTCTATCTTAGCGCACTTGTTTTAAGTAAAATTTCATCTTGAACTTTTCTCTTTAAGAAATTTTCTTTTTTTAATCGTATGGTATGAAGCAGTTTCGCAGCTTTATATTTCAAAACTTAGGTCATGCCTTATACTATTGCCGAAATAACCGTGAACAATTCCGAGGTCGTGGATACTATTATCGCAGAACTTGCAGGAATTGGTTATGAAGGATTTGAAGAAACCGAACAGGGGCTTACTGCTTACATTCAGACAGACTATTTTGACAATGATGCATTACATCAAACTATAGCCCGATACAACAAAAAAGGCAAAGCATCCGTTAGTGCCATCAGAGCATTAGAAGAAAAGAATTGGAATCAAGAATGGGAGCAAAATTTTAAACCGATCTATATTGAGGACAAGATACTTGTCAGAGCCCCTTTTCATTCTGTTACCGGTAATTTTCAATATATCATCATCATTGAACCTAAAATGGCTTTTGGAACCGGTCATCACGAAACAACCTACCTGATGCTTGCAGAAATGCTGAATTATCAAATAAAAAACAAACAAGTTCTTGATTTTGGCTGCGGAACCGGCATATTGGCTATTTTAGCAGCTATGCAAGGTGCAGCATCTATAATTGCGATTGACAACGATGAATGGGCGTACCACAACACACTCGAAAATATTCAGGTCAATCAGCTTGTTCCTTTTCAAGTCAGGTTGGGCGATCATCATCAAATAAAAGCTGACGAACAATTTGATCTTGTTTTGGCGAACATTACCCGTAATGTAATTTTAGAAACATTACCAACCCTGGCTCAAGCCATTCAACCCGATGGAACGCTTTTAATCAGCGGCATTCTGCACGAGGATATTCCATCTATTCAACAAGCTGCCACTAACCAGGAATTGACTTTTACCAAACAGCAACTGCGTGGTAACTGGGCTATGCTTGCTTTTCAAAAAAAGCCAAACTAATTCATCTCAAACCTTTTATCTATTATTCCCCCTATTCTTTCAATCAACACTTTTCAATACCATTTAATCATGATAAGAAGAACTTTTGCCATAGCTATTATATTGATGGCAACACTTGCATTCGTAACTGCATCAGAAAATTGGATCAAGTTTTCCGCAAATCCTCCCGGCGAGTTTTCAAATGATCCTAATGTTTTTTATGGTCAACTACGCGAGATGTTTGGTAAAATCAAAAGTTCCGAAACACAAAAAACAGTCGAAACTTTTATTGCCGGCGCACAAGCCGGTAAAATCTCAGCACCCGATATTCAGGAGCTTATCTCGCTGTGTAACCTGATGTCAGACCGAAAAATGCGCATAACTCCACATTACAACAGCTATTTTCAGGCTATCAACAGTATGATGACTGCTGAAAAATCGAACAAGTTTGGAGATTGGCATTCAATCGTTAAAGACCTTTTGCTCAAATCTGAAAAAGGGCAGTACAATAACCTGATGACTTTTTTAAGTTTTTCGGAAAACTTTTTTGCGGCTGATCTTCTCGATAAAACTTCGGGTAAAAGATGGGTGGTACAAACCAGCGACTACAAATTCAAATACGACAACAATATTCCTACAATCAGTTTTGACGAAGCAAGTTTGTATTGTGCGACTGCAAAAGATACCATGTATATTATTGACACCAAAGGCGATTTTTTTCCTTTAGAAAACAAATGGTCGGGTAAAACCGGTCGGGTAACCTGGGAAAGAACCGGATTTGATCCAAACTCTGTGTATTGCGAAATTGCAGGTTATCAAATTGATTTCCAAAAAACAGAGTATAAAGTGGAGGATGCTGTTTTTTACCATAAAAAATATTTTAACCGCCCCCTGAAGGGCACTTTGGAAGATATGATATGGGGCAAGGTGAACAATGAATACATCTATCCCAAGTTTACCTCTTATGAGTTGGATATTTTTATGAAAAACTTTGCCCCGCAAACAGAGTTTCGCGGTGGATTTGGAATGAGCGGCTCACAAATTATTGGCTATGGCAAAGAATCTCAGTTGGCCGAATTAACATTTTTTTCTAAAGATAACCGGGAAGTGCTTTTAGCCAAATCAACCATGTTCGGGCTAAAGGAAGATAAAGAAGTCAGTTCAACCAAAACCTCTGTTTCTTTATATTTTGCGAACGACTCCATCTATCACCCTCAGTTGAACATGCGATATTTAATGGGAAGCGACCCGGAATTGCGTTTGGTTCGGGATGGAAAAGCAAGTTCCAAAATTGCTTTTATGTCTTCGTACCATCATATAGAGGCCAACCTCGATGCTGTTTTTTGGAAAATGAATACACCGGTAGTAAACATGCAAATGGTTTCTCAACTCAAAGAACTTCCGGTTATGTTTGAGTCATTCAACCTATATGAGGCATCCCGTTTGGAAAGATACCGCAGAGGAACATCAGATATTGATCCGGTTGCAGCTTTATATGCATTTTCTAACGGAGGTCAGTTTAAAATAACTGCGCTTGAATTTGCCAAATTCATGAACGCCAACTATACTGCCGAAACGGTACATGGGGTAATTTTTGATTTGGTCGAAGATGGTTTCATTTACTACGACCCGGATACCGACATTATTACCATCCGCGAAAAAACAGATAATTACATGCGTTCAAAAAAACAAGAAATTGACTACGACCGCATTTTGGTAGTATCGAGAAGTAAAGTGGAAAATGCACAATTAGATTTAGAATCTAAAGAACTGCTCATTACAGGCGTAAATCAGGTAACACTCAGCGACTCTCAACAGGTTCGCTTGTTTCCGGACAAAGGGTTTTTAAGAGTCCGCAAGGATAGAAATATGCAAATGGATGGAACCATAGTAGCGGGCAGTGTAGATTTTGTCGGAAAGGATTTTGACTTCGACTATAACCCGTTTTTGGTCAATCTCGATTCCATTGATCAGATGAAAATCTATCTGCTGGAAGACAACGATAAAGAAAAAAATAAACTCATCCCAATCAATACCCTGATTCGTTCTGTTACCGGAACTTTGTTTATTGATGAAGCTAACAACAAATCGGGGTTAACCAAATACCCCTCTTATCCCCGATTTGAAAGCAAAGGAAATTCATATCTTTATTATGACGACAAAAGTCTGTACAATGGGGCTTATAAACGGGATATATTTCACTTTAAATTAGACCCCTTTAAGTTTCCCGACCTTGATGAAATTACCCCTGACCTGCTCACTTTTCCGGGAACCATGATAACCGGCGATATTTTCCCGCCATTTAAACAGGTAACAAGCCTGCAACCCGACAACTCTCTCGGTTTTGTCAATACGACAGATGCAGCTGGGATGCTTACCTATAAAAAAGGTAAATTTTTCGGAGTTTTAGACATGAGTAATAAGGGTTTGATAGGTAAAGGAAGGATTGAATATCTTTCCAGTACTTCCTTATCTGAAAACTTTATTTTCCTTCCCGATTCCATGATGGCAGCCTGCGATTCCTTTTATATGGTTCGTAAAAAAATTGGAAATGCGGAGTTTCCCTCCGCCCACAATGGAAAAGTCAACATCAGATGGCGCCCAAACACAACGGGCATGAATATTTATATGACAGATGCTCCATTTTCGATGTTTGAAGATAAAGTAACACTGAAAGGAAGCCTTGCGCTTGCCGAAAGCGGACTAACCGGTAAAGGAACCATCAATTGGCCGGATGCAGCTATGCGGGCAGATGCTTTAGCCTTTACTTCCGGAACTTTTCAATCAGATTCAGCAGATGTGCAGATTAAAAACAAGGATGCGGCAAGGGTTTCATTCAATTCTTATAATGTAAAAGCACGGGTTGACATGGATCAATATCTCGGAGAATTTCTTGCCAATGGGCCGAGTATTCCGATTGATTTGCCCTTTAACCGCTTTAAAACCAACGCCAAAGAGTTTTATTGGCTGATGAAAGACAAGCTAATCAACCTTCGAATGCCCGAAGACCCAAAACTGAGCTATTTTGAATCGACGGACCCTAAACAGGAAGGGCTAAAGTTTCAGGCATCCGGTGGAGTTGTCAACCTGGAAGACAATACTGTAAAAGCAGACGGAATTGCATATATCGAAATTGGTGATGCAAGAATCAGACCTCCCGATACACAAATTTTTATAGAACCGGATGCGAATATCCGACCGCTTGAAAATGCACTGATCGTGGCAGACAGCATCAAGGAATATCATAAACTCTACAAAGCCAAAGTAAAAATTTTGGGTAAAAACCAAATGGATGCCAATGGGGAATATCGTTACCGGGGAAAAAACCTGAAACGACAAGATTTGTTTTTTGAAAAGATAACCACCGAAAAAGATGCCAAAGATCCCAACCGATATTATACTTACGGTACTACCAATATTCCAGAAAATACCGAGTTTAAAATAAGTCCTAACATTAGTTACAAAGGCAATGCCATCTTAGACTCGCGTGAGCCATTCCTCGTCTTTGACGGATTTGCTAAAATAGAACTCAAAACCAAGGAAATACTTTCTCAATGGTTTACCTTCCGCGATGTCATTAACCCCGACAGCATCAGTATTGATGTGAGCGCACCAATCGGCGAGTTTAAAGATTCTCTGACTTTTGGGTTTTTACAGGATATGCAGTTGTTAGACCTGTATCCCGCATTCTTAACCAAAAAACGTTCATCGGTTGATCCTTACCTTTTTGTTGCCGGAGGTGAAATGGATTATAACGCCGATAAAAATATATTTATAGTGGGCAGCAAAGAGCGACTGAGCGGCAAAGAATCACAGGGCAATATTTTTACTCTTAAAGACAACATCGGTGAAATTGTAGCCGAAGGCATGTTTGATTTGGGCAAAGATTGGGGCATGACACGGTTGGATGCTGCCGGACAATTGACTCACAAAGTCGGTGCAACAGGTTTTAACTTCAAAGATATGCTTATCGGTTTCGATTTTTATTTTGACGAAGCGTTGTTGACCAATTTGGGAGAAGCTGTCCGTTATTTTAATGCTGCTGCTCCTGAGGTTGATTACTCCAAAGAGAGTTTCTATAATGCCGCTGTGGCAATGGTTGATAAAAAAGAAGTTGGCGAGTTAAAAAGGATGTTGGGAACTTACAACTATTTGGCAGAGCGCAAAAAGGGAATCGATCATCGTTTGATTTTTACTAATGTTCAAATGGTTTTTGATACCATTACCCGCACTTTTATCAGCAACGGAAAACTTGGGCTTAGCTTTTCGGGCGAAAAATATGTCAACCGGATGGTGGATGGATGGATTGAAATCGGGTTAAGGCAAAGCGGAAACTTTGTCAACATTTACATTGAAACTGCGCAGGACGACCAAAAAAATTATAAATGGTATTTCTTCCATTATAAAAAAGGGGTCTTACAGGCCATTAGTTCCGATCCGTTGTTTAACGATGCTATTGCCGCAGCCAAAGACAAAAAAAGGATAAAAGAAAACAAATCAACCGGCGAAATCTACCAATACAGTGTGGCCCCTATGGAAAGACGAAATGTTTTTGTCTATACCATGAGAGGAGGACCTCCTGAACCACCACCTCCACCGCCTCCGTCAACAGACAACCCGGCACCAACCGAAAACACACCTGTTGAACCGGTAAATGAAGGTGATCAGAACCAGGAACAAACCAAACCGGTAGATGAAGGAAACCAACAAACAGATGACAAAGGCACTACCCCTGAGGGTGAAGTTCCTAAAAAACAAGATGAGAGATAATCATTCAACAACAACGATTAACCATTTTTAATGGTAGTTGTTCGAAAGGAGATAAGCCGGCTTCTGAAACTCACTATCCAACAAAAAACGGACAGGTTGGAAAAAAGAATCATAAACATGAACTTTGCTTTTACCAAATTCATGAACTTTGAACAGGTAAATTTTTAGGAAATACAACCCTAAGGTTCATTTTGCACATTTAGTTTGATTTTTCAAAAAAAAACACCGGGTGTTATCGAGACATCCGGTGTTTTTTTTGAGCGGTGTCTATTTTGTAAAGTTTCACATTTGTTCTGTTCTGTCAAAGGCCGGATGTGCAAAATGATTGGACTATGTCTATCATTATTTATATCAATATTCTTATTTTATTACAGGAAAATGACGCTACTTATTAATTATAAAGTATCGGAGTAAACACCCTTTTTGCTAAATTATAACAAAATAGTGTGATAATAACCCCGAATTGTTGAAATTGAAGCAATTTTAACTGATTTTTTACTCAATAAAATTGCAGTTTTAAAAGAAATCAAAGCAATTAAATTTTCAAAAATTGTAATTAAAACTTTTAAAAAGTCAATTTAAAAGTTTAGCAAGTCAATTAAAAAGATTAAAAAGTCAATTAAAAAAACCAATATTTCAATTTACTTGAACACAATGTCAATTGAAGTCCTAAAAAATGCTTTTTTGGCGTAAAAAATGATAATTTAAAAGAGTAAAAAGTCAATTTTTTTCTTTTCAATTGACACTTTTTTGGTTGATAGTTACCGGGTATTTTTACTAAAATCCGCTATAAGATCAGAAACCCGTATTGAGGACCCTTTATTTTGAGACTTCGCCCCTTGTTTATAGCAGAAGGCTATGCCAAAATCGTTGAAGGGGCTTTTTTTTAATTTTTGCTAGGTTGAGTATCGGTATTGCCAATCCATTGAGCAAAAAAACAATGCTTTTCATTAATAGATGTACTAAAGCAATCTTTGTTATACCCGAATTTGCTTTATTTGATGGTTTAAAAAAAATAAAATGCTGAATTAACACTACAAAAATAGCTAAGTTTTCAAATTACTCGTACATTGCTCTACAATACAAAAAAAACTTATTTAGAACTTTTAAAAGAATTCAATCATCAACCAAAATGTATGCCTATGCAAAAGTTTTTTACTTACTTCGCAATCTTATTTTTTGCGATGTTGCTAACCGGATATTCGGTTATGGCACAAGTAACGGTATCGGGAACCGTTACTGACGAATCGGGAGAGCCGATTATTGGTGTAACCATCAGGGTTAAAAACACCACAATCGGAACTATATCTGATTTAGACGGCAAATACTCCCTGAACGTACCCAGTTCTTCAGCCACCCTTGTTTTTTCATTTGTTGGCTATGAAGTAACAGAACAAGATGTAACATCCAGTTCAGGTAACATGGATGTTGTGTTGCAAGAAAGTGTTACCCGTTTAGAAGAAGTGGTAATCTCAGGTTTGGCAACTTCAGTAGCCAGACGAAACCTCGCTAATGCGGTTTCTACTATTTCATCTAAAGAACTGACCGGAGTTACTTCTCCACAAACCATGGATGCTGCACTTTACGGAAAGTTTACCGGTGTGGTCATCAACGCCAATTCAGGCGCACCGGGAGGAGGTATAGGGGTCAGGCTTCGCGGCATAACCTCCATCAACGGAAATGCACAGCCATTATACATTATTGACGGAGTATATATGGATAACTCCTCTACTCCTGCAGGTCTTAATCTGGTATCGCAGGCCGCAGCAGGCGGAAGTGCTTCCAATCAGGATAACCCTTCCAATCGTTTGGCGGACCTAAACCCCGATGATATTGAGAGCATAGAAATTCTCAAAGGAGCATCGGCGGCAGCCCTTTATGGTTCAAGAGCTGCAACAGGGGTTGTTTTGATTACCACTAAACGGGGTAAACCGGGACAAAACAACATCAATTTTTCGCAAACGATGGGTGTCGCCATGCAGTTGAGAAAACTTGGCGTTCGGGATTTTGACGATGCTAAAGTTCAGGCTTCTTTTGGCGCAGCCGAAGTAGCTAATTTTCAGGCTGCCCAAGCCGCCGGAAAAATCTTCAATTACGAAGATGAACTGTACGGCAACAAGGGTTTGTTGTCAACTACTAATTTGAGTTTGTCGGGCGGCAATCAGGCAACTCAATATTATTTTGGAACTACTTATAAAAACGAAGAAGGAATTGTTAAAAATACCGGTTATGAAAAACTGTCTCTACGCCTGAATGTAGATCACAGGTTAAATGACAGGATAAACATTGCGTTCAACAATATGTATATTTTATCTTCTGCAGACAGAGGGTTTTTTAACAACGATAATACAGGTACTACAATGGGGGTATCATTTGCCTCAACACCTTCCTGGGCTAATTTGCTTGCTGATGCAAACGGCAACTTTCCCAATAACCCCTATTCTGCATCCAATTTTCTTCAAACCAGAGATCTGATTACCAACAACGAGTCAATCAGCAGGTATATCGGTGGAGCAAACCTGACCGTAAAAATCTATCAGACACCAAAAGCAACCTTGCAATTTGTAGGCCGCGGAGGAATTGACCGTTATACATTAAACACCAAAGCTATTTTCCCAAGAACACTACAGTTCCAAAAAGAAGGCAATGGTACAAACGGGGCATCCTTACAGGGAACGGCGGTTAACAACAACGCAAACTTTGCCGGTTTCTTTGTTCATTCCTATATTTTACCTTCCGGTTTGAATTTCAGAACTCAGTTTGGAGGAACCCGTGAAGAATTCAGATTTAATAATATTTTGGTAACTGCCACTGAGTTAATCGGTTCACAAGAAAATGTAGATCAAAGCGGATCAGTTGCTGTAGATCAAACCCGACGCAATCAAACAGATATGGGTTTCTTTGTTCAGGAAGAGGTTAACTGGAGCGATAAAATCCTCGCATCTTTAGGCGTAAGGGGTGATAAATCTTCTAACAATGGCGATCCAAACAAACTCTATTATTATCCCAAAGCTTCTTTGGCTTTGAATTTACACGAGTTTGGATTCTTACCGGAGATGATGAATCAACTAAAACTCCGAGTTGCCTACGGACAAGCCGGTAGCTTTGCGCGGTTTGGCTCTGCTTTCACCTCGTTGACCAACACCTTGATTGATGGTAGTGCCGGTAGTTTAATTAATACTTTACGCGGTAATGAAGGCGTTGGACCCGAACGGCAATCGGAAATTGAAACCGGATTTGACCTCGGTTTTGATCGTGGAAGGTATGCACTCGATTTTACCTACTATATTAAAAGCACTGAAGACCTGCTCATTAACGTAAATGTTCCGACTTCAACAGGATTTACCTCCCAGGTTACCAATGCTGCAGACGTAGAAAATAAAGGTATTGAAATCGGATTAACACTTCAGCCGATTAAAAACAGAGATCTGAACTGGTACAGCAGAACCGCCTTTTGGTTAAACCGTACAAAAGTAACCCGTTTGGATGTTCCTGCATTTAATGTCGGAGCTTTTGGCGCTACTTTGGGAACTTACAGAATAGAAGAAGGTCAAAGTGTTACCCAATTGGTCGGAATCAGTCCAAACGGAGTTGTCGTTTTTGGGGATGCTGAACCAGATTTTCAGATGTCATTCCAAAATACATTGAACTACAAGAACTTTGAATTAGGTTTCCTAATTCATTGGAAACAAGGCGGTGATAATGTCAACTTATCAACTTTGCTCACTGACATTTATGGAACAAGCCCTGATTATGATGATACTGATTTAGATCCGGAAGGAGAATTGACTAACGGCGATTACAGGTTGAACGCATTGGGTGCTACTGCAGAGCCCTGGATTGAAGATGCCTCTTATGTCCGGTTGAGGGAAGTTGGGTTGTATTACAATTTCCCGTCTATTTGTAAAGGGAAAATTCAAAACCTGAAAATCGGTGTGTCCGGCAATAATATCCTGAACTTCTTCAAATATAACAGTTACGATCCTGAAGTTTCAAACTTTGGTTCTGATGGATTTTCTAGCAATGTTGAGGTATTGCCTTTCCCTTCTGCCAAACGGTTTTTTGGTCATTTAGCCATTTCACTTTAATCCAGCAACCCAATTTTCTTTCACTCAAAACGAAAAATTGACATGAAAATATACAAATTTTTAACCAATGTTTTGCCGTTTTTAATTTTAGCCGGTACTTTGGTTGCTTTCAATGCCTGTACTATTGATGATCAGGTTGATCCTAACGGCCCAAGTATGGAAGGTATTGAGACTGATGCTACCATTGGCGATTTGAACAATGTTGTATCAGGTATCGAATCGGGTATGAGAAACAGATTAGGCACCTATTATGATGGTGTCGGTGTGTTAGGTCGTGAATGGTTCAGGTTTTCCGGATCTGACCCGCGATTTACTTCTGACTTGCTTGGCAAAGGTGCGGCTATATTAGACAACAATACTTTTTACACCACAAATACTTACTCTGAGCGTTACAGGGTAATCAGAAATTGCAATATCCTGATCAATGCTACGAATAATACCAAAGAATCGCTGACACAAGCCGAAATAAACGGTTATCTGGGTTTTGCCAAAACGATAATGGCTTATCAGATGCTGATGGTGCTCAATCAGCAGTATTCATGCGGAATCAGAGTAGATGTGGCCGATGCTGGTAACCTTGGTCCATTTTTGTCATATTCAGAAGCGCTCAATGCCATTAACAATATGCTCACCGATGGAGAGGAATTATTGTCAAATGCAGGTGATGAATTCAAATTTGAGCTATCTTCAGGATTCACCGGTTTTGACACCCCTGTTTCTTTTAACCAATTCAACCGCGCTATTGCAGCCCGAGTAAACCTCTATCGTTCAGATGCAGAAGCAACTTTACAAAATCTTGCAGATTCTTTCTTTGAACTTGCAGGTGACAGTGCAACCATGCACAAAGGTGTTTATCATGTTTTCTCTACAAGCGGCGGTGATATTTCAAATGAAATGTTTTATCCCTTGAATTCTCCCGCAGGCGGAAATCTTAGGGCAGCACATCCATCTTTTATAACAGAAGCAGAAGCCGGGGATAAAAGATTGTGGAAAGTTGAAGAAAGAACTGATACTGCATTTCAGGATGGATTACAAAGCAAGTTCGACTTTATGCGTTACAAATCTTTATTAGACCCCATTCCTATGATTAGAAACGAAGAGTTGATACTGATTTATGCCGAAGCCCAAAACATGAATGGTAACGCCTCCGCTTCTGTGTTTGCAATTAACTTGATCAGAACAGTTGCCGGTCTTCCGGAATATACCGGCGGAACAAGCCAAACAGAGCTGAGAGATGAAATTTTGAAACAACGTCGCTATTCTCTTTATGGTGAAGGGCATAGATGGATAGATATGCGCCGAAACAACATGTTGAATCAACTGCCTGTTGATCGTGCTGATGATGATATTTGGGAAAACTTCCCCCGTCCGGCTACTGAAAATGAACCCTGTTCTGCAGTAAGTGCAAATGGATAAGACATATCCTTTTTGGGTTAGTTTTAAAACTAAACAGACTAACTCCATTTAAATTTGTCTTCAAATAGAGAATATAAAGGGCCCGATAAATTAAATATTTATCGGGCTTTTTATGTTTTTGTATCAAATTTTGTTTTTTGGAATAGCAGGAAGGGAAAAGGGAGTATCCCAACCAATTTTTTAGTTGATAAACCTTATAGGCTTGTAATTAATATTGCTTTATGACTTTAAAACACAACTCAAAATTGTTCCTCAAATTGCAAGCAAAAAGATTGGATGATGTCTTTGTTTTAATTTGAGTTAAACTTTCAATTTCAGCCAACTTTATCGTTTGTAATTGCGTTACGTATTAGAAAATAAAAGTTAAAGGAGCGTTAAGTAACTTTAACAAAATTTTTGTAAAATTTTTATCGGAGACTTAAACTTCTATAAACTACAATTGTCAAACCGTAGCACTTAAAATCTACAATCATGAAAAATAAACTTTTCTCTCTCGTTTTATTGCTTGTAGCTATGTTGTATGCTACTTTTGTCTGGGCACAGGATGATGTTTACTATTATCCTTCAAATGACAACAACACAAGTACTACCCAACAACAAACCGATCAGAATGGTAATACTTATATTACCAACAATTATTACAATAACGACGAGTATGTAAATTATGAAGATGAAGAGTACGACTACTATTATTCTTCAAGAATCCGGCGTTTTCATAGCCCTAATGTAGGATACAACTATTTTGGAGGCTTTTATACTGACCGTTATTGGTACGGTGTTCAGGATCCTTTTTGGTGGGGCTACAGCATTTATGACAATCCTTGGGCTTGGCAACCTGTTGCTTTTTACCCTCGTCCTTGGTTTCGTCCTCGTGTAGTGGTGATGTGGGGTTGGGGATGGAATGCAAATCCCTGGTATAATTCCTGGTCAAACCCGTGGGGGCATAATTCATGGTGCGGCTACAATGGCGGAGGTTGGTACAATAATGCCTGGAACAACGGTTGGTATGCCAACAACTGGTATAACGGATGGGGTTGGGGTTATAGTCCCTTTAGTCCGGTTACCTATGTTCATAATGACGTTACCATTATTAACAATAACAACAACAATTCTACCGGAAATTATTATGGCCCAAGAGGCGACAGGTCCGGTATTGGAGCTCCTTATGGCGACAGAGGAAATCCTCCGGTTAACAACGGAATTGATAGCGGTAAAAACAATCCAAACGATAACAATACCTGGTCTGATTATGATAATAACCAAAACCGGCTGGATAAAAACAACACCAATCCTTATACTCCAAAGGACAATAATATCGGACGTGATACTGAAGTAAAACCCGAAAAGAATTTGCCTAAAAACGAATACGAGTCAAAACCAAAGGATTTGCCTAAATACGAATACGATTCTAAGCCAAAAGATCAACCCAAATATGAATACGAATCAAAGCCTAAAGATCAACCCAAATATGAGTATGAATCAAAGCCGAAAGATCAGCCAAAAATAGACGACAACCGTTCTAACCCAGCCCCAAAACCAAAAAATCAACCCAAAGATAATAAGTCAGGTGGATACTCTTCGGGAGGCAGTAAAAATTCGGGTAATAGTGGGTTTAAATCAAGTTCAGGCAGCAATTCAGGATCTAAAAGCAGCAATTCTGACAAAAATAAGTCGAGTACCCCTTCAAAATCCGATTCAAAAAGCAAAAATCCGCGATAATTATTGCGATTGCTTGATTAAAGGTATTTTTTTGGCTTAACCAATAAGCTGTTCTATTAAAATGTTTATTCAGACCTCTCGTTGGATTTTTTACCATAGAGAGGTCTGTTTTTTTTAAACATTTTCAACATCTAAAATAAGGCACATTAAAAATAACAAACCGTTAAACATGAAAAAAATACTGTTCATTCTTCCTGCTTTATTATGCTTTCTCAGTATTCATGCGCAAACCCCGGATGATGCTCTCCGTTATTCGCAAACTCAAATAGGAGGGACTGCCCGTGCTGTTGGAACAGGGGGAGCTTTTGGTGCTTTGGGCGCAGATTTTACTTCATTGTCAATCAATCCTGCAGGGATAGGTTTATACCGCAAATCAGAGTTTACGATTACACCTTCGTTATATTTTACCAATACAGAGTCAGAATATTGGGGTAATACAGAAACAGACAATAAAAATAATTTCAACATCAATAATATTGGATTGGTTTTCAAAGGTGGCGGAAGACGACCGGATTCAGATTGGCGGGCAGTTAATTTCGGTTTTGGCCTAAATCGCATCAATAATTATAACCGAAAAACCCTGCTTATCGGAACGAACACTAAAAATTCTTTATTGGATTATTACGCAAATCAAGCATCAGGAACACCCGGAAACGAAGTAAGGGATAATTTTCCTTTTGGTGCCGGATTAGCATATTTCGCATTTCTCATCAATCCGGATGCTGAGGGCAGTTCTGATTATTTGGGAGTAACCAATGGTTTTGCTGTGGAACAAGAGGAATATATTACCGAAAAAAATGCCTCAGACGAATTTGTTATTTCATTAGGTACCAACTATAAAGAAAAGCTTTTTTTGGGAGGAACACTTGGAATACCTTTTGTAAGATATACATCAGAAAAGTTTTACTCTGAAACTGACAAACTTGGCATTATTCAAGGTGAAGCTGTTGATTTGGGCACCTATGATTTTAATACTTTTGAATTGTCGGAATCGCTTAAAACCAGAGGTTTTGGAATCAATGGTAAATTAGGGCTAATTTATCGTCCTGTTGAGATGTTGCGAGTTGGTGCTTCCGTTCATACACCAACACTGATTTCTTTAAATGAGCAGTTTTCCAGCAATTTATATGCAGAGTTTACTCATTACGACACTCTATTGTACTCGCCCGAAGGCGAATACGATTATCAGCTAACCACGCCTTGGCGATTGGTTGGTAGTGCTGCATTTTTGTTTAAAACCCATGGATTTATTTCAGTGGATTATGAATGGGCTGATTACAGTCAAATGGAATTTACGTTTGACGATGTACCTGAAGACAGGCGTTTGGCAAGTGAAATCAATCGCGATATTGACAAGCGGTTTACTTCTGCTTCCAATTTGCGCATTGGTTCCGAAGTGGCTTTAGACATTTTCCGTTTAAGATTAGGATATGTTTATCAGGGCAGTCCTTATAAAGATGCGTCTGATCTAAAGCGTCAGAGCATTACAGCAGGGTTAGGATTCAGAGAAAAGGTAGTTTTTTGTGATGTTGCTTATGCTTATAGTTTTGGAGATAATAAATATTACCCTTACTCAATCAATACTGAATCGGACGTTCCTGCCTTTTTAAAAAACAATTCCAGTAATTTCCTGTTGACTCTCGGGCTTCGGTTTTAAAATGTTGAAAGCCCGCACATGTATATTAACAGCCCTTCTGCTTGTAATTTAACGAATACGTGCAGAAGGGCTAAACCGGTTATTTATGAACATGGTCCTTATTTTGATGTTAAGCTTTTGGGGTTTAGGGCAGGGCAATTTTAGCAATGGAGATCTTAACAATGGGGAATTGATTGTAAATGTAAAACGGCTTAAGGATAATAAATCGGCTGTTTACCTGGCACTTTACAACAAATCTCAGGGATTTGGAAAAACAGAAGGCATGTTTAAAGGTGCAAAAGCAATTCCCAACGGTAAATCTGAGGTTCAGATTTATTTGTCCGGATTAGAACCCGGCACTTATGCTATTGCTGTTTATCAGGACATCAACAATAACGAACAATTAGATACAGGGTGGTTGGGCATTCCAAAAGAACCTTACGGATTTTCCAATAATTTTAAGCCCTCGTTTTCCGCACCTACATTTGAAAAATGCAGTTTTATTTTTTCGGGGAAGATAACCCAAATGATAATTGAGTTAATACATTAATCAGTAAAAGAACTTTGTAGAACAGGAATTGTTTTATCAATGTCTTTAAAACCAATTAGCTTTTATGTCAATTACCAAAGACGCTGTTATTAACGCGCTGAGTTATGTGGATGACCCCGATTTAGGAAAAGATTTAGTTACCCTGAATATGGTGGACAATATCAATATCGAGGGTAATCGAGTCAGTTTCAGGTTAATTTTGACGACACCTGCATGTCCTTTAAAAGAACAGATTAAAAATGCCTGTATAACGGCAATTAAGCATTTTGTTAGTAAAGAAGCAACCGTTGAAGTTGAGATAACTTCGAGAGTTACAACAATGAGACAAGAAGGGAGTTCAGTTTTACCAGAGGTTAAAAACATTATTGCAGTGGCCTCCGGAAAAGGCGGAGTAGGTAAATCTACGGTTGCTGTCAACTTGTCTCTTGCGCTTTCACATTCAGGGGCAAAAGTCGGTTTGATTGATGCAGACATTTATGGGCCTTCTATACCGGTCATGATGAATTTAAGAAAACGAAGACCCCATGTTGTGCAGGTGAATGGTCAAAACAAAATCGAACCTATTGAACAGTATGGAATCAAAACTATTTCAATTGGATTTCTTGCTGACGAAACTCAGGCAATCGTATGGAGAGGGCCTATGGTTTCATCGGCATTGAGACAGTTTATTACAGATGCTTTTTGGGGGGAATTGGATTATTTAGTGATAGACATGCCTCCGGGAACAGGAGATATTCATCTGACATTGGCCCAATTGGTGCCGATTACCGCTGCAATTGTTGTTACAACGCCACAGGAAGTAGCAAAAGCGGATGTTGTCCGGTCTATTGGCATGTTTCAGCTTCCTCAGATTAATGTTCCTGTTTTAGGAATAATCGAAAATATGTCTTATTTTTCTCCCCCTGAGATGCCGGATAAACGATATTATTTATTTGGTCAGGGAGGTGGAAGTTCACTTGCCGGTGAATTCAATGTACCTTTACTTGGTGAAATTCCTATTGTAGAAGAAATCAGGAGTGGAGGTGATTTAGGTATGCCTGCGGTTTTACAACCCAATAGCAATGCCGGAAAAGAATTTGTAAAATTGGCTTATACAGTTGCACAAAATATTGCCATTAAAAATGCCGGAAGAATTTCTGCAAATCAGCTAATCAGATAAACTATATCTGATTGCGATAAAAAGCGTAATTTTATAGCCTTATTTAAGTTGCCTGCTATGTATCACAAGGAATTATTAGAAAAGGTTCAACAATCGCTCAACAGTATCCGGCCTCATTTGCAAACTGACGGAGGCGATATTGAAGTAGTGGACATTACCGAAGATTTTGTGTTAAAAGTAAAACTTTTAGGCTCTTGCGGTGATTGCCCTATGAGTTTTATGACTATGAAGGCCGGAGTAGAATACTCTGTTAAAACCGCAGTGCCTCAGATTGTAGCAGTGGAAGCTGTTTGAAAGAATATGTTAAAAACCATTCTGAAATGACAATAGAGTATCTAAACAGTGCCATCAAACAGTTTGAATATTATAAACTGTTGGGTGAAAAGACCATGGCACAGATATCTGAACAAGGACTATTCTGGCAATATAATCCCGAAAGCAACAGCATAGCCATCATTGTAAAACATTTGAGAGGTAATATGTTGTCGAGATGGACCGATTTTTTAAATTCAGATGGTGAAAAAGAATGGAGAAATCGAGATTCCGAATTTGAAACTGACCTAAAAAGCAGAGATGAAGTCATGCAGTACTGGAACGAAGGCTGGAGTTGCCTGTTGACTACCTTACAATCCTTACAAGAATCAGACTTCGATAAAATTGTATTTATCAGGAACCAGGGGCACTCCGTTGTGGAAGCAATTAACAGACAACTGGCACATTATGCTTATCATGTCGGACAAATTGTGTTTATCGGAAAAATGATTTGCAACGATAATTGGATTTCCTTGTCTATCCCAAAAGGGGCTTCTCAACAGTATAACGGTGAAAAGTTTTCTCAGGAAAAGCATCGGGAACATTTTACCAATGAATTTTTGGAAGACCGTAAATAGTTTGCCAAAATCATGAGTTGTAGAAGCCGTGAACAACTTCTTTTATTCTAACAGGCCATATCAAAACAATATACTTGTTCGGGATTGCTTCCGATTTTGAGACAGGAATTTTTTTTTGCTTAATTGTGTTAAAATTAAGTGTATCTTTGCACAAGTTAAGGCTCCATAGCTCAACTGGATAGAGCATCAGACTTCGGATCTGAGGGTTGAGGGTTCGAATCCTTCTGGGGTCACCTTTATTTTGAAGCGCATGTCCTTAATTATTAGGATATGCGCTTTTTAATGTTTTACCCATGCACCAAATAGAAGTTGATTTGCAACTAAGCAAAGAAGAAAAATACCGACAACTGTTGCCACAAATTGAGGCACTTTTAGAAGATGAAACTGATTTGATTGCAAATCTCGCCAATCTTTGTGCGGTGATTAAGGAAACTTTTCAGTTTTTTTGGGTAGGTTTTTATCGCAATATTGAAAATGAATTGGTTTTAGGACCCTTTCAAGGGGCTATTGCCTGTACCCGTATTAAAATAGGAAAAGGCGTTTGCGGTACTTGTGCTTTAACTGGTAAAACGATTATTGTTCCGGATGTGGATGCTTTTCCCGGACATATTGCCTGCTCTTCACTTTCACGCTCTGAAATTACGGTGCCCTTAACTGACAAAGAGGGAGCTACCCGATTGGTATTGGATATTGACAGTACAGAACTGAATCAGTTTGACATAGTAGATCAACAGTATCTTGAAAATATAGTAGCTTTGCTTTCCCGGCTTTTTTAACCTCTTTGATTTATACAGTACTCCCTTTATGTTTGCAACAATTTTTTTTCAGGGGAAGCAACATGTTTTCGACCTCTCTGAGCCTTTTGATATCAGTATTCCTTTGACAGAAGGCATCAGTAGTGTTAATGCTTTTTACGCTCCCTTTTTAACAATTGAACCGGTAAGAGCCGGTAATTTTATCGGAGATGTACGTTTGGGTGGTCCGGTCAATTTTAAAAATGTCATGCTCAATCCTCATGGAAACGGAACACATACCGAATGTGTCGGGCATATATCCCCCAATGGTGAAACATTAAATCAGGAGTTGAAAAGTTTTTTTTTCGTTACTACTTTGATCAGCATTTACCCTCAAATAATGCCTGAAGGAGATCGGGTGATTACCAAACAACAGATTGAAGAAGCGCTTTGGGGGATTCAAACTCAAGCCCTGATTATTCGAACCCTGCCTAACAATAGTCATAAAATACACAGAAATTATTCGGGTACTAATCCGCCTTATCTGGATCATGAAGCTGCTGCCCTTATTGCACAAAGAGAAATAGACCATTTGTTAATTGATCTTCCATCGGTGGACAGGGAAGAAGATGAAGGTAAATTATTGGCACATAAAGCCTATTGGCAATATCCTGAAAATCCAAGAAAAGGGGCAACAATTACCGAATTGATTTATGTGCCTGATGAAATCAAAGACGGTGTGTATTTGCTGAACCTGATGATTACTTCTCTCGAATTAGATGCAAGCCCGAGCAAACCGGTTTTGTATGCTGTGGAAAAAGGATAATTTGTTTGAAATACATCTTCTGATAGTCAACCAAGCCGATTGATTTATATCTTGAACAAATTATCGCGGATGTCTGATGTCCTTATTCAGAACCTCTTATATAAATTGAATCTTCCGCTATTTTTTAAGTTGGAAAATCTGAATTTATCATCAGATTCCAAAAATCAAGTTCATTCTGAGAATACTTTACCCGCAGATTGGCAAGGTTTTTGAAAGTTAAAATAGTCAAGCCTTACACTAATTTAACTTTGTCCAAACTTGTATATGAAACACACTCAACTACACTTGCTGTATGTATGTTTGTTCATGATTTTTAACAATTGTTCAACACATTTACAAGCTTCCTCTGCGTGGGATATCTTAGACAATCCAATCGCCAATAATGATGTAGCAAATACCTTGCAGGATACCTGGGTAACGATTCCGGCAATTTCTAATGATATTGGCAGTGCGATTTTTTTGCACAACCTTACTTCAGCACCAACTAACGGAACCGCAATCATAATGCCGGGTAAAACCAATATTGTCTATACACCCAATGCGGGATTTTTAGGGGTGGATGTTTTTACTTATACCATCAAAGACTTTTTTGGGAATTTTGCGACTGCTGAAGTAAGTATAACTGTTATCCCTGCTTCAGGGCTTGGCAGTGTGAATGTTGCTCCTACTCCTGTTTTTGATCTTGAATTTTGCACGCAACCCATGACTCCGTTGACTATCTGTCATTCGTGGACAGACCCAAACGGTGATGATTGGAGTATTAATATTCCGATGTCATCTACTACGTTCCATTGTAGTTTAGTGGCTTTGAACGATTCCTGTTTGCGTTATACCCCTCTGCCCGGTTTCTTAGGAACCGATACTGTAAGCATCGTGGTTTGTGATGATCAGACTCCCAATCTTTGCTCAACTTCTATAGCTTTGGTGCATGTGGGATGTATTACACCGGTTGCCAACCCGGATGTTGTTTTTTTGAGCAATACTTCTGTTGTTGTAAATGGAGTTAATTATGGAGGAAACGGGTTGACCGGAGCTATATTACCGGTTGCAATCAATGATGAAGAACTTTGCAACGGGGTTTTAACCCTTTCTCAAATCAACACTGCCCCGGCACATGGTACGGCAGTTATCAGCAGCGGCCAGATATTATATGTACCTGCAACAGATTATAGCGGTACTGATGTTTTGGAATATACTATTTGTAATGGATGTGGTTTATGTGAAACGACTATGGTGAACCTGACTATAACCGGTGCCGGAAACTGCCCCATTGCAGAAGCAACTTGTATCCCTCCTTTCAGCAACTTTCAGGTTTGTCCTCAATTTTGCGGAGTTAATCCTGCTACTTTAGGCATTATAACGGCAACCATTAATGGTTCCGGTTCAATAATTCCAGCCGGAGCCGGGTGTTTTACCTATACCACTTCAACCGTTTTTTCAGGAACAGATATTATTACTTTTCAGGTATGTGACGGGGTTGGAAATTGCAGCACCAATACCACGACCATTACCATTGACCAAGCCTGCGGAGGTAACAATCCTCCTGTTGCTGTTGACGATACTTTTACTGCAACTGCCGGAGAAACTTTAATCTTAAATGTGTTAAACAACGACAGCGACCCGGAGGGGCAGCCTTTAACCATCAGTCAAACTATAACAGAAAACACCTGTGGCATAGTCAATCTAATCGGAAATCAAGTCTTTTATTCAGCAACAAGTTCCTGTACCGACACCGATTCCTTTCAATACGTCATTTGCGACAATGGTAGCCCTGCCTTGTGTGATACAGCATTGGTTTCAATAAACATTACACCCGCACCGGTCAATTGTGAATTTGAGACGGATTATTGTACCATGCCTATTGTTCCTATTCAGATTTGTGTCCAGTTTTGCAATATATCAGATGCTCAAATCACAGATGCTGTTACTACATTTAATTGCAGTATCAGTTTTTTGAACGACACTTGCTTACAATACATCGCCCTGCCCGGTTTTTTTGGTACTGACATCGTGGATATCACAGGTTGTAATTCTGAAGGGGAATGTGAAACCGTAAGCGTTTTTGTTCATGTTGGATGTATCGCACCGGAAGCTAATGATGATGCCGCTTCGTTGTTTAATAATGGAGTTCCGGTTCCGGTCAATGTTTTAACCAATGACATACATGATTGCAATGCCCCAATGAATGTACAGATAGTAACCAATCCTTCGAATGGAACGGTTACGGTTAATGCAAACGGTACCATCAATTATTTGCCCCAACCGGGATTTGCAGGAACTGATCAGTTAACCTATGCTGCTTGTGTAACTTGCTCTGATGGTTCTTTGCTTTGTGACAATGCAACGGTAGTTTTAACCGTCATGAATCCCGAATTACCGCCTTTAATTGCTGAACCCGATTCTGTTACTACTTCTCAGGGCATACCCGTAACGATTAATGTTTTGAACAATGACAGCGGAAGCGGTTTGGATGTTACAACAATCACCCAACCGTCTAACGGAACTGCTGTTCTGAACCCTGATAACACAGTTACTTACTCGCCAAACGGAGGGTATCAGGGAACAGATACATTTACCTATACGGTATGCGATTCCGGGGGCAACTGTGCAAATACAACCGTAACCATCACTGTTGTCCCTTCAGCAATCAATCTTCCCCCTGTTGCTAACGATGATCTTGCAAATACTTCGGAAGGAATTCCGGTTCAAATTGCAGCCATTCTCAACGATTTTGATCCGGATAATACCTTAGCTCAATTAACAATCACCCTGATGACATTACCCGAAAACGGGTTGGCAGTGGTCAATGCAGGCGGTTCTATCACTTATACTCCCAATTCAGGTTTTACCGGTACGGACACTTTTGTTTATACCCTTTGTGATCCTTCAGGATTGTGTGACGAAGCAACTATCACCATTTATGTATTGGGAGAAGTGTTGATTGATGCCGAACCTGATTTGGTTTTTACTTTTTTAAATACTCCGGTTGCATTTAATGTGCTGGATAATGATTTTGGCGACAATATTGAAGTAACTCAGGTCTTGATTTTGCCGCAACATGGAAGCATTTTATCCTTTGACCCCATTACCGGAGTGGTCAACTATCTTCCCGAAACCGGTTATGTCGGAACAGACTATTTCATTTATGAAATCTGCAATCCTGAAGGTATTTGTGATGCAACTATTGTAGCAATAACCATTCAGATACCTTTGTTGAATCAACCGCCTACTCCTAACAACGATATTGCACAGACTCCGGTCAATACGCCGGTTATTATTCCTGTATTGACCAACGATTCTGACCCCGACAATGACCCTTTGACGGTAACACAAATTATAACGCCTCCTCAAAACGGGGAGGTGGTAATTAACCCTGACGGAACTGTTACTTATACTCCGAATACCGGTTATACCGGTTGTGAAATATTTATCTATTCGGTTTGCGACCCTTCAGGAGCTTGTGCTCAGGCTATTGTAAGTGTACAGGTCGGTGATATCGGTTGTTTAAATCAACCTCCTGTTGCCATTGATGATGTTGCAGTTGCTACCGAAGGTATTCCTGTTGCAATTTTTGTGTTAGACAATGACTTTGATCCGGATGGCAACATCGCTTCGCTAACAGCATCCTCCGACCCGTATAATGGTTTGATTACAATGTTACCCAATGAAACAGGGTTTATTTACACTTCAAATACTGATTTTATTGGTACAGACTATTTTACCTATATTATTTGCGACAACGGAAGCCCTGTACTTTGTGATACTGCTTACGTTACTATTACCATTCAACCGGCAAACATAGACGCTCAACCCGATATTGTCTTTACCTCAATCAATACGGCAGTTACCTTTAACGTTTTATCTAACGATTTTGGAACAGCTATCCAACTGAGTCAGTTATTTGGCGGCCCCGATTTTGGCAATATTTCTGTCATTCCCGGCACGGGAAACATTGTTTATACACCCGATCCGGGTTTTACCGGTACCGATTATTTTGAATATCAGATTTGTGATATAGCGGGGAATTGCGATATTACTTTAGTTACCCTCATTGTTCAACCAATTTCGATTACTAATCTGCCTCCTGTTGCAGTGTCTGATTTGGACACAACATCTGTGAACGTTCCGGTTACCATTACAGTCCTGCAAAATGATTATGACCCGTTTGGAGGAACATCAATTGCCGTACAATCTTCCCTTCCTTCATTGCCTACGAATGGAATTGCTGTTGTGAACAGCAATGGAACAATAACTTATACACCTAACAACGGTTTTTCCGGAACAGATACTTTTGAATACATCATTTGCGACAACGGAACTCCTGTTTTATGTGATACAGCTTATGTTTCAATTACCGTAGGTGATGACATGCTGAACAATAATCCGCCTGTGGCATTGGATGATATGGCCGAAACGCCTTTAAATACTCCGGTAAATATTCCGGTTTTGGATAACGATACAGACCCTGATGGCGATGCAGTTGCTCCGGAATGGTTGAGTTTTCCTGCTTATGGAGTTGCCGGATTAAATCCCGACAATACGGTAACTTACACCCCTGATGAAAACTTTATCGGCAACGATTACTTTTCCTATATTATATGCGATACCGGCAGTCCGGTTTTATGCGATACTGCTTATGTAAGTGTCTTTGTCAGTGCCGATACTTTGAACTTTTGCGAACAAACTCTGGAAAATACACCGGTTACGCTGTGCTTAGACGACTATTTGACCAATATTACCATCGAAACAATAACGATTACCGAACTTCCTCCTAATGGCGGATTGGTTTTATCGGATAATTGCATTCAGTACCTGCCAAACCCCGGATTTGTTCAGACAGATACTTTTAGTGTACAGGTATGCACACCAAACGACAACTGCCTGATAGTTTCTTTTTGCATCAATGTAACCGATGTGAACGAACCGCCGGTTACAGTCAATGATATGGTTGCTACTGATATGAATATGCCGGTCATAATCTACGTGTTGTCAAATGATTTCGACCCTGATGGCGATGAGATAACTGCTATTGTACTGAACTCAGATGTCAGTGTTTCAGGAGCAGAGCTCAATTTCGATTTTGTTACTATGGAGTTTACTTATGTGCCTGCTCCCGATTTTACCGGTATCGATTCGTTCAGTTATGAAATAACAGATGCTTCAGGTTTGTCGAGCAATATTGCCTGGGTATATATCACGGTTGAAGGGGATGATATTCCGGTTGAAATAGTTGTCATAGCAGTCAATGACTCCAGTTCTACCGAAATGAATACCTCGGTTCTTATCCCTGTTTTGCAAAACGATACCATTCCTTCAGGCAGCTTACCCGATGTTTCTTTGCTGGATTTTCCGGAAAACGGGTCGGTGATTGTCAACAACAGCGATCAAACATTCACCTATATTCCCAATATTGGTTTTAGCGGAACAGATATGTTTAATTATATCGTTTGTGTATATAATGAACAAAGCCAGTTAGTATGTGATACGGCTTTAGTAGTTGTGGTCATTTTGCCGGATGAGCAGAATTGCAATGTATCTCTGGCTCAGGGATTTTCACCAAACGGAGACGGGGTCAATGATACCTTTATTATTTCAGGAATCGAATGTTTTGCAGACAACCAACCGGAACTTCAGATTTTTAACAGATGGGGAGATGAGGTATATTCGGTCAGCAATTATACGAACGAACAGGCCTGGAACGGAAACTGGAAAGGTACCGGAAAAAATGTACCGGATGGTACGTATTTTTACCGCTTAGACCTGAGAACAGGTCTTAAATCAGACTTAAAAAGCGGATTTATTGAAGTCAACAGATAAGTAAGGCTTATTAGTGTGTTTTTCCTCTCAGGGCAGCCGGTTTTTTAATCTTGCTGCCCTTACTTTTGTATTTTAAACCCAAATTTTAAAATCCTCAATTTTGTTTGTATGAACTCCATCTTGGTTTTCCCCTGTCTATTTTTATTATATACCCCATTTATTCCAAATGAACTCAAAAATTCTAAATCTTTTTGGTTATTAATAGCTGCCACTTTTATTCTGACCATACTCTATCACAATATCAAATTAACGCTGAGGAATAATCCGGATTTTTTCAAATTCTTTCGTTCAAATTCAAAAGGCACTCCGACTATATCCTACAAAAACGAAGGAAGAAGCGGTTATGTACAATACCAAAGCGTTCATTCAAGATTTGCTTTATACTATGAATTTGGCGGTGGGAACTGTGTCGTTTGTATAGACCTGCCTTCACCCCAAAACTGGGAGAAACATACCGGAATACCAATTGCAAAAAGAGAGGAAACGATTCAGTTTATCGGCAATAAGGTAGTTGCTGACCAAACAACGGGCGGAAAGGGGTATTTTAAAATTGAGGGAAACAGCCTAAATATTTATGTGTAACTGATGGAACCTTATGTAGATTAACAAATAAGTGATACGTGTAGAATTTTTATGCTAACTCAGGTTATGAAAAAGTAATCAAGATAAAATTCAGGGAATTGAAGATAATATTTACAAATTACTTCAAATATAAAGCGTTAAACCGTTTTGATTTTTGGAAATGCCTCCGCGTAACACTTTGAGGTGTTTTGATTTTTGGAAATGCCTCCGCGTAACACTTTGAGGCGTTTTGATTTTTGGAAATGCCTCCGCGTAACACTTTGAGGTGTTTTGATTTTTGGAAATGCCTCCGCGTAACACTTTGAGGTGTTTTGATTTTTGGAAATGCCTCCGCGTAACACTTTGAGGCGTTTTGATTTTTGGAAATGCCTCCGCGTAACACTTTGAGGCGTTTTGATTTTTTCAAAAACGACTAACGGACAAAAAAGTACCCGCAATCGGATAACTTCTATGTTTTGTGTTTACATATCGCCACAAAAGAATGATGGAAGAGAGGAGGATTGTCAGGCTGAACAGAAAAAAAACCAAAAACATAAAATTATTTTGCTTCAGGGCATTAAAGAAAGAGACCGTATGTTTCAAAATATGCCAACCTAAAATAGTACCTGACAGTAAAGAAATAATCAGCAAATAAAACGGAAGTTTAGTATATCCCGACAAAATTCCGAAAGCATGAACTATCAAACGGCACAAATTATAAGTGCTTCCCCTTTCGAGATTAGGGAGCTGATGTTCGACCAAACAACTCCCTGTTTTTGCATTGAGTTTGGCAAAATGTCCGTCAACAAAAGGATAAGGCGTTTGCATCAAAGCAGCATGACGTGCAAAAACAGACTTAACCAATCTGAAAGAGGTGATATGCGGATGAAGATGGGGAATAAAAATCGAAATAAGTTTAGCAAAAACTTGTGCGGCTATATTCCTGAAAAAATGGTGCTGTCTGTTTTGGTAAAGGCCATACACCAAATCGAAATTACCGGACTTTTGTGTTTCAATCAAGCGGGCTATTTGATGAGGCGGATGTTGTAAATCTTCATCCATGGTGATGATGAACTTTCCTTGTGCAACGGTAAATCCGCATAAAGTTGCGGTGTGTTGTCCGGTGTTTCGGGAAAGTCGCACCAGATTGACTACTTCAGGAAAACGGGCTTTTATCTCTTTCAGAATATTCCAGGAGTTATCATTTCCACAGTCATAGACAAAAATGATTTCAAAACTTAACCCATCATTCTGAAAAAAAGCTACCAGTTGCCGCGTCAGTACAGCAAGCGTGGCAACTCCGCGATAAACCGGAACTACAACAGAATATTGAGGGATTGAAGGTTTCAAATGGAGGCGGCTTACTTTTCTATATGAGGCATCTCCGGCATTTGTCCTTCTTTTGACGAATGATAGTCGCGGTTTACCATCTGACCGTTTTTGTATTGGTATTCTTTGGTTAGTTTTCCCAATGAATCCCAAACTATAACTTTCCCGTTTAACAGGTCATTATCAAAATCACGAGTGGTTTGTTTCGCCCCGTTTTCATACCATGCTTCCCAGGTGCCATGTTTTTTGCCATTTTTAAAAGGCTGTTTGTTTTTCTGATTTCCGTTTTCCCACCATTCGTAAACAATGCCTTCTTTAACACCATTGACAATATTTCCGGTTTTCATCTTATTGCCGTTTGGGTAAAAAATATCCCATTTCCCCTCTTCAAGTCCTTTGACAAATGATTTTTGAACAAAACGTTTGCCGTCCGGATATTCAGTATAGATGATACCGGTAAAAGGCTTATCGCCATAATAAGCCAGATTGATTCCCTCATCATTTTTTTTGAAACTGATTTCACTGCTAATGACCTCTAATTCAGGGACAGTTTCGGCAGGTTTGCAGTTTTGAAGCAACAATAAAACCTGAAACACCGATATTAATATCATTACCTTCATGGAAAATGCCGGATATGTTAAACATGAAAACAGATAAGATGAATAAGAACAGTTAGGGGTTGTACAGACATACTCAAAGACAAACAGATTAAGATTACTTGTTGTAATTTTCCTTTTTGTTTTTAGCGTCTTTGCTGTTTGGATTAGAAGTGCCGTTATTTTGTGCAGGTAGAGAGACAGGGTTTGAAGGAGTTTGCGAAGGGTTCTTATCTTTTAGCTTGTATAATAAAGTATCTAAATTCCTGATGTCTTTACTTTCTTTGATTTTTACAAAATAAGCACTGTCAGCCTTCAGTTCATCTAATTTGCTTTTGGAAACGTTGGTGTTTATTGAATCTATCAACGTTTGTAATTTAATAGCATTTTCCTGTTCAAAACGGGCCAATTCTTCATTTTTTGCAATTTCGAGCAGGATAGCTTCAATTTCGTTCTTTTTATTCGGATAATCAATTTCCAAATCCAACAATATGCGTTTGGCAATTTCAACGCTGTCCGGCGTAAGAAGCATCTGTTTTGCTTGATTCAAAGAATCCTGATATTCTATATCTGCTTTTGTTTTGTGGTTTCCGAAAGTAAAAAGTAACAACAAGGCCAATACAGCTACTCCTGCAAAGATGAACACTATTTTTCGGGTTTTTTCGTCCAAAAATTGATTGGTGGCAGCAGGTGATTTGGTCGTTTTACTGCTGTTGTGAGTCAATATTTTGGTGATACCCGATTTGCGTGCAGCTTTTGTAACTTCCTGTACCTGAATTAAATACATTGAAAAATTATCCCGTGAGTTTTCCAGACAAAGGGTATAAATATGTTCACGTACCTTGTTGATGTCAGCATTTGAATTGTTTAACAAAGTAAGCAACAATCGTTGGTCAACTCCTTCTAATATTCCATCACTGCAAAGCAGGAAATAATCATTTGCCTGAACATCGGTAATTTCCACAACATCTGCTTTGGTTGGGGCATCTGTGCCGGAAATAGCCCGGAGAATGATGTTTTTTTGAGGGTGGGTTTGTGCTTCTTCCATCGTCAGTTCTCCGCGCTTCACCAACTCTTGCACCAATGAATGGTCTTCGGATACAAAAATCACCTCCCCGTTTCTGATATGATAAATCCGGCTGTCTCCACACCACGAAACAAGTGCTTTGTTTTGGATATCGTCAAAATACAACAAGGTTAAAGTGGTTGACATATTGTTAGCCTCTTCGTCTGCCGAAGTATATTCGGTCAGTTTTTCTTCGGCAAATTTCAAAGCATTGGCAATAAATTTTTCGTCCACATGACTTGTTCCATGCTCGTTAAAATATGCGTGAAACAAATCACAAACCATCCGGGAGGCAACTTCACCTTTACTTGCCCCTCCAACACCATCACAAACCATGAATAAACGGTCGAGTGCTGTTGCTGCTTCTGCTACAGGATAAATAGCATCTTGATTGTTTTTACGTTTACCTTTTTCGTGCAAAAAAACAGGAGGATGAAGAATTATAGACATGCGCTCTTATGTAAACTATTGAATAATCGAAACAAACTATTTCGGGTTAGTAAAATTTGCAAGGGCAATATAAGTACAGAATATTTATTTTTAATCGTCGGCAAAGCAACAAATTTAGGTCAAATACTCTATACTTTTTATCATTGCAAAATTTACCTGTTCAAACTCCGTTGTAAGAACGGTAAAAACATCAATTTCTGCATCTTAACCTCTTAAATCGGGTTATTTTTTACAAATGTTTGTCAAAAATTGTTCCCGTTATTGGCCGATGTACTAATATTGCGGTGAGATAGGCTTCATCTTGTTCATCAATTTAAATAATTCCCCAATCATCCTTCATGGCTCGCAAAGAAGTAAATGTATTTAATCTTTCCATGCTCGACCTCCTTTCAGGAGCTTTAGGTGCCATCCTTATCATTTTTGTGATCATCCCCAAACTAAGCGGAGATATTAAAATCGCTCTGAAGGAATTGGAACAAATCAAAGAATTAAAGGTAGATGCAAAAGAAATTCAGGATATGATTCAGGAACTGAAACGTTCTGTACCTACGGCTGAACTTGTAAAATATCAGGCTAAGTTTGAACAATTGGAAGCACAGTCTCAAAAATTAAATCAGACGATTATTGATTTACAGGAAGAGGTAAAGTTATTACAAGATAAATTGATAACCTGTGACAAGCAACGGACTGATTTGCAGGAAAAGGTGACCAAATTGCAAAAAGAAGTAGAAGACCTGAAAAACAGATTAGAAAATCACGATTCCATTGTTAAACAGTTAGAAAAGCAGATTGAAGATCTTCGAAATCAGTTGGCTAAATGTGAGGTAGAAAAAACGCAGGTAACAAACGAACTGACCCAAAAAACCTCCGAAGTAGAAACACTTAAAGTTGAAATTGAAAAGCTGAAAGAGCAGCTCAAAAACGCCAAAGAAACGATTGAAAAACAACAAAAAGAAATCACGGAATATAAAGAAAGGGTAGGGGTTGAATATAACGACAAAAACATCGTGTTTGTCATTGACCGTTCGGGCAGTATGGATGATAACCCTGAGCCTCAGAAATTAGATGAGGTAAAGGCCGGAATTAAAATGATGATTGCAAATCTCGACAATACCTACAAGGTTGATGTTGTCGTTTTTCCGAACACTAAGGAAGAACATTATTACTTCAAATATGGAAAACTCACTCCAATAAGCACCAACAGCAAATACGACATCTATAAGTTTATTAATGAAATTAAGGCTTATGGTTGTACGCCAAGCAGGCAGGCATTGGAATTTGTTTTGACCGCTTCTAATTACTCGGAAGCCGGAACCATAGTTTTTGTTTCAGACGGCGCTCCCACAAAAATTATCGGCAACGAATGTATTGATGAAGACATCAATGATGTATTGAGCTTTGTGAAAAGTACCAATACCGGAAAAAAGACAATCAACTGTTTAGGGGTGGGTGCTGAATTTAGAAATCAGTCTTCTACAAACGCTGCCGTTGTTTTTATGAAAGAACTTTCCAAGCAAAATTCGGGGTTTTATATCGGATTTTAAGAAATTTTTTCTTTTGTAATTTATATCAAGCACTATTTCTTTTTTGTTAAGCAAAAAAATCCTTACTTTTGCGGGCATTTTTCATTTATTCACAATAATTAATTGGTAAAAGCTTTATGGGATACACTTATCTTTCAAGTGAAGAACAGCAAAAGCTATTTAAAGAGTTCGGTGGTGCAGAAAACAACACCGGTTCGGCTGATGGTCAAGTCGCGTTATTTACCAGACGCATTGCGCATCTTTCCAAACACCTTCAAACCAACAAAAAAGACCATTCAACCCGAAGGGCTTTGTTGCGTTTGGTAGGTCAAAGACGCAAGTTGCTGGCATATATCAAGAAAAAAGACATTAACCGATACAGAGCGCTTATCCAAAGCCTCGACCTTCGTAAATAGCTTTTTCAAAAACATAAAGAGAGGAGCGTTATCGTTTCTCTCTTTATTTGTTTTATCCCCGGGCTTTCCAAAGCATAATCACTTGAATAATTCTTATTTCACCAATTCCATGGCAAGACAAGTTGATATGCCTTTCTTTTATCAAATCAGACTAAAAAGCAAACATCTTATATGAGTTGGAACACATTTACAACATCTATTAAATTAGATGACGGACGCGAAATAACACTCGAAACCGGAACTTTAGCCAGACAAGCCGATGGGGCCGTACTTGTTCGTCAAGGGAACACCGTATTGTTAGCCACCGTTGTTTCTAATAAAGAAAAATCTCCGACCGCCAATTTTTTCCCGCTATCGGTGGATTATCAGGAAAAATTCGCCTCTTCCGGACGCATTCCCGGCGGGTTTCTCAAAAGAGAAGCAAGACTTTCCGATTACGAAATTCTAATCAGCAGGCTAATTGACCGCGCATTAAGACCCTTATTTCCGGACAATTATTATTACGAAACTCAGGTAATTGTTTGGTTAATTTCAGGAGATAAAGAAGTGATGGCCGATAGCCTTGCGGGATTAGCAGCTTCTACAGCGATTACCATATCCGACATTCCCTTTGCAGGACCTCTATCAGAAGTAAGGGTTGCCAGAATTGACGGTAATTTTGTCATAAATCCTTCTGTTTCCGAAATGGCTCTTGCCGATATGGATATTATGGTTGCCGCCACAGAACAAAATATTGTGATGGTTGAAGGCGAAGCCATTGAATGTAGTGAGGACGATTTAGTCCAAGCCATTGAGCTTGCCCACGAAGCTATAAAAAAACAATGTAAGGCACAGTTGGAATTAGCCGCACTTTGCGGTAAACCTAAACGGGAAATACCCTCTATGCCGGAAGTGGACGAGAACCTGAAACAACAGGTTATTCAGTTTGCAGAAGCTAAAATCAAAGATATAGTAAAATCCGGTTCAGGAAAACATGAAAGAAAAGAGCAGTTTAAACTTGTTGAAGCTTCTTTCTTGGAATCATTAGGCGAAGAAGCCGAAGCAGAAACTATAAATAAGGCGGAAGAATATCTGGAAGAACTGCATAGAGATATTGTTCGCAATATGATTTTGGATGAAGGGTTACGTTTAGATGGGCGCAAAACTCACGAAATTCGTCCCTTAATGATAAAGGTAGATTATCTCCCCGCCCCTCATGGCTCTGCTTTGTTTTGTCGTGGTGAAACACAATCACTGACTACCGTTACGCTGGGTACTAAACAAGACGAACAAATGCTGGATAAAGCTGCCGGATTGGAATATTCCAAGTTTTTACTGCACTATAATTTCCCGGCTTTTTCAACCGGAGAGGTTAAACCAATGAGAGGCCCCGGACGGAGAGAGGTTGGACATGGCAATCTTGCTATGCGCTCCTTAAAACAAGTATTGCCCAATCAGGACGAAAATCTATATACCATCAGGATTGTATCAGATATTTTAGAGTCAAACGGTTCAAGTTCAATGGCTACTGTTTGTGCTGGTTCGTTAGCTTTGATGGATGCTGGTATTCAAATTAAAAGTGGAGTGTCTGGAATTGCGATGGGACTTATCAGCGATGGAAATCGCTTTGCAGTATTGTCAGATATTTTAGGCGATGAAGACCATCTTGGAGATATGGACTTCAAAGTAACCGGTACTGTCAATGGAATTTGTGGCGTACAAATGGACATAAAGATTGACGGTCTTTCTTCTGATGTTTTAAGAAAAGCATTGTATCAGGCAAGAGACGGACGATTACATATACTTCAGGCCATGAACGAAGTTATGTCTCAGCCCAGACCGGATTTAAAGCCTCATGCACCTCGTATTGTGAAACTAATGATAGACAAAGAATTTATTGGTGCTGTAATTGGTCCTGGCGGAAAAGTAATTCAGGAGATGCAGCGTGAAACCAAAACGACTATCAATATTGAGGAGAAAGAAAACGGAAAAGGCGAAGTGTTGATTTACGGTTCTGACAAAGCCTCTTTAGATGCAGCAGTGATGAGAATTAGGGCGATTGCTTCTACTCCGGAAGTTGGAGAAGTCTATGAAGCAAAAGTTAAAAGCATAATGCCTTATGGCGCATTTGTTGAGTTTATGCCCGGCAAAGAGGGATTGCTCCATATTTCAGAAGTAGCTCATACCCGTTTGGAAAACCTGGATGGTGTTATGAAAGAAGGAGATATTATTCAGGTTAAACTGATTGGTGTTGACGACAGAACCGGCAAGTTTAAACTCAGCATGAAAGTGTTATTACCAAAACCTGAAGGTACAAACACAGATGGTAGAGAACCCCGCGAAAAACGTCAAGACCCACCGAGGTTTAACAAGCGATAGACACTGCTTATTGCATATAAAACATAATAAAACCCCCGCTAAGAAATTCTTATCGGGGGTTTTTTGTGTCGGAAATTCTTTATCAATTTAGGGAATGAGCAATAGGTACAACAATATTATATAGTAAAAAATAACCCACCCAATTTAAAGACTTTAACCCTGCATGCGTGGTGCAAAATTAAATTATAGTTGGTATAAGCATCTACTGCCAAATAATTGCTGATGCTTTTCAGATAATCCAAATTCCAAAGAACAACATCCACATAATGCGAAAATAAACTAATGTCTTGTGCCTGCTGTTCCTCGGTGTTGGGAGTCAACACAGCATCAATATGAAAGGCAGTGTGATTATCTACGTTTATCGCCCTAAATGTTGAAAATTAGCCTTACCTCGAAAAACTAAAAAAACAAAGTTCAGGAGTCAAAAAATCTCGTTTAGCTTTGTTTATTCCATGCATTTTCCCTAATATTTCGGTGATAGTTTTCTGTAAAACTTTCATAGAGTATTATGTTTTTGGTTTGCAACATCAAAACTAATACGCTTTTTCTGTTTCTAATATATTCAGCATTGCAAAACAACAAAAATCACCGAACTATTGGATATAATTGAAAGGTATCTAATTCAAGTCAGACCTCACGTTAAATAATATTTTGACCTCTTGAACAGCATAGGAAACATCGAGAAGATTTTAAAAGTTGGTTTATCGTATTTACTCAGACACCCAACTTGTTGTCTAAAGCATCTCAAAAATTGAAATGCTTAAGTATTTTGACTTACTGAACATGAAAAATGAATTTTGAAGAAATAACGCATAGTATTTTAAGTCCTTTTATTGATTTTATCATAATACAGTTACAATTTCTTGAGTTCACTAAAATAAGGTTTTGGGTATGTTTGTTATTTAAAGAATATTTTTGTAATTTTATGCTTAAATAGTTATTTCATCTATGTTCAAGAAGAATTTAACCCATAATCAATCTCAACTTTTTGGTTTGTCGTTTTACTTAAATAAAGATAAGCAAAAACGGCTTGAAAATAGTAGTGGCGGTCATTTTTATCGGCTTGTTTTTTGCAATATACAAGAGGAAGACTTTTCGGTACTGTATTCGACCAAACATAGTGCGCCCAATGCTCCTATCAATTGCATGATAGCGGCATTATTGTTGATGCAAAAGCATAGCTGGACGTATGCCCAACTCTTTGAACAGATAGACTTTAATTTGGAAACCCGTTTTGCTTTAGGTCTTCAGGATTTAGAGAAGGTTCCTTTCACCGAACCTACGCTGTTCAACTTCAAAAGTCGCCTCAACACTCACTTTGTTAACACAGGAGAAGATCTGATTGGCAAATTGTTCGACCGCTTAACAAACCAACAACTCAAAGAACTGAAACTAAAGACAACGATACAGCGTACGGATAGCCTTCTACTTAACAGCAATATACGCAGTTATAGTCGCATAGAACTCCTTGTGGAATTGCTTTTGCGCTTTTACAGCATTCTCACTGCCGAAGAACAGGAGCGTTATACTGCTGACTTGTCGGACTATATCGGGAAAAAAGCAAACGAATATATCCGCCATATCAAACCGGGAGACCAAAACACTCACCTCCAAAAGTTAGGGCAAGTCTATCACTTGCTATACACACAATTGCAGGATATTTATCGGGAACACGAAGCCTTTCAGGTATTTTCCCGCGTGTATGCCGAACACTTTACCCTGCCTGAAACGGATGAAAAAACAAGTGTACCTGCGCCTAAGCCCAATGAAGCGCTGAACAGCAAGTGCCTTCAATCGCCCGATGATACAGAAGCCACCTATCGGAAAAAAAAGGGCAAACAATATCAAGGCTATGTGGCGATGGTGACCGAAACCTGCCATCCTGATAATGACCTGCAGTTGATTACCGATGTACACACCGCTACGAATAATACCGATGATACACAACTGCTTCACGAACGGTTGGACAGCATCAAGGAAAAAACACCCGACCTGGAACAATTGCACCACGATGGCGGCTTTGGCAGCGAAGACAACGATATTAAGCTCAATGAATTGGGTATCACGCCTATTCAAACCGCCATTAAAGGCTGTTGTGCGTCATCCCCATCACTATTACCCTCCAATCCGATACCAACACGTATAGGGTACAATGTGCCAATTCACAACACCCCCAAGTGATCGCCACTAAACCTTCAAAAAACTATAAAGCTGAATTTGACCTCCATATCTGTAACGATTGCCCCTTCAGAGACACTTGCCCCACCAAGACAAATCGAAAATATGAAAAAGGAGTGGCTATTTACAAGTTTAAACCCGAAGATTACCTGCGACAGCAACGACATAAAAATATACAAACAATACCCAAAGCGCATCGAAAACTCCGCCCTAATGTGGAAGCCACCATGGCGCAAATGAGAAGGGGGGAAAACCGAAACGGAAAATTATACGGAAATGACATTTTAAACAGCCCAAAAGGTATTTAAGCAGATATATTGGTAACTACAGATAGATTTTACCATATCCGGTGTAATGTTATTTATTGTTTCAGTAAAGAAGTTGCTGATTAGTTCAAGGCTTGTGAAGTGTTTGTTGGTGAACTTTCTTTTGATGTGGTGCCATATTTTTTCAGCTGGATTGAGTTCGGGACTGTAAGGAGGCAGAAAGACAAGAAAAATATTTTCGGGTATTTTGAGCTTTTTTGCCTTGTGGAAAGCCCCGTTGTCTAAAACAATGATTTTGTATTCAGCAGGAGTTTGAAGGGAAAATTCATGGAGAAACACCTGAAAGGTATTTGCACTGCAACAAGGCATTTCCAACTGAAACTGATCCCCGGTTACGGGAGAAAATGCTCCGAAAAGATAAGTGTATTGAAACACCTGCTGGAAATTGCAAACCGGCTGTATGCCTTTGGCGGTCAATCCCCTCCCGTGCCTGGTATGCAGACCAAAGCGGCTCTCGTCCTGAAAGTATAAATTTATGCTGTCATAGCATGGCGGAACAGACAACGCTATTTCCGCTATTTTTGAACTAAAGTTTTTTAAAAAAAACTACAGCCTCCGCATCCTTTTTCACATGACTTTTGCGTGCTGCCTTCACTTTGCTGCCAAATTTCCTGCCCGCATATTTTAGTAGCGTGTTATACTTAACTTCCTTTTTAAATTCCTGCTCTACCCATTGCTGCAACTCTATATACCCCGCCAAACCATTATTGGGATCCTTTAACTTCTCTTCTATTCTATCTTGTTCTTCTTGCGTAAACACCGAGTGTCTGCCTGTTTTTCCTTTTCTGCCATTGTGAAGCAAGGCTTCTATTCCCCCTGTTCTATAATTTTTACGCCATGTGTTAATACTTTGACCCCATACCCCTACTCGTTCCATTAACTGCTGCTTCGTAATACCTTTTTCTCCGACCTTCTTCATCTCTATCAACATCAACAGCCGTAAACGAATCATCGCAGGTGACTGACGAAGTAGTTTCCTTATTTCCTCAAAACTCTCTTTTACAGGTATATATAGTGCCTTTGACATAACTATGACTCGGTTTTAAAATGACAAAGATAAAATTAATAACACAATTACTAAATCAAGGCTAAATTGTTTTTCATTTCCGTATTAAAAGTAAGAGGCTTGATAAACGCCAGTCTCTATAGCATCGCCATGGCTATTGTTATCAATTTTAGTCGTATTGTAAAACATAAAAAACGGATAACCAACTCAATTACCCTCTTTTCAATGCTTCATGCACTATACAGCAGCATAATACGTATAGCCCCTTTCATAACGCCTAAAAAACACTGCCAGCACAAAGTATCATATATGTGAAATTATAACCTTTAACCCAAAATCTAAAAGTGCTTTTTTAGCGTACTCATTTAATCTAAAATAACTACTTTTGCCTAACAGCATTTTTAATCTAACACAAAACCGGATATTTCCAACATTTTGCTATGTATTGATAGCACATTTACAAACAAATTCTTTCCTCAATACTAAATAAATCATGAACAGAAAACTATTAGCTCTCGGTTTTTTTGGCTGTCTTGCCATTCTTTTATACCTTACTTATATTAATGAAGGGTTTCTTAATCCTAAAAAAGAAGATAAGCAACCTACCCCAATTGATAGCTCACGTAATATTATACCGCCACAGCCGGATAACAGAGCTACACTTGCCGGAGAAATTACGCTTATTTCTTCTGATCGCACTAATTTGTCTATTTCCAACGGGTTGGTTAGAAACATATATGTAGATGACTATAAACCTACACGCAAAGACGAAAAGAATATCCCAAAACCTAAACCCGTTCCCAAACCTAATCCGTCCCCTAAACCGGCTCCTGCTAATCCTTTTGAACCCGATTCAAGCGACAAAACCATGTATTTCGAATATGAAATTGACAAGTCCCTGAAAAGCGGCGATCAGTTTAGAACTTTGTTTAAAAACGGGCAGCCTTGTTATGTTTACGCCTTTTCTATTGATCTTACCCAAAAAACAGTTGTCTGTTATCCTTACGGCAATAACAACGCGAATTTTGACAAAAACGGCTCTCAAGCCATTCCTGCCGATACTACCCAATTCTTTACCCTGGACAAAACCAAAGGTACCGACTATTTCTGTTGGCTTTATGCAACCAAAGAACTTGATATTAATGCCATTGCAAAAGCAATGGAAACTCAAAAAGGAACGGTTTTTCAACGCCTTTATAAAATACTCCAAAACGATATAGTCCCTGTTACCGATATTGAATATGCCGCTAACCGAATCGGCTTTAAAACCAAAAAAACAAACAAAGCTATTGTTCCTATTGTCATCCAAATCAACCACGAGTAGCCATGCCATACAAATTTGTACATCCTTTTTTGATTTATTGTTTGATTGCCTTGTTATTTGGATGTCAAAATCCGACGACAAACAATCCAAATAATATCGGGGAACTAAACAAGGATCAATTTGCAACCGGATTTATCTTTGACGAAGAATCTGAAAAGCAAATACCCGTAGAAGCTGATTTAATCCGCAGCATCTATAAGAATAACTCCCCTGCCGAATCGGTCAAACAATGGGCACCCGTGCCCCAAAACCAAAACCCATACGGTACTTGTGTTTCTTTTAGTACAGCTTTTGCTGCCCGTACCATCTTATATGCCAGAGACAGCAGGCTGAACGACCAAGCTTCTATTACCCGTATCGCCTTCTCTCCATATTTTGTGCACGGCTTAATCAATGAAACAGATTGCAACGGAGCTGATATTTACCCTGCGCTAAATGTTTTGAAAGATATTGGAGTAACTCAATTTAAAGACTACCCTAATTGTATCAGAAGCTACTCAAAAGAAACCTATAATAAAGCGGCACCCTATCGAATCAATGATTTTGTACGGCTTTATGACCGATATGGGGAGGATCTATTTGTCAATAAAATAGATAAAGTAAAAAACGCTATTCAAAACCACTTTCCTGTTGTCATCGGCATGGCAGTGCCTCTTTCTTTTCAGCTTACTCCTTCTGATTTGTGGCAACCTTTGCCCAACGAATTTCCACCTTTTAGTTTTTCATCAGGAACCAACCTGCACGCCATGTGTATTGTGAGCTATGACGACAACAAATATGGAGGGGCTTTTGAAATTATGAACAGTTGGGGAACCCAATGGGCTAACAAAGGCTTTGTTTGGGTAAAATATTCTGATTTTGACAAATGGAGCTTTGCCGCCTACAAACTCATTACCAATATCAAACCACCTCAGCCCACACCGACCCCCAAACCCCAAGAACTTAAATTGGCAGGCAGTTTTAATATCCTGCTATCCGACAACCAAGGCAATATGCCCACTACACTTAATAGTAGCGACCAATATCCCATCTACCAAACATCAAAAGCTTATAGCAGCGGAACCCAATTTAAACTCCAAATCAATAACCAACAACCCGCCTATGTGTATGCCTTCTCCATAGACCAATCCAACCATAGTGTGGTCTGTTTTCCCTATAACAGCAATATCAGCCCTATCCTCAATAACCTAATTAATACAGTTGAAATACCTTACGCACAAAAGTACTTTACCCTCGATAACCAAACAGGTACCGACTATTTTTGCCTGCTCTATTCCAACAAATCGCTCAATATTGAAGATATTGCCCGGCAAGTGGCAAACAACCCATCCGGCAGCTTACCCCAACGCTTAAATGCCGTTTTGGGCAACGACCTCTTTAAACCTGCTAATATCAATTACCAAACAGACCGAATCGCTTTTCGTGCCGCTTCTCCCGACAACAAATCGGTTGTGCCTCTTATTATTGCCGTAAAGCATCAATAGGTGCGACTTTTATTTGCATTGTAAAACAAAAGACATGATAAAAAAAAAACAAACCGCTTAGTTCGACAGGCCAACTAACCACAAACCACTTAAAAATCTGCGTATGTTTACAAGACTACTAATTTCTTCAATATTCATTGTGTTAGTGAGTATAATGTTGGGATGCAACACCAACGGGAAAGATCCTGCGGACTCCAACGATCAAACGATAGCTCCTCCCGCACCGGATGAGCCTGTTGTTGAAAAGCGGATAGCATTGGTCATCGCTAACGCCGACTATACGGGCGAAATAAACCCCCTTCGAAACCCATTAAACGATGCGGACTCGGTAGCATCTACACTTAAAGCACTTAATTTTAGTGTTACCAAACTCACCAATCTCAAGAGAGAGCAGATGGGAAAAGCAATACAAAATTTTACCAAGAGCATAAACCAAAAGAATGTTGTTTCGTTGTTTTATTATGCAGGTCACGGTTTTGAAAAAGACGGAAAAAATTACCTAGTACCTATAGATGCCACCGACCCCGAAGACGTAAAATTTACAGGTTACGACCTTTCCCTTTTTACGGATGAAATACGTGGGGTTGAAAATTTGATCAACTTGGTTTTTTTAGATGCCTGTCGGGAAGAACTGAGCCGAGGGATTGACGGACGCGGTAGTGGCGGCGGACGTGGCTTTGGAGATCTTAATGCTACGGGCAATTTATTTATAGGATATGCGACAGCCAAAGGAGATGTTGCTGCGGATGCCACAGGCAATCAAGGAAACAGTCCTTTTACGAAAGCCTTTATCAGCAACATGCGGATTCGCGGTAGCGACATTGATGCTATATTCAAGCAGATAGTTACCCAAACTATGGAATTATCGCCCAATAGACAACGCCCTTATTCCTACAACTCTACCACCTATACCTTTGTGCCGATACCGGGTGAGCGGAACATAAGACCCCCTACATCATCAAACAAAAACAATTGCGACGAACTGATAGACGAAGCAGGGAAATTATTTACTAATGCCGAATATGGAGAAGCTAAGTCAAAATATGCGGAAGCAATGCGCAAATGTCCCGAAAAGACCTATTTGGCCGAATATATTACAATCTGCGAGCGTAATTTGAGAAATCCAACACCTTCCCCAGCCGATGCTCCAACGGTGCCTGTGCCCAGTTCCGAAGCGACTACGAAACCAGCTAAAGAAGAAAGTGTTCCATCACCCAAATCGGAAACTAAAACCAAGCCGGCCCAAAAAGAAACTGTGCCGCCCAATGGTTCCGACCCATTTTCAAAGAATATGGTCTATGTAGAAGGCGGCACTTTTAGAATGGGATGCACCCAAGAGCAAGGGGGTGTCTGTGATGATGATGAGAAACCTCCTCATGAGGTAAGGTTAAATAGTTTTTATATCAGCCGATACGAAGTAACGCAAGCCGAATGGCGGAGTATTATGGGCGCTAATCCGAGCTATAATACCGGTTGTGACAACTGCCCGGTAGAAAAAGTATCGTGGAAAATGATACAGGATTTTTTGAGCAAGCTGAATGCCCGCACGGGACAAACTTATGAGTTACCAACCGAAGCGGAATGGGAGTATGCCGCTCGCGGCGGAGGGAAAAGCCGGGGTTATAAATATTCGGGCAGCAATAATTTAGATGATGTGGCATGGTATGATGGCAACTACAAGGAAAGCAAACACGGGTCTGAAGGTACGACTCATCCAATAGGGAAAAAAGATGCGAACGAATTGGGTCTGTACGACATGAGCGGGAATGTATGGGAGTGGTGTGCCGACCGCTATGGTTCATATAGTGCCGGAACCTCTGCCAACCCCAAGGGTCCCGCTACCGGGAACACCCGAGTTGTTCGTGGCGGGTCTTGGGGTGGCAACGACTGGTACTGCCGTGTGTCCAACCGCTACGACTACAATCCTGATAATGACTACAACGTCGTTATCGGCGTTCGGGTTGTCCGGCGCTTATAGCTTTAGCACTTTTACTCTTTTACCCTGTTTTATCTTTATAGGTTTTAGCCCTTTGGGGGCTTGGGGGCGAAGCCCCCAAAATTTTTTTTTCATTCATGTTTATTTTAACGTGAGGTTGGAAATTGGAGTCTTATTTTACAAGGGATTAAGTGATATTAAGCAACAAATTGGATGGTGTTTGTGTAATTATTTTCGTTGGGGATAAAAACAGATGGTTTTTTATCTAAGTGTTGATAGGCAATTAGAGCAGCCATAAAATGTGTAGCAGCGTTTTCCGGTTTGCGATGTCTTGTGTGTTCTAAATTGCAAACTGTTTTCAGAATATCATTTACCGATTCAATCAATGCTCTTTTTTTACTGAGAGAGACATCTTTAGGCAAAGCGGGATATTGATTTTTACGGTTCTTCTTTGGTTTTAGGATAAGCTGTAAACCTTGTTTAACAAATTCGTCAAAGAGTTTGGTGTAATAGCCTTTGTCTGCTGCACATTTGCCCTGCAAGTTGCCCAACAGATAGCGCAGCAAGTTGTGGTTATTGTCTGCCACATTTCCAGCAGTAAGCGCAAACTTAACAATTTCTCCGAATTGGTTGATGACTAAATGCAACTTCAAGCCAAAGAACCAACCTGTGGAGGTCTTACCTTTGGCAGCGATGTCTTTAAACACCCGATTTTGGCTTTGACGATGTATATGGCATACCGGTAATTTGGTTGCGTCTATGAAGTAACAGCCTGTTTTGAGGGCTTTTTCACATGAACGTAACATCCAAAGCACTAATACCGGCAAGCATTTGTGTATCAATGATAAAAAGTGCTTATAGCCAGGTGCTTTCGGAAAATAATGGTTAAATTCGCCCAAAATGAGTTGTTCATAGTAGTATTGAAAAGTTTTGTAACCGGATAATTGGTAAAATACAAGAATTGTGGCTATTTCCGATGGACTTAAACCAAGCTTTCGTCCCTGAGGTTTATGACCCAAAATACAGTGTGATTGATTGCAGTTAGTATAGTCAAGCAATAAATCGTCAATCTCTATGTACAACGATACCAGTTTGTTTGTTATAACAAGAAGCATAAAGAATAGAGGGGTTGTTGGTTGGTGATTTTTTTTCCAAACTCAAAATTATATCAACCACAACCTCTTTTTTCTATTCCCCCCTATTATTTATCTAAATTTAATTCCAACCTCACGTTATTTTAGGCTTTTAATCCATCCACCGTTCATTCTGCCTATTTCTAATAATCGCTTGCTGAGTTCTCTGTAAATTCCCGAACTAAAAAGCCCCAGGTCATGTCCAAGCCTTACAAAATAGCGTGTTTTTTCCAATTGCAAGTTTATCCGATGCAGGATAGGCAGTTTGTTATTTCCGGCAGCATAATACGCATCTATCATCATTTCCAGCAAATCGCTAAGTTGGTTTTGTATTCGGTCGGCAAACACAAATTTTTGGCTTCTCGGCAATCTGTTCAAAATAGGTACAACATACTTGAGCAGGTCATATACTTTTAATACAATTGTTTCTTTATTATTCTCCATAGATGAAAACGCATAAAAATTTGTTTAATAATATTGTGTCGCATGATAATTTGCTTTTGGCAGTACACAAAGCGCAAAGACACAAGAGGTACAAGTCTGCTGTATCGCGCTTTTTGTTTAACATGGAAGCAAATATAGCTCAATTGCAAACTGAGTTAACTACAAAAACATATAGTTCGGGCAATTACACGGTTTTTTATGTACACGAGCCAAAAAAGCGGCTAATCAGTGCTTCTCCTTTTCGCGACAGGGTAGTTCATCATGCCCTTTGCAATATTATGGAACCGCTGTTTGAACGCAGTTTTATTTACGACAGTTATGCCAATCGCAAGGGCAAAGGCACACACGCTGCCATAGAGCGGTGTCAAGAATTTACACGCAGGTACAAGTATGTGTTGAAGTGTGACATTCGCAAGTTTTTCCCCAGTATAGACCATTCGTTGTTAAAGCAAGAAATAAGGCATAAAATAGCTTGTGCCAAAACCTTATGGCTGATAGACAACATCATAGACCACAGCAATGCACAAGAAGAACACATCGTTTATTTTGAAGGCGATGATTTATTTACGCCACACCTGCGAAGAAGAGGCCTGCCTATAGGAAATCTCACAAGTCAATTTTGGGCAAACGTCTATTTGAACCGTTTTGACCATTTTGTTAAACAAACGCTTCATGCGCCTGCATATATTCGCTATGTTGATGATTTTGTCATTTTTAGCAATCACAAAAATCAATTGCAACAGTTTAAACATCAAATATCCGTTTTTTTGGCAGGCTTGCGTTTGATCCTGCATCCCAACAAAACGCATATTCATAAAACAGATAGTGGCTTTCCTTTTTTGGGGTTTCGTATTTTTCCCTATTTCAGGCATGTTTTAAAAGCAAACTCAAAGCGCTACAAACGTCACTTAAGGCGAAAAATTGAAAACTATCAAGCCGGCATGTTTAGCCCTACTCAGTTAGAAAGTGCCCTAAACAGTTGGCTGGGGCATATTAGGTTTGGGCAAAGCAAACGTTTAGAATATGAAGTGTATTGGTATATCAAAGAAAAAGAGGTAACGCTATATAGACACCCGAGTTGTTCGTGGCGGGTCTTGGAATAACAACAACAGGAACTGCCGTGTGTCCAACCGCAACAACAACAATCCTGATAATGACAACAACAATATCGGATTTCGGGTTGTCCGGGGCTTATGCCGGTCAGAGTAACGGTATTTTTTTTAAACCAAAATGCCGTTAGCGTAGCCTATAAGCGCGAGCGTATATCTTGCCTGATTGTCAATTGAGCAATACAGGCAAATACATCGGCAACAAAGGCGGTTAGTAGTCGTTTGTTCGGTCGAAAGCCGCCTTTTGTTTCGTTTTGTTGCCTTCATTGGTGAAAAATCTCCAATTATTAACTTTAGATTGGGATGTGCGCAGTCCTAAATCCTATATTTTCAAAAATTTCAATTGCTTGCATCCGTCTTGCCTGCCAATTGAATGGGGCATTTATCACATAGCAGGCATAGCCAAATGAAATAGCAGGATATTGCCTACAATTTTTTAGGCATCCAAAGCTACAATACTACCAAATTTGAATAGCATGATGTTGTGGGTAGCGGTATTTGTATAGCTATGCTATCCAAATACGATCTTAAATATCGAGGTCTTTGCAAATAATCGGGATGCCTAAAACCCCGAAACTTATAAGTATGTTGTTGTCACTATCTAAGATATAGCTGAAAAGAACACAATTATGGTATTCGCAACTAAACTTGGAATAAAGCGCGCACCCTCCGATTGCACCCGCAATAGGATTAATTTCTTTGCATTTGCGGTTAATACTATCCTTATGTTTTTGCATACTTGGGTTTGTAATGAAAAGCACAAAGAGTACTGCTGCCGTAATAATACCTGTTTTCATAGCATTGTTTGATTTATGAGGTTGATGGAATTAAAGTAGGGAATGTGTCAAATGTTGTGATTAAAAACTAACCTTTCTCTATATAAAAGTCGTGAAAGTCTAACCCACCTATACAGATGAAATTTCCACCGATAACGGTGTCTTAGCCTCCTCCAAAAACCAGTTTTATTTTATCTTTAGCCGGATATAGATTAGAGGCTTCTGCAAGCCTTATGTAGCAAGGGTTTAAGAAGTAAATATGTAAGTTTTAGTGTTTTTTGGATGAAGATAGCAGCAATCAGAAGTATCGGGATACTTAGAAACAAGAAGGGTTAGCATATTTATAGCCGGTATAACATGTAGAATTTGCTCTTCGTTGAACAGGTTTTAAACCAATAAGTTCTATAAATATTTTTTCCCCTACGGGAAAATAGGACTGTTTCATTGTTATCTCTGTCTGATTTTCTTGAAAAAGTAATCATCGTTTTTAGTTCGTCTGAATTGAGTGAAGAATGGTAGAACGGTAGTTGTTTGCATTGCTGTCAGATATTTTTATAAAAGCAGACATCTGATCGAAATCGTCTGCCATAGTGAGTCGAAAAGTGATAATTTAATGCAGGTTGTCCTTTAGTATGTCACTTTAGATGTATTTTGCAGCGACAAAAGCCGAAACAATCAAGCAGCCCTAATCAATCTGCAAATTAACATGATTACCACTTCTTTTTTTGAATTGTTTAAGATAGGCCCCGGTCCTTCCAGTTCGCATACTGTCGGACCGATGAGGGCTGCCAACTCTTTCAGAAATTGGTGTTTGCAGTATTTCGAACATCAAGAAACAGACAAGTCGCATTTCAAAATAAGGGTTGAACTTTACGGAGCATTAGCAGCAACAGGGCATGGACATGGCACTCATAGAGCTGTTTTAGCCGGCTTATTTGGTCAAATTCCTCAAACAATAAACACTGACTGGTTGAGTGGTTTGCTTGAAGTACCAAACCAACTATATGAAATTGACTTTGGCGAACTAAAGATTCCGTTTTCTGAACACGATATTTATTTTGACTACACTCAAAATCCTTATCGCCATCCAAATACTCTGAAATTTGTTTTGCTAAAAAATTATTACCCTTGCAAAGAAGAAATTTACTACTCAGTAGGAGGGGGCTTTATTGAGAAAGAAGGCATAAATGAGGAGGAGAAAATGAGGCAGTCATTGCCTTATACCTACCATAATATGGACAGTTTGTTATGGGTTATGGAGCAACACAATTGCACTGTGGAGGAAGTGCTGTTTCAAAACGAAATGGCTTTGACCGGTTTGTCTAAACAAGAGGTTTTAGATCGGATTGGTCAAATAATGGACGTGATGAGAAAGAGTGTAGAAAGAGGAATAAAAAAGGAAGGCATCCTACCCGGCGGTTTAAACGTACACCGACGAGCAAAAGGGATGTTTGAAAAAGCCCTGTACCATGAAAAACATCAACATTGGGCAGAAGCACTTTTTGCCCGTCTCAATGCATACGCTCTTGCCACATCCGAAGAAAACGCAGCCGGACAAATGGTGGTTACCGCCCCAACAAACGGGGCTGCCGGTATTCTTCCCGCTTGCCTCGAATACTTGCGCCATGACTGCCAAATTCCCGAAACTGTGTTGCAACAAGGATTGCTTATTGCAGCTATGATAGGCTTCATCATCAAAGAGAATGCCTCTATTTCAGGGGCAGAATTGGGCTGTATGGCAGAAGTAGGCTCTGCTTCTTCAATGGCTGCTGCGTTGTTCAGTTATTGCAATGGAGGTGATATTCATCAAATCGGCACAGCTGCTGAAATTGCTTTAGAACATCATCTCGGAATGACCTGCGACCCGATAAAGGGCTTGGTGCAGATACCCTGCATAGAAAGAAACGCAAACGGAGCCATTAAAGCATATAATGCCTACCTCCTGGCTGCAGGTCGAACAGGCATTGGTAAACCTGTTATTTCATTTGACCAGGTTGTCGAGGTTATGCGCCAAACCGGACAAGACTTATCCCATAAGTATAAGGAAACAGCCACCGGTGGTTTAGCTACCTCTTTCGGTTGGGGCAATATGCCCGGTAGTTAGCCTTCCAAAATATACTCAACTCCAACCTATAGTAAACTTACAAACACTATCTTATCTACCCTTTCATTTGTTTGTAATGATTGATGCCCAAAAAGTGGAACAGTGGACACCAACCTAAAATAGCAAACAAAAAGAAAGGAAATCCTAACAACATCAGTTCGGGAGATTTAAATATCCCACCCATAATTACCAGCAACATCATAAGCAGGTAACGAACAGCAATATCCGCAAAATTCATATTATGCTCCATTGGAAACAAAGTTTGTGATGACTTAATCTTTTTATCTTCACAAATTTCGGTCTGTTTCCCCTGTTCATAAATGACTTGAATGGGGTGTCTTTAGTGATTTTCATCAATCGGTAAACTGACCAAAGTCATTTTACCGACTTAACAGAATTGGAGTAGTAAAACAGCAACAAAGAAGCTATAAAAATTCAGGCAGCTAATTATTTTTGATAAAATACAGGTGTGGTTAAAGCGTGCCTCTCAAGGCTTGTTCGCGCTCAATGGATTCGAACAATGCTTTAAAATTTCCTTTTCCAAAAGATTTCGCACCGCATCGTTGAATGATTTCAAAGAAAACGGTGGGGCGGTCCTGAACAGGTTTTGTAAAAAGTTGAAGCAGGTAACCTTCCTCGTCCCGGTCAACCAAAATGTTGAGTTTTTTAAGCGTTTCCATGTCTTCATTAATATGACCTACGCGCTCGACAAGATCATCATAGTAATTGTCGGGAACATACAAAAACTCAACACCACGCCGGCGCAATTCAGCAACGGTATAAATTATATTGTCTGTTGCCAAAGCAATATGCTGAACCCCCGCGCCATGGTAAAAATCAATATACTCTTCAATTTGTGATTTTTTTCTTCCATTTGCGGGTTCGTTGATCGGAAATTTGATATAACCATTACCACTGCTGACAACCTTGCTCATTAAAGCGGTATATTCTGTTGAAATATCTTTGTCATCAAAAGTTACCAGCAATTTAAAGCCCATGACATCTTCATAAAACTTCACCCATTTATTCATTTCTCCCAGTTCAACATTGCCCACACAATGATCAATATATTTTAGTCCGACAGGTTGAACAGCGAAATTTGAGCTTTTAGCCATATAGCCGGGCAAAAAAGCTCCGTGATAGTTTTTTCGTTCAATAAATTTGTGAATAGTATGCCCATAGGTGTGAATGGCAGATATCACCACTTCGCCATATTCGTCTTTAAAAACAGTGGGTTCCATGGCAGGTTTTGCGCCTCGGTTAACGGTCTGATTAAAAGAATTACGCGCATCATCCACCCATAAGGCAAGTACTTTTACACCATCTCCATGTTGCACCAAATGTTGGTTCAATGGGGACTCGGGATTTAAAGGAGTGGTCAATACCAACCTGATTTTTCCTTGTTGAAGTACATAAGAAGCCTGATCTTTAGAGCCGGTTTCCAAGCCGGAATAGGCAACCAATTCATAACCGAATGCTGCCTGATAATAATAAGCAGATTGTTTTGCGTTGCCAACATATAGTTCAATATGATCGGTGCCGTTAATAGGTAAAAAGTCGGCGACTGCCGGATGATTCTGTTCTAAACTTGTTGCTAAATTAGACATATTGATTTGGTTTAAGGTATAGAAATAGGTTTTTCATGAAAATTTTTACCCGGCATAATCTAACCAGGAAAGAAAATACTCGGGATCTTCAATCTGCAGAGCCTGTCGGGTGAGTTGAAGGGGTTTAAAGGTATCAACCATTACCGCAAGTTCCTGAGTTTCTTTTGCGCCTATACTTTTCTCGACCGTTCCCGGATGAGGGCCATGGGGAATTCCACCCGGATGAAGTGTGATTTGTCCTTTTTTTACATTTTTCCGGCTCATAAAATCCCCATCAACATAATACAGCACTTCATCAGAATCGATATTGCTGTGGTGGTAAGGTGCAGGGATGGCTAAGGGGTGATAATCGTAAAGTCGAGGAACAAAAGAACAAACTACAAAACCGCGAGACGCAAAAGTTTGGTGAATTGGTGGCGGAAGATGGACCCTTCCGGTCAATGGTTCGAAATTGTGAATAGAAAACCCAAAGGGATAACAATATCCATCCCAACCAATTACATCAAAAGGATGGAATGCATATTGATAAGGGTACATTATCCCTTCTTTTTTAATGTAAAGCTTGAAATCACCTTTTATGTCATGAGTTTCTAAATTTTGGGGCAGTTTAATATCCCTTTCACAAAAAGGTGAGTGTTCCATCAGTTGACCGAAATCGGACAAATAGCGTTTGGGGAAAACAATCGGACTAAAAGATTCTACGATAAACAACCGATTATCAGGACTATCAAAGTAAAGTTGGTAAACAGTTCCTCTTGGGATTACCAGATAATCTCCATATTCAAAATCAATATTTCCATAGCAAGTTTTTAACGTTCCAGATCCCTGATGAATAAATATCATTTCATCAGCATCTGCGTTTTTTACAAAATAACCGGCCGTTGATTCTTTTGGTGCTGCCAAACTGATATGACAATCATTATTGACCAATACCGGTATTCTACTTTTGAGATAATCATCTATTGGGGTAATATTAAATCCCTGCAGGCTTCGAGGCTGCAACTGTTTGCTCATCACTACATCAGGTGCAACCGGGACAGGTTTCCCTACATTTCTGATTACCGTTGGAGGATGACAATGATACAACAAAGAATAAGCATCTGAAAACCCTTCTGTACTAAACAATTCTTCGGCATACAAACTTCCATTTGGTTTGCGGAATTGGGTATGTCGTTTTGGGGGTATTTGGCCTAATCTGTGGTAATGAGGCATATTATTTGTTTTTGGTCAGTTGTATAAAAATGGTAAAGTTTTTCTGTAGCAGAGAATAAGGTGAAACCATATTGATAAACAGGCTTACAAAGATACAAAAATGTGGAAAATGATAGAAAATCTATTAGTATTCTATTCTTTTTAAATCTCTTATGGGATAAAGTAAAGAAGCCCTCAAAGCAAATGACTCCTTGAGGGCTTGAAAAACTTACGACGAAAAACAATGGCTCTAATCAGGAGCTATGTTTTAATAAACATCAATTGCCAAGATATTGTTGGCAGGATGATCATAATCTTAACAAGAACAGTTTTTTATTTTTGAAATTCGATATTTGCCTGAGGTTTTGACTTATAAGGAGCAATTGCCTTTACCAGGCTTTCTAACTCCCAGGCATCTTTCAGGTTAAAATTCCCGATTTTTGTCCTGCAAAGTGCTGACAAGTATGCACCATTTTGCAGCAATTTTCCAAAGTCTGAGGCTATTGAGCGGATATAAGTTCCTTTACTGCATTTAATCCTTACCTCAATCAATGGCAAATTGATATTGGTCAGTTCCAGTTCGTGTACAGTAATCGGACGTTTTTCCACAGCAATCTCTTGTCCCTTGCGCGCTTTGAGATACAAGGGGGAGCCATTAACTTTCACTGCCGAAAACATAGGCGGAGTTTGCAAATAGCTTCCGGTCAATGCCTGAGCTGTTTTAAACAAATCCTCTTCTTTGATATGACTTATATCATAAAAACGGTCGGGTTCATGTTCAGTATCGAAGGATGGTGTTGTCGCCCCAAGAAAAAAAGTGCCGGTATATTCTTTATCCATCCCCATAAATTCTTCAATTCTACGGGTGGCATTTCTGCCGATACAAATAATTAACAAGCCGGTAGCCATTGGATCGAGGGTACCTGCATGGCCAATTTTTTTTACTCCGCAAGCATATCTCAATTTATTCACCACATCAAATGAAGTCCATTTCAAAGGCTTATTCACTAAGACGACTTCTCCATCCTCAAAATTAAAATCTTGTTTTTTTTCTGAAATCATTTCAACTAATATGGGTTTGTAAAATTGCCGATTTTTTAATTAAGAGTTTGTAATTTGCAATCGGTAATTAAAAGATGCAAAAAACAATTCAACTTTAACAAAGCTATATGGGCATCAGGTTTTTTAGAATTGCTTATTTGCTTTCTATGTTTTTCTTTACCGGTTTAACCATTGCCATTACGGTATTTCTATGGTCTTATAATTATGACAATTTTACCCTTTTAATTGTAAAAAGTGCCAACAAGCCGGAAATTTTAGAATTGGTGAAAAACCGTTTTTTTTCGCTAAATAAATTCCTTTTTACTCGTTACTTGTTTGTTTTATTGTCTATTTTTTGGATTCTGCTGTTGCCCTTTTTGATAAAAAAGTCCAAAGATGTTTCAGTGTGTTTAAACAGAATATTCGAAGAATTCCTGCAGTTATTAAAACTTTGGTGGTTTTTGATAAAGGGAGAAACAAAAATTCAGCAAGTTTTTAGCAGTTTTTTGTTTTTGTCTCTATTAATTAAAACAAGTTATTATTTACAATATCCGGTGCAATACGATGAAGCATGGACCTATAATTACTTTGTTTCTAATAACCTGTTGGTTGCTTTCTCGGTTTACAACAATCACCCTTTATTTGTTGTATTGGCTAATCTGTTTAGTTTTCTTCCTTTTCCGGTCAGTGTAAATCTCAGGTTGCCTGTTATCATATTTGGCTTTTTAGCGGTATTCGCATTTTTTGCTTTCTTGCGCAGGTTGTTTTCTTTTTGGATGTCAATCAGCGGGGCATATTTTTTCGCTTTTTCAGGACCTGTTACTTTTTATATGTTGTATGCGAGAGGATATATCCTACTTACCTTTTTTGTCATAGTGTCCTCTTATTCGCTATTCAGGTGGTTGATAAATTCTGATCCAACAACAATAACCAACCCTAAAAAGTGGCGGATTATCTTAATTCTTTCCTGTATCGCCGGATTTTATGCTATGCCTACTTTTATTTATCATTTCGCGGTGATATTTTTGTTTGGATCGGCAGTTTTGATTTTCAATAAGCACTTTAAACTTTTTTGGGAACTCTGTAAATCAACCGGTTTAATTTTTTTGGGAGTAGTGCTCGTTTATACACCTATGTTATTAGGTACAGGAATAGGTTTGGGGTTTCAGGTGGCAACAGAATTCAATTCTATTGATTGGGTTTGGAAACATTTCCCAAAATACATCAACCGTTCTTGGTATTTTTTAACCGGAACCGCTATTCATTCAGGGATACTCCTTTTTTTTTCCTTATTGATATTTTGGGTATATCGCAATGCCAACAAGTATCAACGTCAATGGACCTGGTTTTCTTTGATGTCCATTTCAACCATTATTATTGCTTTTTTACTACAGAGAGTTTATGTTCCTGAGCGTATATGGACTTACAATTTTGTGTTTATCTCTTTTTTGTTCGTCTTAGTAATACAAAATGTATATGAAAAATTGTCCTGGGTTAAGTTTCGACAATTTGTTGTTGGAGGGTTTGTTTTTTTGGCTGTAAGTACAAATCTATATTTAGCCCACCAAAATGATTTTATAAACTGGAGCTATCAACGGGACTCCAATAGTGAGAAAATAGCACGGCTATTTATGAACCACAACGTTGAGCTTTATTATTTTAACTTAGACTACTATAAACCACTGATCGAATTCCATTATAAATCTAATGGCAGATTGGTAAAACAGATAAGCGGAAATCCTCAAAGTGTTGATTATCAGCCTTTTGATATACATCAAAACTATGACGCAATTTTATGGGACAATTGCTTTGCCCTACCTGAAGGGTTGAATGATTTATATCTCCTGCAATTTTCTGACGATGAAATAACGGTTTGGCTCAGAAAAGAACAGAAAGTCAAAGATTAAAACAGTTAATTATTTGGGTAAATAATAACGGGATTCAACCATGAGTTTGTCATTCAGAATGTTCAATCTTTTTGCAGCACTATGTGTCATGCTCAGTAAAACATTGTCGTTTTGAGGCAAATCCGGCAACTTTTCAACAACCATCAAATAAGCCGATCTTCGGTTAATCGGGTTCGTTACTTTTACAATTGTTTTAGGAGGTGCGTTTTTATGCAGACAATACATATTGTCAGTACCTGAAGTTGTACCACTGTCATCAAACCAAACTGCAGCACCAATATCCTTTTTTAACTGATAAAGGTTCATGGTGTCGAGTTCGTAAGAAAGATAGGTTTTTTGAAAAGCCGTCATATTAGCCGCATCGGCATTAGATTTGCCTATTTCCGCTAATTCAAGCATAGAAAGCGCTTCGTTGGTGGGCATTATCCATTCAATAATAATTTCCTGTCCGGTCTTTATGCTATTATCAGGCAGGTTGTTCCAGTTAACGATGGTTGTAATTTCCTGATTATATTGTTTTGCAATGCTATACAGGGTTTCTTTTTCCTTTACTTTATGTTTAACCGGTTTAAGCTTAGAATATATACCAGATTTAGCAGTTCCTGTTGTGACTTTTGATTCTTTAGTGCTTTTGTCAACGGTTTTTGTTGTTTTTACATTATTGCCATTAGAAGAAGTAGAAGTGTTCGTATTCGCTTCTGTAATGGTAGCAGAATAGGTATCAATTAGTTGAACCGGTTCTTCAACTCCTCTGAAAATAGGGTCTTCTTTTACAAACAAAGGTTGAACCGGAATGGTAACTTCGCTATCTGCAAAATTTAAAGGAGTGGCATAAACGATGGGTTCAGATGATGACAAATTTTCGGAGGGTTTGGAGATAATTTCTGAAACCACATCTGAAATAGGGTCTTCGTGCAAAACAGGTTTATTCATAGGCAATAAATTTTCGCCTGCATTGGCAACCACATCATCATTCAGATAAACCACTGTTTGAGTGTTTGATTTTGAGGGATCACCGGTATCTACCCATTTTTTCATGGGTAGAATAATGACTTCCCCCACATTCAGTTGTTCGTTCTTAATTCTGGGGTTATGTTGTTTGATAGACTCAATATTAACTCCGTAAACAGAAGACAATTTGTATAAACTATCTCCGGGTTTTACCGTATATTGTATGTAAGAAACAGGTTGAGCAGAAAGCATCAAACTTGTACTGCATAAAACAACAAATATCAAGATAAGATTTCTCATTTTTTATAGGCTTTAATTGTAAAATTTAGGATGATAAAAACAAACTCCGTAGAAATTAGTTTAATGAATAACAAAATTAAAAAACAATTTACTTATTAGTATCTAATTTGCTAAAAAAAATGTTTTTATTGCTCAATTTCGTAGCTTTTTTATAAAAACAGCAAATTTATTTTTCAAATTTACTTAGATAATACTATATTACTATCTAAGTCAGAGATACTGATCGAAAAGAGTAGTTTTGTGTTTCGTCATGCGCATTGATCACTGTACTCATCAGCAAAGGGTGCGAAACTGCGCATGATTGACTTGTAACCTTCCAATTCTTCTGCCAACTCAATGTCGTTGTTTTGGATATAGTTCTAATGGCAGTGAAGATAAATCTTAGTATTGGCGCAGGCAAACCAAAGCCAATAAATTATTATATCTCGTTGATAATTCTGCTCACCTCTACTTCTGATAAACCGGTTAGTTTTGCCAATGTTTTTATGTCAACACCGGCAACTGAACCATTTTTAATGACCTCTCTTAAACCTTCTACCTTTCCTTCCTCAAATGCGGTGTCCAACGAGTTCTTTAAATCGCGGTAATACTTCAGACTGTCTTCATACGATAGCAACTCCTCTCTGCTGAACTTTGCTACTTCCGCAACCTCAAACAGGCGTTCAAATATCCGCTCCCGCAAACGATCAGGTATCCGCTCCAACCGGTTCAGGTTTTTCAGCACATATAGCCACTTTTCAAACCGGGTGCTTAATTCTTCTACTCCCTTTGTGAACTTTGGCATCTCTAAGTAGATAAAAGTCAACTTGTCGTAGAATACTTTGCAGGTGTCTATGTCGGTCAGCTTTACATCGTATCTGTATTTGTTTTGCTCTGCCTTGTCTTCATCAAAGACAAAATCAAGGATGGCTACCGTGTAAACTGCTTTCAGTTCATAGTTCCAGTCTGCCCGCTTTGCCTGCTCTTGAATAGGAAAAGTAGCATAATACAAAGTGCGGTCTTTGAAAAAGTTTTGCTTGGATTTTTGCAACTCAACGATGAATTTTTCGCCTCGCTCATTTTCGCAATAGAGGTCAAAAATAGCTCTGCGGTCTGTATCACCTGCACCGAGGTGTTCGGTTTTTAGGTAGATGAGTTCCTTAATTTCGCCTTCCTGTTCGCGCAGTAATTCATTGAGAAAATCCAATAACAAGTCTTTGTTGGGTTCTTCCCCAAACAATTTCTTGAAACCGAAGTCGGTAAAAGGGTTGACGTATTTTTCTCTGATCACACTCTATGAGTTTTAGTTGCCTGACAAAGGTACATTATTTTGAAACAGAGGGTGCGAAACTGGGTATGATTGACGTTTAGCCCCCCATTCTTCTGCCAACTCAATGAGGTTTTTTTGGCAGTTATTTTTCTCCACCCTGTATGCTTCTTCAAAGTAAGGGCTTTGTTTTTGGATGGGCAAGCCTTGGATACCCTAAATCCCCTGCATTGACTCTTTCCTGGATTCGTGTTGGAATAATGGGATTGCCATAGACAAGGTTCATCAATCCAAAATAAGAGAATGGTCTGAATAAAATAGACCAACCTTTAACATTGGCTTCCTTTCGTCAAAAAAGCAGGGGGGTATTTAGAACAAAGACTGACCTTGTTTTCATTTTGCACCGCTACACTCAAAAAACCACCAAAACCCTTAATTTTTTTAAACAAAAAAATTGCAACTTTATAAGAGAAAAAAGCAATTTAAAAAGAGGAAAATTATAATTTCAAAGAAGAATGAAGTAAGAAATGAACCATTTCTTGTTTGTTTTACTTTCAAAAAGTCAATTTTCCTTTTTAAGATTAACATTTAAAGGAGTTCAATTGCAATTTTTATCCTTTCAATTGCAATTTTTATCCTTTCAATTGCAATTTTTGCCTTCTAAATTATTAATTTGTTCCATGAAATTGCAATTTTTTTCATTTCTGAAATAAGATTTGGTTCAAATCCAACTTCATTTTTTGATAAAATGTCAATTTTATTCGGTTTTGAAACTAATTTTACCCTCAAATTCAACACAATTTTCAGCAAAATTTAAGCAAGGCTGTTAAAATTGCTGTTCGTGGTAGCCCAATTTTGATTTACGCCCCCCCTTAAGTTGAAGTTGGGAGGGTTAATATTAGAGGAAGGCTATTTTAGTTAAATGGTTTTGCTCCCATCATGAATCAACCTTTTCAGATACTGTAAAAGAAAGCATCTTACCTCTGCTTCTTATTTCAGCAAATCGTCTCCGATAGTCTTTAAAGTATTTTTTTTCGGTTCAACCGGGACCGAAGCAGTATCAGGACGGGTTAATCCTGTTTTAGTGTCAATAATATATTTAATAGTATCCGGAAGGTTTGCTTCGGCAGTATCCACAGTTAATATATTAGTGGTATCAGGTTCAAAGGTAATGCTTTCTATTCCCGGAGGGAGGGTTGTTTGAGGTGGAATAAACTGCATACCGGCACGGAGATAGGGAAGATACAATAGGCCTGCAAGCATCACCAACTTGACAATTTTGCTGATATGCGAAAAATCATGTTTCTGTGAGGCTTTATACAGTTTGTATGTAATATAGATTAAAGGCAACTGAATCAGAATAAGGGTTGCTATTGCTACCGGTATTTGACCGGCGAGCATTTGACTTATTTGAAACTTGGCGATGAAATTGACGGTAATCAAAGTTAATCCTGCGGCAAGCAATTTGGTAAAAGCTACTCCTGCGACCAAAGGCAGGGTTCTGTATCCTGCTTCTTCATCCCCCTCTAAATCTTCCATGACTTTAGCAAGCTCACGGATTAAGTTCAGAATAAAAGCAAACCCGGCATAACCCGCCACATAAGTTAAAATGGTGTCTAAAAGTTCGCGATTAGTATAATTGTTCAGTTCGGGGGCTGTTACTAAAAATCCGGTGACAGATTCAAACAAAGATTTAAAAATCACCTTGATTTTAATGCCCGTATAGGTAAGCAATTCCAAATCAAAAAGCGCAACACAAAAAATACTAAGTGCAACTAAAGCCGAGATAATCAGATTGCCGATAAATGGTTTTCGTTTTAAGGAGGTTGCGTAAAACCAGAGAAGAGCTGCCGTAATCAAATGCACAAATATTAACCGTATGTTGCCGACTTGCCAGGCTAAAACACCACCTAAAATTATTCCTGCAGAATTGCAAACATGGTAATAAAGCATTGCCTTGTCCGGACTGATTGCCTTACCGATTAAAGCCTTCTCCGGTTTATTGATTCTGTCTGCTTCAATATCAAAATAATCATTGATGATATATCCGGCAGCAGCAATCAGCATGACAGAAAGGATTAGGAGCAAAAACCCGACGGTATGGAGGCTGGGCGTATATCCTGCCATGACAAACAGGGGGTCAATCAATAAAAACCTGAGTGCGCAAAGGGTTAAAAAGATATAGATCAGGTTTGATGTCCTGATTAGTGCAAAAAAAGTATTCATAAGCTAAATTCCGGTTAGTTCACCGGACTTATTGGGTAAAAAAAATACAGTTGGAAAAAAGGATAACGATTAAGAGGGCAAAATTACTTTTTTTGCTTTTTAAACAACTCTTTAAATTTGCCGAATTTTTTTTTGTATGAAATACCGATGCCGGTAGTTGGGCGATATAATTGGGAAAGTTGGTGATAGCGGTCTTTTCTAAATACCCTTCCTTTAACTTTACCGTCTTTGGTGATTTTATATTCTATTGCAACATCCGGTGCAAGACCGGAGTTATTCTGCTGTTGGTCATCAAGTGCTACTGTTCCTCCAATCTGAACAGTAATTCGTTCATTAAACAGGCTTTGAGATACGCCATATTGAAGCTCCCTGTTCCGGTCATCGCCCGTACCATCAGCTTCAACATTGACCATAATTTCCATTCCTTTTACGTATTTACCGGCCATGTTGTTGAGTTGGTCAGAAACCATTTTGCTCAAACTGGAATAAATCATGCTTTCTGCATCAGGAGTTGCCAGAGTTGGCGCACCTCCTGCAGGTATAAAACGGTTAAACATAATTAACCCAAAGCTTTGTTTGTTGAGTTCAGTTTCATTTTCTCTGATTTGAGCCAATTTGCGCTCTAAAAGCGGGTTAGGTTCATCCTGCAGTTTTGGCAGCAAAATATTAAATGTCAGTTTAGGAGCAGCAATTGTCCCTTTGATATTTAGTGCAACCTGTACCGGTTGCCGCCGTTTTAGTTTACTGATTTCCTCTTCGGACAATTGGTCTGAAAACTCAGATACCATTTCATAAACAGAAGTTTGTGGTTCATAAATTGCAGTGATGTTAAATCTCGAATCCATTGGGTCTCCGGCAAAGTTGAGTGTGCTGCCCTTTTCGATCTCAAACCTGCGTTTTATCACATCCTGAAGAGTCATCTGATAGGAGCCATTTTGAATGGTATAATCTCCTGCTACTACCAAATTTCCTGTTTCATTGGTATCTACTGTGATATCTCCATCTCCGGAACACGTTATTTGATCGCCTGCAGCCGGATCCATGATAATATTTATCCGGGCTTCATTTGTAGCAGTTAGTTTCAGGGTCAGGTCGTACTTAAAAGGTGGTTTTAATGAAACCGGTTGAGCCGTTTGCGCTTCTTCTGCTGATTTTTGCATTTCAGCATCAATTTCTGGATCCTGACTTCCGAAAACCACCAATTCTGATTTTTTAATTTCAGTAGTTGATTCGGGCACGGTCATATACAAGTCCGTATGATTTCCGGTTTCAAAAAACACTTTGATATCCGGTTGCTTTTCTGTTCCGCTAACTTTAACTTCGAGATTTCCGTTTAACACTCCATAAACAGGCATGCCCTCAACTGCTGATTTTGTGTTCATTAATTGAAGGTTTTTGCCGTTGGCCTGAAAGTTAATCCCAATGTCTTCAAAATTTTTATGCAAAAACTGCCCATGAAGGGAAAGCTTTCCGCCTGCCTGATCTGTAATGACGGCAGGTTTGAGGGTGATGGCGTTTTGTTCGAATTCTAATTTTAATGCTTCCAAACTATAGGAAGAATTGGTCATGTCCACTTTTACCGTACTATTGTTTAACTCAAGACCACCTTTTAATTCCGGTGCATCAGTGCTGCCTTTTATTTGTAAGTTTCCTGATAAATACCCTTTCAAATCAGAGGCTGTTCCCTGAACAAATTGTTCTAAAGAACTCAAATCAAAACTTTTAACAAAAAGGTTAAAATCAAGTGCTTTTTCAGGTTGGTTGAGATTATAATTGCCTCGAACGCTTCCTTCCAACATGCCGTCAGATACAGCAAAATCAACCGGAATTTTTCCACTTTGATTATAAGCAGTGGTTAATTCAGCTTTATTCAACTGAATACCTGAAAATAAGAGATCAGTGAATTGAAAACCTGCGGTTGCACTCAAATTTCCCATCGGTTCTGCAATTTCAATATCCCCGGTCAAACGTCCTGACAAATTTAAGGAATCAAGGGAAGCTAATTGTGCCAGATCATTTATTTCAAAATCGGTGATTTTGATTAGTAAAGGCGACATCACATCTCCCGCTTCCTTGTTGCTGATAGTGATTTGACCATTTCCGTAACCAAGTTTGAACCGGTTGACTAAAATTCCTTTGGGTTGAATACGGACTAAATTCCCTTTTTGTATTTCCCAAAGGTGGTTATTTAAAATTAACGCTTCGTCTAACAATTCAATAACGAACTCGTCTTTTTCCAAAGCCACCAAAAAATCTGAAAGCGACAAAGCAGTTGTAGTTTCATCGGACATAACCCTGACCCCCAACAACAAACTATCATTGGCAATATTTGTAGCCAAAGTTATTTCGGGCAATATAGTAGTTGTTGTATCAGATTTTATGTGAAGATTGTTTAAAATTAATTGTGAAGTAATTCTATTGTTTTGGTTGTTTAAATCCAGATTTACTTGCTCAATCTTATAGTTTTCATATTCAACATAGTCAATGTCTGTGGTCAACGAAATTTTATTGTCCACTTCGTCAAAATTGCCTTTTATCAAACAAGAATCTAATCTTTTTAATCCGGGCACAAACATATTTTGTAACAAATCTACTTGTTTGGTTTTCAGGCTGAATTCGATTTGTTGCAGGGGTATTAGCTTTGAAACGGTATCGGGGAAAATCTGATAATACCGGTTCAAACAACGGAAAAGTCCGGAAGCAACTTGCGTGGGTTTAAAATTGCCCTGAACCTGTAAATCGGCAATATCGCTGATCAGGTTTATGAATGTATTGGCTTCATTTGACTGGTCAATGTCAATTTTCAGGGAGTTTAAAACTTCTATGGTTTCATTTTTTATAAACCCGGCATCTGAAACAGACAGGGTTCCGGATATGTTGTCCGTATGATTTCCGGAAAGTTTTGCATTCAGATTACCACGAAAAGCATAGTCCCACTGGTACAACCCAAGTGCAGAAGTATTCAGGTGTTTGATGTTTGCGGAGGTATTCAGTTCTGGCATATCTGTCCGAAGGTTGACGAATGTTTTTATTTCAGCCGCAGCGTTTTTATCGCCAAGAAAAAGGGAGGTCTCTATGATGTTTTGATTGAAAACAAAATCAGCATTTGTTTTTTGGTAATTGTATCCCATCAGGCTTGCCTCATCAATATTTAGGTTGGCAGTTCCAAACAAAGTTGCTAATTCCGTACCCTCAAGGTCAAAAATCGTTTGTAGTGTCAGTTTGCCAATGATTGAGTCGAATCCTGCTATTTTTCCTGCTTCAAATTCTTTCAAAGAAATCTGTCCTTTATATCGTGGAATATTTTCCATCCATAAGGTCGTTTCTGTATCAGCCTGACCGGCTTCTGAACTCAGATGCAGATTTGCAGCGATTTTGGTCATGCCGCCCTGAATGTTTCCGCTCAAAGAAAACTCCCCCAAAGGGTTAAGTTGTTCAGGAATCAAAGAAGGGTCAACCAAGGTTTGCAAATCAGCCGCAGAGCTGATTACTTTTAATCCCTTTGCAAAAAAATTGAGTTGTGCTGTGTTTGTAGGATGTTTCAAATGCAGTTGGTCTATATCCATTCGATTGTTACCGCATTGAAATGCAAACTCATTCAACATCAAGTCGTCTAAGGTTCCGTGGAGAATAAGCGATGTATTAAATGTTTGGTTATGAGATTGGATATAGCTGATTTTGTCAATTTCCGGATAAAAGAAACGCAAGTCATTTGTGTTCAGTGTTAACTGAGGCAAATCAAGGCTGATGTCAACCAAATCAGGGGAGGAAGTAAAAGCTTCTGTATCAGGATAAACAAGTGTTAAACCAGCTCTGATTTCGGACTGGGGAGTTTCAAAATAAAAATCATTCAATCCCAAACCTGTTGGTTGATATTGAACCTGAGCAGACAGGTTTTTGCAAACAAACCCCGAATGTTCTGAAAAAGCAAAGTTGTTCATCGCAAAACTTAGAGTATCTGCTGTAAAGTAAAGGTCTTTTACATTTCCGTTAAAATCGTTTAGGTGAATTCTTGCAAAATCAATCCCTTCATGGTCGGAAGCGTTTTGGGTATTATCTTCATAAGATAAACAAATAGATTCCAGATCCGTATTTTTGACGAATAACTGAATTTCGGCTTTGTTTTCTGAAGCATCAGTTGCCGGTTGAGTTCTTGCGGGCAATTTTGCAAGGGTAAGGCTGTCCGGCTGATGAATCGCTACCTGAATTTCGGCATCATCCAACAAAAGATTTTTCAGTGCGAAATGCGACTGGTTAAGGTCTATATCTTCGAATGCAACTGACAGCCGTTTTAAGGTCGTGCTAAGCTGTTGGCCTCCGGGAATATCGTTATAACTGACCCTTGTATTGGTAAGGTTAAGTTTGTTCAGATGAAGCCAAACAGGAAGTGTATCGTTGTAGGTTTGAGAACTTGATGTTGATTCACCGGACAAAAAGAAATCATAGTTAAATGCTGTTTCCGATTTATTCCGGTAAATATTCAGATAGCTGTCGCTTAAACTCAATTCGTCAATAACGATTTGTTTTTTCAACAAACTCCACAAAGGAATATGCAAATCGAGATGCCTGATATAAACTAAAGTATCTGACTGCTGATCGGACAGGTATAGTTGATCTATCTCGATACGGTTAAAGAAACGAATATTTATTTTACCAACGGTGGCTTCGATACCGTAAGTCTCACCAATGGCGGTTAAAGCTTTTCTGATTAAAAAGGTTTGTGTTGCAGGACGGTTGATTTGCCATAGAAATACCACAACTGCAAGCACTAAGGCAACCAAAATGCTGATGGTAATTTTTTTCAATGGCAATCAAGTTGAGGCAAACTGAAATCAACAGAATACCGGAATTTTTAATCTGAATCTAACCGCAAAAAAATATTCTAAGGGAAGTTACATTTTATTGACCTCTATATAATACAGGTCTTCTGCAAATTTAAATTCGTTAGGTTTCACATTTTTGAGGGTTGTGGTTTGCCAATTTTCTGTTTTCGGGAACAGGAAATGTTTGACACCTTTGGAGTCTGTATATTGCACCGGCATTTCAAAATCCGGAACATCGGCTACCCATTTATAAGAAATCTGTGTATCCTTTCCTTTTTGACGATCAACTTTGTATAAAAGAGTTGGAATAGTATTATGAAACAGGTATTGTTTAAAAAAGGCGGTAAAGTCTTTTCCGGTTTTATGGTTAAAGTATTGCAAAATCATGTCCTGATCAACAATTCGATGCTTAAAATCCTTTTGCATACTTTTCAAGGTCGAAAACCAAAGCTCATCATTGTTCACGATGCTGCGCATAGTATTCAGAATGAGCATCCCTTTATTATACATATCGCCGCTGCCCTCGCGGTTTACTCCATAATGTCCGATGATTGGGATATCATTGGAAATAGTTGGTTTTTTGGCATTGATATATTTCATGGCTGTTTCATACCCATACAAACACTCAACGTACAGAGATTCGGAATAAGTGCAAAAACCTTCATGTATCCACATGTCCGCAATATCAGAAGAAGTAATGCTGTTGCCCCACCATTCATGACCGGCTTCGTGAATAATGATATAATCAAAATTCAGGCCGATTCGTGAAAAATCGTAACCGTTATAACCGGTTTTGTAGTTGTTGCCATAAGCAATTCCGCTTTGGTGCTCCATGCCTAAATATGGGGTTTCAACCAAAGCAAAACCATCCCGCAAAAACGGGTAAGGACCCAAATATTGTTCAAAACAGGACATCATTGGTTTTACCTGCTCAAAATGAGTTTTGGCGATTTCATAATTATAGGCTAAAACATAATAATTGAGCGAAAGGGTGTCTTTACCACTGACATAAGAATCAGAAAAATGTTTGAAATTTCCGATGGTAACAGACACCGCGTAATTGTTGATCGGATAAGTTACCAACCAATGATAACGGGTATAATTGCCTTCATCGGTCGTTCCCATGTTTTGGCCATTTGAAATACATTGCAAAGGCTTGGGAACAGCACAACTAATTCGCATACTATCCGGTTCTTCGCTTTGATGATCTTTGTTCGGCCACCAAAGGCTTGCACCATCTCCCTGACAGGCAACACCTATAAACGGATTGCCTTCTTTATCTTTAGACCAAACAAAACCACCATCCCAGGGCGGACGTGCAGCTACAGTGGGTTTTCCTGAATAAAAAAACCTGATTTTTTGAATGCCTTCCGAAACTGCAAGCATTTGTGGGAACACGATCATCACAGCATTGTGCAGCCTTCTGAAAGGTAAAATTTGTCCGTTATATATAATGCTGTCCACCTGCATATTTTCATACAAATCTATTTGCATGATATTTTGCGAACGCAGCACTTTGAAATAAATATCATTAAAACCAGAAAGACTTTTTTCCTGCGGATTTACGGCAATGTTTAAGTCATAATAAGTAACATCAAACCAGGTGCGTTCAGGTAGTAAAGTGCCTCTCAAAGTATCGGCATAGGTAAAGGCTTCCTTTTCTCCGGAAAGCGGTTGTGCCATCAACCTGAACGATAAGATCAAAATAAACGAAGTAAAAATTAAGTGTCGCATGAATATAGATTTGGTGGAGCCGGGTAGGGCAGGAGTTAAGTTTGAATAATATGCTGATTTAAAATTTCATTTAATCGAATGTCCAATAAAACAAGGTGTTATCCTTTTTTTGTTTTCTAAAGACATACAAAACAGGATAAAGGTTTTACCTGTACTTAGATTCGATGCAATTAAATCATTTTTTTACATTGAATTTATTCATAGCGCGGTCTAATCCTTCTAAAACGAAGCAAACGATTGCTTCAGAAGCAGTTTCAATATATTTGGGCAGTTCTTCTTTTTCCTGTTCCGTCCATTTACCTAAGACATAATCAGATTGCCTTCCTTTGGGATAGTCATTGCCAATGCCAATTCTCAAGCGAGCATATTCATTGGTATTCAAATGTTCATCTAAGCTTTTCAGTCCGTTATGTCCGCCGTTGCTTCCTTGTTTTCGTATTCGTAGTTTTCCAAAGGGTAAACTTACATCATCTGTGATGACTAAAAAATTGCTCAGATCTGTATTAGTCATTTGCAACCAATATTTTACCGCTCTCCCGCTTAAATTCATATAAGTAGAAGGTTGAATTAAATGCAGGGTTCGTCCTTTTATCCGGATTTGAGTTTTGGCGGCCAATCTCGAAGAACTGAACACAGCCTGATGTTGTGCAGCTAAAAAAGAGACAACATCAAAGCCTATATTATGCCGTGTATGTTCATAGTCGGTACCGATATTGCCTAAGCCGGCTATCAGATAGTTCACAAACTAATATTAAGGAGATAAAAAAAACTTGCCAAGGGGTAAAAAACAAATTGCAAACCAATTCCCGAATTTAAGCGAGGAGGTTTGCAATTTGACAAAACATAAAACAGAAAATATTCTGTATAGGTTATTTCCGTAAAATCGTTTAAGTCAAGTTTTCGATAAAACAGATCATCAACTTGCCTTATAGACAACAGGAAAGTCAGACTTATTTTTTCGTAGCAGCAGCGGCAGCAGCCTGAGCAGAACGGATAGCTCTTGTGATTTCTACAGAAGCAATGGGCAATGAGGGGGGATTCAGAATCTGAACACCCGGCAATTGAATATCCCGTACCCGGATAGATTTGCCAACGTCAAGATGATCAACACTGACCACAATTTCGGAAACTAAGCTTTCGGGCACTGCTTTTACCAATACTTTGCGTACTTTTTGCAACAAACGTCCACCTGCTTTTACTCCGACTGCCATACCTGTTAAACGGATGGGCAATTCTGTGTTGACAACATGGCCGGGCACAAGCTCCTGAAAGTCGAGATGAAGGGGTTTGTCTTTAATCGGGTCAAATTGAGAATCTTTTAAAATAGCCCGATAAATTTTTCCTCCAATTTCAATTTCTGCCACTACCAAATCAGGAGTGGTTAAAATTGGTTTAAAAGCCCGCTCCAATGCACTGAAATGAATATTTTCCTGACCTCCGTATAATATACAGGGAACGTGGTTCTTATTGCGCAAATCTTTGGTATTTCTCTTACCTGTTGAGGCTCTTGCTTCCCCAATAATGCTAATCGTTTTCATAATAAGCGTATTGTTTATTTTGTTTTGTATTAAATTTTGTGTTAAAGCAGTTTGCCCTATTTAACTGAATAGTGAACTAATAGACCGGTGTTCAAAAGTGCGTTTGATGGCAGTTGCAAACAACGGAGCTACCGATAAAACCCGTATTTTCTTAGATGTTTGTTTTAAAGGTAAAGTGTTGCAAACAACCAATTCTGTCAATAAAGAACTTTCTATCCTTTCGTAAGCTGCTCCCGAAAGAACAGGATGTGTACAGATAGCGCGCACACTGTTTGCACCTTTTGCCAACAAAGCCTGAGCTGCATTGCAGAGTGTACCTGCAGTATCAACGATGTCATCTACCAATACTACATCTCTTCCTTCCACATCACCAATCACAGTCATTCCTGCTATTTCGTTGGCTTTTTCGCGATATTTGTCGCAAATAACCATATCTGTTTTAAAGTATTTGGCAAAAGATCTCGCCCTTTTTGTTCCTCCTACATCCGGAGAGGCAAACAACAAATCTGCGGTACTTCCGATTTCCCGGATATAGGGAATAAAAACAGCAGAACTGTCTAAGTGATCTACCGGTATGTCAAAAAAACCCTGAATTTGCGGGGCATGTAAATCCATCGTCATCACTCTGTTTGCGCCGGCTGTAGTCAGCAAATTTGCGATCAGTTTGGCGGCTATCGGCACTCTCGGTTTGTCTTTTCTATCCTGACGGGCATATCCAAAATAGGGAATGACCGCTGTTATATATTTCGCTGATGCTCTTCGGGCTGCATCTATCAACAGCATGAGTTCCATTATATTTTCCGAAGGCGGATTGGTAGATTGTATGAAAAAAACATACTCCCCACGTACAGAGTCTTTAATCACCGGCTGTATTTCACCATCGCTGAACTGTTGAATTTGTACATTGATCAATGGCAAATCATAATGCTGAGCGATTTCTTCGGATAACGTTTTTGACGTTCTACCGCCAAAAAGCATAATTTGAGAACTCATTGGTAGCCTGTTTGGGGCGCAAAGTTAACAAATTGATTGATCAATTTTGTGTTATCACCATTTTTTTGTTTTTAAATAGAAGTTTTATAAACCACAAAACAAGTTTTCCCGGTTTTAAGAAGAATATCCTTGCAGAAAAAAAGGATAAAATGGGAAAGTACTGAACTTAAATTGCCTTGAAACAAAAGTTCTTTTGATGATAATAGTCTAAAATTCTCGGTAAAACTTCTCTGAGATTATAAAGCGCTTTTTGACTGTCATGAAAAACGATAACCGGACTAAAGGGCTTTGAATTCAGGCTTACATTGCTGACTACATGCTTGAAACAAGTTTGCCAGGGAAGTTGATTCATCCAATCTGCACTGACAATTGACCACATGACTATTTTGGTGGATTGATTAGTGCCGAATACTTCGGGGTTTTGTAAAAGATAATTTGTTTGAGCGCGGGTAATTTTTCCGTAAGGAGGTCTGAACAAAGAAGAGGGTACATGCTCAGCACATTGACGGATATCGTCAATATATTCATTCAGTGGTGTTTTCCAACCGTGAAGATGATGGTGGGTATGATTGCCAACACTATGACCGGCCTTGATGACCTGTTCCAGAATTTCAGGATGTTGTTTTGCTTTGCTCCCGATACAAAAAAAAGAAGATTTTGCCCCGTAATCGTCCAGCTTTTCTAATACCCATTCGGTTACTTCGGGGGTTGGTCCGTCATCAAATGTCAGATACAAACTTGGTTCGGGATCTGGTATTTCCCAGATTAATTTGGGATATAGTCCGGTTAAAAATTTGGGTGGTGCTACCCAATACGGCATCAACAATCGTTCAAACAAATTCATAATATTGGGTTGTTTTCCGGAACAGGTTAAAATATTTGCTTAATTTTCCTCCGAAATTTGCTAAATTTTTATTCAATTAAAACTACCTGAAATGTCCAGTATTTTTTCAAAAATTGTCTCGGGACAAATTCCTTGTCATAAAGTGGCTGAAACTGAACTTTATCTCGCATTTCTCGACATTAACCCTTTATCGAAAGGTCATACATTGGTCATCCCAAAACAGGAAACTGATTATATATTTGATTTGGAAGACCCGTTATTGTCCGGTTTAATGTTGTTTGCCAAAAAAGTGGCAAAAGCCATTGAACAAACTGTGCCGTGTCAAAGAATTGGAGTTGCTGTTATAGGTTTGGAAGTTCCTCATGCCCATATTCATTTGGTGCCCATTAACCATATTCATGATCTCGATTTCTCAAAAACCAGAGTTACAATGAGTCGGGAAGAATATGCTGATCTTGCTCAGGCAATCGGTGATTTAGTGGCGGTTTTAGGTTCGGGTTAAGTAAATTTGAATCTTATATGCTTTGCGTAGAACGTTAATGTTTTAATCTTACTCGTGGGCAGTCATTCCCCAGGCAGCCCATTCTTCTTTTGCAGGTCCGTATATTCCCGGAACTTTCAAACCGGCCAAACGCATGATGATAGTCATTTGTGCACGGTGGTGAATTTGGTGATTGACAAGTACACTGAGTACTGTTCCTTTTCTCCATTCTTGTCCATACATATTTACCCGTTGTTCCAACTCGCTATCTGTCCATTGACGGTTCACTTCCTCAGAAACCCGATTTGCATATTTCTGATAATTTGCAATTAACTCAGTAACAGCAACCGGAATAGGCGTATCTTCCAATTCATCCTCAGTTAGTAATCCGGCCTTGGAAGTCATTTCCGTCAGGGTTTGGGTAATATGCCAGGCCAATCTTCCTAAAGTTCTCACATCGGGATGAACTTTTTTGAGCAGAGATTCTTCTGTGAGAGCAGAAAATATTTTTAAAGTCATTTTTGTTTCCTGTTCCCAGTCAGAGGTAAAGTCTTTAATGTTTCGGTACATGGTTTATCGTAGTAATGGTGTTAAAAAAACTAATTTGTGGAATTAATATTTGGCTGTAGGATAGTTTTAACAACTGCCCTTCGATTTTTCTTTCGTTCATCTTCCGTAGCATTTGAAAAAACAGGTTGTAACTCGCCCATACTTTGTGTAATTATTCTTTTTTCAGGCAAGCCCAGTTCGGTCATATATTTTTTGAGGAGTTCACTTCTTTTTTTGCCTAATATCAGGTTAAATTCATCGGTATCTGAATTGTCTGTATGACCGGTAATCAAAACAGAAATTTGATGATTCTGTTGTAAATAGTGTTTCAGGTTTTCAAAATAAATTAATGTTTCCGTTAAACACTCAAAGTCTGTAGAATTGTCTTTAAAGAAAACGGTAATTGAATCGGTTTGAAGCATTTTTTCGATACTGACCGGCAACAGGTTGTTTGAGGTAAATTCAAAATTAACTCCGTTTAACAGATAATCCCGGATAAAAAGTGGATTGGAAACTTTGCTGGAATTGGTTTCTATCCGGTTTTGAGGGATATTGAGTAACAACAGTTTTTGTTTTAACAATTCGGCACGGGCTAACCCTAAATTGGGGAATATTGTGCGATTTTTTTCTTTATTGCCGTAAAAGCAGGTAATTTTTAAATTCCGTTGATTATTGTCGTGTAAATAACCTGCAATTTTCTGAAATGAATCTTCGAGTTCTTTTGGAATGACCGGTTCGGGTTTTGAATGGGCAAACCTGATAAAGCTATCCGGAGCAGCAGCAGCATATAAAACTGAATCCCCATCTGCAATGGTAAATGATTTTGGCTTTTCCGGGCTACTAAAGCAACTGCAATCATTTTCATTTAATTCACAAACATACCAATAACCACCGCTCAGGATTAGCAAGGGGATTAATCGGGGAAGTATAAACATCAGTATTTGCATAAACCAATGTTTGATAGCGAATTACAGGTATGGATGATGTTGGCTGTAATCAGCGTTTAAGAATCCATGCACCGGTATAAGTATTTTTTAAATCAGATTGAGCAGATTGAGCCTCTGATAGTTTTTCATAATGATATCCTATTCTGTATTTGCCGTTTTCTGCTTCCATAAAATATACATTTTCAGCGCTTTTACTCAACTTAGACGACATTTTTTGTGCTTTGGCTTTTGAATCGAGCGAAGCAATGACCACATAATATCCGGATGGTGGATTTTGTGTGTCGGCAGTTGCATTTCCTCTGTTATTATTGGTTGTTCCGGTTGTTGCAGCAGGGGGAGTTTTGGGTTCTTCGGCTGCGCCTCCTCTTGCCGAAGAGGTGGATGTAGCGGTGTTAGTGGTTTGGGTAGCCGCAGTATTTCCACTGTTATTTTCTGTTGAACCATTAGATTCCCCGTTGCCACTATCTGAGATATCATTGTTGATTTGATTGCCGGATGTTTCGTCATTGAATTGATCATCCTCATAGGCTTCGTCTCTTTCAGGATTTGAACCTAAATCGTTTTCCGAACTAACCAAATCATTAGTATCGGTTTGTAATTCCGAAATACTGTCGGCAACTGCAAGATCTGTTTCGTCTTTTTTTCCGGTTGGCATTTGTGTCAGTACTACAATAAAAACTACCAACAAAACAACCGGAATCAGCCACCACCAGTAATTTGGTTTTTTGGGTGAAGGTTCAATCGGTTCTTCATTGGCAGATGTTGTTGTAGTAACCATATTTCCTCCGCTTCCGGCAGCTAAAACTTCGTGTAAAGAGCGTTTTTCTGAATTTGGAGCATCGTTTGACGGATAAATTGAAGTTTCGTTCCCGTCTTCATCTTCATTGATTTCATCGTTTGCGTGAAAATTAAATTCAGTTCCTAAGGGAGGAGGCGGGATTTCTGAAGGAACTGTACCTTCTTCAGTTTCAATTATCGGGAGTTCAACAGAACTAAGACCAAATGTTTCTGTGGAAAAATTGATATCGTGGGCAGGCGTAAAGTTGACAATTTCCGATTGTGGTAATTTGTTGAATGTGCCAAGTCCTTCAATAAATACGGGTTGGCCATAGTTTAACTGATCGTTGATATTGTTGACAAAATTAGAGATATAATTTTCAGCTTCTGAGTCGTTAATTCTTTCATGCCGGGCAATATGACTGATAAGCAATCCATCATTCAGGTTTAGTTTTTCATTAAACTGTATTGTCTTTACCGGAGGACTGACCATCCCCGTTTCTGTATCAACTTTTGATGGAATATACTGGGTAATAAATGCTCCAAATCCGGGAACAACTACGGAACTGTAATCATACAACAAGGAACTGATATAATAAGTTATGTTTACTTTTTTTGCCATAATTCTTGAAGTGTAGTTTAAAGGGTTTATTCTGATAAAGTCTAAAATTTCAACAAAATTCCTCCCAGAGCATTTAGTCCATATCCCGGGTAATACAGAAAACGCTCTGCTTTAACCGACAAGATATTGTTGACATTGGCAAATACTCCTATGTTTTTGGTAAAATTATATCTTGCAGAAAAGTTAAGATCCAAAATTCCTTTCAGATTTTCGGCATCACCATTGGCTAATCTTCCTTTTGCCCTGTTCAACACAAATAAATTAGATTGAAGGGTTAGTTTTTCAAGGGGCGAATAGGTGGCATTTACCATAATGTCTAAAGGGAACAAATGCCAGGCTTCGGCAATAGTATCAGTTTTAAAACTATTGTAGCGGGCGGCAAGTCCAACACTTCCTTGTTTTAAGGTTACACCTGCCTCAGCAGCTCCAAACCAGGTGGTTAGTTTATCATAAACCACGTCAAAAGTTCGTAAATCAGTGCTGTCATTGACAAAAAAGGGCTGATTGGCAGTAATATCCTGCCCACCTTTTACATCAAACGAAAAAATTCCGGCATTTCCTTTTACCCCGAGATTTCTCTCTTCTCTCCGCGCATTTTTGTAATCCTGAATTTGTTCGACAAAAGGATTTGCCGCAGTCAGGCTCATGTAATTGGTCTTAACAAGTTCTTTTTTCCAAATCAGGTAAATCTCTAATTTATCCGGTATTGCGAAAGCAGAAGCGTTTATATAAGGATATGGGTAAAACTTTTTGTGGTCTAACATGGCATTAGCTCCAAGATGAATAGTACCCCAAAATGCCCGGTAAGTGAAACTTGGAATGACATTAAGCATCAGGTTGTTGACACTTATGCTGTCTTTATAGTTTGAGTAATGGGTATGTAGGGTTATACCTGCCCCTATATTCTCATTAAACAAACGGTTGATTGTTCCACTTACAATTACATTGTTCTCCTTTGCATCATAATGATCACCAAACCAATGATAGGTGGTTTTTAAATTGTAGTCGGTGATGGACTTATTTTCCGTGCTGTTGCCAAATTCAACCGAACCCGAAATTGTTTGAAACAACTGCTTTGCGGCATCAGCATCAGAAGGAGGAGGCATCAGCAAAGTATCTGCATGGAAACCATAGTAATAATTCTTCTGACGTTTATAACCAATATCTAATCCAAAAAAATTGGATTTGGTGAAATACTTTCCGTAAGCACCAACCCCGGATTGCGCATAATCCTGAAGGTCTTTGCGTCCTTGTGAGGAAATATGTGAACCGGTCGCACCTGCTACCAACTTTTTAGACCTTCCCGAACTAACCGAGGCTTCAATAAAAGGAGTATTTAAATTTCCATAACCGGCCTGAAGCCATATATTGTGCAAGTCCTCCAAATCCTTGGCTCCTTTGGTTTGAGTTTTATATGCCATTGGTTTTAAAGGAAGCGGGTCATACCCAAGGGTTAAATACCGGTTGGGAACAAAGTAATCAGAAAAAACAGGTTTTGATTTCTCCAATTCTTCTTTTGTAGGCAGATCAGGCCCAAAATCAATTTTAACAGCATCTGCTAAAACCGGCTCATAAGGTTTGACGATATCCACATTTTCAGGGGCAATTTCCTGACTTCCATCAGTTGGAGGCTGTGCCTCGAGTAAGTTAAAATGCAGGAACCCTAAACATAGCATTAAAAGAATCAGCCGGAAATTCATAGACATACTTTATCAGTTTTGTTGAAGCGATACTCGCTCAGTTTAACGGGCTAAAATTCGTATTTTTTTGCAAGTTAAACGCTTATTAGTTGCTTTTATTTGTTAAACATGACAAAGCTAATGTTTTTTTCATTCCGAATGAATACCTCTGATGAAATAGAACTCAAACAGGAAACAGATTTTACCGGACTTAAAAATAAGTTCCGGACAGAATAGAAATAAAGTTTTTTATTGTTCTACTTCGCCTGGACAGGCGTTTTGGGTTGATCTGACTTTTTGCTGCGAAACTTAAAAATTAAGTGCAACCATTTCCCCTTATTTTTTCCTTAACAGCTTCAATTGAGGCGGATAGTTGGTATTTAAGGAACTAACCAAGCAGACTACCGCCTTAAAGTCCTGTCCTAAAACATCCCATCAGGCACCCTGAAGATTTCAGTCTATTCTAAAGGAATCAATCCCAACTCTGCTGCTTTTTGGAGCATGAATTGGTAGGCCGCCTCATAATTATTTTCAATAACACCGTCTAAAATAGCTTCGCGGATAGCTGTTTTAATCTCGCCAACCTGAGTACCCGGTTTTAATCCGAATGTGGTCATGATCAGTTCGCCGTCTATGGGGGGTTGCCAGTTTCGCAAATGGTCTTTTTGTTCTACTTCCTGTAATTTCTGGAGGAGGGTATTGTAATTTTCTAAAAAACGTTGTACCCGTTCTTCATTTTTAGAGGTGATGTCAGCACGGCATAAGGTCATTAAATCGTCAAGGTCATCACCTGCATCAAAAAGAAGCCTTCTTAAAGCAGAGTCGCTGATTTCACCTTTGGTTAAAAAAACAGGGCGCTGATGCAGGGCAACTAATTTTTTAACATAACGGAGATGTTCATTAAGGGGTAGTTTTAATCTTTTAAAAATCTGAACTGTCATTGCTGCTCCAACTATTTCATGTCCATGAAAAGTCCAGCCTTCCATGGAGTTAAATTTTTTGGTGGCAGGTTTGCCTATATCGTGGAGTAAAGCTGCCCATCTTAACCAAAGGTTATTGCTTACCGTACAAAGATTGTCTAACACCTGAAGGGTGTGGTAAAAATTGTCTTTATGTCCTATTCCTTCAATTACTTCAACGCCATGCATGGCTGCCAGTTCGGGAAAAAAAATCGGCAAAAGCCCGGTATCAAACAAAAGTTTGAATCCAATCGAAGGTTTAGCGCAAAGCATGATTTTATTCAGTTCGTCAACAATCCTTTCCTGCGATATAATGTTTAGCCTGTAGTTATTTTGTTCAATTGCTTTTAAGGTTATGGGTTCAATGGTAAAATTAAGTTGTGTTGCAAACCTGATAGCTCTTATCATTCTGAGCGGATCGTCTGAAAAGGTATTTTCAGGATTATTCAGAGGAGTTTTAATGATTCCATTTGCGATATCTTCTAATCCGCCAAAAGGGTCAATCAATGTTCCGAAATTACTTTTGTTAATACAGATAGCCAATGTATTCATAGTAAAATCACGGCGATTTTGATCGTCCTCCAAAGTTCCGTCTTCAACGATTGGTTTTCGCGAATGATGCTGATAAGATTCTTTTCGAGCGCCCACAAACTCCAGTTCAACTTCTCCAACCCTGAAAACAGCGGTGCCAAAGTTTTTGAAGACTACAATTTGTCCGGCATTTGGAATTTTTTGAGCGGCTAAATTTGCCAAAGCACTACCACTTCCCTGACAAACAATATCAATGTCTTTTCCGGGACGTTTAAGAATTAAATCGCGAACATATCCTCCAATTAAAAAAGCAGGGTAGCCAAGTTCATCTGCAGCAAGGCTTACTGCCAAAATGAGTTCGCGGTGTTGTTCAGGTAAAGATAGCTCAGGCATAATATGAGGCAAAATACTAAAGAGGGCAAAACGGATCTGAACTATCGGTAAATTGCGGAAACGATTTGCATTAGATAACCGTTTCTTATAGTGTTTTTAAAAAACATTTATTTCAAACGGTTTGCAAAGGTAAGTCAAACAAAGCGTTAGTCCAAAGGTTTATCCGTCATTTTAAAAGTAAGCAACCCATGCAGTTGCAATTGGTTAATGTTGAACTGACAACACCGGATGTTTAAGTAAAAACTAACAGGTTCATTCGATTAAATGCACTCCGTTTTCTGCCTGAGTAGGAATAATCTGAAGTGAAAGACCGGTGGCTTTATCGTAGGCGGGTTTTACCTTTTCAATAAACTGCCAAACCATGTTTGAATCAACTAAGGCGATGGCACACCCTCCAAAACCGGCTCCTGTCATTCTTGCTCCTATACAGCCGGGAGATTGTTTGGATAAATCAACCAGAGTGTCTAATTCAAAGCCCGACACTTCATAGTTGTTCTTTAATGAAATATGAGACTGAAACAACAATTCGCCAAAGTTAAACCAATCGCCGTTTTGAATTTCATTTACCGCCGCATGTACGCGGTAGTTTTCTGTGATAACATGCTTTGCCCGTTTTTGTAAAAGCCCGTCTTTGATGTATCCAAGCCACTTAAAATCTGCCTGACTTAGATTTGAAATGGGATGATTGTTCCGGTGCCGGTTAATTTCGATTAAGGCAAGTTCACATTCCTCTTTTCGCTCATTGTATTTTGAATCTGTCAGATTGCGTGATTTATTGGTATTCATCACCAACAAAGTATGACTTTTGGGTAAAAAAGGAATATACTGATGGCTAAGGTCATCGCAATCCAATAACAAGGCATGTTCTGCTTTGCCCATTGCAACGACAAACTGATCCATAATGCCGCTGTTTACTCCGATATATTCGTTTTCTACTTTCTTACAGAGCTGAGCGACAAATTTACCGTCTGCTTTAGATTGGGTTTGGTCTAATTTTAATAAAATATTGGCTATCAATACTTCGATGGCAGCAGAAGAAGATAAACCCGAACCTGCCGGCAAATCTGAAGTGATAAAAGCTGAAAAACCGCAATGTTCAGGATTAATATAAGGCAACAAATATTGAATCATCCCCAAAGGATAATTCATCCACTGAACATCTCGTTTTGAGAAATTTTCAGTTTGCAAATCAACCACTAACTCCCCGGTAAAATCTTCAGAACGGATTTTGATAACTGAGTTGCCGGAAAATACAACTTTTGCTTTCAAACCCTGTGAAATGGCGATAGGCAAGACTTTACCACCATTATAATCCAAATGTTCGCCAATAAGGTTAACCCTTCCGGGTGCAAAATACAATTGCTCTGACATTCTGGAATTGTTGTCTGAAGAGGATGTCTAAACAACAATAAAACAGTTCATTAAGTTTCCCTTTTTTTATTATATTTTCTTGGAAACCCGGACTTGTCAGCTAATTGCTATTCTTTAATATTATATTCCTTTATTTTCCGGTATAGGGTTCGTTCAGAAATGCCAAGTTCAAATGCAGCATCTCTTCTTTTGTTTTTGTGTTTTTTAAGTGCTCGTTGTATCAGTTCGCGCTCATGATCGGCGATTGAAAGCGTTTCGTCCACTACAATCGCAGCAGGAAACTCATTAGCATAACCTTCATTAGTGCGATTGACAACAATAGGGCCAATACCGGATTTGTTGTCAACGCCTAAAGGTGTTTTGTGTAAAGGCTGCAAATTCGGAGGATATTCGGGCGACAGGGAAAAATTTTGAGGTGTTGTTGTATGTGTTGTTACAGGCATTATAGGGGAATTAAACCCTGTTGCCGGCAATACCCCGCTTGCTAATTGGAGGAGTAGTTGTTTGACTTCGCTCATTTCCTGACGCATGTCAAAAAGCAGTTTATACAAAATTTCCCGCTCAGAAAAATTGAAATCCTGACCTTGTTTGCTGGAACTATGAGAACTTAAAACAGGAAAACGGTTTTCGTAACCCGCCGCATTGGTCAGAAAAGGTCGCAAGTCTTCGGCAGGGAGCGGGCGTTTGACGGATAAGACAGAAGCTTGTTCTGCGACATTTTTTAATTCCCGGATATTACCCGGCCAAGGATAATTGAGTAAAAGTTCCTGAGCGTCTGGCTCAAGCGTTATGGTAGTAGTACGGTAGCGCTCTGAAAAATCGGCACTGAATTTTCTGAATAACAAAAGCAGATCTTCTTTTCGTTCGCGCAAAGGGGGTATATAAATGGGAACGGTACTAAGACGGTAGTAGAGATCTTCTCTGAACTTACCAATTTTGACGGCCTCCAATAAGTTTACATTAGTTGCAGCAATAACACGGACATCCGTTTTTTGAGTTTTTGACGAACCAACGCGGATAAACTCTCCGCTTTCGAGAATACGCAACAAACGGGCCTGAGTACCTAATGGCATTTCACCGATTTCGTCCAAAAATATAGTTCCGCCGTTAACCACTTCAAAATACCCCTTCCTGCTGTCGGAAGCACCGGTAAAAGAGCCTTTTTCGTGCCCGAACAATTCGGAATCAATCGTGCCTTCCGGAATAGCGCCACAGTTAACCGCAATCAGATTGTTATGTTTGCGTGGACTCAAGGCATGAATAATTTGAGAGAACACTTCTTTACCCACACCGCTTTCGCCCAATATCAGGACGGTCAGGTCAGTAGGAGCAACTCTTTCAGCAACACTAAGGGCATTATTAAGCCCGGAAGAGTTGCCGATAATTCCGAAACGAGATTTGATGGACTGAAAATCCATGAAAGAAGTTGAAGTTTTAATCAGGGGTTAAACAATAAATCTGATAATTGATTAGGTAGCTTAAAAGCGAATGATAATTCTCAACAGAGGTTTTGAAGTTTTTTAGTTACCCGACAACTCTTCCTTTGAGAGAAGCAGAGGTGCAACTTTCAATCAAAACCTGTACATAGTCGCCCGGTTGGTGATTTTCACGGGGAAACACAACCATTTTGTTTTGGTCGGTTCTGCCGCAAAGGTCTTTGTCGGAGCGTTTTGAGTTTTTTTCGACAAGGACGGTAAAAATCTTACCGACATCTTTTCGGTTTTTAATCAAAGAATGTTGATTCTGAAGGGCAATGATTTCCTGCAATCTTTTGTTTTTGACTTCTGCGGGTACATCGTCTGCATACCTTCGGGCAGCTAAAGTACCCGGTCTTTCTGAGTAGGCAAACATATAAGCCATGTCATATTGCACGTAACTCATCATACTTAATGTTTCTGCATGGTCTTCATCCGTTTCGGTACAAAAACCTGAGATAATATCTGTAGAAATTCCACAGTCAGGTATAATTTTTTTGATAGCTTCGATTCGGTCTATATACCAGTCGCGATCATAAGTACGGTTCATGGTTTGCAAAATCCGGCTGCTACCCGACTGAACGGGAAGATGAATATAATTGCAAATATTGGCATATTTTGCCATGGTGTATAACACATCATCGGTCATATCTTTGGGATGAGAGGTAGAAAACCGAACCCTTAACAATGGGGAGATTTGAGCTACCATTTCGAGCAGATTCGCAAAGGTTGTAGTTTGATTAGTTTCAGGATTTAACCATTTGTAGGAATCAACGTTTTGACCTAACAAGGTAACTTCCCTGTATCCTTTGTCGAATAATTCGGTCGCTTCTGCAATGATTGAAAAGGCATTGCGGCTTCGTTCGCGTCCTCTGGTAAAAGGTACTACACAAAAAGAACACATATTGTCGCAACCTCGCATGATGGAAACAAAAGCACTGACCCCATTACTGTCTAATCTGACCGGACTAACATCGGCATAAGTTTCTTCTCTCGAAAGCAAGACATTGACCGCTTTTTGGCCTCCTTCAGCTTCTGCGATTAATGAGGGCAAACTTCGGTAAGCATCAGGCCCAATTACTAAATCAACGATTTGTTCTTGTTCGAGCAGGCTTTGTTTTAATCGCTCTGCCATACATCCCAATATGCCAATCAAAGTACCGGAACGACGGCGTTTTAATTGAACAAAAGTTTTTAGACGGGTACGAACCCTTTCTTCTGCCTTTTCTCTGATGGAACAGGTATTGAGTAAAATGAGGTCGGCAGTTTCGTAATCAGGGGTCAACCGGTAGCCTTCTGCGTTTAGAATGGAAGCCACGATTTCGCTGTCATTAAAATTCATCTGACAGCCATAGCTTTCTATATAAAAATGTTTGCCATTGTAGGTTACATTTTGCTCTTCGATAACGGCAAGAACTTCCCCTTGTCTTGTTTCGTCAAGTGGTTTGTTGTGATTCAATAAAGTTTCAATTTCAGTATGTAGGGTAGGATGCATGGAATAAACTATTTTCAGGCTGCAAAATTAAACAAATTTTGCTAAACAATGACAATTTGGCAGACAAGTGTTTGTAAAAAAACTGCTCAGAATTGGATAAATAACAGTTGTGTTTTATGAAAAGATGGAGAGTAAACCTGTTAAAGCACTTATTTAAGTAAAGCTATTTTAAAAATCAAGTTAAATGTTCGGGGTTTTACTAACTCAATAATTTATTATAGAATTAGTAATTGCCAACATGTAAGGCTTAGAACAAATCAAATCTGCCTCATCTTTTAATGTTTTTTGGATTCTTGCCCCCATAATTAAGAGAAAATTTACTAAAGTTCTTTTTACAGTAAATTTTAATTCAACATGATTAGGAAGTAAGCATCAAATTGAACTTTTGTAATATAATATTCTGATGGAACAAACCAATCCGCAAGCGGAATAAACCAATCCGGAAGCGGAATAAATTATTCCGGAAGCGGAATGAACCAATCTGTAAGCGGAATGAACTAATCCGGAAGCGGAATAAATCAATCCGCAAGCGGAACGAACCAATCTGTAAGCGGAATGAACTAATCCGGAAGCGGAATAAATCAATCTGCAAGCGGAACAAATCAATCTGCAAACGGAATGAACTAATCCGGAAGCAGAATGAAATAATCTGCAAGCGGAATGAAATAATCCGCAAGCGGAACAAATCAATCCGCAAGCGGAATGAACTAATCCGCAAGCGGAATGGATTCTTTTTTTGTTAAAAAGTAATTTTCAGATTTTAGAGCACAACTTTACAATAGCGTTCTTTTTTACTTTATTTAAGTGTTCAGCAATCTAATTAATTCAGGTAAACTAAATCAGAGGTTAATCATAAATTACCGGGCAAGAAAAAATGGGGTTAGGTGTAAAATCTACAAAATCATCTAAAAATCAGGAGAAATAATAGCTGTTAAACGTAAACAGAGTGGTTGCTAAATATTAAATCTTTTTAAATTTTTTTTGAAAGGTTCATCTAACAGAGAAATTGCGAGCGTAAAATCAATTTGCGTTTTGGTAAAGATAAAATCCCTGTCAGGAGATTAAATCGAGGTTAGATTTCCCGGTTATACTATTAGCACATCAATAAAAGCAGGATAATCAATCTGATAAAAAACAAAAACCCCGTTTCTGTTAAGAAACGAGGTTTGATTGAAGTACCCAGAGCCGGGATCGAACCGGCATGGGTTTTACCCCACTGGTGTTTGAGACCAGCGCGTCTACCAATTCCGCCATCTGGGCATTTAACGGTGCGCAAAGTTAGATAAACTTTCTTTGATGCGCAATATGTAGCGATTTTTGTAGTAAAAATCTTTTACTGTTTGCAAAAGTTCAACTTGTTGAGGATTTTGGTCGAAGTTATGTAAGACCGGGGAAATTTCGTTTTTCATGTTTTCTTCCAGATTTGCAATTTGTTGATTTAAACGAATCAACTCTTGTTCAGGATCTTCCGAAAACGAAACTTCCATGATTTGTTCGTTTATGTCCATCATTTCTAAGAGAAAGGACTGCGGCAACTGGTATTTCTCATCTTCGTCAAGCAACCCATAAATTTGCAAGATATGTTTTATTCTCAATTCCGGATTGGAAAGAGTTTGGTAGGCTTTATTGTTGATGGATGTCAATTCCAATGCTTTTTCCTGAGTAAGGGCATCTGATTGAGTAAAGTAATCGGGGTGATATTCTCGGTTGATTTTAAAAAAAAGGTTTCTAAGTTCGGTTTCATCGGGGAAAAATGCAACCGGAATTTGGTAAAAATCAAAGTAATTGATGAACACGTTAGTTAATTAAATTTGGTTTGGATTTTGAAACAGAAATTGACCTAACTGAAAACATTATATAACACAATCAAATCAGGTTTCCTTAGTTGAAATTGCATTTTCATGTTCGAACCTGCCTTTAAAACGATTTCCTACAACGTACATCGCAAGTAAAACTGCACCCATGCCAAGAAAAGCCAATGCTCGTGTTAAGGTTCCGGTTTGTGCCAGATCAAACAGTACAAGCCTGAATAAACAAATCAAAACTCCGGTGAATGCTATGTAACGGAAGTAATTTTCTCGCGCCCAAAAAGCAAGACTGAAAATGACAAAACATTCGATAACCCACCAAAGAGTTAGCACCGATTTTGAGAAAGAATAATACAGGAAAACAGCTACTGAGATAAAGATGGGGTAAAAAATCCACCACATGCTTCGTCTCCTGATTAGTTGAACAAAAGCGGATAAAACTCCATGCAATAAAGCGGGAAAACTTAGATTGTCCAACTGTCTGTATGGGTAGTAAAAAGCAACAAAAACAAACAGCAAAATAATTGAGGCAACACCCGCCAACCAGGGTTGTGCTGTCCAGTACATCGTGTTTGTTATATAAAAATGGCTGATATAGACGATAAAACCTGCGGAAATCCAGCTCAGCATCAGCGCATAAAGCCTTAACCGGGATATACTGTCTTGTTGTCTGACCGTGATTACAAGTGCTGAAAGTGCCAGAATTACAAAAAGTAAGGAATGCCAGATTTCGGGCACTTCGACAATAGTAATGCCAATGGTAAATCCAAGAAGTATTTCTGGCATTAAGGGTTGAATAAACTTCCAGACCGGATAATTTTTTTCTCCTGATTGGGCAGGTTGTTGGAAGGCCCAATACAATAAAGCAATAAATGCGGTCAGTTCTACTATCCATCGTGTTTTGAAAAAACCTATGCTTTCTTCTATTGTAATATATTCCGTAAAATGTCTGACCACAAAAACCAACAGCAAGATATAACCTAATTGAAGTAAATACCTGTCAGGTTCATCTTCTTCATGTTGCTTTCCGCCATAGTTGTTTCTAAACCATTTTGCCATTTCGAGCAAGATGACCGAACCCGCTATCCAGAATAATGGAGGGGCAAAGACCCAAATCGGTTCGAGGAAATGATAAGCTGTAAATGATACGCCTAATACAAACAGATACATTCCCGGCCATCGAAGATAAGTTCCGCTCGATGCAACAAAACACCATAAAGCTGCCACAAAGGAAACTGCTAACAGGGGTATCGTAAATACAAAACTGAAAATCTGAGTCCAACTTTCCTGGTAAAATACCGTTTGCCATACAATATAATGCCAAAGCACCAAACCGGCCAGCAAACCAATTCCAAATCCGTTAATCTGCAATTTGTTTCTAAGGTATAATAAGACAATAAACAGGACTCCTGTGGTATATACTGCCCAAAGTTGATCATAAAAATAGGTGAATATTACCAAAGGCATAATGCCAGACAATAAACCCAGCACCGAAAAACGATGGTCTTTGCCGGTTGAACCTAAAGGCAAAAACCAGGAATCCGAAGTATCAAAGGGAGATGTTTCTGTTTGAAAGATTGCCGGATAGATCTGAAAAGCAAGAGAAGCTGCCAAAGCGATGGCAATAAAGCCGGCGTGTAAATAATTACCGATAAAGTTTTCTGAAAAAATCTCTGTTCCTGCAAGTACAATCAATCCAACTCCTAAAAGGTGAACCGCCGCCAATCCTGTTCGATAGAGCCATTGTTCTTTTACCAGCATCATCACAAAACTAAACAATAAGGCTTCCAGAAACATAAGAGATAAAACGGTGATTTCATTGTCGTTTGTCCAACTCCAATCGGTCAGTGTGAGTAAAGCCACCAACATAGCGACCTGCGCCAAAAGGGTGTCTGTATAGTAAAGCCACTTAATTCCGATTTTTTTGGCACGCAAAGCCAACACAAAGGCCGCAACAGCACCAATCAGGATAAAAATAGTTTTATAGGGAGTTCCTGCAGCATGCATTGCCAATCCGGTTGCCATGAACAACCAATTGAACAAATGACCGAGAAAAGGTAATACCTCAAATTTATTGGAGGTATAAGCCGATCTATAATGTACAATAGCGCCGACAATTCCAAGGGTTAACCAAATTAATATTGACAATATTGGTTGTGCGTACATCACCATTAAACTTAGTTTCCCGATTGTAAAATACCAATAGAGGTGGAATGTAAAAAATGCAACAACGATTATAAGTAAATGTGCATCCCATCGTTCACGGTAAACCGGTGCAATTCCAAACAGGGTTACGATGGCTGCCAGAATAAGTGTTTGATTAGTTGCAGGAGCTAATGCTAAAGCTGTCAAACTCAATAAAACATGAAGAGAAGCAAATACTTGAGTTCCTCCTAAAAATCCCAGCAGCAAATTGACAGATATCCCTAAGCTCAAAACAGCGAGCGAAGTGGCAGGGTTTTCAATCCATTGCAAACCGGGAATATAACCTGAACCTAAACTTCCAAACAAAAACAAAGCCCCTCCTACACTTCTTAACCAGGAACCAAAAGTTGACCATTCCGGATTTGTTCGCAATGCAAATCCAATACCTCCGGTGATTAGAGAAAAGGCGGTGATGATGGCAAACCGGTAAACAGGTTCTACTTGTAAGGCGGCATAGGTAATCAGAAAAATTGCCCCTATGACCAACAATACAGATCCTACAACTCCGATCCAGTTTTCACCGCTAAGCCGTTCCCAAAAAGTTGAGGTTGTTTTGATATTTTGTTCGGTAGCAGTTAAAACAACCGCTTCTTTTTGCTCTGAATGTTCTTGCAAGTGTTCGGAAATGCCAACCACCACAATACTCTCTTCTTGTGGAGTTTGCAGGTCTTTATTGCTTTCTTCGGTCAATAACTCAGGTTCCTGTTCGATTACAGCAGGAAGTTCCGGCAATTTAGCTGTATTTCTATCCGGCAAGTTGATAGCCGGCTGTGTTTCTGATTTGGATTTTTCAGATTGCCCAAAGTTTTTGAGCTTTTGTTCTAATTTGCTGAGACGATTGCTCAAATCTTCATTGATCTGTTCAGATTGATATAGTTTACCGGACAGGCTGCCTACTTTAAATAACAGATAAATTACTGCTAAAGGGGTTATTAAAAGAACAATAGCGACTATGGCAATTAAGGCTTCCATACTTTGTAATTATTTGGACAAAAGTAGGAATAAACCTGAAGTATCTACCCAAAGAAAGAAACAGGAAGATGGTTGTTTTACAAAAGCTGTTTTAATTGCCGTCCGTGAGGAAATAAGAAAAATCAACTGCCATCGAAAAATTAGGCCAAAATATGAGATTTTGAACCTCTGCCTAAAACAAATGAATAGGTTTTGGCTTCCTTTTTGGCTAAATCAAGATGAAGTTCAATATCTTTTACAAACAGGCGTAAATTATTGATAATAGCCTTGATTTCGGTGTCGCTGAGTTTTGTGCGATATCTCAGGCTGTCATAAATACGGAAATAGTTGAGTGAAGTATTTTCAGCCGATTTGGTTAACAACTGTTTTACGTTCAGCATCGGGAGATGAAGCAAATTGACGGGTAAGATATTTTTTTTGGGATTTTCATCTTTGGTCAGAAGTTCGAGTTTATCGGCCGTTTTGTTAATTTTTGAACCAAACTGGGTAAATATTTTAGTCAGTTGTTTATACTCTTCTTCTTTGAACCGGTGTCTTCCTATAGCTCTGCTTCGCAAACGGGCATAATAGGCAGGAGTTTTTTGTTCGTAAAGTACCTCTGCCACATTGTTTAAGACTATGAAAGGATGATTGAGCAAGTATCGTACACTTTCCATACTTTAAATTTTATATTGAGTATCTGAATCCTTAGTGTGAATGGTCAATTTAGGGTTGTTTGGATAAATGATACCCAAACCTTTGCTTGCACCTTTTCCTATGCCTATCTGAGGAGGAATAAACATGTTGGTTTTAAAATTAACATCGAAAACTGAAATCGGTACTTTTTTGAATTGAAGCGATCGTGGTTCAGATAAATTGGTGATGCTTACTTCAAATCGTTGATCTAAAATCCAACCGACACCTTTGGCAAACCACAAAAGTTGGGCGGCCAATATGTTTTCAAGAAATACAATTCGCTTAGCCATTGAGTCAATCGCTTTGTATTCATGATAGTTATTTTGATTGAGTGCCTGCCAACCATTTAACTTAAAGGGTCTCATCTGATTTTGAACATTTAAAGTGTATTGTTCCATTTTTAAATGCCCGATTTTAAGACTGACCGGCTCATTGTGAAAAGAAATTTCCCAACTTTTTTTTTCAAAAAGGTGATAGATATTGTCCACACCCTCTTGCAAACATAACATTCCCGGCTGATGATCCCTGAATAATTTGTATTGTATTAGGGGATAACGATAATGAAAACCGTTATTTTTATCGTGATTATGAAACAAATCGTGTTCATACCCTACTTTTTCTGCCACTGCACCGCGAAAAGCAGGAATTTGATTTCTGAAAATAGAAGGAATACTAAAAGATACAGAGAGATATCTCAATAAATGGGACATTTTTGTAGAGCAGCTTTTTATTAAATTCTTTTTAACTCCACAAAAATAAGTATTTCTGCAAGTTTGCAACTATTCGTACCTGATTTTTTTAATAAAAAATTATCTCAGATGTTTAGTTCTTTGGATTTAGTGGCACAAAAGTCTGCCCTTAAGAAAAATAGAAGCCATGAACTGACCCTGTTTTCCCTTTAAATGGCAAGCTAAACCAAAAAACACAGAACAGGCAGGTTGTAAGATTATCCCTCAAACTGGAGAGACAGAAATACTCCTCTCGAGCGAAGTTTCCCCAAAACATCGGAGTATTGCAGCCCTTCGGTGGGAACATGCAGATTGGGAATTCCGGTAGAAAATTTTATTTCAGGAGAAAATATAAAAAGCGGGAAATAGAACTCCAAACCAACGCCATATTCTACGGATACATCAAAACGGTCAATTTTAACAATATCTGTTGCGCGTCTTGCCTTTGAGTTTGAACCTAAGTCCCAATCGAATCTTCCGCCTAAGAGGCCGTAAAACCGGAAATTATCGAAAAAACGGTCTGATTTATATTTCAGGGCCAAAGGGAATCCTAAAATGATGGATTCTATGGTTTTTTGACTGGTAAAATCTACCTCTCCGTCGGTTTCAGTATATCGCAGGTTTTTTTCGATAAAAATCAACGAAGGGATAAAACGCAATTCGGTATGACGACTCAGGTGTAAATCTGAAATGATACCCACATTGAAGCCTGTTGCGCGAGGAGCATCAACTACTTTAATGGTATCATGAAAAGTAAAGGCATCTGAATGAGTAATAACAAATTTTGAACTATTAAAACCCAACGAAATGCCAAAGTGCAGCCGTTTGTTGTCGTGATTAGGCATGTTTTTTTGAGCCTGAGCAAACAAAGGGATGGTTAAAAACAGGAAAATGGCTACTTGATTCCTGTATAAATTGAGGAGATTCCTAAAGTTAATGCTGAACATATTGTTTGTTTAAAACCGGTTTGTTGTAAAATAGAGACAAATTCATTGCCTTCGGGGAAAGCTTGTACAGATTCTGGCAAATAGGTGTAGGCTTTGTTATCTTTTGAAACCAATTTGCCTATAAACGGCAAAATATACTTAAAGTATATACCAAACAGTTGTTTTACAGGAAATATTTTAGGTTTTGAAAATTCTAACACTACTAATTTGCCCGAAGGTTTTAAAACCCGGTGTAATTCAGACAGCCCTTTTTGAAGATTTTCAAAGTTGCGCACGCCAAAAGCAACGGTGATGGCATCAAAAGTATTATCTTCAAAAGGCAGATTTTCGGCATCAGCCTGTTGAAGAGTGATGATGTTTTCCTGTTTGCAGGCTTTCACTTTTTCTTTCCCAATGGCCAGCATTTGTTCAGAAATATCTATTCCTATCACTTTTTCCGGTTTTAACCTTAAAGAGGCTAATGCCAAATCGGCAGTTCCGGTAGCTACATCTAAAATGGTTTTTGGTTGAACGGGTTTTAGTTTGTTTATAGCCACATATCTCCACCATTTGTCAATGCCTAAAGACAACAAACGATTTAAAAAATCATATTTTGGGGCGATATTGTCGAACATTTTCTCAACTTGTTCTTTTTTGCCAAGTTGTGATTCAGAATCGGGAACTACGGGTTTGTTTTTCAAAACAAGAAGATATTAAATGGGAAGTTGTGTAAAAATCGGGAAAATTTGGCTAATCTCAATAAAATGAAAACAATCTTTCTGAATTAAAAGTAATCCAAAGTGTAACATAACAGAATGTACTCTGACAGGTTCATCTTGTATTGGAAATATTGTTGAATTTGCAGATGAAAGCGCAAAAACAGATTGTTAACGCAACAACAAATCTAACAAATCAATGCCTATTTTATCAATCCGGTTATCAGAATTTGACAATACGACAACTGCTACCTCTCTTTCTTTTTCAAAAGCTAAATAATTACTATATCCCGAAGTTTTACCGCTATGGGTGTAAATAACCGGTTGGCGTTTACCATTTAAAATAACATACCAACCCCATCCCACCTTTACATCCGGCATTTGTGTATTGAATAATGGTTGCAAAGCGGGAGTAAATACAGATTTGCTCATACAAGCACGAACGAATGTCAACATATCGGGTAAACTGCTGTAAACTCCTTCAGAACCATACATAGAAGCAAAACTGTTTGAAAAAGCTTGTTTTCCACTGAAAAGATGACCGGGTAGCAGACGATTTTTTTGGTTTGAACTTAACCTGATGCCGGTATTGGTTAAAGGGTTAGACAGTAAAGGGGGAGATAAATAACGTTGAATAAGTTTATCGAAATTTAAACCCGAAGCATTTTCCAATAGGTGTGCCAGTAATCCGATTCCTGTGTGTGAGTAAACAAAAAGTTTTTTGCTCTTATTTTTCTTGAATATGCCGGAAACAGGCCGGTAGTTTTTTAAAAACAGGTATAGGTCAGAAACTTGATAGTTACCATAGGTATTTTCCGGTTCAATCAGGGTTGCAGGAAGGTTATAGGGTGTTCTTGGCAGTAAAGCAGTATGGGTGGCCAACTTTTGAAAGGTAATGGAAGATAAAAATGGATTATTCGAATAAACGGAATCGGGTAAAAATTTAGTGATACTGTCAGAAGGTTGAATAATTTGTTCTTCTGCCATAGCAGCCATAACTGATGTTGTAATAATCTTGCTTAATGAACCAAGTAAAAAAATACTGCTGCTGTCAGGCGGATTGAGGTTTGATTCGGAAATATTACCATAATAAAATTGATAAGTGTATGGCCCGTCTATAATGCCTATCGCTATACTATGATTGAGTTCGGTAGTTCCAAGATAACTGGCGACTACCTTATCGGATAAATTTTTTAATGCTTTTGATGGTTGCGCTAATATTGCCTGTTTCAACAAAGTTCCACTAAGAATGATGAAAATAAGGGCATATTTAGTTAGAAAATGGCTCCTGTTACTGTTCATTTTCACTTTTAGTCTTTAAAAAAGTTGTAATCACTGAATCCATTCCTTCTCAAAGGTTTTTTAATCTGTAAAAATCCTAAAATTTTTGCAACCCCAAAGAAGCAGGATGGCATCTTGGTATTCTATGTCCGTAAAACTAAGAAATCAATTGGTTGGATAAAGGTAAGATTTATCCGGCTATATCATTGAAAATGAATTTGTTTTAAAAAATGCCATTTTGTTTAACAATATTTTAAAAAACTAAAACAAAATCGAGCGATTCTATGTTAAACTTGCTTAAAAAAAATAACCGGAACTGAATATCTCTATTTTGTTTTGAAAATCGTTTGTAGAACTAAAACTTATACGATATGCAACATAAAACAGCTTCAAAATAGCAATAGTCATTACCTTGTCATAACTTTGCAAATTTATTAATCGAATTTTTTATCAACATTCAGTTAAATAATTCTGAAACTATACCATGAAAACAAAGGAAAAAATGATTGACGGCTTTTCAAAGTTTTCCAAAAGAGAAAAGCTGGCATGGATGGTTCGCCATTTTTTTACTTCAAATCCTTTAGATGTTGCTCGTGAGTTTGCCAGTTTTTGGCATTCAAATGTCGAAGCTCAGAAATTATTTGATGGAATCAGTGAGAATACGGTCAGCAATTTTTATATGCCTTATGGAGTTGCTCCCAATTTCCTGATAAACGACAAGTTATATTGCGTGCCGATGGTTATTGAAGAAAGTTCGGTAGTGGCTGCTGCATCCAGCGGAGCAAAATTCTGGTCTGAAAGGGGAGGATTTAAAGCAGAGGTTATTTCAACAACCAAAATAGGGCATGTTCATTTTATCTGGAAGGGAGATCATGAAGTCTTTGTCGGATTTTTTGATGAGTTTAAGCCCCGGTTGCTGGAAAGTGTCCGTCATATTACCGCCAATATGGAAAGCAGGGGAGGAGGAGTTTCTGGTATAGATTTGCTCTATCTGCCTGAAATAGAAGAAGGTTATTACCAAATTAAAGTGGGATTTGAAACCTGCGATGCAATGGGCGCTAATTTTATCAACTCCGTTTTGGAGACATTTGCACTTACTCTTTCTGAAGAAGTACAACAAAATCCCAGATTTGCAATGGAGGAACATTCCTTGCAGATTATTATGGCAATCTTGTCCAATTACACTCCCGAATGTCTTGTCAGGTGTTCTGTTTCCTGTCATGTTTCGGAGTTGGGAAATTTTGGGAATATGCCATCTAATGAGTTTGCACAGAAATTTGTGAGGGCTGTCAATATTGCCAGAAACGATACTTATCGCGCTGCAACACATAACAAAGGAATTTATAACGGTATTGATGCCGTGGTCATAGCTACAGGCAACGATTTTAGGGCTATTGAAGCCTGTGGACATGCCTATGCTGCACGAAGCGGCAAATATGTTTCTTTAAGTGAGGCAGGTATTACAGATGGTAAACTTTGGTTTAAATTAGAAGTGCCTTTAGCACTCGGCACCATTGGAGGATTGACAAAAATTCACCCCCTTGCCAAATTATCTCTCGAACTTTTAGGCAGCCCCACTGCAGAAGAGCTGATGCAAATCATTGCATCTGTAGGGTTAGCTCAAAACTTTGCTGCCATTCGATCTTTAGTTACTACGGGAATTCAGAAAGGGCACATGAAAATGCACTTTGGCAACATACTTTCTCATTTCAACGCTTCTGAAAACGAACGAAATCTTGCCGAGATACATTTTAAAGACAAAACTGTATCATTTGCTTCGGTCCGATCATTTCTTGAATCTATCCGGCATACGTCCCTGGCTTAGAAGTCTGTTTGCTACTTTCCTTTTTGTTTTCCGTAGTTGTTAACTGCTTCCGGCATATCCATTTGTATGAAAGAGAAGTTAGTCGAAAATTTTCGCTCAAACGGAAAACTGTTGCTTACAGGAGAGTACCTTGTTTTAGATGGCGCAATTGCTTTGGCAGTACCAACCCGTTTCGGTCAAAAAATGGCTGTTACTACCTCTATGAATACGGATACCGTCAGCCGGTTAGAATGGGAAAGCTATGATGAAAAAGGAAATTTGTGGTTTAAGGCAGCTTTTTCTATTCCCGGATTTGATATTATCGCAAGTAGTGGAGGAGCGGAAAGCGTTGTTGAAACTCTTAGAAATTTGTTTTTACAAATCAAACAACAATCACCCGGTTTCTTAATGCAACCTGTGTCGGTACATATTAAAACCGAACTGGAATTTGCCCGAAACTGGGGCTTGGGAAGCAGTTCTACTTTGATTGCTAATTTGGCTTTGTGGTCGAAAACGGATCCTTACCAACTTTTGTTTTCAACTTTTGGCGGCTCAGGGTATGACATAGCCTGTGCATTGCACAATCAACCCATTTTATACCGAAACCGGTTGAACGAAATTTGGACTCAACCGGTTGAGTTTCAACCTCCATTCGCAGATCAGTTGTATTTTGTTTATTCAGGAAAAAAGCAAAACTCCAGAGAGGCTATCAATTATTACCGCGACAACGAATCAGACAAATATTCTTTAATCAAGGAATTCAACAACATTACCATAGCAGTTTCCAAAACACAATCGCTTCGCAATTTTGAAGGCTTGTTGGATTATCATGAAGCACTGCTTTCGGCGTTATTGCATTTTAAGACTGCTAAAACACTTTATTTTCCGGACTATTGGGGAAGCATTAAATCTTTGGGAGCCTGGGGAGGCGATTTTGTTTTAGCTACATCTTCAAAAAGCAAAAATGAAACATACTCTTACTTTAAAAGTAAGGGATATGAAATCATTATACCTTATGCCGAAATGGTTTTGGGAGGATAAGTGCAGCTTACTGCCTGAATTAGAAGCAGGAATTATTTCTTTTTGAATTGCCAACGGCTATAAACATCCCTTCGGGCATTTAACGAAACTGTACGTTGACAATTGGTAATTGTATCTGTCAATGTGTAAAGAGTGTAAGGGTTAAAAGAGCTGTTAACTCCGGTGATTTCGAGAGTTTGATATTCAAACTGAAGCCGGTCTTTGTCTAATTCTCTTAAGTCAAAAGTTTGGCGGTCAACATATTTTAAAGGAATATCGTCCTGTTCAATAGTGCTGCCGTCAATTGTAGGAAAATTGATGAAAGTAATGGCCCATTTGGTTTTTTCACTGTTTTCCCAATACCAGCTATTGGTAATTGAAGAAAAGGTGCCGCTGACCTGGGAATTTAACTGCGGATTAAAATAGGAAAAGCTTCCATTGCAGTTATAGGTTCCATTGTCTTTGATTGTAAGCAGATAGGTAAACTGAATGTCGTAAATACGGGTAATGCTTACTAAACCATTGACATAATTGGTGATTGAATTTAGCAATGTGTCTTTCAGTTCTTCTTTCCGAATGACATTGGAAATATAAGTGCCTCCGATATTGCCTGTATCACAGGCTGTTGAATTAAAGGTAGTTACTGTTTCAAGTTTATCCACATCGTTTATGCTGTAAGTTTCCAATTCCCAGTTAACTGTAAGCCGGTTATCGCGGCTCATAAATATCAGCCATGGGTCATCTTCTCCGCGTTTGCAGTTACTTAATAAAATAGTTACGAAGGCTATTGTAGTGAAAGCCAATAACTTAACAGACGTTTTACGCATAAAATATTCGGAAAATTGATAAAAACAGGACAATATGGAGTGATAAACCCGACAAAAGTAAGGGTTAATTTGGTATTTAATCTCATTTTGTTGAGTTTTACCTTTTCCGTTTGTATTTTTGCAGTAAAGTTTATACATAGATAAACTTTCAACCCTCCTTAATAAGACAATAGCTTCATTTCCACTTATTCAATCTTTCAACCACTTCCGATTTTCTCATGTACAAACTTCTTGCTTTAGCTTTTTTGTTATTGACAATTACATACTTTACACAAGCACAAACCCATCAACGATGCGCAACAACAGAATATACTAAGCATATTGATGAACAGTATTTTCAAAACAACTACAAAAACAAACGCGCAGCTCTTGAAACCTACATACAGCAATGGATAGCCCAACATGGAAATCAAAAACAGATGGGAGAAATTTTAACCATTCCTGTAGTTGTTCATGTAGTTCATACAACATCTAATCCCGCTTCTAATATTTCTGAAGCACAGATTAATTCACAGATTGAAGTTTTAAATGAAGATTTCAGAAGGCTGAATGCAGATGCGGTGCAAACACCTGCCGCTTTCTTGCCTGTTGCAGCCGATTTTGAAGTGGAGTTTTGTATTGCCCATAAAGACCCCGATGGATATCCGACTACCGGAATAACCCGAACAGCAACTACGGAGACAATTTTTAATGTAAATACTAATAATGTAAAGTCGGTTACTACAGGTGGTGCCAATGCTTGGCCTTCTAACCGTTACCTGAATATTTGGGTATGTAATGATTTGGAAAATAACGATGGCGACCCGATTTTGGGTTATGCTCAGTTTCCTGCGGGCGGACCTCCACAGTTTGACGGAATAGTGGTGGCTTATTTTTCATTTGGCCGGGTTGGTGCTGTAACTCCACCTTATAATAAAGGACGGACAGCAACCCACGAAGTCGGACATTGGCTCAATCTTATCCATACCTGGGGAGATAAAGACCTGCCAATGGGTGTTGACCCATCTTGCGAAACGGATGATTTGGTTAACGATACCCCCCGAACCATTGAACCGCATTTTGGATGCTCTTTAACACTAAACAGTTGTTCCAATGAAACTCCCGATTTGAACGATATGATCCAAAACTATATGGATTATGCGAGTGAAAGTTGTCAGAATATTTTTACCCTCGGCCAAAAGCAACGCATTCGTGCGATTTTAGAACCGGGAGGCGTTAGAAATAATCTGGTTGCTCAACCCGATTTGTGTTCGGTTGGTGAAAACGATGTTTCTGCTTTGAAAGTGATAAGTCCTGCCGGTACAGGGGGATGTACTACTTTTGAACCTGTTGTTGAGTTAGTCAATTCGGGCAGCAGTACTTTATATTATGTCGAAATCAATTATTCGGTGGACAATGGACCGGTAAACAATACCTATTGGGTAGGTGAACTGCTACCGTATCAATGGATTAATATCACCTTACCTGTGATGAATACCATTCTTCCGGGCATCATCCATACTTTTACAGTTTCCTTTAGCAGTCCGAACGGAGTAAACGATTTTAACCTCAACGATAATGAATTTGTACAGAGTTTTGCAACAGTTTCAAAAGGTGCAAATCTTCCGTTTGTTGCCGACCTGGAGACCGGAACTTTTCCTGCTGCTAACTGGCAGGTAATCAATGAAGACAACAGCATTACTTTTGCACTATATGACGGTGCGGGTTTTTCAGGCAACCGCTCGGTGTATATGGCGAATGTTAACTACAATGCAACTGGTACTATAGATGAATTTAACATGGCACCGGTTGATTTGAACGAAGTTAATCCTAAACTGGAGTTTTATCAGGCTTATGCCCAAAAAACTGCCGGAGATATATCAGACACCTTAGAAGTTTTGGTTTCGACCAATTGCGGGCAAAGTTTCACTTCTGCCTACAAAATCAGCGGTACGGAATTGATAACCGCCCTTAGTCCAACAGCTTCTTCTTTTGTTCCTACGGCCATTAACTGGAGACGACATGTAGTTTCTCTCTGGGATTTCAGGGGGACGAGGAGTGCGGTGATTAAGTTTCGCCAAATCAGAGGTACGGGTAACAATTTGTTTATTGACGATATGCACGTTTATGCCGGTGATGTGGGAATTGAACCGGATGCTGCTGACCCGAACATCGAATTGATGGTATTTCCAAACCCGGTTTACCATACGGCTAATTTGAGGATTAAGACAAATCCGTTAACAAAACCGGAAGTTTCGGTGTTTAATACCACCGGACAATTGGTTTACCACAATTCGGGCGAGTTGCAAACAGAAGGAACTCTACAACTCCCTGTAGAAAACTGGCAGCCGGGTATTTATTATATTCATCTCAATAACGGAAAGGAAACAATTACCCGAAAATTAGTAGTTGCTCATTAACCCAAACCCAAAAGTAATTTCCGGTATGTTTTGGGATGCAGAATGTTCTATTTTTTTTTGTAAAAAGCCCCGATTGTCTAAAATCAAGTGTTGATTCCCGGAGTTTCTGATAATTAAATGTTCACTATTCACACTTCAATAATACAGAAAACTAAAAATGATGCTTAAACATCTCATATTTATCTCCTTGCTCGTGGTGTTTACCTCAGCATCCGCTCAATTGCCTGAACCTTGCGGAACAATGCACAACCATGAAATGCTGTTGCAGAAAGATCCGGCAATGGCTGAAAGAATGGCGGAAATCGAAGACTTTACCCAAAAATGGATTGCCAAAAATCCCGACGTAAAAGAAATGGGAACGGTTATTACTATTCCCGTTGTTTTCCATGTTTTGTATAATACCGGTGTGCCTGCAACTAATGTGAGTGAGGCAAAGATTTTGTCTCAGTTGGCGATTTTAAATGATGATTATCGCCGCTTAAACTGGAATGCTTCTGCGACTCCCGAAGTTTTTTTACCCGTTGCTGCCGATGCAGAATTGGAGTTTTGCCTTGCTCAACGAGGGCCGGATGGGTTTCCTTCGAGTGGAATTACAAGAACCCCGACGACTAAAACGTCTTTTACTACCAATGTTAACGATGCTAAATCAGATGCAACCGGAGGAAAAACAGGCTGGCCTGCAACCGACTACCTCAATGTATGGGTTGTTCCGGGCATTAATGGAGGAAATGTGTTGGGTTATGCACAGTTTCCGGGGGGCGATTTAAGTACAGATGGCGTAGTGATTGCCTATAATTGTTTTGGCGATGTTCCTCCTCTGATGGCACCTTATCTCTATGGCAGAACAACAATTCATGAAGTAGGGCATTGGCTCAATTTAAGGCATATCTGGGGCGATGGCCCCTGCGATCAGGACGATTTTGTTGCCGATACACCACGCTCGGACGGTGCCAACTATGGTTGTCCCAATACGAACAGTTGTAGTAACGAATCTCCCGACTACAACGACATGGTTCAAAACTATATGGATTATAGCAACGACAATTGTCAGAACCTTTTTACCCTTGGCCAAAAACAAAGAATGAGGGTTTTGTTTGAGCCGGGTGGATTCCGTTTTTCACTTACTCAATCAGATGGATGTACGCCTGTGTTGCTTGGTGCAAGCGATGCTAATTTGCAATCTATTGTCCAACCTTTCAGTGCCGGACAATGTACCGTGCTTGAACCCGTTATTCAGTTCCAAAACTTTGGTACTGAAACTCTTTATTACCTCGAAATCATCTATTCGGTTGACGGTGGTGAACCTTATACCTATCAATGGACGGGGGAATTGGCCAGTACTGCTTCTACTACTTTTACTCTTCCGCCGGTTACCATCAACAACGGCGAATTGCTGCATAACCTTGAAGTAATTCTTGCAAATCCCAATGGTGTGCCCGATTTTAACCCTGACAACGATATGCTCACTACCTTTTTTACGACCACTTTGCCGGGAGATGAAATTCCTTTTACCGAAAATTTTGTCGGATCTCCTTTCCCTTTTGGTATCTGGAGCTTTACTTCGGCCGATGGCGTGTTCTTTTCACTGAACAACAGCGTTGGGCATAATGACAACTATTCTGCTTTTATGAACAATTTCAGTTATGATGCTGTAGGACAGATTGATGAGTTTAAATTGCCGGATTTGGACTTTTTTGAAACCTCTCCGGTGCTTGAGTTTTGGGTGGCTTATGCCCGTAAATCCGATACGGACGAAACGGACGTTTTAGAAGTCATGATTTCGGCAGATTGCGGCGATACCTTTACCACCATGTTTATCAAAGGGGGTGAAGAACTCGCCACGACTACCGACTTTGTTACCGATGCCTTTGTGCCTAATGGCAACCAATGGAGAAAAGAAGGTGTTGACCTTTCTGCTTTCAGCAATCTTCGCAATGTGGTGATTGGTTTCAAACAAACCCGTGGCAGTGGCAACAACTTGTATATTGACGACATTAATATTGTCGGGTATGTGGTCGGGATTGATGAACCTCAAGTTCTGTCTGACTCTCAACCTGAAAATGCTTTTAACTTGTTTCCCAATCCGTCAAACGGCTTGATTCAATTTCAGTACAACCCTAAGTCTGAGGTTGGGACTCCTGCTCAAATTACCGTTACTGACAAAGCAGGACGTTTGATTTTGAAACAACAAATGATGTTGGATGGTAATCCTTCGCAGGAAATAGATCTGACGCATCTTCCTGCCGGGCTTTATTTTGTAACATTAACGGAAGGGACAATTTCTTATACCGAAAAGCTGCTTTTAGTTCGGTAATCATTTTATCAAATATTTAACGGGCAATCCGGTACGATTCGGGCTGCCCGTTTTTTTATTTTCAAACCAGGCTTATATTTTATACGGATTGCAAATTCATTTTAGTCTAATCCAATTGTTCTTTACACCCCAAAATCTGGCGTTTGGGATAAATGCAATGCCGTAGGTATATAATATAGGTAACGCTAATTCCTTATCAGCCCCAAGTTTCATTCCTGCAGAATGATGGCTGCAAGTTGCTTTTCGATACTACTATCTATATTTTATCGCAGGTTTCGCTGCTATCTGCAGATTGATTCTGCGTTAATTTGCGTCATCTGCGGGAGAAAATATATCGCCCGCAGATTTCGCAGATATCCGCAGATTATTTCTGCAATAATTTGCGCCATCCGTGTGAGGTCTATTTTATCCTTACAGTATATGGAGAACAAGGCCGTTTCTGTTCCATAAAATATCAACTGCCATTGTCTTGAATGGACTATTTTAATTTTACAATCCGTATTATGTGTGCTTTGGCAAGCGGTTTAGGTTTGAAAAGAAGCAAACTTAACCCGAAACAGCTCCTTTTGTTTTAAGCACTAAGTTTTGGCTTGAAATGGGTTAATTTGCATTAACCTCCGGAAAAATTATAGTGCCCTGAGATTAAAAAACGGGTTGGCCATTTTATTTCAGCCTGTATTTTTCTTGATTTTGTTTTTTTTCAACGAGTAGTGTGAAGTTTTCAGGATAGAATTTTTATCATAGTTAGTATCATCCAAAGGGCAGTTTGATTAAAATCAGATTGCCCTTATTTTGCTTACCCTGAAATTGAAGACGGATTGCTTGTTTTTTTTCAACAGCATAGGATATGCTGCTGAAATTTGCCTTCAACAACTCAATATCGGAGGTCAGCGGCTTGAGGTTTGCTTTCTAAAGTTCGGAACAGCGTAATTTTGGGTTCACCGCCGGCGGTTATTAAAACGGAGCATGGAATTTTTTCAGCATTATACAAGCCATAGAAAAAGACTGCCCTGTAATTGCGCGAAGAATTACCGGTTTTGTTATGAACCCACCAAATATTGCTTGCTTTTGCCTGTACCGGCAGTTGGGATGCCTCTATTTATTCCGTTTGTACCTGTGCGACTAAAATTTTTCCTTTAACATTGGTCAGATTTACGGCAATAAACAGGCGCAATGGGTTTCCGTCAGACAATTCGGAGCCGGTAAAGTTTTGTTTTTTACCGGATTGGACAATAGTGAGGTCGTCGGGCGTGGGGGCAGTTTCGGTTTCGGTAATAAAAAAGCCGATGGGAGTTTGACCTGTATTTTCGATTTCAAAAGTATCGGTTTCTAAATAAACGCTTTCTTCCAAAACTTGCAAACGGCTATTTGCAGGAATTTCAATAGGCTTAGGTGCATCTGCCGGCGGCTTGGGTGCTTTCAGATACTGCAATTCATAATAAGATTCGATGATGGCCGGCGTGTCGGAATATAAGAAAATAAGCATTCCGAAGATACGGTGCATCACCACTGCCAATCTTTCGCGTGATTCTTCCAAAGCAACGCGAAACTGCGTGTCTTTTAGCTCGCATACCTGCTGGGCGGTACGTGCAGTATTAAATTGTAGCGCAAAAGCCTGAACATCGGTCAAAATAGTTGCCAGCGATGGGAAGCCGCCGAGGGAAGATGCCAAAGTACTAAGCGCCGAGTATCTTTGTTCATACGTTCCCGACTGGAAAGGCTTGCGTCCGTTGGGCAAAAGTAAGGTATATTCAGCGGTATCGTCTGCATAGACATTCTGAATTTGAATGTCCCAGGTTTTGATTTTCTTGTTTAAATCAGATATGATACCTTCAAACGTTTTGGTAGCGCTTTTGTAAGCCCCGAAATTTGAGTTTACCGCAACAAATTTATTCGAGAAATCAATATAAGCCGGATTCATCAGCAAATAAAGGTTGTTGATGTCGGGATTAGTTGCCGAATTTGCAAACAATTTATCATTGTGATCACGGCTAAGAGACTGCATCCGCTTAAAATTACTATCGGTAACATTGTCAAAAACATTGCGCAGATAAGACCAGTCAGGAAGTGGTAATGCCATTATTCAGGAGTTTAAAATGATATAATCAGATACTGAATTACTAAACAATCTTTAAAGGTAATAAAAAGTTTAAGCGATCAACTTTTTTTTTGATTTTTTTGACCATTTTTTTTTAAGAAAGCGGTTTTTTTTAGTGGAATCTATAAGTTTTTCAAATCCTTAAAGGTTTGTCTTTATCAAGAGACAGGTCTGTAACGGTTACGGAGGCAAGTTTGTATAAAAAGACAGGTCTGTAACGGTTACGGAGACAGATATTTGTACAGACATTTGTCTGTAATGGTTACGGAGGCAAGTTTGTATAAACAGACAGGTCTATAACGGTTACGGAGATAAATTTTTGTACAGACATTTGTCTGTAACAGTTACGGAGGCAAGTTTGTATAAAGAGACAGGTCTGTAACGGTTACGATAACGGTTATACCAATTGGACATTCTGTTTAGTCCAAACCAATTGTGCTGTGCACCCCAAATTCTGTCGTTTTGTGATAAGCGCAATGCCGTAGGCATATAATATTGGTAGAATTGCCCAACCAAGGAATCTCAATGCCGTAGGCATATAATATTGGTAGAATTGCCCAACCAAGGAATCTCAATGCCGTAGGCATGTAATTTACATAGAACAACTTCTTTTACAACCTTTGTTACATTCCTACGGAATGATGATGACAGGTTTTTTTTCGCAGCTACCAATATATTATCCCTACGGGATAAGGATAACAAGATTGTTTAAGTTCCAAAAAATATCAACTGCCATTATCTTGATTGGACTATTTTAATATTACAATCCGTATTATTGGTCAAACCTGTAAGGTTTGGCAAATTATATGGGTTTTAAACCAAGAAATAAACCATTTTACCGCAAAACAGCAAACCGCACCACCAAAGATTGACCATCGTCAAACCACAGCCGGAGGAAATACAAACCATCCGGCAAATTTTCGACTGAAAAGCAGTTTGTGTTTACCGGTGCAGTTTCCAAAACACAGTTACCGGAGGCAACCGGGAAGACTTGAGCCTTAACAACAGAAGCAGTAGGGGGTAAATTCAGACACACAAGGTGACGGGCAGGATTGGGATAGGGGGTAAAAGTGTGGGAAGCAGGAAAATTGACCGAAGTGATATTGTCATTTACCAGGACCAAGCCGCCCGTATTTGTTCCCAACCAGAGATTGACACCGGCAGAGGCGGCTTCTGAAGCGGCGATGGCGGTGATGTGCAGGTCAGGCAGGCCGGTGGTTAAGTTGTTCCAGGTGTTGGCAGGGGGGTGGTAGATACTAAGTCCGGCGTTGGTTGTACCTATATATATAGCCTCGTTTTGAGGTACGGCAACAATATCGGTTACCAAATTTGAGGCTAAACCGGAGTTAGACGTGTTAAAGGTTTGCCAAAGGGTGCCGTCATAGCGCCCGATGCCGTCAGTGGGGGTGGTCATCCATTTCACGTTGTCTGTTCCGGAGGTAATAGCGAGCAGGGTATTGTCGGGCACGCCCGAATTGGCAAGGTTAAAGGCAATCAACATGTCGTTTTTACCCATCGAAACCAACCCGCCGTTTACGGTACAGACCCAAATGTTTTTGGACAGGTCAAAGATGACATCGTTCACGTTGTTGAGCAGCACTTCGGCACCGGTAGCGGTAAAGAGTTGCCATTGGGTGCCGTCAAAACTTGCCAGCCCGCCCGAAAGCCCGAGCCAAAGACGCTGATCGGGGTCAAAGGCGATGCTTTTCACGTAGTTGTCGGGCAAGCCTGAATTGGCGGTGGTGTAGGTGGTCCAGTCGCCGCTGTCATACAGGGCTAATCCGCCGTTGAATGTGCCCACCCAAATCCGGTTTTGGTCATCCACGCCCAGACTGCGGATGCGGTGGTCGGTCAGAGGGCTGTTTGCAGTGGTAAATACCTCCCAGTTGTTGCCGTTAAAGGAAGCCAGCCCGCTTTCGGTGCCTATCCATACAATTCCACTTTGGTCGAGGGCGATACAGTTAATCTCGTTGCCGGGAAGGGGCGAGTTTCCGGTATTCCAGATTTCTGTAACCGTCTGACCATTCAGTGTTTGAAACAACAACCCTCCAGACAGGAGAAAGCCATACATCAGACTGAAACATAGAACAACAAACCGGTGCATAGGATATGGGATAAGTAAAAGGAAGCTATTTTGCAGGTATAAAAATGGATTGTATTTACAAACAGACTGAGTTATTTCAAACCGGCGGCGGCGGTAATTTCATCCACCACCCCCGGATCGAGCAGGGTGGAGGTGTCGCCAAGATTGGAAACATCACCTTCGGCAATTTTTCGCAGAATGCGGCGCATGATTTTACCGCTTCGTGTTTTGGGCAACCCGCTCACGACCAATATTTTATCAGGTTTGGCAATGGGGCTGATGGCTTTGCTCACGGTTTGGCGAACTTCTTCTTTCAGGGCTTCTTCGTTTTGCACTAAAGCATTGCTGATGATATACGCATAAATGCCCTGCCCTTTGATGTCGTGTGGAAAGCCCACCACCGCAGATTCGACCACCAAAGGATGCAGGTTGATGGCGTTTTCTATTTCGGCCGTACCGAGCCGGTGTCCCGAAACATTGATAACATCATCCACCCGGCCGATGATTCGGTATTGCCCGTCAAAATCCCTCCGGCATCCGTCTCCGGTAAAATATTTTCCTTTAAACGCCGCAAAATAGGTCAAACGGCAGCGTTCATGATCGCCATAAGTTGTGCGTATCATTCCCGGCCATGGAAATTTGATGCAAAGCAAGCCTTCCTGACCGTTTTCATCAATTTCGTGGCCGTCAGGACTGACTAAACACGGCTGAACACCGGGCAAAGGAAACGAAGCGAAGGTAGGTTTTAGAGGGGTAATGCCCGCCAGTGCCGAAATCATCATGCCTCCGGTTTCGGTTTGCCACCATGTGTCCACCACCGGGCAGCGTTTTTTTCCGATAAACCGGTGATACCAGTGCCACGCTTCCTCGTTGATAGGCTCGCCCACAGTGCCCAGCACCCGAAGGCTGTCCAAACGGTGGGCAGCCACAAATTCCAGACCGGCAGCCATCAGCGAGCGGATGGCAGTAGGGGCGGTATAAAAAATACTGACGCGGTATTTGTCGCAGATTTCCCAGAACCTACCGGCATCCGGCCAGGTCGGTATGCCTTCATACATCAGCACCGTTGCCCCGTTCAGCAAAGGCCCGTAAACAATATACGAATGTCCGGTTATCCACCCGATATCAGCCGTACACCAGTAAATATCGGTTTCGCGGTATTGAAAAACATTGAGAAATGTGTAAGCCGCATAGACCATATATCCGCCGGTGGTATGCACCACGCCCTTCGGTTTTCCGGTACTTCCGGAGGTGTAGAGGATAAACAGCATATCTTCGGCATCTACCGGCACAGGGGGGCAGTGTTTATCAACGCCGGCGGTTGCTTCGTGCCACCACACATCGCGCTGCGGCTGAAAATGGGTAAACATTCCGGTGCGCTGCAAAACAATGACCCGTTCGATACATGGTGCTGCGGCGAGCGCTTCGTCTGCAATATCTTTGAGCGCAACCATTTTCGACCCCCGCATAAAACCATCCGCAGTAATCAGCAGCTTGCAGGACGAGTCATTAATCCGGTCTGAAAGCGACTGTGCCGAAAAACCGGCAAACACTACGGAATGTACCGCCCCGATGCGCGCGCAAGCCAGGACTGCTACGGTCAGCTCGGGAACCATAGGCAGGTAAATACAAATGCGATCGCCTTTTAAAACGCCATAGTTTTTGAGCACGTTGGCAAACTCGCAGACCTTTTCGTAGAGTTGCCGGTATGTCCAGCTAACCCCGACTTCGTTCGGGTCGTTAGGCTCCCATAACAGGGCTGTTTTTTCGGAACGGGTCGCCAGGTGCCGGTCAAGACAATTTTCGGTGATGTTCAGTTTTCCGCCCTGAAACCAGCGGACATCCGCTTTTTCAAAGCCGCCTTCCAGCACTTTGTCCCATGTTTTGTGCCACACAAAACTACCGGCAATTTCTGCCCAAAAGGCTTCGGGTTCTGCCACACTGCGGGCATATACTTCGAGATATTGCTCAAAACTGTGGATTTGAAAAGACATGCGATATGTTTATGAATAGGTAAAGCAATGTTTTTGACTGCGAATGTAGTAAAACCTAAGAATTTTGGAGATAAAGTTTGGAGGTATTGGGGTAAATATAGCTCAGTTTTAAACCAAAAGTAGCAATCAAAAAAAGGATAAAGCCCCGTTTTCAGGCAAAAAAGCCACAACACCGGTCAATAAAAAGCCAATGAGACCATTACCTGAAATACTAACCCGGAACCAATAAATTTTTGATAAAAAATCGGTTGACCTACATCACCGGCAAAAACAATCCCAACCGGTAAAACTCTGACGAGAAGCCTTCGTTGCGGGTAAAATTTGCCCCCGCCGAAAACCGGAAATAATAGCCCTTTGGCAGGGTAAATTTGATGTATGGTCCTAACCAGCGGTAAAGGTTTTTAGCCTCTGCATGGGTCATTCGGGTAATATCGAATTGTTCATAGTGCACACCAGCCGATACATACTGATGCAACACTGCACCGGCAAAAATCCATCCCAGAAAATAGTCGGTCGTTACGGGGCCTTCTTTACGCAGGGCTTTGTAATAGGCGGCATACAGCTCGCTTTCCAATCGCCCTTTGTTGTAAAAAAGAGCAAGGTTCGGAACCATCCCATCCGCAATAACCCCTTCCGCACCGCCCGAAAGCAGTTTGCCATGGGTAAACCCAATTGAGGGATTGACCAATAATCCCTCGGCAGGCAGGAAACTGACCCCGGCACCGGCTTCCAAAAACCAGTCCGTTCCGGCAGGAAAAGCATTGGCAAACCCCGGATTAGTCCAGAAGATGCCATAAAAGGTAAAACTGAGGTTTGGTTTTAACCCAAAGCTGCCCGTAACGATGGGGTAAAATCCGAAAGACGGGTCATGGGGAATGGTAAAGGCAAGGGTAGGGGCAGGCACGTCATTTTGGGCAAAGGCAGGTCGAACGGCAGGTAAAATCAAAATCTGAAGCAGCAACAGGTAAAGGAGTAATCTTTTCATAACCCGAAAATTAAGGAGTTTGGTAAAATAATTGCTCCCCAAAAGTAGCAAATTATTTCAACGTCAGAGATTTACCCCATTTCAGTTCAGCCGTTTCATAAATTAGTTGTTAATTTGCGCAAACATCATCAATCCGCAACCCGCATCAACTCAATATGCTCGTAGTAGGAATTGCCGGAGGTACCGGTTCGGGAAAAACAACCGTTGTCAGAAAAATAGTGGACTTGTTGCCCGAAAACCGCGTCATTGTCCTGCCGCAAGACAATTATTACCGCGACAACAGCCATTTGCCTTTGGCAGAAAGACACCTGCTCAACTTCGACCATCCCGCTTCCATCGAATTTGAACTATTGGTCGAGCATGTAACCCTCCTGAAAAGCGGGCAACCCATCCACATGCCCTTCTATTCCTACCTTACCTGCACGCGGCAGCACGAAACCCTCCTCATCCAGCCCAACGATGTGTTAATTGTAGAGGGAATTTTAATCATGACCGATGAAAACCTGCGAAATTGCATGGACATCAAGGTCTATGTAGATGCCGATGCAGACGACAGGCTCATCCGGTGTATCAGCCGCGATATTTTGGAACGGGGGCGAAGCATCAAACAGGTGTTAGACCGGTATGAGAAAACGGTAAAGCCCATGCACCAGCAGTTTATAGAGCCTACCAAACGTTTTGCAGACATTATCGTGCCGCAGGGCGGAAATAACGATGTAGCAATCAATGTTATCTCCTCAATGATACGCCTTCACCTGCACAACAGGGATTAGGTTTTTAAGTGTGAATGGATAATGGATAATGGATAATGGATAATGGATAATGGATAATGGATAATGGATAATGGATAATGGAGAATGGAGAATGGATAATGGTTTTTTTGGGCTTCTTTTCCTTTTTATAAAACCAACATTAAAAAAAGGCACAAATTGTCAATTGTCAATTGCCAATTGCCAATTGCCAATTGCCAATTGCTAATTGCCAATTAAAACGTGTTTTTCCACATCATACTTTCCACAGGTTTAAGCGTCCGTTTCGTATATTTGGCGTTCATCTTTTTGTGATAAAGGTTGTTGATTTCCCCTTCAATGGTAAAATAAATCAACTGCCCGACCGGCATCCCGGCATACACCTTTACCGGTTGAACACACGATATTTCCAGCGTCCACGTATTGCAGAAGCCCACATCCCCCTTGCCCGCAGTGGCATGAATATCAATTCCCAACCTCCCGATGCTCGATTTGCCTTCCAGAAACGGAACATGCTCATGCGTTTCGGTATATTCTTCGGTAACGCCCAGATACAACGTGCCCGGTTGCAAAATCAAACCTTCGGGAGGAATAATCATCTCCTCAATTTCATTGTGTTTCCTCGCATCCAGCACGCGGTTTTTATAGACCGCAAGATACCGGCTCAGATGCACATCATAAGAGTTCGTCCCTAAACATTCGTGTCTGAAAGGTTCAATAACTATAGAGCCTTTCCGGATATGCTCCATAATCATTTTGTCTGATAGTATCATGTCGCGTTGAGGTTAAAATTTGAGGGGGCAAAAATATAAGTAAAGATTAAAAAGTCGGGCATCACAAGTGCATCTGCTTCAATTTTTTAAGGTAAAAACAAAAGTAATCAACATTGCAGGTTAAAAACAAAAGTCAGGCTACATTTTTTATGGAATTTTTTCCTTCAAATCAGGTCGAAATCTGCCAGACCAACAAAGTCCGGTCGTCCCCGCCCGAAACCAAAGCCTGAACATCGGGCAACCACAGCAAACAGTTCACCGAGTTTTTATGAGTGTTCCGGTTGTCAGATTTCAAAGGGTCAATCACTTTAAGCAATTCAAAAGTTTCGGCATCCCAGAGCTTAATCGTTTTGTCGCGCGAGGCAGAAGCAAACAAAGAAAAGGGTGGGAGATAAGTCAGGCTGTTGATGGTAAACAAATGCGCAGGGATGGTGTGCAATAAAACGGAGGATTTCCCCGGGTTCATCTCCCAAACCGACAAATATGCATCCCGTGAACCGCAAAGCAAATAACGCCCATCGGGTGAAAACCTGACCGAGAAAACGGAGCTTTGGTGAAAAGATAGCACTTCGGAAATCTCAAACGTTTCCAGATTGACTAAATAAACCAAGTTATCACTGCAACCTAAAGCCAGAACAGGTAAAACGGGGTGAATATGAATACTGCGGATACTGCTTAGGCAAATCTGAAGTTGGCGGGAAATGGCAAGCGTAGCAATGTCTGTTTCAAAAAGCTGACCCGTTCCCGAACCAAAATACATCACGCTTTGGTTAGTCTCCACACAAAACACGGGTTTGCCGGTCTGTATAGACGAATCCAACAAAGTTTTCTGGTGATAATCAATAAAATAAAGCGTTCCCTGCATAGTTCCAACCGCCAAAAGCCGGGGAATGGGTAAAAGCTTCAACGAAAACACATTGGAAGGAGCCTGCGCAACGGCTGTTCCTAAATCTTTCTCCCTCAAATCCCATTTCACCACCCAGCCGTTGCCATCTGCGCTATAAAAACAGGAAGGTTCTTCTGCCGCTGAAAGGGCAAAAACAGCAGCAGTATGTCCGGTTAGTTGATGTGTTTGAACAATTGACAACATGTATTAAGCAATCAGATGAGCTCAGGGCTGCAAGGTACAGAATTTAACCAAAGTAAACAGAAAAGAAAAGAAACAGGGTTAAACAGTCCATCTATCGGCGCTGTTGTTAAAGGTGTCGGCTATGTCAAACCAAATCTAAACACCAACTTTCCGAACTTAACCCCTATCTTTGCAATTCTTCAAAAAAACAAATAAATTCATGTCAGTACCTTACCGAACCGAAAAAGATACCATGGGCATTGTATTAGTGCCCGCAAACAGATATTGGGGAGCACAAACCCAACGGTCATCTCAGAACTTCACCATTGGCGGTCAAAAGATGCCGGTAGAAATAATCCGGGCTTACGCCATCCTTAAAAAGGCGGCTGCATTTGCAAACGTCATCTGCGATGAGTTCAGCGCCGAAAAAGCAAACCTGATTGCCACGGTTTGCGACGAAATATCAGCCGGTAAATTAGACGATGAGTTCCCTTTGGTAGTATGGCAAACCGGTTCCGGCACACAAACCAACATGAATGTAAATGAGGTAATCGCCAACCGTGCCCACGTCTTGTCAGGAGGACTTTTGACCGATGAAAAAAAAATCCTCCACCCAAACGACGATGTCAATAAATCCCAGTCTTCAAACGATACCTTCCCGACTGCCATGCACATCGCTGCATACAGTTTAATCGTAGAACACACCATCCCTAACATCGAAGAACTCCGAAACGTGTTGAAACAAAAAAGCGAGGAGTTTATGAAAGTGGTTAAAATAGGTCGCACCCATTTTATGGATGCAACCCCGTTAACGCTTGGGCAGGAATTTTCCGGGTATGTATCCCAGTTAGACCATTCCCTTCGGACAATACGTCATACCCTCCATCATTTGTCTGAGCTCGCATTGGGAGGCTCGGCAGTAGGCACCGGAATCAACGTTCCCAAAGGGTATGCCGAAGAAGTAGCCGGTCAAATAGCACAATTGACCGGTCATCCCTTCATCACCGCCGAAAACAAGTTTGAAGCCCTCGCCGCCCACGATGCAGTAGTCGCAGCTTCAGGCGCATTAAAAACAATGGCAGTAAGCCTGATGAAAATTGCAAACGATATCCGCATCTTAGCATCAGGACCAAGAAGCGGAATCGGCGAAATCACCATCCCCGAAAACGAACCGGGTTCTTCCATCATGCCCGGAAAGGTAAATCCAACCCAATCGGAAGCCATGACCATGGTTTGCGCACAGGTAATGGGCAACGATGTTGCGATCAACGTGGGTGGCTGTTCCGGACATTTTGAACTCAATGTTTTTAAACCCATGATGATTTACAACCTGCTTCAATCAGCCAGACTTTTAGGCGATGCTGCCGGTTCTTTCTCCAAACACTGTGCCGTAGGAATTCAGCCAAACTATGCAGCAATAAAAAAACACCTTCAAAATTCATTGATGCTCGTAACAGCCCTGAACACTAAAATAGGCTACGACAATGCAGCAAAAATTGCAAAAACAGCACACGCTGAGGGAAAAACACTCAAAGAAGTAGCCATGCAACTCGGATTGCTCACCTCAGAACAATTCGACGAATGGGTAGTTCCGGAAAACATGGTAGGTCCGGTGTAATGTAATTATCCCAAGTCCATTTTTTGCCCGTTTTTTTATCGGAAGGCATCTGAATACAAGAACCTGAATTTTTGCCAATCATCTTATCGAACTGACCATGACTTTTACCGTAACCATTCTTGGTTCTAATTCGGCAATGCCGGTGTATGACCGGCACCCCTCCGCACAGTTGGTCAATGTAAACGAAAACCTGTTCTTGATAGATTGTGGTGAAGGCACGCAAATGCAGTTGCAGAAGTACGGGATCAGATACCATAAAATCAACCATATTTTTATCTCTCATTTACATGGCGATCATTTTCACGGCCTACTCCCGCTGCTCGACACTTTCATGTTAACCGACCGGAAATCACCCCTTTACTTGTTTGCCCCTCCCGATTTCTTGAAAGTATTGGAATTGCATCAGATGGTTTCATCCAAAGGCTACAAACCTGAGTATCCGATTATCTTTCAACCGGTTGATGCCGGTAAAACAGGGGTAATTTTTGAAAACAAACACCTTAGTATCAGCACGCTGCCTATGATTCACGGGTTACCCTGTACCGGTTTTTTGTTAAAACAAAAAATAGTTGACCGTAAAATGAAAGCCGGTAAAATTCAGGAATATCAAATCCCCTTTTCCCTGATTGACGGCATCAAAAAGGGGGATAATTTCATCACCCCATCAGGCAGAGTAATCTCAAATCAGGAGCTAACCGAGGACCCTCCGGTTCCCCGTTCTTACGCCTATTGTTCCGACACATCTTTTAATGAAAACTTAATTCCGTTGTTAAAGGGAGTAGATGTATTGTACCATGAAAGCACTTATCTTGAGGATATGCAGGAATTTGCTGCCGCGCGGGGACATTCAACAGCAACCGATGCCGCAAAAATAGCAAGTGCCGCCAAGGTACAGCGGTTATATTTAGGGCATTTCTCATCCCGATACGAAAAAACGGATCGTTTTCTGAAAGAAGCGCGCAAAGTATTTAAAGAAACCTGCCTTGCTTTGGAAGGTTCGGTCATCAATGTTTTGGAATAAAGGTTTTTAATCTTATTCAGATATCTGAAACAATTCCAGCACTTCCTCTAATTTATGCAGTAGCCTGACATTTTTTGGAGGCAGCTCTTTATACCCTTCTAACCTCATACCGGAAACAAAAACAGGTGAATTGTCAAAAGAAGAGGATAATTTTCCCAAATAAGCCCCAAGCTCATCATCAGTTGGCAATGAAGTGAAAATCGTGTAAATACCATCGGGTTGTTTCAGCTTGAACACCTCCACAACATCAGCCAAAGGCACACTCATGCCGAGGTAAGTGATTTTGTGGTTTTTGCATTTTAGGAGGTAGTATAAAAAAAGCAAACTGATTTCATGCAATTCTCCTTCCGGCAAAAACAACAGATAATGTTTTGAATCTTTGTCTGCTTTTGTAACTTGCCCGTCAATGGCCACAATGATTTTTTGACGAATCAGGTTGGTAATAAAATGTTCCTGTGCCGGAGTGATAATGCTTGTCAGCCACATCATACCGATTTTTTCTAAAAATGGATAAACAACCCTCAGCATTGTTTTGAACAAACCAAGTTGAGAAATAGAGGCAGAAATAATATTTTCAAATCTGTCCTCGTCCACATCAATCATCGCTTCTGTAAGTTCATTGATCAGCGTATCGTACTTTAACTCAGACTTACTCAGATGGGTTATGCTTTTCTTAATATCATCCGAACTCATCCTGGCAATCTTTCCTATCCGATACCCCATTTTGCTGAGCAGCACAACGTTTAAAATGAGTTTTAACTCGTTGTCGGTATAAAAACGAATATTAGTATCTGTCCTGTAAGGTTTAAAAAGATTGTAGCGCTGTTCCCAAATCCTAAGTGTATGCGCTTTGATACCCGATAAATTCTCAATGTCTTTAATTGAATATAGTGCCATTTACAGGACTCTTTGTTGAGGTTCAGTTAATTTTTCTTCAACAAACAAAGATGGAAAATGTTTACCCGCACATTGTATAAAAGACAGAAGCCGATCTTGGTCTTAGACAAGTTCCCCACCTAAAAAAATCTGATTGTCAGGCTTGTTCAATTAAAGCGCCAAATTGGGTGTCGTGCAATTTGCGGTATTGCCCGTTGAGTTCTAACAAAGATTCATGATTCCCCATTTCAACGATTTTACCTTTGTCCAAAACAATAATTTGGTGGGCATGTTGGATGGTTGACAGACGGTGGGCAATGATGATGGCAGTTCTGTTTTGCACCAATTTATCCATCGCATACTGCACCATCTGTTCGGTTTCGGTATCAATAGATGAAGTTGCTTCATCTAAAATGAGAATTCTCGGATTGAAAACCAAAGCCCTGATAAAGGAAATCATTTGACGTTGACCCATAGAAAGGGTTGCCCCCCGTTCCATAACCTGATAATCATAACCACCCGGAAGCTTTTCTATAAATTCATCGGCTCCCATCATTTTAGCAGCATGAATGACCTGTTCGCGGTTGATGTCGGGATTTCTCAAAGTAATATTTTCTAAAACAGAACCTGAAAACAGGAATACATCCTGTAAAACCAAACCAATATTACTTCGAAGAGAATCTAAAGTATAATCCTTAATATCTGTACCATCAATGGTAATTGTTCCTTGTTGTATATCATAAAAACGGTTCAGAATATTAATGATAGATGATTTACCGGCCCCTGTAGCTCCAACAATGGCGAGCGTTTGCCCTTTTTGAACTTCAAAATTTACATCTCTGAGTACCCAATCTTTGTCGTTGTATGAAAACCATACATGACTGAACCCGATGTTTCCTTCGAAACTTGCGGTAAGTTTACCGGTATCTGCAATCTTTTCATCGCGGTCAAGAACCGAAAAAACCCGTTCGGATGCAACCATCCCCATTTGCAGGGTATTAAACTTATCGGCCAACATCCGCATTGGGTAAAACAACATATTCAGGTATAAAATAAAAGCTATCAAAACCCCTAAAGTTGTATAATTACTGATGACAGAATGTGCGCCATACCAGACCAATAATCCCAATGCGGTGGCTATGATGATTTCAACTGCAGGAAAAAAAACAGAATAATACCAGATTGAATGGATGTTAGCATCTGTTTGCCGTTGATTTATTTCTTTGAACTTGTCCATTTCCTGTTGCTCGGCTGCAAAAATCTGAACAACACCCATACCTGAAATATGCTCCTGTAAAAAGGCATTCATTCTCGCTACTTGTGTTCTGACCTCCTGAAAAGTTTTTTTAATTCCTTCTTTAAACAGATAAGTGGCATAAACTAACAGCGGAAAGGTGGTCATACAAACAAAAGTCAACCTCCAATCAGTATAAAACATAATTGAAAGCACCATAATAATGGTAAACAAATCGGCAATGATGGTTATCATACCTTCAGAAAAAACATCATTTACCGCTTCTACATCGTTGATTGCCCTTGTCGTGGAAGTTCCGATAGGAGTCGTATCAAAATAACGCAGTCTGAAATTAAGGATATGGGTAAATACACTGACCCGAAGATTTTTAATGACCGACTGACCTAACCAGGACGTTAAATAACCAAACTGATACCGGCACACACTTTCGAGTGCTAACATAAATACCAGCAACATGGTCATCCGGCTTAAACCCTTTCCATCTCCAACCAGGATATAATTGTCAACAGTCAACTGAACCAGATAAGGACGTAAGGGGCTAAGTCCTGCCAACAACAAAGCCAAAAAAGTAGCAATTATAAATTGTACTTTAAAGGGTTTTGCCAAAGCAACAACGCGCTTAAATAATTGCCAGTCTAAAACATTTCCGCTTTTGTTTTGATTCTTTGTGCTTTCGGACTGACTCATAAGATAGCGTTTGTATGTGGTATCAGGCTTCTAAAATTAGACATAAATGGAAATTAAACTCAGTAATTCCTGCTTTTGTTCATAAGAAAATCAGGTTACTTTTTTTACTGCTTTCAATAAATCACCTCACAAGTTGGATGGAGCGATTGAAATCTTTCAATTTCTGAAGGAGTGATTGAGGTGTTTTTGCAATACAGTTTTTCCAGATTTTTCAAATTGGCGAGCGGTTCTAAAGAGGTTACTTTTGTGCCGCTGATGTTAAGAATGCGCAACAATCCTAATTTGGTTAAATACTGCAAATCACTGACCGGTGTGTTAATACACGAAAGGGTTTCCAATGCGCCTATATTTCGTATGGGTTCTAAGGAAGATACTTTAGTATGGGATATATCTAAGTGGATTAATAAATGTAATCCATAAATAGGCCCGATATCATTAATTTTAGTGGATGAGGCATCTAAATATCTTAACGATATCAACTCTTTAACCGGTTCTAAAGATGAAATTGGGGTAAATGAACAACGCAAATCCTGCAACTTGGTCATTTTTGCAACAGGTTCCAAAGATTCTACCGGAGTATTTTCAAATCTAAGCGAGAGCATTTTGGTATGTTCTGACAGGGGTTCAAGAGAAGAGACTTTTGTACCCGTAAGAATTAACACCTGCATTTTTTTCAAAGGACGAAGCGGTTCAATGTCGGCAATGTCTTTTTGTGGCATTGTAATCATCAACCTGTTTTCAAACAAATAAGTAACTTGCTTTTGATCGGCTTCTCCTGTGATATAATCTCCTTCACCTTCAATATAGTCCGAATCAGGGTTTAAAATGTCCTGCCATTCTTTATCGAGACCGTTCCACCATTCAACTGTCGGAGGCTCCGGTTTCGGCTCAGGTTCTATATTCGGAAGGGCTTTAATTTTTTCATCAATTTCTGCGAGTTTTTCATCTGCATATTGCTTCAGTACTTCTGAAGCAGCAATGCGTTTCACTTCTCTGAAATGCTCCTTTGCCTTTGTGTATTCCATTTGTATTAAATAGCTTTCGGCTGTTTTTAATACAAAATTGACAGTATCTGCTTCCTTTTGAATAGCAGCCTTTACTTCTTCCAAATTTACTTTCTCTTTTTCTTTGCCTGATTTTTTACATCCGTTTTGAAAAACAAGAAAACTCGCTAAAAACATCAATAACAAAAACAAGCAAAAGCTATAAAATCTCATGATAAAACGGAGTTTAGTGACTTAGTAAACCAAAACAGTTCCCGAAAATTGACCTAAAACCAAATCAAAAACTGAACACTGCATGTTTTTGGTTTATTTTGAGTGCATGAAAACGAACTAAATAAAAATTGGTGTAAATGTAGAGTTTTGATAGCTAATTTACCACATACAGAAGAAAACAAACTTAATCAGCAGCTTTGAAAGGGAGGTAAATTTATTTTTCCAATAAAACAAGCTGACGGTTTAAACAAATCAAAACATTAAGTAAGAAAAACCAATTGTTTGAGCAGGAAAATTTATGGTTCAAAAGTCCGCACTAATGTTAATCTGCCTATCTTGCTGCCTGTTATAAACCAAAGCTGTAAACAATTTATTAATTGAACTGCATGTTTCCGGAACGCGAATTATACAGATAAATGCCAAATACATTCCACTTTTTCAAAGATTTTTTTGGCGAAATTTCGGGAAAGGCAGCCCTGATTTTTTGTGTTGCTTTTTTACTGTTCTCCAACACAATAGGCCATAATTATGCATGGGATGACTATGCTGTCATTGTCAACAACCAACATACTCAAAAAGGTTGGAAGGCATTGCCTGAGATTTTTACACAGAAAGTTTATCTGCCCGAACGTCAAATTTATCGTCCGGTTGTACAATCGTCTTTTGCTTTAGAGGTTGCTGTATTTGGGAACAATCCGCATGTTGCCCATTTTTTCAATGTACTTATCTATGCTTGTGTTTGTGTTGCGCTGTTTTTTTTGTTGCATTTGCTTTTTGGAGCCAAATTCCCTTGGCTTTCTTTTTATACGGTCTTACTATATACTGTAATGCCTGTTCATTCTGAGTCCGTTGCCAATATTAAAAGCCGTGATGAACTGCTGATGCTGTTTTTTGGATTGTGTATGTTAATCTGTATTGTAAAAGCAGTTTCTACCTTTCATTGGCGATATATCGCAGGAGCATTATTTGCTTTTACCCTTTCTTTTCTATGTAAAGAAAATGGCATATTGTTATTGTTTATTGCCCCGTTATTGCCATTTATATACAACCAAAACCAATGGTTTGGGTAAGTTTTCAATGGAAAACAAACAGACTTGTTTTTACCACAGTATCCATTTTAATTCTGGCTATCCTGGCACTGTCCTTAAGTTTGCAGTTTAAAGTTTTAGCCTTATTCAATATATTATTACTGTTGACCGGTTATCTGATATGGTCAGTTAAAAAAGCCAAAACTACTTTTAAAAAATTACTTCCTTTAACGGTTGTTTTGTTTTTAGCAGTTGTACTGTACTCCATGTTAGTGCAAACCAATTCTGATAATCAAGAGGAAAAAGAATTATTGAAAGAGGAACAAGTGACAACACTTCCTCCGCCTCCACCACAACCAAACAGGTTGGTTGAACCTTTGAACAATGTATTGGTTGGTGCTACCGGAAATAGCCAAAAAGTGTCAACTATTGCTTTAATCATGGGTAAATACGTGCAATTGATGGTATTGCCTGTAACTCTAGTATATCATTACGGGTATAACCAACTTCCGTTGACAGATTTTACCGATTTTCGCGTTTGGGTTTCCATTCTTCTTCATCTTAGTTTGCTCTTTTATGCTTTTGCAGGTTTAAGGAAACGAAAAATTTTATCCTTTGCTATTCTTTTCTATTTTATTTCTATTTCCGTTTATACACATATCACTATTTTCCTGCCCGAAACGCTTCAGATTCCTTTGTTTGGCAATTATATACTGAAAATATACGCACAACTTTACAACATTCTCCCAGACACATTAGCCGAACGATTTTTATTGATGCCCTCCATTGGATTTTGTATTGCATTGGTCTATGTTTTGGGATTTGCTACTCAAAAGTATTTTAACCCCGAAGAATCCAATCGTGTGAACAATTACGCTTTTTGGTTAATTTTTGGAGGGTTGATGTTGTTTTACGGAGTAAAAACCTTTTCAAGAAACACAGTTTGGAAAGACAATGAAACCCTTTTTACTTCCGACATCCAAAACATGCCCGATAATGCAATGGCTCATGTTTACTATGGAAAGGTTTGGCTAAACAAACTCCATTCTGCCCGAAACAAAGAGCAAGCATTTAGTTTTTTTAAAAAATTTGAAGCGGCACAACTTCGTGCTATAGAAATTTACCCAAAATTTCTGTCTGCCCGGTTAGATTTGGCAGCCGCATATCAAGACTTAGGGGTGCCGGACAAAGCACAATCTGTTTTAGAAGAAACCATAGATTTATTGAAAGACGAGCCTGCGGCACATTTCGGGTTCGGACATTTTTTTTACCGGCAAGAGAAATATAAGGAAGCAATCCCGTATTTTGAAAATGCCCTTACGCTCGAAGAATATTACCCTGAAGCATATCGCTATCTTGCCTGGTGCTATTTTCATACAAAAGATGATTACAAAGCACACAGTATTCTAATCAAAGGGGCAGAATTATACCAGGACAAATCCCATTTCTATACACTTTCTGCCCATTTTTATTCGCTCCAATCCGATTATAAAAGGGCAATAACAGCGGCAGAAAAAGCAATTGCCATTAACCCCAATGATAAAACTGCTTTGCTCACGCTTGCCAAATCTTATGAACAAATGGGAGATTCATCTCAAATGAAATTTTACCAAGAAAGGGCAGAGGCAATTAAAAATTAACCGGAAATTAAAAATTTTATATTAATAAGGACAGACTCATCAAAACAAGGCATTGCCTTGAATATTAAAGGCGGTTGATTTAAAACAGAACAAGTCGTAATGGAAATTACACAGATTTTACAATAATCTTAGCACAATGTGTTTGCTTCCTCAAAGGGCAAATATAAGTGCCATTAGCAAAACCATAACTTTTTATAGGATAATAGGGTTTGATGTATGGGGTATAGATAACCCCAAAAGTTCCAACTTCTGTAAAGGGCCGAACCGTGGAGCTTTAGTCCATGGAAATTATTAGCATTTTTATAAGAAGCCGATTGCCAACTTATCCTGCAGATTCAAAAATGTTCGACCATCAACAATCAAACACCCCATTTCCCATCATCAGGTTTGTTTTGATCAATGTCTGAATTAGGGTTATTATTTTCAGGGGGTAAATTGGGGTCTATTTCAGTGTCTGCAAAAAAATCAGAAGACATTTCGAGTGAATTTAAATCGGGAACACTTAAATTTTCCTCAACAATATTATCCGGATGGAAAGGGGATGCTTTCTGATGAATAGCAATAGCACGTTTTGAAAAACGAATTGCAAAAACCAATACAATAATGGTAACGATACTGAGTGCGGGGTAATTCTTTTGCATAATAAAGAAATCATAAGCTCCGTGAGCCAAAACTGCCCATAACAAACCCGACAACACCAGTTTATTTCTGTTTTCGGGATTAAACTTTGCCAGTCCTATATAATATCCCATGATAACTCCAAAAGCAGCATGAGCAGGAACTGCGGTAAACATTCGGATTAATGCTACGCTCATTCCGCCGTCTGCCACATAGAGGATGTTTTCAAATGCAGCAAACCCCATTCCTATCATAACTCCATAAATGATGCCATCGAAAGGTTCGTTAAATTCCTTGCGGTTAAACAGGATATAGCGCAGGAAAATAAATTTGGCAAATTCTTCTGATAAAGCAACAGCAATAAAGGCATAAGCAAACGTATTGAAGATATTTTCAGAGACTTGAATGCCTACTGATGTTCCTATAAAACTGCCAATCAGAGCAGGAAAAATACTCATGATGCCCAGAAAAAAACTCCAAAGCAAAAGTTTGGTCGGTTCTTTTTCGTATTTATCCTTATTGTAAATATACCAAATAATGACAGCGGCAGGTAATAAAGCCAAAAATAGTAATATCATAAGACAAGAGATTTAGATAATTGGAGTTTCAAAAAGCTCTAACATTGCTGTTTTTTAAATTTGCGACAATATAAAGTTTTATACTAAATTTCAACTTCATTCATTAGAAAACAAGGTGATTTGGATGGATTATTACATTTTGTTCTGCAGGTCTTCATTAAAAAGGCTAATTTTACCCCCTTTTTGAAACAAAAAGACGATTTCTTTCTACATCAGGTCAGAATCAGATAATTATATGAAAGTTCTTACAGATACACATGCTCATCTATACCTTGAACATTTTGACCATGACAGGGATGAAGTGATGAAACGAGCACTTTCGAACGGGGTATCGAGGATTTTTCTGCCCAATGTTGATGGCGAGACTATAAAAGCACTTTACAGCCTTGTTGACAACTATCCAAAGAATTGCTTCCCGATGATGGGCTTGCACCCTTGTTCGGTGAAAGAAAACTTTGAGGAGGAATTGCAAACAGCAGAAAACGAGTTAAAAAATTCGGGTAGAAAATTTTATGCAGTTGGTGAAATTGGGCTTGACTTTTATTGGGATCTGACTTTTCGCGAACAACAGTTTGTAGCTTTAGAAAGACAAATCAACTGGGCAAAAGAATTAAACCTGCCGGTTGTTCTTCATTGCAGAAATTCGTTTACCGAGACACTCAAAGTTATTCAACAACATCATGCTACCGGGAATCTGTCCGGAGTATTTCATTGTTTTAGTGGTACGGTAGAAGAAGCATTACAAGTTTCACAATTAGATAACTTCTATATGGGTATTGGGGGAGTCGTTACCTACAAAAAAACAACTCTTATTGAGGTTATCGAAACTTTAGATTTGTCACATTTTGTGCTCGAAACAGATTCGCCGTATTTGGCTCCAGAACCATATCGTTCCTCAAAATACCGCAACGAAAAACGAAACGAAAGCGCATATATTCTTAATATTGCTCAAAAAATGGCCGAAATTAAAAAAGTCAGCCTTGAAGAAGTCGCTCATATTACCACTCAAAATGCAATCCGGTTGTTTCAACTTGACCGTTAATTGGTAAAAAATCAGGCCATCAACAAATTTTTATAGCGAAGCGGTGTTAATTTCTTTGATTATTTGAAAATCTTTTCAATTTTTGCCCCCAATATGTTTAAGGCATGTAAACATGCAATTCGACAGTTTTAACAGCTTTTTAGGGATAAAATAATTTTAACTGCATAATGTTTTTATTTTTATCAGCATTATTACCTAATTTAACCCCCGATTTCAGAAAGCCTTGAGTTTATGTTTCTTAAATCCTAAACAATCAGTTCTTTAAAAAATAATATAGGGGAGAGATGGCCGAGTGGTCGAAGGCGCACGCCTGGAAAGTGTGTGTACCCCAAAAGGGTACCGAGGGTTCGAATCCCTCTCTCTCCGCACAAACAATACTTGCTGACAACTTTTTTAGATTTAAATCAATTTGCTCTACTTTAAACAATTAGTAACAACAAAACTATAAACTATCATTATGAAAAACTTGTTTGCGCTACTCTTAATGTGTGGACTTTTTCTTTTTGCAGGTGTAGTCTATACACAAGCACAGGATAATACCAACACTACAGCTACTACGACAACTACTTCATCTTCTTCTTCAGATGAAGAACAACCCCAAGGGATGGCGTTGTTTAAGAAATACTTCATCGAAGGTGGATGGCAATGGATGGCTCCGATTTTGTTTTGTTTAATCATCGGTTTGGCAATTTGTATTGAGCGTGTTCTTGTACTCAATTTATCAACTACGAATACAAGTGCTTTGCTTAAGAAGTTGGAATCTGCTTTTAAAGAAGGCAATGTTGACAAAGCTAAAGAAATTTGCCGTTCAACCCGTGGCCCGGTTGCAAGCCTTTTCCTTCAAGGATTAGAGCGAACAGACGAAGGAATTGACATTGTTGAAAAATCAATTGTTTCTTCAGGGTCTGTTGAAATGGGTAAATTAGAAAGCGGACTTACCTGGATTTCTTTGTTCATCGCGCTTGCTCCGATGTTAGGGTTCTTAGGAACTGTTGTAGGTATGATTCAGGCATTTGACTCAATCGAAGCTGCAGGCGATATTTCTCCGGGATTGGTAGCGGGCGGTATCAAAGTGGCGTTGTTAACCACTGTATTTGGTTTGATAGTTGCAATCATCCTTCAAATTTTCTTCAATTACTTTACTTCAAAAGTTGATGGAATTGTAAATAAAATGGAAGAGGCTTCTATTAGTTTTATTGACTTGCTGAAAAGAAATAATATTGTTAACTAATTATTATCCAATTTAAAAGGCAGTTTTAACTGCCGGTGTTTTTCATCTACAAACTTCAAAATCAACACTATGGAAAATATTTTAGTTAACTTTTTCCTTCCATTAGGTATAGGACTTACTCTTCTCGGCTTTCTGTCTATTGTGGTGATGTCTTTGTATCAGGTTGTTAAAGGCTTGATGAGCGATCCGACCGGAACAATCAAAGGACTTGCCGGAGTTTTAATTCTCATAGTAGTACTCCTGATTATCTGGCAAATTTCCCCTTCGGAAAAAACCGGATTTTTGGCTAAATCAAAATATGATTATGTTACTCCCGGAGCTCTTAAATTTGTAGGAGCAGGAATTACCTCTATTGTGGTCATGTTAGTAGTCGGCTTTGTTTCGCTGATAGCTGCCGAAATTTATAACCTTTTCAAGTAGTCAAGAACAATGAGACATAATCGTTCCATCCCCCAAATAAATGCAGGCTCAATGGCCGATATTGCATTTCTGCTGCTCATCTTCTTTCTTGTAACAACGACAATGGATGTAGATAAAGGGCTGCTTACCCTGCTTCCCCCATGGACTGAAGAACCCCCACCACAAACCGACGTAAACCGTCGAAATGTGCTGGATATTTTGGTTAATTCAAGAGATCAGCTTTTGGTTAAAGGTCAACCTCTTGATATTTCAGAATTGAAAGACCTGACCAAAAAACATGTGAATAACAATGGAGTGGAGGATCAGTATTCAATTAGCCCTCAAAAAGCAGTCGTATCGCTCAAAAACGATAAAGGAACAAGCTACAATATGTATATTTCAGTTCAAAATGAATTGAAAGCAGCATATAACGAGCTTCGCGATGATTATGCAAGAACAAAATACGGTCTGAAACTTAACGATCTGAATGAAGAGCAGCAAAAGGAAGTGAAAGATGCGTACCCTTTAGGAATTTCGGAAGCAGAACCCGAAAATTTTGGGGCAGCAGAAGCTGCAGCACAAAACCAGAAGTAAACCCTAAAGTTTCATTTTTTTTACTCAACACAAAATTTGTAAAACATGCCAATACGTAAAAAGGGAACAAGGGAATTGCCGCCGCTTTCAACTGCATCTCTTCCGGATATTGTTTTTATGCTTCTTTTCTTTTTCATGGTGTCAACCACGATGAGAGATTCTGAAATTATGGTTCAGATTCGTCCGGTAAAAGCTACGGAATTGACCAAGTTAGAGAAAAAATCTTTGGTAAGTTATATTTACATAGGACCACCTAACCAACAATACCGTGAAAAATTTGGTACAGCACCCCGTATTCAGTTAAATGATGCATTTGCAACCGATAAAGACATCCGGCTTTTTATAGAGAATGAGCGTGCCAAATTAGATGAAAAATTAGCTTCTCAAATGACTGTTTCACTAAGGGTTGACAAAGATGTTAAAATGGGCATTATCACCGACCTGAAACAAGAATTGCGAAAATCTAATGCACTTAAATTAAATTACTCGGCAGTGCCTCGAACAGAAGCGCTCAAGTAAACCGTAAGACGTTCAAGTAATTATAGTTTAGGGTTTAAAAAGATTAAGAAAAGGATGCCAAGCCTCAATCTGTTCAGGTTGAGGCTTTTTATTTACCAATTTTATTTTTTTTCCCAAAGCCTTCATAGATTTGTATTTTAGTAGGTAAAAAGCAGTTCTCCATATAGATGAAGGATTTTACCCGTCTGTTTGATTTATTTTCCTATCAGTTGCTGAAATACCCGCAACCCAATGCAATTTGTAGTGTTGATAATGGGAAAATTGTTTCCTATTCGACCCTAAGGTGTATTGAATTATCCGATCAACTAAGTAGTGGCTTAATTAATCTTGGTTTGCAAAAAGGCGATACGGTTGCCATACTTTCTACCTTTAACTGCCCGGAATGGATTTTAACCGATTTTGCAATTCAACAGGCCGGCGGCATTGTTGTCCCGGTTCATGCCACTGCATCGGCAGACGAATGTCTGTATATTTTTAACCATGCTCAAATTAAATGGTGTTTTGTAAATAATCGCGAACTATACCGCAAAATACAAACCATCAAACCCTCTCTTCCAAACCTGAAAGAGGTTTATTGTTTTGCTGATTTAAATGAATCACCCAATTGGAAAGACTTGCTGACCGATAACGATTCTATCCAGTCAACCCTGGAAAACATTAAACTCAGTATCTTACCACAAGACATTGCTACAATCATTTACACTTCAGGAACTACCGGAGAACCTAAAGGGGTCATGTTATCTCACCATAATATTGTCAGCAATATCAAATCAATCCTTCCGATAATTCCGGTAAGTCATGCGGACAAGGTGTTGAGTTTCCTGCCCTTAAGTCATGTGTTTGAACGAACAGCAGTATATAATTATATTGCAGTTGGAGCAGTGATTCATTTTTCGATGATAACACAGGTGGAGAAAAATTTAAAAGTGGTTCGTCCTTATTATTTTTCTGCCGTTCCCAGGGTTTTAGAGCGTATGTATGAAGAAATCGAAAAACGTGCAGAAAGGGTAAAAGGCATCAAACGAAAGATTTTTGATTGGGCCCTGCTAATAGCCGAGCAATATCCTTTTAATGGCAAGATGGATTGGAAATACGCCATCCGTTTAAATATTGCCCGGTTATTTGTCTTTAACAATCTCAAGAAAGCAGTAGGTGGAAAAGTGAAGGGTGTAGTTTTGGGTGCAGCAGCACTTCAACCGAGTTTGGCACGGATTTTTACCGCAGCCGGCATACCGGTAAGAGAGGGTTATGGATTAACAGAAACTTCTCCGGTTTTGTCGTTTAACCGGTTTGAGCCCGGCGGAAGCCTTTTAGGAACTGTCGGAATTCCTATTCCTGGTGTCGAAATCAGAATTGCAGATTCCGATGGAGAAATATTAGCCAAAGGCCCAAATATCATGCAGGGGTATTTCAAACAACCCGAATTGAGTCAACAATGCTTTACCGCCGATGGATGGTTTCATACCGGCGATTTGGGAGCTTGGGTAAACGGCAAGTTTTTAAAAATTACCGGTCGGAAAAAAGAGCTATTCAAAGTTTCAAGCGGGAAATACGTTGCTCCTCAACCTATCGAAAACCGGTTGCGGGAGTCGGCTTTTATTGAACAGGTTGTAATAATTGGAGACGGTAAAAGATTCATCACTGCTTTAATCGTGCCGGCTTTAGGGGTTTTGGAGAGTTATTGCCAAGCGCATCATATTGAAACCGATTTGACCGATATAGCAAATTGGCTTTCACAACCGGAAGTGATCAAAAAATACAACGAGCTGATTGATAATTACAATCTGAATTTTGCAAATGAGCATCCTATTAAAAAGTATCTTTTATTGAGCCAACCGTTTACAACTGAAAACGGACTGCTAACCCCGACTTTAAAAGTAAAACGGGAATCTGTTATCCGGCAATATCACCGCGAAATTGAGGAAATCTATAGTTAGGACATTTGAAAAATAGATGAAGTCTGATTACAGCCCTCCAAACTGTCCTCAGTCCAACCAAATTTTTCTGGAGATCTTCCCATTGGCTGTGGCAAGTGTCAGCACATAAAGCCCGGATGAAATTTTGTAAACAGGCAATTTAAGTTCACGCTGCTCAACTGAATATGGAGGTAATTTTACCCCGGCAACCGTTTGTCCATTTGTTGCAGTCAATGTCAGGTTAGCGGTAACATCAACCGGCAACAAAACTGTAACTGATAAATGAGAATCATTTAAAGAAGAATTTACTTCCAAAATCTTAGGCAAATCTATTTGATTGCCTACAGTTTGTTCAATTCCTGTAGTTCCGGTATGGTTTTGAGGTGCAATAAAAACAGTCATCTCCGACCCGCTGCATTGGCCACAAAGATTGCAAATTTGCAGTGAAATGTTTTCGGTACCGTAGAACCCTTCATTAGGAATATATTCAATTAACAAACCGGGTAAAACGTTCAATATGCCATGTTGAGGCAAATCTACTATGTTGAGACTAAGTGGAGAAAGGCAGTTAAAATTGTCATTTTGTAACGGAGACAAAACAATGCCGTCATATCCGTTTTCGTCTGATGAAATCTGACCATTGATACTTACCCAATCCGGGCTGATATAAGCAATATCAGTAACTACCGAGGGAACCTGACAGCCTACAAACACAACAAACTGCTGATTTCTGCAATTTTCGGGATTATCAATCTGACAAATAGGAATGTTTATGGTATCGGCTCCGCTAAACCCGGGAAGTGGATAATAGGTAATACAAGATTGTGCAAAAGCAGTAATACTACATTCAAAGGTAGTGGTAATATCTGAAGCACTAAATATTTCTCCGGCTTCCATTTCAAAACACAGATCAATGGGGGTAAAGATTTCAGTACATATTTGTTCAGGCGAAGGGACAGGTGGTGCATTACAATCACCAAGGGTAACATAAATTTCGAGGGTATCGCAATTTCCCGAAAAATCACAACCAATTACCGTTAAAACATCCCAACTGACAGTTTCTGTGAATGGGCTGTATGAAAAACAAGGTCCATTGACCATGATTTCGGATGAATGAACAGAATTAACGGCCGTTATTTCATACGGAACTGTAAAGCAAAAATCAGGGCAGATTTCAGTGTTTTGATTCCAAACTGTACATAAGGAAGAAGGACTTGATTCACATTCAGGTAGGGGAGGAGGATCTATAAGACATAAATCAGGGGTTCCGACTACATGGATGACCAATAGGGCGGTATCACATACCGTTTCATTACAGGCGACTACTTCGACCGTATCTGTAGCAATAAAACCGGGCAACGCAATATACCGGATGCAGGTCTCCATAAGGGTTATGCTACAATCGAAAAGTGCATGGGCAGAAACGATGGTGTAATCGCCTTCCAAGCAAAAATCGGGGCAAATGATGTTTAATACAACCGGCTGAGTACATAAATAATTAACCGGAGTAGTGCAACTATCTGCAGGTGCAAAACTAAATGCAAATAAGCCAATAGACTGACTCAATAAAAGTATAAGCAGTAGTCGTTTCATATTGCCGGAGTTGGAATATTCAACAAAAACTGCAATAATTGTTCCAAGTTTACCGGCTCACAGATTGCTGCAGACTATTGCAACATAAAAGATTAGGTCTTGGGCAGGTAAAAGTCGCTAAGTAACGTTTAGGTTTGCAATACTCCCGTAACAAAGGGTTTTGTAATCGGGGCATGATTTGCCGCTTCAATTCCGGTTGCAATAACCTTTCTGGTTTCGAGCGGGTCAATGATTGCATCCACCCACAATCTCGCTGCTGCATAAAAAGGAGTTGTTTGGCGGTTATACCGTTGTGTAATTTCCTGAAGCAAGTTGTTTTCTTCCTCCTGACTGATTTTCAGCCCCTGTTTTTTCTTGCTTGCTACCTGAATTTGCAGCAAAGTTTTTGCAGCCTGTTCACCGCCCATTACGGCAATTTTAGCACTTGGCCATGCTACTATCAACCTTGGATCATAGGCTTTTCCACACATGGCATAATTACCTGCACCGTAAGAATTGCCAATGATAACGGTAAATTTAGGTACGATTGAGTTGGAAACCGCATTAACCATCTTCGCTCCGTCTTTGATAATCCCCCCATGTTCGGAGCGACTTCCTACCATAAAACCGGTTACATCTTGTAAAAACACCAAAGGAATTCTTTTTTGATTGCAATTCATGATAAATCGCGCAGCTTTATCTGCCGAATCTGAATAAATCACTCCTCCCAATTGCATTTCTCCTTTTTTGCTTCTGAAAATCGTTCGCTGATTGGCTACAATTCCTACCGCCCAACCTTCTATCCGCGCATATCCGCAAATAATAGACTTACCATAACCGGCTTTATATTCCTGAATTTCTGAATTATCAACTAACCTTTTGATAATTTCTAACATATCATACGGCTTCCTGCCTTCTTCTGGATAAATGCCATAAATTTCATGATCAGATAGGGTAGGGGGTTTGGGTTCAACGCGGTCAAATCCTGCTTTTTCGGTATGTCCATGTCTGCTTATGATATCGCGGATAGCTTTCAGGCAGGTTTTATCATCCGGCATTTTATAATCCGTAACTCCTGATATTTCGCTGTGGGTTGTCGCTCCTCCGAGGGTCTCGCTGTCCACATCTTCACCAATTGCGGCTTTTACCAAATAGGAACCGGCCAAATAAACTGAACCTGTGTTTTCAACAATCAAAGCTTCGTCTGACAAAATTGGCAAATAAGCTCCACCGGCAACACAACTCCCCATAATAGCAGCAATTTGAGGGATTCCCATAGCAGACATGACCGAATTGTTCCTAAACATGCGCCCAAAATGCTCTTTATCGGGAAAAACTTCGTCCTGAAGTGGTAAAAAAACGCCGGCACTGTCCACTAAATAGATGATTGGCAAACGGTTTTCTATGGAAATTTCCTGTGCCCTCAAATTCTTTTTAGCGGTAATAGGAAACCATGCGCCTGATTTAACCGTAGCATCGTTGGCAACAATCATACAAAGCCTTCTACAGACATACCCCAACCCTGTAACAACGCCTCCTGCCGGACATCCTCCATATTCTTCATACATGTCAAATCCTACAAATGCCCCAATTTCTAAAAAACTGCTGCCTTCGTCAATCAACAGGTCAATACGTTCACGCGCACTCAATTTTCCCGAAGCGTGCAGTTTATCAATAGCATTCTTACCACCTCCCAAATATATTTTTTGCAGATATTTCCGCATGGTTGAGGTTGATAGTTTTAACCAGTCTTCGTTGCGGTTAAATTCTAAGTTTTGTGTCATCTCTTTTTATATTACCGGTGTTTTTATTCAATGCCCGAAAATACAACCAAATCAGAGAAACTTAGTAGTCGTAATTATTTATTGTGTATTTTTTCTTTTCACCAAAATTTGATGTATCTTTGCACCGGCGAGTCCTGTACAATCAGCTCCCTCTGAATCCCCCAGGGCCGGAAGGCAGCAAGGGTAGGTAGGTCGTAGCGGTGTGATATAGGGTGCTCGCCACTTTTATTTTATATCCCCTCAATTCCATCTCCTTTTTTCGCAAATCATGTTTTGATTATTGCGGGTATTGTTTTTCTTAATTCAACGAATCTTTGTTCTGAATTTGACAGTTCCTGCAAACTGGAAGTAGTGTATTGCGATTTCGTTCTGATTAGTTGAGTTTAATCATCTGGTTAAATTAACCGCTGATGAGTAAATTTTTACATTATCATTGTTTGGAGTTCTTACTTTCGGTCGGTAAATCTTAATTTTATGCCCTTACTCATCAAGCAGATTCATGGTGAAAAACATCTTATCAAAAAGCTATGCAGTTCTTTATGATACCTTTAACGAGTTTTTCAAAGACCGGGTAACTGCTTTAGGTGCGGGATTGTCTTTTTATACTGTGTTATCGTTGCCTCCTATTTTAATGATGATCCTTTTGATGTTGGGAAATTTTTTGGGGGCAAGCAAATTAGAAGATCAAATTAACCAAAACCTAACCTTGTTTGTGGGCAAACAGGCTGCTGCAATCATTCATGGAATATCGGTCAGCGCTTTTCAATTTCAGTCAGGAATTGGAATCACTTTGATTGGGATCATAACCACCTATTTTAGTGCAACCGGAGTATGGGTTCACCTGCAATGGGTTTTTAATTTTATCTGGAGAGTGAAACCCAAACCGGGAACCAGAAACATCATTAAAAAATTTCTGAAAGATCAGGCTGTCGCCTTGTTAATCATCCTGATCATTGTCGTGTTTATTGTTTTAGGGCTTATCTACGGAATTTTACTAAATATTTTCAGTGAATATCTTCAACTCTATCTTACCGACTCTTCCATCTATATTTTGCAGCTAATCAACCTGACTGTTTCTTATGGTTCTGCTGTTTTGCTCTTTGCATTTTCATTTAAATATATCCCCGATGTTCAGCTCAAATGGAAAGATGTATGGGGCGGAGCAATTTTTACTGCCATTTTATTTGGTTTAGGGCGTTATCTGATAGGGTTGTATCTCAGCAAAGCCGTAATGATAACAAGCGCTTATGGAGTAGCAGGTTCGGTTGTGCTTTTGCTGTTATGGATATATTACATTTCAATTATTTTATTCCTCGGAGCTGAGTTTACCAAAGCCTTATATTTATATCACGGTAAAACAATCAATCCCACCAAATATGCCGTACTGAGCCAATCCTCAGACAGCATTACTGATTAAGCTTTATATAACCGGAACCGGCTTCGACAATTTTGGTAAACTGAAAAGCCTTTACAGATGAGGCTGCGTTCTAATTTCGAGACCTGTTTTGAAAACCTTAAAGGTCTAACTGCCAGACATCGGGTAGTAAAATCGAAACCATCTTCTACCTTTTACGGTAAACCAAATAGCCTGACAAAATAACTTTGCTGCTTTTGAATACTCTCTTTCTGAAGCTGTCAACATCATTCTTTATGACCTGACAACAGGAATTACCAACCCTTTAAAACATCTGCCATAAGGCAAAGTATAACCACAAAAACATTAGAATTCCTATTCCGGTTTCTGAATGCTTTTCTTCAAATTTAACTTAATTTTTTCTGTCAATAACTCAAGAATACTTAGTTTTGCCAAAACATTTTCAATATGAAGTACTTGCCCGTTTCTTCTGAACTTTTCGTTCAAAACCGCCGCCGGTTAGCTAAAATGTTAAAACCTAATTCTATTGCTATTTTTGTTTCTAATGATGAAATGCCACGCAGTGCCGACAGCCATCATACTTTCAGACAAAATGCAGATTTGTTTTACCTGACCGGAATAGATCAGGAAAAAACGATATTGGTTTTATTTCCGGACCATCCGTTAGAAAATAACCGTGAAATATTATTTATTCGTCGTACCAACGAAATCATTGCGGTTTGGGAAGGCCATAAATTTACGATGGAGGAAGCCCAGAACACCTCGGGTATTGAAAATATTTATTGGGAAGAATCTTTTGAAAATATGCTTGCACCTTTAATGTATCAGGCACAAAACTGTTATCTGAACCTGAACGAACATTCGAGGATGCACAACAGTGTTCCGGACAAGGAAATGAGGTTTGCAAGGAGTATGCGTGAATCTTTCCCTTTGCATAACTATGAACGTGCTGCTCCGGTGATGCACTATTTGCGGGCAGAAAAATCGAATATTGAAATTGATTTGATGCGCAAAGCTGTTGATATTACCGGCAGTGCTTTTCGCCGCGTACTTGGTTTTGTAAAACCCGGTGTCTATGAATATGAAATTGAAGCCGAAATACAACATGAATATCTGATAAACCGCGCTTCCGGTCCTGCCTATCCTTCTATCATAGCTTCAGGTAAAAACTCCTGCATTCTTCATTACAATGTCAACAATCAGGTTTGTCAGGACGGGGATGTTTTATTGATGGACTTTGGCGCAGATTTTGCAAATTATGCTGCCGATTTAACTCGGACTATTCCCGTCAATGGCAGATTCAGCCCTCGTCAGTTGGCGGTTTACAACGCAGTTTTGCGCACCCTTAAATTTGCAAAGGAGTTATTGCGTCCTTCCACATTAATCGAAGAATATCACAAAGAAGTGGGCAGATTTATGGAATCTGAATTGATTCAATTGGGCTTGCTCGATGCCAAAGCAGTTGCCGCTCAACATCCGGATCGCCCTTTGTATAAAAAATACTTTATGCACGGAACCTCTCATTTTTTGGGAATAGATGTTCATGATGTAGGTAATCGTTACCTTCCTTTGCGGGCCGGAATGGTTCTGACTTGTGAACCGGGAATATATATTCCGGAAGAAAATTTGGGAATCCGTCTTGAAAATGATATTTTGGTAACCAACGGCTCGCCGGTAGATTTGATGGAAAACATTCCGATTGACCCTATGGAAATCATGGAACTGATGAACAGGTAAATCAAAGAGTTGCCCCATTTTATGAATCAAGTTTGTTTAGCGCTGTTAAGAGGCATAAATGTTACCGGTTACAAGATAATTAAAATGGCAGATCTCACAGAGCTGTTTAAATCTTTAGGCCATACACAGGTATCTACTTATATTCAGAGCGGGAATGTGGTTTTTCTCCCTTCTCCAACATCCAACCCTGAAACAATTTCTGTACAAATAGAACAAGCAATCAAAGAACGGTATCAGTTTGAGGTATCAGTTCTTGTGTTTTCATCTTTGGAATGGCAGGATATTCTTTTGAACAATCCTTACAATCAACCTGAAATTATACCCCCTGAAAAGGTATATTTAACTTTATTGGCTGAGGTGCCGGATCAAGAAAAAAAAGTTAGATTGAAGGAAATTAATTTTCCACCCGAAGAGTTTCAGCACATCGGGAGAGCTGTTTATGTGTATTGTGCAAATGGATATGGAAATACAAAATTGACCAATCTGTTGTTTGAAAAGCAGTTAAAAACAGTCGCGACCACCCGTAACTGGAGAACGGCCAACAAGTTGATGGAAATGATGCAGCGATAAAACACAAAATTAAAGGAACATTTCATACCACATTGCCGCAACAGTCAGAAACAAAGTAACCAAAAACCATACTCTTGGCTGTAGTTTTGGGCTATATATTGATTCCAAAATATAGGGAGTCCGGAGAGGGAGATAGAACATCAGAAAAATAACAGAGGAAGCAAACAAATTAACCAGTAACAAAACAGAGTTTGTTTCAGATTTTCCTGCCATATTGTAAGCAATGTTTTGCCAGGTAACCGTATAAGCAAGACATGAAAACACAAACAATATTAAATCATATAGTAAATCGGCAAACCGGTTGATTTTAGGTAGTTTATCCTTTTGTTTTGGGTTGGTAAAATCAAAAAAATAAAACAACAACACTAATTCTTTGATGACGACACCAAAAATAAGTGGCAGATAGATGTACATGTATTTGTCGTTTTGCAAATCAAGACCACACATATTTAAAGCAAATAACACGATTACTAAAGAAACAAGTGTATGCAAAATCCAAAAAAGGAATGGCAATGTACTGTTATCCTGAGGTACGCCGTCAGGAATTAACTGATTGAGCTTTACATAAGTATTTCGCAGTTTCTTAGGCAAGGCTATTGTTTCTGCAACCATTGTTAGAAACAGGATTATGGCTAAACCATAGGCAGGCTGATTTTCTGAAACAGCAAGATGTGAAAGCTGTAAAACCTGCTCAGAAAATAACAGGATATAGAAAACCCATAACACATTTAAAACAGTACCATGTGCGGTTCCGGAGTAATTCGGGTTCGTATCTGAATTAGGCAACATTAGTAATTCTTTGGCAAATCCATCACCACAGAAAACGTTTAATCCAGGACCATTTCAGGGGCATCATCAGCAGCGATAAGTTTACCTGCAGTTTTTGAACGGATTTCTTCCACCGAAACTCCGGGTGCACGTTCAATAAGTTTTAACCCTCCGCCTTTTGGAAGCACATCAAATACTCCCAGATCGCTGACAATTCGTTTAACACAACCAATGCCTGTAATTGGCAGGGTACATTCAGGCAACAATTTGCTTTCTCCGTTTTTACTGGTATGCATCATGGCGACTATGATATTTTCAGCTCCTGCTACCAAATCCATTGCGCCTCCCATGCCTTTAACCATTTTGCCGGGAATTTTCCAGTTGGCAATATCTCCGTTTTCGGAAACTTCCATCGCACCTAAGACGGTTAAATCTACATGACCTCCCCGAATCATGGCAAAACTTGTGGCAGAATCAAAAAAACTGCTTCCGGGCAAGGTAGTAACGGTTTGTTTGCCGGCATTGATTAAGTCAGCATCTACCTCTTCTTCGGTTGGGAAAGGTCCCATTCCCAACATGCCATTTTCAGATTGCAAAATCACCGTAATTCCTTCGGGAATATAATTTGCCACTAATGTTGGAATGCCGATACCTAAATTGACATAGTATCCGTCTTTTAATTCACGGGCAATTCTCTTAGCTATACCAAATTTATCTAACGCCATAAGTCAGTTTCTTTTGCGCTAAGATAAGGGAAATCGGTAAAACAAGTTTGATAATCTTGTTTTTCCTAAGTATCAGTTTTTTCTGCAAACGCAAATTATTTGAAAAACTATAATAAAATTAAGGTCAATTTTTTAACAAGAAACCTTCAGTCCAAAAATAGCAGCACCTAAATTTAGGTTATATTTACAAGGAGTGATAAAGAAATCTTACTTTTACCGCAAGATCTGACAACCCCGCTTAAAAAGTTAAATGGAATATCCCCGACTGATTTTACATGCTAATAAAACGGCTTCACTCGAAAGGCAACACCCCTGGATTTTTTCAGGTGCGGTTCAAAAAAAAGAAGGCAGTCCAACAGATGGTGATATTGTAGAGCTATACAACTCTAAAGGGCAATATCTTGCTACTGCGCTTTATCAGATTTCGGGAAGTATCTCTGCAAGAGTGTTAAGTTTCCGCCAAACAACCATAGATCTTGAATTTTGGGTGAACAAAATCAGAGATGCTTTTCATCTTCGCCAATATTTTAGTATCTGCAATCGGGATAAAACAAATGCATATCGGTTAATAAACGCTGAAGGGGATGGGGTTCCGGGGTTGATTGCAGATTTTTACAATGGAACAGTAGTTATTCAGGCACATAATACCGGCATTTTCCGTTGTCTTGCAGATATTACAAAGGCATTACAACTGGTATTGGGAGACGAGTTAAAGTCGGTTTACAATAAAAGTGGAGAAACAATGCCGTCTGCGAATAACATAAAAGAGGCAAATGGTTTTATATGGGGTGAAAATCGAACAGGGGAGGTAATCTCTGAAAATGGATGCAATTTTTGGGTAGATTGGGTAAATGGGCAAAAAACAGGTTTCTTTTTGGATCAGCGCGAAAATCGTTTACAGTTAGCAGAATGGGCGAATAACAAAACAGTATTGAATGCTTTTTGCTATTCGGGGGGATTTTCGGTGTATGCTTTGCGTGCCGGCGCGAAATTAGTTCACTCTGTCGATTCTTCAGCAAAAGCCATTGATTGGACAGAAAAAAACATCGCCTTAAATACAGCTTTTAGAGGAACTCATCAATCTTACGTTGCCGATGTTATGCCCTTTTTACAACAAGCTGAACAATCTTACAACCTCATTATTTTAGACCCGCCTGCGTTTGCCAAATCTATTAAAACAAAACATCAGGCTGTGCAAGGGTATAAACGATTAAATGCCCGGGCATTAAATATCATAGAAAAAGGAGGATTGTTGATGACTTTTTCCTGTTCTGCTGTCATTGACCCTCCGCTGTTTTTCGATACTATCAGAGCAGCAGCCATTGAGTCAGGAAGAAAAGTAAGGGTCATTAAAAGGCTTTCATCTGCTCCCGATCATCCGGTAAATATATATCACCCCGAAGGAGAATATTTGAAAGGAGTTTGTATGATGGTGGATTGATTTAGAGAATTGACCAAAGACGTAAAATATCTAAGTAAATTCGGGAATTTTGGATTTTCTTACAACCCAAAGATTTTTACCGGTAAGAGATTTTCAGTTAAAGATTTGTTCTGATGAACAAAAAGACCAAAACCTCCTGTTAAGTCTGAAAATAGCGAACATCGTTTGGTTTCAATTTTACCGCAACCGTTGATACTCTCTTGGGTCAAAAGCTTGTCGAACTCCTTCTCCGATAAAGGTAACGGTAGTCAGGGTTAAGAAAATGATTACCAAAGGAGTTACTATCAACCAGGGTTTTTCTATATTTTGAGAGCCTTGTTGAATTAATTCTCCCCAACTTGGAGTAGGAACAGGAAGCCCAAACCCAAGAAAATCGAGAGAAACGAGGGCAGAAATATTGCCAATGATAGAAAAAGGAGCAAATGTAATTACTGCAGTAAAGGCATTTGGTAAAATATGCTTGAACATAATTTTAAAATCACTTTGTCCCATCGCAGTAGCGGCAGATACATAGTCCCTGTTTTTTTCACGCAAAAACTCTCCCCTTACATAATAGGTAATCCCAATCCACCCTCCAAAGATGACCAACATCACTACTAAAAGCATAAAGGAAGGCTCAAGAAATTTTACAAGAATAATCATCATAAACAAAAAAGGAATCAAACTGAATATCTCAATCAGCCTAAGTCCGAAAATGTCTATACTTCCACCATAAAAACCTAAAGTTCCACCTATCAGTACGCCAAGTATATAAGAAAGAAAAGTAACCATTAAGGCAAATGAAATTGAAATTTGAAATCCATAAGCCACACGGGCTAAAATATCTCTGCCTTGAGAATCTGTTCCCAAATAATGAATGTTATCAGGTGCAGTTGGCGGATTCGTAGTCAATTCGTCTAATGGAGTTTCTAACGGACCAAAAGGATAAAGCGGCATCATCACCCAATTGCCTTTGGCTTCGGTTTTAAATTTTTCTTTTAATTTTCTAAATGAAGGCGGACTATTGGTTTCTTCACCAAATTCAGTGCCCGAATAATATCGGGGTTTAGGGCTGATCGGTTCAATCCAGTTGCTGAAAGCAGGGAAATAGTAGGAACCATTATATTTGACCACTAAAGCCTGATTGTTGATTAACAAAGGATTGAAAAAGGAAATTACATAAAGCACTCCCAAAGCCATCAATGAATAATAGGCGCGCTTGATTTTTTTAAAATTTCGAACCCTTTTTTGCATGACCGATTCAGAACCGGATGCTTTGTCTGTCTTTTTTCTCCACCACATATTAACTAAAGATACTTTTTGGGTTGTTCAAAGGTACTAATCGAATTTAATTCGAGGGTCAATGAGCACATAAAGCAAATCGGATAATAAATTTCCAACCAACAGGATGACAATGCTGATTACTAAAAATCCAAGAAAAACAGGATAATCCACGTTGACTACGGATTTAAAGGAAAGAAGGCCAATGCCATCAATATTAAATACCAATTCAATCAGGTAAGAACCGGCAAGAAAAATTCCTATAACATGTCCCAGCCCGGTAGCAATCGGAATAAGCGAATTCCTTACGGCATGTTTAAAAATCACCTTTTTTTCATCTAATCCTTTTGCAAAAGCCGTTCGGACATAATCCTGGCTTAGGTTTTCCAGCAAAGAATTTTTCATTAAAAGGGTCAATGTAGCAAAAGCCCCAATCATGTAACAAATAACAGGCAAAGCGGTATGATGAAGTTGATCCAGTATTTTGCCGAAGGTACTGAGTTGATCCCAGTCAGGAGATCTGAATCCTCCTAATGGGAACCAGCTAAAATATCTCCCGCTTGCAAAAAATGAAAGCAATAAAACCCCCAAGGCATATCCCGGTGTTGCATAACCCGCAAAAATCAAAGCGCTGGTTCCAAAATCAAAAGGGGTATTATGTCTTACAGCTTTTAAAATTCCCAAAGGAATACAAACTAAATAGGCCAGTAAAAAACCGATAATTCCAAAATAAGCGGAAATGTAAAGTCGTTCGCTGATTAGTTCCAGTACAGGGCGGTTAAAAATATAAGAACGTCCGAAATCTCCGGTAAAAATGCCGCTGAAAGCGGTTTGAACTATCCTTACGGATCCATTTTCTTTGGTTTCTTTTATCTTCCATTCGGTTGCAGGCATCCAGGAAGTAATAGCGCTGCAGTTGGGTAATTCAGCATACTCATCAGAAAATTTAAAATCAGAACCCACCCCACTTTTAAACATGACCAGGTTTTCACCCTGTTTTTCAATTTTTATCCATCTTTGAATCGCATAAGTTTTTCCGTCTTTTTTAACATAGCGAATATCTTCCCGGAAACAATCACCGTCTGCTTTGATTTCACTTTTCGTTTCGCGCGGATAAAAACCAAGCCACAAAAAATACCTCATCAAAAAAGGTTTATCTAACCCATATTGTCTGCGAAGTTGCTCGATGACTTCAGGGGTAAGTTTGTTTTTTTGAACTATCTGACCACCTCCGCCACCTTCTGATGCTCGAGCTTCCATTTGCATAATTGCCCTTTCCAAAGGACCTCCCGGTACTAAATTCAAAATTGCAAAAACCAAAAACGTTGCCCCGAAAAAAGTGGGAAACATTAGCAGCAAACGCTTTAGTATGTATTTGAACATGGGTATTTTTTGTTTTAATCAAAAATTTGAAGCAATAAAAGGAAAAGAAATACCCTGTTTGAATAAATAATCAACAGGGTATTTTTTTAGGATGTGCTGAAAGGTTACTGTTGTTTTGTTTTCCAGAAATCTATTTCAGCCGGTGCTTTTTTCATGGTTATTTTCTTGTCTTTTTTAGCCTGTTCTATCTGTTTGGCCAATTCGGGTTCTTCCCACCATAGTGCGAAAACATCGCTGAAATCGTTTGCATAGGTCAAACCACTTTCAGGCATCCCGAATTTGTTCCAGTAAAGTATGCGTAATGTTGCAGGTGAAGTCCAACCCCACACCCAATGTTTTTTAGCGACGGCAATACCATCAATTTCCTGAACAAATTTGATGCGCTCTTTTGTGTCATAACTTTTATCATACATCACACAAAGCTCATCTATACGTGGGTCTGAAATTCCTGTAATATTGGTATTATCCGGAATTTTGGCATATCGTGAGTGCATACTGCTTTCAGGATTTGGGAAAAACAATCCGGTATAATTTTGAAAGGCTATGGTATAGTCTTTACCCTGTACTTTTTTAAATCGTTCGTTGGGGTCAACATTATTAAATTTTAAGTCAATTCCTGCGTTCATCAAAGATTGCTGATATGGCACAAAAATTCGCTCAGTTGATTTATCTGACATCAATTCCAAAGTAAATGGTTTTCCGTTTTTGGTAAGCCATTTTTCACCGGGTTTTTTAGTATAGCCTGCCTGTTTCAGCAAATCCATGGCTTTATTCACATTATACTCCGGCATTGGATTATTCGGATTTGAATAAGGAGTTCCGTAATAATAGGAATTAATTCGCACGTATTCCCCAAAGAATAATTTATCATTGAGTTCATCAAAATTAAATAACAAACTCATAGCTTCCCTTACTTTGATATCATCAAAAGGAGGTCTTGCCGTGTTAAGGGCAAAGCCGGAAGTGCCTTTTGGATTATGATTGTAAATTTTTTGACGGGCAATTACGCCTCTGGCAATGTCGGGTTGTTTGGCTTCGGTCAGTTCTTCGGCCCACCATTGAGCACGAGGAACTATATACCAATCTACCTCACCGGCTAAAAGTTTGTCTTTCATTAATTCGTCTGTTCTTACAACTACAAAAGTGATGGCATCAAAATTGTAAAGACCTTTGGCGGTTTCATAATTTTCTGCCCAATAGTTGTTTCTGCGTTTTAAGGTTAAACGCTCGCCTTGGCGGGTAGCAGTTTTATCTAACTCATAAGGGCCTGTGCCCGGCATGAAATCATATTGGTATTTGGTAAGATAGCCCGCTCCATTTGTTTTTGAAAGATGTGATGCGGGATAGATTTTAGTTGAAACTGCGAAATATAAGAAACTTCGCCAGTTTTCTTTTTTGCATTTTACACTGACAATATATTTGCTTTCTGCAACAGGTTCTTCATAAGTGTCCTTGTACAAATTATTGGTAAACGGGTCTTTTAAACCCTCATCAACCAGAAGTTTATAAGTAGCAATAACGTCTGCTGAAGTAACCGGTGTGCCGTCACTCCATCTTGCATTGGGGTCTATTCTGAAACGATAGGTGGTTTTGTCTTCAGATATGTTCCAGTGAGTTGCCAAACCCGGAGAATAATCTAAAGTTTCGGGGTCAAAACCTAACAAGGGTTCAAAAATCAGACCGTTAATAAAAGAGACAATCTGAAAATTGGCATTTTCACCGACATCACAGAAGGTTGCCGGATATTCTTGTGTGGACATTGAAAATGTCCCCCCTTTTTTGGCGTTAGGACTTCCGGGAGATTTGTATTCTTTATTGGTAACAAACCCTAAAGAATCGGCAATTTCAGAAAATCCTTTTCCTCCTTGTTCAGCAGGAACATTTGGATCCGCACCTTCACCGTCCTGAACTTTAGCTTCATCTGTAACGGTAAGCTTTTGCTCCCCACTTCCGTCAGATTTGCAGCTAACTACAAAAAAAAGAAAAGATAAAAACAGGGTCGCCAATACTGGCATGTGCTTTTTCATGTTGTATTTGCAGTTGTAAGATTGATAATAGTTAAATTGTAAAATAGTCGTACATGCGGGGTAAAGATAATTAGATTTGTTTGTTTCAAAACAATTTTTACAGAATCATAACTAAACTAAACCGGCCTTTTTTGATTTGCCAAAAACCGGACTAATCAATTTCTAAATAATTCCGAGTAGCAATGAATTCCCATTGTTAACTTACAAGACAGAAATTAGTTGCTTTTAAATATTTTCTTGAAAAACTAGGAGTGCTAACACTTAATAGCGGAGAATTTCGCAAAGCCTTTGCTACCAATAAATATAGCAGAAATACTAATGAATGTTAAAGTTTATCATTTTTTTGTTAAAAAAGCAGAAATTATGGTTAAAAGTTGGCTGAAAATATGGTAAAACGAATTTTTTTTATGATTTTTGCATTGCAAAGTCGAATGTCTGCATTGTAATCTATTCAATCACTACAACTCAAGCTCTTAAAGACGTATGGAGTATTTACTTCGAAAACTATTATTCACCGTAATTCTCTTCTTCTCTGCAACAACACTCATCCTTCTTACCCCTACCAATGCTAATCTTACCAACCGTTTTGCGAACGGAAGTCCTTCTGCAAGCGAAACGGCGTATAACATTTATGATAACTACATAAAAAACCTTTATCATGAATGTGCTCTTGCCTCCAAGGGGTTGAGTTACAATACTTTCAAACTTGCTGTTACCGGCTACTACAATCTGAAAAAAGAAGAACGGCTTCCTGCTGGAAAATCTCATTTAGCCATCGTAGATTTTACAAAGCCCTCCAATGAGAAACGATTATTTATTTTAGATATAGCTGCCCGAAAATTAGCTTACTATACTTACGTGGCACATGGTAAAAACAGTGGTCTTGTTTATGCCGAACGATTTTCCAATAATCATGAGTCGCTGCAAAGCAGCCTTGGATTTTACACAACAGACGAAACTTATATAGGTCAGCATGGCTATTCTCTCCGCTTGGATGGAATGGATAAAGGATTCAATGAAAACGCCCGTTCAAGAGCTATTGTCATGCACGGAGCATCTTATGTTGGAGAAGATTTTGTTAAAAGGCATGGCAGAACCGGATTGAGTTGGGGATGTCCTGCCGTGTCTGAGGCTGAGAGCAAAGAGATCATTGACTACCTAAAATCGGGTAATTGTATCTTTATCTATGGCAACAATATTGATTATCTAAACAGCTCAAAATATTTAAACTTCGGTTCTGCGGTTGATTTTTTTGCCAAAAACAACCTCTGATGAGGGAACTGTTGTAAAAATCTTTCATTCATCAAAGGGTTGATCATCTCGCTTGTTTAAGTGTCTGAATTTTAATCTTTCAGATACCTCAACGCTTTTTCCAAATCTTCCGGCGTATCTATCGCTATATTATCATAGTCAGTTACCTGTGTGTGAATGGAATATCCGTTTTCTAACCATCGCAACTGTTCTAATTTCTCAGCATTTTCTAATGAAGAAGTTGGAAGTTGAACCAATTCATTCAAAATGGAACTTCTGAATCCATACATTCCAACATGACTGTAAAAAGTATGTACACGAGGAAGATTTATTGAATTGGCGATATCTCGAACATAAGGAATCATTTGCCGGCTAAAATAAAGGGCTTTTTTATGTTTGTCAAGTATAACCTTGGGTAAATTAGGATTCAATAAGTCTGAATTATCTGTGATTATTTTTACTAAAGTGCCTATTTGAATTTGAGGATTCGAAAATAACAAAGCAAGTTCATCAATTTGATTGGGATGAATAAAAGGTTCATCTCCCTGAATATTGATGACAACATCAGCCTGCAATTTTAAAAGATTAAAAGCTTCAGCACATCTATCAGTTCCACTTTGGTGAAGATAGGAAGTCATTACCACTTGGCCTCCGAATTGAAGGACTTGATTGTAAATTCGCAAGTCATCGGTAGCTACCCAAACTGACGAAAGTTGAACAGATTTTTTGGAATTTTCATAAACCCTTTGTATCATTGTTTTACCGTTTATTAAACAAAGTGGTTTCCCTTCAAAACGGGTAGAGGCATATCGGGCAGGTATAATTCCTACAATTTGCATAATTGGGTTTTATAGTGTTTGGAACAATTGTTTTTAATCACTTTTCTTGAAAACTAAAACAAATTAGTATGAAAAATCATTTTTGCATATTCTTGTTTGTTATTTGTTTTTCGACCGGCTCCCTTATTGCACAAACTAACTTTCCCTGTAAAACTTTGGCTACGAAGGATGAAATAATTGCTTGTTCTGTCATGCAATTATTAGATGCAACTTTAAAGATGGACAGTATATACCAGGTTCAGGTCAATAAATCTAAAACGGACTCGCTATTGCGAATCCGGGAAAATCACAAACTTTGGAAGAAATTTTCGGAAAGTATCTGTCAATGTGAAGCTGATAATTATTCAGACTTATCTACGGCAACCATCAATGAATATCAGTGCCTGACACGAGTTACCAATGAATATATCAACCACTTAGAGATGATGAGCCTGGACAATCAGGAACAAAAACCATAGTGCTTAATTCAACATAGGGTTTTCAGGGTAATTAGACATTACTTTATATTCCCCACCCATGTCTGACAATACTTTTCGCCAGACAGTATCCGGTTGATCCATAAAAATATACTCCGGTAAACAATTTGCTACGATCCAGGAATTTGTACTCATTTCGTCTTCTAACTGCCCTGAATCCCATCCGGAATATCCAATAAAGAATTTTATTTTACTGCTGTCAATTTGTTTAGTATTGATTAAACTATAAAGCACATCAAAATCGCCCCCCCAATACAAATCTTCTCCCAATTTTACAGAATTTGGAAGCAAATCCCCATAACTGTGGACATAATGCAGCGTGTTAGGTTCAACAGGGCCGCCATAATACAATTTTGCATCTAAAGCTTCGAGTTCCGGTATTGCATCTTTAAGCTTGTGGCTAATTTCTTTGTTGATAACAAAACCAAATGAACCTTCTTTCTTATTATGGGCACATAACAGTATTACGGTACGTTTAAAATTTTCGTCAGGCATAAAAGGCTCTGCGATTAACAATTTTCCTTTTTCCGGTTTATTGCTCACATGAAATCAGTTTAAAAATTTGGATGATTGATTTAGTTCACATTTAAATGAATGAAAGTAGTCTTATAACTGGTGTTTGTTCAAATAATTCCAAAACCTCGAATATACCCTTTAATATAAAACCCGGTCAAATTTATGTCTATACTTCACAGATAAAGGATGCTCAATGCCAAGATTTCGAAAAAAAGCAATGGTAATTTTTCGGTTTAATCCTTGCATATAATTTTTATCAATGGACACCGCTTCTATCAATTCGGTGATTGCTTTTTCTGTATCATTTGCTAAAACTGCTTGTTTGGCCGCGGATAAATGCTCTTCAACTTTGGAAGGTGGAGATGAGATGGCGGTAAATTGAGCTAAAGCAGCAAAACTTCGGATATCTTCTGCTTTTTCGTTCCATTTATCAAACTCGCCTATATTTTTTACTAATTCAAGAGCACGCACAGGATTTTTCCAAACTATCTTTTCTGCCAATACAAGTTGAGCAGGAATAAAAGCCGGATGTTCAGCAGAAAAGGTTTCCAATGCTTCTATTGCAAGATTTTCATTTTGAGGGTTGTCAAACATTTTGAGAATTTCCTCTAACGATTCTTGTCTTTTGTCCGGCAAATTAGTGGTCAACCATTTTTCGATCTGATTTTTGGGTAAAGCACCGACAAATTCTGATTTCACCAATCCTTTAAAAATCATTTTTATTGCCGGAATACCGCGAACATCATACTGATCAGCGATTTCGGGAAATTCATCCGTATTGATTTTAACTAAATTCCAGACACCTTCAGCTTGTTTTGCCAAATCTTCTAATATGGGACCTATAAATTTGCATGGCCCGCACCAAGGTGCCCAAAAATCTACAACGACAGGAATTTTATAACTCAAATCCAGCACTTCTTCTCTAAAATCAAATGCTTTCATAGATGGCTTATCACGTTTTTAGTGGTTTTATTGTCGGCTTGAATTGACAAATATACAAGAAATTGAGTTGATACGGAAAAATTTAACAACCTTTTTTAATCGCAATTTAAACCTGAACAAACAATTATCATCTATGTATGCAAAACCGATAAACATGAAAAACATACTTCTTCTCTCGTTCTTTATTCTTATTTCGGGATTAGTAACAGACATTCAGGCACAACGTACGCCTGTTCCCGCAACAAATGGCAACAACAAAACCACTACAAATAAAAATACAACGGTTAACAAAACACCGGCCACAAAAACTACCACCAATACCGGAGTAAAAACTACCAACGGCACGACTTCACGAAACATGCCCAAAATCCCTACCAAAACTTCTTCAACTGCTATTGGTATTCGCTTAGGAGGAGGTACAATGGGAGGTGAATTGGGATTAAGTTTGCAACAAAGACTCAATACAAATAATTATCTGGAAGCAATTGTAGGACTTAATAAGTACGACTACAGGCTGACCGGATTTTATCAGTATCATTATCCTCTTGCTGTAAAAGGGTTGAATTTGTATGGCGGTGTCGGAGCCCATGTAGGGAAAACCAGAAGCGGCGGAATTGCAGATATAATTGACATCATCAACGGAGATGTTCCTGATGTTAGTGGCCCCGGTATATTTACAGGAGTTGATGCTATCGGTGGCTTAATGTATAAAGTTCCGGGAATGCCTATCAACTTATCTTTGGATGTTAAACCGGCCTATTCTTTTAATAACCACCCAAAACCTTTTGAAATTGGTGCAGGACTTACTGTTCGCTGGACTTTTGGTTCCGGAGGAGGAGGTGGAAACGGTTCCGGCAACGGTAATGGAAACGGAAACGGAACAAATGGTGGAAACGGCGGTGGAAGTGGAAACGGAAATGGAAACAATACCGGTACTCAAACCAAAGACGGCAAAGTAAAACCTTATCCCAACGGAAACACAAATAACGGTACAAACACTAATACCAATCCTACTAACAATACAAACAACGGTGGCGGCGGTCGAGGAAATACAACCAATCCTACCAACAATACTAACAACAATAATGGCGGTAGCGGCGGAGGAAACGGAAATGGTGGAGGTGGTGGAAACAGCAACGGTGAAACCTATGACGACGGTGGACAACCTTAATCCAAACTATCCGAATACTACTAAACTAGCACTTGATTTTTAGAAAGACCCTATAAGTTAAACCATGAAAAGCCCCCTAATATAAACATTAATCCTATGAAAACCATGATTTAGATATTTGTCTTATTATGGTTTACGTCGCCTTACTTAATTGTGGGGCGACGTTTTTTTTTGCTTCAGAACTAATCTACCTTTGTCCGGAAAATAGTTTTGGTTTACAATGCTTTTCTATGAGCAGAAAGAATATCGCTATTATTGGTTCCGGAATTGCAGGAATTGCCTGTGCCATCAGATTGGCTAATTCAGGACATCAGGTAACAATATTTGAGGCAAATTCTTGCCCGGGAGGGAAACTGACTTCTTTTACTCAAGATGGTTACAGGTTCGATGCCGGACCTTCTTTGTTTACTCAACCATTTTATATTGACGAACTGCTGAATCTTACCGGAAAAAATTCACCGGATATTTTTGCTTATACCCGATTGCCAATAGTGTGCAAATACCTTTATGAAGACGGAACAGTGATTAACGGGTATGCTGATGTGTACGAATTTGCACAGGAAATTTATAATAAAACAGGAGTAGCCCCGGAAATGGTTATACAGCATCTTGGCAAAAGCGCTCAATTATATAAGATAACCTCTAAGGTCTTTTTGGAAAATTCACTGCACCGGTTTCAAACTTATCTATTGCCTGACACCTTATCGGCTATCCCCCAATTGTATAAACTTAATATGTTTACAACCATGCACGGGGCAAATGTATCAAGATTCAAGGACCCTAAAGTGGTACAGCTTTTTGACCGGTTTGCCACCTACAATGGTTCAAATCCATACATTGCACCCGCTACCCTAAACATCATACCACATTTGGAGCATAATATCGGAGCCTATTTTCCCGGAGGCGGGATGCAAAGTATCACCAACGTCTTATACCAGTTAGCAAAGGAAGAAGGGGTAGATTTTAGATTTAATGCGAATGTTCAGCAAATAACAGTTGAAAATAAAAAGGCAAAAGGTGTGGTTGTTGACTACGATTTTTTGCCATACGATACAGTTATTAGTAATTCAGATGTCTGGAGAACCTATCGCAACCTTATGCCGGATCAAACACCACCCGAAAAAATTTTAAATCGCCCGAAATCAAGTTCGGCTATAATTTTTTACTGGGGAATAAACCGGTTATTTCCGCAACTTGATTTACACAATATCTTTTTCAGCCGCGACTATCAGGCTGAATTTCGACATATTTTTAAACTCGGGGAGTTATATCATGACCCAACCGTATATTTGAATATTAGTTCAAAATACTGTCCGGAAGATGCACCGCCGGGTTGTGAGAACTGGTTTGTCATGATCAATGTTTCACCGGATACAGGACAAAACTGGGCAAAAATAGTGGCTATTGCAAGAGCTCATATAATTGACAAACTAAACAGAATTTTACAAATCAACTTACACGAACTGATAGTTACCGAATCCGTACTTGACCCAACAGGCATTGAAAACAAAACCGGTTCGCATCAAGGGGCTTTATATGGCAGCAACTCAAACAGTATTTGGTCTGCCTTTTTCAGGCATCCTAATTTTAGCTCAAAAATCAGCAACCTCTACTTTTGTGGAGGAAGTGTTCATCCTGGTGGGGGAATTCCTTTGTGTTTACAATCAGCCAAGATAGTTGCCCGATTGATTGGCAGCTAAATGCTCTTGCGATTAATATCTGATTGAATTGACCCCGATTTTAGTGCTGTTACCTCTATACAAATCAAAGTCAGTAGCATTGACTGAGGCATCGAAGTTTAAATCACCATCGAGATATTGTCCTGACATTCCGTTTTGAGGGTAATAGTAGTTAAAGTCGTGAACAGTAACCACTCCATCACCGTCAAAATCGCCTGCACAAAGGGCATATTTACCTAACCCAACCTGAATAAGCTGGCGTTGGTTGGATACTGCTGCTTCTGAAGCACTGAAATCATAGACGACTGTATTTGGCAACTGAACTGGGACAGAACTCAAAATTGAAACATGGTTTCTGTGGTGAAGGGAAACATAATAATTACTTCCCGGAGCAATGCCGTTAAAAGAAACACCGGTTGAACTGCCTACGGCATCTCTGATTGTTCCATCCTGAAGAATTACCGCAGCTTTTTCTGCCAATAAAATAGCTGGATTGGTTCCATTTCTAACCTGAACCAACACCCAATCAACAGTATTGGGGGGCAACTGTCCAATATTGGTAGCAAATTCGTTGCCGCTATAATTCCATGGATTGCGGTTAAAGGTTTGAGTCAGTGGAAGGAGGGAAGAGGTAAGCAAATTATTGGTCATGTTATTGATCAGTGCATTATAAGGACCTTGTAACAAAGCTTTAATTTTGACTTCCACGGTAGGCACGAAATTGCCTTGTACTGAAATATTGTCTAAATAAAGATAGTTGCCATGCCCGTTCACATTCACGAAATTGATACGAACGACCTGACCATCAAAGGCAGACAGATCTACCGTTTCATTACGCCATTGGCTGCAACCGGATGGAGTAAATGCAGAGGTGGTGGAAGGAGCTGTTGCCAACACAGATCCGGCTTTATTGTAAACTTCTATGCCGTTTGTACCACATTCGTCCACCAGAACTTTCAACCGGTCGAAATAAGAACTGTTGTAGGGGGCATAAGCCACACTAAAAGTGAGTGAAGAGACGGTATATTGAGTGAGATCAACGGATACGCTGACAATATCGGTAGTTCCTGTATTGGAATTGTTGAAATTGTTGATTCGCAAGGCGTTGCCATTACAGGAAGTTCCAGTTTGCAGGGTCCATGTATAGGAATCGCCGGTTGTATTGGTGATGGTAAAAGATGCAGGAATGCCTCCGCTGAAGTTTTCGGTAAACGGCGCAATGCCGGTTAAAGGTTGAACGACTACGGCGTTTGGCAAGGTATAACTATTGCTGCCAATCGGATTTGTAGCCATCAGTGTGGCACTGTAAGTTCCGGGAGAATTGTAAAATACAGTTGGATTTTGTTCCGTAGAGGTGGCCGGTGTACCTCCGGGAAAAGACCATGACCATGCTGTTACTGCAGGTGAAGAATAGTCCATATATTGAATTGATTGTCCCGGACATACTGTTGAGTTCCCCTGTACATTAAAGGTTGTTGCAGGAGCTTCAGTCAATTCGAGAACTTTATACTGGTACATTCCTTCAGGAGCAGTGATTGGCCTTACCTGTGTTTTTCCGGAAACTGCGGTTGCTTCGATATAGTAAGTAACTGTTGCGCCCTCAGGTTGTGCCGGTATAGTTCCTGTCCAGATATGATTGGCCGGATCGGTCAGAGTCATTTCAACCGGATAGGGTGATGGAGGATCGGTAATGCTGGTACTCCAGTATAAAGTGGCTGAACTGATTCCGGAAGCATGTTGAATTCGTGCTAAAACGGTGCGACTGTCGGTAAAGTAAGTGTCGCGCAGTTTTGGGTGTGCAATCAGAAGCGGGTCGTCAGAATAAACCAACTTCGTAATACAGTGCAATGCGCCACTTGCAGTAATGATGGAATTGCAGTTGATTCCAATGACATTGTATCCGGGAAGGTTTTCGCGGTAAATGCGCAAAGCTGTTGTATCGTATTGCTCCGAATAAGTAGGAACAAGAATTGTTTTATTGATAAAAATAGAATTGGCATAAGTTCGGTAATCACCACCTGAACTTGGCCATCCTCCGTTTCCACTTGGGGGCATGGGTATGTTGACTACTTTGTATTGATTGCCAAATGCAGTAGTAAAATTATTTACTACATAATTGATGTTGGCAGCTATCTGAGGTCCATCAGAAACTCCGGCAGGGTATTGTCCAACCAAAAGCGTTTCTTCATCAATCAGTTTCATGTGCATGTCAATATGGTGGATGCCGTCATAAGGCAAAACAGGCATTTTGATATATCGGTTGATACCCATAAACTGTTGCATCACATCATCTATTTCAGCTTCTGATTTTGTCGGATTTTCATCCAAAACCAGATTTGAAGAAAATCCTGTTCCCAAACCATCACACATAAAATTACCACCTGTATGAATGATATCATAAGGCGATTGGGTCATTTCATAAATCGGTACTCCGGCTTGGGTGGCAATAACTTCCGGAAGCACATCATCGAGCGGACGCGGGCGATTATAAATCCAATCATTGATAATAAGCGTTTCCACGTCGTTTAAATAACCCGCCTCAGGTCCGTAATCTCTCATCCAAACACTATTATAAGGGGCAGTAATCATCACAATACTTTCGTCAACGGTAACTCCTCCGGCAGTCAGATAATTGGTAACAGTTGTTGGGTTGCTGCAAATAATATAGACCGTACATTCTTCTTTAGCATAGCGCACAATTTCACGAAGGATTGATGTATAAGATGTCCAGGTGATGCAAATTGCTTGCGCTTCTTCCCATTCGGCAGCTGTTCTTACCGGTGAAGTAGGAGGAGTGGTAATTCCGGAACGGGAACTGTTTTTGATTTGCTCGAGATATTCCGGCATCATTTCCCTTTCCTCAGGGGTCAGTCCTTTGGGCAAATTACCATGTTGCTGGGCAGAAATATTAAGGGAAATCAAGCATATACTTAGAAGGAAAAATGTAATCTGTTTCATGGAGAAATGATTTATGTACTGCCAAAGTTACGACCTGAATTTTATTTTCTCTATTGCAAATAACTTTTTTGAAGGATTTTTATAGGATTTCCAAATTTGTTTACTAAAACAACATCATTTTTAAAACTAAATTCTACCTTAGATTTTCTTAAAAAGTTTAGCTATTTTACTTAACTCCAAAATTTTATACCAAATGAAAACATTGTTAAAGGCTGTATTATTTTTAGTTTTAGCGATTTGCGTTTTGTTAGCAGTTGGTGCTACCGTAATTTTTGTGCGGGGAATACCTAAATATGATCCGGTTAAGTACGAAGCAAAAGTTGAAGTAACCCCGGAACGGGTGGAGCGGGGAATGAAACTCGCTTCGATGCTTTGCAACCATTGCCATTTGAATGAAAAAACCAATAAGCTGACCGGACGAAGTATGACTGAAGTAGAAGGTTTTGGTGAAATAAACAGTTTGAACATTACTCAACATCCTGAAGCAGGGATAGGCAAATGGACAGATGGAGAATTGATTGCCTTTATCCGCACAGGAATCAGACCGGATGGGCAATATGTTCCGCCATATATGGTCAAACTACCTAAACTTTCTGACGAAGACATGAACTCTATCATCGCTTTTCTGCGTTCTGATAATCCTTATGTTCAGCCTGACCCCACCGAGCTATCTCCTACTAAACCCAATTTCTTCGCCAAATTCTTATCCAATATTGCTTTTAAACCTTTTGAAATGCCATCAGGTCCTGTACCGGAGCCGGATACCACCAATATAGTAGCTTGGGGGGAATATCTTACTTTATATCAATTGGAATGTTATTCCTGTCATTCAAAAGATTTTAGCACCAACAACTTTGCGGAACCCGAAAAATCGGAAGGTTATTTTGGAGGGGGAATTAAATTGATAGATATGGATGGCAAACCTATTCTTACCAGAAATCTTACTCCCGACAAGGAAACCGGAATTGGAAACTGGACAGAAGAACAGTTTGTTAAAACGCTTAAATACGGAATCAGGGAAGGAAAACCGGCAGTCAGATATCCGATGCTTCCTTATTCACAATTAACTGATAGTGAAGCAAAGGCTATTTTTGCTTTTTTAAGAACAGTTCCACCCCTCAAAAATGAAATCGAACAATTATAGGTAGAAGTACCTGATAAAATGTAAATTCCGATTTAATTAAAAGGGTGAAATAGCGAGAAAACTTGTTTCACCCTTTTTCAATTTAAGCTTGCAACTTTGGGTTGACTGTATTATCACCAAACTTAGCATTGATAGCTTCTATAAAATCGAGCATTTCTTCTTTGCCTTTTTTCTTCTCTGCCGATGTCATCAACATTTGAGGCAAAGTCTCCCAGGTTTGAAGCATCGCTGTTTTAAAAACTTCGATGTTTTTTGGAGTAAACTTTTTGTCGTCAATTTTGGTAAACACAATCACAAAAGGGATTAACCGCTCTCCTAACCAGTTTGCAAACTCCAAATCGCTTTGTTGTGGAGGAATACGACTGTCTATCAACAAGAAAACACATTGCAAATTGTCACGCTTAACTAAATAGTTTTGAATAAACTGTTCCCAAGCTTTTCGTTGTGTTTTAGAAACTTTGGCATAACCATAACCGGGTAAATCAACTAAATACCATTGATTGTTAATCAGAAAATGGTTAATTGTTTGTGTTTTACCGGGAGTAACCGATACTTTAGCCAAAGCTTTCCGACCGGTAAGCATATTAATCAATGAAGACTTCCCCACATTTGAGCGTCCTATAAAAGCATACTCCGGCAGAGTAGGAGCAGGGCATTGGCTTAGCTTGACGAAACTGCCGATAAAATTTGCAGAAATAATATTCATAATTGCAGGCGTTCATAATGTTGAACCGGCAAAGATAGTACAGAATAGCCTGTTTTTTGCTGTATTGACCCATCCTCATCCCGCATCTGATAAATTCAACTTGAGTTGGAGACCATTCTTTTCAATAAAGTTCAGTATTTGGTTTGTAATTTCTAACTGAACTAAACTATGTATTAAATGCAACATCCCAAAATCAAAATTAACGTACCTGAAAAAAAGCAGGATCGCTCCAATTGCTGCATCCTGAACTGTTGATGGATCTTACCTGAATCCAAATTTTTGTTCCGGAAACCATTCCCTTGATGGTAATTTTTCTTTTTGTGCTTAATATATGAGTTTGCCAAACCGAATCTTCGCCAAAGGAGTTAAAGGAATACCTACATTCATACATGTCAATATGAGGGATAAATTTGCAGGTTAATGTCGCTTCACCGGATAAATAGCCATCCTGAACTTTCAAAATTTCCGGTGTTTGTGGGGCATGTTTAACCCTCACTGAACTGTCATACAGTTTAAATCCGGTGGTGAGCAAGATGGTTTTTTGGTTATTGCTCTGTATCGTCAAATTTTTAGAAAGCCTGCGCAATCCGTTTATTAATTGACGTTTTTTTTGAAGTTTAACGGTCTTTTCTAAAATTCCCCTGTTTCGGGCTTTTATAAGAGCCTCGGTATATTCATCAATCATGATAGTAAGTTCTGAAAGGGTGGGCTTTGTGGTAGGGAAATAGATATTGCCGTCTAATTTTGACCGGACAGTAAAAGCAAATGTCTGAAGATCGCTTTCTTTATATTTCTGAAATTCGGTGGTTAATTTGTAAATTGGCATGTGCAAAAATGGTTTAAAGGAGTTAAAGTTAAGTTTAAAACAACTCAATCACTATTTACTTTAATAGGGATATAAATCTTGTTGTTGATAATTTATTTAGCAATCAAAATAAAGAGCAGAAAGCAGATTGTACAATTGAGAACTACTATAATACAATATCTAAAACAAATTTAGTCCAATTAAGTTTCAATTTCTCTCAAATAAAATGCAAAAAAAATTGGCAAACTGTATAATTAGTGTACTTTAATTCATACTGAATAATTTTGGGTCTGAAGAAGTAGGGTGATTATTAGTTTAAGGATGAATAATGGAATAAGAAATGATTGAATTCTTGTTTTCAAAAAAGAAATTGAAACAAGAAACGGGGCATTTCCATCTTCATTTTTTTTGAATGAAATAAGTAACCGTACATTTCTTACCTTAGAAGTTTTCATTGAAACCGGAAATAGTTCAAATCTTACTTGATTAAAAGTAACTGAAATAAGAAACGGGTTATTTCCTGCTTCATAAACAATTAATAAGAAAAGAAACGGATTAAAACCTGTTTCAAAAAGTTTTAAAAAGTCAATATTATTTGATTTTAAGGCAATTAAAATTAGATTGTTTACCTCAAATCCTGGGAACGTTCGTCTTTTAAATTACCAAATTGTAATCAATTTGATCTTAAATGCTTTAATACAAAGATTCACCACTACTTTGCAGTGGATTTTTAAACATACCTCTCCTGTTTGATGATTTAAACGATTGGAGATGTTGACTTTTCCAAAACTAAGCCATTTTCAACACAATTTGGATTTACTGAATTCTGATTGAGATTCTTCAATACTGCCATATATGTTGCAAATCTGCTTCTTGAGTCGTTTAACATTTGTCAAACTTGGGTTAGTTTACACATTTTTGTTTTTCTCACCTATTAATAAGGTCTGTACTCAAACAGTTTTCCCCCCCAATATTTATGGGGACACTTTACATGCACCTTTTTACTACGGGGTAGCTTCCGGAGATCCCCTTTCTGACCGCATAATTATTTGGACCAAAATTACTCCTGAAAATTCCGGAGTTTCAGAATTGACGGTTGAATGGGAAATGGCAACCGACACCTCCTTTTTATTAATTTCACAAACCGGCTCTTCAACGGTAAATGCAGAAACTGACTGGACTGTAAAAATAGATGTCGAAGGGCTAATGCCCAATACCGTTTATTATTACCGGTTTAAATTACCTGATGGCTCTGTATCAACAACAGGAAGAACCAAAACTTCCGGAATTGAAAATGTAACCCATTTAAGACTTGGTGTTGCATCTTGCAGCAGTGTTTTTTCGGGCTTCTTCAATGCCTATCGTCAGATAGCAGAAGAACCGGTTTTGGATGCTTTTATACATTTGGGAGATTATATCTACGATTTTGTTGACCCCGAAGAGCAAATCAGAGTGCCACAGCCGTACCCTCAAAACCCGATAAATCTGGCTCAATGGCGAGAACGTCATGCCTATTATTTGTTAGATCCCGATTTAAGAGCAGCACGTTGCCAACATCCCTGGATTGCTATTTGGGACAATCACGATATAGAACAAAGTGATTGGGAAGATATCACCGGTTCAAAGCGGGCTTTTTGGGAATATTTGCCCATTCGCTCACCTGATACCGCCAACGTAAACCTCATATACCGCAGTTTTAAGTTTGGAGACTTGCTCCATTTATTGATGTTGGATGTCTTGCTGCATCGCAACGAGAGTGAGATTAGTCCGGGTGTTCCGAGCATGTTGGGCAACACACAATACAACTGGCTGGAAGAAGAATTGACCGGTTCCGAACAGGTTTGGAGAGTAATAAGCTCTTCTAAAATGGTTGGAACCTGGAGTTTAGTGGGTTTGCCTCCATTGGGCTTTGGTGATGGGGATGTAGCTGACCTGAACACCTGGGACGGTTTTCCTGAAGAACGTTTAAGGGTTTTACAGTTGTTAAACGACCTCAATCTGTCAGATAATTTGTTCCTGAGTGGGGATTCTCATATCTCAATGATGATGGATTTGCCGTACAACCCATTGGACTCACTTACCTATGACAAAAGTACAGGTCAGGGGTCGGTTGCTATCGAAATGTTGCCAACCAGCATCAGCAGAGGTAATTTTGACGAAAGTGGAATTCCACCTACACTGATTAATATCATTTCCAATTTGTTTAGAAACCTTAACCCACACGAGCTTTACAATGAACTCACTCAACATGGATATGGTTTTGTTGACATAACTGCCGACAGTTTGGTCGCCGAAATCCGGCATTTTCCGATTTTAAGTCAAAGCAACACTTATACGGTTGGAACCAGAATGGTTGCACTAAATGGTCAAAATCATTGGGATCGGGAAAGCGCATTGTCCACTACATTTCCAACTGTTTATTCTTCCAACGAATTTACCATATTTCCCAATCCGGCACAGAACAAGGTGATTGTAAAATTTCAAACCAAACCTCTTTCCAACGAACATTTAACCCTAACTAATTTAGAGGGTAAAACAATAAAAATCATAACCACTAATGATACAGGAAATAATAATCAGTTGACAATTGACCTGAACGGCTTGGAAAAGGGTTATTATATTATCTCCTACCGCAAAAAAGGCTTGATCCTGAGTAAATTATAAAGCTGCTATTTGAGTTATAGTTGTAATACAGAAAGAATTGAATGATACAGAATCCGCCGGTTATGACATGATCAAAAAGCCCATTCACCTCAACCCTGAATTTCTCTGCAAATGGGGCAGTTTTCAGGGTTATGTGCGCGTGCAGTACAATACTGCCGTCCGAAATAGATGATTTGCAGATGAAGTTTGTTCCAGGAAGATTCGGGGAAAATTGCCTTTAAATCTTTTTCGGTTTGCGTTACACTTTTTCCGGAAGTTAGTCCCCATCTTGTTGCAAGACGATGAATATGCGTATCTACCGGAAAAGCAGGCACATTGAAAGCCTGACTCATCACAACAGATGCTGTTTTATGTCCAACTCCGGGTAGTGCTTCCAGTTCTGGAAAAGTGTTCGGAACTTTCCCCTCATGTTTTTCTAAAATAATTTCAGAAAGGCGATGAATTGCTTTAGATTTTTGTGGAGATAAACCACAGGGGCGAATGATGATTTCTATTTCAGAAACTGTAAGCCGGGCCATTTTTTCGGGTGTATCAGCAAGGGCAAACAACGCCGGCGTAATTTTATTGACCCGCTCATCGGTACACTGCGCAGAAAGTAAAACCGCTATCAGTAAAGTGTAGGCATCCTTATGTTTAAGCGGTATGGGCGTTTCCGGATATAACTCATCCAACTTGTCCATGATAAACTTTACTTTTTGGTCGTACATCATTTCTTAAAATTGGATTGAATTAGCGAAATACTATGGATGAATTTTAACCGGATTCGGTAAAATTATGATGATGGCAAGTTTCCTCCTTCTTCCCAAACCATACATAAATGGACAATCGTTTCTACTGCAGATTGCATATCCTGTATAGAAATCCACTCATGTTTGGAATGTGAGGCATATTCACCCACAAAAAGGTTAGGGCAAGGTAATCCCATAAAAGACAATCTTGCACCATCGGTGCCGCCTCTGATGGGGTTGCGAACCGGTTTTAATCCTGCTCTGCGAATAGCTTCCATAGCGTTATCAATTATAGCGGGATGTTGGTCAACTACTGTTTTCATATTTCTGTATTGCTCAATCACTTCAAATGTATAAGTGCTGTTAGGAAAATCTGTCAAAACCTGTTCTACAGTATTTTTGAGTATGTTTTCCAAATAAATCAGCCCTTTCTCCGAAAAATCGCGAATCAGAAAGCTCAATGAGGAAGATTCTAACAATCCATTGATGTTTTTAGGATGGATAAAGCCACCGTATAATTCGGTTGTTTCGGGGGTATGCAGGTTTTTTGGCAAACGGTCTATGATAGCGGCAGCTATTTTAATGGCATTTTCCATATTGCCTTTGGCAGTACCGGTATGTGCACTTACCCCATTTATCTGAATATTGACGGCATCGGCGCAAAAGTTTTCATATTCTATCGAACCCGGTGTTTGTCCGTCAACGGTATAACCATATTTTGCACCTAATTTTTCAATATCCACTTTATCGGCTCCTTTACCGATTTCTTCATCCGGGGTGAACAACACCCGTATTGTTCCGTGTTTGACTTCGGGGTTATTTTTCAAATAATAAACAGCATCCATAATGGCTGCAACTCCTGCTTTGTTATCTGCCCCCAATAATGTTGTTCCGCTTGCGGTGATGATGTCGTGGCCGAAATGTGAACCCAATGCAGGATGTTCTGTTAGTTTAATTACCTGACCCGTATCATCGGGTAAAACAAGGTCATCTCCCTGATAGTTAGTGTGAACAATAGGCTTTACTCCTGTTCCGCTGCTATCAGGGGCGGTGTCAATATGAGAGCAAAAACAGATTACCGGAACATCTATCCTGTTAGTATTGCCTTCAAGCGTTGCATAAACCACGCCCCATTCATCCATTGCCGCATCTTTCAACCCAATCTCAAGTAATTCTTTAACTAAAAGCCGGGCTAAGTCCTTTTGTTTTTCAGTCGAAGGATAGGTCTTTGAATTTGGATCCGACTGTGTGTCTATCTGAACATAACGCAAAAACCGCTCGGTTATGGTGTGTTGAAATTGGGGTATTGACATAACTTGATTTCAGATTTTAATATTGAAAATGACAGGATAAATTACACATTCTGAGTTGTAAAAAGACTTTTAAGAGAACAAATACCTGAAAAATTTGAAGCGGCAAATTTACGATTTTCGTCCATGATTCATTAATCGAAGGATATAAATAGTCTTCCTGAATTCAGTTTGGAAAACTATAGTTTTAAAAATGGGTTTTATCTTGTGTCAGAAAGAGAAACTAAGTTATATTGTTGTCAGACAATTGATCTCAAAACCCGCTAATGCCGATTAGATATGCCATACAAAAGCACGTTTGACTGTTTGATTGATCTGGAAAAAACCGGGCATTTGGTTCGGATTACCGAAGAAGTAGATCCAAATCTGGAAATGGCATCTATTCACCGGCGAGTTTATGAAGCCGGAGGACCTGCCCTTTGGTTCACCAATGTAAAAGGAAGTAAGTTTACCTGTGCCTCCAATTTGTTTGGAACTTTGGAAAGAAGCAAGTTTATGTTCCGGCATACTTTGGAAAGAGTGCAAAAGGTAGTTGCGGTAAAAGCAAATCCTGAAGCTGCACTCAAACATCCCTGGAAATACTTGAGTGTTCCGTTTACTGCACTCAATTCATTGCCTATGAAAAGCCGGTTTGGAGCGGCGGTTACTTATGGGCAAACTACAATCGGGCAACTACCTCAAATTAAAAGTTGGCCCAAAGATGGTGGAGCATTTGTTACCCTCCCATTGGTTTATACCGAAGATTCAGACAAACCCGGTATTATGGGTTCTAACCTCGGTATGTACCGGATTCAACTCGGAGGCAATGAATATTTACCGGATAAAGAAATTGGATTGCACTATCAGCTACACAGAGGTATAGGCGTTCATCAGTCAAAAGCAAACCGTAAAGGTGAGCCATTAAAAGTGAGTATTTTTGTCGGAGGACCACCGGCACATATACTTTCGGCGGTTATGCCCCTACCGGAAGGGCTTTCAGAAATAATTTTTGCCGGAGCTTTAGGAGGCAGACGGTTTAGATATACTTACCGCGATGGATTTTGTCTTTCAGCCGATGCCGATTTTGTCATTACCGGATATGTTTACCCCCATGAAAATAAACCTGAAGGTCCGTTTGGAGATCATTTGGGGTATTACAGCTTGAAACACGATTTCCCTGTTATGAGAGTACAAAATGTGTGGCATCGCAAAAACGCTATCTGGAGTTTTACGGTTGTGGGTCGTCCGCCACAGGAAGATACGAGTTTCGGAGCAATGATTCACGAAATTACGGGAACGGTCATTCCCAGTGTATTGCCCGGATTGCATGAGGTAAATGCCGTAGATGCCGCAGGTGTTCACCCATTGTTACTGGCCATTGGCAGCGAACGCTATACGCCATATTACAAAGAACAGAAACCACAGGAAATTTTGACTATCGCCAACCATATACTGGGTTTTGGTCAGATGTCTTTGGCAAAATACCTGCTCATTATTGCTAAAGAAGATAACCCTCAGCTAACTACCCATCATATCGAAGATTTTTTAAGCCATTTGCTTGAACGAATTGACTGGACGAGAGACCTCCATTTTCAAACCAAAACAAGTATAGATACGCTCGATTACAGCGGTACCGGCTTAAACACCGGTTCGAAAGTAGTCATGGCTGCTGCCGGGGAAAAAAAGCGGACTTTAGATAATGAATTACCGGAGGGTTTAACGCTTTCACAGGGGTTTACTTTTCCGGCTGTTGCAATACCCGGAATTATGGTTATTCAGTCACCCGTTTATAAAGATGAGGAAACAGCTCAACTTCAATTAAAACAACTGACCGAACATTTATATCAATTAGGGTCTGAAATTTTATCAGGTTTCCCTTTGCTGGTGTTGGCCGATGACAGTGAATTTACTGCACGAAACCTCCGCAATCTGCTTTGGGTTACTTTTACCCGAAGCAATCCATCTCATGATATTCATGGAATCGATTCGTTTACAGAGCATAAACACTGGGGTTGTCGGGGGTCTTTGGTGATTGATGCCCGAATAAAACCACATCATGCCCCTCCCTTAGAAAATGACCCGATGATCGAAAAAAGAGTTGACATGCTTGGCACGAAAGGCCATTCCTTGCACGGAATCATATAACTCCCGTTTTTCCTTGAGTATAGAGCAAGCCGGCCTATCTAAAAAAATAAAACAAAACGGAGGAAGATTACAACAAGGGCGAAATCAGGGCTTCCAATTCTTCATAAGTAAATTCGCGTTCAAAAAAACCGCGATAATTGTCAGAGGTTCGAAGAATGATAGTAGCAGGAATGGCACCACTCCACTGAGGTTCAATTCGATCTATCCATTTATTGGGGTCGTTTCCACCATCTAAAATCAAAACTTCGGAATTTATTCCTTTGCGGCTCAGGAAAGGATTAACTCTTTTTTCCAAATCTTTGATGAAATCAAGGCTGACAAACACCACCTTTAGTTTTTTATCGGCAAATTTTTGTCCGAGTGCTTCAAAATGTGGCATTTCTTCAATGCATGGTTTGCACCAGGTCGCCCAAAAATTATAAATCATCACAGTATCAGATTGCTCATGAAACCGCATAAGTAGTTCATCTACTGTTATGGGTTTGGCAAATTTGTCTAAAGGCAAATTTGAGTCTATGCTGTCTTTTGGAGAACCTAAAGCGTGAACAGATGTATCTGAGTGAATATCTTGTGAATTATGACCTGAATACATAGTCCCCGATTGAGATTGACAGGATATTAAGCCGAATATGACAGCAACTACCAAATAAAAAAGTGAATTTAAACCCATAATGAATAATGTATGTGTGTAAAAGAACTGAAGACCGGTAAAAACGGAAAATACTAATCAAACAGATATAGTAAACAAGTTTCAGCCAAAAAGGTGTATTTTGGCGGATAACTTTAGAAAATTTAACAGGATATCAACTGCATTTGAATTATCTCAGCCCAATGGACGGAAAAACCAATTTTGATTTAGGAGGAAATTTACCACATATTGTAATGATAACCGGTGCAACTGCCGGAATAGGGAAAGCAACAGCAGCACGTTTTGCAGCAGAAGGTTGGTGGATATTAGCTACGGGCAGAAGGGTAGAACGATTGGAAGCCATTAAGAAAGAACTCGAAGATAAATTTCGGGTTAAAGTAGAAACAATTCAGGCTGATGTGAAAGACTATACTAAAATGGAGAAGGCAATTGAACATTTGCCCGATGAATGGAAAAACATCCGGGTTTTGGTCAACAATGCGGGTTTAGCACTTGGCAGAGATACCATTCAACATTCTTTAGTCGAAGATTGGGATACTATGATTGACACCAATATAAAAGGGCTGCTTTATGTCAGCAAAATTGTGATTCCATATTTGCAAAAGCATCCAAAAGGAGGACATATAATCAATTTAGGTTCAATTGCCGGTAAGGAAGTTTATGCAAACGGGGCTGTTTATTGTGCTACTAAGTTTGCAGTAGATGCACTTAGTCGTGGAATGAGAATTGACCTGTTGCATCATGGCGTAAAAGTAACCGCTATTCACCCGGGATTGGTGGAAACCGAGTTTTCAGAGGTCAGATTTAAAGGAAATCAGCAAAAGGCAAAATTGGTATATGAAGGATACCAACCTTTGTTCCCTGAAGATGTTGCAGATGCTATTTTTTATGCAGCAAGTCGTCCGCATCATGTCAATATTGGGGAAATAACACTCACCCCGCTTGCACAGGCAAGTGCTCATTATCTGTACAAAGGGTAAAAGGTGTTTTGAGCAGTTTTGAGGTAGCCGGGATTTTAGAACAGCAACCATAAAAAACCTGCTAAAGCGGCAATCAAAACCAAACTATAGCCATAGGTGAGCAATTTTCGCAACTCGCTGCTGCCAAACCATAAGGCTATAATCATTTTTACAGCCGTATTGCTGATGGTCGCCAATAATATGGAGATTTGTACGGTTTTGGCTGCAGTTGTGTTACTGCTTAGCTTAGACAGTGAAATGGTTATGGCATCAATATCAGACAGCGCAGCGATTGTGCTCGCCAGATAAAGACCTTTGTTCCCGAGATAATCATTGGCAAAGCTGACCAACAACAAAATACTGCCATAAAGAATACCAAAAAACAAGGCATCTTTTAATTGCAGAGGATTTCCTAATTCCACTTTTGTATCAGGTTTTGACGATGACACAATTTGATGAACCCAATACCAGATAATTCCCATACTGGTAAGTAATAACAAAAATAAAACGGGCAGCAGCTTTGGCAAGATAGCGGAGTTAAACAGATAGATCCAAAAAGCTACTCTCACAATCATAATCAGGGAAGCGGAAATTATAGCAATGGCGCAATGCCGGGTATATTGCGGCATTTCGTGGCTTTTTTTGGAAAAATTCCACGTAACTGCGGTACTTGAAACCAACCCTCCAAAAATTCCGGTGAGTATTATTCCTTTGTTCGGGCCGATAAACTTAACCAATAAATAACCGATAAACCCAATGGCTGAAGTAAGGACGATCACCCACCCAATTTCGCTTGGGTTCAGCACGGAATAAGGCCCATACGTGTCGTTAGGAAGAAAGGGCAGAATTAACAAAGCTATGACTACAAACTTTAAAAAGGCATAGACTTCGTCGTTGGTAATTTGTCCGACCAAATTTTTGATTTCTACCTTTAACGATAAGACCAGCAACACAATAACGGTTACAATCAGGCTCAACTGAATATATCCCATCAGCACGACTGCCCCCATCAGGAAAACAACAATCAAGGCAACTTCAGTAGTGCCTCCTGAATGTCCGCGTTTAAAATTCAACAGATAAGAAACAATGGTAAATACGATTAAACCCGACAAAACAACTTCGAAAATTGGGTTGGATAAATAGAACTTCAAAAAACAGGATAATAATCCAAGAACCGCAACTAAAGTAAATGTTCTTACTCCGGCGAAAATCTCTGTTTGTTCGGGCAAAAAGGAGCGTTCCCGCTCTAAACCGATGACAAAACCAATTCCGGCAGCTACCAATAACCGGATAAAAAACTCGTATTGAGTTAACCACAGACTTTCTATGGTTGCTTTTTGTATTATTTCTTCCATACTGTTTGAAATGAGTTACAAGATAAGAGGATATTTTAATCCGATGTTGTTTCCGCAATCCTTGAATTTATTCAAAGGCGTTAAAAATTAAAAACATGTCCGGATATTGGTTCTTTGTTTATCTTTGGCAGTTTATTTTATATTTATAAAACCCGGCTAATAGCTTAACTCAATGAAGAACCTACTCCCTTTTTTTTCACTATTAATTTGTCTCATGTCAGTTCATTGCAGCTCTTCAAAGGTTGTGGAAAAACCACAATATTCAACTACCGACTTTTTATCTTTTCCGGTCTATGCCGGCAATGATTTGGGGCTAACCTATACTAATAAAAAATCTGTTTTTAAACTTTGGGCACCAACCGCTGCACAGGTTAAGTTAAAACTTTACGATGCCGGTATTGAGGGAAACTTGTTGAAAGAAGCGATGATGTCCAAAGCAGGCAACGGGGTCTGGGCTGTTACAATGGATGGCAATTACAAGGGAAGGTTTTATACTTTTCAGGTTCAGATTGATGGCAAGTGGCTCGATGAGGCACCCGACCCTTATTGCAAAGCAGTTGGAGTGAACGGAATTCGAGGGATGGTTACTGACCTGAAAAGTACCAATCCCAAAGATTGGGATAAAGACAAACGCCCACTGATTAATGGCTTTTCAGATATTGTAATTTATGAATTGCATATTCGCGACTTATCCATTCATTCTAATTCAGGGATCAGCAACAAAGGGAAATACTTAGGGTTGACCGAAAAAGGCACAAAAAGCCCGCAAGGTGAAAAAACAGGTTTAGACCATCTCGTTCAGCTCGGAATCACACATTTACATATACTTCCGGCTTTTGACCATAATTCTATTGACGAAACCAAACTTGACCAACCTCAATTCAACTGGGGTTATGACCCTCTCAATTATAATGTACCTGAAGGCTCATTTTCGACCAACCCTTATGATGGCAGTATCAGAATCAAAGAATTTAAAGAAATGGTGAAGGCATTGCACGCCTCCGGCATTCGTGTGGTGATGGATGTGGTCTATAATCATACCGGGTTGACCAAAGATTCGTATTTTGAAAGACTTGTTCCCGGATATTATTACCGACAAAGAGCAGACGGCAGTTTTTCAGATGCCTCGGCTTGTGGTAATGAAACGGCATCAGAACGCCCTATGGTCAGAAAGTTTATCGTTGAATCGGTAAAATACTGGGCATCTGAATACCACATTGATGGATTTCGATTCGACCTAATGGCGATTCACGATATAGAAACCATGAATCAGGTGCGGGCTGCTTTGGATGAAATTGATCCGACAATCTTTGTCTATGGAGAAGGTTGGACAGGTGGGGATACTCCATTGGCCGAAGAACTGCGACCGACCAAACACAATATTCATAAAGTTTCACGCATCGCTGCCTTTAGCGATGACCTAAGAGATGGATTGAAAGGAAGTGTTTTCAAACACGACGATCAGGGATTTGTGAGCGGCGCAGAAGGGAAAGAAGAAACTATTAAGTTCGGTATCGTCGCTGCAACGCAACATCCGCAAATAGATTATTCCAAAGTTAACTATTCAAAAGCTTATTGGGCAGGCTCTCCGCTTCAGTGTATCAACTATGTTTCATGTCACGACAATCATACCCTGTTTGACCGCCTTTTGAATTCAAACCCACAAGCTTCTGATGAAGAACGCTTGCGGATGCACCGTTTGGCTAACACCATCGTGCTCACCTCTCAGGGTATTCCATTTCTTCATGCCGCTGAGGAAATGACCCGAACCAAAAACGGAGAAGAAAACTCTTACAAATCGCCGGACGCAATCAATCAGATTGACTGGCACCGGAAAACTCAGTTTAAACAATTGTTTGATTATCATGCCGGACTGATTGCCCTGAGAAAGGCACATCCTGCTTTCAGAATGACGACAACAGACATGATTGCCCAACACCTCGAGTTTTTAGAAATCAACCAACCCAACGTGGTTGCTTATTTGTTGAAAAACAACGCTAATGGCGATAAGTGGAAACATATCTTAGTGATTTTCAATGGCAATCAAGCTAAAGAAGTGGACATTCATTTGCCGGAAGGAGAATGGAAGACGGTGGTCGAAGATTGGAAAGTGGACTTAAAAGCAAAAGGGCGGGTGAAAGGCAAAAAGGTAGAAGTGCCTCCTGTTTCAGCGTTGATTTTAGCACAGGAATAACCGGGTTATTTTTTCACAGGTAATGATTAGAACCGACAAAATCAATTTCAGAAAAGTACGCGATATGGGGGAAACCATAAGCGCTACAACGGCTTTTATACGTCAGAATCATAAAATTTTGCTGAAGGCAATCTTCTTTTTAGCCTTGCCTTTTATTTTGTTGGGCTTGATATCTTATACTTTTACCTTAGCCGTGTTATTGGAGGATTTTTGGGACGACTATGACTCCTCCGCATTTGCAACTTATTCCGAATTGAGTTCAATTTTTTCCATTTTTTCTCTGTTGGGGTCTATCGTGCTGGTTGCAGTGGTTTACGAATATATCATTTTATACTTCAAACGTTCAGATTTTGAACAAATAACAGTCAGGGAAATCGGCAAAAGGGTGCTTGACAATATCGGACTTTACCTGAGCACTACCATTCTTTTGTTTTTTGTTGTTTTAGCACTGCTTGTTCCCTTCACAGCTTTGATGTTTGCATGGTTCTCTCTGATTATAGGCATGACATCAGGTATTGCCGTATTTGTTGTGATTACAACAGTTGGCATTCTGCTTATGTGTAGTTATCCGGTCATCACCCTTTCCTTTATCTATATTGTCCGGCTTGTCGAAGGTAAAAGTTTTGGGGCGGCGTTAAGTCGCTGCATGATAATTGTACAGGGCAAATGGTTTTCGACTCTTTGGTTATATATGATCACTGTGTTTATTGTTATGTCCCTGATTGGCTTGGTTCCGGCAATCCTTACCGGACTAACTGCTTTTCTCATCAACATTTTTTCGTGGGAGAGTATGTTGTTTCTCCTTCCGGTTACCGGAGTAGTATATACCATAGTTGGGGTAATTGTCAATGTCATTACCTTAATCGTCGTAGCCTTGCGCTATTTCAGTATTGTTGAAGAAAAGGAAGGTATAGGGCTAATGCGAAAAATTGCCCTGATTGGTGAAGAAAGGGAGTGAAGCAAAAGAGAGAAAAAGTTATTTGTTGCTATTCAATTCGGTAAGCTTAAGTTTGACTAACTCAATAACCTGATTCAGCCCTTCTTCTTCGTCTGCATAATTGGTTTCATCTACATTGATAATGAGTAAAGGTCCGGATTTATAACGGGCTATCCAATTTTCGTAATAATTATTGAGCCGTTCGAGATAGTCTTTGCGGATATTTGCTTCGAAGTCACGTCCTCGTTTGCTGATTTGTTTTAAAAGGGTATCGGTCGAAGCCCGAAGATAAATCAACAGGTCCGGTGCTCCAAAAGTGGCACTCATGGTTCTGAATAAGGTGATATAATTTTCAAAATCCCGCTCAGACATCAGTTCCATCTCATACAAATTAGGCGCAAAAATATAAGCATCTTCATAAATGGTGCGGTCTTGAATGACTGTTTTAGATCCCTTTTGTATATTCTTAATCTGGTTAAACCGGCTGTTGAGAAAATAGATTTGGAGGTTAAAAGACCAACGGGTCATGTCTTCATAAAAATCCTCGAGATAGGGATTGTGGTCAACATCTTCGTAGTAGGTTTCCCAACCGAAATAGACGCTAAGTTTAGAGGCAAGCGTAGTTTTACCTGCTCCAATATTTCCTGCTACTGCAATATGTTTAATGTTTGTTTGCTCTTCCATAAAAGATTCTCCTGAAAATTACCGGAAATAATTTAACCCCACTAACTCTTTTGCCCCGTCCAATGTAGTTTGTGCGCTTTCACAAGCAGCTTCAGCGCCTTGTTTGGCCACCTTTTTCAAATATGTTTCATTGCCCAACACATCTTGAATCCGTTTTCTGATAGGGGCAACTATACCAATCATATCTTGTGCCAATTGTTTTTTTAAATCGCCATACCGGATATTGCAATTGTTATATTGCTCTTCAAAATAAGAAACGGTGTCAGGATTACCTGCAAGTGCAAGCAAGTCAAATAAATTTTGAATGACCTCCGGTTTCTCCTGATTGGGAACCGTCGGTCCCGAGTCGGTAACTGCCCGCATTACCTTTTTGCGGATGGTTTCATCTTCGTCCAACAAATAAATTGCACTGTTTGGATTTTCAGCCGATTTGCTCATTTTACCGGTTCCGTCCAGACTTGGGACTTTAATTAAATTCTCTCCGTAATTAAAACCATAAGGTTCCGGAAAATAAACCTGACCGTTATTGAACAGTGAGTTAAACCGGTTGACAAAATTTCGCGCCATTTCCAAATGAGCTTCCTGATCTTTTCCAACAGGCACTTTATGAGCCCGATGAATGACGATATCAACAGCCATCAGGACGGGATAAGTCAGTAATCCCGCATTGATGCTTTTACCGGTCTGCTCCTGTGCCCTGACTTTTTCTTTAAAGGTAGGCACTTTCTCAAGTTCGCCTTTATAAGCGAGCATATTGAAGAGCAAATACAGTTCCGGTATTTGCGGCAAATGACTTTGGATATAAATAACTGCTTTGTCGGGATCTAACCCACAGCCAAGATAAATCGCTAACGCAGTTTTAACATTGGTTTGCAGTTCTTTGGCTTCTGTATGGGTGGTCAGCGCATGGTAATCTGCAATAAAAGTAAACATCTTAAACCGCTCATCTTCCTGCATCCGAACAAAATTCCGGATGGCGCCCAGATAATTTCCCAAATGAACTTCACCCGTAGGACGAATCCCGCTGACTACTGTTTCCATGTCGCAAAAATAGTAAAAATTGATTGATAACCTGATTTTAGGCTATGTAGTTGCCCACCGTACTGCTAAAAGAAACAAAAACAAATTTTCGTTCCTTCTTAGCGGATTAGTGTAACATTGCCTTTTGCCGTGCTTTGTTCTCCACTTTCGTTTGAATAAACCGCAACCCAGACATAGACCCCCAAAGGCATGTTGGTTCCGTTGTGCAATCCATCCCATCCGTCATCAGTTTCGTCGCTTTCAAACAAAAGTTTTCCCCAACGGTCAAATACTTTGAACTCATAGCTGCTGATGAACTGAGCAACAGGAACAAAAATGTCGTTTTTCCCGTCACTGTTTGGAGAAAATGCAGTAGGAAACAACAGAACAGACTGGCAAAGCGATTCAATGGTTGTTGAGGCTGAAGCAGTACAGCCAAACGCATCGGTTACTGTTACAGAATAGGTGCCCGGTTGAGAAACAGTCAGTTGTTGGGTAGTCTGTCCATCCGGCAGCCAGACATAGTTGTTGCCAGTTCCGGCATCTAAGGTAATTGTTTCATTTAGGGCGGTGCAGATAGTTTGAGCAGTGCCGAGGTTGATGGCTTCAGGAATATGAAGTGTAACGGTTACCTCATCTGTTAAAAAACATCCGCCATTGCTGACGGTTACTGAATATACGCCGCTATCAGTTACGGTAATTTGCTGAGCATTCGCCCCATTGCTCCAGACATAGCTTGCATTTGCAACGCTTCCTGCGTCCAACACTAAATCACCACCCTGACAGAGGTTCTGATCTGTTCCTAAATTGAGGGTAAATGCCGGGCTAAATTCAACTTCGGCGGATGTGCTGACTGAGCAGCCCGATGCCTGAACAGTTACTGAATAAGTGCCGGATTGGCCGGCCGGAACAGTAAAAACAGGGGCGGTGGAGTTGTCTGACCAAAGGTAGGTAACCCCTGCAAGAGCATTACTTGCGTCTAATACGAGATCTGCATCATCACAGGCATAAACAGGGTTCGGGCCAAAGTCTGGTGCAATGAGGGGAATGATCGTGATATTCACCTCATCACTGTCCGAGCAACTGCCTAAGGAAACAGTAACCGAATAATTTCCGGTTTGGGTTATGTTCAGGGTAGGAGTTGTTTCGCCGGTTGACCATAAATAAGTCAGTCCGGCTGTTGTTAACCCCGGATCGAGCAAAAAACTCGCCGCACAGATGGTTTGGTCAGCACCAAAGTTGACATCCGGTTGGGGTAAAAACTGAACGGTAACGGCATCTGTGTTGATACATGGGCCGACCGTTACCGTTACGCTATAAGGACCTCCGTTGGTAACACTGATAGTTGGTGTGTTAGCACCTGTTGACCAAACATAAGAAGTTGCGCCGGTAATTGTGGCATCGAGCAAGGCAGTTTCTCCTTCACAAAAGTTGAGTTCTGCGGTCGGCCATATTTGCTGACTGCCTGCGCTTGGGTCAACAACTACATACATGCTGTCTCTTTTGAGACAACCACCCAACGAAATATCTACCCAATACCAGGCTGATACGGTTGCAGTAATCTGAGTATTTGTAGAGCCGGTGATCCAAAAATAGGTAGCACCGGGAATATTTTGAGCCGTAACGACTCCGGAGCAAGTGATTAAGGTGTCGGAAGGGAAGTTAGCGCTTGGCGGGGCGACTATGGAAACTGATTGGGTGATGCTACTCAAACCCACACAGCCACCTACGTCAAGGGTTACGTCATAATTTCCCGGAGCGGAGAACAAATGGGTTGGGTTTTGTTCTGTTGAAGTATTAGCTGCGCCGGAAGCGGGGTCGTCAAAATTCCAGGTCCATTGCGTAGCCCCAATACTCAGGTCTGTAAACAGCGTAGGTTCGCCCTGACAAGAGTTGGCAAAAGAAAAATCTGCCAAAGCCTGACAGGGAACGGATGCCGATAGATTGGTAACCTGCATTGGCAGGGCAACAGAGGGATTGATAATTGCTGCGTTGATGGTGCTTACCGTATATAGTCTGAAATTCCCGGCAGTTTGTTCTGCAACAAAAAAGTATCTGTTGGAAAACGGGTCTAAGGCTCCGTTATTCACCGGAAGGGCGAACGGGGCTGCGGCAACAACACCCAACAAGTTTGTAGCACCGGAAGTGGGGTTAACCTCCACCAGTTGTAGGGTTGAGGTAAACAGCAACAGGCTTCCGGTAATTGGATTAAATTCTGCATCAACCGGTTCAAAAGGAAGAATAGAGATGGTGGTAGCTGCTGCTCCGCTCAAAGGGGCGACATGCAGGGTATAGATACCACCGTTCCGGCTAAAGAAAAAGAAGCGGTCTCCCGCCACATCAATCGTCGAAACATCGGGCACAAAAATATTGCCTACGGGCAGGTTAATAGTAGCTCCGATAGGTGTGAGAACGGCCGTTTGCGGATCAACTTCTACCAATCTGTAGCTGGTGGGCGACAAACGGTTGAGGCCGTAAAGAAGGTCATCGTTACAATGATATTCCAACTCCAGCAAATTGGCAATATTAGGTGAAGATATGCCCGGATTCCCGTTGAGGGCATTGACTGATTTGATGTTGGTGATTACTCCGGTTGACTGAAGGAAAATAAGTTCTTGTTGTAAACTATTTACTGTAAAACTTCCGGGCACCACTGAAATAGGGGAGCTGCTGCTGCTGATATTGGTTACTACAGCCAGATCTCCATCCAGCGTATCCACTCTGACGGGAGCAATGATATTGGGGGTAGGGGCGGTAACACCAAAAACAGTAACACAACTTTGGGCAAAACCGGAAGAGAGCACTAAAAAGTTTAAGGTAAGGAGAACGCTAAGGATGCGAATCATAGAGGGATGCTTGAAAATTTTAATGATGATGCAGAAACCGGAAAAATATCGGATTTGAATGAAGGGGCAAAGGTAATTACACAAATGCAGAACAAGCATAATTTACCGGAAAGAAGCCATATTTGTTGCAAAAATGACAGGCACAAAGCTATTTATAAATATTGTATAAATAAACAAAACCTCCTGCAATTGGTTTTTGAGGCTTTGCAGGAGGTTGTTGTCAAAAAGGACTAAAACAAATTGTCAGTCACATTCTAATTTTTTAAGAACATATTCGCCATCTCCAAACAAGTCATACTCCAAGGTAACATTTCCATTGTCGTTGACCGGAGCTACATAGCCCCAACTGTTCACTCCTCCTGCAGTAGGAGTATTTTGACCTTTTATTTTAGCATAAAACTGTACGGGAATCACCGGTGCTTTTTTTTGATCAGCACCTTCTTCTTCGACCAAAATAAAATTGATGGTGATATACCCATCATCCCCTACTTTTTTTCCTGCAGACCATTGATCGAAGAGTTCACAAATGTTGTGTTCCATGATGTAATTTCCGATTGACTCAAACAACCACTTGATTGCTAATTTCCTGACGATTTCAATCGGAATTTTCTTAGGGTCTTTTTTACTTTCTTTGGCAGCATCCAAAATCTCTTCAATCACGCTTTTGTCTGCTACAATCACCACAGAAATGCTGTTAGGATTTAACTGACCGGTTGGAGGGGCAGTACTTTGCTGAGCTTTGACATTCACAACACACAGAATAGTTGCAAATAATAAAAAGACGAGTTTTGTTTTCATGATCATTTGTTATGAAAGTTAGTAAAGAGAGAGAAAATATAAAACTAAACACAAGATATTTCTAAAGGACAGAACAAAAAGAGTTTGATTAAGCCAACCGGCGGGGCTTACTTTCTGTGTTTAGAGTGGGAGGGGAGATACTAACTGCCTGAATATAAAAACTACGAACGTGCTGACTGTTTGATGTGATCCCGATTGGATTCGAACCAATGACCTACTGCTTAGAAGGCAGTTGCTCTATCCAACTGAGCTACGGGATCTGCCTTTTTCCTGAATCTGCTGCAAAAATACATTTTTATCAGCATTTACAAAAACATCGTACAGTAAAAAAAGTTCCTTGTTCAGTTGAATATGGTGGAAGTGCCGTGGTTACCGGAGTTTGGAGCGATATAAATCCGGGAAAACAGGCCCCTAACTGGAATGATTTAGCCCGCAATCAGGACAATGAGTTCCACTTTCAGATTGATTTTTTCCGCTTTTGGAAAACTGATACTTCAGTTTGGGGAATAATCTGATGGGAGAATAAATTTATACAGGTGTTTCGTGTTGAGCAAACGGTTTTTTACTTCCGGCTCAACCGGAAAAGTATCCACGAAACCGATGTCTGAAAAGATGCCGTTCATTCCGGAACAGCTCTAATCTGCTGCTAAAGAGGGAACTTAAATATCGTCAAACGGTAAGCCGGTCATTCCTTTGGCGGAAGGACTATCTGATTACCCTTTACCTTTCTGAGGGATTTTGTTTGCCATCCTGCCTTTTGAAGATGAACTCTGAACCTTCCCGAATCGTCCGGGACAACCTCAATTTAACAATCATTTAAAGTTCTAATAGTGTTCTAAAAGACAAACCGACTTCATCGGCATCTTAAAAAGCGCTATATTTGCAGCCAAATTGGTGTATGAGATGTTATTGTCTTATTTCAATGCCAAACTAATTGCACAAATCCAACTTTCCATGAAATTCGCTGTTTCCCTTTTGGGTACTGTTTTGTTTTTGCTATCCGGAACGATACTTTTAAAAGCACAGGATGGATGGACACAAACGCCCGGCTGTACCGGAGTTAGTCCTACTCCTTTGTTGTTTATGATCAACGCATGTCCCGACAATTCAAATGAGGCATTTAACGAGTATTTTATGTTTCAGGCCGGGACGAGTCCTTATAACATCAACGGAGCGGGAACGAGTCTAAGTGTTTCCTGTCCTGCGGGGAGTATCAACAGCTCGCTCAGTTCGTTTGGAGCAAATGCGGCTGCGGTGGCTGTTCTGAACAGTTTAATCGGGCCATGCCCATCCGGAAATGTTTTTGTAGATGCCATGGCCCCTGCGGGATTAAACGGAAACATTCCGGCCAATGGGATTGTGATGGCATTTACCACCAATACGCCTGATTACAGCGCGCTTCCTGCCGGATATTTGAGCAGTTTATGCGGAGCGTCTCCCATTTATGTGATATTCGGGAATTACCCGGGACCGTTGCCCATGTTTAAAAACTATGGCTGTACCGGTTGCGGATGTATAAGATACATCAGTTTGAGTTTTGGGGGCTGTACCTATTCGGTGGATTATGATGTTCAGAACTTAGTTACGCCTGCCGGAACTGCGGGAGATGCGGATGGTGCGTTTATCACTCTTCAGCCGGCAGGAGCGATTGGTTATGACAATGACAACGGCGAATGTATTCCGGTGGCAGAATTTTGTACGCCTCCGCCTTCTCCGGTGTTGGCAACTGCCTCCTTTACTATTTGTAACGGACAGGCTGCGCCGACATTTACCTGTACGAACTGTGATGCCAATTCCGGTTGGTATAATTCTGAATTCGGTTCTACCCTGTTGGGTTCAGGAACGACTTTTACCCCGTCTCCTGCGCCGGTTACCACCACGACTTATTGGGTACAGAACTCGGCAGACTGCAACAGCGACCGCGTTCCGGCAACCGTTACGGTCAATCCCAACCCGACTGTCAGCGTCAGCATTCCGGGAGGGTTTAGCTACTGTCAGGGGCAAAGCATTTCCCTGTCAGCATCCGGCTCTTCGAATGTGGGGCCTGCTCCTACGTATAACTGGACGATTTCGGGACCGGGCGGAACGGTCAATGCCACCGGCGTAACTCCGACAATTACCATTTCCAATGCCGGAACTTACTCGATTAACTTAGTCCTCACCAATACCTCGACCACTTGTTCGGGTTCTCAGACCTTTAACAATATATTGACCATCAATCCGGCTTCCAACGCTTTTTCGGCAGGGCCGTTGACGCAATGTGAAACAGCCCCCGGACAGGCCACCTTTAACCTCAGTTCGTTGGACAATATCGTAAACGGCGGGTCGGGTCAGGCGGTTACCTGGTTTTTGAATGCGCCATTGACAATCGTGTCGAGTTCGCCCAATGCACAGTTAATAACCGGCGGCTCTACGACGGTGTATGCCGTGGTGAATTATAATGTAGTGGGGCAGTGCGCATCGGCTGCTGTTGCGGTAAATTTGGTGATTAATGCCCCTGTAACTCCTGTTTTAACTGCCATACCTCCTGTTTGTAATATTGCTGCGCCGGTGGCGCTTGCAACTACCCAAAGCGGGATAACAGGAAACTGGAGCGGTTCGGGCGTTTCGGGAAATATGTTCAACCCTTCGGGGCTGAGCGGGAGTATTGTTTTGACATTTACCCCTACGGCGGGACAATGCGCCGTTCCTGCAACTACCTCTGTCAGTATCACCACGGCAGTTCCGGTGGTGATCAGCAATGCGCCGGCTGCAACGCTGTGCAATCTTGCTGCTCCGGTTGGTTTGAACACGACCCAAAGCGGGATTCCGGGCAACTGGAGTGGGAGCGGGGTGAGCGGGAACGTTTTTACCCCTTCGGGATTAAGCGGTTCGGTGGTGCTGACCTTTACCCCGACTGCCGGACAGTGCGCTTTGCCCAATACATCTACGGTGAATGTTACGACGGCTGCTCCGGTGGTGATTGGCAGCCCGCCTCCGGCGACTTTGTGCAGCACGGCTTCCTCCATCGCCCTGAACCCAACACAGAGCGGAGTTCCGGGCAACTGGAGCGGGAGCGGGGTGAGCGGGAATTTGTTTTCACCGTCCGGGTTAAGCGGTTCGGTGGTGCTGACCTTTACCCCAACCGCCGGACAATGTGCCTTATCCGCTACAACTACGGTCAATATCACGAGTGCGGTTCCCGTAATCATCAGTGCGCCACCTGTTTTGACTCTATGCAGTACCGATTCTCCGGTGGTGCTGAATGTTACCCAAAGCGGGATTTCCGGCAACTGGAGCGGAACGGGCGTTTCGGGCAATCAGTTTAACCCTGCGGGGTTAAGCGGGGCGGTGGTGCTGACCTTTACCCCTGCTGCGGGAAACTGCGCGCTTCCCAATACTTTATCCGTGAATGTTACGGGCGCAACGGTGGTTTTGCTGAACAATCTGCCGCCTGCAACGATTTGCAGCACGGATGCTCCGGTGGTACTTTCTGCCACTCAGAGCGGGGGCGTTTCCGGCAACTGGAGCGGAACGGGCGTTTCGGGCAATCAGTTTAACCCTGCGGGGTTGAACGGTTCGGTGATTTTGACTTTTACCCCTGCTGCGGGAAACTGCCTGTTGCCCAACACGACAACGCTCGTCGTAACGAGTGCTACGCCTGTGGCCATCAACTTCCCGCCTCCGGCAAGCCTCTGTAACTCGGCTGCTCCGGTTACATTAACCAACCTTCAGAGCGGAATCACCGGCAACTGGAGCGGAACGGGGGTATCTGGCAATCAGTTTTCACCTACCGGTATCGTAGCGCCTTCGGTAACGCTGACTTTTACCCCCGATGCCGGACAATGTGCTTTGCCTGCTTCCGTGTTTATCCTTGTCAATCAGGCATCAGCGGTTACTTTGTCCGATTTGCCGCCCGCTTCCTATTGTAATTTAGACCCGCCCGTTTCGCTCAGCACCCTGCAGAGCGGGCTGACGGGAGTTTGGAGCGGAACGGGGGTTTCGGGAAATCAGTTTGACCCGGGAGCCGTTGGGGGCGCATCTGCAACCCTGACCTTTACCCCCGATGCCGGGCAATGTTCGCTGCCGAATACTTTTACCATATCCGTGTTGCAATCTGTTCCGGTTACAATCACGGCACCTCCTTTGCCATCCATTTGCAGTAGTGCCGCAGCGTTTTCGCTGAATGTGGTACAGAGTGGAATCAGTGGTGTATGGAGTGGGCCGGGTGTTTTTTCGAGTCAGTTTTCCCCCGCGGGACTGAGCGGAAATGTTACCCTGACCTTCGCGCCTGCCGCCGGTCAGTGTGCTTTGCCCAATACGGTGGTGATTGTCGTAACGCTTGCGGCACCGGTGGTCATCAACAATCTGCCCCCCCTAAATTTTTGCAGCACCGATGCTGCTGTTGTTCTGAATGCCACTCAAAGCGGAGTTACCGGAGCGTGGAGCGGAACAGGTGTAACCGGCGGTCAGTTTAACCCAACCGGGCTGAACGGAAACATCGTGCTGACGTTTACTCCCAACGCCGGACAATGCGCTTTGGCAAACACGATTTCGGTAGCAGTCGCCCCCGCATTGCCGGTCGTGTTGAATAATATCCCCCCTTTATCGCTTTGCAATTCTGCGGCTCCTGTTGTTTTGAATACCGGACAAAGCGGTATTGCCGGAACCTGGAGCGGAGCAGGCGTAACGGGCAATATCTGGAATATCGCCGGATTAGTGGGGAATATCGTGTTGACTTTTACCCCAAATGCAGGGCAATGTGCGCTTGCAAACACCTTAGATGTCGTCGTCATTCCCCTTCCCAACGCCAGCACGAACCCTCCCGGGGTCGCTCAGTTGTGCAATAATGCCGGAGGAGGCAATATTACTTCTATTCCTTTAAATAGTTTGATTGCCGGAGATGCCGGCGGGAACTGGACTACCGATGCGCCGGCCGGAACTATTCAGGCGGGCAATATTTTTAATGCCACCGGATTGCCCGACAATCAGGTCTATACAGTTACCTACACCGTTCCCGGAATTTTTCCCTGCCCCGATGCAGTAACCTCACAAACCATTACGGTCATCAACTGTAGTGCGGCCTGTACGGAAAACGCAACCACCACCGCCCCGCCTTCGCTGTGCGGGATTGCCGGAAATACTTTTGACCTGACCACACTGCTCGTTGCCGGGGTCAGTACGCCGGGAGGAACATGGACGACCAACGCACCTGCCGGCACTGTTTCGGGAAATACGTTTGACCCTGACGGACTGACCGGAACATTTACCCTGACTTATTCGGTAACGGGTGCTGCCGGATGCCCTTCGATTTCTTCCAACCAAACCATCAATATCGTTGCGCCGCCTAATGCAGCAACCCTTCCGCCCGTTGCGCTTTTGTGCAATGCTGCGGGGAGTGCTGCGCTCAATCTGACCACTTTGGTAACGGGCGATGCGGGAGGATTTTGGACGAGTCCGGATGCCCCTGCTGCCTTAACCGGAAACCTGTTCAATCCCTCCGGCCTGGCGGCAGGAAACTATGACGTGGTTTATACGGTCTTGTCAGTCGCTCCCTGTGCTTTGAATGCCATCACCACTCAGACCATTACCGTATCGGCAGCCAATACCACCGCCGGGCCGGACGACTCTGTTTGTTCATTCACCTACTTCCTCAACGGCTTTTCCGGTTTTGCCGGAAACTGGTCTGTGGCGACTGCCCCCACCGGAACGGCAACGGCAGTTTTTTCTGACCCTGCATCGCCACAATCGGGGGTTACCGTCAGCGAAACCGGGACTTATGCCTTTGTCTGGACAGCCGTTGGCGACCCCTGCATTGTTCAGGACATCGTTTTGATAGATTTTACCGCACCGCCTTTGGCAAATGCAGGAGCAGATGCCACCGTATGCGGATTTACCCAAACCCTTGCAGCAACAGGAACGGGCATCTGGAGCTATACCGGCACTGAAACGGTCAGTTTTGCCGACAACACGAGTCCCAATAGCCCGGTGAACGTCCTTACTGAGGGCGTTTACACCTTTGTATGGACAACCGGCTCCGGTCTTTGCTCAGATTCGGACGAGGTGGAACATACTTTTAACAGCCCCATCACAGCTACGCAAAACATTGTTTGCTCGGCAGATTTGAGCAACTATACCGTTACCCTGACCATCAGCGGCGGGGTGGCTCCTTACTTTGTCAATGGCCTTCCGGTGGTTGGCAACACCTATACCGGAACATTTACCAACAATGCCAATTATTCTTTGACCATTACCGACAGCAGCGGATGTACGCCTTTGCTCATAGGCGGAACTCAGAACTGCACCTGCCCGCCGGTTGCCGACCCGGTACTCAATCCGTTTTCAGGAAACCTCTGTTTTGGTCAGCCTTTCCCCATAGTTTCGGTAGTTCCAAACGGCACTGACACCTACCAATGGTTTTTTGGAGGAGCACCCGTAGCCACCGGAACGACTTTTACCCCCACCGCCGGCGGCAACTATTCGGTGCAGGCCATTGCGCCCAATAACTGCGTCAGTCCATTCGTGCCTTTTACAATTACCGTCCTTCCTTTGCCGCTTTCGCCCGCTTTGAACGCAAGCTACGATTTTTGTGCGGGTGCTGTGTTGCCTGTTTTGGTTTCTGCAGCACCGGGCAACTCGCTGCAATGGAGTGGTTCGGAAAACGGAAGCGGTGCCGGTTTTCAACCGACCTTAAATACTTCGGGTATTTACCTTTATGATATTGTCGAAATATCGCCGGACGGATGCGTCAGTCCGGTCGCTTCGACCACCGTTACGATTACCAACTGCGCCTGCCCTACCATAGTTCTGATTTCCAGCGATGCGATACTTTGCAGCGGCAGTTCCGTTACATTAAACTCAACGCTTAGTTCAAACCTCAATCTCGACCGGGTGGAATGGTTAGCTCCCGATGGCACAACCGTTTTAAGCACCGCCAACACGGTGGATATTTCAGAAACCATCACCGCCTGCTCGCCGCAGACTTTTACCTATACCTTTAATCTATATTGTTCGGACAATCCGGCGGTGGTTTCGTCTTCCGGAACAGTCAGTCTGACGTTTTACCCGATACCCGATGCAGTCATTACGCTGAGTCCGGACGGATGCCAACTGACTGCCACACCTAATTGTGCCGATTTTCTGGTTGCTCCCAATGCGGTGCAGACCACTTCGGTCAACGGGAATACCGACCCGGTTACGTTTACGGTCATCAACAACGATGCCGCCCTGTTGGGACTGCCTTGCTCGTTTACCTCCCTGACCGCCAATTTTAACTGTCAGATTTCGACCTGTCCCTTTATCGTTGGTCTTGCACCGGGCAGCATGACTGAAGTTTGCAGCGGCGATGAATATAGCCTGACCCTTGAAACTACCGACCCCGCCACTTTGTCGTCTGTCGAATGGTTTGCCGGCGGCGCATTGGCCGGAACGGGTCAAAGTATTTCCCTGACTGCCCCTGTTTTTACGGGTTGCGACCCGCAGTCCATTGCCGTTACCGCAAATATTTACTGTATTTCTGACCCCGCCACAATCTGGGACACCGAAAACTTTACCATCACGGTTTATCCGCCCTTTGACAATACTTTTCTGACCTTCAGCAGCGATTGCGCGGCATTGCCGACCCTTGTTTCCGGCTGTGCCAACTATCAGATTACACCGGTTTCAGTTCCTGCGCCGGTTACCGGCAACAATTCAGCTACCTGGGACATCAGCTATTCGGGAAATGCCTGCATTGCCGAAACAGTAACGTTTGACTATACCTGTTCTGCCGGTCAATGCCCGCAGATTACTTTAGCTTTAAATGCCAATTCGGATATTTGCGCCGGAAACCTGCCCGATTTTGCAGGTTTTGAGGCCAACATCACCTTTGATGACCCTGACGGAAACGCCAACGGGTTCGCATGGTTTGCTGATGCGGCACTGACCATCCCGCTCAGCCCTGCCGATTACGCACATTCCGGCTCCTGCCTCGCCGAAACCTTTACCCTCTATGCCGCTTTGCTCTGCAATTCCGGCCCTGCGGTGTTTGCAGGCACTGTTCAGCTTGCCGTATTCCCGACTCCCACAACCGTGGCACCGGTCGGGGGATGTTCTTTGCTGGTGGAAGATAACTGCGGGGATGTGCTGATGATTGAATACCTGCAAACGGACGGAACATGGTCGGCCGCCCTGCCCAACCCAACCCCGGTGTTTGGCGAAACGGCCGACTGGAGGGCTTATGTTGCCGGAACGCCCGACAACGACGGAGACGGGCAACCCGACTGTTTTCAAACGGGAACCGTAACGGCTATTTGCGGCTGCACCCCGCCGCCGCCGCCGGTTGGCGTGGTTACTGACCTGAGCGTTTGTGAAGGGCAGGTAAATACCGCTTCGTTTGAGGCTACGACCATAGCAGATACCTATATTATATGGATCAATGCCGCAACCGGATTGCCCCTTGCCGATGGACTGACTTATACGCCAACGGCTCCGGGCACTTATTTTGCACAAGCCGTGCTGGATGCCAACGATTTATGCGTCAGTACGCAGGTTTCGTTTACCCTGACCGAAATTCCGGCAGACGATGCCTCGTTCAGCTATGCCAATGCCCAATATTGCCTGAACGATGCGCCGGCAATACCGGTCATCGGCGGCACACCCGGCGGAATTTTTACCGTTTCGGGCGGAGCGGGGATTGATGCGGTTACGGGGGAAATGAATTTTACCGCCCTTGGCAATTTTACCGTTACCTATACCACCGCCGGCACTTGTCCCGATTCGCAGAATTTCAGTATTTCGGTAATTGACTGCACGACCTGCACGCCGCCGCCGCCACCTGCCGGAATCGTTACCGGACTAACCGTTTGCGAAGGGCAGGTCAATGCCGCCGGATTTGAAGTAAGTACAGCAGCAGGCACTTTTGTCAACTGGTACGACAGCAGCGGAGCATTGTCCGGAACGGGAAATATCTTTGTCGCCACAACTCCGGGCACTTATACCGCACAAGCCGTTGAAACAGGCAATGAAACCTGTGTCAGTACGGTGATTTCCGCCACCCTGACCGAAGTTCCCAACGACGATGCCTCGTTCAGTTATGAGGGCACTGATTTTTGCCAAAACGCCTCCAACCCCGTTCCTGTGGTGGTAACACCGGGCGGAATTTTTACCGCTTCGGGGGGGATAGCCGTCAATGCCGGAACGGGTGAGATAGATTTGAGTACTGCTCCGGCAGGGGGCAGCTTTACCATCACCTATACCACCGGCGGAGTTTGCCCCGACATCCAAACCACCGCCGTCAATATCATCGCTTCGGCTGTTGCGGTGGAGGCAGGGGAGGATTTGGTGATTTGCGAAGGGGAAACCGCCCCGCTTAACGGGCTGCTCGTGCAAGGGACAGGGAATAGTACATGGTCGGCAATACCGGGCGGTGTTTTTGACGATGTGAATGATTTGACCACCGGCTTTACCCCCTCCCAAACCGGAAGTTTCACCATCTATCTGACTGCACAGGACGTTTGCGGAAATGTTGCGCTCGATTCGCTGACCCTCACGGTGTTGCCGCAGGTCATTATTAGCATCACCGGACAATCGAACCTGAACGCCGGGCAAAGCACGCAACTGACCGCCTCCGGCGCAAGCGCGTATATCTGGCAATCAGACCCGACCCTGAGCTGTACGGACTGCCCCGACCCGGTCGCCACGCCCACACAAACCACCACTTACTTCGTTTCAGGCACCGATGCCTGCTCAGAACAGGCTTCCTTTACCATTATAGTTTCTCCCGATCAGGACAAACTCATTGTTCCCAATGCTTTTTCACCAAACGAAGACGGGGTGAACGATGAGTTCAGAGCCACCACAAACGGGGAGGTTTCCGCCTTTCTGATGCAGGTTTATAACCGCTGGGGTGAAATTGTTTTTGAAACCGGAAATCCCGCCGAAGGATGGGACGGCACTTTTAGAGGCGAGCTGCAGGAAATCGGGGTGTATGTTTTTTACATCCGATACACATTTGAGGACAGCGGAACTGAGCAATTTGTAAAAGGGAATGTTACTTTGGTGAGGTAGGTTTTTTCTTTTGCTGTTTGATGTGCTGTTGTCAGAACTTTAAGGTTTTCAAAACTTTATAGGTCTCAAAAAAGGACAGCAGCGTCAAATTCTTGAGCTGCATACTCAATATATCAGGCTGCATAGTGGTGCGCAAAGTCTGCATAGTGATGCGCAAAGTCTGCATAGTGGTGCGCAAAGTCTGCATAGTGGTGCGCAAAGTCTGCATAGTGATGCGCAAAGTCTGCATAGTGGTGCGCAAAGTCTGCATAGTGAAGTAATAGAGCTATTACATGAGTGTGCAGCTTTGTGGATAGTGTTTGCAGAGGTATTATATGAGTATGCAGAGGTATTATATGAGTATGCAGAGATAATTGTTGAGAATACAGAGATAAATATTGAGTATGCAGCTTTGTAGAATGAAAAAACGAGCCGGTAAAATGAGTTTGCAGAAGTAAAAAATGGGAATGTGTGATTTTAAGATGAATAAAATGGGATTTAAAGAAGGTTTTTTTTTTTAAAAAAGAGGTGGATGTAGAATAATTTGTAAATAATTCGGTTATTAGCATAATATTTCAATCATCTAATAAATTTAAGACTATGCCACGCAGTACGATTAAGGTAATCATACCTAAAAATTCGGATGATTTAATCTCTTTAGCGGAAGATATTTTAGAAAAAGATACCATAGACGGAGCGGGAAGTGTGATACCCGATGAGATGGCGACCGAGCTGACTACATTGTTAGCTGCTGCCGATACCGAAAATGTAAAACAGAAAGATTTGTATCGGGATGCAGAAAACTATGTGGAACAACGCAACCTGGCACTGGGGAAAGATAATTCGCAGGACAGCCGCACTGAGGACACCGTATTGTATTGTATCAGCAGTGTGCGCGATGTGTTGGGCGGTCTGTACCGGAACAATTTGCGCAATTTGGGCGGATGGGGCTTTAAGGTCAACAGCCCCAATAATATCAATAAGGTGATAATTCCGCGCAGTACGGACAGCCTTTTGGAGTTGGCCAGAAATATCCTTGAAAAAGATACGGCAGACGGTGCGGGCAGCCCCCTTCCTGCCGCCCTGATTACTACTTTGACCACGAAGACCACTGAGGCAAGCGATTTACATGAAAATGCCATGACCACCTACCGCAAAGCAGAAGCTGCTACCGAAAAAAGGAATCTGATATTGGGGATAGAAAAAAAACAAAACAGCAGAACGCCGCATACCATTTTATTCCTTGTTTCTTCTATTCGCACGCTTTTGCTGGGTCTTAACCGTGGCAAAGAGCAAAACTTAGGAGATTGGGGCTTTACCGTCAACACCAGCGGCTCAGGCACGCCGCCGCCTCCACCGCCTCCACCGCCGCCACCGCCCGCTCCTTAAGAATAATTACCGGTTATTGCCGGAGGAAATCTTAAAGCCTTCACCGTGTTCGGGTGGAGGCTTTTTGCTTTTGCTGTTTGTTGACTGACCGGCAGACCAATAAGGTTTTAAAAACTTTACAAATCCCGAACCTGCACCTGAAAATCAAGGCGGCGCAGGGTATTCCAAAAACCCGGAAAAGATTTGGATACCACCTCCGGGTTGTTAATCACCACGCCCGAAGGCTCGACCATGGTCAGGATTGCAAAAGACATCGCCATGCGGTGATCGTGGTAGGTGTCAAACGCAATAGGGGTTGGGTGGTTGTGTGTTTTTTTTGGAAAGGTCAGCGTCCCTGAGTTTTTGGTGGAGGTAAATCTGGCATTTACCTTTTTCAGTTCGGTTTGAAGGGCGGCGGTTCTGTCTGTTTCTTTAATCTTCAGGGTGCTTAACCCCTTCATATTTGCCGGAACCCTGAGTGCCGCACACAACACTGCCATCGTTTGGGCAATATCAGGGCATTTTATAAAATTATAATGGAAAACATCGGGCAGAACGGATGTGGTTTTAATAAGCCTGATTCCGTCAGTTTCCTGTCTGGTGAAGACTCCAAACCAGCTCATCAGTTCCTGAATCACCGAATCGCCTTGCAGACTTTGAGCATAGAGCTTCGGCAGTAACAGGTCGGCAGAATCGGACAAAGCCGCCAACGCAAAAAAATAAGAGGCTGCACTCCAGTCCGCCTCAATTTCAAATGGACGGGCAATGTATTTTTGCGGGGGGATATACAGCGATTGTCCGGATTTTTGGTGGTTGACCCCGAAGTATTTCATCAAACGCAGGGTCATGTTCAGATAAGGCTCTGACACTAAAGGGGTGAGCAGATTCAGGGTCAACCCTTGTTTAAAGACTGGCGCAACCATCAGCAAGGCCGACAAAAACTGACTGCTGATGTTTGCCGCGATAAAAATTTCACCTCCTTCAATAGATGTTCCCGTAATTTTTAATGGAGGGTATCCGGGATTGCCCAGATACTCGATGTTTGCGCCAAGAGTCCGAAGCGCTTCGACCAATATTCCGACCGGTCGCTCGGTCATCCGTTGGCTGCCGGTTAACACATAGGTTCCGGGTTGTGTGGACAGCCATGCACACAAAAAACGCAGGGTAGTACCGGCTGCTCCGACATCTATCACCTCCGGTTTATGAGTTAAGGCGTGTACCAACACATTCGTGTCGTCCGATTCCGAAAGGTTCGTAAGTTCAATCGCTTCCGGGCAAAGCGCCTGAATTATCAACGCGCGGTTGCTGATGCTTTTAGACCCATCCAATTCCACTGTTCCTGACAGGTGTTTGTCTGAAGGGGCAATGACCAATGCTTGTTTCATGGTGAAAGTACCGGTTTGCTGTTTGTTCTATTCCTTTGTTTGCAGGCAGCGGTTAAGGTAAAAAGGTTTCCCGTTTCAACAAAGCGTCTGTAAGGCTTCTTCGATTTCGTCGTTGGTGATGGTAACATCAATGACGGCATTCCCGATTTTGTTCAGGAGTACGCATTTAATCATTCCGTTTGAATTTTTTTTATCGTGCTTCATATAGTTTAAAATTTCGGGGAAAGCGTCCGGCGTTAGTTTGTTGTAATGTTCCGGCAAGAGTGTAGCGAGTTTCGGCATGATTTTCGAAATTTCCTTTTTTGGCAGATTCAGTTTTTTCCCCGACAGGTAAAGCTCTGCCATCATCCCCATGGCAATCGCTTCCCCGTGCAGGAGGTGATTTTTATGATGCAGGAGGGAATAGCTCTCAATTCCGTGCCCGAAGGTATGTCCAAAATTCAGCTTCTTGCGTTCCCCTTGTTCCTGGGGGTCGGCATTTACAAACTTCATCTTGATTTCAATAGAATGTTCGATGATTTTATACCATTGCAGTTTAGACCTGAGATGAATCGGAAGAAATCTTGCAAGTTCCTGATACATTCCGGCATTTGCAATCAGAGTATGTTTCACCATTTCCGCCATTCCGTTGGTAATTTGTCTTAAAGGCAGCGTTTTAAAGAAATCAGCATTGATAAATATGGCATTCGGGCATTTGATGAGGCCAATCATGTTTTTAACCCCATGGTAATCCACTCCGAGCTTGCACCCGATTGCTGCATCCACCTGCGCCAGTACCGTTGTTGGAATCTGTACATAAGGAATCCCCCGTTTATAGGTACATGCCGCAAAGCCGCCCATGTCGCAGATAACCCCCCCGCCCAAATTGATAAGCACCGAATTCCGGTCTGCTTCGTAATCCATCAACCGGTCCCAGATATACCGGCAGGTTTCGAGGTTTTTGTGGGCTTCACCCGATGGAATTTGAATGGTTTTAACCTCCGGCAGCAACGGAGACAATATCGGCAGACAATGTTTGCCCGTGTTTTCGTCTATCAGCACGATGTGTTGAGAAAACTTCTTTTCGGCAAAAAATTTCGGGAGTAAATTTTTAAATCGTCCAATATTTATCGGGCAATTTATCATTGGTTTATATTTAAAAATGAATAACGAAGGGGTATTTCATTCTTTTCATGTCAGCGACATTTTCCTGAACCCTTTTTTTAAGCCGGTTTTGCTGTAAAAATTATTGAAAAACAACCCCTTTAAACTTGGTGATGTCCATTTCGGGAATGGTAGCACCGTAGATGCTGTCAATCTTCTGAATAAAAAAGTTTGACAGCAAGGCGTACCCTCTGTCGGAGGGGTGAATGCCGTCTAATCCGAAAAATCCGCCCGAAATAAAGGTGGTACTCAATGGAACCCCGTTATAGGCCGTTCCGGCTTTTAATTTATCAAAATATTCATCAGTATCAATGACCGGAACGCTGCGTTCGGCTGCTGCTTTCCGGATAGCGCGATTATAGGCTTGGATGGCCAATGCACAATTTTGCACTTCGGTACGGTCTAAAGCATGGTCGTGCAGCAAAGGATTGTATTCCGAAAGTCCGTAAGGAACAAGCGTATCAACGCCATTTACCTGTTTCAGGTCTAATCGCCCCAATTCTGCGCCTGCCGGCAACAAAATCTTGTCGTTATAGAGCGAGTTGGGGTTAAAAGTGGCTTTTCTGACCCCATTTGTGGCCGTAATATAGACATCGAGCTTATGATCACAGCTATCAGGGCCTTTGGCCTGATAAGAAACGGAGGTAAAAAAAGGAAAGTCGAGTATTTTAGGGATGGTAAATACCATTCCTGTCGCACCGTCGGCCTGTAATTTGTCTAAAACTAATCCGTAATTGTCGGCAAACAGGAGGGTATCGGTCAGGGCAAACAGAGAAACGGGAAGATTGTCAATATATCCGCCGCCGGTTGCCGAATAGGCGATGGCATCGGTCAGTCCAAACCAGTTGGTAAAAAAAGTAGGGTGAATTTCAGCGATGGCAAAGTCCATCAGGTCGAAATAAGTCATGCCGGACGTTACCACCCGTTTTAAATAACTGTTCAGAATGGAAATATTGGAGTTGTTCAAATCGCCGGTTTTCATGTTCGGAATGCCGAGGTTGTGAAAGGTTGCCGTTCCGGCAATATTGTTTTCCCAGTTCGGGTCGGGTTCTGTTTTCTCCAAAACCGGGGTGATGATATTGCAGGTATCGGTCGAAACACTCATCAGCTTGTACATGCCCGAACCGTTGCCGGCGGGTAACAAAGGCTGGCGAAAGGGGCCGATGCCTACTGTACGGAGTTGTTCGGCCAATAAGTTGGGGTAGGAGGTTTCCTGCGAATATTTGGTAAGCCCGTCAGAGGTATAACCGGCTTCAAACGAGCTGCCAACGGCCATATAGCGGCTGAAATCGCCCGTTCCCGGCGAGGCAACCGGTAAATCCATCGTCAAATCGCATCCGGTAAAAAACAAACCGGTGGAAATCCCAAAAGAAAGTAAAAACAGGGGGTAAATTTTGTTGATATTCATCTCAAAACAGCAGTTTTTCCGGTTTGTAATTAAAAAATGTATTGAAACCCGACACCCGGACTGACGACATCCCCTTTCAGCGTAGATGCAAAGTTATTCTGTTCATTCACGGTGCTGCGTTTTAAGCCGCGACCATATAATAATGAAAAGTCTATCTTCAGTTTTGAAGTCAGGTTGGCCGACAATCCCAAAGTTCCGACAATCCGTTTGGTGTCGGGGGTTTCGGGCGAGGAACAACAATCGGGTGCTGCATTCAAATCATAATAAGCACCTGCCCGCAAGGTCAGTCGTTTTTTGGTAACGTATTGCCCCCCAATGCTGAAGCGATAGGTGTTTTGGTAGTTGCGAATCAGCTTCAGGGTTCTCGAACCCGCTATGGTGTCGGCGTATTCAAAGTTCAGGTCTTTGAAAATATTCCAGCCCACCCGCTCCACTTCAAGGCTGATTAAGCTCACATTTGATTTGTCTTTCAGGGTCGTTCCCTGTTTGGGGTCAAAAAAGTAAGCAATTGCGACAGACATCGCATCGGGGAGGCCTACATTAAGATTGAATTTGGTGTCGGGGAACAACACTTCGGCGGTCTGTGGGACGATAAAAGTAGCATCTCCGTTTTTTAAACTGACCCGTGCAGCCGATTTGTAAGCAATTCCAATCGAAAATTTATCCGGCCAAGGTTCGGTATAAACACCTGCGGTAAATCCAAACCCTGTGCCATCTGCTTCTAAATTGGCCTGACCGTAAGTTTCTTCCCCATAGACGGGAATGGCGCGTTGAATGGTAAATTTGCCATATCCTCCCACCAAACCAACGCCAATTGAAATGCGGTCGTTCACATTATAGCTGACGGTCGGTTGAAAAAACAAGGTACTGAGGGAAACATTCTGTACTAAGAACTTCCCCATCCAGTCGTCTGGATAACTTATTTTGCTGCCAAAGGGGGTATAAACCCCGATGCCGATGGTGAACTTTGAAGGCGCATCTGCCGGACCCAGGCGATGCGTATAATATAAGGAAAAGGGCAGGCTGATGCCAAAATCATTCCGTCCGCTCTGAGCGGTAGAGGTTTGCAAATATTCCGCCCGTCCATAAACCGGGTGAATGCCCACCATCAACTGTTTACCCCTCAGAAAACCCATGCCACCCGGATTGTAAAACAAAGCACCGGCATTCAGCGGAGCCGCAGTACCGCAATGTGCCAGGCCTATCTGAGGTTGGCCTTGCAGCGAGATCTGAAACCCGCTTCCCCAAACCTGAATAGGCGGGAGTAAGGAAATCAACAACAAAAAATAGAAATTGCGCATAATTGAAAGTTGTATAAAGGGCAAAGTTAAAACCTATGTTTGGTTTAATACTAAATTGAACGATAAGTTTTGACAGTCCGGAAGGGCAGCAACATTTTTAGTCTGAATGAACAAATACAGGGAATTGGCAGTTAATAGTTGCGGCTAAAATATTAACCGTTCTCACATCTCCGCCAACATGAATAGTACTTCCTGTTTTGTAGAAGCCATCCTGCCCAAGCGCTGTGTTCCGGTTCAATCCACCGAAGTTGGAATTACCACAGAAATTTACGAAACCATTTCAGACATTGCTTCCTCTGAATGGGATCACGTAGTGTCGCGACAGAACAATTTGTTTTTAACCCATGCCTATTTATCAGCCCTCGAAGAAAGCCACAGGAACATCCTGCGCTTCCGCTATCTCCTTTTTTTCTTTCAAAACAAGGTAGTTGGCGCTGCTTGTTTTCAACTGTTCGAGGTCATAGCCAAAGAGGCCTTGAAAAATGAACCCGAACCGGATTTGCAAATCCCGTCTTCCTTTTACAAGAGGATGGTGGGCGGCCTTCGCAAAAAAATACGGGATATTTCTTTCAGACAAATCTCTAAACTTCGGCTCAGGGTCTTGGTTTGCGGCAATGCCTTACTGACCGGAGAACATGGCGTATTCTTTTCGCCGCAGATAACCTCTTTTCAGGCAGGTTTTTTATTGAGCCACGCAATTTCTCGCATTGAAGCTGAAGAAAAGGCTGCCGGCAGAGCGATTAATCTGACTCTCATCAAGGATTTTCCTCAAAACAAAGCCGCAGAGGCTCGAAAACTGCTCGATTTTGGCTATAAGGAAATAAATTTTCAGCCAAATATGCTGATGACCTTGCCCGAAGAATGGAAAAGTTTTGACCACTACCTTCTCGCTTTGTCTTCCAAATACCGCATCAGAACCAAAAAGGTGTTGAGTAAAGGCAGCAAGCTGGAAAAAAAAGAATTTGACCTGCACGACATCCGCGAAAACCTGCCCGAAATCTATAACTTCTACCTCGAAGTAGCAAACAGTATGGATTTCAACATGTTAAGCGCCCAACCCGGTTATTTTGTCGAGTTAAAGCGACAACTCGAGGACCGGTTTGTGGTAAACGGATATTTTTTGGAAGGGAAATTAGTCGGTTTTATCTGTGCTTTTGCAGCAAACAATCATCTCGAAGTGCATTTCACCGGATATGACCACACCATCAACAAAGAGTTTGCCATCTATTCCAATATGTTATACGATATGGTCGGGCTTGGCTTGTATCGAGGCGTTGCTACCCTCAGTTTTGGCAGAACAGCCTTGGAAATCAAAAGCACAGTCGGGGCAGTAGGAGCCGATATGCCCGCTTTTATCAAATACAATAACCCCTGCGTCCACCGTTTCCTCATTCCCCTCATCAATCAGTTCAACAATACCGGTTGGATCCCTCGCCATCCTTTTAAACATCCGGCAATGGAACAATAACCGCCCTTGATGGGTAAAATGTGAGCTGTTCAAAGAGCGGTTTGGAAATTATAAAGGCCGGAATATCATGGATTGGTCAAAAAACGATACTTTTGCGGTTTTTAAACCAATACCTCTGCTGTCAAATGTCTATGCACCGATATTTACTAACCCTTTTCAGGGGATTTACTTTATTCCTGACCCTGCAATTTTCAGTTGCAGCGGTTTTTGCACAGGATTTTGCCGGTTTTAATGTCAATCCTTGGTCGGGTGTAACCGGAATTGACCTCCAGCCTGCCAATATTGTAGGAACAGTTTACAAAGCCGATATCAATTTAGTCGGCATGAGTTTATATGCCGCCAATAATTATCTGACGTTTAAACCGAAAACAATCTGGCGTTGGTCGCTTGACCAGGACAAATCCAACGAATTGCATGCTGACGGGGTAAAAACAAAGGCATTTATCAATACCCGCATCCATCTGCCAAGCTTTTTGTATGAAATAAACCCCAACATGGCGGTTGCTTTTACCATGCAGGCGCGCGCTTCGGTGCAAGTACAAAATGCGGGAAAGGAATTGGTAAAATTAGCCTATGACGACCTTGATTATGCCCCATATCTGGGAAAAACTTATGATACACCCGGAATTTCCATCAACCAACTCAGTTGGACGGAGATAGGAGTTACTTATGGTTACCTGCATTATCTCAATGGAGGGCATAGGTTCAAAGTTGCGGGACGGGTCAAATATCTGATGGGTCTGAATGCGCTTTACCTGAATTCCGAAGACGGTTCTTACCGTTTCGATACCGGTGATGTCCTCAGTGTTTACAACACCAATGTCAATTATGGTCATACCGAAACCGGCGACCCCTATCTCAAATTTAAACCACAAGGTCATTCGGTTGGTTTTGACTTCGGGTTTAAATATTCCTGGAAAAACCGTGTTGTTTTCGGCGTTTCGCTGCTCGATGTCGGCTCTGTTTCTTTTGATAAAGCCAATGGAAGTGGCAATTTTAATGCAAATATCAATAACTGGGACTTAGATCCGGTACAATTCAACTCCTTGCAGGATTTTGACGATACCCTCGCAACACGCGTAGCCTTTACACCCGATACCCGAAAATTTAAAATGTCCCTGCCCACCGCCCTCAGCTTTCAGGGAACGGTCTATTTATGGGACAGCGGGGTGTTTGAAGGCGGAGGATACAATAATATATACCTCAGTTTCAATTCCTACACTTCTTTGCAGTTGGGCGGGGATGATATCAACAAGTTAAAGGCGGTAAATACCTATGTGTTTACCCCGGGTTTTACCACAATTGCCATCACCGGCGGCTTACCGGTTACCATCAACGAGTTTGAGGCGGTCAATGTCGGCGGATTTTTAAGATTAGGCCCTTTTGTGTTGGGATCTAAAAACTTTTTTACCTCCCTCTTTAAAAAAGAACTTTACGAATCCGATATTTATTGGGCAATCAAGATCCCTTTGCTCAAAGACAAGCCTACCATCGTTCAGGGTTGCCCCAAAAGATTTTAAACCGTAAAAAGGGATTGTTGAATTAGATTCGACAATCCCTTTTTCAGTTTGAAGTTTCCCATCAAAAACTTATGCTACGCTAAGACTGAACTGCCTCAGGATGAGAATAGACGGTAAAATAATCGTTCCGGCAAAAAGCCATCAAAGTGATTCCCGCATTTTTGCAAAAATCAACCGCCATCGAAGAAGGAGCAGAAACGGCTGCTAAAAAAGGAATCCCTGCAAAATAAGTTTTGCTCACAATTTCATAAGAAACCCGTCCGCTGACAAGCAGGCATCTTGCCTTATCCAATTGTTTGGACAATATTAAGCTGCCGATGACTTTATCAACTGCATTATGTCTTCCAATATCTTCGCGGATGGCGAGCATTTTTCCGGATAAAGTAAAAGCAGCAGCAGCATGAACGCCGCCCGATTGCCGGAAAGATTGTTGTTCTTTGCTCATCGCTTCAAACATGGAGGGCAGGCTGCCGGCCAAAAAGATTTCATCGTGGTTAACCGGTTTTCCCACCGGGGTCAAATCCAATTCGGTTTTTCCGCAGATACCACAGCTCGATACGGAGACAATATTCCTCTTGTCGGAGTAATTTTTTAATACTAATGCTTCATCGGCTTCCACGTTTACCCCGGTAATAAAGCCTTCATCGCTTCTCGACACCACCTGAATGACCGGATCGGTATGCAAATCGCTGTAAATCTGTTCAGAAAACAATAGCCCCCTGATAAGGTCTGCTTCATAACCGGGGGTTCGCATGGTGATGGTAAAAGGGCGGTCATTGATATGGATGCTCAGCATTTCTTCCACCGCCAGAATATCCTCAACGGGGATAAAATGATGATGTTGAAACTTTAAGGCCGGATAGCGGTAGGTTTCCATAGTTGCAGAATTAGGATAAACCGGTAATCACCCCATTTTTGTCTATATCCATTTTCTCGGATGCCGGAATCGCAGGAAGTCCGGGCATCCGCATCATTTCGCCTAAAATGGGAATGATAAAACCGGCTCCGGTTGCATATTCAAACTCCCGGACATGAACGGTAAAGTTTCGGGGTCGCCCGACTTTGGTTTCGTCGTCCGAAAATGATTTCTGGGTTTTGGCCATGCAGACCGGTAAATTGTTAAATCCGAGTTCGTGCATAGTTTTTAGTTGTGCATGTGCAACAGAGGAATATTCAATCGCCTCTGCACCGTAAATCTGGGTCGCAATGATTTTTATTTTTTCCTCAATTGGTTGTGTCCAGTCATAAAGAGGTTTAAAACGGTTGCTTTCCAAACTTGCCGCTTCCACTACGGTTTCTGCAAGCAAAGCGCTGCCTGATCCCCCTTTGGCAAAACATTCGGTTACCACCGCTTTTACCCCAAGTGAAGCGCAAAATTGTTGAACCAATGCCACTTCTTCGGGAGAGTCGGAGTAAAAGCTGTTGATGGCTACGACGGGGGTTATTCCAAACTTCCTGCAATTTTCAATATGCTTTTCTAAATTTTCCAATCCTTCGCCCACAAATCCGAGGTTAGGCGTACTGTATTGGTCTTTCTTCGCGCCGCCGTGATGTCTTAAAGCGCGGATAGTTGCTACCAAAACTATGGCTGACGGTTTTAAATTCCCGTATCCGCATTTGATGTTCATGAATTTTTCTGCGCCCAGGTCGGCTCCAAATCCAGCCTCTGTTACGACATAATCTCCCAATGAAAGACCGGTTTGAGTGGCAATAATGGTATTCGTGCCCTGTGCGATGTTTGCAAATGGTCCTCCGTGAAGAATGGCCGGGTTCCCTTCAAGTGTTTGAACAAGATTGGGCTTGATGGCATCCTTCAACAGCAAAGCCATAGCGCCGCCGGCGTTTAAATCGCGGGCAAAAACGGGTTGTTTGGTGTGGGTAAATCCTACTAATATATTTCCCAATCGTGTTTTCAGGTCTTCCAGATTTTTGGAAAGGCAAAGAATGGCCATGACCTCCGATGCAGGAGTAATATTAAACCCATCTTGTCGGGGAACTCCGTTTGCAGTGCCTCCCAGTCCGATGATGATACTTCTCAATGACCGGTCGTTCATGTCCATCACCCGTTTCCAGGTAATAGTTCTTGGGTCTAACCCCAAACTCCTGCTTTTGCTTTGCAGATTATTGTCAATCAGTGCAGACAACAGGTTGTTGGCTTTTTCAACTGCCGCAAAATCGCCGGTAAAATGCAGGTTGATGTCTTCCATCGGAATTACCTGTGCATATCCTCCTCCTGCAGCGCCTCCCTTCATGCCAAATACAGGGCCTAATGAAGGCTCACGCAAAACAACAATGGCTTTTTTCCCGATATAATTCAGTCCATCAGCCAAACCGATAGAAACGGTAGTTTTTCCTTCCCCGGCAGGAGTAGGATTGATCGCACTGACTAAAATAAGTTTGCTTTGATTGATTTTATCCCGGTCAATCAGTTCAAGAGGTAGTTTGGCTTTGGTTTTTCCAAAATAATGAAGATCGTCAGAACTGATATTTAAACGGGCAGCAATCTCTTTGATATGTTTGATCGGAGCAGATTGAGCAATTTCCAAATCAGAAGGAAAGGGTAACGACATATTTTAGGTAGCATTTTGGTTGGCACAAATGTAAGAATAGTTTCGCAATCAATCCTAAGCAGAAAGTGCAGGTAATCGCAGTTCATGTATTGGGTTCATTGCATTTTACAAAGGCAAATCTTAATTTTGTGAAGCAATCTATGGGCAACTGTTTTCATTAATCAGTCTTTATGAACGGTAATTTCTCAAATAACTCTTCTGTTCCAACCGGATTTCCACTTCGGCTTACCCTCAATACCCTTGGGCTGTTGTTAATTTTGAAGTGCTGGTTTTTCATCTCCCTTCACAACAAAATGAGCTGGCTCTACTTGCTTTCCTACGTACAGGATGCTTTCTTGTTTATGGTCAATTATCTGTTGTTTATCTATTGTTTTCAAACCGGTAAATGGTTGTATCCATTGGGTTTTATGTTGTTTGTTTTGTTTTTCATCCCGATCTCTGCACTCACATTTACCTATACCTTTTTCCTCATGGATTTGTACCATTTCCCCATGAACATATTCAGTATCTCAGCAGATAGTTTATGTTTTTTCATCACCTACTTTACTTCCCCCTTCACGATTGCCGGTTTCTTAGGCATTTATGCCGTTTTATTCTCCATTTCTTACCTGGTCCCCAAAAGATTGGCTTTTGTCAATTGGATAAAGCCTGCTTGTTTACTGCTGACCTTATTATTTTTACCCTCTTCTTTAAAACCCGGAATCAATCCAATCCTGTTTTCTATTCAGGAACAGATTATTGCTTACCGCAATGCCGATACTAATCTAAAACATCTCGAAGAACCAAATGCAGAGATAGCAGATAATACGGATTTTGGTTTTGCGGACAAAAAATTTGACACCATTCCAACCATTCATTCTAACTACAAAAGAGTAATCGTGTTGGTGATGGAGGGGTTAAACTATAAGACCTTTACCCAAAAATCAAAAGAAGACCAAAACAGTTTCCTGAACAAATACCAAAAGCACATCAAGCAGTTTACGAACTACCACACCCTAAACATTGACAGTTTTACCAGCCTGATCGCAATTCTTAACAGCATTTTTGTCCCATACTCCTCCCATGTAAAAAAGGAGGCGTTCGACTTTACCGATAAACAAACCAACTTGGTAAGGTTTTTTAACCACAATCATTTTACCACCTTCTTCACAACCTCTTTAGGGCTGCAGCAAGCCTATTTTGTTCCTGATATGCCGGAATGGAAAACAACATTGTTCATGGAGAAAATGGACACCGTTGTCCATTACAAGTGCATCAATTCCATGAAAATTGAAAATTCATGTGAAGACTTAACGCTGCTAAACAATATGGTTGACACCATAGCGGCGCATGACCAAATCTTCGTATTTAATGAAATGGTCTATGGCCATGTCAATGAGTGGACAGAAAAAAAAGGAGTTGAGGTTGTCGAATACTACAATCTGTATTTTAACCGGTTGATTGAAAAGTTATCCGGAAAACAAATTTTGGACAGCACCCTCATTTTTATCCTGTCAGATCATGGCCCTAAAGAAGATGCCTATAATACGGACAATTATCATATACCCTTGTTGGTTTTTTCCACCGGTATAGATACCACTGCCAATAATAGTTTCACCTCTCATCTCGATTTTAAAAACATTTTAATAGAGTTGATGACCGGAACCCCGCAAATCTATGGCAATCAGCCGTTTTTTACCTATGGCAACAGCGTTGAAATGGTTTACGGATTGGCTACCCCCGATGGCTCACATATTTTTATCAATAACCGGCTAAGGCAAACAAAAGGCAACCTGTCAGACAGAAATGAATATTACAAACTGAATAAGCACTATCAGCAATACCTTCATTATTTCGCGTCTTTAAAAGCAAAAATCTGAATTCATCAACTCCATTTCTTCAATTCTGAAAAGATTAAACAATCAGACACAATTCCGGAATTCAGAAATCCTAAAACAAAGAAGACTTAATCTGTTTCCATCTTTTATATGGTCAATAATGGAATAAGAATGGCCCGGTTTCTTGTTTGAAAAGAAAAAAATGAAACAAGAAACGGCTCATTTCCAGTTTTCTTTTGAAGAAAAGAAGTAAGAAACGGAGCATTTCCAATTTTCTTTTGAAGAAATGAAGTAAGAAACGGCTCATTTCCAACTTGAAAAAGCAGGATTGAAACAAGAAACCGTTCATTTCCTGTTTCAACTGAGCAACATGAAGTTAGAAACAATCCATTTCTTGTTTCAAAAGATAGTTACGGAGTAAGAAACGGACCAAAACCTATTTCAATAGGGTTTGGAATGTCAATTTTAAGCTTGGAGATGTCAATTAAATCTTCCAAGATCATCATTTTTTCTTTCCAAACTTCAGATCAGGGCTTGCTGAAATACACTTAAACCAAGGTTTTCCGCTTTTTTACAACTGATAAATAAGTTGTGCGTTTCTGTTTTCTGATTTAGAGAGTTAGAAAATCCGACTTGCTCCAAATCAAATCAATTATGGCTCAAGTTAGACTGATTTTTTAAAGAGGCAAGCAGAAATTAAGAGTGGGTTTAAAAATTTCAACCCAAAACATCCCCTTTTTTCTCAATATTTCTGAAAAGTTGATTTTGTATAAATTGTATGCAAAGAGGGTTGATTCAATTTTTATGGCGGGAAAATTGGAAATATGCAGCGTTTTTGTTTACAAGTGCCCAGTTAGAAGATGATCATAAGGTCTTAAAACCTTTATTTAAGTTGAATAAACAAGATTGCGCTCAGCAATGGGTATCAGGTATATTTTTCCCCTGAAACTTGATTCCTCAATTGAAAAATCCGTTATTTTTTGGGCTTTGTTTCTATAATGTTTGTAGGATGTACTTTTTTTGGAAGCTTTTTTTTATTATCTTTGCACCTTGAAACCAATACTGTAAAGATATAGATAGATTAGTATTGGTAAAATTCACTACTGAAAGCCAACTTAAATTTGCAGTAGTTGAGCTGCAAGTTCTTTTTAACCTTTTTTTAAGTTTTAATAAAGTAATAGGAATATGACTAACAAGACAAGAGTACTGATGGTTACCCAAGAGATGAATCCCTACCTGATGTTAAGCAGTGTTGGAGAAATAACCCGTCAATTGCCACAGTATTTGCAGGAAAAGGGCATGGAATTAAGAGTCTTAATGCCTCGTTTTGGAGCAATAAATGAACGAAGGCATAGACTGCACGAGGTCGTCCGTCTTTCAGGCATTAATATAATTATTGAGGAAGACGATTTTCCGTTGATTATAAAAGTTGCCTCCCTGCCCAATAGCCGTCTTCAGGTCTATTTTTTAGATAATGATGATTTTTACAAACGCAAAAATGTAGATCGTGATGATAACGGCGAGTTTTTTGACGACAATACTGAAAGAATGGTTTTCTTTTGTAAGGGGGTTCTCGAAACGGTAAAAAAGTTTGGATGGGCACCGGATGTTATTCATTGCCATGGTTGGATGACCAGTTTAATGCCGCTCTATGTAAAGAAAGCGTACAATAACGATCCGATTTTTGCTAACTCATCGGTCATTTATTCGGTTTACAAAAACTCATTTGACGAAGATTTGGGCGATATTTTTGAGCATAAAGTACCTACCGGAAACATCTCAACCGAAGACTTATCTCCTTACGGTTCAACCAGTAATGAAGATTTAAATAAAGGTGCAATTTTTTATTCGGATGCTATTATTAAGGCAGACAAAGATTTAAGCGATGATGTTATCAGCCTGATAGATCGAACCGAAAAGCCAGTATTGGACTATATACATCCGGAAAACGGTTTCTTGAAACAATACGAAGAACTTTACAAAGAATTGCTTGCAAATAAAGTTTCAAAAATGTCGTTATAATCCGGCATAATGGCGAAGTAGTTTACAGTACTTATATTTTCTTAGGATAATTAAGACTGATAAAACTACGCAACTCCCATTCTTACAATTATTGAATATTTTCGGCAAAATTATTTACAAAACCGACGCATGAAAAGTCTGCTTACGGGAGTTTTTTTACTGTTTTTATTATTTGTCAATTCTTGTACTAAAACCACAACTATTGGTGGAGATTTGTTTAATGATGATGCTTTTCCTGAGAGCATCACTATTGATACTTTGACAATTGAAGCAAATACATTTATCTCTGACAGTATTTCTACAGCACCTCCGGTTTCCGGAATACCTTATTTATTGGGAGCGGTCAACGATGAAATTGCAGGTAAAACGCAGGCAGCAATTTTTTCTCAACTTATCATCCCTACAAACAATATCAATTTAGGCGATTCCTTAGTGTTGGATTCTATTGTTCTTACGTTAAGATATTTTAACAAAAGCGTTTATGGAGATGCGGATGCTCCCACCGGATTGACGGTTTTTGAATTGACGGAATCCATGCAAGCTGGAAATGTTTATTACTCAAACAAACAATTTGGTTTTAACCCCTTGCCGATTGGATATTTAACAGATTATTATTTAGCTCCTTCAGACAGCGTTACCATATTTAGCAAACTGTTAAAAGACCAGAACGATCAGGATTCATTAGTTTTTGTCAAAACAGAACCACATATTAGAATACCATTAAGCAGAGATTTTGGAAACAGGATTTTATCACAATCCGGAACTATCAATTTATCAGACAATTCTAACTTCCGGCAGTATTTTAAAGGATTGTATATCTCACCTTCATCTTCTAATAACGGGATTGCATATATAGATATGTTGGCATCAAGAACGAGGCTGACCATCTATTACAGTCAAGGCAGTCGCAAAAACCTGACACTCGATTTGCCGGTAAGTGCGTTGTCTGCCGTCAGCAATTATTTTAAGCACGACTATTCAAACACACAGGTTAAAACCTCGATGGAACAGCCGAAACCAAATGGTCAGGAAATAGTTTACTTAAAAGGTGCAGCAGGATTAGGTTTTAGTCTAAACTTTCCTTATTTAACAAATTTAAATAGCTATGCCGTAAATAAGGCAGAATTGGAAATGACTGTTATTCCAAATTCTTTCGAATTGTTTCAGTTGCCCACAACCCTTGCATTGGTAACTTATGATACTACAACCAATAAGATTTTAAGATCAATTACAACTGCTGTTTTAACAGAGGAGGAAGGACTAAACGGAGAAAAACTGAATAAATTCAAGTTTGTGTTTAGCTTTTACACACAGCAAAAAATAAATGGAATTGTTCAGGATGCGATTGAACAGGTATTTACCGAGCTTCAGAGAAGCAATCCAAACCGAATAATGATTGGCGGTCCCGATCATCCCGAATATCCGATGAAGTTTACCCTGATTTGCACAGAACTTCAATAGCCTTTCTTGTTTAACCATAAAAAAACACCCCTGACTTTTCAATCAGGGGTGTTTTTATTTATGCCAGAGTTTGAATCAAAAAGCATTTTTTCTGTTAAGCCATATTGTGAAAAACCTGTTGAACATCATCATCTTCTTCTAATTTTTCCAACAGTTTATTGACTTGTTCTTCCTGCTCTTCGGTTAGTGCAACTGTATTTAACGGAAACCTTTGCAGTTCTGCTTTGATTACTTCAATACCTTTGTCTTCGAGTGCTTTTTGCATGATACCAAAACTCTCAAAGGCTGTATAAATATAAATTTCATCCCCGTCTCCTTCAACTTCTTCCGCTCCGAAATCAATTAATTCCAATTCTATTTCCTCCGGATCAATTGTGCCTTTGTGAATAGTGAAAACACCTTGACGTTCAAATAAGAAATCCAGAGAACCGGTTTTGCCAAGTGCGCCATTGTTTTTGTTGAAATAGGTTCTCAAATTTGCAACGGTCCGGGTTGGATTATCGGTGGCACATTCAACGACGATTGCAACCGCATTTGGCCCATATCCTTCATAAACCACTTCGTTAAAATCTTTTTCTTCTTTGTTGGATGCCCTTTTAATAGCGTTTTCAACCTTTTCTTTAGGCATATTTACCGCCTTAGCATTTTGGATAGCCATCCTTAACCTGGGATTGGAAACAGGGTCGGGACCACCTAATTTAACAGATATTGCAATCTCTTTACCTATGCGGGTAAATGCTTTGGAAATTTGGCTCCAACGAGCCATTTTTTGGGTTTTTCTCTTTTCAAATGCTCTTCCCATAATCCTGTTTATGCTAATTAATAGTAATTAAATCGAAATATCAATGGGTAACTAAATAACTTTTATCAGTCACCTACAAAATTGTTTATCTTAAGTTGATCGCTTCATTCTAAAATTATAGTCGAAAAAGCCTCAAAAAAGTTTCCCAACAATTTTCAGTGCAAAATTACACCATTTGATGTAAATCAAACGAACAAAACCCCGGTTTTTAACGATTGGCTTTAGTCAATCTTTATTTTAGTTAATTTTGTAGTCTTTTAGCAACAGTTAAAATCTACAGCAAAAAACGATTGCCGTTTCGGTCAAAACTATTTTGATAAACAAAAACTTTCTTTTCTACACCATGAATACAATTTTGCGTTTGCAATTGCCAACTGACCCAAGATGGGTTAACCTTGCTCAAATCAGCATTGAAGATATTTTGACAGATCATGCCTACTGCGAACAAAAGGCAGCATCATCCTGTATCTCGCTCATACAGCAATATCCCGAAAAAACAGAGCTTGTAGAACAATTAGCCCCTATAGTCACCGAAGAATGGGGGCATTTCAGAATGGTATTGTCCGAACTAAAAAAACGCAACTTAAAATTGGGAAGGCAACGCAAAGACGAATATGTGAATGAATTGCTTAAATTTATCCGAAAAGGGGTAAGCCGTGACGAACAGCTTTTAGATAAATTATTGATGTGTGGATTAATTGAAGCCCGTAGTTGTGAGCGGTTTAAATTGTTGTCCAAAAACATTTCAGATATTGAGTTGCAAAAATTTTACTACAAACTAATGGTAGCAGAAGCAGCTCATTATACGCTTTTTCTTGATTTATCAAGATTATATACTTCCAAAGAACGAACTAAAGAACGATGGTTGGAATGGCTGGATTTTGAAGCAGAGGTGATGCAGAATTTAACACTTCGCGGGGATCGAATGCACTAAAAAAGTTACGCAAGATACAAAAAGTACCGAAATCATTATCAATAATGCCTACTTACGCAAAAGTTATTTTACCCTTATCACTTTCTCATGATTACTCTTACGAGGTTCCTGAATCTTTAACAGAAACCATAGCAGCCGGCAAAAGAGTTGAGATTCAGTTTGGACAAAAAAGAGTGTATGCAGGTATTGTTAAAGAAATTTTTACTGATGATCCTCCTTCATATTTGGTCAAGCCAATTCTTAGTGTGTTGGATGAGAATCCAATTGTTACCCAAATCCAACTAAATTTTTGGAAATGGATATCCGAATATTATATGTGTACAGAAGGCGATGTAATGAACGCCGCTTTGCCCGCTGCTTTTAAGTTGTCGAGCGAAACCAATTTAGAGTTAAATCCTTCTTTTAAATATGATTATTCTCTACTGACTGACGATGAGTATATGATCGCTGAAGCCTTGATAAAACAATCAAAAATTACTATTGACGATGTAAAGTTGATATTAAACAAAAAGAATGTATTGTATATCATTAAATCTCTGATTGAAAAAGGAGCAATATTGGTCAGCGAAGAGTTGGTAGAGCGCTACAAACCCAAAATGGAGACACTAATCAGGCTGACTGATGATTATAAAGACGAAAATTTGTTGAGGGATTTGTTTGAAAAACTAAATAAAGCTCCCAAACAATTGTCGGTCTTGATGGCATATCTTCAGTTAAAAAATAAAACCCTGCAAGATTCAATTCGAATTAAAGAATTAGAAAACTTTGCTCAGGTTAAAAGCGCTGATATACAGTTGCTTGTGAAGAAAGGAATATTTATCAAAGAAGATAAAATTACCAGCCGTTTGCCTGAGCTTTCAGACCTTTCTTCAACAATTGACTTGCTAACCGAACATCAACAGGAAGCTTATGACCACATTCTGCGTCAATTTGAAACAAAGGGAGTAATATTGTTACATGGGGTTACTTCGAGCGGTAAAACACAACTTTATCTAAAGCTCATCCAAGATACACTCCAAAAAGGTAAACAAGCATTATACCTTGTCCCCGAAATTGCCTTAACCAGTCAAATGATAAATCGTTTGCGAAAAGTATTTGGCAATGATGTCGGTATTTATCATTCCAAGTTTAATGATTTCGAACGGATAGAAATCTGGCAAAAAGTTTTGAATTCGGAATACAAAGTAATTCTTGGTGCTCGCTCAGCACTATTACTTCCTTTTGTTGATTTAGGTTTGACTATAGTGGATGAAGAACACGATACTTCGTTTAAACAGTTTGATCCTGCTCCCCGCTATCATGCAAGAGATGCAGCCATTTATATGTCTTCACTCTTTAAAGCCAAGACCATTTTAGGTTCTGCTACCCCATCCTTAGAAAGTTATTATAATGCCACTAAAACCCTGAAATATGGATTAGTAACATTAGACCGCCGTTATGGTGATGTTGAGCCGCCCCAAATTGAAATTGTAAACATGATTCAAGCGGCTAAGAAAAATGAAGTCCGAACTCATTTCAGCAAACAGCTCATACATGAAATGACCGAAGCCCTGAACTTAAAAGAACAAGTTATATTGTTTCAAAACCGAAGAGGATATGCGCCCTATGTATCATGCGAAACGTGTGGATGGATTCCACAGTGTCCACATTGCGATGTCAGTCTGACTTATCATAAATATTCGCATGAATTAAAGTGCCATTACTGCGGATATAAAATGAAATCTATCTCCAAATGTAAACTTTGCAGCAGTACTCATTTTGCGCAACATGGGTTTGGAACAGAAAAAATAGAAGACGATTTAAAAGCATTTTTTCCACATGCCACGATAAACAGGCTTGATTGGGAAGTTGCCCGAACTAAAACAGGATTTGAAAAAGTGATTGCTGATTTTGAGAAAAAGCAAACCGATATTTTAGTCGGCACGCAAATGGTAACCAAAGGACTTGACTTTGATCATGTAAACGTAGTTGGAATTTTAAGCGCCGATCAACTAATTAATTATCCGGACTTCAGATCTGCTGAAAGAGCATTTCAGTTGATGCTTCAGGTAAGTGGAAGAGCTGGAAGACGTGCCAAACAAGGGAAAGTTATTATTCAGACTAAAGCTCAATACAGCCGTATTATAGAATTTGTGCTACAAAATAATTATACAGGCTTTTTTACCTCTGAATTATATGAAAGAGCAAAGTTTCGGTTTCCACCTTTTACCCGTCTGATTATGATTACTTTGAAGCACACAAACGCCGAAAAAGTAAACCACGCAGCCTTCGAACTGGCAAAATCCTTAAAGTCAACCATAACCTGCAATCTCCTCGGGCCAAGCGTTCCTGCGGTTGCCCGTATAAGAAACTATTATTTGAGACAAATCCTAATCAAAATCGAGCAGAACTCCCCCCTAACTTCGACCAAACAACAAATTTTACAAACCATATCCCAGTTAAACTCGGATATAAACTACAAACAAGTTGTCGTACAGTTGGATGTTGACCCGTATTAGAACAACCGAAGCAACCTTTTAGGAAAACTCTCCAACAACGTTAAGAAGAACCCAAACCCCGTTTCGAATTAGCAACTAAATCCTCCTCTTGAGAGTTACTCTTGAAGAAATTTGGGGGAGGCAAATCTTATATCCCTCCTTGGCTAATCTTATTGCGGTTTTAGATTTCTGAAAAAGTATGCACCGAAATTATTACCTCGTATGTTTGCCCTTACTAAGTAGCAGTATCCCTTTTTCAAATAGAAGTGCTATTTTAAAGGTTTTTAACCGGAAAGAAGAGCTTTTTTTTACCTTGATAATCTGTCGGTAAAACGTTACGATTTTGTGCGGTAAAAATGTTTTGTTGCACACCGACTTCGTTTCATTATGCTGTATCAACCAATAATCCAATTTGTTCTGATTTGATAGGGTTGGGTTTAACCGGTATATTCGTTTATTGCGACAAGACCTTAAAGGAACTCGGGTACGGGTTTAACAAAAGAAATCAGACAGCGAAAAGTGGACAATAACCTTCAAACAAAAACATAGAAGAGGTGAAATGATTTTATAATAACAATCCAAATCCCATTGAGCAGATTTTTTTAAAATAATTTTTAAAACATAGTAATAACAAATGCTAAACAATTATATTTGCGCAACCATCAAATATAACCAAATAAAGCAACACAATAACCGGCGTAACGATATTTTGATTTGCTTAAAAATCCTCCCTTTTACTTAGTGGTAAGGGTTTTTGGTCTAACCTCAACAAAGAAGTAAAGGGAATTAGCCTGCGCTGATTTTTTTATAAATACCGTAGCAGCAGAATGAAGTTAGTACAAAACAATCCATACAGAAAGGTAGGTTTGCTTGTCGGCGCAACTGCAAGGGAGCAAACAAGGCAAATTAACAGGCTTAAAAAATTTCTTGCAGCCGAACATGAACCGGAAGACGACTTCAGTTTTCCAATCCTCGGAAACTTACACAGAACCGTTGACAGCGTTTCGGAAGCCGCATCAAAACTTCATTTCGACAGTGATAAGATAAGTGCCGCTTTGTTTTGGTTTTTCAAAGGTAACGACATTACAGACGAACCTGCATTTGATGCCCTGAAAGATTCCGATTCAAAACGTGCGATTGAGTTTTGGCAAAAGGTAATAAGTTCGGGTAACGTAACATCAAAAAACGGTTCTGCATTTCATAACCTTTCTACGCTTTTGCTTTGTAACAGCATCAACGGAACAAGCGTAAACCAACCACTTTTTGAAGAAGCCCTGACCCTGAAACTCAAATTTCTTGAAAGCGAGTTTGTAACCGATTTGCAAACAAAAGCAACCGACCAAACCTATAAAACCACCAAAAAGGAAATCCAGCTTCTATTTCTCAATGCTTTGAAAAGTGAGTTAGAAACACATGGGAGCAAAACGTTCTTTAAACTAATTGAAATTTTAACAAAACAAACTTTTTCAGCAAAAGAGGATTTCCTGAAAGGTTTTGTTCAGAAACTTATTGAACAAATACAGAAGAAAATAGAAGCCACTCAAAACAAACGAACAGCAAATAAAGTGGCGGCAGCAGAGGCGGGAGAGGAATTGTATAATTCGGCGGTAAGCGAATTGACACAGCTAAAAAACACTTTGGGAACAACCGACCTAAGATATGTTTCTATTGCCGACAAAACAGCCAACGAAATTCTGCAATGCAGTATAGACTATTTCAACGTAAGTCAAGAAAAAGAAAGCAGCAACTACTTTGAATTCTCAATGCAATTGGCAAAATATGCGGAAACACTTGCCGTTGGTATTCTTATAAAAGACAGAGTTAAAGACAGCATCAATACGCTTGCTGAAATTAAAGACAGAGAACTTTCGCAAGCAATAGATTTGTTACTATCCATAAAAAATGCCTATGAAACTAATAAAGCAAAAATTACAGCAGAAGTCAAAGAGCAAGAAAAAACCTTAAAATGGGGAGAGTCTATAAATTGGGACCTAGTTAATAAAATGATCGAAAATTCTATTGATTGGGAAAAAGTAATAGAGTTAATTAAGAAAGCAATACCACCGCATAACGTTGAAAAAATCAAAAATATAAATGATAAGAAAAGATTAAATGAATACAGAAGTTTGGTTGATTTCATAATGGGTAAATTAAATTCTTCTCAGAAAACAATAGTTAATTATTTAATTTTTAAAACTCCAAAAATTAAAGAACCTTCTAAAGAAAATGAAAAATTAACCTTCGAAGAGAACTTTGAAGAGCCATTACCTATAGCTGAAATATTTTCTATAACCAGCTCCAAAGTTTTAAATACAGATGTTAAATATAATCTGCTTCAAAACACAATACCCTTTTACCATTCTCAAGTCAGATTCATAAGTTTGCAATTAGAGGTTGAAGTTTTCAAATCGCTAAATCTAACCTTATTAACCAAGTATTTTAAACCAAACGGAAAATTAGATTCCAATCCTGATTATTCTCCTAAAAAATTTACTAATAAAACAGAAATTTTGATTGATGAAAATACTAAACAGATATGGCTTACTGCATGGGGAAACAATAAAAAATGTGTTTTTGAAATAGGAAAACACAAAATTGAGGTTTGGTTTGAAAATAAAATAATTTATGAAACATCTTTTCAAATAGAAAGATTTACACCAAAAGAGAGATTACAAGCACAACTGCGATATGCTGAAACGAGATTAATGACAATTAGGAACACTACATACTTTGAGCATGAAATCAGGAGTGAATATTACAAAATGGATAGAATATGTGAGTGGCAGTTTTTAAGAAGTCAAGAGGAAAGAAACAGGGAAATCAGAAATCAACAAGAAGTAATAGATAAATTGGAAAGGAAATCAGAGAACAAGAAAAAACAAAAAATATTAGAACAACAAGCGATTATAACTGAACTTAAAAATAAAATTAAAAATGCTAAATTTTAATGGTGTTTCAATAGTTATCTTAACATTTGCTCTTTTGAATTTGACTGGTATTAGTGTTTCTGCTCATGAAGATACTCTAAAGACAACAGGCTTGGGAAAAGATTCAAAACAGAATGTGTTTGGCTATAAATCGCTACTATCAGACAAAAAAAATTTGAAAAAGGAAGCACCAACTCATAATGAGGCACCTAAAAAGTCAAATGATTCTATTATTGAAGCCCTTAAACAGAAAATCCAAGAGAACACAAATGTCATTGCAAAAACAGCAGAAGAACTTGAAACCAAAATCAACGAAACAAATAAAACAAACGAAGACAGAATCAATGAAGTTTCCGAATCATTGAGCAAAAATTCGCTTATCGGAATTATCGGTGTGCTTTTGGCAATTCTGCTTTCGGGGCTTTTATATTGGTTGTTGAGCAGAAGGCAGAAAACGGATAAGATAGATATGGTTGCAAGATTTAACAACGCTAAGAAATTCATAGAAGAAGAACTAGTTCAAATTAACACTAAACTTGCAGAATTGTATAATGTTCAAATGGAGTTATTAAAGCAAGAAACAAAAGTAAACTCTACAGATGCAATTGACCATTCATTGGCGCTAAAAGTGGCTGACGAAATCGTAAAAATGCAAATGAACTTAGCTCACATGGACAATAAAGTTAGAGGGCATAGGCAGCTTTCTATTGCAGTCGCCAATGTGTTGGATAACTTCAAAGCAAAAGGATATGAAATCGTTGACCTGTTGAACAAGCCTTATAAAGAAGGAATGAATATGCAGGCTACAATGGAACCGGACCCGTCTTTAAAGGAAGGCGAACAGATTATTCGCAGAATAATTAAACCGGAAATATATTTCAACAACAAAATAATTCAGCACGCACAAGTAATTGTGGCTTACGGAGAATAACTAAACATCAAATTTTTAAAAAAATGGCAAGAATAAAAGTTGACTACGGCATAGACTTAGGTACGACCAATTCTGCAATAGCAAGAATGGAAATGGGAGAACCGGTTATTAAAAAATCTATGGACCTTCAAAAAGATACAGTACCTTCTTGTGTTTTAATCACAAAAAAGTGTGCAATAGAAGTTGGTGATAAGGCTCTCACACAACTTGGAGCTGACAAGAGATTAGAGTTTCAAAATCCTCACTATACTTCAAATGTTTTTATTGAGTTTAAAAGGACAATGGGAACCGATAAGGTTTACAAATCATCTCACTTAGGCAAAGACTTAATATCAGAGGAACTTTCCGCAGAAGTATTAAAAAAACTCAAACAACCAATCACAGACGAAGTTGTAAATGCTGTTGTTGTTACTGTACCTGCTATGTTTGGAGCAAATCAAAAAGAGGCGACTAATAAAGCTGCCAAATTAGCCGGTTTTGAACAAGTTGTGTTATTATCAGAACCTGCTGCCGCCGCTTATGCGTATGGCATTAAAACCAAAATGAAGGACGGTTATTGGATTGTGTTTGACTTTGGAGGCGGAACATTTGATGCTGCATTACTTAAAATTGAAGAAGGCATTTTTAGAGTTATCAGTACGGAGGGTGATAATTACTTAGGCGGGAAGAATATAGACTTTGCAATAATAGACGAAATACTATTACCATATTTCAGAGAAAGTTACATCTTAGAGGGTGTCTTTGAAGATGACAGTAAGCTAAATAAATTCAGAAATCAATTTAAGGATAAAGCAGAACAAGCGAAAATTGATTTGTCAACAAAATCATCTGTTGACTTGCTTTCTAACTTAGGTGAGAACTTTGGCAAAGATGATGCCGGCAATCCTTTTGAGTTTGACTTAACGGTAACAAGAGATGAGTTAGATAAAGTTCAAAGACCTTATTTTCAGAGAGCTATTGACATAACAAAAGAGTTATTGAAGCGAAACCATTTAAAGGGAAGTCAAATCAACACTTTGATTTTAGTTGGAGGCCCAACTCTAACCCCACTATTAAGAGAAATGTTGAAAGAACAGGTAACAGAACACATTGATTTTTCGGTTGACCCGATGACTGTTGTGGCAAAAGGCGCTGCTCTTTATGCTTCTACAATAGGCAGAGGAATAGAAGACCCACCACCAACCAATTGTGTAGAATTAGAAATCAACTACGATGCTATTACCGTTGAAACAGATACTTTAATTAATATCAAACTAAAAAATATTGATTCTTTAAAAGGGGTGAAAATATTTGCGGAAATTCACAGAAATGACGGGGGTTGGAGTATGAGTAAAATCCAATTAGATAGTAAAGCTCAATTGTTTGAATTAGTATTAAAAGAAGGGAAAAACCACTTTGTGGTTAAAACAACAGACAGCAAAGGGGATTATATTGAATGTTCACCTTCTGAATTTACTATAAGATGTGTAATTGAAGGATCTATCGGACCTGTTGACGTTACTATATTGCCATTTCATTATGGTATTGAAATTAAAAATAAAAAGACGGACAGAATGGAGTTTGAGCCATTGAAAGGTTTAGAAAAAGATAGAGAGTTAACATCAAAAGGGCTTATAGGCGTTTCAAACGGAAGAACAACTTCAAGCCAAATTAGAACCGGAATGAAACAGGATTTTTTAAGAATACCAATTTATCAAGGAAATTACAATGCAAAAGGGTCAAGAGCTATCTACAATGAACACGTCTTCGACTTAGAAATTACAGGTGAAGATTTACCTGCATTACTACCGGAAGGAAGCACATTTGATTTAACCATTCAATTGGACAGAAATGAAAGCATTTCAGGTAAGGCATATTTTCATATATTGGACTATCAACACGAATTTAAGGTTGTCAAAGAACATAGGGTTTCCATTCCTGCCATATATAAAATAGAATCGGAGTTTAGAGATGGATTCAGGATAATACGCGAAATTGAAAAGGCGAAGGTTTTATCCGATGACTCAAAACTAAATGAATTGAAAAAATCGCTTGCTGAATTACAAGATTATTTTGAAAAGGGGAAAAGCGATGAAGACAGACGAAAGGAAGTATTTGATAAAATGAGGGAGATCCTTATAAAAGTTGATGAATTAGACAAAGGAACCGGTTGGGATAGAATAGAAAAAGAAATTCGCGAGGAGTTTGGCAGGCTTGAAAAGGCGAATGATGATTTAGGAAACGATAAAACAAATGAGGCATTAGAAAAACTAAGGACTAAAACGGACGAAGCGATTCGTTCAAAAGACCATGATTTAGGTCGCGAAGTCCTTGAAGAAATTGAAACCTTGTTTGTTATAATAACGTTAATTTACCAATTAATAGGAAGAATAAGAAGATGGAACGAACATTTCGATTTTATTAAATGGAAAAACCCTACAAGAGTTAGGCAATTGCTAAATCAAGGATTGCTAATTATTGCAGAGAATCCGACTAAAGAAAGGTTATTGCCGATTTGTATTGAGTGCGAAAATAATTTACCTGACCAAGCTTGTACAAGTTGCGGCAGGAAAATATCACAATGTGTATGTGTTTCTTAAAATCAATTCTATTTAAATCTAAACCTTCAAAGATTTTAGAAGATAGATTAAATAGGATTACAGCCACCTCAGACGAATATTATAAATCTGAGGTTGACAATGAGAAACCAAAACATACTTTGGGTTAATCTTTAAATAAATACACATGAAGTCAATAATTGCGACAACCCTTTTCCTGAGTTTGGGTTTGTTATCCTGCGAAACCGAATTGGCAAAAAACGAACGTTTAGCCCGGGAAGAAAAGCAGCGAATCGAGTTGGAACAACAGAAAGCGGAAGAAGAAAAAGCAGCCGCTTTAAAATTGGAACGGGAGCGTATTGAATGGGAGAAACAAGAAAAAGCAACCGCCTTAAGATTGGAGCAAGAGCGTATTGAACGGGAAAAAGAAGAAGAAGCCGAGCGGGTAGAAAGAGAAGCTGAACTTGAACGTGAACGTCAAGAAAAAGCAATTTATGACAAGTACATCAATAACTCGTTAAGCACGGGTTCTACCCCCTATTCTTATTGTTATGGCAGAAATAATTCTTGTTCCAATTGGGGTTGCTCGGAAATTAGTGTGAAAACACCTTCTAACTCCGATGTATTGGTTACAATAAAGAAAGACGAAGAAGTTGTAAGACATGCTTATATAAAAAGCAGCAGTTCCTACACATTTGAACTGCATAACGGAACTTATCAACCCTTTTTCTATTATGGGAAAGGTTGGAACCCGGAAAAGTTCATGAAACAGGCAGCTTGCGGAACTTTAAAAGGGGGCTTTATAACCGATGAACATTTTGGGAAAGACAGCCCGCAAAGTTTATCTAATGATATTCTTCAGTATGAATTGATTCTACAACAAAATGGAAATTTTAGTACAAGGCCAAGTAATTCGGAAGAAGCTTTATAAATCGAAACAGTATGCCATTTTCCCCAAAGTATTTTCTAGCTTACCATAAATTAAAGCATGACTAAAAACAAGAAAATAACAGTACAACAAATAGACATTGTTGTGTATGAGGACAATGAGCAAGATTATATTTCATTGACTGATATTGCGAGATATAAAAACCCTGCGGAGCCTAAAGATGTCGTAAAAAACTGGATGCGTACCCGTACTACTATTGAGTTTCTTGGTTTGTGGGAACAACTCAACAACCCGAATTTTAAAGGGGTCGAATTCGACTCCTTTTTATACGAGGCAGGAAGTAACTCGTTTACGCTTTCTCCTTCAAAATGGATTGAAGCAACCAATGCCAAAGGTGTTGTATCCAGACAGGGTAAGAATGGAGGTACTTTTGCCCATAAAGATATAGCTTTTGAATTTGCTTCGTGGGTGTCGGCAGGATTTAAACTGTACTTAATAAAAGAGTTTCAACGTCTTAAAAACGACGAAAGTAGCCGAAATCAATTAGAATGGAACTTACAAAGAACCCTGTCTAAAATAAATTACCGTATCCATACCGATGCCATCAAAGAGAACCTTATTCCGATGGAGATAACAAAACAACAGGCAAGTTTTGTATATGCCAATGAAGCCGATTTGCTCAATGTGGCACTTTTCGGTATGACGGCAAAAGATTGGAGAGAACAAAACCCTGACAAGTCGGGAAACATACGGGATTTTGCGAGTTTAGAACAGTTGGTTGTGCTAAGTAATATGGAAAGTATCAATGCATCGCTTATAAATAAAGGCATTTCTCAAAGCGAACGCCTGTTAGAGTTAAACAAAGTCGCTATTACACAAATGAAATCACTATTGAAAAATAAAAGTATTAAAAAACTGAAATAAAGTTGGACAACTACAAAGGCATAATACCCAAAGGATTTTCCATTGAAGAAAAATATAGCATCATGTTTTTCATCAAACAGGGAAGCAATGCCGAAGCCTACCGGGTGAGAGGCAATGACGGAAAATTGTATTTTCTGAAACTTTTTAATTATGCCAAGTTGCATCGTTCGGCTTTTGATGATGATAACAACCTGCTTGAAATAGAATTTTTAAAAAAAATAAAACATGACAATATTGTAGCCTACAAAGACGATGGCGAACTGATTTACGAAAATAAGAAATTCGGATATTTGGTGTTGAATTTCATAGCGGGAGAAACCTTGTCTGAAAGAATAAGTCGGGAACCTTTCTCAATATACTATGACGTTAAGCAAATTATAAATGAAGTTTTAGGAGGTCTGCACTATTTACATCACCTGCCCGAACCTGTTATTCATAACGAGATTACCCCTCAAAACATCATGTTGGATTTGTCGGGCGATATTCCGAAAGCCAAAATCATTGACTTTGGATATGCGAGGTCTTTCCATCAATCAACCAAAACATACAATAAAGAGGGGCTAAATCTGAATTATGTAGCTTCCGAATGTTTCAATAATGCGTATTCGCCGCAAAGCGATATTTATTCGGTTGGTGCGGTCATGTATCACTTGCTATTTGGCTTACCGCCCTGGTTTAAGGAAGTTTCAAAATTCCAATCAGACAGAGCAAAGGCGGAAGAAATTGTTTTGCAGGAAAGAAACAAACCGCTGTCGTTTCCAAAGGTTTCATCTGCTTTTGTCGAATATGACAAAACGGTAAATCTGATTTTGAAAAAAGCATTAAGCCGGGATTTGGAAGACCGTTTTCAAAATGCCGGTGAATTTATGCGCGCATTGAACGGAGAAATAGAGGTTGAGGATATAGACAAAGTGCGAAAGGTAATAGCGGGCGGTTCTCAGGAAAAGAAAATCCAAAGTAAAAAGGCAAAAGGCAAAGGTTTTGATGCCATTGCAGGAATGAAAGAACTCAAAGAACAATTACAATCAGACATTATTGATGCTTTGAATAATCCCGAAGAATACGCGAAATACGGGATTACCATTCCAAACGGAATGTTGCTGTATGGCCCGCCCGGTTGCGGAAAGACTTTTTTTGCAAAACATTTTGCCGAAGAAGTAGGGTTTAATTTTATGTTGGCTACACCTTCAACGTTGAAAAGCCGTTATGTTAATGCCACACAGGAAAACATAGCAAAAATGTTTGAAGATGCCGAAAAGAATGCGCCAACAATTATTTTCATAGATGAGATAAACGAATTATTGCCCAAACGGGACAGCATTGTTCATGAAATGGCAATTAGTGCGGTTAACGAAATGCTGGCACAAATGGACAGAACGGGAGAAAAGGGTATTTTTGTCATAGGAGCAACAAACTATCCCGACATGATAGACCCTGCTATGCTAAGAGCGGGAAGATTGGAAAAGAAATTCTACATACCCCCGCCCGACTTTGAGGCAAGAAAATTATTGTTTGAGATGTATCTAAAAAAACGTCCTTTGGATTTCGGTTTGGATTATGACCAACTTTCAACTCTCACGGAACACTATGTTTCGGCAGACATTGAACTGTTGGTAAACGAAACGGCAAGATTGGCTTTTCAAACCAAAGCAAGAATTTCAATGAAGATGTTGGAAGAGGTCATCAAAAACACAAAACCCTCTGTTTCGTTGCAGGAACTGAAAAAATATGAAGCCATCAAAGCAAAGATGGAGGGAGATAACACAGACACAAAAAAGGGAAGACCACCAATTGGGTTTTAAACTTTAAAAATACAAAATGATAAACTTAGTTTTCAGAATCGTTGTTGAAGTGTTATTTGGAATATCTCGTCTGACTGGATTTACATATAATGAGGTAAATATTTTATTGTACTACTTCTTTATCCCGTTTACTTGGCTGCTTCTATTGGATAAGATTTTTCATTTCCATTATTTTAAAATTGCTTTCGTAATATTTTGTTTGGGCTTTTATATATGGTGTAAAGATTTCAAAGGATTTTCCGATTGGTTATTTGACAGGTCTGTTGATTTTTTAAAATATTTCGACAGGTTTGGCAGCAATTATAGTGCCTCTTCTGTTTGGATATGCGTAGTGCTGCCGCTGTTCATCTATGCTTTGCTAATCTTCATACTAATTAAAAAGTAAAAACATGGACACAATACCTTTTGACAAACTTTTGTTGAAAACGACATTTTGCTGTATGGCATCAGACGGCAATATTGATAAGCGGGAAGTAGCCCTAATCAAATCATTGTGTGAAAAATCGACTGTCTTTTGAATCTGAATTTTGAGGAAGAAATCAACCGTCTTATCGCCGAAATTAATGAAGACGGGAAAGTGTTTATTCAACAATATTTTGACCTGCTGCATAAAACGGAACTTTCTGAATAAGAAGAACTGACCTCTTGATTGATTTCGCCATTCTGACTATCAACACAGACGAAAAGGTGGAGTATTCGGAAATCAAATTTTTCAAAAACATCAGACGGCCTTTGAAAGTAAGCGATGAAAAATATTGGAACACTTTCCTGACATTGAACAGTTTTTGGAAGAAGATTTTATCACTGAATCTTTCCCCGATAAAATCACAAGCCAATATTTTGAAATAGCAGAACTACCTCAGTTTAACTTTATCAGTATAGACAGCCGTTCGTTTGATAACCTCGATAAAGAATGGCGGTAGCAATCAAAATAATTCTCGCGATATTGTTCTTCCTTTGTTTAACAGACATGCCTTACGACTACTTTCAATTCGTATAGTTTGCAGGTTTGGTAGGCTTTGCAATTCTTGCATACCAAGCCAATCAACAATGCAGGCAAACAGAAATGTTTATCTATGGAGTATTGGCATTACCTTTTCAACCGTTTTTCAAAATTGCACTCGGTCGGTTTTTTTGGAACATTGTAGAGGTGGTTGCGGGTGGCAGGCTTATTCTTTCTATTTTCGTATAGACGAAGGTAAAACCTAAACGGGCTTTCCGAAATGTTTCTTTTTGCCGGACTGAGTCAAATAAGGCTCTTTCAAAAGACTTTCCGGCAGTATTATTTTCATTTTCTTTATCCTATTTTGTGTATTCTGTGGCTAACCTAAAACCATATAAAAAACTGCACAAAGGCTATCCTCTGCCATTACCTGATGATGAATAAACCGTTTAATAAAAAAATCAAAGGGTTTTATAGGCAGCCTCTTATTCAATTCGTTGAAACCGGCTGATATTGGTCGTACCCAAATCACCGTTATTTGTACTGCCAAAACCAAATTCAGGATAAGGTTGAGTTAGCCCAATATATGGAATTGTCTGAACAATTTCCAGTGTCATTTCTTCTGGTTCAATGATCTCATTGATTTCGAAAATGCCTATATATTGTCCAGTAGCCGGAGAAGTCTTGTTTAAAGTTATTGGATATATATCGCTACTTTTTCCTTCTTTATCAATACTATAAGTTCCGGAATACGATACAATTAAATTATCAGTGTTTGTCTGAGTGATTGTAAATGTACTGTCAGTTCGAAATCTTATGACAACTGATGATATTGAGTCGGCTAAAACAGGTGCTATATCTACCGAACCTGCGCTCCACAAACCAACTACATTAAGCTTTGGGTCAGGTTCGTTAATTATTTCATCAGGTTCACAACTTATAAACAGT